>CAZUNG010000011.1:0-88899 GCA_964621905.1 uncultured Ruminococcus sp. | reverse complement strand
TCAGGGGTTCGAACCCTGGACACCCTGATTAAGAGTCAGGTGCTCTGCCAGCTGAGCTAATCGCGCTTATTTATTTAATTTTTTATTTTTCGACGCAAAATTTATTATAATAGATAGGGGCTGAAAAATCAACCCCTATTTTTATATTTTTTTAATTTTTTTGTCAAAAATATAATCTACAGAACAGATTCCAGTTCTGCCTCGATTTCTTCCTTTACCCGCATCCCCACGATCTTTGCTGCAGGTTCTCCGTTTTTGAAAACAATCAGTGTCGGAATGGACATCACTTTATATCGCGCTGCCAGCTCCGGAGCCGTGTCGATATTGACTTTCGCCACTTTGAGACGGCCGCTGTACTCCCCGGCAATCTCTTCAATGATCGGAGCCATCATTTTACATGGACCACACCAGTCAGCGTACATATCAACCAGTACCGGTTCACTTCCAGCCGTCATCTGTTCTTCAAAATTTTTCTGATTCCACTCGTGTACCATAAAAACCTCCTTTGTCGCTGCGGGGAAGCTGTTTTTATCGCCCCGACTTACCGCTGTTTTTTTGTTTCTTGTTTACTAGCTGGGTCAGCTGATCGACTGACTGCTGCAAATGGCACAGTGTATCGTCCAGCTTCTTATTTTTATATGCCCACTGCATCATAGATGCACGTATTCCCCGGTTTCGGGCCATAATCATCATTCCCTTAAACTCTTTCTATAGTATATGATAATTTTCCAAATGCTATCCGGTCACACCCTCTTTTGCCATTACCATCTTATAAATTGGGTTTCCCATGGAAGAAAACTTTTCTTCATATTCCGTCATAATATTTCCCCGGCACATTTCCGGTGTATGATGCAGATCAAATGTGTGCTCCAGAAGTTTCCATCCGGATTCTTTTACTTCCTCAAGTGAAAACTCAAAGAGGCTGCGGTTGTCTGTTTTAAACTCGATGCTTCCGCCCGCCCTCAGAATCTTTTCATATCTTTCAAGAAACTGGCGCGAAGTCAGTCTGCGCTTTGCATGCCGGTCTTTTGGCCACGGATCCGAAAAATTCAAATAGATCCTGTCCACCTCACCCGCGGAGAATATTTCCGGCAGCTCTCTGGCATCCATTCTCAAAAAATAAAGATTTGACAACTCTTCTTCTGCCTCTTCCCGTTTTTGGATCGCCCTTAGCAGCACGCTGTCATACATTTCAATTCCAATATAATTGATCTCTGGATGGACACGGGCCATATCCATGATAAACCGGCCCTTTCCCATCCCCACTTCAATGTGCAGAGGCTGATCTTTTGGAAACAGACAGTTCCAGCCGCCTTTGCGTTTTTGGGCATCATGCACAACGTATTTGCTGGACTCAATAATTTCTCTGGATCCCGGTATATTTCTTAATCTCATAACCTGTTCCTTCTGTCCTTCCTGTCGGAAAATACTGTTTTTTATGTGTCTCAATACTACTACAAAAAGCACCAAAAAAAAAGAGCGTAGTTATATTTTTGTACAATTTGTACAGGACCGCCGGTCGGATGACATTTTTTTTAATTAGGTATAGTAATTTTTCTAAAAAGGTGTATTATAAAGTGAAGAAGAAAATGAATACCTATTTAAGGAGGCACTCATGGAAACAGTTATCAAAAAGTTATCTGAAATTGAAGTTGCCGCTAAAAAAATAATGGATAACGCCAATGCAGAATTGAAGGTGCTGGATACCGGGATGCAGGAAAAATCCGCTGCCTTTGACGCCCAGGTTGAGGATGACACCAAGCGCCGTCTCGGAGAACTTCGTGAAAACCTGGAAAAGGAAAATAACGCAGCCTTAAAAAAACTGAAAGACGATACAGAAAAGGAGCTGTCTTATTTAAACCAGTATTATGAAGAACATCACGAAGAACTTGCCAAAGAAATCGTTCAAAAAATAATCGGGGTGTAATTTTATGAAAAAAATGCTGTCATACAGCGGCCTCGTAACAAAGATACGCGCCATGCAGAGCAACCTGCTGACAGACGACCAGTACCGGGAGCTTGCGGAGATATCTTCCGTTCCTATAGCTGTTGCATACCTCAAACAGCGCCCGGCATACAGCCAGATCTGGGCATCTCTGGATGAAAATGACCTGCACCGCGGACAGATCGAAAAACTGCTGATCAACGCAGTCTATAACGATTTTGCGCGGCTGTACCGCTTTGCAAATATGGAACAGCGTAAATTTCTGGACCTCTACTTTAAACGTTATGAGATCTCCATTTTAAAAAACTGCCTGAATAAAATATTTGACCACCGCGAGGTGGATCTGGATTTATCCATGTTCAAGTCATTTTTTGACCGGCACTCTGAACTTGATATCAGTCAGCTGGCTGACTCAGGCTCAATTGAAGAGTTCATTACCAATTTAAAAGGTTCCGAATATTATGAGCCGCTAACTCATCTGCGAGAAATTGAATCCCCCACACTGTTTGATTACGAGACAGCGCTGGATTTATATTATTTCCGCATTATCTGGAAAATAAAGGACAAGATATTTGCCGGAACGGACTTGCAACAGCTTAAAACCGCATACGGCAACAAATTTGACATGCTCAACCTGCAGTGGATTCACCGTTCCCGCAAGTTCTATAACATGTCGCCCGCTGATATCTATGCACTGATCATACCCATCCACTACAAGCTCAGAAAAGAAGATATCGCTGCTCTGGTGGAGGCTGAAAATGACACTGCTTTTGAAGACATTTTAAGCAAAACATATTATGGGAAACATTACGAAATGCTTTCTGCTGACACCATAGAAGATATGTATATTTACATTATGAAGCACGTACTTGCAAAGGAGTCCCGCCGGGATCCTTATTCAATTGCTTCAATATATCACTATCTTTATTTTAAGGATCATGAGATCCGGCGTCTGACCGTGGCTCTGGAATGTATTCGATACAACATTCCGCCTGAAACTACGGTACAGCATATATTTAAATTTTAACGAACCCGGAGGTGTACTTCATTGATTGAAAGAATGAACTTCATAAGCATCACCGGTCCAAAAACGGATATTGACCGTGTCGTAAAAGAATATCTGTCAAAGTATGAAATCCATCTCGAAAATGCCCTCACGGAACTGCAGGGCGTACAGAATCTGGATCCCTTCATTCAGATCAATCCCTATAAGGATTCCCTGAATAAGGTCAATGAATTCTGCAATCTGTTCGATGCACCGTCAACAGAAGCCGGCAGTCCTCTGCCTCTCGAGGACGCACTGAAGCTGATCGCAGACTTAGACAGAAGTTATACGGAGTACAATACCAGCCTTTTGGATCTGGAACAGCAGCGTACGCAGCTGGAAGAATCCATGAAACGGATACAGCCGTTTCGTGACCTGCACTATAACCTGTCCTCACTGTTAAATTTTGAATTTATCCGATTCCGTTTCGGACGGATAGAGAAAGAATACTACAGCAAATTCCGGGATTATGTATACGCCAATTTTGATACATTTTTCCATCCCTGCGGTGAGGACGATACTTATATCTGGGGGGCTTATTTCTGCCCCAGAGCACAGCTTCAGAAAATCGACGCCGTATATGCATCCATGCATTTTGAACGGATTTATCTGCCGGATGAGTATTCCGGAACACCGGATGAAGCTTTTAGCTCGATCGAAAAAGATCTGGAAGAGGTTAACACGAAGATCCACAGCTTCAAAAACAAAATGAAAAACCTTATGCATGACAATGCACCCAACCTTTTGGCCGCCCAGACGACTCTCTCCTCCTATTCATCCAATTTCGATGTCCGCAAACTTGCCGCGTGCACAAAAGATGACTACGAGGTATTCTATATCCTCTGCGGATGGATGACAGAAAAGGACTCTGAAGCTTTCCGGCATGATATCCGAAATGATGAGAATATTTACTGCTTTATCGAGGACGAGAACGGCCATGACCTGGGCACACCGCCTACCAAACTGAAGAATCCGAAACTGATTCGCCCGTTCGAGATGTTCATAAGAATGTACGGACTTCCGGCTTATAATGAGATCGATCCGACGATTTTTGTCTCCATCACCTACGCCTTCATCTTTGGCTGGATGTTCGGAGATATCGGTCAGGGACTGTGCCTGTTTATTGGCGGTCTGATCCTCTACAAACTGAAAAAAATGGATTTGGCTGCAATTATCAGTACAGCCGGAATCTTTTCCACATTTTTTGGTTTTATGTTCGGCAGTTTCTTCGGATTCGAATCAGAGCATCCATTGTGGCTGAAGCCTAAGGAAGCGACGATGACACTGCCATTTATCGGCACACTGAACACCGTGTTCGTTGTAGCAATCGCATTCGGAATGTTTCTTATCATTGTAGCTATGATCTTCCACATTATCAATGCGGTCAAGGCTAAGGATACCGAAAATATATGGTTTGACCATAACGCTGTCGCCGGTTTGATTTTTTACGGCGCTGTCGTTGCAGTTGTTGTATTATTCATGACCGGTCACGCATTACCGGCAGCCGTTGTCCTGATCATTATGTTTGTGGTACCGCTGCTTCTGATCTTATTTAAAGAACCACTTACGAATCTGGTGAAGAAAAAATCAGAGATCATGCCCGGCTCTAAGGGAATGTTCTTTGTTCAGGGATTTTTCGAACTGTTTGAAATCCTGCTGAGTTACTTCTCCAATACGCTCTCGTTTGTCCGTATCGGCGCATTTGCCGTCAGCCACGCCGCAATGATGGAAGTCGTTTTAAGCCTGGCCGGAGCAGAATCCGGAGGCAGCACCAACTGGATCGTAATCATACTTGGAAATATATTTGTCTGCGGGCTGGAAGGACTGATCGTCGGTATCCAGGTTCTGCGTCTTGAATACTATGAACTATTCAGCCGTTTCTATAAGGGGAATGGACGCGAATTCTGTCCATTTATTAAACGGCAACATAAATAATATTAAGAACCTATCAAAGGAGGTCATCCATTATGACAACATTAGTACAAATTCTCGTAGCTGCTACATTGGTGTTAAGCATCATTATCCCATTCGGTGTATACCTGATCGGAGAAAAAAACAAAGGCCGTTATAAGACCGCCATCGGCGTCAATGCCTTTTTCTTTTTCGGAACCGCAATCGTCGCTGCCGGCGTCACTCTCGCAGGCAAGGTGAATGTTCTGGCGGCTGCCGGTGATTCCATGTCGGTTGGCACTGGCATGGCATATCTTGCCGCAGCACTTGTAACCGGCTTATCCTGTATCGGCGGCGGTATCGCAGTAGCCAGTGCTGCATCGGCTGCTCTTGGAGCGATCAGTGAAGATTCCAGTATCCTCGGTAAGTCCTTGATTTTCGTAGGTCTTGCAGAAGGTGTTGCACTCTATGGTCTGATCATCTCCTTTATGATCTTAGGTAAGCTTTAATGAAAATGTTTTTGATCAGCGACAATGTTGATACCCAGACCGGTATGCGACTGGCAGGCGTCGAAGGTGTGGTGGTGCATGAACGTGAAGAACTGCGCCTCGCACTGGAAAATGCACTCGCAGATAAAGAGATCGGGATCATCCTGCTGACGGAAAAGTTCGGCCGGGAATTTCCGGAAATTATCGATGAAGTGAAGCTCTCTCATAAGCTCCCGCTGCTCATTGAGATTCCGGACCGGCACGGTACAGGAAGAAAACCGGATTTCATTACTTCTTACATTAATGAATCCATCGGCTTAAAACTATAACCATCCAGTAAAGAAGGTGATTAATTTGACTACAGAGGAAAAGCTGCAGCATTTTTACGATCTCTCCATCGAGGGGGCGCAGGCCGATGCGCAGAAGCTCATCGACACACGCAAAGCTGCCTTGGATAAAATGTTTATCGAACATAAAGAAGTGAAAAACCGTCAGGCGGAGTCTGAACTGAAGGCAGAATCTGATAAACTGAAACGTGATTTCAACAAGGAAATTTCAAAAGAACAGCTTCTCATCAAGCGTCAGCTTTCTGCCGTGACTTCAGAACTCCGCGAACGACTTTTTGCGGAGGTAAAGCAGAGACTGCTTGAATTCAAAACAACCCCTGCATACAGGGAGATGCTCTGCCGTCAGGTAAAAGAAGCGCTGGATTTTGCAGCCGGAGACGAGATGACTGTATATCTGGATCCTTCTGATGCAAATCTTGCAGATGCCATCATAGAGACACTCGATATTACAGGATTTGCCCCTACAGTCTCCAAGGAAAGTTTTCTCGGAGGAATGCGTGCTGTGATCCGTTCTAAAAATATCCTGATTGACAATTCTTTTACTACATTAATGAATGACGAAAAAGAGAAATTCACCCTGGAGGTATAACGCATGAACAACACAGGAATCATATACGGAATAAATGGTCCTGTTGTCTACCTGAAAGGAAACACCGGCTTTAAAATGTCTGAAATGGTGCACGTCGGCGATGATCATCTTGTCGGAGAAGTTATCGCCCTGACCAGGGACACCACCACCGTTCAGGTGTTTGAGGAGACGACAGGGCTGAAACCGGGTGCCGAAGTTACTGCAACCGGGGACGCAATCTCTGTAACACTCGGCCCGGGAATACTGAACAATATATTCGACGGCATTCAGCGCCCTTTGAGCGAGATTGCAGCCCGGTCCGGCAAATACATCAGCAGGGGCGTCAACGTTGATTCTCTCAATACTGAGAAAAAGTGGGATGTCCACGTAACGGTGAAACCCGGAGATGAAGTGATCGGCGGCATGGTCTTTGCCGAGACACAGGAGACCAGATCTATCCTTCACAAATCCATGATCCCGCCCTCACTCAGCGGTACGATCAAAGAAGTGGTCCCGGACGGCTCTTATACCATCCAGGATAAAATAGCCGTGCTGGAACTGGCGGACGGAACAACAAAGGACCTTACCCTGTGCCAGAAATGGCCGATCCGGATCCCCAGACCTACGTTAAAGCGTTATCCTGCTTCCCGGCCGCTGATTACAGGCCAGCGTATTCTGGATACCATGTTCCCAATCGCAAAAGGCGGAACCGCGGCAGTACCGGGCGGCTTTGGAACCGGAAAGACCATGACGCAGCATCAGATCGCCAAATGGTCCGACGCTGATATCATCATCTATATTGGTTGCGGAGAACGTGGAAATGAGATGACACAGGTGCTGGAGGAATTCCAGGAACTTGTCGACCCGAAAAGTGGAAACCCTCTGATGGACAGAACCTCTCTGATCGCCAATACCTCCAACATGCCGGTAGCTGCCAGGGAGGCTTCCATTTATACCGGACTTACGCTGGCCGAATATTACCGCGACATGGGTTATGATGTGGCCATCATGGCAGATTCAACTTCCCGCTGGGCGGAAGCTCTCAGAGAACTCTCCGGCCGTCTGGAGGAGATGCCGGCCGAAGAAGGTTTCCCTGCTTACCTGGCATCCCGTCTGTCCGCATTTTACGAGCGTGCAGGTATGATGCAGAATCTGAACGGAACGGAAGGATCTGTAACAATCATCGGGGCTGTTTCTCCTCAGGGCGGTGATTTTTCCGAGCCTGTTACCATGAACACCAAACGTTTTGTCCGCTGCTTCTGGGGGCTTGACAAATCTCTGGCGTATGCACGACATTTCCCGGCTATCCACTGGCTGACAAGTTACAGTGAATATCTGACTGACCTTGCACCTTGGTATAAAGACAATGTCAATAAAAATTTCACAGACCTGCGCAACCAGATGATGGCTCTTTTGAATCAGGAGAGCTCACTGATGGAGATCGTAAAGCTGATCGGAAGCGATGTACTTCCCGACGATCAGAAGCTGGTCCTTGAGATCTCACGTGTTATCCGTCTTGGCTTTCTGCAGCAGAACGCTTTTCACAAGGAAGACACCTGTGTTCCGCTCTCAAAACAGTATCAGATGATGGAAGTCATTCTGTATCTGTATAAAAAATCAAAAGCCCTCATAACTCTGGGTATGCCAATCTTGGTGCTGAAAGAGGAAAATATTTTTGAACATGTCATTGCTGTCAAATACGATGTGCCAAATGACAAACCGGAACTTTTTGACCAGTACATGAAAGATATCGATGCGTTCTATGACCGCGTTTTAGAAAAGAATGGATAAGGAGGGTACCACTCATGGCAATTGAATATTTAGGTCTGAATGAGATCAATGGCCCTCTGGTAGTATTGGAAGGCGTCAAGAACGCTGCCTATGAGGAAATCGTAGAGTTTATCATAGACGGTACAGAAAAGAAACTGGGACGTATCGTAGAGATTTACGAAGATAAAGCCGTCATCCAGGTCTTTGAGGGTACAGAAAACATGTCCCTCGTCAATACACATACCCGCCTCACGGGACATCCAATGGAAATTTCACTGTCTCCGGAAATCCTGGGGCGTACCTTTGACGGCATCGGGAAACCAATCGATGGACTTGGCCCTATCGTTTCCGACACAAAACGGAATATTAACGGACTTCCGTTAAACCCGGTAACCCGGGAATATCCGCGAAATTATATCCGCACCGGAATATCTGCAATCGACGGACTTACCACTTTGATCCGCGGTCAGAAACTTCCCATTTTTTCCGGGAATGGTCTGCCCCATGATCAGCTTGCGGCCCAGATCGTACAGCAGGCATCTCTGGGTGACAACTCTGATGAAAAATTTGCCATCGTATTCGCCGCCATGGGCGTCAAATATGATGTCGCCGAATTTTTCCGCAGGACGTTTGAGGAAAGCGGAGTATCTGACCACGTTGTCATGTTCCTCAACCTTGCAAATGACCCGGTTGTAGAGCGTCTGATCACACCAAAGGTAGCACTTACAGCGGCGGAATACCTGGCATTTGAACAGGGAATGCATATTCTTGTCATCATGACGGATATCACTTCTTTCTGTGAAGCCATGCGTGAGGTATCCTCCTCAAAAGGTGAGATTCCTTCCCGTAAGGGTTATCCGGGATACTTGTACAGTGAACTGGCTACCCTGTATGAACGTGCCGGTATTGTGCGGGGCGGGACAGGTTCTGTCACACAGATTCCGATTCTCACCATGCCGAACGATGATATTACACATCCGATTCCTGACCTTACCGGCTATATCACAGAAGGCCAGATTGTTCTGGACCGCCAGCTGCACGGCCAGTCGGTTTATCCGCCGATCAACGTGCTGCCGTCGCTCTCACGTTTGATGAAAGACGGCATCGGTGAAGGTTATACACGCGGCGACCATCAGGACGTCGCCAACCAGCTGTTCTCCTGCTATGCGAAGGTGGGGGATGCTCGTGCCCTCGCATCCGTGATCGGAGAGGATGAGCTCTCGCCGATTGATAAAAAATATCTGATCTTCGGCAGAGAATTTGAGGAACAGTTTGTCGGCCAGGGTCCTTTTGAAAACCGTACAATCGAACAGACACTGGATAAAGGCTGGTGGCTGCTGGGTATTCTTCCCCGCGAGGAACTTGACCGCATCGATACCAAGATTCTGGACCGGTATTATCATCCGACAGAAGTGGACCTGGCAGCAAAGGCAAAGGCTGAAGCCAAACAGATGACAGAATAGAGGTGATTGTTCATGGATCCAAATACCTTCCCCACCAAGGGAAATCTGATTCTGGCAAAAAACTCTCTGGCACTTGCTAATCAGGGTTTTGACCTGATGGACAAAAAGCGGAACATTCTGATCCGCGAACTGATGGAACTGATTGATCAGGCAAAAGACATTCAGTCCCAGATTGATATCACCTTCCGTACGGCTTATGCTGCCCTGCAGACGGCCAACATGGAAATCGGCATCAATCACGTACAGACGATTTCTTATTCGATTCCGGTCGAACAATCCATCCGCATCAAAACACGAAGCATTATGGGTACAGAAATACCCCTTGTGGAAGCAGCTCCCCTTGCTGCACTGCCGACATATGCTTACTACAGTACAAGGGAATCTCTTGATAAAGCCCGGCAGGCATTTGAGCGGGTGAAAGAGCTGACGATTCAGCTGTCAATGGTGGAAAATTCCGCCTATCGGCTGGCTGCCAATATTAAGAAAACACAGAAACGCGCCAATGCTCTGAAAAATATCACGATTCCGCATTATCAACAGCTGACAAAAGATATTTCCAATGCTCTTGAAGAGAAGGAACGTGAAGAGTTCACAAGGCTTAAAGTCATTAAAAAAATGCATTCCAAATAAAAATACGGTTCCCGCAGCTCATACTTTACGGGAACCGTATTTTTTATATTGTATTCTTGTTTCTAAAGTTTCATCAAATACTCCTGCACAGCCGTAATGGCGTTCGCCCCATCCGCTGTCGCTGTGATAATCTGGCGGAGCATCTTAGTTCTGACATCACCGGCTGCAAAAATCCCTGCGTGCGAGGTCTTCGTATCTTCCCCTGCCATAATGTAACCTGACTGATCCACTTCCACCAGATCCCGGAATGATTCCGAATTCGGCTGGATCCCCACTGCAACGAAAACACCGTCAACCTCGCATACCTCTGCGCGGTCTGTCTTTACATTATGCAGCTTTACAGCCTCAACCTGATCTTCACCGAGAATCTCATCCACAACGCTGTCCCATTTCATCACCACATTTTCCAGTTCCATCAGACGCTTCTGCAAAATTCCGGCAGCCCGGAGCTGGTCACGGCGATGCACAACATAGACTTTTTTGCAGCTGCGTGCCAGGAAAATGGCATCCTCAACTGCGACATCTCCGCCGCCTATAACTGCAACAGTTTTATCCCGGAAAAATGCACCGTCGCAAGTTGCACAGTAAGAGACACCCATCCCTGCAAGCTTTGCCTCACCCGGCACCCCGAGCATGCGGTGAGTGGCGCCGGGTGCCAGAATAACCGCCTTTGTCTTATAATTTTTATCTTTCGTATGGACAATCTTAATGCCCTCATCCTCTGTGATCTCCGTCACCTTTGCCCTTACAAATTCTGTCCCCATCTGCTCGGCATGTACCCTGAATTTTTCGGCAAGCTCCATGCCGCTGACACCCGGAAGTCCGGGGTAATTATCAACCTCATAGGTGTTCTGCACCTGCCCGCCGCTCACATACGAAGCCTCAATGACAATCATGGACAGACCTGCTCTCTGTCCGTAAATAGCTGCACTAAGACCAGCAGGTCCACATCCAATTACAATTACATCATACACCTGATTCATCTTCATATCCCTTTCTGTAGCGCTTCGACATCTTCCATTGCCTGTATAATCTGCATTTGATTTTTTTCGCCTTCCTGGTAATGCACCACTTTAATACCGCTTACCATCGAAAGTGCGCTGTCAACGGTAACCGAGGTATAATCCAGTTTTTCCTCATCCAGATAGAAAAAGTAAGTGCTCGTATTCGACGCGTCATCATCCGTCTTCTCATAGTTCTGTCCTTCGACGGCTGCCAAAAACGCACTTTCTTTCATTCCCAGCGTAATATCATGGGCTACCCGGATGGGAACCTTTGTCACCGTCAGATCTCCATAAACCGATGTTGCAAAGCAGTTCTTGATGACTGTGACATCGCTTCCATAATTATAGACTACCACATAAAGATTCTGAGCATCCTTCACAAGCGTTACATAACCGTATTCCCCGCTTTTCACCACTTCATCGGACCGTTCTTCATCGATTTTCCATCCATTGTCAGTGAACGCCTGTACCGGTGCCGGGAGTTGATAATAGCTTCCTCCGTACTCTACCGTAAAATCCATCAGATTGCTGGTCACCATCAGCGGTTCCTGGTAATTTTTCACCTCTTCTGTCTCACCCGTTTTAACGGTTTTATATAATGCTTCGTCCTCCGGATTCGTCTGATTACACAGTTCTGCCGTATGCAGAATCTCTGTCTTTGCATCAAATGTGAGAACGGCTTTTCGGTATACCCCGTATTCATATGTCAGTGTAATGGACTTCTCATCTTCATACCGGTCTCTGGGCGCCCCGTAGGCGTCTGTCACCTGAATGACCGTCGCCTCCTGCATGACGATATTTCCCGGCAGTGTGATCGTCTCCCCCTCATCCTGAGCCTTCAAAGTCACCTTGCCCACATAGCATTCACTAATCGGTTTTGAATCGACGGAAAAATTCGTGATGTCAGCGCCAAGCGATACACCTTCCATCTGGAAAGTCTGTTCTTCCAGGTAGGATTCCCCGGAAATCTCTTCCGTATCCTTCCCTTTATATTCCCATCCGTTTTCTGTCAGCTCCTGAAACGTTACGGGGAGCTGATAATTAACACCTTTGATCGAAAACTCAAAACTCTGCAGTTCTGATTCAATAGTTACCTTTTCTTCCTCCTGCACAGTCTCTTCCTGAGACGCCAGAGGAACACTCTTTTCTTCCTGTTTTGTGCAGCCGTTCAAGGTAAACACTGCGATCAACAGACAAAAAAGTACGGCTCTTTTCATATTCGTCCTCCTATTCACTATGCAAATTGTATCACAAAGACTGGCATTTTCCAATGAATTTGTTGCTGTTCTCCGTCATAAACTGTTACCAACGGACGTATGCGGACCATTTATCCGGTCCCGAAAGGAATCCCATGTTTCATTTAAAAATTAAAAAGCCGAAGAAAGGCGCCGCCATACTGTTTCTGGCTATCGTCTTTGTCCTCGGCCTGGCGCTGGGCATCTGGCGCGGCGCATCCTCACCTGCCAACCGAAAATTTGAAACATACACAAACGGCCTCTTTGAAGACCAGGTATCCCAGAACACCCTGAACCTTCATTATACACTTGCAGATCCTAAAGAATACGGCATCAATGACTACACCGTTACACTTGGCGCAGCCGCCATCGAGGATGCCGGCGAGTATTATACCTCCATTGAAAATAACCGGAATATTCTCTCCGGATTTTCTTATGACAGCCTTTCCAAAGAAAACCAGCTGACTTTCGATATCCTGGATCTTTATTTCGAGACTGAATTGTCCCTCGGTGACAATTACATACTCTCAGAGATGCTAAGTCCTTCTCTCGGCATCCAGGCACAGCTTCCCCTCCTCCTTGCTGAATATAATTTTCAGACCCGGCAGGACGTCACGGATTATTTAAAGCTTCTGATGGATATTCCATCATATTTTGAGGATATTCTTCGATTTGAAGAAAAAAAATCCCAGAATGGCTGTTTCATGAGTGATACCACCGCTGACCGGATCATTGCCCAGTGCAGTTCCTTCATTTCTTCCGGAGACTCCAACTATCTAAATACCGTCTTTCAGCAGAAGATAGAGGAAAACAGTTTCCTGTCTGACAAGGAAAAAAACGCCTGTCTGACAAAGCACTCAGAGATCGTGCAGAAATATGTACTTCCCTCCTACGAAAAACTAATCGCCGGCCTGACACAGCTCAAAGGAAGCGGAACGAATGATAACGGGCTGTTTTACCTCGACGGAGGAAAAGACTATTACGAATACCTGCTGAAAAGCAACTGCGGAATCTACCGTTCTGTGGAAGAGCTTCAGACACGTCTTGGCAGACAGCTGCTCGCCGATTACCGGGAAATTCAGTCGCTGCTCGAAAGCAATCCCTCCCTCACAACATCCGTCTTCAAATCAGTTATGACAGATATGACCCCACAGCAGATGCTGACGGATCTTCAAAAAGAGATTACCCGTGATTTTCCGGATCCTCCTTCCGTATCTTATGATATCAAATACATACATGAAGATCTGAAAGAATACTTAAGCCCTGCATTTTACCTGACCCCCCCGATTGACACCCATACCCCGAATATGATCTATCTGAATCCGGCTTCCAGTCTCACAGGAGTAGAGCTGTACACAACGCTGGCACATGAGGGGTTCCCCGGTCATCTCTATCAGACACATTATTTCGCCCAGAGCAGCCATGCTCCTATCCGGCACCTGCTGAACATGGGCGGCTACATCGAGGGCTGGGCCACGTACACAGAATCCTACGCATACAATTATGCCGGCCTGGAGTCAGGGCTGGGGCGTCTTCTGTGGCTCGACCGCTCCATGAATCTCTGTCTTTACTCGCTTCTTGATATCGGCATCCATTATTACGGCTGGACACTGACCGACACAACCGAATATCTCCAGGGCTTCGGCATCTCAGATACTTCCGTTATTCGGGAAATCTTCCAATGCATCGTAGAAGATCCCTCAAATTATATTCGCTATTACGGCGGCTGCCTTTCCTTTATGGATCTCCGCGAGGAGGTTTTTGCCCTCGATGAAGATATCCAGCCCGTAGATTTTCACCGCGAAGTACTGGAAATCGGGCCCTGCCAGTTCCCCATACTGGAAGAACATGTACTGGAGGCCTTTTAAGTTACACATTTACTCAATTTAAACGCCCGGGGCGGATATATCATTCTGACATGATATCCGTCCCGGGCGTTTTCTCTACATTCCACCGGCAAAGAAAACACTGGCGGTGATGCCCGCGGCAGTGGCGATCAGAGCCCCCGCCAGTGTATACCGGCTTTTCTTAACCTTAGCCGCGATGAAATAAACGCTCATCGTATAAAAAATCGTCTCTGTACTGCTCATCATGATGGAGGCGGTCCTGCCGAGCATGGAATCTGTGCCGAATTCTTTATAGATATCCAGCAGAAATCCCGCCGCGGCGCTGGAGGAAAACATCTTCACAACGGCCAGCGGCACAAGTTCCGATGGAAATCCAATGCCTTTCAGCAGATGCCCCATCCCCGAGCCCAGGAGCTCCAGAAGCCCGCTTGCCCTCAGAACCCCCACGGCAGTCATCAGTCCGATGAGCGTCGGAACGATCTGATAAACTGTGAGCAGTCCGTCTTTCGCCCCCCTCACAAAGGATTCATACACATTCTGCTTCATCAGCAGTCCAAAGCCAACGATATAAAAAATCACCAGCGGAATTATCATGTCAGAAAAGAACAGCAGAAATTTCATCAATACCTCTTTGTCATATTCATTCTTTTCATTATATGTTCCGATATTTTTTTATATCCGGCTACCAGTACACTTTTCCATATTGAAAGTACCACTTTTTAAATGCCCGCAGATTTTTGCAGACATGACGGCATGTCTTTTCATATACAGTGAGCACAGCATCCGTATCTTTCCGCGAAATGCGTTCCGGCCCAAATGCTTCTCTGAACACCGTCTGTACTGCCGCCCGGGCTTCCTTCTGCGAGATATCAGGAATCGTTTCCGCAAGTGCATCAGGAAAACTTTTTTCTGTCCCGTCATATGCCCTGAGGCATCCTGCATAATGGAGAGCTTCCAGCATACGTGCAAACAGGCGGTCAGCCCGGTATCTTCGATACTGCCGTTTCCTTCTTTTTCTCCGGATATTCAGATACTTCCACACACAGACTGCAGCGGCGCAAAACGCTGCCAGAAGTCCCAGTACATCGGCTGTTTTTTTCCATCCGGGGCGCTTTGTATCCTCCTGACCGGCAGATTCATGCTCCTCGGTTCTGTGCGGCTCTTCTGACACCTCCGGCGTATTTTGAATCTGCTGCTGTTTTGCGGCAGCATTTTCCTGCGGCGCAGCCGCCTCCGCAGGTGCCACACTGCCGGGCGGCGTCGTTTCAACCGGAACCCATCCTTTATCCGCCAGATAAATCTCCGCCCATGCATGAGCCTGGCCATCCCCCAATACCGCCCGGTAGCTACCGTCCTCCTGCTCTGTGAACGCTTCTGCAGGCGCCAGATAACCGGTCACATAGCGTGCCGGCACTTGGCAATACCGATACATCAGTACTGCAGCTGATGCAAAATGCTGACAGTATCCCCTTCCATTTTCGAACAGAAAATATTCCACCGGATCCTGCCCATACGGCGCAACTCCCGGCGTGAGCGTATACGAAGCTGTTGAGTGAAGTGTCCCGAGAATAAACTCCGTCATACTCTCATAATCCGTCATTGGGTGTTCCTCGCAAAGAGTTTTCAGCTCAAAAAAGCTGTTCTCCGGAACCTGCAGATAAGTCTGCAGCGCATACTGCTGATACTGCTCTTCCATCATCATATAACGAAGCAGAGCATCACCCTGCGGCCCCAGAAGCGCCGCTTCCAGATCCTCCTCCCCGTAGAACAGCGCGGTATATCCCTCACCCGATGTTTCCTGAAGCTTTGAGACAGGCGGCAGATATACTTCTGTTCTGCTTTGATTTACATAACGTACAGATAATGTCTGCTGCTGTCCTTCCTTCTCCGACTGAACCAGATAAAATTCCCTGTTTTGAAACCGTTCCCGCACTTCATCCAGTCCTTGACCGCTCTCCCGGGCCGCTGTCTCAAAAAATGAAGCTTCATCAGCCGGCTCCCAGCTGCCGTTTTCGTAATTACTCCCGGTGAATCCCTTTAAATACAGATTTTCCTCCGGCTTATCGGACATCACAATCTCCAGCTGCTTTTTACCGGATGGATAGCTGTTGGATCGGCTGATTTTGCCATCGCTCTCTGCCTCGCCCAGCAGATCGGAAGATATTTGCCTGAGATATCCATCAGCTTTTGCTGAGATTGTCAGAAGCTGTTCCATCCGGTTTTCAGTAATGGCCTGCGCTGCTATCAAAAAGACGGCAAAAAGACATCCCAGCAGTGCCATACATCTGCCGGCAGCCCCCGTATGAAATCTGCCCACAGTCCCTTTTCCCGTCTGGCCGCGGCCGACGGACGCGCTCCCCAGAACACTCATGCCCATATGGAAAGATGCAAACAGACATAACTCTGTCACATCCAGCACCTGTCCCAGCAGTGGTCCTATAAAAATGATGGGAACCGTGAAGAAATAAAAAATCCACGGTCTTTTCACAATAAACGTCAGCCAGAAAAGCAGTACCGCACAGAGAAGCCCAAGCAACACCAGCGTCTCTGTCAGATCGATCTTCTGCGGCACCGACATTTCCCCTCTGCTGATCAAAATCAACCGTCTCAGCTGCCGGTATACATCTCTGACATAATACACGGCCGCGCAGGCCCCCAGCAGACATAAGATTCTGGTCAGGACCGGGTGTTTATCTCTCCCAAAGTACACGATCCAGATAACAGCACAGGCTGCGGTCACCACTAGAGCGCCTTCCGTCTGCCTGCATGTCAGGATCAAAATGAAGGTCAGTGCATAGAGAATGCCAAGCACGCCGCAGACATAGCAAAAGAACGTGACTGTGGACCAGAGAATGCCTGTCTTCGTGCCCGGAGTGCGGTATCTGTCTTCCCATATCTCCACTCCCGGATCTGTGTCTTTCCTGTTCTTGTATCTTTTATCAGCCAGAAAACCACCCCATTTCAAGTTCCTGCCCGTAATCATCCTCGGAAAACCGAAACAGCAGTTCCTGGTTCAAAAAAAGCTGCAGGTTCATATCCAGGGACAGTAAGGTTTCTTCCGGTCTCAGAAACTGGTACATCCCGGGCATGCTTTTTGTGTCATTTCCCCTGGACGGGACGTGCGATGCACACAGAATCAGTTCTTTTAACATCTCGCGGCAGTCCTCTTCACTGCGGATCATTTTCTCCTGGCCCCACATTTTTTCCATATCAAACCAGCACACGCGATACTCTCTTCCAGCATTCAGAAACCCATGCAGAATCGATGCTGCCAGCTCGCAAAATGCATCCATACGGCGGATACCTTCCTCACCGTTTCTTCTAAAATCCAGGTAAACGGTTGCGGAACACTGTGATTCTGCTGCAAACTGCCTGCTCATCATCTGGTCCATCTTCGCGCTCAGCTTCCAGTGGATATCTCTCATAGAATCGCCATCCCGGTATTGCCGGATCTGATACAGCTCCGGGGGCTGGCTCCCCGGCAGATCAGGTTTTGGCTCCCCTCCTGACGGGTAGAGCACGGCAGCATTCCAGTCAGCCTCAATCTGGACAGGACGTCCGGCGGGAAATACCAGTACCCTGAGCTCCTCCGATTTTCTCCTGCGCCCCTTAAACAACATGAGATAATCATACGCCCGGACCGCCCGGATCCCCACGTGCAGTATCCCGCAGTATCTGGATGCAGCCTGAAATTCCATTTTCACCGGCTGTCTTTCCGCCATAAAACCGCTTAATATTTTGGAACCCCGAACAGAACTTTCCTGATTATAATACACAATCTCGGCCTCAAACCGCGCAGACGGTAAATGCGACCTGTTCGATATCCAGACTCTTCCCGTCACGGTATCCCCTTTTGGTATGGCATCTTTTTCTAATTCCAGCCGCGCCTCCAGCTTTCCGGGCAGATATCTGGAAATAAGGAACATCGCCGCAAACATCAATATTTCGATTAAAAACATCAGCATCAGCGCATCTGACCGGTAGATGCCCGCCATATAAAAGGTAAACGCAGAAAAAATCATATAAATGTTTCTTCTCATCCGCTATTTCCTCTTCAGCAATGGTTTTGGAACGCTTTCCAGAATATCTTCCATGATATCTTCTCTGCTCATTCCATCCATACGGCCCCGCACGTTCATCTGAATCCGGTGGCGCACCACCGCCGGGAACTGACTGACCACATCAGCAGGTGACACAAATTCATTCCCCCGAAGCCAGGCAATCGAACGCGTTATTTTTACCAGGGCAATTGTTCCTCTAGGGCTTGCCCCCATTTCCAGATACTTGCTTTCCCTCGTGGCTGTGATCAGCCTTACCATGTACTCATAGATAGAGTCGTGAATATAAACTTTAGAAATCTCATGCTGCATGTCCAGCAATTGTTCCATGGTAACTCTGGCCCTCAGATTGTCAGTCCTTGTACCCTCCTCCACCTCTTTTGCCATGGCAATCTCACTTTTTATGTCCGGGTACCCCATCGTCATACATACCATAAAACGGTCCATCAGCGCCGGCGGAAGCATCTGTGTACCCGCTGACCCATACGGATTCTGTGTGGCAATGACGAAGAAGGGCGAGGGCACCAGCCGGGTCACACCATCAACCGTCACCTGCTTCTCCTCCATGACTTCCAGAAGCGCGGACTGCGTTTTGGGAGACGTACGGTTGATTTCGTCTGCGAGCAGCAGATTACAGAATACCGCTCCAGGCTGATAGACAAATTTCTGTATATCTTTTTTATAAAGGGAAAACCCCGTAAGATCCGACGGCAGGACATCCGGTGTAAACTGGACACGTTTCCATTTCATCCCCATCATTTTAGAAAATGCCAGCGCAAGCGTCGTCTTTCCCACCCCCGGAATATCTTCCATCAAAATGTGTCCGCCCGCCAGCAGTGCAGCCAATACTTCCAGTGTAAATATTTCTTTTCCCAGAATGACCTGATTGGCACCTGAGAGTATATCCCAGGCTATCTCTCTGTTTTTACTCATAATTACCTCCCGGACCGCATCCGCTGCGGTTCCATATCACATTACTATTGTATCATACTACCGGAACTTTACTGCAGGTCAAGGGATAATATATGAAACTTTTATGAAATCTGCAATGAATGGCCACTATGTGCGTCCAAGCCGCCTCGTATATTTGAACATCATCCAGACCACAGGGACAGCCACAGCCAGCTCTGTAAGCGGCATTGCCAGCCACATCGCGTTCGCACCCGCTGCTGCCGGCAGAATATAGATCAGGAATCCACTGATCAGCGTCCCCCTGGCAAACGACACGAGGAAAGAAGCCGCCGGCTTCATCAGTGCCTGGAAATAGTACGTCGAAAAAATATTCAGCGGCAGCAAAAGGAATGATATGCCGTAGCACCTGATGATAAACGGTGCCGCTTCCAGCACAGCCTTTGTCGGTGCCATAAATACCCGCACAAAACCATTTGGAAAACAAATCACCGCCGCCGTCCACACAACACTGAAAAAACCAGCGGCCAGCAGTGCATATTTCAGGGTTTCTCTGATCCGTTCCCATCTGCCTGCTCCGAAATTGATGGAAATGAGCGGCTGTGCCGCCTGCCCCACACTATAGGCACAGCACTGAACAATTGTGCTGACATTTACAATGATGCCATAGACTGCAAGCGCATCTGCACCTGAATACCTCATGATCTGGCGGTTAAACAACATCGTCAGAATTCCCATCGCGATATCAATAAAAAATGTTGAAAAACCATTCACGATAATGCACCGCAATTTCCCTGCTGCCCCTGCCGGCCGGACAAGTCTGAGTGTATTTTTTTTGGAAAAAAAGTGGGAGCCCATCACCAGAAACGTGATCAATGCTCCAAGCGCTGTTGCAAGTCCCGCACCGTAAATGCCCATATCAAGCGTGAACACAAAAATATAATCACCGGCAACATTAAAAATTCCACCGGCCAGGACACCGCCGGTCGCAAGCCCGGGATTCCCGTCATTTCTCAAAAAAGCCGCCAACATCTGATTAAAAAGAAACAGCGGAACGGCAAACTTAACCGGCAGCAGATACCGACTGGCAAGAGGCAGCAAAGTCTCTTCCGCCCCAAACAGAGTCAGCAGCTGGCGGTCAAAAAGGAGAATCCCCATCCAGCTGACTGCCGCGAAAATGACCGTCCCGATCAGCGCAGCTGTAAAAAATTCATTTGCTCTGCCTGCACCTTCTTTGCTTCTTCCTCTCTCCGTGGCAAACAGAACAGAACCTCCGATGCCCGTAAGCAGCCCCAGACTGTAAATGATATTCCACACCGGAGCGACCACCGCAAGCGCTGCGGTACCGTTCGGCCCCTGATACTGCCCTACCATCGCCATATCCACCAGACTATAAATGGAGCTTATCATTGCACTCCCAAAAGCAGCCGCCAGATATTTAACATAAACCGTTTTGATTTTCCCCTGTAACAGATCCATCATAACCTCCTTATCATATGTTTACGAAAACACAAAAACCGGATAAACTAACAGACATCTCAGCCTGTCACCTTATCCGGCTTATCATTTCCACTGAATGATTCACCCTCCGAGTGAGCAAGAAAATTATAATATGAACTACATATTATGTCAAGAATTTCATTCTATTTTACATTACCTGTCTCTCGGCTTCACAGTCGGCATATCACAGTGATCCAGAACACCTTTGGACATTGCAAAACATACCAGACCCGCAAGCAGCTCCCAGACCGACAAAACAACAAACCCGAGCGCCATTCCCGTCGAACCTCCCACAGCCGCCGCAGTTATCACAGCCGCAGCCACTCCCGGTGCTACGATGATCACAATCGCAAAATAATAAATCATAATCAGCAGGCCTCCGCTGATATTCGCGCCGGTAAAACGCATCGACAGATAGTTGATGCCGAGCAGCAGCACAGAAAACAGTGTATAGACCACAATACTGCCCAGTATGATCCCTGCGCTGCTTTTTATCAGCAGACCTCCGATACCGAAGATCAGGATACTCTCAAGCAAGGTCTTTACGACCGTCTCCATATTGCTCCAGACTATTTTCTGAAACGATGACTCCGGTATCAGATAAATGTAGTGTGTATAGATCTCCCTGAGTCCGCGCCCCGTCCCGATCAGAAATACCTGCATCCACATCAGAATCTGAAGAACCATCATAAGTTCCCCCGTCATGTACGTCACGGCAATCGCTGATACGACAAGGATCAGGGAAGTGAAATTCAGAAAACCCAGTCTGCTCTGCCGGAAACTCTCTCTTATATGTTTCCCGAGCAATGCCTTGGCTCCGCTTCCGGTGATTCCTGTCTTCACAACTCTGACTTTCCTGCCTGTATTCTGTGCTTCATTGATATTGCCGGATGCTGCTGCGCGTTTTTTCTCAAAAACAGTCTCCGCTGCAACCAGCGTATCCTCATAGTAATCCATTTTACTCAGCAGTATATAAATAACCAAACACAGTCCGAACATCAGATTTGCACCCAGATACCCAAGGCCTGTGAACAGCTGTCCTTCGAAGAGGGATGTTACTCCCGCTGCTGTCCATCCGGCAACCGGCACAAGCCTCATATACGGTGACCGAACAGCCAAATCAAGTGATGTAAAAAAATCCTGTGTCGAGAGAACATTTACAGCCAGATATATGACAAACGGCACAAATACAAGTATGGCGATGATCTTAACAGCCAGCTTTCTTCGGGGTTTGCTGTTGCTCATATTATAAAGAAGAAGCGAGACAACAGACAGCACAACAATATCCATCATGAAACAGAACCAGACAAGAAGCAGACCTTTCCAATCGATGCCAAATGCAGCGAACGTACCAGATTGAAACAACAGAAAAAAACCTGCCCAGAATGCCAGCTTGGCCAGACGTAAAATCCCGTACAACAGAATCTTCCGTGGACTGACCGGTGAGACAAACAGCAGATTGACATCATTCATCTCGAAGATCTGATCCCCTCCCGACACTCCTTTTGCCACTGCAAGCCCAACAAAAAGTGTTATAAAAACAAATAAACCTGCCGTAAAGATAACCATTGGCGCCTGATTTTTGGAATCGGGGCCTGAAAAAACAGAGGCAGCCGCAGCGCCCACAATCAATACGATGATAAACAGATACATAATAAGCTTGCCCGGCTTTTTGAGCAGCTCTTTCAGACTGTTTTTCGTGCTTTTCAGGATAATATAGATGAGACTGTTCATTTGTCCTTCTCTTCCCCCTCAGTAATTGAAAAATAGATGTCTTCCAGGGTCTGTTCGCCCGTTAATTCTCCCCTGCGGCACATTGCGGCAATCTTACCGTCCTTCATGATACAGGTCGTATCCCAGTTTTCCTCCACACTGTCGATCATATGCGTGCTGACCATCAGCGCACAGCCACTCTCTTTTAAATCCGCTATCATGTGCTTAATCTCACGGATCCCATGTGGATCCAGACCCACCAGCGGCTCGTCCAGTATCACGGCACCCGGTTTGGGCAAAACGGCACAACAGACGCTGACTTTTTGCTGCATCCCCTTAGAAAGTTCCTTTCCCAGTTTATTTTTCTTATCTGCAAGCTCAAACCGGGTGAGCAGTTCCCTGGCATAGGGCTCCCAGTCCTTCAGCCGGTATGCTTTTGCTATAAATTCCAGATGCTCATATACCGTAAGCATCGGATAAAGAGCCGGTACTTCCGGAACATAGCCAAGCCTTCGTTTAGCCTGAGATGAATGGTTATCATATCCGTCAACTGTGATGCTTCCCTCAAAACGGAGCAGCCCGCATATCGATTTGATCAGCGTTGATTTTCCGGCTCCGTTTGGTCCGAGCAGAACTGTCAGCTCACCGGGGTCTATATTCAGCGAAACGTCATCGTTGGCCAGCTGTTTTCCATATCTTTTTGATACTTTCTCGATCTTTATCACGTACATAACTCCTTTGACTGTATCATGCTATTTCTTTTTGGATTCTTTAATCAGCAGTTTTAAATCTTCAAGTGCAGACTGGTATCTGCTGGATACCATGGTGGGATTTCCCATGATGCGCCCCCTGTGTTTTCTTCTGGGAAGATTTTTGAGTTTCCGAAGCTTTTCCATTGTATCGTTGACAGCCGTTTTCAGCTCCTCCAGTTTCTGCATCGGGAGGGATTGTTCCTCCTCTTTCCGTTCTTCCGGTCTCACCTCCGCAAATGCCAGCAGTGCGTCGAGACGCCGCTGCATGACTGCCAGATCTCCCTTTGCCCTGTCGATCTTATCAAGCAGGCTGCGCAGATTCAGGGCACCGATAAATGAGATCGTAAAATCCGTCGCAATGTACGAACTCAGTACCAGCACGGTCACCAACGTCACAAGCGGCGGAAGCCAGTTCAGAAAATGATCGATAGGCTTATGCACAAACCGGGTCATCAGTATGGTAAAAACACCCCAGGCCAGGGAAGAACCCAGACAGATATATCCTTTAAAATTGAACTTCTTGGTACTGTAATCCCAGTATCTGACCTTAAACAGGGCTTCCATCAGAATTCCCGTGACCAGTTCCAGAAGCGTGGCACCGATCATTCCAGAGATAAATGTCAGCACAAGATTATCCTGGTATGGAGCCGACACAACCAGCATCATAACCGCGCCGCTTCCGTAAATGGGCAGAAAAGGTCCATGCATAAAACCTCTGTTGATCCATTGTTTTTTCTTAATTGACACATAGGCACTCTCCCAGCACCATCCGATAAAACAGTATATATAAAGACACAAAAGCCACTGAACAATTGAGTATTGATACATTGCCAAATATCCTCCCCTATACTATAACCATACGCTGCATTCTCCCCGTCTTTTCAGACGATTTTCAAGATCTTTTTTATGAAACAGAAAATCAATATCTGTATAATATCTGGCCTGCCTCGGGCATTTTTTAATGCAGGCGCCGCATTTGATACAGATTCCTGTGTACGTTCGGACATCTTCCGCTGAAATTGAACCCATAGGACAGACCCGGGCACAGATCCCACAATTATCGCAGTTTTCGTTTACCAGAGAGCGGACTTTACGGATATCAACAGGGCTGCCGTCCGGCCCCTTTGGTTTAAAATATTCTGTCTGCGGGCTTCTTCCCGGAACTTTAATCTCAGTTTTTACAGAACCGGCACAAATCTTGGCTGCAAGTTCAGATGCAAGCTGATCTGCACAGGCCAAATCCTCCTCATCAGGCCGCCCTTTCGCAAGCACCCTGGAAAAAGCGTGTTCTCCAACAAATGCAGCCGCAGCCACACAGACAAACCCATCCTCTGTCAACACATCCCGCAATTCCGCAAGGGCATCATCGAAATTCCGGTTGCCATATAAGACAACCGGAACAGCCAAAGCTCCCTGTCCCCTGATCGTTCTTAAGAATGGAAGCAGGACATTCGGAACACGGCCTGCATAAACCGGAGTGCCGAACACGACAAGATCTTCCCCGGAGAACTCGTATACACACGTTCTTGCATCCGGAAGGGTAAAATCACAGACTCCCCGTTCGCATGTCAATGCCGCTGCCAGCCCATCAGCGATACGACACGTTATCTTTTTGGTCGTATCGGTTGCGCTGAAATACATTGCCCATACTTTTTTTATCATATCAATTCCTCCAGAATCTGACCGGCTTCCCCTGAGTCGATAAACCAGTTTTTCCCATCTTTAACCATATGTAGTGTCATGTTTCCGCTGTCTTCATTATCCATAAAGGAAATCCTGTAAATCATCCGGACTGTACAGCCGTTGTTTTCATCGTATCGCGTATCGGTCACCTTAAATGTCACATCAGGACCGATGCCCAGACTCCCCGCAACGCCAAGAATCCCGGCCGCTTCCGAATGCATCTCCTCGCGGTACTGTTCTCTGTTTTCCTCATCAAAGCATTCCAGGATCCCTTCCACATCCAGTTTGCCAACTGCCTCTTCCAGCCTCTTTACGGTGTCCTGAGGCGTTTGAGGCTTCAGCAAAAATGTATAAAGAAGCAGAATCAGCGCCGCAATCCCGATGGCCGCAGCTGCCACAATGATTCCATTTTTTATTCCACCGGAAAATTTTTCTTCCACCGGATCCCGATAAAAGTCTGCAGGAATTGCCTTCCGGGGACTGCCATTTCCCTGCTGTCCTCTTAAGTTTCTGGTTGGAGCCCCGCACTCTGAACAATACATCGCATCATCCGGGATTGGTTTTCCACACTGACTGCAAAACATGAATACTCCCCTTTCTCATTCAAGCATTTCCTGTTCATTATAACACAAAGGGCGGTGTTTTCACACCGCCCTTTGAACGAAACAGAATTTACAATTAAACCAGTTTCATCGTATTGATTTTTACGCCCGGTCCCATTGTCGGAGCGATTGTAACACTCTTTAAATAGGTTCCCTTTAATGCGCTTGGTTTTGCTTTATTGATAGCATCTATAAGCGTCTGGAAGTTGTCTGCTAACTGCTCCTCTGTAAAAGAAGCTTTTCCGATTGGCACGTGAATGATATTTGTTTTATCAAGACGATATTCAATCTTACCAGCTTTGATATCCTGAACAGCTTTTGTCACATCCATGGTGACTGTTCCAGCCTTCGGGTTCGGCATCAGGCCCTTTGGTCCAAGTACACGTCCCAGACGGCCGACAACACCCATCATGTCCGGTGTCGCAACAACGACATCGAAATCAAACCAGTTTTCCTTCTGAATCTTCGGAATCAGCTCTTCTGCTCCAACAAATTCAGCGCCTGCTGCTTTCGCTTCTTCTGCCTTTGCGTCTTTCGCAAACACAAGGACACGAACCTGCTTACCAGTTCCGTGAGGAAGAACAACAGCACCACGAATCTGCTGATCTGCATGACGTCCGTCACATCCTGTTCTGATATGAGCCTCGATTGTCTCGTCAAATTTTGCAACAGCTGTTTTTTTAGCTAAAGAAATGGCATCTGCCGGATCATACAGCGTTGCACGATCTACTGCTTTTGCAGCTTCTAAATATTTCTTTCCATGTTTCATTTAAAATAACCTCCTGTGGTAATTGCGGGTTTTTCCCTCCCACTTATTGTTTGTCAGTTTCAATGGAAGCCTGCCTAAACAAACGTTCAAGCATTACTCCTCAACAGTGATTCCCATACTTCTTGCAGTTCCTTCGATCATGCTCATCGCTGCTTCAACAGTTCCTGCATTTAAGTCTGGCATCTTCATCTCTGCAATTTCCTGGATTTTCGCTTTGGAAATTGTAGCAACTTTTGTCTTGTTCGGCACACCGGAACCAGATTTAATGTTGCAGGCCTTTTTCAGCAGAACCGCTGCCGGCGGAGTTTTTGTAATGAAGCTGAAACTTCTGTCAGCATACACAGTGATAACAACAGGGATCAGCAGATCGCCTTTGTCAGCTGTTCTGGCATTAAATTCTTTTGTGAACTGTACGATATTTACACCATGCTGTCCAAGTGCAGGACCAACTGGTGGTGCTGGTGTTGCTTTACCAGCAGGAATCTGTAATTTGATATAACCTTCTACTTTCTTTGCCATCTTTGGCACCTCCTATAATGTGGTAATTACGGGGATTTCCCTCCCACGAGCCGAAAAAAACCGACTCTTTTTTCTGTTACATTTTCTTAACTTCTGCGAAACTGATTTCTACCGGCGTTTCGCGGCCAAACAACTCAACATTGATCGTCACAACCTGCTTCTGTGGATTGATGCTCTGGATCATACCTGTCGTATCTTTCCAGGCACCTCCAGTGACAACAACACTGTCTCCTTCTTCGAAATCGACTATGACGTTCTCCGCCTGAATCCCCAGTGGCTTCATCTCTTCCTCTGTCAGCGGTACCGGTTTGGATCCCGGACCGACAAATCCTGTGACACCGCGGGTGTTTCTCACAACATACCATGTGTCATCGTTCATGACCATATTCAGCAGAACATAGCCGGGAAACATTTTCTTCTGCACCTGTTTCTTGGCGCCGTTCTTCATTTCCACAACATCCTGCATGGGAACACGAACTTCCAGAATCTGATCTTCCAGGTGACGGTTTTCAATTGTTTTTTCAATATTGGCCTTCACTTTGTTTTCGTAGCCCGAATACGTATGAACTACATACCAGTTTGCTTCTGACATTTAACCACCCTTGTCCTTATTTAATCACCAGATTCATAAACTGCAGTACGAGACTGTCCAAAATCACGATAATAACTCCAAGGACAACTGTAATGGACACAACCGCTGCCATTTGTTTTCCAAGTGTCGTCTTATCGGTCCAGATGATCTTTTTAAATTCAGACTTAAGTCCTTTGAACCAGCTCCTTTTCTGAGCCTTTCCAGATTCTGCCATTCTCTCACCTCTTGCCAATTACTTGGTCTCTTTGTGCATTGTGTGTGCTTTACAGAACTTACAGTACTTCTTGGTCTCCATTCTTTCAGGATGGTTCTTTTTTTCTTTTGTCATGTTGTAATTACGCTGCTTACATTCTGTACATGCCAATGTGATTTTTACGCGCACGACTTCCACCTCCATGTGTTCTTTTGCGTTTTACGACGGCCATTTTTTAGACATAAAAAAAAGACCTACTTCCATGTCGTTACATGAATATACCATGAAAATCACCGTTTTGTCAAGTATTTTCCTGTTATTTCTATATTTCTGCCATTAAAATAAATATAAGATTTTTTAATAATAACTCTTTAAGTTTCGGTTCCCACCAGCTCTGACTGCTCCTCACACTTTTCAAATTCCCCTTTTCACAAGAGCAGTCTGCCTATAATATCAGCTGCGATTCCAAGTCCTGTGGGGATGCTTGAAATATCCACCCACTCTTCTCTGGTATGGGCTCCTCCCCCCAGAATCAGTCCTACAGTGGCGGCAGGTATTCCCAGTGAAAATGGAATATTGCAATCCGTGGATCCTGCCGCAAAGGTGATCTTTTTCTGGCTCCATTTTTCTAAAATCTGTCTGCACTCCTCTTCCAGCTCCTTCTGTTTTGGGGATCTCAAATCCCGGCTGCCACATGGGCGGCTTCCCAAAAGGCTGCACCGGATCTCCAGCCCCTTCGCCCTAAATTCATTAATCACTTTTTCTAAATAAGTATTGGCATCATCCAAATCTTTTTTTTCATCCGATCGGAATTCAAAAAACATTTCTGCCTGCTGGGCAATAGTATTCACAGAGGTACCTCCTCGAATCATTCCCACATTATACGTAGTCTTGCTTCCGTCATCCGCAGGTACAAACTCATAAAGACTGTTCAGTATCTCGGTCATCTTCTTGATTGCATTAGCATGACCGAAGTCTTCATAAGAATGACCGCCCTCCGTCAAAACCTCCACTTTATAACGACTTGAACCCACAGCTTTGTTGCAAACCCGATCAGCGTATGTGTCAAAAGATATCATCTGTATCATTCTGTCCCTGTAGCGCTCCACCAGTGCCTTCGATCCCTTTAAATTTCCCAGCCCCTCCTCACAGGAATTAGCTGCAATGACAATCCCGCAGCAAACCGCCGGTTGTTTCTCAGCCAGATAAGCTGCCATCATAAGCATAATCGCCAAATTTGCCGTATCATCCCCAACTCCCGGTGAAAAAAGCTTCCCATTCTGTTCATATACCGGCATCGGTTCGAGATCAGAAAACACTGTATCCATATGAGCTGCGAAAAGAGCTATGGGCTGTCCCTCCACACAGGCATAGGGATAAATCACATTCTTTGCTTCGTCTATAAAAACCTGCTCTGCCCCGTGATCCTCCAGCCATTGCCGAATATACTCCGCTCGCTCATCTTCGTGGTGGCTGGGAGCCGGTATCCCACACAGATCCTTCAAGAGATTAAGCGTCTCTTCCTTTCTATTTTTAATGTATTCCTGCAGTTCTTTTCTATAACACTCCATTTCTTATCTTCCCCTTTCATAGTAATGAGAGGTCATTTAACAGACCCCTCCTGCCGCACAGCTTCACGAGCATAGGCAGATAATTTTTCCGCAGTCTCCTTATTAAGACCTTCCGGCACATACTCAGGCAGCTTTTCCTGTCCTGTAAACTTCAAGAAGAACATACAGGCCGCAAGAAAACTTCCCGCAAGACTTGGATGATAGTTATCTTCCTCCATCAGATCGATATCCGGATTGCCTTTCTCTGCCGCAAAAAAAGCATCACCTACCGGAACCAGCAAGCCTTCTGCGTTATGGGCCGCCTCCTCATAGGAATCTTTCAGACCAAGGAAAAATTCCTCATGTCCCATATTGATAAGTTCCAGCATATCTGAGTGATCCCGGTAACTCCAGGTCTGGTAAAATACGGGTACCGCTCCATTTTCACGAATTTTTTTAGATAGTTTTACTGCAGATTCCTGAAATTCTTCCCTGCACAGACAGGGTGTATTGCTCTGTTCCTGCAGCACGATAAAATCCCACTTCTCCCTGGACAGCTTATCCGACAGAATCTGTGCGGCCTCCTCGGTCTCATCCAGATACTGCTTCAGGTGATACCCTCCATAGGTAACCTGATCTGTTTTTATGCAGATACCTATCTGCTCTGAAATTTGCTCCACTAAAAGAGGCATATCATGATAAAAAGTAAAACTATTGCCCACAAATAATATCTTCATCTCAACACTCCTTCCTTGTTATTCTATCTATAATCGGTCCAAAAATATCTATACAGCATCCATCAGGCAGCAGGCCACCAAGTGTCCCGGAGACACCTCTTTCAGTTCCGGTACCGCCTTCTTGCACTTTGCACAAACGTTTTTGCATCTTTTGGCAAACCGGCACTCTTCCGGAGGATTAACAGGAGAGGTAATCTCTCCTTTCAAAAGAATCCTTTCCCTTCGATCCTGAATCTCCGGTACAGGTATGGCAGAAAGCAGAGCTTTCGTATAGGGGTGAACAGGATTGGTAAAAAGCTTCTCTGCCGGAGCCATTTCCACTATCTGCCCGAGATACATTACCATGATGTCATCCGCAAAGAAATGAACCACCGACAGATCGTGGGTGATAAAGATGTAGGTAAGCCTCAGCTGTTCCTGCAGATCTTTCAAAAGATTCAGTATCTGCGCCTGTATAGACACATCCAGGGCGGAAACTGGTTCATCACAGAGAATAAACTTGGGGTTCATAGCCAGAGCTCGGGCAATCCCGATCCTCTGGCACCTGCCGCCATCCAGCTCATGAGGATAAGAATTATACAAACGTTCATCCAACCCTACCATCTTCATCAGCTCCAGAATTCTGGCTTCCGTCTCGCCTTTGCCAGAGGTCAGATGGTTTAAAACCAAGGGCTCCTGAATAGACTGACTTATTGTTTTACGAGGGTTCAGCGATGCCAGGGGATCCTGAAAGATAATCTGCATCTCTTTGCGAAGATTTCGCATCTTCTTTCGGTCAAATTTCGTAAGATCCTCTCCTTTAAAAAGGACCTCTCCGGATGTGGGTTCAATAAGGCGCAGAAGACTTCGACCGACTGTGGATTTGCCACAACCAGATTCCCCTACGATCCCCAGAGTTTTTCCCCGTTCAATAGAGAAGCTGACTCCGTCTACCGCATGAAGACTTCCCTTCTTTGTATGAAAATATTTTTTCAGGTTTTTTACCTGAAGTATGGTATCCGCCATAGTTACCTCCTGTTAATATGAAATTCTGTATGATCGTAGGCACTGCAGAAAACTCCGTGTGTTTTACTGAGCTGATGCCATTTTGGCTGCCTTTTTTTGCAATCCGCGAATGCATAGGGACAGCGTGGAGCAAAAGCACAGCCCTTGGGCAGTTTTGACGGATCCGGCATGATACCTTTAATCGGCACAAGCCTTGACACCCGCTCCTTAATATTAGGCAGCGAGGTAAAAAGTCCTTCCGTATAGGGATGCAGCGTATGTTCAAATACATCCTGCAGGCTGCCTTTCTCCACAATTTTTCCCGCATACATTACAGCCACCTCATCACAGATCTCTGCCACTACCCCCAAATCATGGGTAATTAGAAGCATAGCCGTCTGATAATTTTGCTTTAATCCTTTCATTAAATCCAGTACCTGGGCCTGAATTGTCACGTCCAGGGCTGTGGTTGGCTCATCCGCGATCAGAATTGAAGGGTGACAGGCCAGTGCAATGGCGATTACCACACGCTGACGCATACCGCCTGAAAACTGATGAGGATACTCCCCCGCTCTGCTTTTATCGATCCCTACAGTCTCCAGCATCTCCCCCGCCTTCTGAAAGGCTTCCTTCTTTCCCATTCTCTCATGCCGAATGATCGTCTCCGCAATCTGTTCCCCTACCGTCATCACCGGGTTCAATGCCGTCATGGGATCCTGAAAGATCATGGCAATCTCTTTACCCAGAATATTATCCATCTCTTTGGGACTCATTTTATTGATTTCTTTTCCGTTTACCTTAATCACCCCATCCCGGATCACACCGGGAGGATCAGGTACCAGCCCCAAAAAGGCAAGAGCTGTAGATGTCTTACCGGCACCGGTCTCTCCCACCAATCCCAGGGTCTTTCGGGGCTCCAGCGCAAGATCTACACCGTTCACTGCCGCCACATCGGCTTCATCCGTCTCATAATGTATTACCAGGTTCTTAACCTCAAGTACATATTGATTTTCAACCATAACATTTTACCTCATCTCTTTAATTTAGGATCCAGGGCATCCCTGAGACCATCTCCTACCAAATTAATCAGCATCACCGTAACAAAGATGGCAAGTCCAGGAAACAGTGTTAGATAAGGTGCGCTTTGTATGTATTTTCTTCCCATAGATAATAAGGCACCCCACTCGGGCGTAGGAACCGGAACTCCTACGCCAAGAAAGCTTAAGGCGGAGGCGGAAATAATACAATTTCCGATCTGCAGAGTAGCCTGTACAAAAATCTGGGACATACTGTTGGGCAAGGCATGGCGGAACAGCGTATACAGATTAGAGGCACCAATCGCGCGGGACGCTTCCATATATTCGTTATTCCGCACCATCATGACGGAAGCTCTCGTAATCCTTGTAAAAATAGGAATATTACTGATCCCCAGGGCAATCACCAGATTAGACGTTTTGATTCCAAGGATCGCAATAATTGCTATGGCCATTAGGGCATTGGGGATCATCGTGCACATATCCGTGATACGCATAATGACAGTCTCCGCTTTCCCTCCATAATATCCGGCGATAGCCCCCACAGTACCGCCAGCAAGCAAAGAAATCAACACCGAGGTAACTGCAATGATTAAAGAGTATCTAGTGCCATATCCAATTCGAGCCAGCATATCCCGTCCTACATGGTCCGTCCCAAAGGGGTATTGCAGAGAGGGCCTTTGAAGTTTTTCTGATATATTCTGCTTAATTACCACATCCTCATAGTCCCAGATCAGACCAGAGAACAATGCAATAAGAATGATAAGCGTCAGCAAGATCAGCGCAATCACTGCCCCTTTATTTTTTGTGAACTGATGCCATACTTCTTTCGTCTTGCTCTGACGCAGAGATTCCATATGTATGTTCTCTTTTTTTTCTGCTTTGCTCATATTTTCACCTCACTTTGCATATTGTGCTTTAATTCTCGGATCCACAAACCCATAGATCACATCTACAATTACCAGAACCAAAGACATCATAACAGCCGTAACGATGATACAGCCAGTAACCATATTATAATCTCCGGTCAACACCGCCTGTACCGTCAGATATCCAAGTCCCGGCCAAGAAAATACGGTCTCCGTCACCATTGCTCCGGCTAAAAGTCCGGCCATGTTGGTTCCAATAATTGTCACAATGGGAATCATGGCATTCTTCAGGGCATGCTTTAAGATCACGGCTCTTTTTCCGATTCCCTTGGAAGCGGCTGTTCTTAGATAATCCTGCCGGATTACGTCCAGCATAGCCGCCCTTACGGTTCTCGTAAGGGATGCCATACAGCCCGTCCCCACGGTGATTGCAGGCAGTATAATACTGTTCCAGCTGTTATTGCCCATACTGGGAAGCCACCCAAGTTTCACAGAAAAGAGCATAATCAGCAGTATACCCAGCCAAAAATTGGGAATAGCCATACCAATGAAGGATATTATCGATGAAAAAGTATCGATCCATGTGTTTTGCCTCAGCGCTGCAAGTATACCTAAAGGGAGAGAGATCGTCACCGCCACAACAACAGACGCAAACGCCAGATAAATGGTATTCCAGAGTCTTTTTATAATCTCATCCCAAACAGGCTTATTGCCGCTTAAGCTGGTTCCCATATCACCTTTCAGCACATTTCCTATATATTTTACATATCTTATAATCAACGGGTCATTGAGCCCCAGACTTTCCCTCATCGCTTCATATTGTTCTTCAGTCGCACTGTCGCCAAGCTTGGTAACCGCTGGGTCCCCAGGTGTCAGGTCCATGGCAAAATAAACCAGCATAGATACCAGTAAAACAGTAGGAATCACCCATAAAATTCTTTTGATAAAATAACGAAACATCTTATCCTCCCATGCTGTAATCAAACATTTTCACAGAATCGTGCAACAAGAATCCTGCACAGAGTACTTTTCTTATAGAAAGCTTCCAAAAATCCGACCTCCGATTAACCTTCAATAATATACGCATGGCTTAAATCTGTCTGAAGACTTGAGCTTCCCATCACGATTCCGTCCAAGCCTTTGACACCTGCAAACAAATTAGTCAAACCCATAACAGCTACAGCCGGGCAGTCCTCCACAAAGATTTTTTGCATCTCACCCCAGCACTCCAACATCTCATCGTAATCAGCTTTCTGTGCCCGATCATGAAGAGCCGTCATCTCCGGATTCTCGTAATTCATACAATTCAGAAATACACCCGGCATCAGCTGTTTGTTCCAATACCCCAATACACCTCCGAAATCCGTGGTTGTATTCATATACAGATCATAGTTTCCTTCATCTTTCAAAGTCTGGCTATAGCCGGATCCGGATCGCGCAGTCAGTTCCACTTCAATTCCGATCTCTCCCAGCTGTGCCTGAATAACCTCAGCCGCAACAGAATGTCCGTCAATATGGCAAAATACCAACTTTAAGCCCTCTCCATAGCCTGCTTCCTCCAAAAGAGCCTTTGCTCCTTCTGGATCGTATTCCGGAATGTCTGTTTCAACATATCCTTCGCTGCTCGGTGCAAATAAGGTATAGACTGCAGTAGCTGTAATATCATCGCCAAATGTCTCTGCAATTTCCTCCCGGTTAATCGCCATGGCTATTGCTTTCCGGATATTCACGTCGGTCACACGATCCATGTTGATTCCAAGATACATAGTATCCGCAGTCAATTTTGAAAAGCACACATAGTCCTCATCCTCCATAATCTGCTTTGCCACCTCGGAACTCTCAATACTCATCACATCGATTTCTCCGGATCTAAGAGCCATCTCCATACTGTTTTCATCATTGATCACTTTACATTCGATGTTTGGAGTCACAGCCGGTTCTCCGAAATAGTCCTCAAATTTTTCATAAGAGTAACTGATCCCTGCATTGTTATCCGTCAGAACATACGGACCTGCACCAATCGCTGCTGCTGTTTCCTCATTATCCATAGTTTCAAAGGCCTCCTTAGAAAGAATCGGATAGCATAGGTAAGACGGAAGATCCGCAACTGGTCCCTCACACACGAATTCCACCGTGTAGTCGTCCACCACATTTACCTCTGATACATCCGCCGTCCACGGATTACCTACACTTTCGCTGGGTACAGAGCCGTAATCCCATGTAAATTTTACATCGTCTGCTGTAAACTCGGTTCCATCATGGAACTTAACCCCCTCCCGAAGAGTAAACGTCCAAACTGTATTATCCTCATTTGGTGACCACTCAGTGGCAAGATCGGGAAGAATTTCCTGTGTATCCGCATCAATCTTGATCAATTTGGCATGAATCAGATTGTCCACAATCGAAATCCACTTATTACTGGCACCATAAGGATTCACTGTCGGAATCTCGGTAATAGCAAGGGTTATGGTATCCTTCACATTTTTTCCGCTGTCACCCGTCTTGCTGATCTCACTGCTTGCATCAGAAGTTCCGCCTTTCTCTTCACTTCCACATCCTGCCAGCATAGCACCGGCCATGATCACGCTCAATGACAATGCAACTAATTGATTTACTCTCTTTCTCATGCTTTTCTCCTCCTTGAGTGTTGTTATACTTATATAAAAGCAATTTCCATGCCAATTCCCCTGTTCTATTTATTTTTTGTGATAATTGTATATTTACCCCCTTGTTCTGTTTTTATTTTTGTGTATATTTCCCGCTTTTTTTTATTTGCCTATTTTTTTCTTATATTCCCTTTGTCCTTTTTTATCTCAAACTGCAAAATTTGCATATTACTAACTGCAAAATTTGCAGCGGCTATGTAAATTGTGCGTTCCACCGAATCAGACGACTGTTCCAGATATCAAAGCTGCCCGACAGAACACTTTTCGTATCTGTCGGGCAGCTTTGATATCTCAGTTATGCATTTCTCCAATAAAAAATTACTTTGTTCGACTTTCCCTATCTTCCGATAAACCATACTCTTTTACTTTATTCCACATAGTTCTCTCGCTGATGCCTAGCTGCCAGGCAGTTTCTTTTTTCTTCCCGTTGTTTTTCTCCAGAGCCACTTTAAGTGTCAGTCTCTCAATTTCTTTCATGGAATGACTCCCCAAAAATTCTTCAACTGCCTTTTTGTTGTCGGCTCCATGATTCTGTCCCTTTTCTCCTCCTGTCAGCTCATAGGGCAGGGCGTCCATATCAATCACATCTCCCCCTGCCAATATCACGGCGTGTTCCACCACATTACCCAGCTGTCTCACATTCCCCGGATAATCGTATTCCAACAGTGCCTGATATGCTTTCGGAGTAAAGCCCGTAATTCGTTTGTTCTGTTCCTCGTTAAATCGCCTGACATAATGTTCTAAAAGCAAAGAAAGGTCATTTTTTCTCTGTCGAAGCGGCGGCATAGGAATCTCAATCACATTCAGGCGATAATAAAGATCCTCACGAAACGTTCCCTCCCGAACCATGCCCCTTAGATCACGGTTGGTAGCTGCCAAAATCCTCACGTCTACTTTTTCCGTTTCATTGGAACCCACCGGTGTTATCTCGTGCTCCTGAATTGCGCGAAGAAGCTTCCCCTGAATTAGAAACGGCAGCTCCCCAATCTCATCCAGGAACAAAGTACCTTTGTCCGCCACAGCAAATTTACCGAGCTTGTCCTTTGCCGCACCGGTAAAAGCCCCTTTCTTATGTCCAAAAAATTCCGACTCAATCAGATGTTCTGGTACGGCTGCACAGTTTACTGCAAGAAAAGGGTGCTTCTGCCGTTTTCCTTGAAAATGAATGGCTTTTGCAGCCAGCTCTTTTCCCGTCCCGCTCTCACCTGTAATCATGATATTGGTATCCACATCTTTTAATTTATCAATCAAGGTATAGACACGATTCATGGCCTCACTCTTGCCAATCATCTCAAATCTGTTCTTTATATTCAGCTCATCCGAAAGATACTGGATTTTCTCATTCAAACTGCGAAATTCCAGTGCCTGTACAAGAAATATTTTTATATCCTCCACCGATACCGGTTTGGAAAGATAGGTATAGGCTCCCAGACGCATAGCTTCCGTGCAGGACCGGTCACTGGCATAGGCAGTCATCATAATCACAATAATATGTGGAAAATCCTTTTTAATGTCACGCAGTACATCCAGACCGCTCACGCTGCCTATTCTCACATCCAAAATGACTGCATCAATATCTCCCAGCCCTACCAAGGCAATCCCTTCTTCCGGATCCGTGGCATAGACTGTCTCATATTCCTCCATCAGTCCAAACATCAGCGATTGACAGATTCCTAATTCGTCATCGATAATCAATACTTTTTTCAATCTTCTCCCTCCTTCAGATTCTATCCGTAGAACCACAAAGTGATACGTGTATATGCCCCTTTTTCACTCTCAATCTTAAGAGTTCCCCTGCTTTCCTCCATAAAGCGACTGACAAAATGCATGCCGTATCCACTCCCGGATGCCTTCGTCGTATAAAAAGCACTGCAGCACTGATCTATTTCTTCCTGGGTCATGCCGCAGCCATCGTCAGACACACTGACAACTACCTTCTGCCCCTCCAATCTTGTACAAAGCTGAATCTGAGCTTTTTCCTCATGAAGTACCTTCTCCTTCACCGCGTCTATGCTGTTAAGAATTAAATTCATAAAACACTGCTTCAGCTTATCGCGTTCCGTATAAAGCATCACCTGCTCCTCGATTTCCTCTGTCCTGATGGTGGTCCTGCTCTTTTTTGCCATCACAAGGGTCAATGTCGCACAGTCCTTCAATACCTTACCCACATCCACCCATTCCGGCTTACCTTGAGTTGGCTTGGCATAATGAAGAAGCGAATCAATCAGACGCTTAACTCGATCTATTTCCTCCGGAACAGTGGTAGAAAAAGCAGTGCGGAACTGTTCATTATCTAAAAGCTTCGGAATCAGCTTAGCATAGTTATAGATAGACATTAGCGGATTCTTTACCTCATGGGCAATACCAGCGATCAGGGTATTTAACGTTTTATTTTTCTCCGTCTCAAACTCTTGCCTCTTTTTTTGTTCCTCCTGAGTGATGTCTTCCACCGACAAAATATACTGGCCTTCATTTTGAGTATTAGGCAAACGATAACCTATATACCGATAGATCTTCTTACGCTCTCCAAAATCCACCTTTACTGTTTCGTAGTCCTTATCCTCATCCTCCAGAAATAATCGTTTAGGCGTTCTCTTAATAATATTTTGAAACACAGGCACTTCAGAGACCAGCCTTTGGGACCAGGAATTAGGTGAAATACCGGTAAGCTCAAATGCGGCCCGGTTCATAAATATCACATTTTTCTTCGCATCCAGAAGAATCATTGAAGTCGGAGAATGCTCAATCATCTGATTACGCAAAATGCCTTCTTTTTTTAGCTGCTCCATCTGTTTCTGAAGATTTCCGTTGGCAATTCGCAGCTCGTTCGTCTTCTCCGCTACGATCCTGCGAAGCCGTTTGTTCATCCAATTATTAAGGAGCACATATCCACAGATGATCGCAGCAAGCATAAAAGCGGCCAACAAGATCCCCTTCATCATCTTTTCTGATATATGAACCCCTGTCTCCGTGCCCACAGACCATTTCTCCCAAATTTCATCATACGTACCGTTGGCTCTAAGACTACTTAATCCCCCATCAAGCGCCCTGTACAAAATGGTATCGCTGTCATGAAGGATCAACCCGTAAGATACTTGCGCCACGTAATTGTATAGAATTGTGTATTCATCCAGAAGATCTGCTTCTTTTAGCATATAACAGGCACATTCTTTTTCGCAGACAGCCAAACTTTCCGGATCTTTGATAAATTCACGGAATAGCGCCTTCTTACTGGCAAATATCTTGGTCTGGTTTCTCAGTGTTTCCGCATTCATACCCAGATTCTTACCTAGCCTTGTCTTTCCTTCCCTATCAGTGAATACATGAAATTCCCTGATATCTGACTCATTATTGATTTTTTTCGCAGTTTGATCAAAGGTCAGCACACATAGGGATGAACTGACCAGTTCCAGCTTTCTGGCACTCTCCATGGTACTGTCCGTGCTCCCGAGAATCAGATCAATGGAACCATTCTCAAAAGCAGAATAGCACGTTCCTTCCGTATCATACCGCACATATTCCAACTGCAGGTTTTTCTCCTTTGCGATTGACTCAATCATATCGATTAACATCCCCTGAAAATCGTTCTCACTGTCCTCATAGCAATACGGAGGATTTTCCGACAAAACTCCCACCTTCAGATTGGTGGTAACTGCCCCAACCGGCACGGCGTTTGAGAAAAGTAACACCGCCCACAGAGAACACCAGACATATTTAATTGCTCTCATCTTTTCTCCTATTTCCATCTGGCATGACTCCCCTTGATGCCCATAAGTTTTCGATATTTTGTTACTGTCCTTCTAGACACCGTGATCCCCATATTTTCCAAAAGTTCTGTCAGATTCTGATCACTGAAAGGATGCTGCTTATCTTCATCCCCGATCAATGCTCTCAGTTTCTCCTGAATCTGTGCAGCACTAATCTGCATTCCTCCGGTTATCTCAGAAACTGCCTTTCCGAAAAGGTCCCTCATTCTCAGAACACCCCAGGGGCACTGGATATATCTCCCTTTCACCGCTCTGCTGACCGTCGATATATGTATTCCCAACTCTTGAGCTAATTCTTTCATGCTCATAGGCTCTAAGGGACCGCACCTGTTAAGATAGCTGTTCTGTCTTTTAATTACAGCTTGACTTACAGACAGAATGGTACATCTCCGCTGCTCAATGCTATCCATGATGGACCGCACCCTCTTTAATTTCCCCTGGAAATATTCCGCTAACTGTGGATCCCGACAATCTTTTAACATGCTCAAATAGTAATCATTCACGCGATAGTCCTCGAACCATTCATCGTTCAGCTCCGCTTCCCACTGGCCGTTCTCTTTTTTAAAAAGAATATCCGGCACCACATACCCGGCTGCCAATCCACATTCCAGCTCCATACCAGGCCTGGGATTCAACTCGGTAATCTGCTGTATACATTTATGAATGTCTATGGTTTTCATATGCAACTTTCTGGAAATATTCACGATATTACCTGACGCAACATCATCAAGATGCCCTTCCACAATTCTCCAAAGATTCGTATCCTTTTTCCCCTGCTGTTCCAGTTGCTTAAGAAGGCACTGCTTAAGATCTCCCGAAAATATCCCGCAAGGCTCCAGTTTCCGCAAAATATCCAGCGCATTCTTTACTTCCAGGACCGTTCTTCCGGTTTTATCCGCTGCTTCCCAAACCGGCATGGTAAAAAAGCCATTATCATCCAGACATTCTGTCAAATATTCCATTAGCTCCCACTGCCTTTTATCAAAGCTATCTCTTGACAGTTGGTGTAAAAGCTGTTTTTGAATAATCTCATGTTCTTTTCCAGCACCTTCCTTTTCCGGTGCATACTGCTCCCAATGATCCCCTGTACTTTTTTCGCAGGCGCTGAACTGCTCCCAACTCGGTTGTCTGTTCCCGACATATTCAAGCAGAGGATTATCCATATATTCATTTTGCAAGAACCGATTTAACTCCATGGTATCCATGGCAAGAATCTCCAAAGACTGCAGCTGGTGTTGTGACATCCCTTGATGCAATTCCTGTTCAATCCCAGACTTAATTTCCATAATCTCCCTCCTCATCTTTGTGTTTTCTGTCAAAAGATGCGATTTCCTCTTGTTTTTCTATTATTCTACATTATTCAGTTGTGGAAATCAATTCTCGAAAATGGATTTGGAAAAACATCTGTATAGATTCTTGTGCTCTATCTTTTTAATTTCCAGAAAAAAAGAAATCCCCCCAATACATGATATCATACATAATTGTTCTTAAGAAACAATTCCTTTCCCGAGATTCCCGGCTCGGTCATCTGTACCGTATTCAGGATGATATCCAGTTCCTTTTCATTCAGGAGCTTTTTTTGTAAAATCAGGTTACGGACGGATTCCCCGGTCTGCAAAGCCATCTTGGCGATGTCTGCCGCCTTCTGATACCCTATGTGCGGGCAGACGGCAGTGATAACACCCACGCTATTTTCTACCAGATAACGACAGCGGGACTCGTTTGCCGTTATACCGGTGACACAGTTGTCAACAAAAGTCTGCACCGCATAAGCAAGGGTGTCAATAGACTGGAAGATACTGTAAAATACAATGGGTTCAAAGGCATTTAGTTCCAGCTGGCCAGCCTCTACCGCCATAGTAACCGTCATATCATTACCGATAATATAGAAAGCCACCTGATTGACCACCTCCGGAATAACCGGATTCACTTTTCCCGGCATGATCGAGGATCCGTTCTGTCTGGCAGGTAAATTAATCTCCCCAAAACCCGCCCGCGGGCCGGAAGACATAAGCCGCAGATCATTGGCAATTTTCGAGAGAGTCACGGCACAGGCTTTGATAGTGCCGGAAACAGCCGCAAAAGGATCAATATTTTGAGTAGCATCGATCAGATCATACGCCTGGACAAAAGCCATATCTGATACTTTCGAAAGATTTGGCACAATCCTCCTTAAATACGCCTCATCTGCGTTGATTCCCGTACCAACGGCTGTTCCCCCCATGTTCAGGGTACTCATTTCTTCCATGCACTTTTCAATACGATGGATATTTCTCTGGACTGCCACCGAATAAGCCCTAAACTCCTGTCCCAGGCGGATTGGCACCGCATCTTGCATCTGAGTCCGACCCATTTTAATTATGTGGTCGAACTCGTCTGCCTTCACCACCAGAGCCTCATATAGACGAAACAGCTCATTTTTCAGTTTTTTCAAAAGCCGCAGCGATGTCATCTTTCCCGCAGTCGGTATCACATCATTGGTGGACTGACCACAATTTACATCATCATTAGGATTAATCAGGCTATAATCCCCCTTCTGGCCGCCCAGAATCTCTGTGGCTCTGTTGGCAATCACTTCGTTGGCATTCATATTCAGAGAAGTCCCGGCGCCACCCTGGATAGGATCCACAATGAAATCTTCACGAAATCTGCCTTGCAGAATCTCTTCACAGGCCTGTACAATAGCTTGTGCCTTTTCCTTTTGCAGTATACCAATCTCACAGTTCGTAATGGCCGATGCCTTCTTAATATATGCTAAGCTGTTGATAATCTCCGGATGCATACTTAACCCTGTGATATGAAAGTTCTCCGCCGCACGCAAAGACTGCACACCATAATACACATTCTCCGGCACTTCTCTGGATCCGATAGAGTCTTTTTCCACACGGTAATCTGTTTTTTTGATTCTCTCAGTTTTTTGCATTGTCTTTTCCTCCATCATATTTTTCTTTGATGGCTTCATTATAGGTCCGATCTATTTTATAATCTAATATATATATTTATATATTTATCATATTAAATAAATTATATCCGGGAAATTATTCTTATGTATGCTTGCCGATGCGCACTGTGACTTACGGCACTAATATTCCAAATATATTTAACTATTTTACATTTAGCGTACTCTCTGTTGTTTTCGTAATTGTCATGGTGTATAATGAAAACAAAACAAAGAGATTATAATTATTTGCTTATGGGGTATAAAATGTTTAGTTCGATGAATTATGTGTACGAAGTGTACAAAGAAAAAAGCTTCACCAAAGCTGCAGAAAATCTTCATGTCTCTCAGCCCGCTTTAAGTGCAATGATCAGAAAAACCGAACAGAAGGTGGGCACGCCCCTCTTTGACCGGAGCACCAATCCAATCCAGCTGACAGAACCAGGAAAACAATACATAAAGACTGCCGAAAAAATCATGGATTTAGAAAATGATTTTTCCTATTATGTTGACAATCTCCGGGAATTGAGAACTGGTAATCTTTCCATCGGGGGATCCTTTTTGTTTTCTTCTTTTGTGATCCCACCTCTGATTGAAAAATTTTATCAGAAATATCCTCTGTTGAACCTGAATTTATTTGAAGGACACTCCCCCCTTTTGGAGCAGAAATTATACCGCGGAGAACTAGATATCGTTATTGACAATACGATACCCGACGATGCCGTCTATGAGAAGCTTCCGATTTTTCAGGAACAACTTCTTCTTGCTGTGCCCCATGATTACAGCTGCAACATCCGGGCCGCCCGTTACAAAATGACAGCGGATGAAGTCAAAAAGGGGATCTACAAAGATGCGCATTTTCCATCTGTACCCCTCCGCTTTTTTAAAGACGAGACCTTTCTCGCCGTCCGCTCCCACAATGACAGTCGGGAGCGAGCCGATATCATTTGCCAAAATGCCGGCTTTAAGCCTCACTACCATCTGCAGCTGAACCAGCTTCTCACCACCTATCATCTGGTTGCCCAGGGAATCGGTGTTGCTTTTATCAGCGATACGGTAGTAAGATATTTTGCCAATGATGACTCTATCTCTTACTACAAAATTGATGATGAAAATTCTTTCAGAAATGTCTATCTGTATTATAAGAAAAATAAATACCTGACACATTGCATGGCGGAGTTTATCCATTTGACAGAAAGTATTTATTATGAAGAGAAAATGAATCTTTGACGATGATTTTACCTAAGCGGATAGTTCCGTTTCTCCGAAAACCAGGATTTGGCAGGGACTGCAGGAAACAAGCCTGCCAAACTGACAGGCTTGTTTCCCATTGCTTATTATATATGTGACTGCATGCTTTGGATATAATAGAGTATGAAGTCCACTGTTTTTTCTATCCCTAATCTGCCTGTGTCGAGCGTCAAGTGATACCCGTCTGCACTTTTCCAGTTTCCTTTCATATAATATTGATAAAATTTTTCTTTTCTTTTATCTTCTTTGTCAATCAGCTTCTCCGCTTTTGATGCTTTAATATCATACAATTCCATGATCTTTTCGATCCGTTTTTCTTTTTCCGAATGGAGAAATACACTGACAAGGTCTTCTCTGTCCCGCAATATATAGTTTGCACCCATTCCAAGGATAATACACGGCTGACGTGCTGCAATCTTTCTCAACTGTGAAAACGGGATTTCTCCAATCTGTGTACAGCTGTAATTTTCTGCAATCGCGTAGAGCAGGCTGTCATAATATTCCTCTGTCAAAAACATCTTCATGTCTTCATACATTCCACTTTTCTCGGCCTCTTCTTTTAACCCTTCCTTTTCAAACAGCCTGATGCCAAGTCTTTTTGAAAGCTGTTCACCGATCTCCGGTGCTCCGCTTGCATATTCCTGTGAAATTGTCAGTACCATATTTATCCTTTCCTAACCAGCATTGCTCTTTTTACCAAAAGCAAATAGCGCTGTATATTTTACAAAATTTTAGAAATCTAAATTTATATATCCATAATATCTCACTTTTATAGTTTTGTATATATAATTATGTCTTAATATTTCATGCTAAACATTGTATTGTAGACTTCACAGCGCGCACGCATTTCTTTCGGAAGTGATGGTAAATTGCACCTTTTGATAACTTTGTCTCACTGATAATATCCTGCAGTGTAGTCTTTTCGAATCATTTCTGGCGTCGACAGATTTTCTGATTATTCCGGAGGAGTTAATTTCTTTTTTTCTTCTTCTGTCAGTCCGTCCAGCAGGTAATTTCTGCCCGTGGGCTGGTTTTCCAGATACTGTTCCTGAACAATCTCATTGGTTTTATGAATCTCCTCAAGCAGATCCCGCGCAGACAGCAGACAGCAGCCCTGCCCACGGATAATGATCTGTTCAAGTCCATCTGATGTGGCCACCGTCACCTGATACTTTTCCCGGTTTTCATGAGCAAACTTTTCGATATACTGGTCCGCTGTCTCTGCCTCTTTCGTGTACACCACATGTATGTTGTGATAATCCACAGTCTCCGTCGTATGCCCCTGTACCCGGTACGCATCAAACACAACGATCAGATGACATTTTCGGATCGCCTGATAATTAGACAGGATATCGAGCAGCCTGCCCCTGGCACCGTCAATCGATACCTTTGCCAGCTCTTTTAAATCCTCCCAGGCAAAAATAATATTGTAGCCGTCGATGAGCAGATACTCTTCCACTCTTCGAACGGGGTTGTGTTTTCTAACCGCCGGCGCTTCCACCGTACGCGCACTGCGCCTCCGCTTCCAGCCCCGTGCAGTTTTATTGCTCTTTTGATTAGCCCCGGTGGTCCTCGCCAGAATCGTATCCACTTCTTCGGCATCAATCCACGGCTCCTCCGCCGCACCCCCGACAGGATACTGCCGCGGTGCCTCCCAGGTATCATTGAGCATCGCCTCTCCATCGGGCACCATCTGGCGTTCTATATGCATATACTCTTCTACCTGCTCCCAGTTCACCACGAATCCGGCGCCGTGTGCGCAGAATACAGATCCTGTGGGATTTTCAATATCCCGTTCTGAATCATAACCTGTCCGTGCCAGAACCTCCTCCGTGTTATGACACGGTGCATACCCGTGCAGACTGCAGAAAAGTCTTCCATGTCCTTTCGTATAGGATGCTACTTCCTGTGGATACCCCCGCATCAGCGACACGGGAGCAGTCCCTGTCAACACGGAAATCCCTCCTTCCGTCGTCGGCTGTTCAAAAGTACCGTGCATGCGCTCCAGGTCAGCCATCGCGCGCCCGACCATTTTTTCCGGAACCTCCAGACGGTATCCATAAAAGGGCTCCAGCAGTACCGAAGCGGCCCGTTTCAGCCCGTGACGCACTGCACGGTACGTCGCCTGTCTGAAATCTCCGCCCTCAGTATGCTTCTTATGCGCGCGGCCGGCGGCCAGCGTAATCCTCATATCGGTAATCGCAGATCCCGTCAGCACTCCCCGATGTTCTTTTTCTTCCAGATGTGTCAGTATCAGGCGCTGCCAGTTTCTGTCCAGAACATCCTCACTGCAGCACGAATCAAAGACGAGACCGCTTCCCGCTTCTGTCGGTTCCAGAATCAAATGTACCTCTGCGTAGTGCCGCAGCGGTTCAAAATGCCCAACACCTTCCACTTTGTCAGCAATCGTCTCTTTATAGACAATATTTCCTGTGCCGAATTCCACTTCCGCCCCAAAGCGTTCTCTGATCAGGCTCTGCAGCACCTCTATCTGTACCTCGCCCATCACCTGCGCCTGGATCTCCTGAAGATTTTCATCCCAGACAATGTGGAGCTGCGGCTCCTCTTCCTCCAGCTGCCGAAGCTTTGGAATCATCGTGGCTGCACTTTCTCCCGGCCCCAATATGATCTGATATGTCAGGACCGGTTCCAGCACCGGCATGACCCATTCCACCTCAGTCCCCAGCCCCATTCCCGGACGAGTCCTGGTAAGACCAGTCACTGCACACACCGTCCCGGCCTCAGCCTCGCTGACAGTCTCATACTTTTCTCCGGAATAGATACGGATCTGGTTGACCTTTTCTTCCCAGACGCTGTCTTCATCCATTCCTTCCCGGCGATTGGTAAGCATCGCTTTTGTTCTCAGCGTCCCGCCGGTAACTTTCAAATAGGTAAGCCGGCTGCCCTGATCATCTCTGGCAATCTTAAAAATCCTTGCCCCAAACGCTTCCGGACGGAAGGAAACTTTCGTATACTGCACAATCCCTGCAAGAAATTCCTCCACACCCTCCAGCCTCAGCGCAGAACCGAAAAAGCATGGAAACACTTTACGCCCTGCAATCAGATTTCTGATATCTTCAATCTCCAAAGTCTCCTGTTCCAGGAAATGTTCCAGAGCTGATTCGTCGCACATTGCCAGATTTTCATAAAATTCATGTTCCTGAGGTCCTCCAAAATCCATACAGCCGTCATCCAGTCTCACCTTCAGCTCTTCCAGAAGCGCCTCTCTGTCCGTTCCTTCCTGATCCATCTTGTTGATAAACAAAAATACCGGAATGTTATATCTGGCCAGCAGACGCCACAGCGTCTGTGTATGTCCCTGCACGCCGTCGGCACCGCTTATTACCAGAATCGCATAATCCAGCACCTGCAGTGTACGCTCCATCTCCGCCGAAAAGTCCACATGCCCCGGCGTGTCCAGCAAGGTTGCCTGTATATCTCCCAGACTCATCTGTGCCTGTTTGGAGAAAATGGTGATCCCGCGGGCCTTCTCCAGGTCATACGTGTCCAGAAATGCGTCCTGGTTGTCGACTCTTCCCAGTTTCCGAATACTTCCGCTCTTAAAAAGCATCGCCTCTGATAATGTTGTCTTGCCGGCATCTACGTGTGCCAATATACCAATCACTGTTTTTTTCATCCGTATACTCTCTTACTTCTCTATTCTTCTTTTTTCCAATCCAAAATCCGTTCAAGCCGCTCCTTCACCTGTTTTTCCTGTCCTTCTTCTGTTGGTCGGTAATATCTTCTGTCCACGAGCGCGTCCGGCAGACATTGCATACGGCTCAGTTTCTCCTTTGTGTCATGAGCATAAACGTAACCTTGTCCATACTTCAGTTCCTTCATAAGGCTGGTTGGTGCGTTCCGGATCTGAAGAGGCACCGGTTCGGCGGGCAGTTCCCGCACATCTGTTTTGCACGCCTCACACGCCATATAAAGTGCATTGGATTTGGGCGCCACAGACAAATAGACCACCGCATGTGTCAAGTGTACATCACACTCGGGCATTCCCAGAAAATGGCATGCCTGATACGCCGCCACCGCAGTCTGAAGTGCTCCGGAATCCGCCATCCCCACATCTTCACTGGCAAACCGCACCAGACGTCTTGCAATATACAAAGGGTCCTCCCCTCCGTCCAGCATACGGCACAGCCAATACACCGCCGCATCCGGGTCACTGTTTCGCATTGATTTGTGCAGCGCGGAAATTAGGTTATAGTGCTCCTCTCCCGTCTTGTCATACAGCAAAGACCTCCGGTTCATGCACTGCGCGAGAGTCTTAGCATCCACGCAAATCCTCGCGTTTTCATCCATCCTCCCGTTTAACACCGCCATCTCAAGTGTATTGAGTGCAGTCCTCGCATCCCCGTTGGAAAAACGTGCAATCGCAGACAGTTGTGCTTCGTCGATTATAACATCCAGGTCCCCAAACCCCTTCGGACTTTTCAGCGCATGTATCAGCAGCTCCTTTAAGTCATCTTCCCCAAGAGCTTTTAAAATGAACACCTTACACCGCGACAAAAGCGCCGAATTTATCTCAAAAGAAGGGTTTTCTGTCGTTGCCCCCACCAGAATGATACTTCCCTTTTCCACATACGGCAAAAAAGCATCCTGCTGCGCTTTATTAAACCGGTGGATTTCATCGGCGAACAACAGCGTCCGGATACCTGACCTGCGGTTTATCTCTGCCTGGCTCATAACTTCCTTAATTTCTTTGATTCCGCTGGTCACTGCACTAAATTCCACAAATTCCGCTCTGGTCTGATTTGCAATAACCCTGGCCAGAGTCGTCTTCCCCACGCCTGGCGGTCCCCAGAATATCATGGAAGACACCTGATCTTTTTCAATCAGCTGCTGCAGAAGCTTCCCCTCTCCGATCAGATGCTTCTGTCCTACATATTCCTTCAGCGTTTCCGGCCGCAGGCGGCTGGCCAGAGGCGCACTTGTTCTGCGGTCGTCAAACAGACTTAACTGTTCCATCATGGTATAACTCCTCTTACTTATCATTAACATGCTCTGTCTATCATAAATTATAGCACAGTCCGCTGCGGTTGACACCTGAAACAGCAGGAGGGACGAATTGAAAAAGTGGACACTCCCCTCTTCTCATGAAGGTTCTGCCCACTTTGCGTGCCGCCGCATTAATCATTATTTATTTTTTTATGTTCTTTCTTTTCCTGATACATGCGTTTGTCGGCAAGTTTTATCAGTTCCCGGTAATCTGATCCATCCTCCGGATAATATGCACATCCGGCGGAAACCCGGATCGTAAGATCCACACCGGGGCTCAGTTTGATGGTATAATCCTGCATCGCTTCACGAATAATACCGATTCTCTCCACCAGTTCTTCTCTCTCATCAGCACAGATAATCAGCGCAAATTCATCTCCGCCCAGACGGGCAACAATTCTGTTCTCCGAAGGTCCGGTACACAGAATATGGGCAACTCCGCAAAGATAGCGGTCGCCGCTCTCGTGTCCATACTGGTCGTTGACCCGTTTCAGCTGGTCTGAATCGGCTAGCAGGATCACTGCTTGCTTAAAATCCGGTTCCGGTACAAAATACTCCTCCAGGTACCGGTAAAATGCCCGCCGGTTGTACAGCTCCGTTAAAAGATCAATATCCCGCTCCCGTTCAATATCCCGTCGTTCCATCACATCATTTGTCACATCCATCAAAATCCCCAGCATATTCTTTTCGTAGATGATCGATTCTATACGGATAAAACGCTTTGCCTGTCCGGGAAGCTGGTAAATTTCTTTTTTCCTGTCCACCACATGAAAGCGGATTTCTTCCAGCCTTTTTTCAAACAGCAGACAGTCCGACAACAGCAGCTTTTCCTCCTCCTGTGACAGACATAAAATCTCGGCAACCCGTCTTGTCGCCATCACGCGCTTCATATTCTGCCGGTATTCATATGCCGCCACCGGCATGCTGACAACATCTAAGACAGAGGACAGCTTGTTGGTACTGTCCAGAAGACTTCCTATCATTTCATTGATCTGATCACTTAATTCCATGAATTCCGGTGTCGTGTTTACCTCAACCCTGGTGTCCAGATCTCCCCCCGTGATGACTCTCATCTTTTGATTCACTGCTGATATACTTTTTAATATATAGTGGTCCAGATACCTGGAGATTGCCGCCACCGTGATCAGACCAAGAAGCAGAAGATATCCGCTCATCATCAGGCTGTCCCTGTTTACATTTTCATACATACTGTCGTACGGCACAATACGTCCCAGGATTACTGACCCGTTTCTCTCAAATACGCAGTAACTTTTTCTGCCGTCCACAACCGCATGAAATCCCTTTTCTCCGTCTTTCACCTTTTCCCTGGTGATTCCAAGTGTTTCGATATTCTGATCGATATAGCTGGAACTTGTAGCTCCGAGCACCTGGTATGTCTCAGGGTCCAGCGCACAGATGACCGCTCCTTTATCCGCTGTAACGATTGAAAAAATATAAGACAGTTCATTACGCTTCATTGCCTCAAGGACGCGGTGCGGTTCCATGCCAATCTGTACAATTCCTTCCCCGTCTTCCCTCCAGACTGCCGCGTACTGCATCAATTTCTGTTCCGCGGTATTCGGTGTTATCTCCTGGCACAATTCGAGTGAACGGTCTTCCAGCATCGGAAGAAAGAACCGCATCTGTTCTCCGGAGTTGAAATTCAGCCCGAAATATTTCGGCTGTGAACCCGCATACAGATTTCCCTGCGTGTCAAAAATGTGAAATTCATCGATCTGAAGTAGTTCGGCAATCTTTTCCAGCTCGTCCTGATTATTTATAATTTCAGGATTATTTTGAACGATATATGCTGCCGCTTTGGCATTTACCAGACAGTTTTTCGCAAAATCTTCCTTGATCTGTTCTACTTCCTTTTCATTTTGAACTAAAACCTGATTAATCTGCCAAAATAACTCCTGAGAGTTAGCACGCATGGTATTCTGGGCCTGGAGGATTTGAAGCAGATAGTTCAGTAGAAGAGAAACCAGCATAGCCGCGAAAATAATCATACACAGCCTCTTGTTTATCTGTTTTTTCATCGCATTCTCCTTTTGGCTGTTTTATAACACGTATCAGATATATTGCTCCATCCACACCTCAAATTCCGGCACCGGAAGCGGCCTTGAAAATATGTAGCCCTGCACCATATCACAATGTACAGACCTCAGATACTCCAGCTGTTCCGGAGTTTCAATCCCTTCCGCAACTGTCTGTACCTTCAGCTTTCCGGCAAGCTCAATCAGGCATCCAATGATTTCCAGCCCTCTGTTGTCCGAGATATTCAGGAAGAAAGAACGATCCAGTTTCAGAGTATCCACATCAAACTCTTTGAGAAGCCCCAGAGACGAAAACCCGGAGCCAAAGTCATCAAATGAACACAAAAACCCCATTCTGTGCATTTGACTGATACTTTCCTGTACCGTCTTAATCCTCTGACTGTCAAAAAAGATCGATTCTGTCAATTCAAATTCAATCAGTCCATGCGGAATCTTATACCCATCTGCAATTTCTGCAAACCGGTTTAAAAAATCACCATTCCAAAAATGCTGCCTTGAGAGATTGACTGATATGGGAACAGGCTTCTTCCCTTCTTTTATCCAACTGCTCAGAAGGGCACAGACTTCCTGAAACACATAAATGTCCAGTGTACAGATTTTATCGCTGCGTTCAAAAAGCGGAATAAAATCCGCCGGAGAAATAATCCCCCTCTCTGGGTGATTCCACCTCACCAGCGCCTCAGCGCCTTTCAGACGATCTGCCTGCAGGCCGACTTTCGGCTGAAGATATATCTGAAAGTCATGATTCTGAATAGAATGTTCAAACAACTCATTGAGTTCCAGTTCCTTCCTGAGCTTATCCATAAAGCTGTTGTCATAAAAAGAGCATTCCTGCTGCAGCACATGACTCTGATGCTGATATGCTGTCCTTGCCCGATCCTGAAGAAGTGTAATTTCCATAGCCGGATCTTCAACCAGACATGCCCCCTGTTTAAATGAAAACTGATAACACGGCAGATCAATATCCCGAAATGAATTGATATCTTCGATGATCTCACAAATCCTTGCCTTAACTGCTTCAGGCGCATGTTCCTTTATACAAAGGAAAAAATGATCTGCCTCACTGCGTGCCGTAAATTCCTGCAGCTCTGCCCTCATGTGCCGCTTCAGTACCTGATGAAAATAGCGCAGAATATCATTTCCCGTATCACTCCCGAATCTTTCGTTGATCATCTTGAATCCCTTCACGTCAAGCAGAACAACGGTATAGGTGAACGGCTTCATGTTGTGTGACAGCTCCCGAAATTTCATCTGAAAGGCTGCGTTATTCATACCTCCCGTTACAGGATCTGTAAATGCGGTCTGCTCCAGCTTTTTCCTGTAATCTCTGTAAAACCGGAACACCGCAAGTAAAAACATCGAAAAAAGAGCAATTGTAACGGCCACAATGATAAACGACTGATAGATATATCTTTCGGCGCCCCCGGATATGAGATCCGCCGGAATAATGGTAAGCAGTATCCAATCATTAATCCCAAGCGCATTATATGCCAAAAAAAGCTCCTCATGGGTGACCGCTGTAAATTTGATGATCCCATCCTGCCCCGCATGCATATTTTCCTGCATTTCCCGGATTTCAGCTGCCACATCTTCATCTGTCTCAAAGAGATCGTCCAGCTGCATAAAAGGATTTAAATCCGTAGGGGAAATCACAACCTGACCATCACTGCCGACAATGCAGCTCAGCGCATTTCCATTAAAACTTTTCGATGCAATCATCCGCTGCATATTTTCCTTGCTGCGGCCGCCGACTAACACGCTGTACAACTGACTGTCCTGATAAACCGGAACAGAGTAGATAATGGTTTTTCCTCCCAGATAACTGGCACAGACTTCTCCCTGAAAGGAGGACTGTACGCTGTCCATCTGAAAGATAGACTGAAGCTCAGACTCATCGAAAGACAATTCAGATGCTGAAGAAATGGTATTGCCATCGCGGTCAAATACGACCAGCGGATCAAATTCAAGAATATCTGCTTTCCGCTTCAGAAATTCCTCAAGCCTTTCTGTATCCTGCAGGCTGTCAAACCGCGCAATCGAATCCGCCAGCAACTCCAGATCCGTCATCTTATGATGAATGGTGCTCTGTATATCGCCTGCCATCTGCGTAGTTACATCATTCAGATATCCCTTCGTACTGCCATTGAGTGCAATTCGAAGCTGTGCGGCATTCCAGATCGAGGCAGAAAAAACAACAATCAAAATCACAGACAATAAACCAATCTGCACGCCGCGGTTAATAAAAGTTTTTGGCTCTTTCATAATCATACAATCTCCATTTTATATGAAACCCCGTATTTTTACACTACCTTTTGTACAGATAATTTTATTTTAATTTAAAGGAATCAAAAAGACAATTATATTTTTGTGTACGTTTACATATAGTATGTCAATTTTTATGATATAATAAGCATTAACGAGGAGAGCATATTTCAACGGGAGGATCGAGATTGTGGAGAAAAAGAAAACCCTATTTGATTACTTATATCAGAATCTGAATTATCAGATCACAACCGGATACCTGCCGTACGGTGCAGCACTTCCTTCAATCAATCAGCTCAGTCAAATGTATCATGTCGGAATCCGTACGGTAAAGGATGTCCTTGCCGCTCTGAAAGACGAAGGCCTTATTCGTTCCGAAGAGCGAAAGCCCACGATCGTTATTTACAGGTCTGCTGCTGCCGATCCGTTGCCCCCGGTACAAGATGTCTTGGAACAAAAAGATTCTATTCTGGAGGTCTATGAGACTATCGCCGTCTTAATGCCCTGTCTTTTTGCTTTTTCTGCCCCTGCCTGCCGGAAAGAAATACTGAATCCATATTTTCATTCCCTGGAGCGCTGCAGACCTGATGACAGCGCCGGCAGATGGCAGATATGTTCCGCGCTGCTGCACGATATGCTGGATACCACAGGCAATTTATTATTCTGCGATATTTTTACAATTCTGGAACTGCATGCGCGTGTTCCGTTCTTCCTGAATCACCAGGAGGTATTATCCGTTATGACCAGATACACCGGCAGTTCACAGACACAGTGTATCATGAATTCACTCAAGGGACAAAGTGCAGAAGAAATTCTTGCGCAATTCACTTCCATGTACCGTCTGGTTCAAAAAGCCATGGGTGTATATCTGGACAATCTGTCTCAAACAGAGAATATAAAAACCGACACCAAGGTCAATTGCTTCTTCTGGAACGCAGACACCGGACGAAATCATTATTATATACAGATTACACGTGACCTGATTGACAAAATTGGAATCGGCGTTTACAAAGACCTGGACTTTCTTCCTCCGGAATCAGAACTTGCCCTTCAATATGGTGTCTCTGTCTCAACCGTACGAAAAGCCATTGCAACATTGAATGAACTTGGCTTTGCTGAAACTTTTAATGTAAAGGGAACACAAGTCACGTTATTCAACGACCAGGCGACATATTTATGTATGAAAAACAAAGCCTACAAAAATGACACCCTTCTGTATCTGAGTGCGCTTCAGTTCATGGCGATCGCTGTCCAGCCGGCCGTAAGACTTGCATTTCCTGATATCAGTAAACAAAAATGGGAGGTTCTGCTGGAAGAGATTCAGAAACCTGATATGATCCCGCTTGATCTCATTATGCAGTGCATAGCAGAACACTTGCCGCTTCAGCCTTTCCGTCTTATCCTTCAGGAGACAAACAGGCTTCTGCATTGGGGATATTATTATTCCTTTTTTATGGAAGGAAACCATTCCTCCAATACACTGAACCAAATGTGCGTACAGGCACTGCTTTCTTTATTGCATACCGAAGATCCCAGGACCTTTTCCACGCAGCTTTCCTTATGTTACTGCCATGTTCTTGAACTTGTCCGCCATTTTATGGCTGACTGCGGACTGCCCGAAGCCAGGTCTCTGGTCACACCGGATCCGGATTTTTGTTATGATTTCACACAAAAAACATATAAATTTCTGTAACAAGTGCTATAATATAGTTGTGCATACAAAAGCTTTGATGAAAAGAGCTCCCACTACACCTGTAGAAAGAGTTCTTTTGTTTTTTGACTTGTACGGTAACATATCACATGATTACAGGAGGTATCAGATATGACTACATTAAAAGCAGAAAAAAGGAACCCGGAAATGAAAGCAAAGAAATTAAGACGGGAAGGCTTCGCTCCTGGCGTACTGTACGGAAAAGGTATGAATGAATCTGTTCCGCTTCAGTTTGCCGAAGCAGACGTACTGCAGTTTATCAGGAAAAACGGTGAAGGTTCTCAGGTAACCCTCGACCTGGGGTCCGAAAAGACAAACGCCGTTGTTAAAAGCATTGATTACAACCCCATGAAAAAACAGGTAATGGCATTTGACCTGCAGGCATTGGTCAAAGGTGAGATCATTTCCACTTCTGTACAGGTAAAACTGGAAAATTCAGATTGTGTACAGGGGGTTGTGGAACAGGACCTCTCGGAAATTCACTATAAAGCTGATCCATCCAACCTTCTTGACACGATCATCATTGATTTTAATGAACTTTCACCCGAAGTAAAATCCATGCATATCAAAGATCTGGAATTACCAACGGACAAAGAGGTCCAGTTTATTACGCCTGAAGATTCCATGATTTTTCATATTTCAGATTATGTTAAGAATGCGGAAATTGAAGAAAATGCAGAACGTGACACTGAAGACTGATCTTGAAAAGTTTCATAAATAAGTTATGATATATCGAAATAGCCGGAGGCAGTATTGATCTGTCTCCGGCTATTTCATATTTACACGTTAAACCTGTCATAAGAATCATAGCAGTCCAGGCACAGGATCCGGCCCCCTTCAAGACGCATCATATTCTCAGACGCCGTCTCACCACATCTGCTGCAGGTAAGAGATTGAAAGATCTTCGCTTTTTCGGGCAGCAAAATTGTAGTTTCTTTTACGTCAAACAGTTCTTCCGGTTCGTGCTCCTGATAATAGGCAAAAGATTCTTCACGGGTCATCCCCTCCGGACGGGGTTTCAGTACAAGACGCACAGATTTCCCGGTATTCCTGTTATAAAAGGAGAAAGCCTGTTTCCCACGCATATGAAACAGCAGATTGCCTTTGCCCACGCTGCAGCCAAGAATCACCTGGATTGCATCGATGCCGCAGGCATCATTTTCTGCGATACACACTACCTGTTCATCGTCAGAGATACAGCTGCATTTCTCCTCATCACCAGGCGTAAGCTCTAAAAGCCTGATCGCATACAGCGCCGCCTTATAACCAATCGTCAGCCCCCCGCATTCATGGCCGTGAAACGCCACACAAGTTTTCCATATTGTACTATTCATCATTTTTTCCTTTCAGACGTGCCAGTACACTGTCACAATGGTTGTCGTTACTGTTTCTTTTATGTTCTCATCGATACTGATATCCTGCAAGAAATTTCGTATGCGGTCCTCCTCTTCCGGCAAAAGAGATTTCTGCAGCCCGGCCCGGTCAATACACCAATCCGTCATTTTTTTCAGCGGCTGCTCCATCTCCCATACCTCTTCCCGGTAGGAGATCTCCGGATTGTATCCCTTAAGCCACAGATAAGCAAAAGCATTGGGGACCATACGATCCATTTGTTTTCTGTGTTCCGTAATACCCACCATCTCAAAAGCAGCATCCTGCACCTGATCACGGCGTCTGGCAGGCTTGACCAGGAAACAATGTCCGCGCGCGCACGCGTTCATCCGATCCAGCGTCAGATAATCACAGACTGCAGGTGTCATATGGGCAAACACAATGTCAAAACCGGCCCGCAGACCCAGCGCATCAAGATCCGTATTCGGCCAGTCCTGAACCAGAAATTTTGTATTCCCCGCTCCCAGCTCCTCTGCACGTCTTAACGCCCCGCGGATCATCTCAGGAGAAACATCAGTTCCGACCGATTCTTTTACGTAATCCGCCAGCGCTATCGTATAAAGTCCGGCTCCGCACCCGATATCCAGTGCATTCATACCTTTATCCGGTTTTGCCTTTTCAAGCAGATATTGCAAAAAGGGATTGGTATCCGGTCCCGGAATCGGCCTCCGCCTGTACTCTTCCGCCCTTTGATTCCATATCTTAGCCTGAAGAGGTCCATTGCACATTTTATCATTTACCCAGTCCTGTTTTAATTGTTCCAGCTCCATCATTTATTTGACTCCATTTCTCAGCTTCTAATCTACCAGTATGATTCTTTGGTTCTCAACCTGCGCCACTTCGCCATGAACATGATACACATCCCAGATTGCCTCTCTGTCCACAACATGACAGTCCCCGTATTTATATACTTCACCATCCTGCATCATCAGAAAACGGTCACAGAATCGGAGCGCCAGATTCAGATCGTGTATCACCACAATTGCGGTTATTTGAGTATTGTGACAGATATCTCTGGTGATTTCAAGCACCTGATACTGGTTCTGCAGATCAAGACTGCTCGTAGGTTCATCCAGCAGCAATACTTTCGGCTGCTGCGCCAGTGCCCTCGCCAGCATAACCTTCTGCCGTTCACCTCCGCTTAATTCATTCAGAAATCTTCCGCGCATATCCAGAAGATCCAGTTTTTCCATTGCCTCATGGACAATCCTGTGATCTTCTGAGGTAAACCCCCAGCGCATATACGGACGCCTTCCCAGCATGACCATATCATGAACCGTCATCTGCGTATTCGGCACCGTCTGAGATACAAATGCAATCCTTTTTGCCACTTCCCTCGTAGGCATGCAAAGAAGATCCTCTTCATCCATGCAGATTTTTCCGCGTTTTGGAGATATGATTCTATTAAGACACTTCAGCATGGTACTCTTTCCTGCACCGTTATTACCTAATATAGCCAGAAACTTTCCCTTCTCCAGCGTAAAGCTTACACCCTTTAAAATTTCCGGTCCACTCCGGTATTGAAACCGGAGGTCTTCCACACTTAACATTCTCGCTTTCTCCCTTTAAACAGTAAATAAAGAAACAGCGGACCTCCCAGAAAAGAGGTGATCGCACCAATCGGCAGAATCACCGGACTGACAATCATCCTTGCAAACAAATCCCCTGCCAAAAGCAGCGCCGCCCCCGTCAGGACAGAACCCGGTATCAGATAAACATGGTTGTTTCCCACAACCAGACGTACGAGATGGGGCGCCACCAGACCGATAAAATTGATAAGTCCAATATAAGATACAATGGTCGACGCTGCGAAGCAGCACAGAACCATATTGACCACAGTAACTCTGCGCACATTGATCCCTAGGCTCGTCGCCGTCTCCGAGCCGCTGAGCAAGGCATTAAAATCCCACCTGTGAAGTATAAAATAAATTCCCGCAAACAGCACCACCACGCCCATAAACCGTATCTCACTCCACGAGGTACTCCCCAGGTCTCCAAATGTCCAGAAAACCAGCGTCGTCAGCTGGACTTCGTCCGCAAAGTACTGAAGCAGCGTCGTCGCACCCGTAAACATAGCGCTTATCGCCACACCTGCCAGGACTATGGACTCCGGTGATACCTGCCGGAACCTGGAAAGTCCCAGTATCACCAGCGCAACCGCCATGCTTCCGGCAAATGCACAGATAGAAATCAGAAAATTTCCGTGACCGGCAGCCCCCGCCCCAAGTGCTATAATCGCAAACGCAGCCCCAAAGACGGCCCCCTGTGAAACACCCAGGGTAGAAACCGATGCCAGCGGGTTATTGAGAACTGCCTGCAGAATACATCCGGTAACACCCAGTCCGGCTCCGGCAAAAACCGCGGTACAGATTCTCGGAAGCCGGACATTTCGGACTACCACATTGATCTTGTTATCGGCAGCCTGATTAAAAATACCCTTAAACAGTTCCCCAATCGGCGTATCATAAGAACCGGCCCATAAAGAAAGCAGCACAGCTGCCGACAGTATCGCCCCCAGAACGAAAAGAAAACAAATACTTCGAACTTTATTTTTGTGGTATTCAGGATCGATTTCTTCATGCTCCGATCTCGATGGTTCTGAACTCATATCCATTCTCCTTTAAGTCCCCATAAAAATCTGTACCCAGCAGGGTCTCGAAGATCTCCCCTGCCTTTTCCACCGGATCTACATCCGCAAACTCCTCCGGATATAAAATGCTTGCCGCATAATAGGTATCTGCAAGCGCTGTTTCAAGATTCGATGCACTGGAGCGGAATGGTATCTGCGAATATACGTTTCCCTCCTGCACCGCTTTTAACTGACTGTAGTAATCCGAATTTGCCGCATGGTCCTCATTGATCAGCGGCAGCCCGCTGAAATCCACAAACAACACATCCGGATTCCAGGCCAGAACCTGTTCCAGATCAATGTCACAAGGCCCCTCCTGGCCTGTCTCATCGGCAAGATTTCTGGCACGAATAGCAGACAACGGACCATAACCTGCCTCTGTTCCTTCAAATCCATGGGCCCCTTTAAAGCTTACACCGCATACATAAACCGTTGGCTTCTCTTCATCGGGCACTCCGGACGTACGTGTATCCAGGTCTTTTTTTATCTCATCCATATAATCGATCAGTTCCTCAGCCCGCTGTTCTTTTCCGTAAACTTCCCCCATAATACGGAATGTTTCATACGCACCTTCGTCCATCATGCTGTCACTGCCCGGCACAAGTACCACTGGGATACCCGTCGTATTCTGAAGGGTGTCGGCATCCCCGTCATCATAGGCAGACATCATGATGACATCCGGATCCGCAGAAATGATCTCCTCCGGATCGTGTTCTCCATTGGTTCCAATCACCGGCAGCCCCTCAAAGAGTTCAAAATTCACATAATTGTACGGACGGGAAATTGATTTTTCCTGTTCATAATCCTCCACACCGATCACCAGATCCTGCGCTTCCATATAACAGGTATACCGAAGCGTGCTGACATTCAGACATACGATGCTTTCCACCTTTTCCGGCAGATCGACTGCGCGTCCCGCTCCGTCTGTGACTGTTCTTCCGGTTTCTGACAACTCTTCTTTTGACGTTTCTGGTGTCTCTGCCTTTGGCGCATCTTTTTGGGAGCAGCCACTCATCATGACTGTCATAGACATGGTGATAAGAATCGCCAGGCTTTTTATCCCTTTTTTCATTTTTATTCTCCCTCTTTTGCTTTTTATCGGATTTTATTGAGTATAACAAATACGTTTTGCCCCAGCAAGCTCCCCTGGGGGATATTCCGGAACAGAAGGGAGAATTTCCTGGTATTCACACCACTGATGCTTCACAAATACGATACATATTCCTATCCTGATACAACTTAAACAGGGTGTCCCAAAAGTCACCAAAGACCTGAGGGACACCCCGCCTCTTTTCAATACTCAGGATGATACTGTGATTTTCTTCTGTTTCAGCCGTGTATTGATAAATCCACGGAACAGAGAATAAAGGACCGATGTCGCGGGAATAAAAATCAGCATGCCTGCAATTCCCATCAGACTGCCTCCCAGTGACACTGCCACCAAAACCCAAATGGAAGGAAGTCCCACGGAATTCCCCACCACGTGCGGATAGATAAAGTTTCCTTCAATCTGCTGGAGAATCAGGAACATGATCACAAAAGCAAGCGCTTTAACCGGACTCACCATCAGAATCAAAAAAGTTCCGATCACACATCCTATGAAAGCTCCAAATATCGGGATCAGCGCTGTAAATGCAATGAGAATTCCCACCAGCAGTGCATAGGGGAACTGAAAAATACTCATCACAACAAAAAACATCACGCCAAGGATCACAGCTTCCAGACACTGACCCGTAAGGAAATTCAGAAATGTCCGGTAACACAGACTGGACACCTGCATAATCCGGGTCACTGTTTTTTCTTTCAGGAGCGCGAAAAGTACCTTTTGGATCTGAATGCTCAGCCGCTCTTTCTGCAGTACAATATAACACGCAAATACAAATCCGATAAAGAATGTGGCCAATCCGCTGATCACAGATTTTGCAAGGGAATATGTCGAGTTCAGCACATCGCCCGCACCATTCTTCAGGAAATCAACCGCGGTGTTGATAATCTTATTCCAGTCAAACTCCAGATCCTGCACCCATGTTACCACCGCCTGATTACCATTGAACATTTCTTCCAGCCAGTCCTGCAGCTCAGGAATAAAATCTGAAATCGTTTTTCCGAGACTCACGAATGTCTTGCCAAGTTCCGGCGCCACAATAAATATTACAACCAGTATGATGACCACAACCAGCAGCAGAGAGGTAAGCAGACTGATGGGCCTGGCCAGCTTCCTGGCCCACTTTTTATCTTTCATCTTCTGACTGCCAAAAAGATGCCGTTCAAAGAACTGCATGGGGGCGTTGATGATAAATGCCATTCCTCCGCCCAGAATAAACGGAAACAGGATATTAAAACCCAGTCCGATGACTTGAAAAGCCGCCTTATAATTCACCAGCACGACTACCAGAAGAGCTGTGAACAGTATCAGCCCCCTCAGTTTCTTAAGCGTCTCTCTATTTAGCTCCATAAATTTACCTCATTTTTCATTAAATTACTGTCTATCCACGATGTTATTATCACAATTATAAGGCAGAGCGTCCCAAAAGACAACCTGTTAAATTCTCAACTAAAATCAAATGGAGCAGTATAACCCATTGTAATGTTACTGCTCCATTTGTACATTTAGTTTATTCTTTCACTGATACCGTAACTGGCAAGAGGCACCGGACCTTCCAGGACCTCCCTCTCTACTTTCAGTATCCTGTCTTCTCTGGCCCGAACCGACCATTTGATCAGAGAAATCTCATTATGCTCAATTTCTATACAGGTGATACACCGTGGATGGACGCAGCTGCCCGTATTGAAATAAAGTCCCTCCTCCGGCTGGGAAAACACCGGCCGGTGTGTATGCCCGGCAATCAATATCCTGTTTCGCGCTTTCGTATAGGCTACCAGTCTTTTTTCTACCCTCTCTTTTGCTTTTCTCGGCCGTCCGGATCCTGTAGGATCCAAAAAACCTATCAATTCCATTCGGCGCCAGAAATAGCGCACCAAAAACCGGGCCAGCGGCCATAGGGTGTCATTTAAGAAATCCCCCTGATGCCCATGAGCCAGTAACATTTCTTCTGTCCCCCCTTTCCTGCGGAGAATCAGTCCTTCCAGAACATTGATATCCGGCAGAAGCGACAATTCTTTATGAGAAGATTCGCAGTAATAACAATTACAGTGCTGGTTCATATATCCTTTACGGCGCTTTACAATGTCATGATTTCCATAGATCATATAAAGCCTGTTCCGCTCATAGAACTTTGACAACATCCAGAAAATATCGCTGTGGACTTCAGCAATTACTTTTAACTGTCTGTTCTCCCACAACTCATCGCCGTCCCCCAGTTCAACATACGTAAAATCATTCTGAAAATAGTATTCTAGCGCTCCAAAACATACTGCCTGATTCGCCATAAAATTATCACCCGCATTCCCTTGTCCGCGATGGCAATCGCTCATGATAATTATTTTTGAATGAGAATCAAACGGTACGACCGGCGCATTTTCATACACCTGATCAAGTTTTAATCTTACTGATTTTACTGAGGCCGATTTTATCTGCGTCATTGTTCCTCCCTGCCACAGCATGAACGACTTTCTTCAAATTCATCCCGTGAGTTTGCAGACCTGCACCGGGAATCTATGCAGCCCCGCCTGGGAGGACAGGGGTCACACGGATGGCATGGACCGCAGGAATGTTTTGGCGGGCACGGATCACACGGTGGTTTCGGCGGGCATGGAGCACACGGCGGGTGTGGTGGTTTGGGACCAGGATTCGGATGTTTCCCCTCCAGCCACTCTTTTATCCATCCAAACGCTTCATATATTCCTTTTGCATACAGCGACTCCATAAACAACGTATATAATTCCGGCACCATCGCCTTAAGAAATTCCAGCTTGTCGAGCGTGTGACTGTATTCCCCGGTTGCCGTCTCATACAGATAACAGTTACTGTGATTTGTTTTCTGGACGATCGCCGCTTTTACCTTGTTTCTGGATTCCGTCTGAGGTGAATGTGGTTTCGTATAATGAATAGAAACTGTTTTCATTCGTACCGAAAATTCATGTCTGCTGTAGCCAATCCTTATTAAACCGTCTGTAAACGCATCCCTCATCTGACGGTCCGGAAATGTTATGGCTGCATCCATAGTAAGTGCATTCGGCTCTGAGAATTCTCCCAGCTTAAATCCCGTCAGCCACCAGTGGACATTTTTACGCCGTAATATTACTTTCCCATTTTTCTTCAGAACAAAAGAAAGACCAAGTCTCTCATCATCTTCTATACTCTCATAAAAAGTTCCTGTAAACCGGTCATCCTCAATGTCCCCACGTTCGGTATTGTATACACCGATCTCTCCTCCTGTTGTGATTCCGTATTGTCCTTTCCACAGTTCAATCAGCCACCGCTTTCCTCCGTAGGCAAATGTAACGGGTTCGCAATCCATAATCATATTGAACAGAGGTGCCGCCTCGTCATAGAGGCGGCAATATCCAACATCACGCTGCCAGCAGTTCATCAGCGAATAGAAATAATCTCCGTTCATTTCATATGCAAATCCCGCATCTTTCAGATCTGCGTTCAATTCCGCCTGTTTTTCCAGCTGATTCGTGCCGGGACGAAAACGATGTTTTCGAATGAGCCATACGGTAAAAATAACTGCTAATATAATCAAAATAATACAAATTATTATAATAGACGTCACTAACACTATAAATGTTCCTTTCTAAGCTATTAATACATTTTATTCTATCATTATTTTTTTGGTGACATCTGCCGCTTTGGTTTACTTATTTATCAAATCTTCCAAGGAAAAACAGGAGAAGGTTTACACCTCTGCGTGTAAACCTTCTCCTGTTTCAGACAAACGCATACGCCTGCAACTACTTTATCTCCTTTACCTGCTCCACACATTTCCGGAGGTCAGCTTCGGGACAACGATGGGCACCACAAAAAGCAACGCACCGGCATCCATGCCGGGAGCAGAGACGCAGCCCGGTCCCCTCCGGCTTTTGTTCCGTGTTTGTGCCTCGGCAATAGCGTTCAAAAGGGTACCTGGCTGACTCTTACCGTTTGATATTGACTTCTGTTCAGGCATATATGGTTGAGAAGCATAGTTTTACATTCCAACGATTTTCCTGACGGTGTTTGCCGTTCTGATTGTCAGTCTATGACTGATATTGGCATTTGCCGTTTTTGTCCACCAGTTTGTTTTTTGATAATCTTTTCGACGGTAAGACCAGAATACCACATCCTTATAATCCCTGATCTTTTCCAATTCTTCTTTAGGTTCCCCAATCTCGTCCCATACTTCATCAAATGTAGTCGGAGGCATAATAAAAATCAGATTATCATAGATCTCCTTATTTTCCCTGCCCCACCAGTCAGGTGCATGATTCAAGATATCTTCGAGGTCTTCTTTTGATGTAACAAAAACCGGAATTTCCAAACCAAACTGATTTTTTATCATTGTTTCAATCCGACCAGTTAAACTAATTGTGCTGTTTCCATCACTTGAAAAAATCACATTGCCACTGTTCAGATATGTCTTAACCGCTCTAACCCCAAGCGCCTCAAAGGCTTTTTTTAGTTCTGCCATTGGCACCTTATTCTTCCCACTTATATTAATGCCTCTCAAAAACGCGATATATCTTTTCATATTCGTTGATTCCTCCATAGGAATTTCCATCTCGCCTCCTGCTATATTTCAAGCATATTTTTCGATATTTACGGCAGCAACCGCCGATTAATTTGCTCTCCCTCTCAAGTTATTCAACAGCTTTTCTAAATCCCCGATGGAAACATCCATTCTTCCGGACACTTCTTCCATCGTCATACCAGTATTCAGGAAACGCCTGACCACCATCTGCATATCCTCGCCAACCTCTATGAGATGCCCGTCCAAGTCGTAGAACCGGATCACACGCTGCCCCCAGCTATGTTCGATAACTTCTCCCAGATACTCTATCTCCGGGTACTCTTTTAACTTATTCAGGAAGCCGTCGAAATCCTGTTCCTCAAAAACCACTTCTGCATTATTGGATTTCTTCAATACTTTTTCCTTAGGTATGCTCACCAGCCAGTCAAAATCCTGCTGTAATGCCAGGCCGCAGGTAAAAGCAATATTCTTTCCGTAATCCTGACAGACCTCTAATCCGAACAGTTCCTCATAAAATTTTCTTGCGGCGCTGATATCTGCTACCGATATAACCGTACATACATACTCCATAGAAATGCTCCTTTCAAGCCTCTTTCGCTGTTTCTTATTTCTGATAAACGAGTTCCGTGCCTCTATAGTTTTTACTCTTCTTCCGCCTCATCCTCTACAGGTTTCCATGCCTCTCCAAATTTTATATCCTTGAACAATGCGGCAAGTCCTGTAATCTGCTTGAGACGCAAAATTTCATCTCTGTCCATTCCCAGATGTTTTGAAATCCAGGCGTCTGATCTTCCAAATTCGTGAAGTTCTTTTACGATATTACTCATCAAGTCCACATCATGGGAGCCACGGGCCCTGTTATGGCGCACGGTGCTGGCCATACGTTTGTCAAGTGGTTTCTCAATGACAGAAACCGGCAGCAATCCCTGTTCTCTTTCATAAATATCCGGATGATCCATCATCACCTGATACCGATGGAAGCCGTCAACAATCAGATAAACATCCTGCGATTTTACATAATAGCATACGACCGGCATCGTATATCCATCCTCTTTAACGCTCTCATAGAGCAGCTTCATTTCAGGCAGTGCAACCTTATTGGGGTTGTAGTTGTTGGGCCGTACCTTCTCGATCGGAACAGCAATGACATTATAAACTGGGCTTTTGTACTTCATAATCGAATTCCTCTATGCTTTTGTATTTGCAGCGTATCATGTCCAGCCGATTCTGCTGCTGCCGTGTCATCCCAAATCCCATGAAGCGGCAGATATGATCATTTTTCAAAATGCAGTAGCACATCCGTTTCCAGCTGGGGATATCCTTTGTGGATTTAATATCGTCCGTGTGGTCTGGTATTGGACCCACAAATACAATCCGTGATTTTTGGTTCAATGTGTAATTGGAAACACCATTTCGTTTTATTTGATACCCCTTCTCCTGAAGCTCCAAAATCACAGACTCGTCCAACCCGCCGCCTGTCTCATGCCAGAACCGGATAGAGGTATTGAATTTCTTCACATAGTTATTTCGCAGTCTTTTCGGCAGCGTATCCAATAAAAACTTCGTATAGGATTTCCACGTATGCCCCTCCGGCAACGTAATATTCCGATAACCCATCGCTTTGGTCTTTCCATAAATGGAAGCGAAATTTGCTCCCTGTACACGCCCCACAAGCCTGCACCAAATCTCCGGGTCTATGACGCGGTATAGATTCAGGGCATCCTTCGCATAGTCATTAAACGGGGAGGCCACACGCATCTGCGAGGGCTTCAGGCCAGCCATATAATAGAGATCATACAGGCGGTTATAGTCATAACCGAACAAATAGGTGGCGTGCCAGACATCATCCGCAGACCAGTCATATAAAGGGGAGGCACACCAGACATCTTTAAACTGCTTGCTGATCCAGCAGGTATCCTTATACCCGTATTTCTTATTCACAAACCCACTGTAACGCTGCAGAGATTCATCTGCCCGCATCCCCAGCAGGCATACCGTTTTTCCGCCGTCATGGGCGTTCCGGTACCAGCGCCCGAATTGTTTCGCCAGATCCTCCTGATGCATCCGGTAACGATATGTAGTCATTCTGTTATTTTCCAGATTAATGACATATTCTTTTTGAGGCATCTCCCGGACCCAGAGTTCCTTCTTCGTATCATCCCATGGATACCAGTACATCTCATAGCTGCTTAATGCGGTCCTGGTGGCCATAGGCAGACAGACCCAGTAGGGCTCAACCTGATCCCTGATCCGTTCAAAGGTGCGTTCCACATACTCTGTCGTCACCGTATACTGCGCCTCAAAATCCTGATGAAACACGCCAATAGCCCTTTCCGGATAATGCTGGTTCCGATAGTCCAAAACCAGGTTGAGCAGCAGACCGCTGTCTTTGCCTCCGGAAAAAGAGACATAGATATGATCAAACTCTTCAAAGAGAAAATGCATTCGTGTTAAAAATGCATCATAAACATTCATATGCAGATACTCTCTTACCAAACACACACCTCTCTTCTTCTATTCCTTCCAGGAACCAAGCACATTCCGAGCAAGAGCACTCAACGCACGAAAATCAGTATCCCACGTTTGTTTCCCCTCGCAGCCACCGCAGCCGGGTCAGTGTTTCCCCCAAAATATGGGGCAAGTATACAGATTTTTCTGCCGTTCCATCTTTTTGTTATAGCTTTTTTCAAGATTTTTTATCCGTTTACACGGATAATCGGAACATTCAAAACAACAAGACAATCCCCTGCCTCCTGCAGATACATTCGATAGTTATATTCTTTTATTAAACACAATTATAATAGATTTATTTTTTCAGGTCAATGTAAACACCCCTTTTAAATCTGTGAATATATCATATATGTTAGGTACAATCTATTAAAGAATGGGAGGTGAAGGCGATGTATGAAGATTTTGTCCCGGAGCGGCTGGCAAAACTGAGATCACAAAAGGGTGTATCTGCACGCGACATGTCGTTGTCGTTGGGGCAAGCAAATAACTACATCAATAACATTGAAAACAAGAAGTCACTTCCAGCCATGCAGTCCTTTTTTTACATCTGCGAATATTTAGGTGTGACGCCGCAGGAATTTTTTGATGAAGGAAACCATGATCCAAAAACCCTGCAAGAATTTATCGAAGAGGGCAAGAAGCTGGATTCCAAATCAATGAACTATCTTCTTGGCATTATGAAGGAACTGAACAGCAAAAAGTAAAGCGGCCCGCGAAGATTGGCTGCTCTTTTCTTACTATTATTTCCTAGATGATCCTAAATCGTTCCACAAAACATTCTATATCCATCCTTTTTCACGTGTATCGTCAAACACAAAGAACACGCATTGGAATGCAGTTGATATCCATAATTCTTGTTCCCGCACGGAACATTTTGGTATTGTCAGACCTGCCTGCAATGATACTGCCGGATTGGCCAGACGCTGAGCATACAGCCGCAGTGGTTGTGAAATGCCGGGTATGGAATTGGATTGAAGGGAAACTTGTGATTTTGAGGTACCATAGAAATAGACAATGGCAGAACCCTGAAACAGCGGTTCTGCCATACTTCCCCAATGGTAATAAGTTTAAATATTTCTAATAAAGTTTCGCACCCGCCGGAATCCGGTCATCTACCATCAGCAGATTGAGTCCTTCCTTACCGCCTTCCTCGTGAACTGCTGAAATCAGCATACCGCAGGAATCAATTCCCATCATCGGTCTCGGGGGCAGATTGGTGATTGCAATGCAAGTCTTTCCAACAAGTTCTTCCGGCTCGTAATACTCATGAATACCGCTTAAAATCACGCGGTCCACGCCTGTTCCGTCATCCAGAACGAATTTCAGAAGCTTCTTACTCTTCTTCACTGCCTCACATTCTTTTACCTTTACTGCACGGAAATCTGACTTTGAAAATGTCTCGAAATCAACCATTTCTTCAAACAGCGGCTCAATTTTTACGTTGGAAAAATCAATCTTTTCTTCCTCTTGTTCAGCCTGTACTGGTACAGCTTTTTCTGCCTTCTTCGGAGCATCTGTTCCGCCCAGGCTCTTCATCGTCGGGAACAGCAGCACATCCCTGATCGCTGCAGAATCCGTCAGCAGCATCACCATACGGTCGATACCAAAGCCGATACCGCCTGTCGGAGGCATGCCGACCATAAGTGCGTTCAGGAAATCCTCATCTGTCGTGTTAGCTTCTTCATCACCCTGAGCCAGGAGTTCTTCCTGTGCTTTAAAACGCTCCTTCTGGTCAATCGGGTCGTTCAGCTCAGAATAAGCATTCGCCATCTCCCAGCCATTCATAAAGAATTCAAAGCGTTCTACATATTCCGGATTTCCCGGTTTTTTCTTTGTCAGCGGCGAGATCTCGATCGGATGATCCATAACAAACGTCGGCTGAACCAGATGGTCCTCTGCAAATTCTTCAAAAAACAGGTTCAGGATATCACCCTTCTTATGTCTTTCCTCAAATTCTACGTGATGTTCTTTCGCAGCTGCCCTCGCCTCTTCCAGCGTATGAATTTCATTAAAATCAACACCGGCATATTTTTTAACGGCATCCACCATCGTAATCCGCTCAAATGGTTTTCCGAGATCCATTTCAATTCCATTATACGTGATGGTCGTAGTCCCAAGGACTTCCATAGCCACAAACCGATACAGATTTTCTGTCAGATCCATCATCCCATTATAGTCGGTATATGCCTGATACAGTTCCATCAGTGTGAACTCCGGATTATGTCTCGTATCAAGACCTTCATTTCTGAATACACGTCCAATTTCATATACCCGCTCCATTCCGCCTACGATCAGACGTTTCAGATAGAGCTCCAGAGAAATGCGAAGCTTCAGATCTTCATTCAGCGCATTGAAATGAGTCTCAAACGGACGGGCTGCAGCACCGCCTGCATTTGCCACAAGCATCGGAGTTTCCACTTCCATGAATCCTTCTCCTGCCAGATATTTACGGATGCTGGAAATGATTTTGGATCGCTTGACAAACGTATCTTTTACTTCCGGGTTCATGATCAGATCTACATACCTCTGGCGGTAGCGCAGATCCGTATTGGTCAATCCATGAAATTTTTCCGGAAGGATCTGAAGACTCTTGGACAAAAGGGTCACACTGGACGCATGGATGGAGATTTCTCCCGTTTTTGTTTTAAACACTTCACCTTTGATACCGACGATATCACCGATATCCATTTTTTTGAAATCTTTATAAGAATCCTCGCCGATACTGTCACGGGCTACGTAGGACTGAATGGTTCCCTGAAGATCCTGAACATTGCAAAAAGAAGCTTTCCCCATTACACGCTTCTGCATGATTCGGCCTGCAACGGAAACTTCCTTCCCTTCCAGTTCATCAAACTGCTCTTTGATCTCCATGCTGTGACTGCTCACATCATATTTTGTGATTTCAAACGGATCTTTACCATCTTCCTGCAGTGCCTGTAATTTTTCCCGGCGAACTTTTAATAACTGGTTAATATCCTGTTCCTGTGCCTGCTTTTGCTGTTCAGCCATACTTCTTCTTCCCCTCTGTTATCTTAGATATTTCTTTCAATATTCAACACTTCATACTGCATAACGCCAGCCGGAAGTTCAACATCTACAATCTGACCCTGTTTTGCACCGATGAGTGCTTTTCCAACCGGTGATTCATTCGAGATTTTTCCCTGAAGACTGTTTGCCTCTGTGGAACCTACAATCTGGAACTCCATATCTTCATCATATTCCATATCATGAACTTTCACTTTGCAGCCGACACTGATCATCGTGTAATCTACTTCATCTTCAACCACAACCTCAGCATTTTTAAGAATTTTTTCTATTTCCTCAATACGGGCTTCAATATCCCTCTGCTCATCTTTTGCTGCATCATACTCAGCATTTTCAGACAGGTCGCCCTGCTCTCTCGCCTCTTTGATCTTGCCTGCTACTTCTTTACGTTTCACAACTTTTAAGTCATGAAGCTCGTCCTCTAATTTTTTCAACCCCGCATATGTTAATATGTTTTTCTTTTCTTCCATTTTCCTGCACCCTTTCATAACCATCTTAACAATCATAGTATTATATAAGAATACCCTGAAAATGTCAAGAATTTAAAGTTTTATTTTTTAGTATATGAATCTGCCGGTTCCGGCATACCTGTATATATTTTACAATCGCTTAAAACTTATTCCTCAGCATGTCTTCCAGCTCTTGAAATGTCGAAATTTCATTGACCATACCGCGCAGTTTTGCAGAGTGTGGAAAACCTGCTGTATACCATGCCACATGTTTTCTCATCTCACGCATTCCGGTATACTCACCCTTTACTTCAATCTGAAGTCCGGCGTGTCTTAAGATCATATCCCGAACGTCTTCTTTTGATGGTTTGGAAGGTGTCGTTTCATGCTGAAGATATTCATTGATCTGCGAAAAAATCCAGGGGTTTCCCCTTGCAGCCCTTCCTATCATAATACCGTCACATCCGGTTTCCTTCAGAAGCCGTCCGGCACTTCCGGCATCACTTACATCCCCATTGCCGATCACCGGAATGGAGACTGCCTCCTTTACCTGACGGATAATATCCCAGTCTGCCCGGCCGGAATAATACTGCTCGCGTGTCCGTCCGTGTACCGCAACAGCGGCAGCGCCGCAGTCTTCTATAATTTTTGCGATCTCCACAGCGTTCACGTGGTTCTCGTCAAATCCTTTCCGGATCTTTACCGTAACCGGTTTTCTCACTGCCTTCACCACCGCTGAGACGATCTCCCTGACCCTGCCGGGATCTCTCATCAGCGCGGAGCCTTCCCCGTTATTGACCACTTTGGGTACTGGACATCCCATATTGATATCCAGAATGTCAAAGGGATGTTCTTCCACCTGTTTTGCGATTAATCCCATCACAGAGGGATCTGATCCAAACAGCTGAAGAGAAACCGGCCGTTCACGGGGATCGATTTCCATCAACGCCCTGGTATTTTTGTTTTTATACATTATGGCTTTTGCACTGATCATTTCTGTGCAGAGCAGACCTGCCCCCTGCTCTTTGCACAGCAGACGAAATGGCAGGTCCGTTACGCCTGCCATCGGAGCCAGTATTAATGAATTTTGAAGGTTCAGATTTCCAATACGTAAAGTCATGGCTGGCTGTCCCAATCCTTTCCCAGGAAAAACACACGGTAATATGTCTCCAGTGACTCCAGCAGCTCCTGCTTCGTCCTTTGAATCTCTTTGATCTTAAGGGCGCTGCCGATTTCATCAAACATCGCGTCTCCGTCCGCAGATTCAACTTTAAAATTTAAGGATCCGTTTTCATCAAACACAAGCATCAGTATGCCGCCGATATCCTCCGTGTAAAGCACGCAGAGAATATGCAGTTCATTTTTTATGTCTTCCGGCAATGACTGAAAGTCTTCATTAAAATAATATTTCTGTTCATAGGCGCTCGCTGCGCAGAGTACGACTTCCTGTGAACCCACGTCAATTCCCCCTTCGGTTTTATACGTATCCATAAAGCCCCCGGACCGACACTTCGCCGCCTGTTACTGCTGTGACACTTCCATCCGGCCGTTCAACCAGCAGTTCTCCCGCCGCGTTAATGCCCCTGGCAATGCCCCCGAACGCTTCCCCCGGACCCATTACCCTGACTTCACGGTTATAATTGACCATTATTTCCTGATAATCATAAAGCAGACCTTTCAGACTGCAGCTTTCAAGATAGATCTTATAGTTTCTTTCAAAACACCGGATCACCCCGGCTGTGAGATCTGCCCTGGATACGATATGCCCAAGCTCGATAGCCGCCGACGTGGCCATATCTTTGATCTCATCCGGAAACTTGCGGATATTGACATTGATTCCGGTTCCAACCACAAGATACTCCACATAATCCATCTGTGCACTCATCTCCGTCAGAATCCCACAGATCTTTTTTCCGGAAACCACCACATCATTCGGCCATTTAATCCTGGCCGCAAGTCCCAGCGTCTCTGACAGTGCCTGGGCAACAGAGAGTCCCATCACAAGGGTAATGGGCGCGGCATACTGCGGAAGAATATCCGGCCGCAGCAGCAGTGTCATATACACGGAGGTTTCCGGCGGGGAAGTCCATGTTTTTCCTCTGCGGCCCTTTCCCTGTGTCTGTTGGTCAGCCACGACCAGCGTACCACAGGAACCGCCTTCTTCTGCCAGACGTTTTGCCCAGGTGTTTGTGGAATCCGTCTCCTCCCTGTACAGAACTTCCTGAATCAGACGATTCTTACCGAGGCGGCTTTTGATCTCACCGGCATTAAACGCATCCACGGGGGCCTCAATCATACGATAACCCTTATTTCTGACAGCCTCAATCTGATATCCCTCTTCCTGAAGCTTGCGGATATTTTTCCAGACTGCAGTTCTGGATACACCCAGCCGCTCACACAGTTCCTGCCCGGACACGTGTGTATCACTTTGCCTGAGCACCTTCAAAATTTCTGCTTTCATTTCGTTTTTATTCTCCGAGTGTCGCCACGATCACCGCTTTGATTGTGTGCATACGATTCTCAGCCTCATCAAACACAACCGACTGTGAAGCCTCAAAAACTTCATCCGTCACTTCCAGTTCCGTAAGTCCATATTTTTCATAAACCTGTTTCCCGATCGTTGTCTTCAGATCATGGAATGCAGGCAGACAATGCATGAAAACAGCTTCTTTGGCTGCGAGGTCCATGACGTGTTTATTTACCTGGTACGGTTTCAGTGCATTGATTCTTTCTTCCCACACCTCTTCCGGTTCGCCCATCGACACCCATACATCCGTATAGATCACATCGGCATCCCTGACGCCATTTTCAACATCTTCCGTCAGTGTAATCGTAGCATTGCTTTCTCTGGCGTATTCTTCGCACTGCGCGACCAGTTCAGGGTTTGGAAAATATTCTTTTGCCGTGCAGGCTGTAAAATGCATCCCCATCTTCGCACAGGCGATCATCAGCGAATTTCCCATGTTATAACGGGCATCTCCCATATATACCAGCTTCACACCTTCCAGACGTCCCAGATGTTCTCTGATTGTCAGTAGATCCGCCAGCATCTGTGTCGGATGGTATTCATTTGTCAGTCCATTCCAGACAGGAACACCGGCATGTTTTGCCAGTTCTTCTACGATATCCTGTCCATATCCCCGGTATTCAATCCCTTCATACATACGTCCCAGAACCCGGGCCGTATCCGCGATGCTTTCTTTTTTCCCAATCTGTGATCCCGAAGGGTCCAGATATGTAACACCCATTCCAAGGTCATGTGCTGCAACCTCAAAAGAACAGCGTGTTCTGGTGCTTGTTTTTTCAAATATCAGCGCAATATTCTTCCCTTCATAAAAACGAACGGACTGGCCTTGCTTTTTATAGCGTTTGAGTCTGGCCGCAAGGTCCAGAAAATACTCGATCTCCTGCTTTGTAAAATCTTTCAGTGTCAGGAAATTACGTCCTGCAAGCCCCTTCCCTGTAGAAAACTTTTCTGTCATCTGCTTTCTCTTTTCTTCATTTGCCATGATAATTCTCCTCCTCTATGTCCTGGTCCAGGAAACGTATGAATGCCGGCATCTTATCTTTCTCTTCTTTTCCCAGCATCCGAAGCCTCTGAATCACTTTCTCCTTTAACTCCTCTGCCGTATAGATACAGTATTTCGGAACCTTGCATAATTTTGCCGTTGCCTCCAGCACCGCCAGATACAACTCACGGTATGTCCAGTATTTCCCCAGCTTAAATTCCAGCGCCAGCGCCGGAAGGATAACCTCTGTCAGCATTCGAAGAGAATCCTTTGGTTTTGGCGACAGATGGTATGACACTGCCAGCCCTTCGTAGATGCTCTGGGGAATCTCCAGCAGCTGCTTTAAATAATAGCACTCTTCGTGGTTTTCTTCAATATAATATATCTTTCCGGCAAGCCCATAGATCACCCGTTTGGCGTCGTAATATCCGATCTTCATATTTCTGCGGCTCTTCTTGGCGTCGAAGTCCAGCATATTTCCAAGATGAACCCTCGGGGCGATCGTGACGACCGTTGTATCCTCCGGGATTTTTACATGCTTTTCCCTTCCGATTCCAAAGATCCGTATCACAATAATATCCTTGTAGTCGCGCTCAATCAGGGAACCCAGCGGAACATTATTGATGGCGCCCCCGTCGATGAACCGCTTCCCGTCAATCTTTTCATTTTTAAACAGCGGAAAAATGTAGGCGCTGGCCAGCAGGTAATCCTGCATTCGCCCTTCTCCCACCTCTTTCAGGTTGAGGTCCAGCTCCTTCATGTGGTCGACATTAAAAGTCAGAATAAACAGCTCAATCGGTGATTTCTTAATATCTTCTTCCCGGACATATGTACGGATGAGTTCTTTCAGCGGCTCCACGTCCACACCGCCGTCCCCAAATGTTTTAAAGAAGATTGACATCGCCTCACCAAGCGTAGCCTCATTTTTCATCAGGCGGCGCATTTCCTCATCGTCCACCTTCATGACACTGGAGTTGGTGATATGTTCCCAGATATATTCTGCCTTTTCAATATCATCCATACAGATAAATGCACCGTTGAGTGCTCCGACACTCGTGCCGGCAACTCCCTTGATCCTGACTCCTGCCTCCTTCAGTGCCTTCCACGCCCCGATCTGGTAGGAACCTTTGGCCCCTCCGCCTTCCAGCACGATGCCATACTCTTTCGATAAATCAATCACAGGTTCCAAAAAAATCCCTCCTTATGAAACCAGAGAGAGGGTGCTGCGGCGGTGATGCACCACCTTTGCAGCATCCTCTCTGTTCCGGAATTCAAATTGAATCCACTACTCTTTCATAATCTCTTTCAGCGAAGTCGCAAGGCTGGCAAGTCCCTGTATGTCGGACGGCACGATGATCTTCGTCGCATTGCCCTCCGCAAGTGTGCCGAGTGCCTCAAGGCTCTTCAGCGTCAGAACAGACTCATCAGCGCCCGCCTCTTTCAGGAAACGGATACCATCTGCATTCGCCTGCTGTACCTTCAGGATCGCTTCCGCTTCTCCCTCTGCTTCGCGTATCATTTTTTCTTTCTGTGCCTCCGCTCTCAGGATCGCCGCCTGCTTTTCCGCTTCGGCATCCAGGATAGCGGATTCTTTGTTTCCTTCTGCTACAAGAACTGTGGACTTCTTCTCACCTTCCGCTCTCAGAATCGCTTCGCGGCGCTCACGCTCAGCTTTCATCTGTTTCTCCATCGCTTCCTGGATGGCAGCCGGAGGCATGATATTCTTCAGCTCCACTCGATTGACCTTGATCCCCCACGGGTCTGTTGCAATGTCAAGCGCAGCGCGCATCTTTGTATTGATGATCTCACGTGATGTCAGTGTCTCATCCAGTTCCATATCTCCGATGATATTACGCAGCGTTGTCGCGGTCAGGTTCTCAATCGCCATGATCGGACTTTCCACACCGTATGCAAACAGTTTAGGGTCCGTGATCTGAAAAAATACAACCGTATCGATCTGCATCGTTACATTATCTTTCGTGATGACCGGCTGCGGCGGGAAGTCAACAACCTGTTCTTTCAGATTTACCTTCTTTGCTATCCGCTCGATGAACGGCAGTTTCATATGCAGACCTGTGGACCAGGTTGCCTGATAAGCTCCCAGACGTTCAAGCACGTATGCTTTGGCCTGCGGTACAATTTTGATGCAGGAAGAAACCACCAGCAGGATCAGTATTAAAAATATTACTAAAATCAGTACTCCGCCCATTTTACTTTTCTCCTTCTCTCTCTACAATTAGTTTAACACCATCTACGCGGACAATGCATACAATTTCATCTTTTTCGATTTCCACATCATCATTCAGGCTTCTCGCCATCCATTCCAGACCGTTTACCTGAACCTGCCCGTGACTATGAATATTTTCAATCCGTTCAGTCACAACTGCTTTTTTCCCAATCAGACTCTCAACATTCGTTCTGACCCGCGTGCGGTTCAGATACCGCATGGCAACCGGACGGGTGGATACAAGCAGCAAAATGGATACCACCAGAAACAAGACAACCTGAATCACTACGTTGACACCCAGAAGAGATGCAACAAATGCGATCAGTGCACCACCGGCAAACCAGATGGTAGACAGACCCATCGTAATGATTTCTATAATGATCAAAACAACCAGTAAAATCAACCAGACTATCGGATCCATATCGCTTCCTCACTCCTTTTTATTATTAAAGAGTATACGCTATTTCCCCAAAAAAAGCAATGGGAACCGCATCATGAATGCGAATTCCCATTTGCCTGACAGATTCTCTGTTATTAATAAAAATGCTGATTTCCAATCTGTATTCCTTTACCGCTTCCGCTGTTGAAGTACAGGCTGTCTCCGACCGGATTCACACCGTTCAGCGCCTCCTGTGCAGCTGCATAACAGTCGCTTCTTGCACCTTCCTGAAGAACTGACGACAATTTGCCGCTTGCGACAGGTGAGAACTGCCCTCCCTGATAAACAACATCACGGATGCTGTTTGGGAAATCGCTGCTCTGGATACGGTTCATAATGACAGCACCCACTGCTACTTTTCCTTCATGGCTCTCCCCGCCGGCCTCACACTGGATGATAGCTGCAAGCAGGTCAAGCTCTCCGCCGGATACGCTGACGCCTGCAGTCTCCTCAGCCGCTTCTTCTTCCGGAGCCGGCAGAGCCTGTGCTTCCGGCGCTGTCTCTTCCTGAATCTCCTCTGGTTCTGCACCTTCTTCCGTTATCGTATCTTCCGCGATTTCTTCTGAATCCGCAGATCCCGCTTCTGCTTTCTGATTACCCGGCTGTTCAGCGGTATCATTTGCAGGAAGTGCAGCAGCAACCAGATTTCCATAGAGCGCTTCATATATTGTTCTCGCTTCTTCACCAAAGGCAAGAAGATCATTTCTTATGTAGCCCTCGATTCCTCCTGACGAAATCAGCGTCCAGGATTCCCCTTTTTGTATAACATCAGCCATGGCTCCTGACGGCAGGATGCCCACACGCGCCGATTCCGTTGTTTCTTCACTTCTTATATTTGCACATGATATAACATTTGCAACTGCCCGCGTATCCCAGACATTTTCATCCGAAGCTTCTGCCTGTATAGCTTTTGTCTCTGTGCCCTCAGCAAATACCGGCACTGCAAGCAGCAATGAAAGTGCTGCGGCTCCCCCAAGCGTCCGTATAATCTGTACCATTCTGTTTTTCATATAATAACCTCCTAAGAATTGTTTGTTACAAAATTATTAAGTTTTATTACGAAGTTATTCTAACAACTTTACAATTCCAAGTCAAGAAAAAACGGTCGCCAATATTTTACAGCAAAAACGCAGTTAGTCAGTCTTTCATCAAAAAAGCGTTTACCCGCCGTCGGATAAACGCTTTTTTGTTCAGTATCTATCGTACTATTCTAAATGAAGTTCCAGCAAATCTTTAGAAGGAATTTTCTGTTTTGAAGCTGCCTGCAGTTTTTTCAATTCCCCGGCCGCTGCTTTTATGGAAACATTTGTTCCGGCTCCCGCCATGCATCCGCCGGGACACCCCATTCCCTCAATCAGGCATCCGTTCAGCTTTCCGGCTTTTGCCATGACCAGAGCCTTCTTACAGTCTGCAAGTCCTTCCGCATGCTCAATATGAACCGGCACATCCGGATAATAGACTTCCAGGCATTGACGGATCGCTTCAGCCACTCCACCGGCCACCGCGTATCCCCGCCCCGCGGCAGTCGCATCATTCATGGCAAAATTACCTCCGGAGGGTTCCATTTTTTCCAGTTCAATGCCTTTGGCTTCAAACATCCCCAGCAGCTCCTCAAAGGTAATTACAAAATCCACATCACTTCGAACCGTGCGCCTGGAAGCCTCCAGTTTCTTGGACGCACAGGGACCGATAAACACTACACGGGCATCCGGATGCTTCTGTTTGATACTGCGGGCAGTTGCAACCATAGGGGTCAGCTCCTGTGATACACTTCCCACCAGGTCCGGAAAATGTTTTTTCGCCAGCAGTGACCAGGACGGACAGCAGGAAGTCAGAAGAAACGGCAGTTCCCCAGTCACAACTTTCTGCGCATAATGATGCGCCTCTGATATGGCACCGATATCCGCTCCCAGAGCGACCTCATAGACTTCCCGAAAACCAAGCAGCAAAAGGGCCGCTTTAAGCTTTTCAGGTGTCACATTTTTCCCAAACTGTCCAATGTAAGCCGGCGCAACCTCGGCCACAATAAACTGTTCCTCACCCAGTGCCTTACACAGCTGAAATATCTGAGATTTGTCTGAGATCGCCCCAAACGGGCAGCTCACCATACACATACCGCAGGAAACACACTTTTTATGATCGATGGTGGCACGACCCTGCTCATCACTGTCAATGGCATTGACTCCGCATGCTCTGGCACAGGGCCGTTCCATCTTACTGATCGCATCGTAAGGACAGACTTGCTTGCATTTACCACAGCGGATACACTTTTCCTGATCAATAATGGATTTTCCCTTTTTTACAATAATGGCTCCTTTGGGACAGACCTGGCGGCAGGGATGCGCCACACACCCTCTGCACATATCACTCACCATGTAGCTGTTTGGCTCACAGGCATCGCAGGCAGAAGGAATCACCTGCATCAGCGGAGGTTCATAATATTTTTCATCAATATTACTCTTATCAATCCCCGCTGTAATATGCACTGCCCGGTTTTCCGGCCTCAGAGACATACCCATGGCAAGCCGTACCCGTTCGCTTGCAACGGCCCGTTCCCGATAGATACTGTCACGGTATTTTGCGCGTTCCTCAACAATATGATACGGTATGGCTTCAATCTCACCTTTAAAATGCTCCTGGTCCGACTCAAATGCTATCCTGGCAATTTCTTTAAATATTTCTTTTCGGATCTTCTTAATCGGAGTATCTAAACCTCTCATCACTTCTCCCTATTCCTTTCTGTAAAAACCAAACAGCCTGCAGCAATTTATAGTTTGATATTACCATTTTTCAGAGTATTTTACCATTCCTTTTTTGTGTGTTTGGAAATAAATGCATAAAAAGGACGGATGACCGTCCTTTTATAATGAAATAAAAATTATTGCTTTTTTCTCACAATCACGGACACTCCGTCCGGAATCACTGTGATATCGGCATCCACTTTTTCCAGGTGTTGATCTGCCAATTTCAGTGCCTCATCAAAATCTGAAGCATATGTCATATGCATGGCCTCCACCATCCTGCGCGGCGCCTGCGTTACCATAATTACATGGTAGTTCATCAGAACGCGGCATAGAATCTGTGCCTCCCACTGGTCAGGAACGGTTTCACTTCGCCTGGTCCCTAAAATACGTTCCATAATCACATCTTCTGATTGTTCTTCGGCGAAGGTATCATAAAAATTCTGTCCGCCATGCCCATCACTGCAGCTGGAACACATGATGATAACTCCCCCTGCGCGGCAGGAAGCCTCCGCGGCGGTCATTCCCTTGACAGTCTGATAGATGTTCTGATCCAGGGGATAGCCCCCGTTTGTAGACACCACAATATCTGACAGCACAGCATCCACTCCGAAAAGTTGATCAGCAAATGCACAGCCGGCCTGATGCGCCTGTTCAAAATGACCGGCGAAAGCCTTAATGACCTTCTTTTTCTCATCCAGGATCACATTCACGATAAATGCAAGATTGGCACGCCCCGCAGCCCAGACCATATCCCGGTGTATGGGATTTCCCTCCAGGATGCCTGTCCGTGCATTGGCATCTGCGATAAATTCCGAACAGTGGTTTGCCAGTACTGTCCTCCTGCTTGAGATACCCGGAAGAACACTCTTACGACCTCCGGAAAAGCCGGCAAAAAAATGTGGCTCAATAAATCCTTCTGATATCAGCAGATCCGCAGCGGCAGCGACACGATGGATCAGAAGTTCTCCTCCCGACGGCAGTGTCCCTATCGATACCATATCCTCTGCCTTTTCGCTTTGGTGCACCACAAACCGAATGGACGGATCATCGACAATATCAGTCCCAAATTTTTCGATTAATTCTTCCCTCGTCGTCGGCCGGTGGAATCCCGTTGCGATCAAAACAGTAAGCGTCGCTTCGGGACTGCCTTTTTTGATTTCCTCAATCATCGGAGGCAAAATCACTTTGCTTGGAACCGGACGGGTATGATCACTGGCGATCAGCACAATATTGTGTTTCCCTTTTGCCAGTTCAGACAGTCTGTCGGTACCTATCGGGCTATTCAAAGCCTCCCTTATCAGTTCCTCCTCTGTATTGTGTGCGCTGTACATATGTGCTTTTGACTGCAGTACACCGTGCAGTCTCGTTTCCGGAACTGTAATATCCATCATGTCTTTTCCAAACGGCAGTTTAATTTCAACCATAACTTTTCCTCGTCTATTCCTCACACACTTTATGTGGATTCAGGATATTTTTCGGATCAAAAGCATACTTGATCCCTCTCATAAGTTTCATGACTTCAGGGTCCTCAGCCTCAAACAGATAAGGTTTCTTGGCATATCCGATTCCGTGTTCTCCCGAAACCTTTCCATTGAGTTCTCTGGATTTTTGATAGATAAGTTCCATTGCCTTCTTCATCCGGACGTCCCACTCTTCATCCGAAAGCTCATCTTTCAGAATATATACGTGGAGATTCCCGTCGCCCGCATGACCAAAACTCTTGATTCTGATCCCTGCTTCTTTCTCAATGCTGTGGATATATTCCACAAGAGTATTAACCTGACTTCTGGGAACAACAACATCAACCTCATCCATATATGTAGTAGAACCCTTAATCGCCTCCAGAAATGCCCCTCTCGCCTTCCAGATCGAATCATTGCGTTCTTCTGTATCTGAGATCAGCACATCACAGGCGCCCTGCTCCAGACAGATCTGTGCCACCCCCTGATAATCTTTTTCTATCTCCTCTGATGAGCTGCCGTCAAATTTCAGCAGCAGATAAGCATCCGCCTGATTATCCGGAAATTTCCGTCCAAGGTACTCTTCAGAGTCCATGATAACCTCCCGCTGCATGAATTCAACCGCCGTCGGTACCGCTTTCGACTTAATAATAAGCGGTACGGTACCGATCGCCTGTTTCAGCGTTGGAAAGGGGATGAGCAGGCTGATGGACTTTTTCGGGAGCGGCAGCAGCTTTAATACCGCTTTTGTCACGATACCGAGTGTTCCCTCTGATCCGACGATCAGATCTTTTAATGCATAGCCGGAACTGTTTTTTACTACTTTGCCTCCAAATTCCACCGTCTTTCCATTTGGCAGCACCACTTCAAGACCTCTGACATAATCCCTTGTCACTCCATATTTAACTGCCCGCATCCCTCCGGCATTCGTGTTAATATTTCCTCCTATCGTTGCAGACTTCTCACCTGGATCAGGCGGATAAAACAGCCCGTGTTCTTCAACAAAAGAAGCCAGCTCCATCAAAAGCACGCCGGGTTCCACCGTCACTGTCAGGTTATCTTCATCCAGCTCCAGTATATGATTCATAAGCGTAGTCTCTATCACAATACCCTGTTCTATCGCTACACAGGAACCGACCAGACCTGTTCCCGCACCACGTGGTGTTACCGGAATATCATGGTCGTATGCATATTGCATGATACCGGCAATCTCCTTTACTGTCAGGGCCCGAATGACAACCTCCGGAATGCAGTACGTCCCGCCCAGCTCATCATGGCAATACTCTTCATTTATCTGTTCTCCCACCAGTACACGGTCCTCATCACGGATCATGCTGCGCAGAACCCTGATATCATTCTCATCAATCTTCTTATATGTCATTGAGATACCTCCTGATATTCTCTGATACACGCTGTCAGTCTCGGAACCACCTCGTAGATATCACCAACAATACAGTAATGCGCCGTCTTAAAAATGCTGGCTTTTTCATCCGTATTGACTGCAACGATGCAGTCTGAATTGTTCATCCCGGCCGCAAACTGGACGGAACCGGATACTCCGCAGGTGATAATCAGTCTGGGCCGTACGGTCCGGCCGCTAAGTCCCACCTGTTTTTTGGCATCCATCCAGCCAGCCTCCACAACCGGCCTTGTACAGGCAAGCTGTCCGCCAAGCAGATCTGCCAGTTCTCTGAGCATGCCAAGATCTTCCTCTTTCTTCACTCCTCTGCCTGCAACTACGAGAACTTCTGCTGTTTCAATCGTCTTCTCCGGCTCTTTTTCCCTCACGCTGAGTACTTCTATCCCTGTGACAAGCTTTGCAGCCGGGATCGTACAGCTCACGATCTCTCCTGATTCTGAACTTTCTCTGGCCGGAGCATTCATCACCTTATACCGTACCGTCGCCATCTGAGGACGGCTGTTTGGGGTACAAATCTGAGCCATAATATTTCCGCCGAATGCCGGGCGTATCTGAATCAGGTCTGTCTCTTCACTGATATCCAGCACCGTACAGTCCGCGGTAAGGCCCGTCTTCATCCTGGCCGCGACACGCGGTGCCAGCTGACGCCCTGTTGCGGTCGCTCCAACCAGGATGGCTGACGGCATAATTGTTCTGATATGATCTTCAAATACACTGGTATATGTCTCAATATTAAAATCTTTAAGCATCGGCTGATCATAGACGTATACCTGATCCACACCGTAATGCAGCAGTTGTCGGCTGCTTTTTTCCACACCGCTCCCCATCATAACCGCATAGACCGGATGATGAATCTTCGCCGCCAGTTCTTTTGCCTTTCCGAGCAGTTCATAAGTGACCGGATGAATGTCGCCGTCCACATGATCAACGTAAACGCTGATCCCTTTCCACAAACTTTTGTCAATTCTCTGTTTCCCCCCGTCTTCTATGTAAGTGACAGCCCCCTTCGGACCTTTTTTCACACACAGTTTACATAATTTGCACGCTGCATTAATTTCCAGTTTTCCGTCTTTTTTTTCCAGTGCACCAAACGGACAGATATCGATCAGTGCCTGCATGTCCCCGACCTTATTCTGGTCAATGATTAGTTCTGCCATATGATCCTCCTAGATGAATTTGCGTTCTTTCAGCATCTCAAATAACTGTTCTGCCACTGCATCGCCGCTGCCGTTCCAGAACTCATGCCTGGTATCCGATACCGGCGGAAATATTCGCTGCACCTGTGTCGGAGACCCGTTCAGCCCATAATTCTTTTCATTTATGTCCTCCATATCGGCCAGTGTCAGCATCGTAATCACTCTGTCAGCCGCCGCCATCTTTTTTAAATAGGAAGGAAGACGCGGCTGGAAAATATCTTTGTCCACTGCAAGCAGACATGGAAATTTTACCTTTACGGTCTGGATATCCCGGGGCATATCCATCACTACCGTAATGCTGTCCGCCTCTGCCGTCACAATTTTCCGTACATTCGATACACTTGGAATCCCGAGCCATTCACTGATCTCCGCCCCTACCTGTGCCGTATCTCCGTCTGTCGTCTGCTTCCCGCAGAGGATCAGGTCAAAAGCCCCAGCCTTTTTGATTCCCTGGGCAAGTGTATAACTGGTAGCAAGTACATCTGCCCCGCCAAATTTCCGGTCTGACAGCAACATCCCCTCATCCGCTCCCATCGCAAAAGCTTCTCTGATCACAGCTTCGGCCTGCGGCGGTCCCATACTTATGACTGTGATTGTCCCTCCTTTTTCTTCGCGTAGTCTTAGCGCTGTCTCAAGGGCATACAAATCATACGGATTCATTTTGGAATCCACGCCATCCCGTATCAGAACACCAGTCACAGGGTCAACATTAACCTTATTGGTTTCGGGCACCTGCTTAATACATACCAGAATATTCATATCATTTCCTCCTGAACTTTTACCGTTCCCTAAATTGGTAGGGCCAATTTAAACGCTATTATACACCTTAATGCATCATATGTCCAGACATGATATGGGAAACATTAACCCTATCACCTCAATGCCAGTTGTTCGTCCACCGTCTCAAAATGAAATTTTAACGCCTGCTCTGCTTTTTGGCAGTCCTTCTCTTCCAACGCCTGTACAATCTGCTCATGTGCTCTTTGGAGCTGTTTTTTTGCATCTTCCGACACCATGATATCACTGTGCATATCACTGATGAAGGACTCTGTCACAGAACTTAACGCCTGAAGAATCTGTATGATCGGTTTGTTTTTTGAGGTAGAGGCCAAAACCGAGTGGAACTTTGCATCCAGCCCTGCATTTTTATTCTCATCATTCCGGCGCATTTCATTGATAATGGCACGCAGCTCTTTTAGTTCTTCTTCTGTCCTGTTCAGGGCGCCAAGCTCCACCGCCTTTTGTTCCAGTCCGGCACGCAGTTTGCTGATCTGGGGATATTCGATGCGCTGCAGTACAAACATCATGGAAAGAAACTCGATCAGATTTTTTTCAAAATTGCCCGATATATAATTTCCTGCCCCCTGCTGACTCTCAACGACTCCCATCATCCCCAGCGTTCGGAATGCCTCTCTGACCGTATTGCGGCTGACACTGAGCCGGACAGCCAGTTCACGCTCGGGAGGAAGTTTTTCTCCCAGTTCATAGTCCCCGTTCATAATCCCGTTTTTGATGTAACGGAACACTTTTTCATATGCCTTTTCTGTCATGTCTTGCTTGTCTGCCATTTTGACCTCCCGATGAAAAATAAATGCTGCCCTTGCCTGTAGAATATCGGCAAAGTGCAGCATTTACCATTGTTATATTGTAACGGTTCAGAAAACCCCGCCGTCCTGAACAATCACGTTCTATTAAAGTTCCGGCACATTCGGCCTGCTGGTATCATAAACCTCCGCTGCGTCAAACAGGTCAGCTGTCTTCCGCTGCGTTTGGTCTTCCATGATCTTATCCTGATACAGGCGGTAACCATCCAGATTTCTTCTTCCCTGCCGCACATAATTGTCACGGATCTGCAGGAAGTACTGTGAAGAATCTACATTACAGAAGAAATGATATCCCTCGCCTTTCAGATAGTTAAATTTCTCATTATCTGCAGCATAATCATGCCAGTCACCCAGGTCTTCTCCATGCGCAAAAATAATGGTATCTGTTCCCCCGACGAGCGGTGATACGTATGTCTCCCATTTTTCTGTATCTGCTTTCAGATCATCAAGTGAGATCTGAGCTATATGGCGGTGTCCCCATGTATGGCTTGCAAATTCCCATCCATCCGCTTTCATGGCATCCGCCACTTTTTTAGCTTCTGCACACTCTTCCTCATAATTAAAATCCGGATGTGCATCCAGCCATGCTTTCTGATCCGTTCCCAGATGTTCCGGATCACGGCTTTCATAGACACCATCTGTCCGGTACCCCAAAATACCGTTGTATCCGGTCAGGGCAATGATGCCTTTAGCCCCGCGGTACGAAGCATCCGGATGTTCTGTGATAAACTGATCCATCAGCGGTACTACGTCATACGCCCCTGTTGATACCGTTCCGTCATCTTCGATATATTCACATGTCGGCTTCCCGTTTTCGTCCAGTACAATCTTCGAGGCAATCCCTCTGCCGTCATAGCTGTGATAGTAAGAGAGATCATCTAGTGAAAGTACAAATGCTTTTTTATCTGGCGGCAGCATGATCTCTGCCTTTGTGAAATGCACCGTCCCGTCAGCATCCGTTGTCTGATTCACAAGGTCACGCAGACGTACCATCACATAACCCTTGTCGTACATTGACTGCGTAATTTTATTAAATTCACTGACTGTCGTCATCCACTGGTTAAATCCTGCAGTCAGCGGATCATCCGGATTACCAAAACATTTTTCAGGGTCCACAACAAGTGAATGGTAAAAAATATGCGTCACCTGATCAATATTTACCGGTACACAGCTCGCTTTTGTTGTCTCATATTCTTCCTTCTTGGCGGCTACATCAGAATCATTAGCTGCATCCGGTACTTCCTGAAGCTTCTCGATGGCAGCATCATAATCATACTGCGCTGCCAGCAGCTCGGCCTCGGCAAGGATGCTCTCTTTATCTCCCTGTTTGGCTTCTGTCGTGGTTTCTTTTACCTCCTCCGTCGGGACCGGTGCCTCCTGTGTCGCCCCCGGTTCCTTGTTGGCCTCTTCCTGTCCTTTCTGACTGTTCCCCTTCATTTGTCCAGCCAAAACCCAGATCGATCCTCCAAGAATGACCAATAATACCAGCAAAATAATGCTCTTTACCATAAGACGCTTCTTTTGCTTCCGACGTTTTTGTTCCTTTCTGCTTAAATTTTCTCCCATTTAATAACCCCTTTCTCTGACAAGAACTTCGTATGGCTCCATTGTAAACGAAAACCCAACGAAAGTCGAGACTTTTTGCAGCTTCATCAATTTCTCTGCCGGTGTGCCTCATACATCAGAAGCGCCGCTGCAACAGCCGCATTCAGGGACTCAAGCTTTCCTTCCATCGGTATCCTTATTCTGCATTGCGCAGCCGCCGTAAGCTCATCACTCAGTCCATTGCCTTCATTTCCAATCAAAAATGCAGTTCCCCGCCGATAGTCTTCCCTGTCATACGTATTTTGCCCATCAAGATGTGCGGCATACGTACGGATTCCTTCTTTTTTCAGCATTTTCAATATTGCCTGCAGGTCATCCGCATACAGAAACGGCATCCGGTAGACAGAACCCATTGTTGAACGTATGGTCTTCGGGTTGTAGATATCCACACTGCCCTGACTTAAGATGATCCCGTCCACGCCTGCACCTTCCGCTGTTCGGAAGATGGTCCCCACATTTCCGGGGTCCTGAAGATCCTCCAGCACCAAAAGCAGCGGGTTCGGCTTTTTCAGCAGTTCTCTTTCTGTATAATGGAACTGCCGGATGAGGCACAATATTCCCTGTGGGGTCATGGTATCTGACATTTGAGCAAAGATGCGGTCATCCACCACTTCACACGGTAAATGTTCCAGCGGCTGCGGAATCTTCTTTTCCCGTTCAAAAGACTCTGAAAGATAGATCTGCAGAATCTGGCCTTTTGGTGCTTCCAGTGCCATTTTAACACCCTCCGCGATAAAACAGTCCTCTTCCCTGCGCAGTTTTCCTTTTTTCTGAAGTTGCATCACACGTTTCACCTGACGGTTTGCTGTACTTGTAATCATATTACTTTAATTTGTCCTTCATTCTTTCTAAATCAATATTATTTCCAATCAGTATCATGGTCGCCGCAGATCTCATCCTGTCATCCGGATGCAGATCTACGCGTATCTCATCATTTTCTTTCAGCGCCACTACATTAATACGGTAACGGTCCCTCAGATCCAGTTCTCGCAGAGTCTTACCATCCCACTGTCCCGGAATCCGCATTTCAACCATACTGAACGTATCTGAGAGAGAAAACAGATCCTCGAAACCTCCGGAAACAAGATTCCTGGCAACGCGAATGCCGGAATCCTGCTCCGGGTAAACCACTTCATCGGCGCCGATCTTTTTCAAAATATCGGCATGCAGTCCGTTGACTGCCTTTGCCAGTATATACGGCACCCCGGCTTCTTTCACAAGTAAAGTTCCCATGATGCTCGCTTCCATATCTTCGGCAAGCGCAATCACCGCCACATCAATATTTTCAAGTCCAAGACCCTGAACAGCCTTTGGATTCGTCATATCCGCATAGACAGCACACGTCACCTCATCAGCGATTGCTTCAACTGTTTCCCGGCTTTTATCCACCGCAAGTACCTCACAGCCGCTTTGTGCCAGTGTCGCCGCAACACTCCAGCCAAATTTTCCAAGTCCAAACACTGCATACTGTTTTCTTCCCATTTGCATCACCTATCCAATCATAATCTGTTGTTCCGGGTACTGAACCTGCTGTTTCTTTCTCTTTTTTCTGACAAGCGCCAGCATCAGGGTGATCGGTCCGATTCTTCCCATATACATGATCACAATCACGATCAGCTTACCGGACCATGCCAGATTCGGCGTCAGCCCTCTGGTCAGTCCAACCGTTCCAAGCGCAGACACCACCTCATACGCCACATCCAGAAAGTCAGCCTCCACCGTCAGCGACAACAACATTGTCCCCGTAACCGCCGCTGTCAGTCCGACTGCCACCACCACGACTGCCGTACGCACATTGTTCATGGAAATCCTGCGGTGAAACAGTACAATGCCGTCATCTCCCCGAATAAACATCGATACCAGCAGCACTACCAGCGCAGCCGTTGTAGTCTTCATGCCCCCGGCCGTGCCAAGAGGAGAACCGCCGACGAACATCAAGACCATGGAGAGCAGCGCTGTCGCATCCGTAAAACTTGCCTGCGCAATTGTCTCAAAACCAGCCGTTCTTGTCGTCACAGACTGAAACGCTGCTGCCATAACCTTCTCAGGGAGCGGCAGATTTCCTATGGAATCCGGGTTGTTCCATTCGAATGCAAGAATCAGCACCGTACCTCCGACGATCAGCAGTGCGGTCACAATCAAGACCAGCTTCGTGTGCAGTCCCAGCTGCTGATTCCGTCTTTTTCGACGGCCGCTTCTGTTTTTGATAAAGTTTAAGACATCCCACCAGACAATAAAACCGATGCCTCCCAGAATAATCAGCAGCATCGTTGTGATATTCATCAGAGGATTACTGACAAACGGTTTTAGACTGTCCGGCCCTATAATATCCATGCCGGCATTGCAGAAACAGGAAACCGCATTGAACACCGACATGAAAACTCCGTTTCCAGGGCCATATACCGGAACCAGACAGCACGCGTACAGGACTGCACCTGCACCCTCCACCGCCAGCGTTCCCAATACGATCTTTTTCACCAGTCCGACGACGCCTTCCAGCTGCAGCAGATTGTAACTTTCTTTTAAAAGCTTTTGTTCACCCAGCGTGATCCGCCTGCGCAGCGCCAGAAAAAACATCGTCATGATGCTCATGATCCCCAGACCTCCGATCTGTATCAAAATCAATTGAATATTCTTGTGCGATGAAATCGCACTTCCGGAAATCTGGAAATCAAATGTCC
>CAZUNG010000010.1:0-107569 GCA_964621905.1 uncultured Ruminococcus sp. | reverse complement strand
AAAATGACCTGAAAATTTAATTATTTCCCTCTTGACATATCACCGCTGGACTCACGAATAAATTTTATTCATATTTTATTCACTGATTATTAAAATTACCTTCATCAGTGTTATATGAATTCTTCATTTTTTTCTCCTATATTAGAATTATAGAAGAAGCTATCAAATAGCATTCCTTATAACTTTTTTATAACTCGTGCCAGACAGGTTTTATGTTTCATTTCCTGTCTGGCACCCTCCTTTTCAAAGGTTGTTATACTTCAAAGATTAAATCGCCGTAAGAAGGCATCGGCCACATTTCTTTGTCAACGATCATCTCCAGTTCATCCACCGGAGCTCTCAGCGCTTCCATCGCCGGAATCACATTACTGTGATAGAAATTAGCCTGGCGTGCGCCTTCCTCCATTTCTATCGCCTGAGCTTCAACCTCAATCAGCTTTGTATGTGCAGCTTTCGTCTCCTTTAAAAGAAGTGAGGTCTTCTTCAGAAGATCTGTCTGAACACTCACATCAGCCCCACATGCCTCTTTAACAGCATTAATGGAATCCGCAAGTGATTTTGTATATTTGACAACCGCCGGGATAATCTGTTTGCTGGCAATGTCAATCATCGCTCTGGCTTCAATGTTGATTGCTTTCGCATAGGCCTCATACTTGATTTCCACCCTCGATTCGAGTTCCGCTCTTGTAAACACACCGAATTCTTCAAATACTTTGACCGATTTTTCTGTTACCAGAGCCGGAATCGCCTCAACCATTGATTTGATATTGGAAAGTCCCCGCTTGGCAGCTTCCTCCACCCATGCCTGAGAATATCCGTTTCCATTAAAGACAATTCTGTAATGATCGGAGGCATACTGCTTGATCAGATCATGTACTGCATCATCAAAATTTTCAGCCTTTTCCAGGATATCGCAGGCTTCTTTAAACGCCTCTGCCACAATCGTATTCAGCACCGTATTCGGAGGTGCAATCGAATCCCTGGAACCAACCATACGGAATTCAAATTTATTTCCCGTAAAAGCGAACGGCGAGGTACGGTTGCGGTCTGTCGCATCTTTTGCAAGATCAGGAAGCGACTTAACACCTGTACGCAGTTTGCCGCCTTTGATACTGTGCGTCGCCATTCCCGTGCTGATCAGCTGTTCCAGCACATCCTCCAGCTGCTCACCCAGGAACACGGAGATGATCGCGGGAGGAGCCTCGTTTGCACCCAGTCTGTGATCATTTCCCACATCAGCCGCTGATTCACGGAGCAGATCTGCATGGATATCAACCGCTTTCAGAATACAAGTCAGAACCATCAAAAACTGGATATTTTCATGAGGCGTCTTGCCCGGCTCCAGCAGATTGATTCCGTCATCTGTTGTCAGTGACCAGTTATTATGCTTGCCGGAACCATTGACACCCGCAAACGGCTTTTCATGAAGCAGACATTTCAGACCATGCCTGCACGCAACTCTTTTTAAAGTCTGCATGATAATCTGGTTGTGATCCACGGCCACATTTGCCTGGGCATAGATCGGAGCCAGCTCATGCTGTGCCGGAGCAACTTCATTGTGCTGTGTCTTCGCCGTCACGCCAAGCTTCCAGAGTTCTTCATTTACATCTTTCATAAATCCTGCAACTCTCTGACGGATGGTTCCGAAATAATGATCATCCAGTTCCTGTCCCTTCGGCGGCATTGCCCCGAACAGCGTCCTTCCGGTATAAATCAAATCTTTTCTCTTCTGAAATTTTTCAGCATCCACAAGAAAATATTCCTGCTCCGGTCCAACAGAAGGCGTCACCTTTTTGGATGTCGTATTCCCAAACAGTCTGATCAGACGCAGCGCCTGCGTATTGATAGCCTCCATGGAACGAAGCAGCGGTGTTTTCTGATCCAGTGCCTCCCCGGTATAGGAGCAAAAGGCAGTCGGAATACAGAGGGTTGCACCCGCCGCATCTTTTCTTACAAATGCAGGAGATGTACAGTCCCAGGCAGTGTATCCTCTCGCTTCAAATGTTGCTCTCAGGCCACCTGATGGAAAAGATGATGCATCCGGTTCTCCTTTGATCAGTTCCTTTCCCGAAAAACTCATCAGAACCTTTCCGTTGCTCATGGGCGCCGAGATAAAGGAATCGTGCTTTTCAGCCGTTACGCCCGTCAGCGGTTGAAACCAGTGTGTATAATGTGTTGCTCCCTTTTCAATCGCCCATTCTTTCATCTCATGAGCTATCACATCAGCGACGGCGGGATCCAGCTCTTTTCCCTCTTCAATCGCCTGTTTTAGTTCTTTGTAAACTTTTTTCGGCAAACGTTCCTGCATAACAGCGTCATTGAATACATTTTCTCCGAAAATCTCAGCAACATTAACAAAATCAACCATTTTCTCTCATCCTTTCAACCATTTTTTAGCGACCTATGCATATGTAATAAGTAAAAAAAGGCATTCCACTCGTGTGGAACGCCTTTGTTCTGCATACGTCACTTGGAAATAGCATTTCCAATCTGTTAATAAGATACCGCAAACACACAAAAATTGCAAGACATTCTTTACGAAAATTATTTTTTTGGTAATTAGTATGAAGTTCTCCAAAGGGAATGCGTTGTTTTCGTAGAAAGTGACAGCTCATTACTGCAATGGCAATTCCAGTGGTTTCGCCTTATGTTTTTTGGGATTCAACAGGATATGAATCGCCTTCTTATTGTTTTTGATACATATCTTTTTATGTTCTCCTCCAAATTCTCCATCCAAGGTCCACGGGATATTTTCTGTCGCCTCAATCGCAATCCGGTCTGTTTTGAAAGAATCAATCAGATCCGTATTATCGACAGCGTTCAGAAGTGCACCCATAATTTCATTCAGCTCCAGAGGATTCTTCGGCATATGAATTAACGTAACTTCAAAAAGCCCATCATCCATTTTTACATTTTTTCCTGTCAGGTTTTTAAATCCGCCTACAGAACGTGAATTCGTCACCATGCCGTAGATGTAATCATTTTCCAGAATTTCTCCGTTCACCTCGATCCTGAGGTGGTATGATTTGATATCGAAGATGCGCTTTGCCCCCTCCAGAAGGTATGCCATATGGCCAAGTACATTTTTCAAGGTCTGTGCCGTCTGATATGATACATCGGTAAACAGCCCGAAGGCGGCAATGTATACAAACGTATCGCTGTTAAAGCTGCCGACATCACAGCCGTAGATCTCACCATCCATAATCTCCTGGGCTGCCTTGACCATATTTTTGGAGATCGAGAGGCTGTTCGCAAAATCATTCGTACTTCCCGACGGTATATACCCCATCGGTACATCAATTCCACTGTCCATAATCCCGGTCACCACTTCATCCAGAGTTCCATCTCCTCCGCTGCAGACAATCATATCTGCACTCTGCGCCATTTTCTTTGTGACCTCATAGGCATCATCTGCGCTCTGTGTTGGATGTACAATTACTTCATATCCGTGCTTAACAAAAATATCAACAATTTCTAACAGTCTTGATTTAATCAGTCCCTTGCCTGATTTCGGATTAAAAATGAAAAATAACTTTTTATCCATAATCTTCTCCTCGGTTTTTGCTATGCTTTATTTTACTACGAATTTCCCAATCCTACAACCAGAACCTGATGCTTTCTCACCCGTTTCCTGAACTGCATAATTGTGGTATAATAAGTATCATCAAGAAAAATTACGATTTGGAGTATCCACCTATGAAACAGAAAACCGTATTAATCACCGGTGCATCCCGCGGTATTGGACGCGCCTGCGCACGTACCTTTGCCGAACACGGATACCATCTGATCCTGAACTGCCACCGGCATATCAATGATCTGGAAGCTCTCAGGCACGAGCTTGAAAGTGAGCATTCTATCAGCTGCCGCCTTTCACATGGAGATATCAGTGACGAAGTCTATGTTGACAGACTGTTCGATGAAATTGCAGACACCCAAAATTCACTGGATGTGCTGATCAATAATGCAGGAATTGCCCACATGGGACTTCTCCAGGATATGACGCTTGAGCAGTGGAACCGCGTGCTGAGTGTAAACCTCACTTCTCAGTTTCTCTGCTGCCGCCGTGCAATTCCGCTGATGCTGAAGCAGCATAGCGGTTCCATCGTAAATACCTCCTCCGTCTGGGGAATCCACGGATCCTCATGTGAGGCCGCCTACTCCGCTGCAAAGGGCGGCGTCAATGCTTTCACAAAATCCCTTGCACGTGAACTGGCCCCCAGCGGCATTCGCGTCAATGCCGTTGCCTTTGGCGCTGTTGACACGGATATGAACCAGATGCTGGATGCAAAAGAACGCGAGATACTCTGTGATGAAATTCCTTTCGGCCGTATGGCAGAACCAGATGAAGCCGGTGATTTTCTGTATGATATCGCCTGCTGTCACCCTTATCTCACGGCACAGATTTTAACATTTGATGGTGGGTGGATGTGACAAAGATTTTACAGATTTGACAGAGATAATATTCTCTCGTCACAAAAGCCGCAGGTCAGTATGACCTGCGGCTTTTATTCTTTATACGAGCTCCAACAGCACTTCCATTGCTGCATCACCTTTACGCTGTCCGATCTTGATGATTCTTGTGTAACCACCATTACGGCCTGCATATTTCGGTGCGATTTCTGTAAACATCTTCTCAACCATGTCTACTTCTTTCGTATTTTTCTTCTTTCCTGCATTGTCCGTCGGAACAGATTTTACAGGATAGAAAACCTTCAGCATCTGTCTTCTTGCATGAAGTCTGGATGGAGCATCTTTCTTGATCTCTTTTTGTACTTCATCATAAACAGTCACTTTTTTGCCGTCAACCACTTCTTTTACTCGTTTGCCGTCAGCATCTTTACGTGCAACTTTAGCGGTCACGGTAACTGTCTCGAAATTATCTCTCTCTTTTACAGCAAGCGCGATCAGACCTTCCGCAATTTTACGAACTTCTTTTGCTTTTGTCTCAGTTGTAACAATTTTCCCATTATAAAGCAGGTTTGTTACCTGGTTTCTGAGCAGCGCTTTTCTTTGGCTGGATGTTCTTCCAAGCTTTCTATATTTTGCCATTGTATTATTTCCTCCATTTGTGGAACCCTATATCATGCTTCTTCGGTCTTACTGATATACGGCTGTAATCTACAAATATTCTCTAAGTCATTCTTCACCAGGATTGAGCTGTAATCCCAGCTCCTTCAACTTAGCCAACACTTCTTCCAGAGATTTTCGTCCCAGATTACGGACTTTCATCATATCTTCTGAAGTTCTGTTGCATAATTCTTCTACCGTATTGATGCCGGCTCTCTTCAGACAATTATAGGAACGAACAGACAGTTCAAGCTCGTCGATGTTCATTTCCAGAACTTTTTCTTTCTCATGATCTTCTTTCTCAATCATGACCTCAGCGGTCTTTGCGTTTTCAGAAAGATCAATGAACAGCTTCAGATGCTCACTCAATACTTTTGCTGCCAGGCTGACAGCCTCATCCGGTGCAAGCGTGCCCTTCGTGAAGACATCAAGGGTCAGCTTATCGTAGTCGGTAATCTGACCAACACGTGTATTTTCCACAGTCAGGTTTACACGTTCTACCGGAGTATAGATAGAATCTATTGCGATAACGCCGATTGGCATGTCCTCGCTTTTTCCTTTGTCCGCGCTGACATAGCCGCGGCCTTTGGTAATGGTAAGCTCCATATACAGCTTGCTGTCTGCACCGCCGTTCAGAGTTGCGATCGCAAGATCTGGATTGAGAATCTCAATATCCTGATCCGCCTGAATATCAGATGCATGGACAACGCCTTCCCCTTCAAATTCGATGTACGCAATCTTAGCCTCATTTGTCTCACTGGAATTTTTAATCGCAAGACTCTTAAGGTTCATGATAATTTCCGTTACATCTTCTTTAACGCCCGGAATGGAACTGAATTCATGCAGAACGCCTTCGATTTTCACCTGGCTGACAGCAGCTCCCGGAAGAGAAGAAAGCATAATTCTTCTCAGGGAATTGCCCAGTGTCGTACCATAGCCTCTCTCAAGCGGCTCAACAACAAATTTACCATATTTTTTATCGTCTGAAATCTCAGTAATCTCGATTTTCGGTTTATTAAAATCAAACACTGCAAGCCCTCCTTCTGGGTTAATATTTTGATTGAGGGTATCTTTTTAAAAATGTTTATCCGATCGTATTATTTGGAATACAGCTCGACGATAAGCATCTCGTTAACCGGAACATCAATGGCTTCTCTTGCAGGTAATTCTTTTACTGTACCAGTCAATGTTTCCTGATTTACATCCAGCCATTCCGGAACCAGTCTGCCGCCTGTAACTTCCAGAACGTCTTTGTATCTCTGGGATCCTTTACATTTTTCTTTGATTTCAATCGTATCACCGGCTTTTACGAGATAAGACGGAATATTTACCTGTTTTCCATTAACCAATACATGTTTATGGTCAACAATCTGTCTTGCTTCTCTTCTCGTTCTTGCAAAACCAAGTCTGAAGATGACATTGTCAAGACGTGTTTCCAGCATAATCATCAGGTTGGAACCTGTCATGCCCGGCATCTGATCAGCTTTCTTATAGTAATTTCTAAAAGGTTTTTCCAGAACGCCGTAGATGAATTTTGCTTTCTGTTTTTCTCTTAACTGTGTACCGTATTCAGACATCTTACGGTTTGATCTTCTTAACTGTCTCGTTGATTTTTTATCGATTCCAAGATATACAGGATCCAGTCCGAGGGATCTGCATCTTTTCAGTACGGGTACTCTATTTACTGCCATATTACTTAGACCTCCTGATTAAACTCTTCTACGTTTTGGTGGGCGGCATCCGTTATGCGGTACCGGAGTTACGTCTTTGATGCTGGTTACTTCCAGTCCACTTGCTGAGAGTGCACGGATTGCAGCTTCTCTTCCCGAACCAGGACCTTTCACAAATACGTCAACTGTTTTTAAACCATGTACCAGTGCTGCCTTTGTAGCAGTTTCTGCTGCCATCTGAGCTGCATAAGGAGTAGATTTTCTTGAACCTCTAAATCCCAGACCACCGGCACTTGCCCATGAAAGAGCATTTCCTTCAGTATCAGTCAGCGTAACGATTGTGTTATTGAAAGATGACTGAATGTGTGCCTGTCCGCGTTCAACGTTTTTCTTAACACGACGTTTCGTCGTTTTCTTTGTCACTTTAGCCATAATAAAAAACTAACCTACACTTTCTCTTAATTATTGGAAGCCCGCTTCACTAAATTCGACCTTCGCCTGCGGCTCGCTCTCATGAAGTTTCTTCGAGCAAAGTTCGTACTAATCTCAAGCTGCGCTTATCAGCCTGCTTTCGCTAAGTACTCTGCTTTTATTTTTTCTTATTTGCAACAGTTCTCTTCGGACCTTTACGTGTTCTTGCGTTTGTCTTTGTCTTCTGCCCACGAACAGGAAGTCCTTTTCTATGACGAATTCCTCTGTAGCATCCGATTTCCTGCAGACGTTTGATGTTCAGTGCGATCTCTCTTCTCAGATCACCTTCCACCGTCTGTGTCTCTTCGATTACTACGCTGATTCTTTTTACTTCTTCGTCAGTCAAATCTCTTACTCGAGTATCCGGATTCACATTTGCTTCTTTGAGGATGCGGTCAGCACTTGTTCTGCCGATTCCATAAATATAAGTTAATCCGATTTCCACACGTTTGTCTCTTGGTAAGTCTACACCAGCTATACGAGCCATGTATTATTCCTCCATTTTCTGTTTCCGATCCATAAAATCTGCGCAGCTCCTGCATGACAGGCCTGAAATGTGTGCGCAACCCCATGAATCCTCGTTAATATTTTCCTAACTGGGATGCCGGTATGCAAGCATCCAGCCATGCTGCTAAAGGCATGACCTTTCCGGAACCGACGGCGGCACCGGTATTAAGCAATATTATACGTGATACTCTCACAATAATATTTGTAACAGCTTGAACAACACTTCCGGGTGGTTCAAAGCTGCAGCCGCACGTTAAAAGTGCAAATGTACGTCTAAATTCACTACACTTGCATCTGAGGTTCGAATCACTTCGTAATTCGAACAGGTGATTCTCTAAGTTCGTACTGCGCTTGCGCTTGTACGTACTAAGTGAATCATCCTTGTCTCTGTTTGTGTTTTGGATTCTCACAGATTACTCTGATACTGCCTTTTCTTTTGATGATTTTACATTTTTCACAAATAGGCTTAACAGATGATCTTACTTTCATTGGAATCCTCCTTTCCTCTCTGTGTTTCTACAGTGAGCACGGACTTACCGTGCACAAAAGTTCGTTTTATAGTATAACACTGTACGCCATTTAATGCAAGCAGTTTTTGGGGGTTTTGTACTTTTTTTACTCTATTTTTCCATCCGCGACAAAACTCTGGTCCATTGTGATCACACATTGATATCTCTGATCCTTTTTCTGCATAGCTGCCATGATTTTATGCATCAGTCTGTCACGGTTCTCCTGCGAATAGCTGTGTGGAACAACCACATCAAAGATCAGGTTAATCTGATCTTTTCCGTGAACCATCCGAAAGTCATGAAAACTTAAAGATTCATCGATCAGCCAGAGAATTTCTTCCACTTCTCCCTTCACAGCCAGAATTTCTTCATCTTCGACTTCCAGCGGGTCCATATGAATGACCAGAAAAATACCGAGTTTTTTTGCTGCGTCCCGTTCTATCCTGTCGATGATCTCATGTGATACTTCAATGTCCACATCCCGGGGCACTTCCGCATGAATAGTAGCCATACTCTTACTGGGACCGTAATTGTGTACGATCAGGTCATGCGTCCCGACGATGCCGTCATAGCTCTCAACAAGCTCGGTGATATCCTGATACAATTTGGGGTCTACCGCCTCGCCGATTAAGGGTTCCAGTGTGTCCTTTACGATAGAGATCCCCGACCACATGACTACCAGTGAAACCACAAGTCCCGCAGCAGCATCGATATTGACTCCTGCAAATGCGCAGATCAGTATGGAGATGATCGTCGCTGATGTTGTGATGACATCCCCCATAGAGTCTGCGGCGGTCGCCAGCATCACCTTGGAATCTATCCGTTTCCCCAGCTTTCGGTTAAAATGTGCCATCCAGAATTTCACACCCACGGAAAGTATCAGAATAATAAATGGTATCAGTTCAAAAGTGATATCTTCCGGATTCTTAAGTTTTCCGATACTGCTTTTAAAAAAAGAGAAACCAACCTGTATCACCAGAAAGGCAACTATAAAAGCTGCAATGTATTCCATGCGCCCATGACCAAACGGATGTTCATCGTCTGCCGGTTTGCTGGCCATTTTCACACCCACGAAGCTGATCACTGAGGAGGCGGCGTCCGAAAGGTTATTAAACGCATCTGCCATAACCGCGATACTGTGCATGAAAATGCCGACTCCAAGTTTTACGGCAAACAATACAATATTACACAAGATTCCTACAATACTCACGAGGATACCATAGGAAGTCCTGACTTTTGCATCCTGTATTCTGTCACTATTTTTCACAAACTTTTTAACTAAAAAATCCATATTGTCCCTTTTCTTAAAAAAGTGACACCTTACAGCAGTAAAGTATCACTTCTTTGTTTTGTTCCTATTTATCTCTCCATATGATTCTGCCTTTTGTCAGATCATATGGTGACAGTTCAATCGTTACTTTGTCACCTGGCAGAATACGAATGAAATTCATACGCAGTTTGCCGCTGATATGTGCCAGAACCACATGCTTATTTTCCAATTCAACTTTAAACATGGCATTTGGCAGCTTTTCCAGTACCGTACCTTCTACTTCAATAACATCAGCCTTTGACATTCCTTACCTCCTAGCTTTTTGCTTCCTTTAATTTAATGGCCCTTTTGATATCCTCATCCCGCAGTCTCCCGCAGGAATTTAGTCTGTCCTGTATGAATGCTGAAATATGATAATCTACCTGAACATGACATCTTCTCTTTTTCTTTGGTGCATCCGGCAGACGGTTTTTTCCGTCCGCCAGATATACATATTCCCCATCGGTGTCTAATATGATATATAATCTGCCTTTGTCATGTCCGGCCAGCGATCTGGCGAACATACCTCTTTGAAATTCCCGCATCACATCACACCTTTTTTGTCAGCGTCAGCAGCTCCGGCTCTCCATCAGTAATCAGCACTGTATTTTCATAGTGTGCCGACAGTGAGCCATCTTCCGCCACGACGGTCCAGTCATCATCCAGCCAGCAGACATCCGCGCGCCCCATATTGATCATGGGCTCAATTGCCAGGGTCATTCCCGGCTGCAGTCGAAGTCCTCTGCGTTTTTGTGCAAAGTTAGGTATCTGTGGATCCTCGTGTAGGCTGCTGCCAATGCCATGGCCTACCAGATCCGTTACCACACCATATCCGAAACTCTCCGCATACGAACCGATCGCTGTAGATATTTCATTTAAATGATGGCCTGCCTTTGCGTATTTTATTCCCTCAAAAAAGCTTTGCCTGGTGACATCCACCAGCTGTCTTGCCCTGTCACTGATCTCACCGACTGCATGTGTACGCGCAGCGTCAGAGTGGTAGCCCTGATAGATCAGACCGGCATCCAGACTCACAATATCTCCCTCCTGAAGGATTCTGTCTTTTCTTGGAATTCCATGCACCACTTCATCATTTACTGAAACACAGATTGAAGCCGGAAATCCATTATAATTTAAAAAGTTCGGAACACAACCATAACTGCGGATGAGCTCTTCTCCAAGGTGGTCAATATCCCATGTTGAAATACCCGGCCGAATAGCCTTCGCCAGTTCATCATGAACCAGCTCCAGCAAACGGCCGGCTTCCCTCATCAGTTCAATTTCTTTTGAAGATTTAATTGTAACCGACATATTATGCTCCCAAAATTTTGCAGATAGCCTCAAACACAGTCTCCATCGGCTGTGTGCCATCCACTTCTACCAAGACGTTTCCAGCCGTATAGAATTCAATCAGCGGCTGTGTCTGCTCATGATAGACGTCCAGACGCTTTTTTACAGTCTCTGGCTTGTCGTCATCTCTGAGTATCAGTTTCGCTCCGCACACATCACAGATTCCTGCGATCTTCGGCGGTATATTCTCTTTGTGATAAGTTGCACCGCACGCCGGGCATGCTCTTCTTCCGCCCATACGGCTTATGATATTCTCATCCGGCACTTCAATATTGATCGCATAGTCAATGCTCTCTCCCAAAGCTTTCAAGGCGCTCTGAAGGCTTTCCGCCTGAGGGATCGTCCTCGGAAAACCATCCAAAACATAACCGTTTGTACAGTCTTCCTGTCTCACACGGTCGACTACAAGATCACACACCAGCTCATCCGGAACCAGCAGTCCCTGCTCCATGTATGTCTTCGCCTTATTTCCAAGCTCTGTTCCTTTTTTTATATTTGCACGGAAAATATCCCCCGTAGAAATATGCGGAATCTGATATTTTGCAGCAATCTTCTTTGCCTGCGTCCCCTTGCCTGCCCCTGGTGCTCCTAACATAATAATCTTCATAAGTATCTCTCCCTTTCTCAAATGGTCAATTTCAGATACACGTTAAGGTTGCGGCGTGAAACGCCACAACCTCCTATTGATTACTCATTTAAAAAGCCTTTGTAATTTCTTACCAGCATCATAGATTCAATCTGCTTTAATGTTTCCAGGATAACACTGACAACGATAATCAGCGATGTTCCACCGAAAGAAACATTTGCGCCAAACACACCGTTAAAGAAGAACGGTATGACAGCTACGATCGTAAGCCCTGCTGCTCCGATGAAAATTACATAATTCAAAATCTGGTTTAAGTAGTCAACCGTCGGTTTTCCTGGACGGATTCCTGGTACAAATCCACCCTGCTTTTTCATATTATCCGCCACTTCCAACGGATTGAAAGTGATAGATGTATAGAAATAAGCAAAGAATATAACCAGTAAGATATAAACCACCAGACCGATCGAATAAACCGGCTGATGTGGATTAAACCAGTTTCCAGAGTTTAATCCGGCAAGTATTTTAGAGCCAATTCCTGATCCCCCGGTCTTTCCAACAAACGAGGCAATGATGCCCGGAAACGACATAATCGAGGAAGCAAAAATAATCGGGATAACACCGGATGTATTTACTTTGAGCGGAATATGAGAAGACTGGCCGCCCACCATTTTTCTGCCCTGCATTTTTTTTGAGTACTGAACCGGTATTTTCCTCATTGCTCCATTCAGAATCAAAACCAGTAATACAACAGCCAGAATAATCGCAATTATGATGATCGCTGCCAATCCGGCTTTCGCAATGGATTTTCCCTTTACGAAAGATTCATACAGATTCACCATATCACTTGGGATTCTGGAAATAATATTGATCGCCAGGACAACAGAAATACCGTTCCCGACACCTTTTTCATTGATCCGCTCCCCGACCCACATAAGAAATGCAGATCCTGCCGTCAGTGCCACAACAGCAACAACGACTTTTGCAAAGTTCATATCCGGAATCAATCCCTTGTTTCCGAATCCGATTGCCATTGCGGTAGATTCAAATAATGCCAGACCTACCGTCAGGTATCTCGTGATAGCAGTAATTTTCTTCCGGCCCATCTCGCCGTCCTTCTGCATTTCCTCAAGCTTCGGGATGGCAATGGTCAGAAGCTGCATAATAATGGATGAAGTAATATACGGAGTGATATTCAATGCAAAAATTGACATTGAAGAAAACGATCCTCCCGTAAACGCATCCAGAAAATTGAATGCGTCTCCGGTCTGACTCGCGAACCACTCTTTAAAATATTCACCGTTCATACCCGGTACTGGTACCTGTGTGCCAAGTCTCACAACTACCAGCATCAGGAACACATAAAAGATCCTCCGCCTTACGTCTTGTACCTTAAAAGCATTTTTGAGAGTCTTTAGCATTAAATCACCTCTACTGTTCCACCTGCGGCTTCAATTTTTGTTTTTGCGCTTTCGCTAAAAGCGTTAACTTTAACATTAAGTTTCTTTGTCAGTTCACCATAACCCAGAATCTTAACACCATCTTTCGGATTGGTGATCGCTCCTGACTGCAGCAGTGTTTCCACTGTCACATCAGCACCATCCTCAAATCTTTCCAGTACACTTACATTGATTGCAACGATATCCTTGGAGTTTCTGTTTGTGAAACCTCTTTTCGGAATACGTCTGTATAAAGGCATCTGTCCACCTTCGAACCCAGGTCTTGGAGCTCCTGAACGGGCTTTCTGTCCTTTATGACCTTTGCCGGCTGTTTTACCGTTTCCCGAACCATGTCCGCGGCCTCTACGGAAATTATCACTTTGTCTGGAACCGTCTGCAGGTTTTAAATTTGATAAATCCATTGTGGTACCTCCTTTTCTCTAAATTAAACTTCTTCTACTTTCACCAGATGAGCAACCTGTTTTACCATACCGCGCACTGCGCCGTTGTCTGGCATCTCAACTGTTTTGTTGAGCTTATTAAGGCCTAATGCTTCTACTGTTTTTCTGTGTTTCGGAATTGCACCGATCGTAGATTTAACTAATGTGATTTTTAATTTTTCTGCCATTTCTCCGTTCCTCCTTAAGCAAAGATCTCTTCAACGGATTTACCGCGAAGTTTTGCCACTTCTTCCGGAGTCTTTAACTGTCTTAACCCTTCGATCGTAGCAAGTACTACGTTTTGCTTGTTATTAGAACCCAAAGACTTGGTACGAATGTTTTTGATACCCGCAAGCTCGATCACTGCACGTGCAGGACCGCCTGCGATAACACCAGTACCATCAGGAGCTCTCTTTAATAATACCTCAGCGCTTCCGAATTTACCAATAAAATCATGTGTGATACTGTCATTGTCATCTCTGGCAACAGTAATCAGCTTTTTCATTGCATCTTCCTTACCTTTACGGATTGCTTCCGGAATTTCTGTTGCTTTTCCCAATCCGGCACCAACATGTCCATTGCCATCGCCGACAACTACTAAAGCAGTAAAACGGAAGTTACGACCACCTTTGACAACCTTAGTTACACGTTTGATTGATACTACTTTTTCTTCTAACTCAAGCTGGCTAGCATCAATAATACTATGCTTCATGCGTTCTTTTCCTCCCTTTTTAGAATTGAAGTCCTGCTTCTCTGGCTGCATCGGCTAATGCTTTGATTTTGCCCTGGTAAATAAAGCCGCCTCTGTCAAAGATCACTTCTGTAATCCCTTTCTCAACTGCTTTTTTACCGATAACAGTTCCTAAATATGCTGCTGCTGCAACATCGTTGGTCTTCTCCAGTTCTGCTTTTACATCTTTCTGAAGAGTAGAAGCTGAAACCAGCGTGTTTCCAACTGTATCATCAATAATCTGTGCATACATATGATTATTGCTTCTGAACACAGCCAGGCGCGGTCTAGCCGCTGTACCAACGAGATGATTACGTAATCTTCTATGCTTTTTCTGACGAACTTTCGCTCTTGATACTTTACTAATCATTTTCACACTCTCCTTAATTATTTTTTACCGGTCTTACCAACTTTACGTCTGATCACTTCATCAGCATACTTGATACCCTTGCCCTTATACGGCTCAGGTCTTCTCTTATCTCTGATTTCAGCTGCGTACTGGCCAACTCTCTCTTTGTCAATACCTTTAACAGTAATTTTGTTGCCATCAACAACAGATTCTAATCCTTCCGGATCTTCCATCTCAACCGGATGTGAATAACCAAGGGATAATACTAACTTTTTGCCCTGTTTTGCCACTTTATATCCTACACCGTTTACTTCCAGAACTTTTTCATAACCATCTGTTACACCTGTTACCATGTTCTGTACCAGAGTTCTGGTTAAACCATGCAGAGATTTCATCTTTTTCAGGTCATTTGGTCTGGTTACGACAATATGACCCTCTTCCATCTTAATATCCATTTCCTGTGGAAGCGCTTTTTCAAGTGTTCCTTTCGGACCTTTTACGGTTACTTCGTTGTTCTCAGTGATCTTAATTTCCACACCTGACGGAACAACTACAGGCAGTCTTCCAATACGTGACATACCATTTTCCTCCTAACTTAAATTTTCGGAAAGGACTCGTTTTGTTCCCTTCTGTTTTCAGTTGCTGTGAGCACTTAGCAAGGTATTTCCGAGCTTAGTGCGAACGCACACCTCGACACTTAGTGAGGCTTCGCCGAACTTAGTGACGATGGTGTTTCCTGTCTGCACTTGGCGAGGTATTCCCGAGCTCAGTGACAGGATGTTCCCTTGCATCTCACTACGTTGGCATACAAAGTTCTTTCCCGCTGTGCTGGGAAGAACGGCCTTCACACTAAATTCCCACTTCGTCTACGGCTCATGCTCATTAAGTGCTCAGTTCCTACCATACAAATGCTAAAACTTCTCCGCCTACCTGAAGTTTTCTGGCTTCTTTGTCTGTGATCACACCCTGATTTGTAGACAGGATTGCGATTCCAAGACCGCCCAGAACCTTCGGCAGCTCTTCTTTATTTGCATAGACACGCAGACCCGGTTTTGAGATTCTCTTAAGGCCTGTGATGATCTTTTCATTTTTATCTGCACCGTATTTTAATGTCACACGGATTGTTTTGAAACTGCCGTCTTCAATCAGGTCATACTTTAAAATATAACCTTCTTTTAACAAGATGTCAGCAATTGCAATTTTCATTTTAGATGCCGGAATGTCAACAGTATCATGTTTTGCAGTGTTGGCATTACGAATTCTGGTAAGCATATCTGCAATCGGATCGCTCATTGTCATGTAAGTTTCCTCCTTATTGTTAGACTTTTACATGTGTTTGGTTAATTGGTTGATTCCAAGTTGGTGTACGGCCTCTCTATACATGAGATGACACTATACGTCCCTCAACTAAACTCAGCTGTCGCCTTCGGCTCCGCCTCGTTAAGGTTCGGTACGGATTTCGCAAGACTGTATCTCAGCATGCGAAGTTCTTCCTCGCTGTGCTCGGAAGAACAGCTTTCGCACTAAATTCGTGTTTCGCTTAATGCTCACACTTATTAAGTGTTCAATGCTACCAGCTGGCTTTTTTCACTCCTGGGATCTGACCTTTGTATGCCAGTTCACGGAAGCAGATTCTGCAGATTCCGTATTTTCTCAGGTATGCATGTGGACGACCACAGATTCTGCAGCGATTGTATTCTCTTGTGGAGAATTTAGGTTTACGCTGCTGTTTTATTTTCATTGCTGTCTTAGCCATGAATTTTCCCTCCTAATATTACTTTGCAAACGGCATATTGAACTGTGTCAATAATTCACGAGCTTCTTCGTCGGTTTTAGCAGTGGTTACAAAGATTACGTCCATACCTCTTACTTTGTCGACTTTATCATATTCGATTTCTGGGAAAATCAACTGCTCTTTAATACCAAGCGCATAATTTCCTCTTCCGTCAAATGCATTCGGGTTAACACCGCGGAAGTCACGTACACGAGGAAGAGCAAGGTTAATCAGACGATCAGCGAACTCATACATTTTTTCGCCTCTCAGTGTTACTTTACATCCGATTGCCATACCTTCTCTGAGTTTAAAGTTAGCAATGGAGTTTTTTGCTCTTGTAAGCACAGCTTTCTGTCCTGCAATTAATTCCAAATCGCTGACAGCTGCATCCAGCAGCTTTGCGTTGTCTTTGGCTTCACCAACACCCATGTTAATCACGATTTTCTCGAGTTTTGGCACTTCCATGACGTTTTTATATCCAAACTTTTTGACCATAGCATCTACGATCTCATTTTTGTAAGTCTCTCTTAATCTACTCACTTTATGGAGCCTCCTCTCTTAATTAATCGATTACTTCGCCTGTTGATTTTGCAATACGTACTTTCTTTCCGTCTTCCACTTTGAAACCAACTCTTGTCGCGGTTCCCTTATGAACATACATCACGTTGGAAATATCAATCGGAGCTTCTTTATTCACAATACCGCCCTGCTGATTTGCCATAGAAGGTTTTTCATGTTTTACAATCATGTTTACACCTTCAACAATGATTCTTCCGTCTTTAACAGCAAGTACTTTACCTTCTTTATCTTTATCTTTACCGGCAATCACCTTTACGGTATCACCTTTTTTAATTTTTAACGCTGACATAGGTACCTCCTTATAATACTTCCGGAGCCAGGGATACAATTTTCATAAACTGTTTTTCACGAAGCTCTCTCGCTACTGGCCCAAAGATACGCGTTCCTCTTGGTGTCTTATCATCTTTAATAATAACAGCAGCGTTCTCATCGAATTTAATATAAGAACCGTCTTTACGACGTGCGCCTTTTACAGTACGAACAACTACAGCTTTTACAACATCGCCTTTTTTTACAACTCCGCCTGGTGTTGCATCTTTAACAGTAGCAACGATGATATCACCGATGTTTGCATATCTTCTTGTAGAACCGCCCAGAACACGGATACACAGAATTTCTTTTGCACCAGTGTTGTCAGCGACTCTAAGTCTACTCTCCTGTTGAATCATGCTGGTATCCTCCTATTTAACTTTTTCTACGACCTCAACCAATCTCCATCTTTTATCTTTGGATAACGGTCTGGTCTCCATAACCTTTACTGTATCGCCGATATTACACTCATTATTCTCATCATGAGCTTTTAATTTATAAGTTCTCTTTACGATCTTTTTGTAAAGCGGATGTTTTACATGGTCTTCAATAGCTACAACAACGGTTTTATCCATTTTGTTGCTGACTACTTTACCAACACGTGTTTTTCTAAGATTTCTTTCCACGATCTAATATACTCCTTTCATTGCCGGAAGTTCTTCTCGCTTCGTTCCAAGAACGGCGATAATACCAAGCTCGAAAAAACCTCGCTAAGTGTTATCTGCCTACTGTGCTGCATTTGCCTTTTGAGCAATCACGGTCTGGATTCTGGCAATATTTTTACGAACCTCTTTGATTCTGCTTGTATTGTCCAATTGATTGGTTGCATTCTGAAATCTCAAATTAAAGAGTTCCTTTTTAGCAGCTACTAATTCTTCCTGTAATTCTGCAGCTGATTTTGTCTTTAAATCTTCTACATAATTTTTAATTTTCACTGTTATCACCGCCTTCTAAGTCTGCACGAGAAACGATTTTACATTTACATGGTAACTTATGCATAGCAAGACGCAACGCTTCGCGGGCAGTCTCTTCCGGAACCCCTGCGATTTCAAACATTACGCGGCCTGGTTTTACAACTGCTACCCAGTATTCCAGGGCACCTTTACCGGAACCCATACGTGTTTCTGCTGGTTTCGCTGTTACTGGTTTGTCTGGGAAAATCTTAATCCAGACTTTACCACCACGTTTGATATAACGGGTCATCGCAACACGGGCTGCCTCAATCTGGTTCGATTTAATCCAACATGGCTCGGTTGCAATAATACCGTACTCACCATAGTTGATTTTATTTCCTCTTAATGCTTTTCCTTTCATGGATCCGCGGAATTGTTTACGACGTTTTACTCTCTTTGGCATTAACATAATTATTTATCGCTCCCTTCCTTAGCTCCTTTGGTTGGAAGTACTTCGCCATTGTAGATCCACGCTTTTACGCCAACTTTGCCGTATGTGGTATCTGCTTCAGCGAAACCATAGTCGATATCTGCTCTCAAAGTCTGAAGCGGGATATTTCCCTCGCTGTAGAACTCTGTACGAGCCATATCTGCTCCACCAAGACGTCCTGACACTGATGTTTTGATTCCTTTAGCTCCGGCTTTCATTGTTCTGGACATGGTTGATTTCATTGCACGCCTGAATGAAATACGGTTTTCCAGCTGTAATGCGATATTTTCAGCAACAAGCTGTGCATCTTTATCCGGTCTTTTTACTTCTTTGATATCAACGATCAGCTTCTTTCCAGTCACCTGTTTCTGAAGTTCTGCTTTGACTTTTTCAATCTCAGAACCGCCTTTACCGATCACGATACCCGGTTTTGCAGTATAAATGATAACTTTGACAACTTCTGATGCTCTTTCAATTTCAATTCTGGAAACACCAGCGCTGTACAGTTTTTTCTTCAGAAATGTTCTGATATTATAGTCTTCCACTAAGTAATCTGCAAAATCGCTTTCTGCATACCATCTGGAATCCCAGTCTTTGATAACTCCGACTCTAAGTCCATGTGGGTTAACTTTCTGTCCCATGATTGCCCTCCTTATCTTTCATCCAACACGACAGAGATATGACTCGTTCTTTTTTCGATCCGATATGCTCTGCCCTGTGCTCTCGGTTTAATTCTCTTCATCGTCGGTGCTTTATTTGCATAACACTCAGCGATGTAAAGGTTGTCAGCACTCATGCCATTGTTGTTCTCTGCATTTGCGATTGCGGATTCTAACAGTTTCTTGATAACGCTGGAAGCGTATCTAGGATTGTATGTCAAGATACCAAGTGCTGTTTTCACATCCTTGCCGCGGATTACATCCAGTACATAACATGCTTTCTGTACGGACATTCTTGCGTAGGATAATTTCGCAGATGGTCTTGTGTCTTTATTTTCATTTCTTGCTCTCTTAATTTGACTTCTGTGTCCTTTTGCCACGAGAAAAGCCTCCTTTCAATATCCTAACGATTAACGAACTCCTGATCTCTTTTCGTCTTTGCCATGTCCTCTGTAAGTTCTGGTTGCTACGAACTCTCCGAGTTTGTGTCCAACCATATCTTCTGTAACATATACCGGCACATGTTTTCTTCCATCATGGACTGCAATTGTATGCCCAACGAACTGCGGGAAGATTGTGGAACGACGTGACCAGGTTTTAATAACTGTTTTATTGCCTGATGCATTCAGAGCTTCTACTGCTTTGAGCAGGCTTTTATCTGCAAAAGGTCCTTTTTTCAGTGAACGAGCCATTCGTTTTCCCTCCTTATTTAGCTAATGCTTTACCATCTCTTCTTCTTACAATATATTTGTTTGACTGTTTATGTTTCTTTCTCGTCTTCAGACCAAGAGCAGGTTTACCCCATGGAGTGCACGGACCCGGACGGCCGATACCTGTCTTACCTTCACCACCACCATGCGGATGGTCATTCGGGTTCATAACAGAACCGCGGACGGTAGGACGGATTCCCATGTTACGTTTACGTCCTGCTTTACCGATGTTGATCAGGTTATGATCACCGTTTCCAACAACACCGATCGATGCTCTGCAGACAATCGGAACCATTCTCATCTCACCAGATGGTAATCTCAAGGTAGCGTATTTACCTTCTTTAGCCATTAACTGAGCGCCGTTTCCAGCGGAACGAACTAACTGTCCACCCTTGCCAGGATATAATTCAATGTTGTGTACCATAGTACCAACAGGAATATCAAAAAGAGGCAAGCAATTGCCTGGTCTTACTTCTGCGTTAGGTCCATTCATGATTTTCATGCCGACCTTGAGTCCTTCCGGAGCCAGGATGTATGCTTTTTCTCCATCCTCGTAGCAGATCAGTGCAATATTTGCTGTTCTGTTCGGATCGTATTCGATACCGATTACTTTTGCTGCAACATCATCTTTTCTTCTCTTGAAATCGATGATTCTGTATTTTCTTCTGCTTCCACCTCCGCGGTGTCTGACAGTGATTTTACCCTGGTTGTTACGACCAGCATTTTTTTTCAGGGATACTACCAGAGATTTTTCCGGTGTTGTCTTTGTGATTTCAGAGAAATCAGAACCGGTCATATGTCTTCTGGAAGGGGTATATGGGTTAAATGTCTTAATTCCCATTGTTGTTTCTCCTTTCAATGTTTATCATCACGCTTTACCTGCGTATAATTCCTCTGTCATCTAGTCTGACAGAGGTATGTTCCCTCCCCAAGTTCGCGCTCACTGCGTTCTCTAAGGTTCGGGAGCGGGGTTCGACTAAGGCTTATCCTTCGTCTGCGACTCGGCTTCGCCAAGTCTTATAACCCCTCAAAAATCTCAATATCTTTGCTCTCTGCTGTCAGTGCTACAATCGCTTTTTTAGATTTCGCGGTTTTTCCCACTTTCATTCCACGGCGTTTCTTCTTGCCGTCCAGATTCATGGTGTTGACACTTTTTACTTTTGTTCCTTCGAACATTTTTTCTACAGCTTCTTTGATCATCGTTTTATTTGCTTCCGGGTGAACCAAAAATGTATATTTCTTTTCTCCCATAGCATTCATACTTTTTTCTGTTACGACCGGTTTAAGGATTACATCATAATATTGAACGTTAGCCATTATGCGTACACCTCCTCAATTGAAGCAACTGCAGCTTTCGTTACGATCACTGTGTTGTATTTTAAGATATCGTAAACATTAATCGTGTTTGTAGAAGCTGTCATCACATCCGGGATATTTCTTGCGGACAGAACAACATTTTTGTCTTCTCCATTTAATACAACTAATGCCTTGTTTACTTTCAGGTTATCCAGCACCTTTTTCATTTCTTTTGTTTTGATTGCATCCAGTTTCAGATCATCCAGTACAATCAGTTTGTTTTCCTGCACACGAGATGTAAGTGCAGACTTCAGAGCCAGTCTTCTTTCCTTTTTATTCATCTTGAAAGAATACTCTCTTGGAGTCGGTGCAAATACAACACCGCCGCCTGTCCACTGCGGAGCTCTTGTTGAACCCTGTCTTGCATGACCGGTGCCTTTCTGTCTCCATGGCTTTCTGCCACCGCCTCTGACTTCAGAGCGTGTTTTTGCCTTCTGTGTTCCCTGACGATTGTTTGCAAGCTGGCGTACAACAGCCATATGCACGAGGTGTTCATTCACATTAACACCGAACACTGCATCATTGAGCTCCATTGTGCCAACTTCATTGCCTTCCATATTATAAACAGATACGTTTGCCATCTGTGTGTTCCTCCTTTCCTCATGTCTGCCGCCTGGCATCATGGTACACCTTCTGGTGTTTCCTACAAAAAATTATTTTATAGTCTTAACTGTTTCTTTAATTGTTACTAAGGATTTTTTAGGTCCTGGTACAGCACCTTTAACCAGCAGCAGGTTGTTCTCTGCATCTACACTTACGATTTCCAGGTTCTGGATCGTAATTTTCTTATTTCCCATCTGTCCCGGCATTTTCTTTCCTTTGAATACTTTACTCGGATCAGATGCAGCGCCGTTGGAACCTGCATGACGATGATATTTGGAACCATGAGCCATAGGTCCTCTGGACTGTCCATGTCTCTTGATGGCACCCTGAAAGCCTTTACCTTTGGAAATTGCCGTTGCATCAACTTTGTCGCCTGCCTCAAAGATATCAGCCTTAATTTCCTGTCCTAATTCAAAACTTTCTGCATCTTCTAATTTAAACTCTCTTACAAATCTCTTATAAGAAACGCCAGCCTTGTCAAACTGTCCTTTCATTGGTTTGTTCACAAGTTTTTCTCTTTTGTCAACATAACCAACCTGTACTGCGCTGTATCCGTCATTATCAACTGTTTTCACCTGTGTCACTACACAAGGGCCTGCCTGCAGCACAGTTACCGGTGTTAATACTCCATCTTCATTGAAGATCTGTGTCATACCGATCTTTGTCGCTAAAATCGCTTTCTTCATTTCTTTACCTCCTGCTTAATCTACAGCGGATTACACTGTGTTGTGCAATCATCCTAGACAGAAAGTCAATACACGATAATCGGCTGTACCGATCATAGATGATTCCTGGTCTAACCAAAAATGCATTCATTATATTAACCTGTAGGATAATTTACGTTACTTCATTATAATTATTTGTTTTTCATTTTGATATCAATGTATACACCTGCCGGCATTTCCAGTCTGGACAATGCATCGACTGTCTTCTGTGTTGGTGTCACGATATCGATCAGTCTTTTATGAGTTCTCTGTTCAAACTGCTCTCTGGAATCTTTGTACTTATGAACCGCTCTAAGAATTGTAACTACCTCTTTCTTAGTTGGAAGTGGGACCGGTCCACTCACTACTGCTCCATTCTTTTTTACAGTTTCGATGATTTTGCTTGCGGATGCATCAACCAGCTGATGATCATAAGCTTTTAATGTGATTCTCATTACTTGACTTGCCATAAAAAAAGTCGCCTCCTTTTCGCACTTTTCGAGTACGACAAGCGGTGACTGTACACATCTCCGGGTGTGTCCTAATTTCACACGCGGCATTCCACTCTTTACGATGGACTTTTTTAACTTGTACAGTGACTTGTCGCCAGTTTTCTAACTTGACATTCGCTCCACGGAAAACCTGCAGTTTCTGCAGCAACCTCGCGCTTCACAGCTATCAATGTCACAACATGAATGATTATAAACGAAACCCCTCGCAAATGCAAGGGGTTTTTTTTATTTTTTTGATTTTTTTCTCAATTTATCTCAGCTTTCAATTAAAGCAAATCAGAATAGTCAAGAATCGTCACTCCGCTGTCGTCATCTTTTACGACGCCCGGTTCTTCGCCTTCCTCTTTTGCCTTTTTCAGCAATTCTTCGGCCGTATAAACCGGCATGGCCAGCGTCTTTTCCTCCATTTGTTCTTCCAGTTCTTCTTCTGCAGTTTCTGCCGCTTCTTCTGCCTGCGGCTCCTCTTCCCACATTCCCTCTTCACCGCTCTCTTCAAATTCCTGCAGAAGAACACGGAGGTTTTCATCTGCCTTTGACGGCTGTTCCTGTTCGCCCTCGGACTTCATCACCTCTTTTGCCTTGCCTCCGGCTGCGAGCGCCTCCTCCTGACGCAGAAGCTGTTCAATTTCAAGCACATCATCCGATTCTTCCTCCTGCACCGCCCCAGTGCTCATTTCTGTTTCCTCCGGTATGATCTCCAGTTCCTCTGTCTCAAAGGCATCCGCCAGTATCGTTTCTTCTGCGTAAAGAGTTTCTTCTCTTTCTCCCTGAAGTTTTTCCTGTTTCACAACACTGGAAACCGCCGATGCAATTGCATTGCTGGCTTCTTCCATGATCTGAGAGGACATATCCACATGAACCGGACGCCTTACAGGCCGTTCTGCCGTTGTCTCTTCTTCCTCGTCTTCTTCGTCCTCCTCATCTTCATCCGGTCGCCAAAGTTCAGCCAAAATAAAAAGAATCACAACAAATACAACCGCCAGGCCGATGATGATCAGCCCTTCCGTGCTTTTCATCGCCATTGAGATATAACCGATAAACGGTACACTTAAGACTACTTTCGGCACATTTGAGCGAAATGTCTTTGTAACCGGTTCTGTATTTGCGTTCTTGGTATCTTCAAGCACACACGTTCCGTCACTGGTGTCTATACTTTTGACGCGGTATACGTAATTACTGTCGCTTTCGGTTACCAGCACATCGTCGCCGATTTCCAGTTCTGTCACCTTATCATCTATCGCATAAGTCACGGAGCCTTTGCCGAGGTTCGTATCCATATCCACTTCATCGATGATTACCGTCGTCACCCCTGCCAGAGGCGGAATGAGCAGTGCACCCGCAACCACAATGGAAAGCAGCAGAATAATGTTTACAATCCATTTTAAAAATCTTGCCATTCTTATTCTCTCCTTGTATTTGAATTCCCATTACATTTTATTCTAACATCAGTTTTGGATTCTGTACACAAAAAATTATATAAAATTTAAGTACCTTGCCCGCAAAAGGATTATGAATTATAATATTCTCAGCTGGAGGTAATGTATATTATGAATTCCGATATCAAAACAATCGAAGATCTTTCCTTAAATGCCTGGCCTTCGCATCAGATACAGATCTATGACGGATGGCTTCTTCGGTTTTCCTATTTTTATACCCACCGCACAAACAGTGTGGAACAGATTGGGCTTTCCACAATTCCCATTGACGACAAGATTGAGTACTGCGAACAGGTCTACCGAAAATGGGGAACTCCATCTGTTTTTAAAATAAGTCCGCTTGTTGACAGGATATTCGACAGAGAACTGGAACGCCGCTGTTATATAATAGAACATACAACAGATGTTATGACCCTGAATCTGCAGCATTTCAAGCCCGCCCGGAATGTTCCCGAAGTGACGCTGGAGCAGACGATTTCTCCACGTTGGATCGATGGACTGTTCGGGCTGAAAGGCACTACTAATATCACGCACCGGCAGATTGTACCTTCCATGTACCGCGCGATTCCCAAAGATACGATCGCCGCATCTATCTCCATTGACGGAAAAATAGCCGCAACCGGGCTCGGCATCATGGATCGGGAATTCATTGGTCTGTATGCCATCCACGTTCACCCTTCCTGCAGAGGGAAGGGATATGCGCGTGCCATCTGCAGCGCTGTTTTACAGGAAGGGATCAGACAGGGAGCTCTCCGTTCCTATCTTCAGGTTGTATCCGGCAACAAACCGGCCGAAACACTATATCGTTCACTCGGCTATCAGCCATTCTATACCTATTGGTTCCGGGTTCTTCCTTTTCATCAATTCTAATTAAAAGAAGGAGTATTTAATCATGGATTTTCTGCGACTGCTGGCTGAATACCGTATTTTGCCGCTTGACATGTTATTTCAGTTGATTACTGTTTTTGCCCAGGAAACTCTCGTTGTGGCTATCATCTGCTGGTATTACTGGGGACGTGACAAAAGACTTGCCTACACGCTGGGTTTTTCCTATTTTCTGTCAGGTCTTACTGTCCAGGGACTGAAAGTCACATTTAGAATCCCCCGTCCCTGGGTGCTGGATCCCGATTTCCATGCCGTATCGTCAGCGGTTCCCGCTGCCACCGGTTATTCCTTTCCAAGCGGCCATACCCAGAGCGGAACTGCTCTGTTTTCAACACTTGGCTTTTCTGCGAAAAAATGGGTTTCAAAAATCCTGTGTTTTATCATGATTGCACTGATTGGCTTTTCCCGGCTCTATCTGGGTGTGCATACTCCAAAAGACGTTCTGGTTTCCATGGCAGTATCGCTTATAATTTCTGTCCTTGTGTGGAAATATGTCCGCCCTGTGCTGGACAGCAGCAATTATGATCTTCCTGTAAGTCTTGTCATGATTCTGGTGTCCCTTGCACTTATCATTTACAATTATTCGCTGTATCATGCAGGTGTTCTTCCCGCCTCCCAAGCCGCTGACTGTTTTAAGGCCTGCGGAGCTGGGCTGGGCTTTGCCGCCGGGTTTTTTGTAGAAAGGCGCTACATTAACTTCACTTATCCGGACACCGGAAGGGAACGGCTGCTGCAGTTTCTGATCGGTCTTTTAACTACATTTGCCTTTCAGCAGGGGCTAAAGCCCATACTTGGTGATTCCTTTTTTGGCAGCTGTCTGCGCTATCTGGTCGTCGTTTTCTGGATCATTGCTCTTTACCCGTCTCTTTCTCAGAGTTTCCGGAACAAGACCCGCTGCGAAGATCATTGACAAAACTGCAGCTCAAACCATGTTATACGCCATCTCATCAAAAAAAGAAGGCATCGAAAAGTTGTATGTTTCACAGCTTTTCTGTGCCTTCTTTGCATTCTCATTTCATAGCAGCTATTTTCGTGATGACAGATATTCTTCGATACCTCGAATTGCATCTTCTTCGTCTTTGCCGTCTGCATATACCACAACGCTCTCCCCTGTTGACAGCCCAAGCGTCATCATTCCCATAATGCTTTTTGCGTTTACTTTCCGTACTCCGCTCTCGATTTGAATCTCGCTTTCAAATTGACTCGCGACCTGTACAAGCATCGCCACGGGACGTGCTTCCAGTCCATTCGCCAGCTGAATCGTAATTGGTCTCTTAATCATAATAAAACTCCTCCTTGTTCTCCTTAAGCTTAGAAGCAATCTCACTTAATTTTCTCAGCCTGTGGTTCACTCCGGATTTTCCAACCTGTGGTGTCAGCATTGTGCCAAGCTCTTTCAGCGTTGCCTCCGGATATTCCAATCTTAAAACCGCTATTTCTTCCAGGCTCTCTGTCAAGCTGTTAAGTCCCGCTACGTCTCGGATATATTCAATATCTTCTATCTGTTTCACCGCTGCTGAAACTGTTTTATTTATATTCGCAGTCTCACAGTTCACTTTTCGATTTACGTTATTCCGCATTTCTTTCAGAATCCTGATATTTTCCAGATTCATCAGGGAAACATTCGCTTCCATCAAGCCTAGGAAATCAACAATCTGGGCACCCTCCTTTATATAAACAACGTAATATTTCTTGCGACTCACAATCTTGGCTTCAATCCCAAGGCTCATGATGATCTCCTGAAGCTGTGCTGCCTTGTCCATAGCTGTACATACGATTTCCAGATGATAAAACTTTTCAGGTGCACTCAGTGAACCGGAGGCCAGAAACGCTCCTCTCACAAATGCCCTTTTACAGCAATTTTGCTGTACAACCAGGTGATTGACAAGCGCAACATCCTCCGCCATCATGCCATCTCCACCCAGAAATTTGACTGCTTTTAAAAGCCGGATCGAATCTTCATGAGATGACACAGTAAGCAGATACACGTTACTTTTCTTTAAATACTGATTGCGCCGAATCACAATTTCAGTATCTATCTTAAATCCTTTTTTCAAGATTGTAAAGCATTTTCTCGCAACAGCTACATTTTCCGTATGTATTTTTATGGAATACCGGTCATCCTCCGAAATCAAAACTTCACCGCACATACTGATAATTGCCGCAATCTCAGCGATCTGGCAATGCCTGGCTGCACTGAATTGTTTTGATAATTCTTCTTTTACATCCCCCGAAAAAGACATGTTCATCCTTCTTTCCAAATCCCGCACCGGATTACAGTGGTTTCGTCACAATATCTTTTCCGATATCCCGGTGCTCTATTTTCAGTCCGTATTCTTCCTCACCTGACAACTGATAAAAGAGTTCATTGGCCAGTGTTACAGAACGGTGTTTTCCGCCGGTACACCCCACGGCGATCACCAGCTGATTCTTGCCTTCAACTATATAGTTCGGTATCAGAAACCTTATCATGTCACCAAGCTTATCCAGAAACTGTACCGCAACTTCAAATCCCATCACATACTCTTTCACCGGAGCATCATTACCGCTTAAAGGGCGCAGTTCTTCCAGATAATAGGGGTTTGGAAGAAACCTCACATCAAAGACGAGATCCGCATCTTCCGGTATCCCGTATTTAAAGCCGAATGACAGAACCGTAATCATCAGGCTTTTAAATTTCTGATCCCGGATAAATATTTTATCAAGTTCGGCTTTCAGCTCTCTTGTGAGAAGTCTGCTGGTATCCAGAATATAATCTGCATGCGTCTTCAGAAACTGCAGTTTGCTGCGTTCCCTGCGGATTCCTGCCTCCACACGTCCCGTACCGGCCAGCGGATGACTGCGCCGCGTCTCTTTATACCGTTTGATCAAAACGTCTTCCTCTGCATCCAAAAACAGAATCTCATAATTCAGATGATTCATTGCCATATTTTCCAGGATTTTCTCCAATTCGTCGAGTGCTTCACCGCTGCGGATGTCCACTCCCAGTGCAACTTTCTGAATTCCATCCGGCACACTCTCCACAGCAAACTGTGCAAATTTCTCCATAAGCGCGATCGGAAGATTATCCACACAAAAATATCCCGCATCCTCCAGCATTTTCAAAGCTGTACTTTTGCCAGCCCCGGACATACCGGTCACAATTACAAAGCGCATATGCTCTCCTCTTTTTAATGAAATTCTCCCAAAAACTTAACCTCCGGTTCCAATTCCACGCCAAATTGTGCTTTTACTTCTTTCCTCACATATTCCATCAAGGTCCGTACATCACATGCGGTAGCATCCTGAACATTCACGACAAATCCACAGTGTTTTTCCGATATCATGGCACCGCCGACACGATATCCCCGAAGTCCGGCGTCCATAATCAGTTTTCCCGCATAATATCCCTGGGGTCTTTTAAAGGTACTCCCTGCACTTGGATATTCAAGCGGCTGTTTCTCGCATCTTAGTTTTTTCAGTTCCTCCATCCGCTGACGGATCGCTGAGACATCACCATGCTTTAATTCAAACAAGGCCTCCAGCACAATGTAACTTTCCTTTTTTATAATACTGGTACGGTAGCCCAATTCAAGCCCATCCGCAGGGATCGCAAGGATCTCTCCATCCCGTTTCAGTACCGTTACCTCAGAAAGGATATCTTTCATCTCTCCGCCGTAGGCACCCGCATTCATCACGACAGCCCCACCGGCCGTCCCTGGTATACCCGCGGCAAATTCCATGCCGGTGAGTCCGTATTCCAACGCTCTGCTGCCAATCTGCGAGAGAAGCGCACCGGCCTGTGCCCTGATTTGTGTTCCCTCAACCGCAATCCGGCTCATGTTCCTGTACAGCTGAATAATCACGCCTCGGTACCCCTCATCACTGACGAGCAGGTTACTGCCGTTTCCAATAATGCAGCCGGATATTTTTTCCTCCCGACACAGCTTAACAACCTCAGCTGTCTGCCCGTAATTTTGCGGGCAGACAAAATAATCCGCGGGTCCTCCGATACGGAACGTCGTGTGATTTTTCATAGGTTCTTCCTGCTGCACAAAATCTTCACCGACTGCCGCACATAATTTTTCATATATCGATTCCTTCAAATCGTTTCCTCTGCCTTCCACTGTTTTTACTCTCCGCTGTCCTCTATATACTTTATCGCATTGACAATTATTTTATGCTCTTTTGACTCAGCAAATCACGTATCACCTCACCGGCGAGCATCAGCCCTGCCGCCGACGGAACAAAGGATATGCTGCCCGGAACGGGATGCGTGGTATTGCCTTTCTTTTCCATCGGTTCCGTTTTTCTTTTTACCGGAATCTCTTTGGAATAAAGCACCTTTACCTTTTTTATCCTGCGCTTTCGCAATTCCTGACGCATTACCTTCGCCAGCGGGCATACGCTGGTTTTCGAAATATCTGTGATTTCAAAACGTCCAGGATCCAGTTTATTCCCCGTTCCCATCGAACATATGATTGGTGTTCCGGCCCTTTTCGCGTTTTCAATCAATAACAGCTTAGAGGTAACCGTATCAATCGCATCAACAATGTAATCATACGACGAAAGATCAAACAGACCGGCAGTTTCCTCATTATAGAATGTCTGATAGGTATGTACCAGCATATCAGGATCTATATCACGCACCCTGTCTTTTGCCACCTCTGTTTTAAATTTTCCAATCGTCGAATGCAGTGCGAGCAGCTGTCTGTTGATATTGGTCACCGAAATCACATCATGATCTACCAAAGTCAGTGAACCAATCCCACATCTCGCCAAAGCCTCAACCACGTATGACCCGACTCCCCCCAGGCCAAAGACAGCTACTTTTATCCGGTTAAGCTGCTGTATCCCCTCGCTCCCTATTAAAACCTCTGTTCTGGAAAGCTCCTGCTGCAATATCCTGACCTCTCTTCTTCTTTTCGTATACCGGACATATTCCGGCTCTTTTCGGTATCATACCATACTCTTCATAAAAAATGCAACCGGACAAGCCGGCTGCACCGTATTTATGACTTCATTTTGGGTTTGCACACCAGACTGACCAGATATCCGAAGATCAAAGCAGCTGAAGTCCCCACCGCTCCGGCTTTGAATCCCCCCATAAACAATCCTATGAATCCATCTGCATCCACAGCCTCTTTTATTCCTTTCCACAGTACATTTCCAAAGCCAAGAAGCGGCACGCTCGCCCCTCCACCGGCAAATTCCTGAAATGGTCCATATACGCCAATGGCACCCAAAAACGCCCCGATACACACAAGCAGCACCATGATACGGCCGGGCATCAGCTTTGTCCGGTCAAGCAAAATCTGCACAAGTGCACAGATCAGCCCGCCCACCCAAAATGCATTGATATAATCCATCTCTTCGCCTCCTTTACGCTTCTACATGTTCCAGTACAACACCGTGTGCAATTCCAGGAACACTTTGTCCTTCATAAAAACTGACTTTAGACAACAGCGCTCCTGTCGGCACGAACAGAATTCGTTTCCATTCGCCGCTTTCCAGACGCGGCAGAATGTAAGAAGCAAAAACAGTTGCCGCACACCCGCAGCCGCTCCCGCCTGCGTGTGTATCCTGATTCTCCTGATCGTAGATCAGCATACCGCAGTCCAGATGCTGCCGGTGAATATCACAGCCTTTTTCTTTCAGCAGATCCAGCAGAATTCTCTGACCGACATATCCCAGATCTCCCGTTATAATATGGTCATAGTCCTCCGGTTTTCTGATAAAATCCTTCAGGTTGCAGAATATGGTATCACAGGCTGCCGGCGCCATGCAGGCTCCCATATTCTGTGAATCTTTAAATCCATAATCAACAATCTTACCCGTTGTGATCCCTGTTATCTTCACTCTGCTCTTTTTAACCCCAAGCACGCAGGCTCCGCTTCCGGTAACCGTCCATGCTGCAGAGAGCGGTCTCTGGTTTCCATACTCAAGCGGAAACCGGAACTCTTTTTCAGCGCTCCCGAAATGACTTGAGGTAAGTGCCAGCACATAATCTGCATATTCTCCGGCGATTGCCATCGCCCCCAGAGAAAGAGCCTCTCCCATCGTGGAGCATGCCCCGTAAAGTCCGTACAGCGGAATTCCCAGGGAAACGATCCCAAAGCTTGATGCGATGGACTGTGCCAGCAAATCCCCCGCAAAAATCATACGAATCTGTCCGTTCTGCATTCCCGCCTTTTGAACCGCCAGCTGTGCTGCCTCTTTCTGAAGCGTACTTTCCGCTTCTTCCCAGCTGTTCATACCAAGCATCGGATCTTCTTTTGCACAGTCAAAACATAAGCCAAGCGGTCCTTCCTTTTCCTTGCTGCCCACAATGGAAGCACCGCTTTGTACATAAACTTCTTTTTTTAATTCAATGCTTTGTTTTCCAATTGTCTGTTTCATATTCAACCCTGCCTTTAATTCCTGTTCTGGAATTAGTATCTCTCATTTTCGGCAGAATCATACAGGCAATCTATTTTGTTCCAAAGATACGGTCCCCGGCATCTCCAAGTCCGGGACATATGTACGCATCATGATTCAGCTCTCTGTCCACACATCCGCAGTAGATCTGCACATCCGGATGTGCTTCCCTCAGCCGTTTCAGTCCCTCAGGCGCCGCTATTATACACATAAATTTAATTCTTTTGCCCCCGTGCTGTTTCACAAAATCGATCGCAGCCGCAGCCGACCCTCCGGTTGCCAGCATCGGGTCCAGAACAACAATCAGTCTCTCCTCAATCGGATCAGGCAGCTTACAGTAATATTCGTGAGGCTCATGCGTCTCATGATCCCGGTAAAGTCCAATATGACCGACTTTTGCAGAAGGCACCAGCGCGAGGATTCCGTTTACCATACCAAGCCCTGCGCGGAGGATTGGTACGATAGCCAGTTTTTTTCCGGCAATAACAGGGCACCTACATTCTTCAATCGGTGTTTTCACCGTGATTTCTTTCATCTCAAGATCTCTGAGTGCCTCGTATCCCATCAGCATGCCAATCTCTTCCACCAGTTTGCGAAATTCATTTGTACCCGTCTTCTCATCGCGCAGGCGAGAGATTTTGTGCTGAATCAAAGGGTGATCCATGATTAATACTTGTTCCATAGCGTTCTCCTTTTCTTATCTTTTCCGTTTCTATATATACCAGTCCATTAAAATCATCGTCATAAATCCAATCAGCAGTGCATAGGTCGCCTGCCGCTCGTATCCGTGGCTGTGAGTCTCCGGTATCATCTCATCGCTCACCACATAGATCATCGTCCCGCCGGCAAATGCCAGAGCAAACGGCAATATCGCACTTGCCACTGTCACAGCGCCGAACCCGATCATCGTTCCGATAATTTCAATGACTCCAGTCAGACTTGCAATGACAAAAACACGGAATTTGGGCACCCCCGCCATGATCAGCGGTGACACGATGACCATTCCTTCCGGAATATTCTGCAGTGCAATACCGATTGCGACAGTGATTGCATTCCCGATATTTTCCGTGCCAAACCCAACCCCCGCTGCAATCCCCTCCGGAAGATTATGGATGGCGATTGCCATCACAAAAAGCATGACTTTATTCAGCTGACTCTGCCTGTCAGCATGTGCTTCCTGATCCATTCCCGTAATGCGGTGAAGATGTGGTGTCAGCCGGTCTGCAAAATTCAAAAAAACGGCGCCCGCCAGTATCCCCAGAAGAGAAATCCATACATTTCCCTCTTCCAGTGAAGGAACAATCAGTCCGAGTATTGCAGCTCCAAGCATAATTCCCGCTGCATAACTTAAGATAATATCATTAAACCGATGTGGGATTCTGCCAAACAGAAAACCGATCAGAACTCCGACTATGGTAGCTCCGCCCACACCAAACGCTGTAATAACCGCCAGCTGCATATATTTTATCCTCCTGCAAATCAATCTGTCAAAACACTTTTTAGTTATTGTATCAAATTTAATAGGATATAACCACCTGCAATCCTGTTTTTTATGATACAAAAAGCGGAGAGAACACATCATGTGCTCTCTCCGCCCTGGAGTTCCATTATTTTTATTCTTTATTTTAGTGTGACAGACGACGGAACTGAATACGCTCCGAACACAAAATCACCATCCACATTGCGGTACGCCCGCATTTTGTAGTAATACGCCTTACCGCCAAAAAGGTCTTTCTGTGTATAAGATGCCGTTTTGCTTCCCACCTGTGCCACATATTTATAAGGACCATTTTTAGATGAAGCACAGTAGATGCGATAACCGCTGGCACCGTTTACTTTGTTCCAGGTAATCGTTGCAGTGCCGTTCTCAGCCTTCACACTCTTAACTGACACTGTCCTCGGAACCGGTGTCACACGCTTTCCCGCAGAGTATGCACCGAATATCTTTTCTCCGTCGACATTCCGGTATGCACGTACATAATAGGTATACGCCGTTCCTGTTTTCAGACCGTCGTGAACAAACGATGTTGTGCTGCCTTTGGAAATCTGAGTTACATATTTCCATTTTGCTCCCGGCGCATCCTGATAATACAGACGATAACCGCTTGCTCCGTTCACTCTGTCCCATGTGATTTTTGCCGCCTGATATCCCCAGCTCTGTGCTTTGGTGATATTCGCCGTTTTGGGCAGAGGTTTTACACTTTTTCCTTCAGAATACGAGCCAAAAATTATCTGGCCGTCCACATTTTTATATGCTCTCACATAATAAGTATACGTTCTGCCTGAAGTCAGTCCCTGATGCACATACGATGTGCTTGTTCCCTCCCCCATCTGCGTCACATATTTCCAGCCGGCTGTAGCACTGTCTTTATAATACAGGCGGTACCCGTCTGCACCCTGTGTCTGCTCCCAGGTGATTTTCGCTGCCTGGTATCCCCATGACTGTGCTTTTGTGATCACTGTTTTTGCAGGAGCCAAATCTTCTTTCTTTATCAGCGTTTCCATAGCAGCAAGCAGGTGCGCCTCCGTCTCATCGACTGCCGCCTGTGTATGCGGGGCCTCTAGTTCTGCTTTTGCTTCTTCGAGTTCCAGTATCATCGAAGCCCAGGATTCTGCCGTATAATCCGTTTCATTTAATGCTTCCGCGCGGCGGACGGCCGCCTCCAGGTTCTCTGTCGATATCTCATCACCAGAATCTTTTACAATATTGTCTTCCGTCGCCTGGAACTTCACTGTGTAGTCGGCATATCCCATGGCATACGTTGTCAATGTCCAATATCCCGTTCCGTCAGTTCCGTCCGGGAGCTGGCACCGCAGAGATTCTGTCAGGCCCAGCTGGATCCCCATTGATTTATGCATCCAGTTATCTGCCGCAAATTTTGTCCCGTAAGATGCCAGCGCCGTTGTATAGGTTTCATCACTCCCATAATATGTCCAGCGGACTGCATACAGATTGGCTCCCAGATCACCGTATCCGTCTCCTGTCAGATCAACCCGCAGGAATTCACCATAACTTCCGCTCGCATCTTTTACTGTGACGGTAATATTTTCAGCAGTTTTTTGAGCCTCATCCTTTAATCCCGAATCATGGCCCGCCGTTCTTGCCGAAAAACCAAAACTGCCGTCTTCATTTTTGACTGCTGTTTTCAGCCCGTTTGTCTGTGCTGTCACCTGTGCAGTTTTTGAATAAGCCTGCAGTACATTTTCCGAAAATCCTCCTGCCACGGTTCCGTCATTTTCTGTAACACGGTATGTCTCACAGAATGCTTCATAATCCTCTGCTTTTACTGCCACCGGTACATATTTGATACCTGCGACTTCATAGTGGTCCATCGTTGCACTGACGGTCACCCCATCCTTCACAAGACTGATCTGACCCTTATCAAATGTCAGCCCGCTGCCATCGGTAAGGATGGCGTCATTCTTTCCCGTCCAGTGAGATATCTCATAACTGTTTCCTTCTGTATCATAGATAATAGATTCACACTGATAACTGCCTCTGTGCAGTCCATGGTTCGTAGTTGCCCTGGATACAACATCAAATGCGCCTTTGTCCAGTTCTCCTTTCTGGTCTGCTTCCTCTGACGAGGACGTCAGGGTGCTTCCCTCGGCAAGATACACACCTTCAGAAGCCCAGTATTCTGCCCAGTCAAGCCCTGCATAAACATATTGGAACACTTCCTGGCCCACAACATAAGTAAAGCTCAGGTCCAGATACCCCACAGAAGATACTGTGATCTCATAGGCTCCATCCCCCGTAAATGGCGCGGCATCTGCCTTGACAGAACCATCTTCATTGATAATCGTAACTGCTCCCCGTCCGCTTGCGGCATAACTCTTTCCGTTAACAGCTACTGAGCTGATATTCTCAATGTATGACTGCAAATCTTCCTTAGTAAATCCGGAAGCCTCATACAGAGCAACGGCATCTGCATCATATGCAGCAGGCATATCCGTGGTATACAGCGTAAAACTGGCTGTCAGGTCTGCATACGTTTTGTTCTTATCACTCACTGTCAGCGTGTATTTGCCTTTATTTGCCCCTTCATAGCTCATCACACCGTCTGACACTTGGATATCCAGTCCATCCACTTTGTATTCAGCATCAAAATCAGAAGGTATCCCCTCCATTGCAACACTTGTGGATCCTGCACCGACCGCAGCATCTGCTACTGTAACAGATCCTTCAAATTTCACTGGAACATAGATATCGTCCACTGGAATCTCATAAATTCCCTCTGCAGTGTAATAAGTGATCTTATTGATCGTCTGTCCCATCATCGCCTGATAATGTTCAGATGAGGTCGGGCAGTTATGCACCGTATCCGTAAATCCTGTGCACCACGCAAGTTCTGTTCCCCGCCACACATTCTCCAGATGGCGCAGGCCATAATCATTGCCTTGCGCCGTACTGATCACAACACCGCTGATTTTGCTCGTATCAAAGTTAAGTCCATCCAGATCCAGCTGATAATCACCGTACGATGTATTGGTAGAAAAGCTGGCCGTCACGCCGCTTAATGTCTGGACTTCTCCTGCCGTCTTTCCAAATGATAAAGATCCGTCTTCCGCAACTGTTGCTTCCTTATAATACGCGGGTGCCTCTGACAGCGCATAATATGCATAACTGGGATTCTGGAACAGTGCATCCTTTCCGCTGTAAGTGGTTGTCGTCGTCTGTCCTTTGTTGGTAACGGTTATATCTACCGAATCCTCATCTGTCACCTTTGTATAAGCACTCAGATCCACGCCGCTGTCAACCTTAACCGGAAAGATTACCCCTGTGATATCCTCACCCTGGCTGCTGACATGATAAGAACCCCCTGCCAGTGTACCTGTCCTGGTCTTATTCAGAGTTGCCGAGGTCACTGCATCAGCCTTCGTATCATTGTTTACCTCAGCTTCATAGAACTTGTCGTATGGGATATTCATCAGCACATATTGTTCTTCGTCAACGTTTTCTGCGCTGTCGAGTGCCTCCAGTGCCGCATCTTTTATTGCCTGCGAAGTCCGTGTGGCATTGGACACCACATCCCAGCTCTCTACATTCTCTGTGGTGGCATCCTGTCCGGTCAGCAGCGTGGCAAATCCTTTTGATTTGGAATATGCTTTCTCGAAATAACTTCTGTTGTCCGCCTCCACATAACCAGTTCCCGGTGTCACCGTAATACTGGAAAATTTGCCGTCAGCAACCTGAAGATTCACGGAAATGTCATATTCATCCCATTCATTTTCTTCCTCGTCATCCTCCGCCGTGCGCAGCACTGTTCTCGTACTCTCATAAGTACCATCCTGCACAGTCCCATCCACAGCGGCAAACGCTGTAAAAGGCATCGTCTCAATTGCCATCAGGCACGCCAGCATAACAGATGTATTTCTCTTAAAACTGAACACTTTCCTTTTTCTCATGTTCTCCTCCTTTATTATAATATTTTTATTAAATGTTAGTTTTAACTAACTTTCAACCATGAATTGATGCGCCCGTGGGTTACCGCAGACATAATTCTGCCGGACAATCGGCCAAGCAAAACTCCTGTTATCACTCCCGCCGCCAATAATACCGGCAGATAATAAAACAGTTTGACATTCTGCATGATCCAGACCGCCGCCAGGATCTGTCCAATGTTGTGGGCAGCTCCCCCGGCTGCACTTATCCCTGTCAACGAAAAGCCTTTGCTGCGTTTCAACAGGGTCATTACCAGAAAGCTTAAGACTCCTCCCGCCAGACTGTATATAATAGAGGCTCCATTTCCAAACATCCATCCCATCAGAAAAATCCGGATCATCGATATAAAAAATACTTCACCAGGTTTTAGCATATACAGACCTACGATGACCACCAGATTGGCAAGCCCCAGTTTTATACCAGGCACGCCAAAATTTACAGGTATCAAAACTTCCACATAACTGAATATCATAGCAAGCGCAACCAGCATCGCTGATACAGCAACTTTTTTGCTCATAACGTTCCTCCTTTAGATTCCGAGCCACAAAAACAGTCCCAGCAGCAGTGCAGTCCGAAGCAGAGTAAACCACTCTTCGTTCCCCTTCAGTCCCTTAACGCCGCAGCGAATATTGCGTTTCGGACATGCGTCAATGCATTTTTGGCACTGAAAACATTCTCCTGATACTTCCATAGAAGCAGGTGACGTAAGTTCCAGATCAGCGGGGCATTTTCGCCGGCATGCTGAACACCCCTTCAGACATTGCTCCCGGTCCCTGTGCAGTGAAAAAAACGGCAGAACTGGAAGGATCGAGAACACTGCGCCCATGGGGCAGAAAAACCTGCAAAAGAAACGTTCACAGACACACATGCCAGCCATCAGCAGTATCAGAATGATAATTCCCCAGACGTAACCTCCAAGTCTCCAATTGCCGGCTTGCAGCATAGAAAAGACCACCCACGGACTTGCGGCCTGCAGCTTGTCCGAAACACCCGCAAAACATATGATTAAAATCGTCGCAAACAACAGGTATTTTGCCGCAGTCAATTTTTTCTCCCAGGACACCGGAATTGATATCGGCTTTTTTCTGCACTTTTTACAGATCCAAACATACCCTGCACGGAATGCATCACCGAGACTGCCGAATGCACATGCAAATCCACAGAAAAACCTTCCAAATATGATTGTATAAACACACAGCACAAGCAGCACAGCCGTAAAAGATGTGAGTGCAACCGGCTCTTTCATCCCTATCTGCGTAAATATGTACTTTACCCCGGAAAACGCCGAGGTATATGCAGCAGGAAAAAACAGGAAATACAGCAGCTGAATGACAGCCCTCAGGCAGCCTCTCATCTTCTTTCTTTTCTTGATTTCTGTTGTCTTCATTTCACTGTTCCGCCTTTTCAATTGCCTGCGCTGCTGCATCCCGAATCCCTCCTGAACTGAAGGTTGCACCACTTATCGTATCTACATCCGCTGATTGCTGTTCTATGACCGAAGGCAGAATGTCTTGCGCCATATCAAGATATGCTCCGTCCTCGCCATCCGCTGACAGAACTGTTACATCCGTTATGGAGCCTCCCTCCACTGTCACCTGTACTTCAATTTTGCCTCCGAATCCAGCGCCTTCTCCAAGGTAAGTGCCATCTGTGTAAGCCCCGGTACTCTCCGTTTGATCTTTCTGACGATTCTCTGTATGATCCTGAAGACTTTCATAAAGTTCCGACTCCAGCTTTTTGATCTCCTCCCTCTGGGCGCGTACTTTGAGTATCCCGTTATATCCACCCAGGATCCCTGCAATCAGAAGCAGATTTACTGTCTTTATAAAAAAACCTTTCATGACTCCTTCTCTGCCTCCGTTATCTTTTTCCCGCTTTCCAGTGCCTGCGCACACGCCTCGATGATTGATTTTGACGAGCATGTGGCCCTGGAAACGGTATCAATCGAGTCCGCATTTCCTTTCTGCAGGATTTGCGCGATGACTCCCGGCAATGTCTTGGTGCCGTTAGCCGCACGGTTTATATACGTATCATTGGATACGTCATAGGCATCCCCGCTTCCCAGGATCTCTGTCACCGCTGTAATCTTATCACCGGATACCGCAATTTTAAGAGACAGAGTATACGGTTCAAAGTCGCCGTTCTCATCCGGCGAGCAAATCACACTGGCCGTGTATTCTCCGTTTTCATAGACTAAAGAATCCTCTCCTCCCTCAGGAGTTGGTGTGATCTCCGGCGTCGGTGTCGGTTCAGCCGTAGGCACAGGCGTCGGCGTCGGTTCTACGCCTCCTTGTTCTGTTGCTTTTTTTGCCTCTTTCAGTGCATGTTTGATCGCCTCCAGAATCCCTCTGGAACTATAAGTTGCACCGGACACAAGATCTACTTTTGTAGACTGTTTTTTTACCACACTGTTCGCCACTGCTTTCGCCTTTTTAACGAAAGAGTCATCATCCGCCTCAACCTCCGTTACCACAATCGCCTTGATTGTCTTATCCTGAATTGCCACTGCGACCGTAATTTCACCCAGATATCCCTCTCCGGTCCCATAGTAAACTCCGTCATCATACGGTATTTTACCGGCAGCAGTATTTGTCTGTTCTGTTTTATCACCGCCGCTGTGGCTTTGATTCGTCTCATCTTTCGAGGAAGAGTCCGATACCGCAGCCTGCCCAAGAGCATCTCTGACCGCCTCAATCAGCCCTGCCGAACTGTATGTCGCACCGGAGACCGTGTCTACATTCGTACTCTGTGAGGATACAATCGCTGACAGTATCGAGGACGCCTTTTCTATGTAACTGCTCCCATCACTTGTACTGACAATATCAGCAGAAACAATTTTTCCGCCGCTGATTTTCACCCGGACGGTGATGGGTCCAGCAAAACCAGTACCGGTCCCTGTATATACGCCATCCTTGTATGTACCTGCATCTTCCACCCGATCTACTGACGGTGTTCCAGCCGCACCTGATCCAGCCGCACTGCCGGCCGCCGGTGTTCCAGAATCCTTTTCCCCCGTAAGGGCATTTTTCACAGCACTGATAATGCCGTTGGAACTGTATGTTGCACCGGAGACGACATCCACATCCAGGCTCTGAGCAGAAATAATTTTATCAATCACTCCTTTTGCCCGGTTAAAAAATGCCTCATCATCCGCCTCTACTTCCAGCACATTGACAGCCGTTATCTTTTTATCTTTAATTTCTACTGAAACGGTAATCCTGCCGGCATAGCCAATTCCTTCCCCCTTGTATGTTCCATCTTCCAGCTCAAACGAACCCTGCGGCGTCTCCGTCCCCTCTTCCTCTTTTTTTTCCTCCTCATGTTTTTCTTTTTTATCCTCAATGCTTTTACGCTCAGATGTCTGTGCCGCCTGTACCTCATAAACGGGCTCTGTATAATTTTTCAGCGAGACTCCTATGCATACTGCCAGCAATAACGCAGACAGCATTGGCGCAAAAGCAGACAGTTTCTTCCATTGTTTCATGACTTGTCACGCTCCCCCTATCACCTCAACCGTCCGGTCCGAAGAAAACTGATCCTCAATTCCTTCTGTCACATATACAACTCCTTTATCATCCATCAAAACAGCATCGAACTCCTCACTGTGATCTCTCCAGTAATCTTTTGCACGTTCCGTCCCCATAATAAACAGTGACGTAGAAAGCCCATCCGCCAGCGTCCCGTCCGGACTGACCACCGTCACAGAAACCAAACCGTTATCTGCCGGATATCCCGTGGCAGGATCGATGATATGATGATAAGTAACTCCGCCTTCCTCAAAATAACGTTCATATCCGCCGGATGTGATAACTGCACAGTCGCGTGCTTTCAAAGTTCCCAGATATGCGGTTGTATCTTCCGGATCCTGGATGGCAACTCTCCATTCTGTCCCGTCCGGTTTTTCACCATATACCTGTACGTTTCCGCCCAGACTCACAACCCCCGACACCACTTCATATTCCTTGAAGATATCCATAATTCTGCCCGAAGTATAGCCCTTGGCGATCCCTCCGAGATCGATCCGCATCCCCTCCTGATCAAATGTCACCACCCCCGCCTCTTCATCCAGATGAATCCCGCCTGAGTCCGCCAGCAGCAGAATCTGTTCCAGTGTGTCTTTGGAGGGAACCTGAAAGTTTCCATCCGTAAACCCCCAGGCCTCCATTATAGGATAAACAGCAATTTCAAATACTCCCTTGGTTTGTTCCCATATTTCGAGGGATCTTTCCAGCAGATACCGCGTGTCGCTGCTCACAATGCCCCCTCCCTGTTTATTTAATCTAAAAATCTCACTGTCTTCATCTCCTGCGGAAAGCAGCGTATCCAGCCTCTCAATCTCATCCGCAGCGGCTTTTACGGCCTCTTTGGCTTTGTCACCGTAAGCCGTAACCGTCATATAGGTATCCATAGCAAAAATATTCCGGCTGACAGGCTTCATGTCCTCATCATCCTGCCCCTCTGCATCCGCCCGTGTTGTTTCATTCCCTTCACCCGCTCGCATTACCTGTGCAATTGATTCCTGTGCACAGCCTGACAGGCAGATACATAATATCATACAAAACATTCCCACAATTTTTTTCATCTCAAAATCGCTCCTTCGGTTAGTTTCGACTAACCATTTAGCATTCTATCACGGCATTTTTATCCATGTCAATAAAAACACCTGAGAAATAAAGTCTATAAAAGGGTATTGGCTTTTTTTCTCGCCAATACCCCGCATCCGTTATGCTCCTGCCATTAACCTGCGATCCCACATATTTTTAATATCCAGTAAATCAGACCAATGGCCCAGGAACTTGTGATTCCATATAAAATGACCGGTCCCGCGATCGAGAATATCTTGGCCCCTTTTCCGAACACTTCCCCTTCGGTCTGGTATTCGATCGCTGCTGCTGCCACAGAGTTTGCAAAACCCGTAATCGGTACAAGTGCCCCCGCTCCGGCAAACTTTGCAATTTTAGGATAAATATTCAATCCAGTGAGCAAAGCACTCAAAAGCACCAGGATCAGGGAACACCACGCTGCCGCCTTTTCTTTATCCAGTCCCTGACTCTGCGCGGTATTCAGCAGAAACTGTCCGAGAACGCAGATCAGCCCGCCGACGATAAAGGCCTTAATCATATTTGCCGGCAGATTGTGAACCGGGGTGACTTCTTTTACATATTTTTCATATTCTTTTTTGCTTGCTTCAGTTTTCAAATTTTCCATAATATCACCATCCTCTATAGAAAAACCACAAGGAGCCCAACACTTTTCCGACAGCCATGCTGATGATCACAAGTGCGACACCCTTGACAATTCCGGTTCTCCGAAACATGATCGCATAGATATCCACCACTTCACCGAGCGCTATGATCCAGCTCCCAAGAAAAATTCCTGAAAATGTCCCGAACAGCAAAAGTCCAATCCACCCAATGGGAATCTCATACGGCAGCAAACATAGAATATTTCCCGTTACCGCCCCCAGTATTGCCATATTTTCATACAGCATAATATGCTCAGCTGTTCTTGTGATCCCCGCATAGCGCGGTACAATTCCAAGGCTGATAATAAACGCTACTACGCCGCTTGCGATCACGACGCCAAAACACAGCCCCAACAGACATAAAACCACATACATACTCCGCTATTCCTTCCCTTTCCGTTCCTCCTGTTCGATGATCGTCGTATCCACCGAGTCCTCATACGTACGCATTTCAACTTCCATCGGCGTCGGATCCTGTGTCAGTTTTCGTTTTCCAAAATGGTTGAAGAAGAAAACAGCACCGATGCCAATGCCGATAGAGTACGAGATCTCAAGGATTGTAAACCCCGTATTCTTCATTCCGGTAAACTGAGTATAAATCTCGTCAAACAATTTTGGAATATCCACATCCGTATTAAAAGTCATAATAGAAAATGCCGTCCCGATAAATGTCACAAGGCACACAAAGATAATTTTTGCCGCACTCACCAGCGGATGCTTTTGGGACGGATCTTCGAATGTCATGATAAAATTAGGCTCTCCAATATGCGTCACATCAACGTTGGAATCCAGCGCCTGTATTTTTTTCACGATATCAGTTACCGCCATCGGATACCGTCCATACTGGTCAGTCCGCAGTGTCCGTACCTTCATCGCCTGCATCTTGGCCAGAACCGCCGGATCACTGCACGAGAGGTTCGCGATATCTTTCAGATAAACATCCGGACTGCTCACTCTGATATTCTTATCTGTCTGTAAATAAAGTACTGTACTCATATCGCCACATCCTCATCCATAATACGTTCCACCAGCATGCCACCGGACTTGTCTTCCTTATTTTCCCGCTGCCACAGATAACAGCCAACTCCGGCCGCGCACGCCAGCACAAGCACTATCAGCCATACTACCATCCGTTTCCGTGTCATACTTTACCTTCTTTCTACACATTCTGTTCGTTCTTTCATTAGTATTGAAGATTTGCAAAAAAATATACGGAGAAAGTTACAACAACTTTCCCCGTAATCCCAATAAAATCTTTTTTTCCATTCTGGATACCTGAACCTGAGTCATTCCCATTTCTTTTGCAATCGCAGTCTGTGTCATATCCTGGAAATATCTTTTATAGATCAATTCCCGTTCTCTGGCACCAAGAGTCCCAAGAACTTCCGCCAGAACGATCCGGTCAAGTGCCGTCTCCTGACTGTTGCCTTCCTCCTTCAGCTTATCCATCAGCTCGATACTGTTGCCTTCACTCTGGTAGATGGTCTGCTGCAAGGACTCGATCTGAGCCCCAGCATCCATCGCCTCCACCAGTTCTTCTTCCGGCACTTCCATCACAGCAGCAATCTCAGACAGTGTGGGCTCACGCCCCATCTGTTTTTCCAGTTGCTCTTTCGCAGCATATGCTTTATATCCTGTCTCTTTCAGAGAACGGCTGACTTTAATCATTCCGTCATCCCGAAGAAAACGTTTCATCTCTCCGGCAATCATGGGAACAGCATAAGTAGAAAACCTGACTTCGTAGCTCAAATCAAATTTATCCACCGCTTTCAGCAGTCCGATGCATCCTATCTGAAATAAATCCTCCATATCCACGCCCCGGTTTGCAAACCGTTTCACGATACTCCAGACAAGACCCATATTTTCATTGATTATCGTATCTCTCGCTTCCTTATCCCCTTCGTGCGCCAATTCAATCAGGGCAAGGGTATGCTCCATACTTCCTCCTTCTCATTCCGGAAACTCACCAATACGGCTTCCGACTGTCTTTTTCATGTGAACCTCTGTCCCTTTTCCGGGTTCTGACACCACAACGACTTCGTCCATGAAGGCTTCCATAAAAGCAAATCCCATACCGGATCTGTTCCACTCCGGTTTTGTTGTAAAAAGCGGCTCCATCGCCTTTTTTACATCTTCAATTCCTTTTCCATGATCAATCACAGTAAGATACAGCTCATGACCAACCGTTTTACATTCTATCCTGATCTTATGTACCTCGTTCTCATAGCCATGAATAATTGAATTTGTGATCGCCTCTGATACGGCCGTTTTTACATCTGCAACTTCCTCGAGTGTAGGATTCAGCTGCGTACAGAATGCCGCAACCGCCACCCTTGCAAACCCCTCATTGCAGGAGCGGCTGTCAAACTCAATGCTCATTTCATTCGTGTTCTCCATACTGTTCCCCTTTCTGATTCCCCTTAATATTCCATTTTTTCTCTTTGCTGATCGCTATGAGTTTATAAATTCCCGACATATGAAGCAGCTTATCGATTCTGTCATTTACGTGTACCGCTTCTACTTTGCCTCCGATCAGATTGATATTCCGATATCTTCCCATAATCACTCCGATTCCAGAACTGTCCATAAAATCAGTTTCTCTGAAATCAAAGATGATTTTCCGTATATTTTTCTGCTCCATTATCCAGTCTGTCTTTTGATTTAGCATTTCCGCAATGTGATGATCTAATTCTTTTGGAACGAAAACCGTAAGACTCGTCCCACTCACACGAAACATGTCATCCATACGCTCTTATACTCCCCTTATTTAATTTTTTAATAAAACTTCTCCCCTTTTTAACCCGTTCGAATCAAAACGGAGATACACAGTCCCCTGCGCATCCCCGTTTTGGAGGTTTCTCTATTCTTCGTAATTGTCCCCGGAATTTTCTTCTCCGGTGTTTGCTTCCCCGTTATCCTGCTGATCTTCGGAGCTTGTGCCGCTGTCTTCATTCAGAATATCCTGGCCGCTGTTGATGGCATCAATATAAGCCTTGGCACTCGATGCACGCCGTGTGTCCGGATTTTGTTCAATGATCATCTGGAAATATTTCAGTGCATTCTGTGTATCTCCGCTTTCACGGTAAGAATGGGCAAGAATATTTAACACTTCATAATCCGTGTCATCAATCTCAACCGCCTGCGTAAGCTCAGAGATAGCGGTTGCATAATCCTTCTGATCAAATGCTTCAGAACCCGCCGACTTATATTTTGCAAACAGAGTGGACCTGATATCTGCATAAATGCTGTCGTAAATTGCTTTCGCATCCACTGACAGCAGATCCACATTCACTTCAGCAAGACAATTTGCTGCATTCGTGTAATTTTCTTCCTGATATGCACTCCATGCTTTGATCAGGTTTTCATAACTCGTTACGCGTTCGTCTGCTTCAGAAATCTTATCCTGCGCAGAACTGACTGTTTCTTCAGACTCCTTGATTTTGTCTTCCATCTTGGAAAGCTCTGCAGCCTGACTGGCCATCGTATTGCTGTATTCAGTCACCTTGTTGTTCGCTTCCCGGTTAATACTCTGGACCCTGGCAGGGACAAACAAAAACCATACGACACAGGCTCCCACAATCAGACCGAAGCCTATATTCAAAATCGTAGAGAACACGGAACTTTCCCTGAAAGCAGGCGGTAAAATAACATCATTTACAACCGTCTGTTCTTCCCGGTCTTCACGTTTTCCCTTCCTGAAATTCCAACGCGAATCCAGATTCGTATGTGTACCGGTCTGTTCATCCACTTCTCTCAGGAACCTCAGTGTGGTAGAGTTTGTCTTATCAATTTTTGCTGCTTTTTTAAGAATGCGTCTCGCTCTTTCGTATTCCTTTTCGTGAATATAATTAAGCGCCAGCAGATGATACGCTTTGATCAGCTTCGGATTCTGTGTCAGTATCTTTTTCAGCTGAATCACCGCGACATCAGCACTGCCGTTCCGGCAGCAGTTCAAAGCGTCATTATACTTTTTGATCGTCTGGTTAATGCCGTCCAGTTTATTTGCATTCGCCTGCAGACGGTCAATATATTCCGCTGCAATGTTTCCTTCCGGCATGATATTCTTACTGATTACCCATTCGCTCAGCGCCGAGACAGCTTCTCCCGTTTCAAAATACACCAGTCCCAGCAGATTCCTGGCCTGAATATTCAGTTTATTAAATTTCAGGCTCCGTTTCAGCAGATCGATCGCTCCGGACAAATCCCGGATTTCCGCTTTTTCAAGTCCCTGATTATAATAGAGGTTCGAAAGAAGATATGCTTTTTTCTGCACCACTACATCGAACCCGCACCTGGGGCAGTGTGAGGATTCATTTAACAGAGCACCGCAGTTCATACAATTCATCTGTATTCCTCTCACTCTTTCTTCGTTTTCGTCTGTCCGCCCGCATCCAGCATTTCTTTCAGAATATCAATGACATCTGTCAGATCCCTGCTGTATACGGCACTCTCCACTTCATCCACATCCAAACTCGGTTTGAATTTTTTCAGTTCTTCTTCATAATTTATCATGTTTGTGTCTCCTTAGACATTTCTTGACCTCGCCCACCAGGTACAGGGATCCCACGCAGAACAGAAGCCCGTCCCCCCGCAGGATCTGTGCCTGTTCAAATGCCTTCTCAATATCCGGCTGTACATATACCTGCCGGCACCCATTCTTCAAAAACTCTTCTGCCAGTTCCTGTGCCGGCACGATACGGTCCCCTTCAATCTGCGCGGCAACAACAGCGTCCGGCTGAATCTGACTGCTGATCTTCGCGATCATACTCCGGTACCGCTTGTCTGCAACTGCAGAAAACAGGATCGTAATCTTATAATCCCGCTTAAAATGAACCGCTGTCTCCACAAACCTGCGGATACCGTCTTCATTATGGGCGCCGTCCACAATCACCCGCGGGAGTATCGTCTCCATCCGCCCTTCCCATTTCGTTTTGGCAATTCCACTCCTGAGCGTCTCATCTTCAATTTCGTGTACATCTTTTAGAACTTTCATCGTAAAATAGGCCAGCGATGCATTCATCATCTGATAAGCCGCCACATACGGAATTGACAGCTCGTCCTTTCCAGCAAAGAGAAATCTGATTCCGCCCGGAGTGTTGCTGACCATTTCATACATGGATCCTTCCAGCCGATATGCCGGACTTCCCAGTTCCCTGGCACGTTTCTGTATCACCTCTGCCGCAGCCGGGTTACTTCCGTCGAATATGACAGGAACTCCAGGTTTGATAATGCCTGCTTTTTCAGCAGCAATCTTATCCACCGTATCCCCCAGATATTCTGTATGGTCCAGGCTGACAGATGTGATAATGCACGCAAGCGGCCGCGATACTGTGTTTGTCGCATCAAGCCTGCCTCCGAGTCCCGTCTCCAGCACTGCATACTCCACCTGTTTTTCTTTAAAATAGAGCATTCCCACTACAAAGAGAATTTCAAAATAGCTTGGATGCTCTCTGCCCTCTGCCGCAAATTCGTCGATTACCTGTTTCACTTTTCCAAACAGACGAACAAAGGAAGCATCATCCATCATTTCGCCGTTCACACGAAATCGTTCATTCATACTCACCAGGTGAGGAGACGTAAACAAGCCGCAGGAATATCCGCCCTCCTGCAGCATCGATGCCAGATATGCGCATACGCTGCCTTTCCCATTTGTCCCCGCCACATGAATCACCTTCATATCATTCTGCGGATCACCCACACGGCGAAGAAGTTCTTTTGCATGAGCAAGCGGTTCTTTAATCGCAAATCGCGGAATCTGTTCTATATAAGTAACTGCTTCTGTATAATTCAAAAAACCACCACTTTACTTGTATTCCGTCAAAAACTTTTGACTCTTATACATTATAATAAGTGGTGGTTATTTGCAAGTGATTTATGTCGCAACTTTTGACTTTCTTCTCATAGAGCAGCATTCACAGTGTGCGTTATCCAATATATTCTGCAACATTTTCTTTACTGATGACCTCGAGCGGCGCCCATATGATTTTCTTCTCGGGATCATCGTATTTCATTTCTTTTCCCGACTGCATATTCAGAAAACACTCGACTCCCATTTTCCCCATCTCATATGGTTTCTGCATAATGGTACAGGCAACTTCACCGGACTGTATCGGTTCAAACACCGCCTCATCAGCGTTAAACCCAAGAATTACCACATCCTGCCCCGGCTTCATACCCGCATCCGCAACCGCCTGTGCCGCGGCGATCGCCATAGAATCATTCAGACAGAATACAACCTCAAGATCAGGATTTGATGTCAGCATATTCTGCATACAGGAATATGCTTCATCCGCATTGCTGTGAGCATTCAGTTCCGATACCACCTCGTATCCGGCCTCAGTCATCGCATCATAAAATCCATCCCTCCTGACGTAGGAACCTGCCGATGGATCGTTGGTGATAATGCCTGCTTTTTGTGACCCGCTGCCGTCCTGGAGAAGTTCCAGAGCGTATTCAGCTGCCATTCTTCCCCCCTTTACGTTATCCGATTCCACGAGGGCATCGTAGTCCAGTTCATCGCTGCCAAAATCCACCATAATCACCGGGATTTCTTTTGCATGTGCGGCATCCACAATGGCAGTCGCCGCTTCCGGTTTATAGGCAGTCAGGATCAACGCATCGATTCCCTGATTGATCAGATCCATACATCCTGAAATCATGGTCGCCTCATCACTCTGTTCATCATGTTCAATATACTGATAACCGGCTTCCTCTGCCGCTTCCCTGACTCCTTTTGCAAGCGTAATATAATACTCATAGCTCAAGTCATAGCAGGAATATGCGATTGTCCCTTTCTCATCCGCCGCGCTGCTGCTCGTCTTCACTTTCCCTTCCTTCTCTGTATTATCCTGTGGTGTTCCGCACGCGATAAAACTTGCTGTCATACATACTGCTGCAGCGGTTGCCAGAATTTTTCTCAGTTTCATAAGTAGTTCCTCCTTCATTCTATCATGATTTCATACTGTGCTTTTTTGTACATTTCCAAAAAACTGTTTTATGACGTCCATCGAGAACGCCAGCAACAGGATCACACCCATAAAGATCCGCTGCCACTGCGCATCGATATGGTACAGGTTCATACAGTTACTCAGACTGGTATAAAAAATCGCCGCAGCCACTGTATTCAGGATACTCCCCTCACCTCCCTGCAGGCTGGTCCCGCCCAGCACCACCATGGTAATCGCATCGAAATGAAAATTCGCAGCAATTCCCGGTCCTGCAGATGCCTGTCTTGACGCTGTAAGGATTGCAGATACGGCGGTAAATGCTCCAAGCAGTACAAATACGCTCATTTTGATCCACCGGATATTAATTCCACTGATCTCACATGACCGGACGGAGTTTCCCATCGCCTTAACGCTGCGCCCGTAAACACTTCTTCTGAGCACAATCGAAGCAGCCACCGCCAAAAGCACAAATATCAAAAATGGTATCGGAATCCCCAAAACACTCCCGTTGCCGATATTCATGAAGAAGCTGTCAGCATATACTGCTGTTTTGCCATCCGTAATGATGTAGGCCGCCGCCCGAAAAATATAGAACGTACCAAGCGTTACAATAAATGCAGGAATCCCAAGATATGCGATAATAAATCCATTCAGCGCTCCGCATACGATGCCCAGCAAAATGATCAGCGCGAACATCGCCCATAGATTGACACCGCCAAGTCCTTTCACACATACGACCGCCAGAAGCGCAAGCATTGATCCTACAGAGAGATCAAAATCCCCCATAATAATGCAGAAGGTCATTCCAACTGCCGCAATCCCCGTAAATGCAGCTTCCCGCAAGATGTTCAGCACATTATCAACATTGCGGAAATTTGGATTCGTTGCCATCATGACTGCCCAGAAGATCAACAGAAGGTACAAAATCACATGCCTGCCCCAGTCAACTTTTTTTATTCCCGGCATATCCATCACCCCCTTGTTTTTTGTCCGTTCGCACGCAGCACCTTCACGTTATTCATGATAAGCGCCAGTATGAATACTGCCCCTATAACCATCTGTTGATAATAGCTGTTAACACCGGTAATGTTCAGTCCGTTTTTTATCACCGCAATTAAAATTGCAGCTGCCAAAGTACCTGACAGATTTCCCTTCCCTCCTGTCAAAACAGTCCCGCCGAGCACTACCGTTGTGATCACATCCATGGCAAAGTCTTCACCGATTGTCCCCTTTCCGAACATTACCTGCGATGTCATGATGATCGTCGAGAGTACCGTCATAACCGCCGTACAGACAAACGATAACATCAGATATTTTTCTGTTTTGATTCCAGATACCGCTGAAGCCCTCGGGTTAGATCCCACACTGCGCATTCTCATCCCGAATTCCGTCTGTTCATACAAAAGAAACGATAAGATATAGACGGCAGTCATGATGATGATTGGTACCGGTATACCAAACAGTTTTCCGGAAGAAAAAAATTTAATATCGCTCATATTATAAATGGGGATTTCTTTTCCTTCCGCCATCAGGATTGCAATTCCACGGATTATGATCATTGTGACCAATGTTGCAGCGAAAGCCTGAATTTTCAGCCTGACCACAATCAATCCGTTCAGCAGCCCGCAGAGCAAAGCGACCATAAATGCTGCCAGAATCCCTGCTGTCAAACCAAACCTTAAACCAATCTGAGCAAGCACTACGCTCAGCAGGGCCTGGATTGAACCAATGGACAAATCAAATACTCCGGCAGTCATTGCAAATGTCATACCAGCAGCCGCAATCGCAGTGATACTAACCTGCACAAGAATGCTCTTTATATTGAACAATGTCAGCATATTGGGCTGCAGAAAAGCAAACACAAGGAACAGTACGATCATCACCAATAAAAGCCCCAGCGTATCGCTATTCTTTTTCAATTTCATCATCCTCCCCTCCCCCTTTCCCGGTTGCACAGAAAAGAATCCTTTCCTTATCAAATTCGCTGCGCCTGAGATCTCCCGTAATTTTTCCCTGCCAGAACACAAGGGTTCGGTCACAGACTTTGATCAGCTCATTCATATCAGAAAACACTGCAAGAATGCCCATTCCCTGATCCGCCAGCTGACGCAGCAGTCTGTATATTTCTTCTTTTGCTCCTACATCGATACCGCGGGTCGGTTCCAGCATGATAAAAATTTTGTTGTGCAGCAGTAAGTTTCTTCCCAGAAGAACTTTCTGTTGGTTTCCTCCACTCAGATATGCTATTTTCTGCTTTGCATCCGCATATTTAATTGACATACTTCGGGTCATCTCATCCAGCTGCTTATGTTCATCACGTTCACTGATATAGAATTTTAGTTTTTTCTTCAGATTACGTATCGACATAATGGTAAGATTTTCTTCCACGCTCATCAGTGGCAAGATCCCGGCATCTTTTCTGTCGTCAGTGAGGAAACAAATCCCATTTTTCAGTGCGTCTTTCACGGAATGAATAACCGTCTTCGTTCCGTCAATGTAAATTTCACCTTCGTCAGCCCGGATCAGCCCATAAAGCGCAGAGAGCATCTCCTCCCTTTTGCATCCCATGAGACCTGCAATTCCTAAAATTTCTCCTCTGTGCAGTTCAAACGTAACATTTTCAAATGTATTCCTCTTACTGAAATTCTTGACAGCTAACACCGTTTCATTGCTGAGCGTTCTGTCAGCACATTGTCCGGCATCTATCTCATGCCCTACCATCAGCCGGATGATCGACTGTTCCGTAAGCATGTCTGTAGGCTTCGTCGCCACATACTTTCCATCTCTGAGAACCGTAACCGTATCTGAAACATCAAACACTTCCCTGAGACGATGTGAAATATACAGGATTGTTTTGCCCTGGCCTTTCAACAGGCGAATCATCTCCTCCAGACGCTCTACTTCTTCGTCATTCAGCGCTGCTGTCGGTTCATCCATGATGATAATTTCACTGTCCTGTGACAATGCCTTGGCGATTTCTACCATCTGTTTTTGAGATACCGATAAATCTTTCACAAGTGCATTTGCATCCACTTCAATCCGCAGCATCTCCAGCAATCTTTCAGTTTTTTTCCTCCGGAGATCTTTTTCTACCAAACCAAAGATTGTCCGTTTCGGTGTATCTGCAATATAGATATTCTCTGCGACTGTCAATTCCGGAACCAGATTAAACTCCTGATAAATCACACGAATTCCTGCCCTGGCAGCATCCTGTACAGTTCTGATCTTTTTTTCTTCCCCGTCAATCAGTATTCTTCCGCTGTCAGGCAGATAGACACCTCCCAAGATTTTCATCAGTGTACTTTTTCCCGCACCGTTTTCTCCCATAATGGCATGGACACTGCCTCGTTTGATCGAAAAACTGATATCTTTAAGCGCATAAACTCCAAAAAAGCTTTTGGAAATTCCTTGTATCTCCAGAAAATCCCCCATAATGTCTCCTCCCTTCAATCCACTTGCGGCAGCTTTAAAAGTATTTCTTCATTTTTTCTTCTATGATCCGGTTGATCCTCCCTGCTACTGCTGCGGCATTTCTGCGGGCCGTCTCATATTTTCCATTAATCAGAGACGTAGCGGGAGCTATGTAGGATGCAACAATCAGTCCCTCCGGTGAAAGCGTCTGCATCAGAGAATCATAATACTGCTCCACACTGCTGTCAGACGGATTAAAATCTCCTGCCACATATGGGATTTTTGCATCCGACAAGCCTTTCTGTGTGATCGCTGCATGTTCAAAATCTCCCAAAATCATGTTGTGATACATCGTCAGCCCTTTTGTTTTTTGAAAATTTTCCACCTGGTGCGACACATTGCCGCAGCAGTGGATCTGTCCTCCCCCAAAGGCTTCAAACAGCTTTTCATTATACGGCTTTGCAAATTGGGCATAATCGTCCGCACTCAGCAGAATGGCCTCATCATCCGCAATAAATACCCCTCCGGTACCATCCACCCCCCGGATATGCATCATAGAAGAAGGCTCCTCATCAGCCACACCGATATGCTTTTTCTGTGTACGAATCCAGACAATCAGCGCCTCTGTCACTTTTTCCATCAATTCATGCACAAGGGCCGGTTCATCATACATCCAATAGATGAAATTCTCATATCCAACCAGATTAAAGGCAGAAGAAAGCGGTCCCTGCAGATCGGTGAGGTTGATGTCAAGATCGCAGTGTTCACGAAAATAATCAATCGTCTCTATTACCATCGGCATCTGCCCGTCTTTGTACGGATCTGGTAGTTTCATATGTATTACGAAGTCTTCATCAATGTCATCACGCATTTCGACCGCCGGATCCATACCTTCTTTATACGCTACCTTCTGACCAAATCCTGATGGAAGGACTCCGGTTCCATACCAGGGAGACAAGACCGGTTCCATGCAGTCATTCCAGCCACGTTCAAAATGCTTTTTTATCATGCCAATCTGATACTGCATCATTCCTTCAAAGTCTCCCTGACAATAATTCCCGGGAATCTGATCCGGCAGCTGGCCAAACAGCCACCAGCAGGCATCGCATATATATTTCAAAGGCTTATCATTAGCAAAATTATATGCTTCTTTCATTTTATTTCTTGACATTTCAATTTGTTGTTGATATTGTTCTTTTAAACACTCCATATAAAAAACTCCTCCCTCGTCGCTTAATAATCTCCATATTTTCCTGCTATTTTTGATTTTTAGATTAATTTTCAGTTTTTATTGCAAATTTATTATTTATTATAGAAATATTTTCTCATGCTTTTTTCGACTTTACAATGTGAATACTTATGCTCCAATAACAAAATCTTATGATATTGTCGTTAATGAAAATATCGATGATACGTAAAAAGATTCCGCACAGTAAGGAGGCAATTTTTATGAGACAATCCCGCGAAGATGATGTACTGCTGGAAAAATATTTTCACACGCATACCCCTTCTGTCAGTGCCCGGAAACTGTTTCTATACCCGCAACTCTGCGCATATGCGATTTGCGCTCCTACGCATTATCGTTCCCGTTCCAGTTATCCGCAATATCTGCTCATGCTGCTGCAGCGCGGCAGCATGTTTCTCACCGTCCCCAATCACAATTATGTCCTGACTCCGGGGCAGGCAATTCTGGTTGATATGCGCCGCCCTCATATTTACGGCACATACGGCAGCACCAAACCCGAAGTCTATTGGATGCATTTTAACGGATGCTGCATGTCTCAATTGTATGAATACATTACTTCCAGCTCCGAAAATCACATTTTTTCTGTGGACTCCGCATTTGCTCTTCAGTTTGAAAACCTGATTAAAAATCTGGCTGCCGAAAATGTCATGCCGGAGATGGAAATCTCCGCAGAAATCTACTCACTGCTCAGCAGGCTGACCATACCGGCCCAGCAAAAGCGCTCGGCTTTGGATGCTGCCATCTTTTACATCCAAAATAATTACGGGGATGCTGTCACACTTGAATATTTAAGTTCACTCGTACATATGAGCGTCCCTTATTTCTGCGCATGTTTTCGCCAGCAGCTTGGCATCTCACCTTATTCATACGTAATCGACACCCGCCTTACCGCTGCATGCCACATTTTATTGTCAACTCAGATTTCCATCGATGAGATTGCCGAAGAGGTTGGTTTTAAAAGCACCTCATCCTTTATTAAGACATTTTCCCGCAAATACAAGCGAACTCCCGGACAGTTTCGCCGGGAAAGTCAGCTTTCGCTGGCAGAACTTCACTGAATAAATGAGCTTTTCCATATCGTTTCTTGCACAAAAAAAAGAGAATACCGGATGCTAACCGGGTATTCTCTTTTACCGAGAAAATATAAAAGTTAAAGTCTGCTGCAAAAAGACACTATCTTCCGTCTGTCATCAGTTCTGCAGCACATTCTGCTGCCGCTTTTCCACCGTCACTTCCTGTTGTGGAGACAAGCTTATCATAATCTACAACACTGCTTCCAAATCCATTCAATACTACCGAAACATCATTTGCATGTGCAGCTTCCGCTACAAGCTTAGCATCTTCAGATTGATCTGGTGTCACAACCAGTACATCTACATTTTCATCCAGAATGCCGATGCACTCTGATACCAGCTTTGTATCATCTCCGTCAAGACTTACAATTCGGCAGTCGTAACCAAGACTGCCCGCTTTTGTCTTTAGCCCATCTGCAAAAGCTTCTGTATCCTGATTCATGTCATAACACAGATATCCGACTACGCCGCTTACCTCCTCATTGCTTGCAGCACTTTCCATACTACACCCTGTCAGCAGACCTGCCGCAACAACTCCTGCCATTACCATACCCATTGTTCTTGCCTTCATAATTGTTACCTCCTCATAATGAAAATATTATTTTTAGGCTTCTTTGCCTTTAGTTTAAATTTATGCTAAACATAATTTGCTTTGTCAATATTTTTGTTTTCGTTTGTTTATCTTTAATTAGAATATAGCACTGTATCATTTATTCGTCAATACTTGTTTATTACTTTTCTCATCTTTGTTTATTATATACATTAAACTGTTTAATTACGTCATTTTTTCATCTAAAATTTATTTTTCTTAGTATATGCCACATATCATATCGCAATTGCGGCAAAAAAACAGAAGATATCGTTGTAGGATCCGATATCTTCTGTACATGAGAATTATATAGAGTAAATTAGTCAGTAGTCTTGTTCACTAAACTATACGCAGCATATTTCTATTTGTTTATCCGTTATTTATTTAATATAAAATAATTTTTCTGGAATGTCAATGCTTCCCCATCAGTATTTTTATATTCATTCAATTTATACATTAAACTGTTTATTCCATGTATGTTTTTTGTCAATATTGCAAGTACTCTTCTGCTGCTCTCTGTGTACTTTATATTAATCTTTTTCCGTCAAAAAAACAATTATATTTACAAGCATTTCATTAAAGTTTTCTGCTTTTTGCATGTGCCATGCATCAAAAAAGCCGTGCGGCAAACGCACGGCCTTTTTCTCTGTTTAAAATCTGCATACGGTCAGATTTCTACCCAAACATTTCCTTTTTCATTGCTTTCTACACATGCTTCTACAAAGCGTACTCCCTGAATGCCATCTGTAATATCCGGATATAGATACTGCTTTTCAGATGCGCCGTTCTCTCTTGCTATCACATCACGGCAAAAGGCTTCATAAATATTTCCGAACGCTTCGTAATAACCTTCCGGATGCCCCGCTGGCAGATGAGACATCCCAAGACTTTGGGCACCGTTATAATCACGATTCATCGCCAGATACTGCACCGGTTCTCCGAGCCGTGCAAATTTCAGCAGGCCCTGCTTGCCATGATACCATTCCAGACTCCCCTCAGTTCCGTAAATCCGTATACGAACATCGGCATCGTGACCAATGGCCACGATCGAAGACCACAGATTGCCGGAAGCGCCGTTGCTGAGCTGCAGCATTACATTGCTGTTAGTCTCAAGCGGCAGTCCATCCACTGTATTGTCAAACCGGGCAAGCACTTTTGTAATCTCAAGTCCCGTCGCTGCATGAATCAAAGACTCCAGATGTGTCCCGATATCCACCGTACACAGAGAGCCATTTGCCCTCTTTGGATCAATTCGCCACATCTTTTTGCGTGTTTCTTCGTCGCGCAGTCCCAGGAGCAGCCAATCCTGCGGGTACTCGGTGGTCACATAGACGATGTCACCGATTTTTCCCGCTTCAACCATCTCTCTGGCCTGACGTACCATGGCATACCCATGATAGGAGTATGTGACTGCAAAGCAAAGATTTTTTTCTTTTGCCAGCTGTTTCAGTTCATTTGCCTGCTCAACCGTGGAAGTGACCGGTTTGTCACAGATCACATGAATGCCCTTTTCCAAAAATGTTTTTGCAATATCATAATGTGTGTCATTCGGTGTCGTGATCGCAACAAAATCAATGCCGTCTTCACGGGAAGACTCCGCTTCTGCCATTTCCTTGTAGCTGGCATACACACGGCCTTTATCCTCCACATTCCATTCTTCCGCAGCTTCCGCATTTTTTTCAGGATTTCTTGTAAAACATCCCGCTGTCAGTTTCGCAAGCCCGCCGAGAAATGCTCCTCTTCTGTGCACATCCCCTATAAACGCTCCGTTTCCCCCGCCTATCATACCATACTTCAGATACATAACGCTTCATACCTCCTATACTCTTAATTGTCTGTTTAAAAAACACCCCTAAACATCATCACTGATAAGCCCCGGATGAATGTTTGATATTTTTATCGTAATACAGATATAAATACATGTCAATTCAGATTCTTGCACAGATTCACCAAAATCGTCAAAACAAGGTATGTATATAATTTTGTATTTTTCTAAACGTTTAGTGTAGATTGCAAACAAATTCTATGTTATGATGTGTTATAAGAATAAACAAAATGGGAGGTTTCAGAAATCTATGAAAATGACTGTAAGGAAAATCGCCGAAGAAGCGGGCGTATCTCCAGCCGCTGTCTCACTGGTTTTAAACGATAAGCCAGGTGTCCGTCCGGAACTCCGCGCCCAGATTACTGACCTGCTGCTGCAGAATGGTTATTCGATCCGCAAAAAGGAAGAAGCAGCTCCGAAACGTATCCTCTATCTCTATTACAGAGACCCTTCCTGGACCCCTTACATGCGGAACGAATTCAGTACCCGCGTGATGGAAGGCGTAGAACATGCATGCAGACAAAAGCAGTATTCGCTTTCCATTGCCAATGCCAGTTATGAAACACTAAGTCAGGTTCTGGAAGATGCACAGAATACAAACTGTGACGGCATTGTATTCCTCGGCACAGAATATAAACACAGAGATTACAAACGTTTTGAAAATTTCCCGATCCCACTCGTCGTTATCGACCGTGTTTTCAGCGGCTGTTCTGTCAACTGTTTTAATGTTGACGGCGAGATGGGCTGCTATCAGGCAATTTCCTATTTAAAAGAACTTGGACATACCGATATCGGATACGTCACCAGTCAGCAGGAATACGGCACTCATCTGGATACGGAAATCAATTTTATACATATGATGGAGAAACTTGAACTGCCGTTTCAAAAAGAATATCTCTATCATCTGGATTATTTTCAGAAAGACCTGCAGAAAAATTTTCTGGAATTGCTGAGCCAGCGCTCCTCAATGCCAACCGCCATTGTTGCCGGCAACGATATCATGGCAGCAGCCGTTGTTTTCGCTTTCATACAAAAGGGGCTGAAAGTTCCGGAAGATATCTCCGTCATAGGATTTGACGATTCCAATGTCTGTCATATGACTTCTCCCGCATTAACCTCCGTCCATATCGACGCCGGACGTCTGGGGGAATTGTCAATCGAAAGGCTTCACCATCTGATGACCTCCGGCATCCATGATGTTCAGAGAACGTACCTCGGCACTTCTCTTGCACTGCGCGGTACGGCTGCGCCTCCGAAAAACAGTGCGGTCTGAGAACCGGAAATTTTCCCGCGAAACACCAAAGGATCTGAAGGTTCCACATCCTGTGCATCTTCAGATCCTTTGATTCACATCTTTATCAGCTACGCTGCGGGATCATCCGGTGACACCGCTGGCTCTGTCACCGGCGCTTGATACGTTATGGTATCCGTCCTGCTCAGCACACGGTGGGTAGAGCTGTTGCTCTGCTGCGCGACATCCAGTATGTCACCGTCAGCAATCTCTACATCCCGGACCATTAACGTACTGGGTCCGATATAGTACGTCTCTTCCACCAGTTCTTCATTAATCTCCAATTTGCTGGATGCCGTAAAGTTCTCCCCTGTTATATAGTAAGTCCCCTCAGACAATTTTGTGATTCCCGAAAAAACTACAGGAACCGCTCCCAGCTGCAGCTCTGTTCTCATAAATGGATCCTGGCCTTGATAGACATACTGCTCTCCATACAGGATATCGTATTGCATCGCCTCAAGGTCAACCTGATAATTCTGTGTCTTTCTTCGGTTTTGATGGTAATTGATAATTGTGCCCTCATGAATGTTCAGCCGATCAAGTACTTCCGCGCCCATTTGATAGGCAGCAAGATTAACATCTTTTTTCTCCAAACCTATATTATCCCACATGACATACTCTGTCTGGAATAAATAGCGGTTTTCAACGTCCTCAGCCGTCAGCCCCATTGTGGGCAGATGATCTCCATACATTACCAGAACAACCGGCTCGTCATAGTCTTCCAGCGTATCCACGAGTTCCTGAATAAAATCATCCATCTCTTTGAGTTGATTTACATAATACTCCCAAGAATTATTGTTTTTCTCCTGTTTTTCAGCCCCTGTGACCGTGATTTTGGGATCCTCAAGAATTGGTTCCGCAGGGTAATCCCCATGTCCCTGCACGGAAATGGTGTAAATATAATCGGCACTTTCCGTGGATTCCAGACATTTCATAATCTCATCTGTCAAAATATAATCCTTGACCCATCCCGTCTCCGTCGTATCCGATATATCCGGCATATATTCTTCAGAGGTAAACGTCTCAAATCCCAGATTTGCAAATACATTTTTTCTGGAATAAAAATTCGCCTCATTGTTGTGTATCGCATGCGTCGAATACCCAAGACCTTTCAGTACATACGGGATACTTTCACAAGTCTTTTCTTTTAATATTGTCTTATACGGATATTCCCCCGGCCCAAAGTAATGCAGACTCATTCCGGTAATCGTCTCAAATTCCGTATTTGCCGTCCCCGCTCCCACAGAGGGCACTTTAAAATACCCGGAGGTATAGTCCTTCATCAGCCTGCGAAAATTAGGAATCGGATCCTCTGATATCTTAAGAAACTCAACCAGTTCCGGATCGAAGAAAGATTCCAGCTGAAGAAAAATAACATTCGTCGCCGGTTCGCTCAGTTCCGTCCGCTCAATCGTCCCCTCGCTCTGGACAATCTCCTGCATCAGATCTTCCCCGTAACCATTGGGGCAGTTAATTCCCACATTAAAGAACGTGGTGCCCAGACAATAGGGAAACCCATAATCCTCATACGCAAATGCAATATTTCCAAAATAACTGGAAAGCACGCGCTTTTCAAGTGCAAGGTTTGTCACCATCATGAAGGAACCGACCACAGCAAGAACCAGCGGTATATTAAGCCGGTAATACATTTTCCCCTGATACTTCGGCGCCTTTATAGCCATCCACACCAACCCGCAGATCAGAAGCCCCAGCAGCACCAGCACGATGACCAGCATCGCAAACGACAGGTATTTATTCAAAATCCTGAGGCTTTCTGTTATCAGCTTCAGGTCCGGTCCCGTAAACGGAGTCACCCTGCACGCAAGTACAACACCGTTGATAATCCCCAGTATGAGCCACACAACAAAGATGACTGTCCGGGCAAAAATTCTCCTTCTGGTCAAATAGACTACCGTTGTTGTGACAAATATGAGAAATGCATTGTACAGAAATACCAGCTTGCTCCCCGTCATGAATTGAACGGCATCATACAGTGAATGGCGGCAGATCGCTTCAATAATCAAATATAGTATGCACACCCCAAGAAACTGCAGCGGTACCGAAAACCAGTTACATACTTTAACCACTTTCCCCCAATTGACTTTGAAATTTTTCATTATATTTTATAACTGCTCCAATCTTGCTTTCACCTGCTCCATCATCTGGGTATATTTCTCCAGTTTTTCCCGCTCTTCCTGAACCTTCGACTCAGGTGCTTTGCTCAGGAATTTTTCATTTTTGAGCATTCCCTCACAGCGAGAGATCTCTTTTTTCAAGTGTTCCTCTTCTTTCTGAAGGCGTTCTCTTTCTTTTTCCTTATCTACCAGTTCTTCAAGCGGCAGATAGACAACAGCATTCGGCACAACAATCGAAACAGCATCATCACTGATATTCTTTTTCGTCGTCTGAATCCTGACTCTGCTGGCTCCCAGGAACTTCGCGTAAGTGTCCTTCATCAATTCCAGTTGTTCACAAAGTCCTGCATCCTCCGACACAATATAAACATGCGTCTTTTTACTCGGCGGTACATTCATCTCTGCACGGATATTACGGACACCTCTGACCATCTCTTTTACATTCTCCATCATCTCTTCCGCATCCGGGAACTCCCATTCCGCCTGGTATTCCGGCCATTCGGATATCATAATCGATTCCTCCTGCGGGCAGAGCGTCCCATAAATTTCTTCCGTGATAAACGGCATATAAGGATGCAGAAGCTTAAGTGCACGCGACAGCACCGTTTTCAGAGTCCACAGCGCATAATCACAGCTGTCCGGATCATGTTCTGCAGCCCAGATTCTCAGCTTTGCAATTTCGATATACCAGTCGCAGAACTCATCCCACAAGAAATCATGGATCTTCTGAACTGCAATGCCCAGTTCAAATTTCTCCATATTTTCTGTAACTTCTTTTGTCAGTGTATTCAATTTTGATAAAATCCAGCGGTCAGCCGTTTTCAGCTGGAAATATTCCGGCTCATCAATCTCCGTATCTTCCAGGTTCATCATGATAAACCGCGATGCGTTCCAGATTTTATTAGCAAAATTCCGGCTTGCCTCAACACGTTCCCAATAGAACCGCATATCATTTCCAGGTGCATTTCCTGTGATCAGCGTCAGGCGCAGTGCGTCGGCTCCATACTGATCGATCACTTCCAGAGGATCTATTCCGTTTCCAAGAGATTTACTCATCTTTCTCCCCTGCGAATCACGGACAAGGCCGTGAATCAGTACATGATCAAACGGTGATTTTCCCGTCTGTTCCAGGCCTGAAAATACCATCCGGATAACCCAGAAGAAAATGATATCATACCCTGTAACCAGCACGTTCGTAGGATAAAAGTACTCCAGTTCCGGCGTCTTACCGGGCCAGCCAAGCGTGGAGAACGGCCATAATGCCGAAGAAAACCACGTATCCAAAGTATCCTCATCCTGAGTCAAATGTGTGCATCCACACTTCGGGCACTGCTCCGGAGTCTCCCTGTCAACTACAATTTCGCCGCACTGATCACAGTAATATGCCGGAATCCGGTGTCCCCACCACAGCTGCCTGGAAATACACCAGTCACGGATATTCTCCAGCCAGTGCAGGTATATTTTGTCGAAACGTTCCGGCACAAAATTCAGCTCATCCGTATCCAGAACCTCTATTGCCGCCTTCGCCATTTCCTGCATTCGCACAAACCACTGTGGTTTAATCATCGGTTCTACCGTTGTTTTGCAGCGGTCGTGCGTTCCCACATTATGCACATGTTCCGTCACTTTTACAAGCAGTCCCTGTTCCTTTAGGTCTGTGACAATCGCCTGGCGCGCATCATAGCGGCTCATACCCGCATACTTTCCGCCCCGCTCGTTGATCGTGGCGTCATCATTCATAATATTGATTTCTTCCAGATCATGACGTTTGCCGACTTCAAAGTCATTCGGATCATGAGCCGGCGTGATCTTTACACATCCGGTCCCAAACTCCTGATCTACATATTCGTCCGCAATAACCGGAATCTCACGGTCTGTCAACGGAAGTTTCAGCATCTTTCCAATCAGCTGTGTATAACGCTCGTCCTTCGGATTGACTGCGACAGCCGTGTCACCGAGCATCGTCTCCGGACGTGTCGTTGCGATTTCTACAAATTGTCCTTCCTCACCCACAACCGGATATTTAATATGCCAGAAATGCCCCGCTTGTTCCGCGTGCTCAACTTCCGCGTCTGATATGGAAGTCTGACAAACCGGACACCAGTTGATAATCCTGCTCCCACGATAAATATAACCTTTTTTGTAAAGTTTCAGAAACACTTCCTCAACCGCTTGGGAGCACCCTTCGTCCATGGTGAACCGTTCCCGCTCCCAGTCTGCGGAAGATCCCATCTTTTTGAGCTGATTGATAATTTTCCCGCCGTACTCTTCCTTCCATTCCCAGGCGTATTTGAGGAATGCTTCTCTGCCAATCTCTTCTTTGTCTATTCCCCGCTCCTTAAGGCTCTCTGTCACTTTGACCTCTGTTGCGATTGCTGCGTGGTCCGTTCCCGGCTGCCAGAGCGCCTCATATCCCTGCATACGCTTGAAACGAATCAGGATATCCTGCATGGTGTTATCCAGGGCATGTCCCATATGCAGCTGCCCCGTAACATTTGGCGGCGGCATAACAATGGTAAACGGCTTTTTATCCGGGTTCACCTTTGCGTGAAAATATCCTTTCTCCATCCAGTTCTGATAAATACGATCTTCCATTCCTTTCGGATCATAAGTCTTTGCCAATTCTTTACCCATAATTTCCTCCGTTCATATAAAATAGATTCCGCTACGCGCAATCTACGCGCGTGAGCGAACTGTAAAGCAGTAATTTCCTGGTAATCAAAAATACCCTTTACACACTCTGTGTAAAGGGCGAATGCTCGCGGTACCACCTTTGTTCGAAGTTATAACACTTCATCTTTAAAGCCTGTAACGCCGGACGAAGCGAGCCGGCTTACTGTCCTCTGGACGTTCACCCGGCCGGTTCAAAAGCTACCTTCCATCTCCACTTTCCCCGGTGCGGCTTCCAGCCAGCGGCCGCTCCTCTCTGTCAGGGTTTTGAAATGTACTCCTCTTTCTCACAACCTTTTTCTTGCTTAATCATAATCATCTTTCCCGTTTTTGTCAAGACTTTTGCCGCATATTGCATGGATACTCTTCCACACAAACTCTTTTGCTTCTTCGCTCTCCATCTGTCCGTAGCCATCCGGAAAATTGAGATAAGAAAGATACATGACCAGAGCTGCCAGCACGGAAGAAGCCAGCATAGAGCGGGGAATCTCACCGGAGAGTTCTTCTGTCTCTCTTCCCCGTTCCACCAGCCGCAGCATATAATGATTGATATCACACGGGGAATGCCCCTGCTTTTTAAGTTCCCTCCGGACAGATTCCGGCACCTCATCCATGCGCTCCATCAGCTGCAGCAACCGTATAAAAGAGGTCTTTCGTTCATAATTCTCCTCAATCCAGTCCAGAAGTTTCCTGATAAGCTCCCGGAAGGTTTCGGCGGTCTGTATCATTTCCTGTATCTCCATGGCCGTCATTTCCAGCTCATAGATCAGCGTCTGTGCAATCATCTCTTCTTTGCTGGAGAAGTACTCATAGACAGTACCTTTTCCTATCCCGGCCCCGGCGGCAATTTCAGATACCTTAAGGCTTTCAGGGGCCATGCCTTTGTCAAGAAGAGCGATCACGGCCCGAAATACCGCCTGCTTTTTTGGCGGAAGCATTTTCTGTTCAGATTTCATCCAGCTCCTCCTCTGCCTCAGACCGGTATTCTTTCCGGTTCAGAGCGTCATAGATACACGGCACAACGAACAAGGTCAGAAGTGTGCCATACAGCAGTCCGCCGATAACAACCACAGCCATACCCTGCATCATATCAGAACCCGTTCCGACACCCATCGCCATGGTAATCAGCCCCAGGATCGTCGTAAGAGCGGTCATCATGATCGGGCGCATCCTGGTCTTACCGGCTTCGATAATGGCTGCTTTCTTCTCTGTGCCTACCCCGCGCAGCTGATTAATGTAATCCACCAGCACGATTCCGTTATTGACAATAATCCCCGAAAGCATGACAAACCCGATTACCGCAATGATGCTCAGGTCCTGTCCGGTAAGAAGCAGTCCCAGAAATCCGCCTGTAAATGCCAGCGGTATGGTAAACATGACAATGAACGGTGACAACAGCGACTGAAACTGCGCCACCATGATCAAATAGATGAATGCGACGGCGAGCAGCAGCATCTTCATCAGTTCTGTCATTGATTCCCGGATCGTCTCATCTTCCCCCGCCATCTCCATCGTATAGCCCTCCGGCAGCTCATACGCTTTCAGTTCTTTTTCCACATCAGCAGCGACTTTCGTCACATTATATCCATCCGCAATCGATGCAGAAACATTGATGTAGCGGCTCTGTCCGTCTCTTGAAATGGCAGTCATTCCCTGAGCGTCTACAAAGTCTACAACTTTTGTGACGGCAACCTCCTGCTCTTCGCCGTCTTTGTCTGTGTATGTGAGGTGGAACTTTTTAACATCACTTCTTGTATATGTTTTTGTATTTTCATCGATGACGTCCACATCATAATCTTTTGTATCAGTAGTGATGGAGGTGGCTGCCTTCGCTTCAGCCAGTTTCGCGGAAATCTGCTGAAAAACCTGCGCAACCGTCAGATTATATTCTGACGCTTTTTCTTTCTTCACTACCATTCTTTCTTCCTGAGCAGTCTCCTCCTGTCCGTCAGAAACCTCTTCTGTTCCCGGAACCCGCTCTACCAGACGGGCCACGTCGGAAGCTGCAGCCTGAAGCTTATCAAGATCTTTCCCCTTGATCTCGACTGCTATTCCACTGCCGCCAAGGGCCGACATATCCATGCTGGACGCTGACACTTCCACTTCACAGTTTAAATCTTCTGTCCGAGCCATAATCTCATCGGCAAGTTCGTCGTTTGAAAGCTCCATATCCTCTCTCAACGTCAGATACATGGTTGCCGTCTCTGCACCGGAGCCGCCGCCCATTCCCAGAAGCGCCATGCCGGAACCCGAACCGGCCATTGCTCCTGTGGATTCCACATCGGGCAGTTCCTGAAGCCGCTCCATGATCTCATCAGCCATCTCACCCGTCTCCTGCAGAGTTGCCCCATCCGGCATGGTAATATTAATGCTGGCCTGGGTACTCTCCATCTCCGGAATGTATATCAGCCCCCTTGAGATACAGAGCCAGGCACTGACTCCCAGAAGCAGCAGCACACCTGACAGTACCAGCGGTTTTAAATGAAGCACTTTCTTCATCAAATTGCCATACGCATTTAAAAGTCTGTTGAATAATGGCTGCTTCTGCTCTTTTACCTTTTTGAGCATCCCTGCAGACATCATAGGAACCAATGTCAATGCAACGAAAAGACTCGCGAGCAGGGAATATGCGATCGTCAGTCCCATATCCACAAACAGCTGTCTTGTGATTCCTTCCGTAAATACAATCGGCAGAAATACACAGACCGTGGTAAGCGTAGAAGCCATGATTGCACCGGCCACCTGCTTGGCTCCTGCCACAGCAGCTTTCTTTCTGGAATACCCAAGCCCTCTCAGACGGTAGATATTTTCAATCACAACAATGGAATTATCCACAAGCATGCCGACTCCGAGAGCCAGTCCCGAAAGAGAAATAATGTTCAGCGTAATTCCGGAAAAATACATCAGCACAATCGCGGTCAGCACACTGATCGGAATCGAACACGCCACAATCGCTGTCGGGCGCACATCCCGCAGGAAGAGATACAGTATGATGATTGCCAGAACAGCTCCGTACAGAAGGTTCTGCAGCACAGAGTCCACAACCATATCGATGTAAATCCCCTGGTCCATCAGCACCGTAAAATGAAGGCCGTCGTCTGTCTTCTGTTTGTTTTCAAAGTAATCCAAAATCCGGTCAGAAACCTCACTGGTCGCATACCCAGTCTGCTTCTGCATAGTGAGCAGAACGCCCGGCTGTCCGTTGACGGATGCATAAACCTCTGAAGAATTATCCACCTTAATCACATCCGCCACATCAGAGAGCCTGATCGGTTCCAGACTGTCCAGCCCCATATCAAATAACACAAGGTCATTCATTTCATCCGAATCTTGAAATTTATCGCCCACGCGGATCAGATACTTGGCATTATTTTCCGTCACGTACCCCGCCGGCATGCTGAAATTCTGCGCTGCCAGTATCTGTGACACCATATCTGCCGTGATTGTTTTTGTTACATCCGCTCCCTTGAGCGCCTTATCCTTCTGTTCATCCAGTTCTTCCTGCCCATCCTCAAGCTGTTCCCTGCCTGCCGTAATCTGACTCTTGCCCTGTGTAAGCTGTGCCTCGCCCAGGATCAGCTGCGCCTGTGCAGACGACATTTCGATCGTCGCAGATATCTGCTGGCTGTTCAGCTCGGCCAGCGCGCCATTCAGAGTCATCTTTCCTGCATTCAGCTGTTCCTGATAAGATTCCAGCATAGTCTTCGTATTTAAAAGTTCCGCCTTCTGCGCTTCCAATTTCGCTCTGGCATCCTCCAGATTCTGGCGCTGTGCCTCCAGTTCCTGGGCACTGTTTTCAAGCAAAAGAATCTGACCATCCACCGCAGTCAGCGCCTCCTGCGCCTCTGCCAGCTGTGTTTCCAGTTCTTCTTTCTGAGCAGCAAGTTGTGTCTTCAAATCTCCGTCCGGAAGCTGCCCCAGCTGCTCATCGATGGATGCAATTCCTTCCTGCAGCTGTTCTATTCCCTCCTGCAGTGCCACTTTCTGCACCTGAAGCTGCTCTGTCGTCTTTTCCGCCGCCAAAGCTTCCGCCGCCTCATCGATTTTGGCCTGCGCCTGATCAAAGAGTCCGCCTTCCTTTAGTGATTCCTCCAGCACTTGCAGAGTCGCATTCACCATAGTAAGGCTGTTCTTGAGGTCCGTCTCATTTTTTAAAAGTTCTGACTGCGCACTGTTAAGCTGACTCTGCGCTTGCGGCAGCTGATTAAGCAGCTGCTCTTTACCCGCTTCCAGCCGGGAACGCCCACTGTCGATCTCAGCCTGCGCATCCGCCATTTTCTGCTCTGATTCCTCCATCTCTGCTCTGGCGTCATCCAGTTTCTGCTGGGCTTCAGCAAACTCACCGCTCACAGCATTCCTGACTTTATCATTCACCTCATCAATCTTGTCCTGACGAATCAGTACCTGAATGCTTTCCTCAACCGTCCCTGAAGCAGAGACAGATGCAACTCCTTCCAGGCTCTCAAGATCCGACAGAAGTTCCCGATTTGTCAGATCAGAAATTGCCACACTGTCCAAGCCGTCTTTTTCAACCGCAGCTACCATAACCGGCATCATCTCCGGATTCAGCTTCATAATGACGGGACTGCTTACCGTATCATCCCAGTAGGAGCGGATCTGATCCAGATTTTCCCGCATCTCCAGGCTGACAGAATCCATGCTGGTTGATTGTTCAAACTGCAGGATGACCAGCGACAGATTCTCCCTGGAAACCGACTGCATATTTTCAATATTACTGACTGTCGCCATCGCTTCCTCGATGGGCTTTGTCACCGTTTCTTCCACCTCTGATGGGCTGGCTCCCGGATATGTAGTCAATACAATCGCATACGGAAGATTAATGCTGGGAAGAAGATCTGTGGTCATTTTCGTAAATGATACGAACCCCAGGATCAGAACCAGAATCACTCCCACCACAACGGTATATGGCTTTTTAACGCTGAACTTCGATAACATATTGGCACTCCCTTGTTTTTTCCGACCGACCGGTCGGTTCTGTGAAAAGTATACACACCTTTGAAGCGAAATGTCAACTGATAAAAGGGCTACTTGGCGTCAATGCTTTCTTGTGGCTTACTGTATGAATTTTTGACAAACAAAACGCTGTGCAGGTTTTATCCCACACAGCGTTTTGCATGTCATTAAAGTGGATGAGGCTGCTTCGGTACAATCACGAGCGTTTGATACAGTTAAGAGGAAATATTGAAATTATTTTAGTTGCGGAGGAAAAAATAATTCAATTTAACTGTTCACTAAACCTAAGCATTCACCCTGCCGTTTAATTTTTGCATAATCCGTATTATTAAGGTCCTTCGCCGTTTATTCATTCTTGGCATTCCATAAAAAAATGCCTACTCCGTTAATGAAAGTAGACACGAAATTTGTCATTTGACAAATTAGGATGTTAAACTTTGCACGGAAGTTTCAACCTTGTACACAATAAGCAGGTTTCCTGACTCATAGATCATCGCTTTATTTCCCCTTCTCATACTTCGTACAATGGATTATGAAATATCGCTCCCTAAATACAGTGACCGGATCGCTTGGGATTCTCACCCAATTCCCTCTTCACCCGGAAAACTTTGTTTCCCTGATGCACTTACTGTGGTAATATGGAATTATACAAGTAAATCTTACCATACCTTAAGAAAGGCGTCAAGTGTTTTATGAAAAAAATCCTTTTTATCGGTGACAGCATCACGGACGGCAACCGGCTTTTTACGGACTCTGCCTGTCCGCTCGGCAATGGCTATGTCTCCATGATCCGCAATTTACTGCCTGTAGAAGATTATGAAATCATTAATAAAGGTCACGACGGATTTACCTCTGAGGACGTGTGCAGGTGTCTGGAACGTGACTGTCTGGCGCTAAAGCCAGACCTCGTCACTCTGCTCGTCGGTGTGAATGATATATCGGTAGAACTATATACAGACCGTGCACGGATTCCCACGGAATATGCGCTCTGCTGTGAGAATATTATGGAACGTATCACATCCTCTGGTATTTCTTCAGTAATTTTAATGGAACCTTTTATCTTTTCTTCTCCACAGGAATACCTGCACTGGCACCCGTATATCCGTCAGGAAAGCGAAATTCTCAAATCTCTGGCTGAACGCTTTGGAGCTGTATTTCTGCCGCTCCACGAACGCATGAACGCACAGAATGATGATCGTGGAAATTCCATCCTTACCACAGACGGCATTCATCTGACAAAAGCCGGCTGTCGGCTGCTTGCCCGGACATGGCTTTCCTGCGCTGCCCCGCTTCTGTGATGAGTCACTCCTGGTTCATTTCACGCTTGCGTTTTGTGACAAGCCCGCCGATTCTCCCCGTCTCCTTGGCTGAAAGAGTTTTCCATCCATTTTCCAGCACACGGTCCAAAAGCCCCAGCTCTTCTGCAATCTCATATTTCAGCTGTTCTTCCGGAGATATTTCATGTAAGTTGATATCTTTATTTTTCTTCATAAAAAAGTCACACTCCTTTTCTCTTTGGAGTATGACCTTTTTTTTCTGTTTTATTCTTATTTCGGAATAATAATTGCGGCGATAATGTAGGCCAGAATCCCAGAACCTCCCAGGCACGAGAACAGCACCCAGCCAAGCCTTACAAGTGTAGGATCGATGTTAAAATATTCCGCAATTCCGCCGCATACACCGGCGAGCATATAATTTGTGGATGAACGATATAATCTTTTATTTTCCATTATGATTCCTCCTCTACTTCTCAAAATCAATGGCGATTTCTCCGACACTGCATTTCGCATCAATTGTCCTCTTTGAATCCTCATTTCCAATCTCTATGTCATCGCTGATATGCCAGTTCTGATCCCCATAGGCAAGCTGTCCCAGATTACATTCTCCGGTAAAATAATAATCCGCCGTGCTGCCCGTCATCGTACATTCAATCCGGCCGGCCGAACAGTCAAAGTCTGCCTCCCGGCTCTCAAGCAGGCCGATATCAATCGCTCCTGCTCCGACTTCGATCTCTGCATTCTCCGCCTTAAGAAGACCGTCACATACAAACTCACCGCCGCCTGCATCCACGGTCACCTCCTGCGCAGTCAGACGGTCCGTTTCCAGACTGCCTCCTTTGGCCTGAAGATCCGCACTTTTTAGCTCCATGTTATTTGGAAGATAGATTCTGGCAACACCGCCCTTACTTCCCCAGCGTCCTTTGCTGCTCACTACGAGGATATCTCCCTGCGTCTCAACGCTGACTTTTGTTCTGGACTGGTCAGCTTCCACCTGTATCTCCTCAAAATTCCCGTGCTCAATCTCAAGCTGTCCCGCCTTCATATCCACCCTGATCCGGCGAATGTCTTCGGCATCCACACTGGCTGCCCCTGTAATGCTGGTGCTGATCCCTGAGATACCTTTGTAGTAAAACGGAATCGATACTTCATCGAATGTCCCTCCCATGATAACTCCTGCAAGCCCAAGTCCAAGTCCGGCAATCATCAGGATACCACAGGCGATCAAGATTCCTTTAAACAGCTTTTTCATGGGACTCACCTCCTCTTCCCCGGTGCATGATTCTTGAAAACCAGTTGATCACCGACCGGAAAACTCGCGGCGTCAGTTTAAATGTCAGCCAGATAAACACTGCAAACAGTAAAAGTCCAACGGCCAAAAGTACCATCCCGGTCCCCATCGAGACGAGTCCGCTCGCCGGCGATACGATACATTTTGCCACCCCGGCGGCAAAAGCGGCAACCCCTCCCGCTGCCAGACCAATTCCAGCCGCTGCAAATGCCACGTAGATTCCAAGAATTGCTGCAAAGATACCTGCCACAAGACCCAGAATTCCTCCGCCAAATCCGAGCAGAAGCGGTGAGGCGAAAATCAGGAGAATGATAATCAGCGCCCATCTTCCTGCCCCTCTTCTCTGGCGGCCCTCCTGTTCTGTTTTATATGCCGGAACCTGTGTCCGTTCCCTGAACCGGCTGTCCTGATATCCATTTTCAGTAAATTCGCCTCGGCCGGGTGCTGCACCCATGCCTGCCTTGATTGTGGCTGCTACTTTGCCCGGGCTGCCCAGTTCCTGAATCACTTCTGCTTCATTCTCCGGGCCTGCTTCGTCGAAATAATCATGATAATATGCCATGGCATCCTGCCGGTCGCTTTCTGGTATATCTGCCAGCAGCCGGTTCAGCTGCTGCATAAATTCCTTTCTGCTCATTTCCTTACTCCCCCTTCAAAAAGTTTCGTGATCTTCGATGAATAACTCTTCCACTCCTGCTTATATAACTGCAGCTGAACACTGCCCTTTTCCGTTATTCTATAGTATCTCCTGTTGCGCCCTGCAAATTCACGGTCATAAACCATCAGGCATTCATCTTTCTGAAGTCTGCGCAGAACAGGATACAATGTGGATTCGGACACCTCCAAAACCTGGCGTACATCCTGTGTGATTCTGTATCCGTATGTTCCTTCCGCCTCCGTCGACACTACAGCCAGCACGATCGCGTCCAGAAGTGCCGCGCCTGTGTTAAAGACCATACAATCACCCGTCTTTCTATAATATTATAGTTTTTTCAATATTGTTTTATTATTAATATTATATGTTATATAGTATTATATGTCAACAATATTTTTATAACCTTTTTTCTTTTTTGCACAAAAAAAGAACGACGCAAATTCAATTCACGATCCGTTCTTTTTCCGTTCGCCAGCTGAGTCCTGTTTCATCATCCGGCCAGATTCCGATTCCTGTGATTCCATTTTTCCCTCTTATAAAAATAGAGCGAAAATATCATTGCCACAATCCACCCGAGCGGCCATGCCATCCAGATGCCAGTTGACCCAAACTTCAGCGGAAGAATAAAAACCAGTACCACTCTCAGTATCAGATCCGAAAATGTTGTAAACATGAAGCATGCAATCGCCTCCCCTCCTCTGAGCACACCGTCGCAGACCAGCTTAATGCTGACTGGAAAATAAAACGGAGCGACGATGCCCAGAAATGTTTTCCCAACCGCAATCACATCTGTACTCGAGGAGCTTACAAAAATCTGCATGACACCTTCCCCGAACACCAGGTACAGCACCGTAAATGGAACTGAAACCACGAGGGCGATCCACACGCCGGAACGCATTCCCTGCCTGACACGTTTTATCAATCCTGCACCAATATTCTGCGCAGAAAAACTGGATAAGGCGCTCGACAACGTTGTAAACAGCGTGATCGTAAAGGTATTCAGCTTAATGGCTGCAGAATAGCCGGCAATCACCGTGGAGCCGTATCCATTCACTGCTCCCTGCACAAACAGATTGCCTACAGATACAAAACTTTGCTGCAGAATACTTGGCACTGCCATTCGCGCAATTCTGCCAAGCATCGGCACCGAAAACTTTTCATATGGCGGCGTCTCAATTTTCCTAAGCCTCCAAACCAGAACGACAAGCGCCAGAACGGCAGCAATCCCCTGCGCGATGAAAGTAGCCCATGCGACACCGCTCACTCCCATATCCAGCCCAATCACAAAAAACAGGTCCAATGCAATATTCCCAAGCGACGATGCGATGAGAAAATACAGCGGTGTCATTGAATCGCCGAGCGCTGTAAAAGTTCCGGTACAGATATTGTACAGAAACACGAACAGAAGCCCGGCTGTGTAGATCATAAGATACACTCTGGAATCCTGAAAAATATTTTCCGGCGTATTGAGCAGATGCAGCAGACGGCTGCAGAACACCAGGCCCAGAATCGTCATCACAAGACTGAGCAGCACAGAGGAAATCAGTGAAGTAAAAATTGCCGTCTTCATCTTTCCGCGCTGACCTGCTCCGAACAGCTGTGAAATGATTACAGAGCATCCGACGTTCATACCTATGGCCACCGCCATAAAGATCATGGTGACTGGATAAGATGCGCCGACCGCTGCCAGCGCCTCATCTCCGATAAATTTCCCCGCAACCACACTGTCCACAATGTTATACAGCTGCTGGAAGATCACACTGCCCAGCATAGGCAGCGCAAACATCCACAACAGCCTGTTGGGGCTTCCTTTTGTCAAATCTTTTATCATATCCTGCTCCCTCATTCACATACGATTTCTTTTCCGAGCGTAACGGAATATATGATTTTCTCTTTTACTCGTTTTTGGGTTGTCCGCATAAGTGCCTGCGCATAGTAATCCAGCTGACTGCGGTATTTGTCCGTCAATTCCCGTGCACTTTGAACCTGATCCGTCTTATAGTCCACCAGAACGATATCGCCATCTTCATAAAAAAACGCATCAATGATCCCCTGCACCACAATAGTATCACAGTCCAGAAAATCCGGATCTTTTTCCGATGCAGGGATGCTCATGGCAAACGGCTGCTCAAGAAACAGGCGTTCTTCCTGCTGGGCAGCCTTCATCCGAATCCCCAGCGAACCAAGCACAAATCTTGTGATGTCTTCGGGATCAATACAAAGCTTCATAGTCTCCGTGATCCTCCCTGCAGCTTCCATCGCCAAAAGCTGCTGCCTGACACCTTCCGTGCTGTCCGCACTGCGGTAATCCAGCAGCTGAAACACGCGATGGTATGCGGTTCCACGGTCTGCTCCTTTTAAAACCGGTTCTCTTTTTTCGATAAACCGGGGGATTAGAGGTATGATATCCGGCTGAAAATACAACGGTTCTCCCTGCTCCGCGGAATACTCCTGCTTCAGCTCGGATACAGTCAGCTTTACAGGAACATGCTGCTGTTTTTCATAGGGATAGGAAAATGAAAACCGTTCATCCAACAATTGTTTCATCTGCGGATCATACGTTTTCCGTTCATCCCATTCAAGGAACCTGCTTTTTATCACCTGCCTTGAGGCCTGGCGCCAGACTTCCCCGCTCGTCAGTTCCTGCAGTGTCAGGATCTTCAGCACAAGATCTGCATTCTCCTTTTGGATTTCCTTCCTGCCATTTACCGGAATTTCAAACATTTCAAGAACTGGCAGAAATGCTCTGTGCCTCACAAGTGAGGGCAGTATCCATGACCAATAATCACGCCCTTTTTCCCGCATCCTCATGGGAATCTCAGGCGCTTCCCGACCGAGAAGACCACTGCACTCTCTCACTCTCTTTTCCAGCCGGCTGATTGTACCCGCCAGGATTAATTTTTCTTTCGCCCTTGTCAGCGCTACATAGAGCACACGCATTTCCTCACTCAGGTTCTCCATCATAAGCTGATGACGAATGACTCCTTTGAGCAGTGTCGGCATCTTAATTCTTTGACCCGGATCAATGAAATCCACACCCAGTCCATAATCCGGATGTACAATCATGCCGGAATTCATATCCCGCAGGTTAAATTTTTTTCCCATTCCTGCCAGAAAAACAACCGGAAACTCCAGCCCCTTGCTTTTGTGTATACTCATAATGCGGACTGTATTTTCATTTTCACCGGCGATATTTACTTCCCCAAAGTCAACATCATACTTCTGCAGATATTCAATATACCGGATGAAATTAAAAAGCCCCCGGTAACTTGTCTTTTCATAATCTCTGGCTTTTTCTACCAGCATCCTGATATTTGCCGCACGCTGTTCACCTGCAGGCATGGCTCTTACGTACTGACCGTATCCAGTTTCACTCAGTATTGCAAGGATCAGTTCGTGGATCGGTGTATATGCCACGCGTTCTCTGATATCCCCGTATACAGCAAAAAATCTCTTAAGCTTTTCTTTTAGCTTCTCATTTTCGCCTGCATCCAGATAACGCCTGCATCCGTCATACAGTTTCCCTTCCGGAAATTCCCTGCGAATGTCAGCCAGTTCTTTTGCAGATACAGCCGCAATCGGCGAGTGCAGTACCGCCGTAAACGGAATATCCTGCCGAGGATTATCACAGATATGGAGGTAATTGAGCAGTGTCACAATCTCAAGCGCCGTAAAATACCCGGTCCTCGTGGTCACATTCGCTGGTATCCCCATTGCCTGAAGTACTTTGCCAAAAGTTTCCCCCCATCCGCTTATCGTGCGCAGCAGAATGACACAGTCAGAATAACGGGCCGGCCGGTATGCTTTTATCTGTCCGTCGAAAACCTGTTCTCTGCCCACCAGTTCATGGATCCTCTGGCCTATGATACGTGCCTCCAGTTCCCTGGCCTCACCCGACATCCCTTCTTCTTTTACGTCTTCGCTGTCCGTTTCCAGCATCAGTACTTCTGTTTTGGGAAATTGAGGGTCGTTTCCTTCCGGATATTCTGCACCCGGATACAGCGCCGCACTCTCATCATAGGCAACGCCGCCAAAAGAACGGCTCATCAGCTGCTCAAACAACAGATTGACAAATCCCAGAACCTCTTTTCGACTTCTGAAATTTCTGTGGAGATCGATTCTCTGTCTGCCGCTCTCTTCCAGCGTGTACGTCTCATACTTTTCCAGAAATAATTCTGGATTTGCCAGGCGGAACCGGTAAATGCTCTGCTTGACATCACCTACCATAAAGATATTGCAGATTCCATCTTCATGCCTGGATACACTTGTCAGAAGCATTTCCTGAACGTAATTGCTGTCCTGATACTCATCAATCAGTATCTCTTCGAATTGCAGGGAAAGTTCTTTTGCCGCCTGGGAACGGACACAGCTTCCGTCTTCTTTCTTCTCAACGAGGATCTGAAGTGCCAAATGCTCCATATCGGTAAAGTCCAGCAGATTCTTCTGTCTCTTTTTCTGTTCAAACCGTTCAGAAAAAGCAAGCGTCAGATCAACAAGGCTGCCTACCACAGGCGCACAGCTTTGCATACACTGAAAAACCGCTTCCCCCGTCATGATAAAATACTGACTCTGCAGTTCCTTTATGATCTCCTTGACCGTCTCTCTTCCCGCCTTTACCTGTTCCTTTTGCATTTCGGATACGGCGGCATCCTTTTTCGCAGATAAACGCTCCCATTTATGCTCTTTCAGCAAATTCCATATCTCATCATAATCATCCGCACCGCTTAAACGATGAAGGAACGCACGGTCCGCTTCCAATGCCGTCAGGTACGCGTACGGACCATCCTCCGACTGCGCTGTCTTCATGTTTTCCTCAGTCTGTGAAACAGCTTCCTGAATCTTCTGCCTTACATCCTTCCAGAAAAGCTCCATCCACGAAGAGGCGAACAACTCCTCCTTTGTCTTTGCATCGTATACTTTTCTGCAGCCGATGAGCCACTCTTTTGGCCACGGGTGACTGATTGACATCTCGTAGAGCTGATAAATCAGCTCTTCCAGAACATGATCTGTCTTCCCGGATGCATAACACTCTACCAGCTGGTGAAACTCATCACTCCCAATGTCATACGCTTCCTCCAAAACCTCATCGATCACATCCGCTTTTAAAAGCTTCAGTTCGCCTTCATCCGCGGTCCGATAACCGGGGTCCAGATCTATCATATGGAAATAATTGCGAATCACATATGCACAGAACCCGTCGATTGTATTGATCTGTGCGTTATGGATATAGGACACCTGCCGCTTCAGATGCTCATTTTCCGGGTCTTTTGACAACCTGTCATCAAGTGCCGTCAAAATTCTTTCTTTCATTTCCCCGGCAGCGGCCCTGGTAAATGTCACAATCAGAAGATGGTCAATATCGATCGGATTCTCACTTCGTGTGACCATGGTCAGAATGCGTTCCACCAGAACCGCTGTTTTTCCGGAACCCGCAGCAGCACTGACCAGAATATCACGATCATGCAGACTGATCACCTGCTCCTGCTCCTTTGTCCATTTCACACCCATTACCTGTCCCCCCTTTTCAGCTTTTCCCACAGTTCTTCATCAGAAAACTGGGGAAGCCTGCGGTATTCATATCCACGGATACGCTCATCAAATCCACACACTGAGCGGTAAGCACAGTATTCACACGCATGTTTCTGACCAATCTGATATGGATTGGTATCCGCCTCTCCGTCCATGATTTTTCTGCCCAGCTCCTTTATTTTATCATTTACAAAAGAGGACAGCGCCATAAACTGTTCTTCCCGGATCACTGACGATGCTTTAGAACAGCTTCCGTCCTTGTTCAGTGACAGCGGGAACACCCGGGAAGTCTTTCGTTCGGTTCCGTCAAGCGTATGATCCAGCTTTTTCAGAACCTCCGGGTCTGCATTTGCAAGCCCGTTCATTCGCAGTTCTTTCATCATATTCTGTTCAATCAGTGTTTTACTCTCCTGCCATTCCCCGGAAATCAGAGGGTCTTTGATCTGATAATAAAAAATCCCGGCCGGATGCACCTGTTTATCCGGATGTTCTTTTTTCTCCAGTTCCAGAGCAGCGTTCAGATACACCACCAGCTGAAGTGAAAGGCCGTGATACAGCTCGGCAAGATCCAGTGAACGGTTCCCTGTTTTATAATCAATTACTTTTACGTAACAGTCTTCCCTGGTTTCATACGTATCCACACGGTCTATCCTGCCCTGCAGTCTCAGCCTCGTCTCTTCATCCAGCTGGAACTGAGCCGCATCCAGTTCCTCCTGCAAGGCAAAAGACACCTCAAAACGACTCGGTTCAAAATCTCCGCATTTCAGTTGTTCCTGCAGTGCCCAGATACTCCGCTCCAACAGGCGTCTGCAGCGCCGGATCATATACCTGTTTCTGGCGGTGCTTTTTAGCACCGTATTTCCATACTCCTCAAACAATCCGTCCACGCTCGCATTAAGCAGCCGTTCGGCATCCGCTTTGGAAAGCTCCTTCCAGGACAGTCCCTCTTTTTTCAAAAGACGAGCAAAACGTTCCAGCGCCTCATGCAGTACATTCCCCATGTCCATCGCTTTAAACTCATAGCGGACACGCTCAGAAAGCCTCAGTCCATACTGCAGAAAATGCGCAAATGCACAGGCCGCAAATGTTTCCAGCCGCGTCGCACTGTTTTTCAGCTCCCTTCCGTAGAGTGAAAGTGCTGCAGCTCTTCCGATGCTGTCCTGCGGTTTTTCATAAAATGCCGCCTCCACCAGCCTGCCTGCCATCCTTTGGTACTCTTCCCTGCCCCAATACCATCTGAACAGTTCCTCCCATCTGGCATCTTCCTCCCCCTGCGCTGCCCAAGAAAGCCCCTGAATCAGGAGGTCCAGCCCCTGTCTTGGCGTCTCCAGCGCCAGATAGTCCGCTTCTATCCGGTTGTCCTCCTCCACACAAAGTCCGGGAAACAGTTTTCGGATCGTACCGATCAGATAAGCAGGCGCCGCCGTCTCTCCGTTTGCTTTCATGTGTACGTAAGACATATAAAGTTCCATCGATGGTTTCGTCAGAATCAGATACAGATAAAACCGCTGAATTCCGATATCTTCCCTCATGGTAGGTGCAAGTTCAATATCATGCGCTTTCAAAAGCTCCCGCTCAGGCTCTGTCAAAATCCCACAGCTTTCCAGACGCTGCGGAATCACCCCTTCATTGACGCCGACAAAAAACAGGACTTTTACAGCTGCAAGACGCGTACGCTTTACGTCTCCAACCATAACCTGGTCTGCAGTCGGCGGAATAATTCCCACCTGAACCTGAAGAAAACCAGCTTCCAAAATCTGCTGGTATTCCTGTCTGGTAACTTTTTCATCCCCAAGCACATCCACCAGTTTATCGAGCATTCCCATAATAATTCCAAAGATCTGTGCATATTCTTTGACCAGTGCCTGCTTTCCCTGTCTTTTAAATTCCAGCTCGCGGACTTTTAATTTTTCCTGAATACCAGACTTTACAATAAAGCGGTAGAGTGCCTCCGTCCTCTCCGCCACCGTTCCGTTTGTTCCTTTGAACGCTTCTGTAAAGTCTTTGATTTCCGAAAGAAATTTTTTCCGTATCCTTTCAACCTCTGTGAGATCTTTCTCCTGCATCCCCCGGTATGTCCGTGTCCAGGGCAAGTTCCACTGTTTAAATCCCCGGATGCCAAGCGCAATCACATAATTTTCCAGCGTGTCGATTTCATCGGCTGTCAGGCCGGACATTCCGGTTCTAAGATAGCGGAACACCCCCTCATACCGAAATCCCGTGATCAGCATATCAAGTGCAGCCCGGACATACTCCACAAAAGGATTCATGAGAACCGAATGCTTACGGTCAATAAAACAGGGAATCTGTTCTCTTTCAAAAGCCTGCACCACATAACTTTCATATCCGCCAAGATCACCTGTGATCACCGCGATATCCTGGTATCTCAGTCCTTTTGTGCGGATCAGCCGGTGAATCATGCGAACCGTCCACTCCATCTCTTCCAGTGGATTGGCGGCTGCCCGGATATGAATTTCCTCTGGTTTCTTGGGATATCCGCCGGCTGACCGCCTGAACAGATGAGATTCCAGAAAACCAAGCGCAGGCGCAGCGGCAAATCTGCCGTTCTTTCGTCCATCGATATGCACGGTTTCCGCAATCTCCACGTGTTCCTCCACAGCAAGACTCATCAGACGCCGTGTCATATCATGGCTCATGGAAAACAGCTGCTGTGTTTTGTTTTTCTGAAACGCGGGATTTTTTTCATCCTGTGCAGCCGTCACATACACATCACGGCACATCGGCAAAAGCTGCCGGATCACCTGATACTGTACCGGTGTAAAACCGGTAAACCCATCCAGCACTACCGTACTCCCTTTCAGACTGTCAGCACGTTTGATCACACGGCACAACACATCCAGTACTTCCTCCGGTGTGACATAACGGCTTTTCATATATTCGGTAAATTCCTGATAAATGATTTTGACATCCGATAATTTCCGGTACAGCAGTGACTGTTCCCCGGCACATTCCATCAGATCCGTGATCCCTTCCGGACTGATCTGATACTGCATCAATTCGGATATCATAGATTTCATCTCATTGATATAACCCGGTTTTTTCAAATTAGCTCCTAGAAATCCCAGCTTTTGCTTTTGCTGCTGTGCTATTTTCTGTAGCACAAAGGATTTACCGGTATCATCAAGCAGAGGATTCAGATTCCCTCCGACTTCATCGAATATCCGGTAAGCAAGTCTTTGAAAGCTTAAAATATCAATATTCAAAACAGCATGCCCGGGATGCAGATCGACAACTTCTTTCTGCGTCTGCATCGTGAACTGTTCAGGAACCAGTATCAGGTATTCCCGTTTGGGATTTTCCATGGATTCTTTGATGATCCTCTGACAGACCGTATAAGATTTCCCTGCCCCGGAACTGCCTGTTATAAGATGTAATGCCATGTGATTCTCCTTTGCCGCTGTGTTTTCTCGTTCTCCAACAATTTACCATGGATCTTAACTTTCTGTTTTTATAATTATACCACAGACTTGGATTTAGAAAAAGCCGCTGCATCCCCATGCATATTTTTGTCCCTTCCCTAATATGATAATAAAGAGAATACGAAAAGGAGTGTGTCTATGAGTTCAAAAACGAAAATCGTCGTATTACATATGAAAGAAGTTATTTATACCGCTATCTTTCTCACCCTTGCCATTTTGCTGATTATTCTTCTCTTTGTCATGTTCGGGCCGAAAAAGAGTGCCGCGACCAGTGCCGCCACAACCGAAGAGACCGTGGAGCAGCAATATGTCGCCGGAGTCTACACGACTTCCATCGAGCTGAATGACAATACCTTCGATGTGCAGGTAACTGTAGATTCTGATCACATCAATTCCATTGAGCTGATCAATCTCAGTGAGAGCGCCACTGCAATGTACCCCCTCATGGAGCCTACACTCGATGCACTTGCAGAACAGATTTATGAAAAGCAGTCCACAGAAAATATCACCTATGAAGATGATAACAAGTATACCTCCATGTTACTTTTAGAAGCAATAAAAACGGCACTGTCAAAGGCAGTGCCGCAGTCCTGATTCTCATGTTATCCAAGCCTCTCCAGTTCATCCATCCAGATGCGCACACAGGCGTCGCTCGGCATCCTCCAGTCTCCTCTCGGGGAGACTGCCACGCTACCGACTCTCGGACCGTCCGGCAGGCAGGAACGTTTGAATTGCTGTGAAAAGAAACGGCGGTAAAATGTGATCAGCCATTTTTTTATTGTCTCCGTATCGTAAAGTTCCCGGAATGCGATCTTCGCAATGCGATAGATCTTGGCCGGAGAAAAGCCAACACGAAGCATGTAATACAGATAAAAATCGTGAAGCTCATAAGGGCCGACAAGCTCTTCTGTTCTCTGTGAGATCACTCCGTCCTTCGGAGGCAGCAGTTCCGGACTCACCGGTGTATCCAGAACATCCAGCAGGATCCCGGAAAGCTTCTTGTCCCCGCAGGTATCCGCAAAATACTTTACGAGATGACGCACCAGTGTCTTCGGCACAGATGCATTTACACCATACATCGACATATGATCTCCATTATACGTCGCCCAACCGAGAGCCAGCTCCGACAAATCTCCCGTACCGATCACCATGCCTCCCGCCTGATTTGCCACATCCATTAAAACCTGTGTCCGTTCTCTCGCCTGTGCATTCTCATATGTCACATCATGTGTTTCCATATCATGTCCGATGTCTTTCAGATGAAGCGTCACAGCTTCCTTGATATCCACTTCTTTTAACGTCGCACCAAGACATTGTGTCAGTTCGCAGGCATTCTGATATGTCCGGTCCGTGGTTCCAAAACATGGCATTGTCACTGCTGTAATCTCTTTTCTGTCTTTCCCAAGCATATCGTATGCACGCGCCGTCACAAGCAGTGCCAGCGTGGAATCCAGTCCGCCTGATATACCGATAACGGCATTTTTACAGTTCGTATGCTCCAGCCGCTTTTTCAGACCCAATGTCTGTATATTTAAAATCTCATCGCATCGCTTATCCCTGTCCTCTTTCCGGCCCGGCACAAAGGGCCGGGGATCAAAATACCGGGTCAGCTCTGTCTCTGACACTGACAGGGAAAACTCGGTCACATAATAACCGTTTTCATTCTGCCACGGATAGGTGGACATCTTTCTGCGCTCCGCACTCAGTCTCTGAATATCCAGGTCTGCGGTGACAGTCTCATTTTCAAATCGCTTTGCTTCAGCAAGCAGTTTGCCGTTTTCAGAAATCATATTATGACTCCCGAATACCAGATCTGTCGATGATTCTCCCTCGCCTGCTGACGCATAGAGATAACCGCAGATCAGACGGGCCGCCTGACCCGACACCAGATTTCTGCGGTAATCGTCCTTTCCCGTCTCCTCATCACTGGCTGAGAGATTTACGATCACCGTGGCGCCGGCCAGTGCATGGTTTACACTCGGCGGATTCGGCGCCCAGAGATCCTCACAGATTTCTGCCGCCACTGTAAGTCCCGGCATTGTAGTGCACCGAAACAGCTGATTCGTTCCAAACGGTATCTTCTCGCCATCTATTTCCATCCATTTTACAGTGTCAGATCCGGGCGTAAAATGACGTCCTTCATAAAATTCCCGGTATGACGGAATATGTGTCTTTGGAATCATTCCCAATATCTTTCCCTGACTGAAGGCTGCCGCTACATTAAACAGTTTTCCCTCCGCCACGACAGGCAGCCCGACAAACACAAGTGCATTTACATCTGCCGTCTCGCGCACAATCCTGATCAGCTGTTCTTTCGCCTGATCCAGCAGCAACTCCTGCCAGAACAGATCCCCGCACGTGTATCCGGTGATGCAAAGCTCAGGAAGCACCATTATCCTGGCCTTCTGCTGTTCCATTTCTTTTATCAGTGCAATCGCCTGGTCCGCATTATAGACACAGTCTGCCACTTTGATTTTTGGTGTTCCAACTGCTGTTTTGATAAATCCTTGTTTCATGTTTCCCTCCCATTCCGCACGCCTGCGGTTCATATCAGATGATCATCGGATCAGATTTCGCAGTTCTTTCAGTTCGTCCACAGAAAACCTGTAGTCGGTGCCGCAAAAATGACAATTCAGCTCCACTTCTTTTCCTTCATCAATCATCTCCTGCAAGTCCTTCTTGCCAACGCTCATCAGTGCTTTCGCCACACGCTGCTTACTGCAGTTGCAGTAAAATTCAGCCGGAACTGTATCATTAATCTCAAGTCCGAGATTGCCCAGCAGCTTCTCAAGCAGCTTCTCCGGCGTATATCCCTGATCGAGCAGCGCCGTCACAGATGAGACTCCTTTCAGATTCTGCTCAAGCCGGGCTATCGTTTTTTCTTCCGCAAACGGCATCAGCTGTACGATAAATCCTCCTGCCTGTTTCACGGTATTATCGTGCTCCATCAAAACCCCCAGACCAACGGATGACGGAACCTGCTGACTCGTCGCAAAGTAATACGTCAGATCTTCGGCGATTTCACTCGTCTGCAGCATTGTCTGTCCGCTGTAGGGCTCCTTAAGTCCCAGATCCATAATAACATTCAAAAATCCCGGTCCAACCGCCCCGGCCACATCCAGCTTTCCTTTGCCGTTTGCTGGAATCACAACATTCGGATTTCCGACGTAGCCTTTCACCCTGCCCTTCGAATCGGCCGTGACGGTAATGCCTGAAAGCGGTCCCCCCGCTTTGATCTGCAGGGTCAGAAGATCCTTATCTCCTTTCATCATAACCCCCATCATGGTCCCCGCGGTCAGCAGCCGTCCAAGTGCTGCAGTCGCCACAGGACTTGTATTATGAGCTGCTCTTGCGTGCTCTGTCAAATCTCTTGTCGTCGCGGCAAATGCGCGTATCTGGCCATCCGCCGCTGTTGCTCTTACAATATAATCCATCTTTTCCTCCTATATCATTTACCGGAACTCCCGTTTCTATGATTATACAACTTATTTTCCATGCTCTCTTGCAACTATATACATTCGTTCGCTCTCGGAGGTCGGCGCATTCTTTGAAAATGCCTCATATGCCGTGACAAATTCCAGCCCCGCCTTTTTCATCAGTTCCTTCACCTTTTCCAGAGAATATGCCCGCTGGTAATGGACCTCCTCATACTTTCGATACAATCCGTCTTTGCCCTCCGGTATAAAAATAGCAAGTTCATATTCATTGCACATTGATTCCGAATCATAATAATTGTCCCAGATGAAACTGGCTTCTTCTCTGTTTTCGGCAATCGTCCGCTCGCCCATAAGAGTCTCATACTTATAAATGGTATTCAAATCGAACACGAAGACCCCACCCGGATCCAGATAATTATTTACCAGGCAAAACACCTGCAGCAGCTCTTCGTCCTCCAAAATATAATTCAGAGAGTCGCAGACGCTCACCACCGCCCGGACCGTTCCGTACAGTTCAAACCTGCGCATATCCTGCTGCAGATATAATATGTCAAGACCTGACTGCTGCTGTTTTTCCTGTGCCGCTTCCAGCATATCATCCGACAAATCCACACCGATCATATCATAGCCGGCGGAAGCCAGACGCTCAGTCATATTGCCGGTGCCGCAGCCGAGTTCCAGCACCAGTCCATCATTAACCCCGTATTCCTTCAACAATTCAATCAGATAGATACTCCAGGCATCGTAATCGATATCATCCATGAACATATCGTACACCTTTGCAAAACTCTGGTATGCTTCCATTGTCCACTCCTTTTCAATTCTCAATATATGAATTTTATCACCGAATGGAATCCGGGGCAAGAAAAAGTCTCTGTCACCCGCATAAAAAGAGCAGGTGCCTGCTGCAGCACCTGCTTTTTTCTTGATTTCATCATACAAACTGGTTATTTCCATCATCGTACACATAATCAATGGATTTGAGTTTTCTCACCAGTTCCTGCTCATTGATATCCAATGCCCCGCAGAGCTCCTGCAGGTTCGGATAGTGATCTCTCAGCTGAGTGTTGACATAGCTCAGCAGCATGACCGGGTCTTTCGGTATCATAGTTCTCTCCTTTTACATCAGATTCTGTACGGAAGCGTTTAACTCCCCGTTCTCTTCATCGATGAAGATCACATCGTCCGCTTTTACATCCCCCGACAAAATCAGTTTGGCTGCCAGCGTCTCTACATTTTTCTGCAGATACCGTTTCAGCGGACGAGCCCCATATACCGGATCATATCCTCCTTTCATCACAAGTTCCTTTGCAGCGTCAGACAGTTTAATCGTAAGTTCCTGGTCATGAAGTCTTCCGTTCAGTTCTTTCATCAGCAGATCAACGATCCGTCCAATATTCTCTCTCGTCAGCGGCTTAAACATAATGATCTCGTCAAGCCGGTTCAGAAACTCCGGTCTGAAATGTGCTCTCAGATCTTGACTGACCATATCAGCGCACTCTTCTTTGATCTCTCCGCTCTCTGTAATGCCTTCCAGCAGATAAGAGGAGCCGATATTGGAGGTCATAATCAATATCGTGTTTTTAAAGTCCACTGTCCTTCCCTGAGAATCCGTAATCCTGCCGTCATCCAGCACCTGAAGAAGTACATTAAAGACATCCGGATGTGCTTTTTCAATCTCATCAAACAACACAACCGAATACGGCTTTCTCCGAACCGCCTCTGTCAGCTGTCCGCCTTCCTCATATCCCACATATCCTGGAGGTGCTCCGATCAGTCTGGATACAGAATATTTCTCCATATACTCACTCATATCAATACGGACCATATTCTGTTCATCGTCAAACAGATTCAGCGCCAACGTCTTTGCCAGTTCTGTTTTTCCAACACCTGTCGGTCCCAGAAATAAAAAGGAACCGATTGGCTTTGTAGGATCCTTGATGCCTGCTTTTGAGCGAATGATAGCGTCTGTCACTCTGCTCACCGCTTCATCCTGTCCGATCACGCGTTCATGCAGAATATCTTCCAGGCCAAGAATCTTGCTGCGCTCGCCCTCTGTCAATCTGGCAACAGGAATTCCGGTCCAGCGCGACACAATCCTGGAAATCTCTTCATCCGTCACACTCTCATGCACCAGTGACAAATCTGCGTCTTTCACACGTTCTTCTTCTATGCGCAGCTGCTCCTGCAGCTTTGGAAGTTCCCCGTACTGCAGCTCAGCCGCCTTCTCCAGATCATAGTCTCTCTGGGCTTTCTGAATCCTCTGATTCATATCCTCAATCTGCTCACGCAGTTTTGATAATCTGTCAACTGAAGTTTTTTCATTCTCCCACTGAGCTTTCTGGGCATTAAACTCATCTTTCAGTTCCGCCAGCTCACGCTGCAGATTGCTCAGACGATCCTGGCTCAGTTTATCCGTCTCTTTTTTCAGAGCCGCTTCTTCAATTTCCATCTGCATGATCTTCCGCTGCAGTTCATCAAGCTCCGCCGGCAGAGAGTCCAGTTCCGTTTTGATCAGCGCACACGCCTCATCCACAAGATCGATCGCTTTATCCGGCAGAAACCGGTCCGATATATAGCGCTGCGACAGTGTTGCCGCTGCTACCAGTGCACCGTCTGTAATCTTGACACCGTGATATACTTCATACCGTTCTTTCAGTCCGCGAAGAATCGAAATGGTATCCTCAACACTCGGTTCATCCACCATAACAGGCTGAAATCTTCGCTCAAGAGCTGCATCCTTCTCAATATACTGCCGATATTCATCAAGCGTCGTTGCACCGATACAGTGCAGCTCGCCGCGTGCCAGCATGGGTTTCAGCATGTTGCCGGCATCCATCGCACCTTCCGTCTTTCCTGCTCCAACGATCAGGTGGAGTTCATCGATAAACAGGATAATTCTTCCCTCACTCTTACGGACTTCCTCCAGAACTGCCTTCAGACGTTCCTCAAATTCACCACGGTATTTTGCACCTGCAACAAGGGCACCCATATCCAAAGCAAATATCTTTTTATCCTTCAGCCCCTCCGGAACATCACCGCGCACGATACGCTGTGCCAGTCCTTCCACAACCGCTGTTTTACCAACACCCGGTTCACCGATCAAAACCGGATTATTTTTCGTCTTTCTGGACAGAATGCGGACCACATTACGGATCTCCGAATCACGGCCGATCACCGGATCCAGCTTCTGATCTCTGGCTTTGTCCACCAGATCTTGCCCGTATTTATTTAAGGTATCGTATGTCGCCTCCGGATTGTCACTCGTCACACGCTGATTTCCACGTACCGTACTTAACGCCTGAAGGAAACGCTCTTTGGTGATCCCATACTCTTTAAAAAGTGCTTTCATTGACGGACTCGGACTCTTCAGCATCGCCAAAAAGAGATGTTCCACAGATACGTATTCATCTCCCATATGTTTTGCCTCATCCTCAGCGCCAACCAATGTTTTATTCAGATACTGGCCAATGTATGGATTTCCGCCCGAAACTTTTGTTCTCGCCTCAATCGCCTGTTCTACTCTGTTCAGAAAATGTTCTTTCTGAATCTCCATTTTTTCAATCATTTTCAGGATCAGGCTGTCTTCCTGTTTCAGAAGATTATACAGTAAGTGCTCCTGTTCAATCTCCTGATTGCCGAACGCATACGCTGTCTTCTCCAGGTCCTGTACCGCCTGCAATGATTTCTGCGTAAATTTACTGATATTCATAGAATTCCCTCCAATCTATTCACAGGGAGATCTCAAATCCCCTTTTCGTTTTGTTTGTTCTATAACCACTATAACATATAATTTTAAAATTGCAAGTACTTTTTGTGCCTGATCAAAAAAAATTCCACACACAAAAAAATAACGGTACAGCCTTCTGGCCATACCGTTATTATTTTTCATTTTTTATTAGATTACACGTCTTACTGAAAGAATTGTTCTGTATGCTGCATTTCCGCTTATTTTAATTCCGTCTCTCTCATTGCTGGCATGCACTATGGATCCGCCTCCCATATAAATGGCAACATGTCCGGAATAGCAAATGATGTCACCCGGCATTGCCTGAGAATAAGATACGCCTGTTCCACAGGATCTCATCGCCGATGAAGAGTGAGGAAGTGATACACCGAATTTTTCATAAACTTTCATAATAAATCCGGAACAATCTGCACCATTTGTCAGGCTTTCACCACCCCATACATATGGATTCCCTACAAACTGAGTCGCGTAATTAACAACCGACTGTCCCGTACCGCTGTAAGATACCTCCCCTGATGAACTGCTGTCGTCATTATCGTAACTGCTGTCGTCCTCATTGTCAGAACCGCTATTGCTTTCATCAGATGAATTATTATCACTGTTATCGTAGGAAGATTCATGATCATCGGAAGTATCCCGATCAGATGACTCATCAGAACCGTCTTCTTCGTCATGATCATTCGACTCAACTGCTGCCTGTCTTGCTTCTTCAGCTTCTGCTTCTTTCCTTGCGGCTTCAGCTGCTGCCTTTCTGGCTGCTTCCTCTGCTGCTTTACGTTTCGCTTCTTCAATCTGGGCAAGCTCTGCAGTCTGCTGCTGAATCAAAGCTTTATATTCTGAAGCCTGCTGTTCTGCAACAGCAATCTGGTTTGCATAATCGGATGATGTTGCTTTCTTTTCTTCCAGTGCTGATTCCAGTGTTGCTTCCTGTTCTTTATAGTCATTCTGCATGACTTCCAGATCAGCTTTCTCTGTTGCCAGCTGGTTCCCGAGATCTGTAACTTCCTGAACAATTGCCTTATATTTTTCAAGGCTGTCTCTGTCATAATCATAGAGCTGCTGTGTATACTCAGCCTTATTCAGCATCGCTGCGATATTCTCTTCAGAAAGAACCATCTGAGCCCATCCGGTTGAACCGCCGTTGCGGTATATGTAATCCATACGGGTTTTCATATCTTCATACTGCTTATCTCTCTGAGCCTCAGCTTCCTGAAGTTTTACTTTTGTTTCTTCAATCTCAGCCTGTTTCTGAGAAATCTCCTCAGTCAGCACATCAATTGCGACCATAATATCTACTAACTGCGCATCCATCTGATCAATCTCAGCCTGCAGCGCCTGTTTTTGTACTTCTAAATTATAAATCTGATTGTTGGTTGATTCCAGCTGACTGCTCGTCGCTGCCTTTTCACTTCGCAAATCAGATTCCCTGTCAGCAAGTGCCGGTACGACCTGTGTTAATGATACAACGGTGGTCAAAAACAGACATAAGAATTTTTTCTTCATATTCCAACGACTCCTTAAATTACGGTTTGTGTTGCACCCCATAAGTGTTTCATAATTATAGTTTTATTATTGTAATATTTCTGACACACTTTTTTCATTTCGTTTACAAGTGTACCATATAATTTACATAAATGCAACCATAAAATGTAATTTAAGGCGTTTGATCTAATCAAAACTTAACGCAATATTCGCTATTTCACCGTCTTTTTCCTGCAGGTTTTTTGCCTGTTCTTCCGCTACTTTGATTTCCTCATCTACAATTTTTGTAACAATTTTATGATAGTCATCTGCTGTAAAGTTTTGAAACGAAGATGTGTCCATCGTTAGGCTCACACCGTCGTTGGAAAGGTCCATAGTCTCCTGTTTTTTCCCCTGAAAATCTTTCCCAAAAGCTCCTCCAAGCGTTTGATAAATGACGTCATTAACATTTTTAACGGCTGAAGTCAGAACTGCGGCAGATGTCTGAGACTGATCCGTATCAGATGCAATCACCTTGCCGTTTTTCTGTTCGGCGGCCTTTATGATGGCAGTTCCGATTGAACCTCCATTGGAAAAGATCACTTCACAGCCATTTTCAAACCAGTCGCCCGCCGCAGCCATAATTGCCGGTGAGATCTCATTTGTACCCATATAACGGTACCGAAGCTGGACTTCATCTTTCCCGAGTCCCATCTCAGATGCCGCATAATTCGCTCCCTGGACAAAGCCGCTTCCATAAAGTTCGATGCTTTCTTCTTCCTGTCCACCCATAAAGCCCAGATTTTTATATCCTTCTTTTACAGCCGCATAGCCCGCAAGAAATCCTGCCTGCGCTTCGTCATAGACGATTGCATGCGTGTTTTTTCGAAGCTTGGCTTTACTGCCCTTCTCTTTGCGCGGCGCTCCATCCAGAATAATGAATTTAACTTTCTTGTATTTTTTCTGCATCGTATACAGAGGCACCTCAAATTTTTCTCCATACCCGATGACAACCGAAGCTCCCGCATCAGCCGCTTCTTTGACGGCAACCATATAATCATCCGGCGTGTCTTTCGCCACACTGTGAGTTGACAGCAGAAGCCCGTTTTCCGCAGCGTACTGCTGTGCGGACTCTTTGATTGCGTTCGTCATAGCCCCCTCCTGTGACGCTTCCGTTATGATGGCAATATCTTCTGTACTTTCCTTCTTTTCGCACCCGCTGGCCCCGATCAGCAGCAGAATCAGTGCAATGATCCCTAAACATCTCTTCATCTTTATGTCCCCTTTTTATTTATCCTGATAAATTCGCACACCGTCCCGGCCAACTTTAGCCAGAATCAGCGGAATCTCTTCCGCGCGTTTCTCCTCAATCTCAATAGCTGCTGCCAACCGGAGGGCCGCCGCCTCAGCCAGTTCCTCCCGAGAAGTATGCAGTACGGCAACCGTCTCCCCCTTTGTTACTTTATCCCCTGTCTTTTTCCTCATAACGATTCCCGCCAGCATATCAATACGGCTTTCTTTCGTCTCACGCCCTGCGCCGAGCATGCAGGAAGCTGCCCCGCATTCTTTGGCATCCATGCGTACAAGATACCCGTCTTTTTCCGCTTTCACTTCATATAAGACAGCAGATTGTCCAAACAGTTCCGGATGATACAGAACCGAGGCGTCACCGCCCTGAGCGGTCACCATATCAGCAAATTTTTCCATAGCCGCTCCGTTTTCAAGCACCTGCAAAGCTTTTTTCCTGCATTCAGAAACTGTTCCGATTCCTGCCAGTTCCATCATATATGCGGCTAATTCCACGCAGATTTTTGTCAGATCATCCGGTCCGTGTCCCTGAAGCGTTTCTGCTGCTTCCATCACTTCCAGTGCATTTCCTATGCAGCTGCCAAGCGGCAGATCCATATCCGTGATCAACGCCGTCACTTTTCTGCCCGCCCGCTCGCCGATCGCAACCATTTTCTGTGCAAGCGCAACCGCATCCTCGAGCGTTTTCATAAATGCGCCGCTCCCCACTTTGACATCCAGCAGTATGCAGTCACTGCCTGCTGCCAGCTTTTTACTCATAATGGATGCAGCGATCAATGGAATGCTCTCTACCGTCGCGGTCACATCTCGCAGCGCATAAATCTTTTTATCCGCCGGTGCGAGATTGCCGGACTGACCGATCACGCTGATTCCATGATGTTTTACGAGATCAATGAATGCCGCCCGTTCAATACTGGTCTGATAACCCGGAATTGCTTCCAGTTTATCTACTGTCCCTCCGGTATGCCCAAGACCACGGCCCGACATTTTGGCAATCCTGACTCCGCAGGCGGCTGCGACCGGCGCTGCAATCAGTGTTGTCTTATCACCGACTCCGCCTGTGGAGTGTTTGTCAACCTTAACGCCCGGAATATCCGACAGATCCACTACATCCCCGGAATGTGCCATAATATCAGTAAGGTCTGATAATTCTTCGTCCGTCATTCCCTGCAGATAAATTGCCATGAGCATAGCCGCCATTTGATAATCCGGGATCTCTTCTTTCACATATCCCTGTATCATAAAGGCAATCTCTTCTCTTGTCAGCGTTTTTTTGTCTCGTTTTTTTTCTATCAAATCATACATACGCATAATAAAAGCCCTCTCTTTTTACCATTATAGAGATAAGCGGCAAAAAAGGAAAGGGCTTTTTGATTACATTTTTATTGCAAATTGTTTTGTGAAAACCGGAGAGGCAGAAGTTCTTTCAGCGTATATTCATCATAGTCTAATTCTGATTTTGCCAGAATGACCCGTAGATTTCCGTCCGCAAACTCCGACAATACCTGCCTGCATACACCACAGGGCGCGCATACCTCCCGTTCATTTTCTCTTCCTTCCAGGTTTCCGACGATTGCAATCGCCAGAAATTTACGTCTGCCTTCTGACACTGCTTTAAACACAGCGGTTCGTTCCGCACAGTTCGCAGCAGAATACGCAGCATTTTCAACATTGCATCCTGTATAAATGCTGCCGTCCGCACATAGAAGTGCAGCACCCACTTTAAAATGCGAATACGGCGCATATGCCTGCCGCTGGGCATCAATCGCCTGTTTTACTAAAAATCCTGAATCCATTCCAACCCTCCGTCAGCTCGCAAACAAATCACTTAAAATCTGCTGCGCCGTCTTTTTTGCGTACCCTTCAGGGTCACTCAGCAGATCTCCTCCCGACAAATCCCAGCGAAATCTGTTCAGCCCCTCACCACCGGGACCGGTTAAAAAGCTTTTCGATGCCACATAACTCATATCCAGCTTACTGGTGCAGCCTGGATAATACCGTTTCATGTACGTTTTAGCCAGCTGCACAGCCTCACTGTTCTCGACTCCACTTTTGGTTACCGTTCCGCTGATCTGAACTCCTGCCTGAGGCGTACTCTGCATAATCACATAACTTCCGTCGCTGCATTTTCCCAAAACAATCCACACGTGTCCGCTCCAGCTGACAACATCTCCCGGTTTAAATGACGCGGAAGTTGTCCCAGATACACTGTTTCCCCAGCCTCTTCTCGCATACAGTCCGGGCGTATCTCCGGAATATGTAACGCAGGTGCCATGTCCGCTGGCGCGGTACGCGGTATTATAGACACTCCATCCAACATATCCGGAGCAGTCCAGCCCGCTCTGATAACTGAAGCGGTACCTGTTATAGTCATAATTCCTTGCTTTAGCATTAAAAAACTGTTTCCATTTCGGATTTACGCCGTATCTGGTTCCGTCTCCGCCGTTCCAGTCATCATGTCCGCCGCCCCAGATATACAATGTAGAACCTACCGGTTTCAACGCATTCTGCAGGAATCCTTTTAAAGTATTGACCCCCAAAGCGGCGCCATCCGCACCCAGTTTCTTGCCGTCAACAACAGTATTCTTCAGCATACCGCCGTTCTTGTCGAAATAATAGTATTTGCCGTCCAGGGACTGCCAACCGGTCAGCACAGCGCCCTTTTCACCAAAATCGCCGTTTTTCCTGAAAAAATAACGTACCTGGCTGATATTATTGAAGCCCGTCAGCATCTTTCCTTTGCTGGTTCCCGAACGCATGAAATAAAATCTTTCGTCCCCAATCTTTTGCCAGCCGGTCAGCGCCTGTCCGATTTCTCCCAGTTCCCCCTGCGGGCTGAAATAGTAAATTTTACCGTCAATTTCTTTCCAGCCGCCGCATGCCTGTCCACGAACCCCGTAAGTACCAGTCGTTTTAAAATAGTACCGGACACCTCCGATGCTCTGCAAACCAGTCAGCATCTTCCCTCTGCTGGTCCCCGAACGCATAAAGTAGTAAACCCGGTCATCAACAGATGTCCATCCTTCTGCCATCTGTCCGGCAGTTCCTGCTTCTCCCTCCTCCTCTAAGAAATAAATCAGTCCCCCATGCTTCAGCCAGCCGGTCCACATCTTTCCTTTGACTCCGGCAACTCCAGAAGCTTTAAAATAGTACTTTTTCCCATTAATCTGCTGCCAGCCGCTGAACATAACACCCTTGACGCCAGGTGCTCCCGTCTGTTTGAAATAAAAAACTTCGCCGTTTTCATCTTCATACCACCCGGTATGCAGATATCCTTCTTCATCAAAATGATACAGTTTATTACCGATCTGTTTCCATTCCCCCGCCGGGTAGGTACCATCTTCATTTCCATACCAGCTTTTTCCATTGGACGCTGTCACCCAACCTGTCTGGATCTGGCCGTTTGCTGTACTGCCCGGCACATTTTGCCCGACCGCTCTAGGACTTTCCTCCTGCAATGTCTCACCCGGCTCAGGAGAAGCAGTATTTGGCTCTTCCTGATCCACTGTACTTTCCGGCATTCCATCAATACCCGGCTCCTCCGTTTTGTCTGTTTCCTTTGACTCCTCTGCAAAAGGCAGCGCCTCCGGCTCAGCTTCTCCGTTTCTGATTTCCTCCTGGTTTTGACCGTCCAAAAGAACATCCTGTTCTTCACTCCCCGGTTGTTCCGCAAATACGGTCCCCGGAACATACAGGACCGCCATCGCACACACCAGCAGCCACGCCAACAGGCGTTGTTTGTTCTCTTTGATACCGTGCAACATCATTCTTCCCCCTTACACATCGTAATGCCATACTTTTCTATCAATCGTTTTTCATTCCGTCCAAAAATACGTCAGAACTATTATACAATTATTACAAAAAAATTACAATGTTTATATTGCTTTTCTTGAAAAAAGAAGGCATCGCACAGACCTTTTTAAGTCTGGCAATCCCTTCTCTCGTATATTTCTTTTGCTTAAAACAGATCTGCTAAAATCTGACCAGCTGTCTTTTTCATATATCCTTCCGGGTCACTCAGCAGCTTTTTGCCGGACACATCCCATTGGAAACGGTGCAGTTTTAAATTAGAAGGTCCATACAAGTATTCTCTCGGGCACTGGTATGTGAGAGAAGAAAACTTGTTATAGCATGCAGAAAAATTTTGTTTCATATATTTACGCGCAAGCTGAATGGCTTCGCTGTCCATATTACCTCCAGATGTCGCAGTTCCGCTCAGAATGACACCGGCCGGAGGCGTACTGTGAGCCAGTACGACACTGCCGTCACCGCATTGTCCAATCACAAGCCAGACATGGCCGCTGCCATTGCTGCTGTTGTAATAGGAAACAACGTCTCCCGCCTTAAATTTACCAGAATTCCAGTCATCAGCGTAATTTCCCCAACCTCTCTGGCCATAAAGCTTCGGCGTCGTCTCCGAAATACTTGTACAGATTTCCTGGTTACTTTGCTTATTGACCGTATTGTAGACCACCCAGCCAACGTAGCCGGAGCAGTCCAGCCCCTTTCCATACTGGTAGGAATATCTGGAATGATTATAATTTGCCCCCTGCTGACTGAAAAATTTTTTCCAGTTTGGATTCACCCCATACCGCACGCCGTCTCCGCCGGTCCCCACATCGTGACCTCCGCCCAGCACATACAGTGTTGACCCCATCGGCTTCAATGCATTTGTCAAAAGCGCTTTCAGTGTCTTGCCGGTAATGACCGCTCCGTCCGGGCCCAGCTGGTTTCCGTTAACAACGGTGTTCTTTCTCATTTTACCGTCAGTGCCAAAATAATATTTCTTTCCATCAATATTCTGCCAGCCTTTAAACATGGCTCCTTTTAATTCATAGTCACCTGTTCGTTTAAAAAAGTACCGTTCCCCGGCGATATTGTTGAAGCCCGTCAGCATTTTTCCCTTATAGGAACCAGAGCACATAAAATAAAACTTATATTTTCCATATGTACGCCAACCGGTCAATGCCTTGCCTTTGACACCTTTATCACCGGATTGTTCAAATCTGTAGACGTTTCCGGAGATCGTTTTCCATCCCGTTGCCGCACTTCCGCGGATCCCGTATGTACCGCCTGTCTCAAAATAGAACTTTTCTCCGCCGATACCGACAAGCCCCGTGAACATCTTTCCAATTCCGCTGCCGGAACGTTTGAAATAATACAGCCGGCCGCCCATCGTCTGCCATCCCGTCAGCATACGTCCCTTCGTTCCATATGCCCCCGTTTGTTTCAGATAATAGATAGAACCGCCCTGTTTCAGCCACCCCGTCCACAGGCGTCCCCCAACGCCGGCCGCTCTGGAGGCACTGAAATAATACCAGTTATTATGATCCAGCTGCTGCCAGCCGGTCAGCATTTTTCCGGCATCCTGACCTGACTTTTTAAAATAATATACCTGTCCGGAAAGCTTCTGCCAACCGGTCAGCATCGCCCCTTTGATGCCGGCCTCTCCTGTTTGTTTCAGATAATAAGTTCCGCTGTCGATATTAAGCCAGCCTGTTTTCAGCCATCCGGCACTGTCAAAATAATACCATCTTGATCCAATCTGTTTCCAGCCATTGGACGGATAACTTCCATCATTGTATTGATACCAGATTTTTCCGTTTGCAGCGGTAATCCAACCCTCTTTCGCCCTTGCGGACAGAAGATCTCCCGGTCTTAGTGATAGTTCCGGCTCATCCGTCACTTCCGGTTCTCCTGTGGCTTCCGGAATTTCTGTCGCCTGTGGTTCTTCAGTACTTCCCGGTTCTTCTGTGATTTCCGGCTGTTCTGTCACTTCCGGTTCCTGTTTTTCTTCCGGTTCCGACTGTAGCATAACTTCCTCTTCACTCTCCGCAGCTGCCAGCACATTCTCATGGCACACCGGGATCAACAGACAGCAGATCAGAACACACATCAGAAGGCGCCTGCGTTTTACTTTCTCGTATTGTGAAACCAAAATTAATCCCCCCAAACTCGAATTTTTATTAAATAGTTACAATTCTCACGAACCCCGTTAACTTTTATTTTACATTTATTACAATTAAATTACAACATTTTCTTCAAAATTAAAAAGCTGCTGAACAAAATCATTGTCCAACAGCCTTTAGAATTTTGAGTGATAACATTATGTTCTACAGCAGATCATCCAGTATCTGTTTCGGAGTCATATCGGTGTATCCTTCCGGATCACTCAATAATGCTCCTCCTGTCAGATCCCATCTAAAACGATGCAGCCCATTACTGCCCGGTCCGAATAAGTACTGCTTTGAACACACATAGCTCATCGTCATTTTATTCGTGCATGCCGGGAAATATTTCTTCATATAAGTTTTAGCCAGAGATATTGCTTCACTGTCTGCACTTCCGTTTTTCGTAACTGTCCCGCTGATCTGCACCCCGGCCTGAGGCGTGCAGTGAAGTATCACTGCGCTGCCGTCGCTGCACTGTCCCAGCACAATCCACACATGCCCATCCCAGCCAACAATATCACCGGGTTTGAACGAAGCAGAAGCCGTACTGTCCGCATAGCTTCCCCATCCTTTTTGTTTGTATAGTTTCGGAGTACTTCCGGATACTGTCGTGCACGTTTCCTGATTGCTCTTTGTATTCGCAGTATTATAGACCGACCATCCGACATACCCGGAACAGTCAAGTCCCTTTGTATATTTGTATCGGTAATTATTGTAATCATATTTTGAGGTCTGCGACTGAAAGAAACTTTTCCAGCTCGGATTCACACCATATCTGACCGCATCACCGCCGGACCAGTCATCATGACCGCCACCCCAGATATACAATGTGGTTCCTACAGGCTTCAGTGCATTGGCCAGAAATGCTTTCAATGTCTTTCCCGTTATCGCAGCACCGTCTGATCCCAGCTGAATTCCGTCAACTGTCGTATTTTTACGCATTTTACCGTCGGAACCGAAATAGTATTTTTTTCCGTCAATTACCTGCCAGCCCTTGAACATCGCGCCTTTCGTCTCATAGGCACCCGTCCGCTTAAAAAAATACCGCTCACCTGCAATACTGTTAAAGCCCGTCAGCATTTTCCCTTTATATGTTCCGGACTGCATAAAATAAAACCTGTACTTACCGAATGTCTGCCATCCGGTCAGGGCTTTTCCTTTTTCGCCTTTCGCACCGGATTTTTCAAAATGGTATACATTTCCTTCGATGGTCTGCCATCCCTCAAACATCCTGCCCCGATCGCCATATGTACCAGACGCTTTAAAATAAAACTTCCGGTTGTCAATGCTCACAAAACCTGTGAGCATCTTTCCCACAGAAGCTCCCGACCTTTTAAAATAGTATGTTTTCCCGCCGATTGACTGCCAGCCGGTCAGCATACGCCCTTTAATCCCGTATTCGCCGGTCTGTTTCAGATAATAAATAGACCCATTATGCCTCAGCCATCCTGTCCACAGTCTTCCCTCAACGCCTTCCGACCCTGAAGCTGTGAAATAGTACCAGCGGTTATCGTCCAGCTGCTGCCATCCGGTCAGCATTTTTCCGGCAGCAGATCCGGTCTTTTTAAAATAATATACTTTTCCGGATATACTCTGCCATCCGGCACTGTCAAAATAATACCATCTTGATCCAATCTGTTTCCAGCCATTGGACGGATAGCTGCCATCCTCATACCGGTACCAGCTCTTCCCGTTTTCTGCCGTTATCCAGCCGGCCTTTGCTCTCGCAGAAGCCTTCAGATCGCCTGGCTTTACAGAAACCTGCGGTTCCTCCCCGGTATCTTGTGAAGCACCTGCGCTCTCCGGCTCTTCCGTAATTTCCGGCTCCTCTGTCGCTTCCGGCTCTTCTGTGACTTCCGGTTCCTCCGTAACTCCCGGCTCTTCCGACACTTCCGGCCCCTCTGTGATCTGAGGTTCTTCTGTCGCTTCCGGTTCTGCCGTAACGGACGGTCCTTCCGGCTCAGACCGCTCTTCGCTCTCCTGGCTCTGCAGCTGACTGTCATTTTGTGCCCCCAGTGTCTGCTCCGGCACCGTTAACACCACCAAACAACAGACAAGCACTGCCGCAAGTATGCCTTTCCATCTTCTTATCAGATACTCTTCCATGGTCCTCCCCTCAATTTGCAGCCCTTCAATCTGCAAATTTTATCATCAGTCTATGTATTGTAAAGAAGTTTAACACAATTATACAATTATTACATTTCTTTTACAATATTATTTTCCAATAATTCTTATGACGATATTATCTTTTTATCATAATATTCTTCTTTTTCACATTAAATTTAATGATACTACGTATTTTATAAACATCCTCAAGAAACGGTTGACATTCATTTTCCTCCATGCTAACATTAATTCATAAAGTAAATATGGAGTCTTGATAACTGACGGATAATTGTGGGATACCACTATGGAATCATGACTTCGCGCAAGCCGACCGTCTGGGCAACATTTGTAATAGTGATTACATCTGTTGCCTTTTTTATCATATACAGTCAGAAATATGTTGAGAAATACATAGCTGTACAGATAACTGGATGCGCACAACACCACTCAGTGAAGTGAAAGGAGAATTTTACTATGGGATTCAAATCAGACATTGAAATTGCTCAGGAGAGCACAATGACACCAATTACCGAAATTGCAGCAAAAGCAGGAATTGATGACAAATACCTCGAGCAGTACGGTAAATACAAAGCAAAAATTGATTACAATTTATTGCAGGAATCTGATGCCCCAAATGGAAAGCTGGTTCTGGTTACCGCGATCAATCCAACTCCGGCAGGCGAAGGAAAAACGACGACAACCGTAGGTCTTGCCGATGGACTGCAAAAACTCGGAAAAAATGTTATGGTTGCACTTCGCGAACCATCTCTCGGTCCGGTCTTTGGCGTAAAAGGCGGAGCCGCAGGCGGCGGATACGCACAGGTTGTCCCAATGGAAGATATCAACCTTCACTTCACGGGAGATTTTCATGCAATCGGCGCTGCCAACAACCTTCTGGCTGCAATGATTGATAACCACATCTTTCAGGGAAATGACTTAAATATTGATCCCCGTAAGATTACGTGGAGAAGATGTGTCGATATGAATGACCGTCAGCTGCGCAACATCGTAAATGGTCTCGGCGGAAAAACAAACGGTATGCCCCGGGAAGACGGTTATGACATCACGGTGGCCTCAGAGATCATGGCAGTACTTTGTCTTGCACGTGACATCGATGATTTGAAGCAGCGTCTTTCCCGCATCATCATTGGTTATACTTACGGGAGTGTCGCAGAGCAAAAACCGATAACTGCAGGTGATCTGAATGCACACGGAGCGATGTGTGCGCTGCTGAAAGATGCCTTGAAACCAAATCTGGTTCAGACTCTGGAACACGTTCCGGCTATCGTTCACGGCGGTCCGTTTGCCAATATCGCGCACGGCTGTAACTCTGTCATCGCAACCAAGATGGCTTTGAAACTGGGTGACTATGCGATCACAGAAGCCGGATTTGGTGCCGACCTTGGCGCTGAGAAATTCCTGGATATCAAATGCCGCATGGCCGGACTGACTCCTTCTGCAGTTGTCGTTGTAGCCACTGTCCGCGCATTAAAATATAACGGAGGCGTTCCAAAAGCCGACTTGAACAACGAAAATCTGGAAGCTCTGGAAAAAGGACTTCCAAACCTGCTTCAGCACGTCGGAAATATCAAAAATGTATATGGTCTTCCATGCGTTGTTGCAATTAACGCTTTTCCAACAGACACCAAAGCTGAACTTGACCTTGTCGAATCCAAATGCAGAGAGCTTGGCGTTAACGTTGCGCTCTCCGAAGTATGGGCAAAAGGCGGCGAGGGCGGTGTCGCTCTTGCCAAAGAAATCATTCGTCTCGTGGAAGAACCGAGTGAATTCCACTATTCCTATGAACTGGAAGGCAGTATTGAAGATAAGCTGAACCAGATCGTAAGAAAGATTTATCACGGAAACGGTGTTGTTCTGACTGCAAATGCTCAGAAGCAGGCTCAGGAGCTGGAATCCATGGGCTTTGGAAACTGCCCGATCTGTATTGCAAAAACGCAGTACAGCTTTACAGATGACCAGAATAAGCTCGGTGCCCCGAAGGATTTTGATATAACTGTAAGAAATCTTAAGATTTCCGCCGGTGCCGGTTTCATCGTTGCACTGACCGGAGAAATTATGACGATGCCAGGACTCCCGAAAGTTCCGGCAGCAGAACGCATTGATGTGGACAGCTCTGGTAAAATTTCAGGTCTGTTTTAATGTAATCTGACAATCATAAAAGGGTGTAGAAAATTCTACACCCTTTTCTTTATATTTGGAGGAGGTAATAATATGTTCCAATCTGCTTTTTCTGATGTAGTAACTGCCGGATGCAATAAATTGAATCTTTTAAAAAAGAATCCCTGGGGATATTTCATCTCTTCTGTGATCGCAGGTATCTTCATTGCATTTGGCAGTTTCGTCTGCATGACAATCGGCGGACTCCTCATCGCGGACAGCCCGGCAACGGCAAAGCTGATCTCTTCACTTTCTTTTGCTTCTGCACTCAGTCTTGTTGTAATGGCCGGCAGTGAACTATTTACCGGAAATAACTTTGTCATGTCATGTGCCGCCCTCGCAAAAAAGGTGAGCTGGCTTGATACGGTAAAGCTCTGGGTCATTTGCTTTTTCGGCAATCTGATCGGAAGCTGGATTGGCGTCATCCTGTATCATCTGACAGGTCTTACGGCGAATGCTGACGTTGCTTCCTATTTTGCCACCGTCTCAGTTGCGAAACTTTCACTCAACCCTCTGGAGATGGTCACCCGTGGAATCCTGTGCAATATCCTCGTCTGCCTGGCTGTATGGTGCAGTATCAAAATGCAGTCGGAAGCCGCGAAGCTTATCATGATTTTATGGTGCATTTTCCTCTTTATGATGTGTGGTTTTGAACACAGCATCGCCAATATGAGTATCATCGGCGTCGGTCTTCTGCATCCGCTTACAGAAGCTACAGCCATCTCCGTCAATTATTACATAACGGATCTGTTTTTTGTTACATTAGGCAATATGATCGGCGGAATCGCTTTCGTAGCGCTCCCCTATTACTGGATTTCGGCCAAGGACTGATTTTTCATCATCCATCGGATGGTATCCGCTATTGTCACGTACAAATCTCTCGGCCTGTAGTTCAATTCAGAGGTTGCTTTGTCATGAGTAAATCTGCCGTTGCTTTCCAGCACATACAGAGAGTATTTCGTATACAGCGGCCGCTGCTTCTTTACTCTAGAGATGCAGCAGATCAATGGAGCCGACGCTTTCGCCATCCACATCGGAAGCGTCGGCAGTTTTTTGCCCCCGATCATGCTCTTCGCCATATCAAGCATTTCTGAGACTTCGTAGTATCGGTTGGACAGTATATAACATTCTCCTTTTCTTCCTTTTAACGCAGCACTCAGACATCCTCCTGCAACATCGCGGACATCTACGAAATCATACCCTCCATGCACGCATGCCGGGAGTCTGCCGCTGAGATAGTCATTTATGAGCTGGACAAGATGATTGCCCGATCCATTATATGGACCCAGAATTCCGGAAGGATGTACGACGACAGCATCCAGTCCTTCAAAAACAGCATCCAGAACCGCCTGTGTGGCTTCTGCTTTTGTTTTGGCATAGCTGCCGACTACCCGGTCAGCCGAAAATTCCTGTACTTCTTTCAGAACAGCATACCGATTTAATTCCGGTATCGCATGTACAGAACTGACATAGACAAGCCTTCTCACTTTATATTCCATGCATAATTCAATCACATGCTGTGTTCCTTTGACGTTCACCTGCTGCATCACATCGGATGCCCCATCTGAGATATCGACAATTCCTGCCGTATGAAGGACAATCACACTTCTGTTTTTTATATTGGAAAACAGTGGTTTTAGACTGCTTTTGTCCCGCACATCTCCCTCAACATACCAGACTTTGTCTCTCATCCATGCCGCTTCTCCCGGACGAATCAGTCCCCGTACTTCTTCATCACATCTTAACAGCATACGAATCAGTGTGTTTCCCAGATGCCCTGCGGCACCGGTTATAATATAGAGACGTTTCATAATCAGCCTCCCTTCCGCGCCTTTTTGGCAGCACAAATCTGCAGATTCAAGAATTTATTTTTCGCACTAAACGCCCTGCATTTTTTTGAACAACATGTTGATTATCTTACTTACTTGTATTATACTAAACATAGATTTCAAATACAATCATCAATTTTGAATGATATGTCTATTTCTATTACCGGGGGGATTTTCATGAATCATAAGAAGAACAACGCCGACGACCACAGAGTGCGGGTGACTAAGATGCTGATCAGAAAAGCTTTTATGGACCTCCTCCGCCGGAAGCCCCTTCAGAGTATCTCAATCACAGAACTCTGTTCGGCAGCCGGCATTAATCGTGGTACTTTTTATTCTCATTATTCTAATATCGATGATCTTTTGAAAAAAATAGAAGCCGAGATGATTATTGACTTTAAAAATGCACTGAATCCTCTGCTCCAGTCAGAATCCGAACCTCTCACCCCTTCCAAAATAACCAGTGGAATTTTTACCTGTCTTAAAGAGCACTCCGATATCTGTACCGTAACCTTGGGTGATTACGGCGATAAAGATTTTGTTCTGTATCTTCTTCAACTCGGTTATGAAACCTATCAAAAAACTAATCCGCAGTTTTTCGTCGGCGCAACCCAAACGCAGTTGGATTACTTTTTTGAGTTCGCAAGTTCGGGATGCATCGGTCTTCTCCGGCACTGGCTTTCCGAAAATATGAACCTTTCACCAGATGAGGTTGCTTCTATGGCGGAACAATTCATGATGTACGGAGCATCATTTACACAACAAAAAAAATGACGCACTACGTGCGCCATTTTTTTGCATTATTCATTTCTAATCGCTGCAAGCGGGCTCAGCCTCGTGGCCCGAAGCGCCGGAAAAAATCCGGCAACTACACCAACGCAGATGGCAAAAATCAACGCCAGACCCGCCAGCCAAAACGGAATATATGAAACACTTGCATTCGCACTTCCTGTCATATACTCCCCGATCACCGCTCCAAAATGGTTAAGTGCCCAGGAGATCCCGTAGCTGAGCACCAGCCCTGCCATTCCTCCCAAAAAACCAATAAACGCAGCTTCTGCAAGAAACAGGGTTCGAATATTGGAAAGACTGCAGCCCAGAACTTTGATGATGCCAATTTCTTTCGTTCGCTCATAGATCGACATCATCATCGTATTCGCTATTCCTATTGCAGCGACAAAGAGCGAAACCGCTCCGATACAGCCAAGCACCAGCTGAATGCTCTGAAATTGTTTCTGCTGGGATTTCACCCATTCAGCATTCCAGTTTGGTGTATATCCTAAATTTTTAATTTCATTCTGAACCGCTTCTGCATTTTCCATGTCATCAATCTTTACATAAGCCTGGCTGTAAAAAATTTCTTTATACGGTTTCCCGGATTTCGTAGTTGGCTGCCCCGGTATTGACTTATTTCGAAATGCTTTCTTGAGCTGTGCTTTCAACGCATTGATATCACAGTATACACTGTAGCTCTGCTCCGTATAGGTGTTGAGATCCCCCGCCAGTATTCCGGCTGTCGGAAAAACATATTTTTTGGGGGCTGCTGGCTTCTGTGACCCTGAATCCCCGCCTTCTGAATCATTTTCTCCCCCCGAGAGTCCTCCTGCGCTGTCTGTTTTACTTGACCAGTAAGCATCTGCATCCAGAATATAGTACATGGGCTTCATGAAATCAACATCCGGAAGCTGCCCGGTATCCCAGTATCCCTGTCCTGTCGATTCATTGCTGAAATTATAGATCACCTGATTTCCATAGACAAACTGCAGGTTTTCCGCACCTTCCTCCGGCAGGTCCCCCTGTGCAAATTCAAGTTTCATCTGTTCCATAGATTCCCGGCTCATCCCATACACATCCAGATAACCGATATAGCGCCCCTGCTTTGCCATCATCGTAAGATTCAGCACAGGAGAAACTAACGTCACATGGGGAATGGCAGCAATCTGCTCGATCGTCTCGTCTGTAATTCGCTTCTGCTCCTGGGTTTCGCTGTCCTTCGTCTCACTCTGCGCCATGGCAATTCCCATCATCGCCGACCCGCCTTCGTAAACCTGAATCGTTGTAAGACCTCCGCTGTTTTCCATTTCCTCCATGGTAGTCTTATTTAATGCAAGTCCCAGAGAAACCATGACCACGATAGATGCCGTCCCAATCACCACACCAAGAATTGTAAGAAATGTCCTAAGTTTTCTGCGCCACAGGTTACTGCAGCTCATCTTTATCAGATCCCAAAATTTCATCTGCCCATTCCTTTTCTTTCTTATGCTTCCTTTTTACCATCACGGCCGCGATAATAATCACCGCCGCTACGCCGACACCGCCCAGAATCCACCACTTCAGATTTCCGTTTGTCTTTCCTTCCTCCATGCCTTCCATGCCAAGATCATCCATCGGCATATCATCCGCCGCCATGGCCGGACTGACAAAGACCATGCAGCTGCTCTCAAACGTTTCCTGATTTCCATCCTGATCTTCATACTTTACCAGTATTTTTACAGTTCCGTCTCCGGTGCTCTCTGCCGCTCCCAGCGCCATCATATCAACAGAACCTGTGGCTCCCGCATCCAGATTTCCGACAAATGCCTCTGCATTCGCAATTGAGGGATCTTCAATTCTTGCACTGACATTATAAAGCTTTGTTTTGCCGAGGTTATAGATTTCAAACGTTACATTCGTTTCTTCCCCCACCGCAATTGCCTCCGGCATAACCGTCACGCGGCTAAGTTCAAAACGTGCTTTCTGACGCACTGGAATTGAGATGTTGGCCTTATCTTCAAACTGCTGTGCCGATTCATCCTCATATTTCATGGCAGCCTCTACCGGATATGGTTTTTGAACCAGATCGGTCCTTGCTGTCATCTCCAGCGACACTTCTTTGGAACTGTTTTTCGGAATGCTTTCTATGTACAGGGTACTTGACCCGTCCGCGGGAAGGAACGCATCCGCTGCTGTCTCACCTTCCCCCGCCTGCGGAGTCTGCAGTGTAATGACCATATTGCCGACGGTTGTTTTTTTAGATGTATTTCTCACCTTAATTGTAAGTCTAAAGGTATCTCCTGCATTGACCGATCCAGGATCTGTCTTAAATCCTTCGATGATTACCCGGGGAGTGCTTCCTTTTTTCTCGTCTTTTTCATCCTCAGAAGCTGAAGCTGTGCCGCCGTCACTGTAGTCTCCGCCAGCATATCCTCCGTCACCATAATCCCCCGGTTCCTCCGCCGGTGGTTCCTCCGTCGGTTCCTTTGTCGGCTCCTTTGTTGGCTCTTCAGAAATTTCTTTTTCTACTGTACGAACATAAATCCATCTCCGAACTTCCATATCCCTGACAACTTCCGTTCCATCTTCTGTCACCGTCATCTGATACGAAATATCAAAATTCATTTTGATATACCCTGATGAGACATCCTCACGGGTCTTTAAATCAAAGCTTACCGTTGCCGGTTCTCCTGATGCCAGCGGTGCATCAAGTTTGGCAAAAAGATTTGTCTGCTCAATTTCAAACGGATATTCACTCGTGTTGGCATCCTGAACCGGAGTCACTCTGACATTCGTGATCTCCACAGACTCCTGATTGATAAAGGGAACCACAACCTCCGCTGTCTCTCCCGCTTTACACTGCGGAGCAGGCGCCGTCGTATCAATCAGAATCTTTCCCTCATTTCTCTCTTTCTGTCCCCTGGGACCGGCCCATACTGCCGCCGGAATCACCATCAGCAGACACAGCACACATGCGCCGACTGCTTTCATCTTTTTCATCGTTCTTTCCTCCTATGCCGCACCTTCTGCAGCTTTAATTGACGTTGGGCGAAAGTCCCACCCCTTACTTTCCCTCTCTCATTTCTTCAATTTTTACAATCTTTCCATCAATAATATGAAAAATTCGGTCCGCAAAACTTGCAAGATAATTATCATGTGTGACCATCACCAGCGTCTTTTTCTGCTTGCGCACCACATCCTGCATAAGTTTCATGACATCCGCAGAGGTGCTGGAATCCAGATTCCCTGTAGGTTCATCTGCAAATATAATGGCAGGATCAACCACCAGTGCCCTGGCCACACCTACTCTTTGCTGCTGTCCTCCTGACATTTGCATCGGCTTGTGGAACAGATGATCTGACAGCCCCACTGTCTTCAGCAGCTGTGCCGCCCGTGTCTGCCGGATATTCTTCCCGATGCCCCGAAAGCTAAGCGGAAGTGCGACATTCTCCAGCGCATTCATCGTCGGCAGGAGGTTAAATGACTGAAAAATAAATCCAATCTGCTCTCTTCTGAAGCGTACCAGTTCATTTTCATTCAATTTCTCCATATGTTTTCCCTGAATGACCACCTCACCCTTAGTTGGCTTCTCCAGCCCGGCCAGCATATTGAGCAGTGTTGATTTTCCCGATCCTGATGTTCCGACAATGGCACAGAATTCTCCGGGAAAGATTTCCATATCCACTCCATTAAGTGCTCTCACCTTCGTCTCACCTACCCGGTAAATCTTATACAGATTTTTCACAGAGATGACAGGTTTTTCCGTACATTCCATACTCCCTCGGCTCCCTTGTATATTCATGTGTCCATTATCTCTTATAAAGCGCTTAAGGTCAATAAATTATATGTAAAGTTTAGAAAGTTGAAAAAGATTTAAGAAACAGGAAAAAGGCATCGGACATATGTCCAACACCTTTTCCTGTTTTGGAGATGATACAACGAATATGTATAATTCTTATATCTACAAAAATTAAGCTTTTCTTGCGTTCTTTCTCATGTCCATCGCAACTGCCCCGACGATGAT
>CAZUNG010000009.1:0-109956 GCA_964621905.1 uncultured Ruminococcus sp. | reverse complement strand
CTCACTTTAAAAAACTAGCTAGTTTTTTGAGTTTTTTAAAGTTTGTCATAAATCACCCCAAAAAACAAGGCGGACAATTTGACGTTTACAACGCTTGTTTCTGGCTGGCATGACAGTTTGTGTTCCCCTTGTGGATATCATACCTTTCCAGTGGATTATGCTGATCATAATTGCTGTTTGAGTATACTTAGCCCGTTGTTTTTGGGATCAGACTGGAAGAAGGTTTCGATGATTTTCTCAAAGGGAATGCCGACATGCAGACTTCCATACTTCTTTCAAATCTTGTTTTCTCCATTTCATTTTTCCTCCATGTTTGATAAAATAAAAATCAGCGATTATACTCAATGCCAAGAACTTTTTGAAAAGAGGCTAAAATGCGAAAATCGGAGAATTTTCCAAAATGACGGGAATCAGTGCGTATACACTGCGATAATACGAGAATAAGAGACTGCTTCGTGTGAACCGAAATGCTCCTACTGTGCGGACTTAGAGAGTTTGTGCAGAATGAACAGAAAAAGGCGGGCAGCTTACTCCGATAATCAGGATAAAAAGATAGCGTAAGCAAAGAACAGATCGAAAAGAGGTAAAATTGTGATAATCAGTGCCAGCAGACGTACAGATATACCTGCTTATTATGCGAAGTGGCTGTATCATAGAATACGAGAAGGATACGTTCTGGTGAGAAATCCCATGAATTTTCATCAGATCAGTAAAATAAATCTGTCTCCGGAAATGATTGACGGCATTGTCTTTTGGACCAAAAATCCGGCACCAATGATGCCGGGGTTAGAGGAATTAAAGAAATACCCGTATTACTTTCAATTCACGTTAAATCCTTACGGCGATGATGTAGAGCCTGCGCTGCCTTCCAAAAGAAACGTTATTATTCCTTGCTTTCTTGAGTTGTCGGGCAGAATTGGAGCGGAAAGAGTCATTTGGCGGTATGACCCTATTTTAGTGAATCAGAAATACACTGTCGAAAAGCATATGTTATATTTTGAAATGCTCGCAAACATATTAAACGGATATACCCGAAAATGTATCATCAGTTTTATTGATATGTATAGAAACACTGTAAATAATGGAAAAGAACTAAAATTGCGGTCAGTCACAGAGGACGATATGCATATACTAGCCGAAGGATTTTCAAAAACAGCAAAGCGGCATGGCATGGAATTGGATACCTGTTCGGAGCAGGTTGATTTGAGCAGGTATGGAATTCACCATTCACATTGTATTGATCAGGCGTTGTTTGAAAGGCTGGGAAATTGTTCGCTTAATGTCGGGAAAGACCCAAATCAAAGAAAAGCATGTGGATGTGTTGCGAGTATTGATATCGGTGCCTATAATTCATGCAAAAACTTATGCAAATATTGCTATGCAAACTTTAATCCCAAGATGATAGACAGAAATTATCGGCTGCATAATCCAGTATCGCCCCTACTGTTCGGCGAAGTGGGCGATGGTGACAGAATCACAGAACGGAAAATGAAATCTTTCAGGGATGAACAATTGAGCATGAAATGTATATTAAAAGATTAAAGATATCTGATTTGGGCTATGGTAAAAATTTAGAGATACCATTATGGTTGTTTTGGATTCGATGCTGCAGGATAAAGAAATATTGCAATATCGGTGTGGGGGGGGAGCGCGGGCAGTTTTGAAGAAATTGTATGTGACAATGAAATGATCCGTGACTGATACATCGTTGAAACATCCGTGGAGTCTGCCGATTCAGATGTTCTATCTTACACTTCCAGAAATGAAATCTGTAGGAAGACGTCCGGAGGAAAACGAAAACTTAATCCGTATGAAAAACAACAGGAATTACAGATCCATTTCAGGCGCTAAATGATAAGGTCCATTGACTGACAAATAGGAATAAAAGCAAAATGAAAAGTGATGATAAAATTAAATTTTACATTTTACAGGAGGAGTTTCCTCACGAGATTCATGATGCACTGTCTATGTTCTTTGTGCTGAAAGGAAACCTCATAGTTGAAATTAACAGATCTGTCTACACTGTTTATGCAGGCGGTTTTTTTGTAATACCCCCATTTTCTGTTTTCAAAATCACCCATGCTTCCAGTGAAAATGTTGCTATTGAAATCAGGGTTGATTACGATTATCTGGAACAATGCGGATGGCCAAAATATATCAGGGAACACTTTACTGTATGTGATGATAAGCCGGATGTCAAAAGCGATGCGGTCAGAAAGCTGTTTGCCGATTGTTATAGGCAATCGACGTATGGTGATGATGTGAATGTTGCCATAGCAGTGCAGCATCTGGTGAAAGAAATCCGGAAAAACCTGAGCATATCTGCAGAAAATTCAAAAAGTATGGATGCGCAGATGCAGCATGTGGACCATGTACTCTTCTACATATGGGAGCATTGGAAAGAAGAGATTGATACGAATAATTTGGCTCAGACAGAATTTTTATCTGCCAGTTATCTGAGTCATCTGTTCAAACGGTGGATGAATCGGTCAGTGGTGAAGTATGTCACGGAAGTCCGGCTTTTTCATGCCTATCGGAAGTTTGAATATTCCAGTGCATCTGTTACGCGGCTCGCATTGGAGCACGGGTTTAAAAACACCAATATGTTCATCAACAGTTTTAAAGAAAAGTATGGGAATACACCGGGAAAATACAGAAAGATCCGCAATATTAATCATAAAAAAGACAATGTCAGTTATGATTTTTCTTCTCTGCTGCGGTATGCATCCAAGCGTGATGTCAGGATCTCGGAAGAGATGGTCAATATCCGGTTAACGGGGCTTGAGACAGAAAAGTGTAACTTTAGTGAGAACTGGAAAAATTTGATGAATGTTGCTTTTGCAAAGGATCTGCTGCTGGAGCCGATACAGAGGCAGTTGCGAATCATACAGGAAAAAATCGGATTTCGCTATATTCATTTCCACGGAATCTTTGACCGTGAGATGTATGTTTACGACGAAGATGAACAGGGAAATCCGAGGTATAGTTTTTTCTACCTGGACTGGGTATTTGATTTTCTGAATTCTGTTCGTTTAAAATTGTATCTGGATTTTGGGAATATGCCGTATGTACTTGCGAAGCATACAAGGAAGCCTTATATGAAAACCCGCTGGTTTTCTACTTATAGCAGCAAGAAGAAATGGGAAGACCTGATTAAAGCAACGCTTTTGCATCTTGTAGGGCGATATGGGATCGATGAGGTGCGAAGCTGGTATTTCGTCTCGTTTCCGCTTTTGCCGGATGAGGCCGGGGAACTTGGAATGATGCCGGAAGGCGATTACTATGAATTTTATGAGACGACTCGAAATGCTGTGAAGGCGGTAGATAAGGATCTGAGATTTGGAGGCCCCGGGAGTTTTTCTCACGAATTGTGGACCGGAAAGAGGCTGCAGCGGTTTCTGGATTATTCGCACCGTCATGGGTGTGAGCCGGATTTTTATACGTTTCGCGGGTATCCAAACAATCATGTAGAGTATAACGAAGAGTTCGGAATGTTTTCAGAAGATCAGAATGCGGAACCGATGATCCCCAGCGCAGACGCTCATTACACAAAACATTTTTTGGATGAATGGAAAAAACTGGCGGGAAAGTATGGGGACGCCGAAAAAGAAGTATGGCTGGAAGAATGGAATGCCACGATATGGCAGAGAGATCCTGCGCACGATACCGCATTTAAGGCGGCCTGGCTGATGAAAAATATCTGCGAAAATTACCAGTCTGCCAAAGCCTTTGGCTATTGGATGATGCTGGACTTCAATGAAGAACATGGCCTTCAGATTCCCGCAATGTTTCACGGTGGGATGGGAATGATTACGATCAACGGGATCCCAAAAAGTTCATGGATTGCACTGGAACTGCTGAACAAAGTACGGGGAAGTGTGATTGCGCAGGGGGATAACTGGCTGGTGGTTAAAAATGAAAGTGAGCTTCAGATCATTCTGTACCATTACTGTCATTATAACAGCTTTCTTTTGCGGCGGGACAAAGTATTTATAGCCAGGGAAAACGTTTATCAACTGTTTGTTCAGAAAGATAAAATGAAGATCACGGTTGAAATTGACCATTGCTACGAAAAAAAGTATTATGCCAGCCAGATAGTTTTAAACAGGGAATATGGTTCTGCGTTTGACCGATGGGTTCATATGGGGATGCCGTCTTATCTGGATAAAACAGAAGAAGGGGAGCTGCAATATGCTGCACACCCGCTCTTGAAATCCCACATTTTGTATCCGGAAAGTGGAAAGTTGAACCTCACATTCGATATGCAGCCACATGAAGTTCAGCTGTGGATCATCAAAAATATCATGTGATGAAATGATATGTAAAAATATAAGAAATGCACAATTAATGACCGGTAAAACTGGTGTTATTGTGCATTTCTTTTATTTTGCTGCTGCGAAAAAGTAATTATCATGATTTGTTCCCGTTAAATTGCATAAAAGCAAAAAAGAATATTTTTAAAACAACTGATATATATAAACAGCTGAATGTTTCTCTTATACTAATCTTATCAAACAACAATCTGCATACGGAAAGGGAGGAGAGAGATGTGGAAGTATATCCTTAAAAGGGTTCTTTGGATGATTCCGGTATTGCTGGGGGTATCAGTTTTTATCTTTACATTACTGTATTTTGTTCCGGGGGATCCGGCCAATATTATTCTGGGGTCACAGGCAACGGCGGAAGCAAAAATGGAACTGAGAGAACAGATGGGGCTGAACGAACCATATATTGTGCAGCTGGGAAGTTTTTTGAAGAGCACGTTCCTTGAATTTGACTTTGGGGAATCGTATATTTCCCGTCAGTCAGTGAGCGGGGAATTGGCGATACGGCTGCCATATACCCTAAAAGTATGCTGGACGGGCCTGTTGATTGCACTGATTCTGGGGGTCCCGCTGGGGGTTCTGGCAGCTACGAATCAAAATACCTGGAAAGATAACATTGCGATGCTGATCTCTATCGTCGCTGTGTCCATGCCGAGTTTCTGGTTTGCTCTCATGATGATCTATTATTTTGCCATGAAACTTGGGTGGCTTCCGGTACAGGGAGTAGATACATGGAGGGGATATATCATTCCTTGTATCTGCAGTGCGCTTGGAACAATGGCTGCATTTACGAGACAGACCCGTTCCAGTATGCTGGAAGTCATACGGCAGGACTACATAACGACGGCGCGGGCGAAAGGGCAGACAGAAAAGAAGATTATCTTCGGACATGCACTTCGTAATTCTATGCTTCCGATTGTGACTTCACTGGGCGGCATGATGGCGGGCACCATTGGTTTCGGTGTGGTGATAGAAAGTATCTTTTCGATTCCGGGCCTGGGGAATTATCTGCTGACTGGAATTAACAACAGAGACTATCCCGTTGTACGCGGCTGCGTGCTGGTATTTGCCTTTATTTTTGCATTGATGAGCTTGGTTGTGGATCTTGTTTATGGAGTCGTAGATCCCAGGCTGAAAAGTACGTTCGCTTCAGGTAAGAAAAAGAAAAAACAGAAAAAAACAGCGGGAGAGGAGGCGTAACTGGAAATGAATGATGAACAGGTTGTCGTAAAAAAACAATCGCAATTTAAAGAGACACTGCGCCGTCTGATGAAAAACAAATTATCTGTTGCCGGGCTGGTTATCATCATTGCACTTGTTCTTGTGGCGGTATTTGCCGACTGGCTGATGCCATATGATTATGCACAGCAGGATTACCAGAGTATGTTTTTGCCGCCTGGAAGCACAGGGCATCTGCTTGGGACAGATGACGTGGGAAGAGATATTTTAAGCAGATTGATCTATGGCTCCAGGCTATCACTGCAGATGGGATTTTTTGCAGTTGCGATATCTGCGATTATCGGAGATCTGCTGGGAGCGATTGCCGGATATTTTGGCGGGATTGTGGATGATATTATTATGCGTTTTCTGGATATTTATCAGGCGGTACCTACTTTGGTTCTGTGTATTGCACTGGCAGCCGTTTTGGGTGCAGGCCTTAGAAACGCTATTATTGCAATCGGCATTGCGAATGCCCCATGGCATGCCCGGCTGATCCGCGGCTCCATCATGCAGGTACGTGATGCTGAATATGTGGAGGCGGCAAGAGCGATCAATGCAGGAAGCGGAAGAATTATTCTGCGTCATATTCTGCCGAATATACTGGCACCGACGATCGTGCAGATTACGATGGATCTGGGAAATGCCATTTTGAATGCGGCTACCTTAAGTTTTATCGGACTCGGCGCGCAGGTACCGCTTCCGGAGTGGGGAGCTATGCTGAGTGCAGGACGTGAGTATATGCGGGATTATGGCTATATGGTGCTGCTGCCGGGAATCTGTATTATGTTGACGGTACTGTCACTGAATCTGCTGGGTGACGGGCTAAGGGACGCTCTGGACCCAAGACTGAAAGATTGATGGGAGGGGGGATGACAAATGGATGAGCAAATCAAAGAACCTTCCTTTTTGGATATCAGGGATCTTACAGTGGAATTTATGTCAGAACGTAAAATTGTACATGCCGTAAATCATGTACATCTGAAACTGAACAGGGGCGAGACTCTGGGGCTAGTTGGTGAAACAGGAGCCGGCAAGACAACAATTGCGAAAGCGATTCTTCGAATTCTGCCTGACAGGCAAAGCAGAGTTGCCAGTGGGGAGATATGGTTTGACGGAGAAGCCCTGAATGAGCTTTCGGAAAAGAAAATGCGGAAAGTCCGCGGAAAAAAAATCTCCATGATTTTTCAGGATCCGATGACGGCTTTGAACCCCACCAAGACCGTGGGCAGTCAGGTTGCAGAAGCAATTTTTCTGCACGAAGGCTGCAGCAAAAAAGAGGCAGAAAACAGAGCAAAAGAGATGATGGAGATGGTAGGCATACCAGGGGCACGCTATCCGGAATATCCTCATCAGTTTTCTGGTGGAATGAAGCAGAGAATTGTCATTGCTATAGCGCTGGCATGCGAGCCTCAGCTGCTCCTTGCAGATGAGCCAACGACGGCACTGGATGTCACCATTCAGGCGCAGGTGCTGGATATGATAGCAAAATTAAAAAAAGAACTGAATACGTCCATGGTGATGATCACACATGATTTGGGAATTGTCGCCGGAACCTGTGATTATGTGGCCGTGATCTATGCTGGGGAAGTGATTGAATACGGAATGGCAGAGGAGATCTTTGACGATCCCTCACATCCTTATACGCTGGGATTATTCGGCTCGCTGCCAAGTATCGGAAAAGAGAAGAAAAGACTTCATCCGATTGACGGGATGATGCCGGATCCTACTTGCTTGCCAGAGGGATGTAAATTCCATCCCCGGTGTCCCTGGGCGGTGGAAGAATGCAAAAAAACGAATTGTCGGGAAGTATATCTGACAGAACATCACTATGTGAAATGTATAAGATCGGGGGAGATTAAAAAATGAGTACGATATTAGAGGTACAACATCTGAAAAAATACTTTGATACTCCCGGCGGTGAATTACATGCGGTGGATGATGTGACCTTTAAACTGGAAAAAGGGAAAACGCTGGGGCTCGTGGGAGAATCGGGATGCGGAAAGTCGACATTGGGGCGTGTGGTTCTGCATTTGCTTGACAGCACGGGCGGTAAAATATTTTTCAATGAAAAAGATGTTACAAGTATTAAAGGAAAAGAATTAAAAGCATTACGTGAGGAGATGCAGATTATTTTCCAGGACCCGTTCTCCTCGTTGAATCCGAGAAAAACAGTTGCACAGACGATCTCAGAGCCATTGATTTTAAAAGGTGGTCTTAAAAAAGAGCAAATCATGGAGGAGACAAGAAAGCTGATGGATACGGTGGGACTGGCACCGCGGCTTACGAATGCGTATCCTCATGAGCTGGACGGGGGGCGCAGACAGAGGATTGGGATTGCACGCGCACTGGCATTGAAACCGAAGTTCATTGTCTGTGACGAGCCGGTATCTGCGCTGGATGTTTCGATTCAGGCCCAGGTGTTAAACCTGCTCCAGGACATTCAGGAAGAACAGGGACTTACGTATATTTTCATTACTCATGATTTATCTGTAGTGAAGTATATTTCTCATGACATCGTCGTTATGTATCTGGGACAGATGGTGGAAAAGGCAGATTCAGAGGAACTTTTTGCAAAACCGCTGCATCCTTATACAAAAGCGCTCTTGTCCGCAATCCCAATTCCTGATGTGCATGTGAAGCAAAACAGGATTCTGCTGAAGGGAGAACTGACTTCACCTGTCGAACCAAAGCCGGGATGCAGATTCCGGGCGAGGTGCCAGTACGCACAGGCTGCGTGTGAAAATCCGGTGCCGCTTGTGGAAGCAGAACCGGGACATTTTGTATCCTGTTTAAGGGTACATGAAATCAATGAATAGTGTAACAGTTAACCTATGGGAAAGGGGAAAGTGTATGAAAAAAAGATTATTGGCAGCTGTCATGACGATTATGATGGGGGCAGCTCTGGCAGGGTGCGGAAAAGATACAAAGCCGGGTTCAGCAGAGACCGATAAGTATAGTGTCTCAGCGGAAGAAAATAAAAGCAAAGATACTCTGGCAATTGCAACACCGGGGGATCCCAGTACTTTTGCACCGAACGATACGTTCAATGATTTTGCCAGTTTTGCAACGCAGCAGATTTATGAAAAACTGTTCTATACGGATGAAAACGGTGAATATGTATACCGGGCAGCAGAAAGTGTTGAACAGGAGGACGGCACTCATATTTTGATCAAGTTAAGAAAAGGAATCACGGATACCAACGGCAATGAACTGACTGCTTCTGACGTTCTGTTCGACATTGAACATGCCTTAGACACTGTCTTTGGAAGCCAGTTTACGGACATTGACCTGGAAAACTGTGAGATTGTGGATGATTATACGCTGCGTCTGGCTCTTTACGAGACATATAGTATGCAGCTGCCGACGCTGTCAACCATCGCATTGTTCGACGAGGATTCTTATAAAGAAAGTAAGGACGGAATGGTCATGACACCGGTCGGATATGGTCCGTATTATCTGGACAGTTATACGGCTGGAACAGAAGTGGTGTTGAAGGCGAGGGATGATTACTGGGATCAAACGCCGGAACTTAAAACAGTAACGTTTAAAATTATAACAGAAGCAACGCAGAGAACTAATGCACTGGTTTCTGGAAACGTTGATATGGCGATGGAAATTCAAATTCCGGACGTAGAATATCTGGACGGCAATGATGGAACCTCTGTGCTGCAGAAGGAAGGATTTGCAAGTCACGGCATCGTCTTTAACTGCGGAAAAGTATCCCCGATGAATGACATTCATCTGAGAAAAGCGATTGCATATGCCATTGACCTGGAGGCAATTAATGCGGTGTCTTATAAAGGGACGGCGAATGTGCCAACGGCCATGTTTTCGACAGGGGTCAATGATTATGATGAAGCTGCATGGAAGGAAATTGCAGAGAAATGTGATAATTATTATGCGTTTGACCTCGACAAAGCAAAAGAAGAACTGGCTCTTTCCAATTATCCGGATGGCGTTACCCTAAAGGCAATACATTATACGGCGAATAATGGGGATACCAACTCTGAATTGGTGCAGTCAATGTTAAGTCAGATTGGAATTACACTGGAGATTACAGCGTATGACAACGCTACAGTGAATGATATGCTGGTCAATGAACCGGAAAAATGGGATATGGCTTTCTCAGGATGGTATGCCGGTGCGCAGTATTCCGTGGCAATCGCGTCTCTGCAGATCGTGGGAAACAACTTCTGTAACTGGGAGGGGGCTGATTTTGATGCATATTGTGAGGCGGTAAAGAAAGCAGAAGGAGATGCTACAGAGGAAGAAATGATGAAAGATTGTCTTACGATCGTAGATATGTCCTCGGAATATCTTCCGTTTATGAATATGGCGGATTATAAAACCATGATTGGGCTGGCGGATGGACTCAATATATCATTCTATGCAAATCATATGTTTGATCTTTCTAAAATGTCCTGGAGTTAAGAGAGAATGAACGGTATAAAAGTCGGGACGTGAGTGATTCACATCCCGGTTTTTTTACCCAAAATCAGCAAAATACTGTGAAATTTAAAGAAAAAGAGGAGAAACTATGATTGAAAATAAAAAGATTATGGAGACAGATCCCCAAAATCCGTATATCCCCAGCTTTGTTGGTACGTACACAGTTACCTGGGAGATTGGCGGAAAAATACGAAAGATGATTACCTATATTCCGGAGCATGTAAGAGCAAGTACAGCGGGGGTCTATCTGTTTCCGCCAAGTGGAGTATCCGCCTGGGAGTTCCTGAAAAACAGCAGCTGGACCTCCATTGCGGATACGGAAGAACATCGTGAGAAGCTCGTACTGTTCGTACTTGAAGCGGCTGATGGAGAAGAGTGGGATACCGAAGAATTATATGGAGCTAATGGCGGTGATCAGGAGTATCTGTGGAAGGCTTTTCAGATGAGTATGAAAAGGGAACTCTGCTGTGTCTATGAAGGAAAGCGGTATCTGGTGGGCTATCGGGAGGGTGGTGCCACAGCGGCAAGGTTTGCCATGAGCAATCCGGCAGACATTGCGGGAATGGTCACGGTGGACGCATCACCTGTTTCAGAAGTGTACAGGAAGAAAGCAGCAGCAGAATTGTGCCCGCGGCTTCACAACTATACAGATGAAAGTTGTGCCATGGGGATTGTAAAAGGTGAAATTCCCATGCGTGTATGGATGATATCTGATGAGGATATGCGGGACGATCCGCAGGTGCATTACTGGTGCAGGGCCAATCAGGCTGAGAAACTGCCGAGAAAGGTTGAGATGGATACCTGGGAGTATTATCGGTTAAAAGAGCTTAAATATCCCGCTGACGGAGAGCTGGAGGGGTACTGCGTATGGGTGACAAAAATGGAGCATGCGTCAGAAAACTATGGAAATCTGCTGAACAGAACTATCTGGAAAAAGTTTCTTTATCCGGTCATCCGCTGGGCGGCCAATCCGGGGGGCACATTCCGGATGGCAAAAGATCCCGTCTTTGATCTGGGGATGGAATACCATTATGAAGAGATTGATGGATGGATGAGGGAATGGTATGTGCATGTGCCGGAGTCCGTTAAAATGAATCCGCAGAAGAAAGTACCTCTGGTGTTTGTGTCCCATGGATATACCTGTACTGGCGAAATCGCAGTGGGCAATACCAACTGGCATAAAGTGGCGGATCAATACGGATTTATTGTAATCTTCCCAACTGCATTAAACGGGAAGGTCAAGGGGGACGGCGATATGCTGGACGGAGCCATCAGCAGTCGTAATTGTCCTTTGCCGGCATGGAACCTGCTTGATGAGCCCGACCGTCCCTCGGAACTGAACTATTTTCTGTATATGCTGGAGGATGCAGGCAGGCGGTTTGCCGTTGATCGCTCAAGGATCTATGCAACCGGCACCTCACATGGGAATCTTATGACACAGTACCTTGTGCTGAAACGACCGGACATATTTGCGGCAGCAGCTCCCACATCCGGTATTTTGTATATGGCGGACGGAGAGAAAATGCTGGAGCTGCCGGAAGTGGTGAATCGCCCGGCTGTTGATATTCCCATCTGGATGTTCGGTGGTGAGATGGAAGATTTCCTTCTGGATGCTGTTCCGGAAGCGGGAAACCGTACAGGAAATACGATCCGGGACTGGTGGAAATTAAACCGAATGCACGGTGAAATGCCTGAGATATTTTCAGGGATGAGTACGAAAGTCAGAGAACGGTGGAATGACTGGATCTTTGAGAAGGATGGAATTCCCATGATTCGGTGGACAGGGATTGATTACTATCCCCATGCGGTGAATCCAGAAATGTCTTACCGGATATGGGAAGAATTCTTCTCCAGAATCAGTCGCGGCGAAGATGGAAGGGTTATTTATCAATTGTAAAACACAGGAGGATTTTAAAATGTTGCATGAGAGATTTAGATTATCAGAAGACGGCAGTGTTTACATGGACAGTTATATCCATGCCCAGTCAAATGAGAAGCCCAGTTATATGGAATCATGGAGAAGCGTCAAGCGTCCCCACGATTACTGGCAGATACAAAAGCGTCCTGCAATTATCGTATTGCCGGGTGGTGCATACAGAGATCTTTCCGAGAGGGAAGGCGAACCGGTGGCGCTTACATTTTTAAAAGAAGGGTTTAATACTTTTGTGCTGTATTATTCCATCGGCGATGCTTCAGAATATCCCCAGCCGCTTGAGGATGTGTCGAAGGCAATCTGGATGATTCGCAGCCATGCCGCAGAGTGGGCAATCGATGAAAATGCGATTGTGGTTATGGGTTTTTCGGCCGGCGGACACCTTGCGACTCTTGCGGCAACCGAGTGGAATACAGATGGGCTTCATAAACGGCTGGGGATTCCTGAAGGCGGTAATAAACCGAATGCGGCGGTTGTGGGCTACGGTCCGGTTATAGGGCAGCAGACAGGGGACGGTGACAACGTGGGCGCCATGATTGCGAAATTCACGCCGGAGTACGAGACATATAAATATGTAGGCAGTCAGACGTGTCCGATGTTTATCTGGCATACGTGGCAGGATCCGCTGGTTCCATCGAAAAATGCGTTAAAACTGGCAGGAGCCCTGTATGAAAAACAGATTCCCTATGAACTGCATGTTTTTAACCGGGGAACTCATGGAATGTCGGTATGCAATGATTTAAGTGATTATGAAGCGCCGGCTGATGTGTGCCCGCCTAATGCCAGTACCTGGGTATCTATGTGTACACAGTGGCTGAGAGAACTTTTTCAGATCTGAATGTAAGGCAGGAGAATAACTTGGGAAAAAGGAAAAAATATTATGTGTTAACTGCCATCATCTGTGGACTGCTTATTGTTGTAAGCCTTTTACTTGGAGGAACTTTGATTTCGATTTATACGATGGTGATTGCAGATGATATGGGGATTCACAGATCTGTGTTTTCCGTATTCACGATGATTCGCGGGCTGGCAGCATTTGCGCTGAATTTAAAGATGCTACAGTTCATCCGTCACTTTGGGCTTAGAACGCTGGTTCTGGCGGGGCTTGGCTCGGCATTCGTCATGCTTTTTCTGATGTCTTTCAGTGAGGACGTCATCCAGCTGTATATTGCCGGAGTGATTGGGGCGGCATCAGCAGCTTTCAATGGGGTGGTTCCGGCATCCATTATTGTGCGGAACTGGTTTACAAAATCTCAGGGAATGGTGCTGGCACTGGTGATGTCAGCCAGTGGCATTGCAGGCGTGTTTTTGAACCCGGTGATAAGCCTGGGTGTCAATTATTTGGGCTGGCGTCCTGTTTTCCGGATGCTGGCCATGTCAGTGCTTGTGATTCTGCTGCTGGTGTCCAGATTTTTGAAGATATCTCCGGAAGATGTAAACCTGTTGCCTTATGGGGGAAAAGCAGAAGTTTCTTCAAAAGAAAAAAAGTCACAACTGAACATTATGGGCAATACACTGCAGGATAAAAATATGCGGACACTGTTGGCCATTAATATTCTGTACAGTTTTAGCGGAATGTGCATTTTTGCAAATACACCGGCTGTTTTGACAGATATCGGATTTAGCACGGTATTTGCTACCGGAATAGCCACATCCTGCAATTCTCTGGCAAATTGTATTGGAAAGTTTGGCATGGGAAGAGTCAGTGATAAACTTGGATGCAAAAAAATGCTGCTTTTATGGTATGGGATTACCCCGCTGGCAATATTGTATTTTATGATGGCAAGGACAGTGGCTGTGCCGGGTGGGATCATTGGAGCGCTCCTTGCCGGATACATAGGCGGTATCTATTCGATTCCGATATCGATAACGGCAGGGCTGTTATATGAGGATCATACTTCTTATACAACCGTCGTCAGTTATTGTACCGCGGCGGCTACTCTGTGCAATACATGTTCTAATATCATTTTTCATGGATTTTATGATGTGAGCGGAAGCTACCTGATATCATTAACATATGCCTTTGTTTTGTCTGTTGTTTGCTTTGTGCTGGTCAAGGGCCTGATTTTGAGAAATCGTAAAGTATTTCTGCAGGTGGCAAAAACAGATTATGTAATTGGGGAACATAAAAAGCGGTAAACGGGCGGGGAAAAATATAGTAAGTTAACGACAGGGACATCAAAACCAATTGGAAAGAAGCTCCCGTTTTTCCTGGTTTTTTATACCGGATGACCTGTCTGCGGAGCCGGTTTGATACTCTGTGCGGTTTCCGTCAGGAGTTTTGCCGCTCCTTCTCATGAAGGGCTGAATGTAACGGGAATTTACCGTTTCTCACGGGATCCTATGTATTTATCAGATGACATTTTTTCACGGGATGTGCACTGTTGACGCGGTCACTTTTATTATATGGGGTTGTTCTGATGTTTCAGATCTCTTCCCGCTGGATAATCCTCTCTGAGGAGCGATGGTGTATCGAAACCTTTGGAGAAAAATATAGGAAGTGTATGAAAAAGGTCAGGAGATGTATTTAAAGGGCATGAGCAGACTCGATGTTTCCGTTCTAAGTAAGTATTTCGTGGAGCTTATCTGACATCATGAGCGTTAATGAGGAAAGCGTGCCTGCACGTTTGACGAACAGTGCTTGGCGATCATAAATCAAAGATTCGTGATATACTGTAAGCAGTGAAAGATGGGAGGTTGTAAAATATGGGTATTTGGATAACAAAGCACTGACCGCAAGGCGTTGGTGTTTGCAAAGCCTTGCTGATCCGGCAGCGGCAGATCTGTTCTGTTTTTACGCGGGAATACCGTATTTTCCAGGATGTCTGAACTTCTTCTTCCGTTATACGAAGACAGATTTCATGTGATCCTCATTGAGTTTCGGGGGGCATGCTAAATCGGACTGTGTGGAAGAATTTCCGGCGGACCTCTGGATGGAAGAGGCAAGGCAGACCATTGCGTTGATCGAGTACTTAAAGATTAGAAAGGTGAACCTTGTGGGGAGCAGCGGCGGTGCAGGGGTGGCTTTCAACGCGGCCCTGGAACGGCCGGATCTGGTTGAACGGGTGGTAGCGGACAGTTTTGATGGCGGGACTTTAGCGGAAGACTTGATCTGCAGATTTTTGAAAGAGCGGAAGATAAAATTAAAACATGACATGCAGTGACATATTTATTTTGATATGATCATATTGCAGCAGGTCGTGCAGAGAAAAAGAAAGGGTCTAGACAACTGTACCACAGATGTTTAGGCCCTTTCGAATAGAGGAGTGATGATATATGCAGATGGAGATGAAAAGAGGCAGCGCAGCCAGAAGAAACTAGGAAAAAGTTCAGGAAATACTGGGCATACCGCTTTCCAAAGTATGGACAGCACTGTGTGATGCAATCGATGAAAAATATGAGATGGACCATCTTTGAAACGGCGGAGGCAAGGAGTGGACATATGAATATAAATATCGCCGAGGCGGAAAAACATTGTGCGCGCTGTACGTCAGGGAGCGCAAAATTGGCTTTATGGTGATCTTTGGAAAGTCTGAAAGAGAAAAATTTGAAGAAGACAGAGTTATTCCGCAGAGATTCAAGGTGTTTATGATGCTGCAAAAACATATCATGACGGAAAGTGGATGATGTTTTTGAAAGAATACAGTCAGTATACGGAACGGGAATGAGGTTAATGACAAGTACGATGAATCTTCCTGGAGATGAATTAAAACAGGTTATTTGTGACAAGGCTGCGGAGATGGGAGGAAGAACCAATACAGGAGCCAGGTATCCATACTGACAGATGTGCCGATACCTGATGATAAAAAGCTAAAGGAAAATCTATGCGTTCATTGTAAAAAGTGTCTGAAAATTTATCCGTCCGGCTGTTTTACAGAAAATGAGACAGGAATTTATGACATGGATAAAGTGACCTGTACGAAGTTTCATGTGCAGATCAAAAATGAGAATCACTGGCGGGAGCCAGTGGCAGCTCCTGTTTTAATGTCCTGTTTGAAAAAAACATTGAACTTCTTCTGGAACTATGTTATGATTTACACTATATAAATTGAACTTTGAACTAAAATTGAACTTTTGGAGGAAACATGGAAAAAGAAATGTTTGCGGAGAGACTGAGAAGTGCAATGTACAGTCAAAATATGAAACAGATTGACTTTGTCAGAGCGGCGGAAAAACAGGGGATCAAGCTTGGCAAAAGTCATATCAGCCAATATGTCAGTGGAAAAACAATACCCAGGGCAGAGATTCTGCACTTTTTAGCAAAAGAACTGCAGGTGGAAGAAGACTGGCTAAAGGGGAAAGAGCGGTTGGAAAGATCCAGGGGCAGTAAAGATATCGAGGTTTTAGGAGGAAGAGAGATGCGTGAGTTTAAGAAATCGTCGAAGCTTGATAACGTTTTATATGATGTGAGAGGTCCAGTTGTGGAGGAGGCTGCCAGAATGGAGGAAGAGGGAACACAGATTTTAAAGCTGAATATTGGAAATCCTGCTCCGTTTGGTTTTCGTACACCGGATGAAGTAATCTATGATATGCGCCGGCAGCTGGCGGAATGTGAAGGGTATTCCGCTGCCAAGGGCCTTTTTTCGGCCAGAAAAGCGATCATGCAGTATGCACAGATTAAGAAACTTCCCAATGTTTCAATTGAAGATATTTATACAGGAAACGGTGTCAGTGAATTGATCAATTTGTGTATGTCAGCATTGCTTGATGATGGTGATGAGATTTTGATTCCATCTCCCGATTATCCCCTGTGGACAGCATGTGCAACACTTGCAGGCGGAAAGGCAGTTTATTATGTCTGTGATGAACAGGCCGAGTGGTATCCTGACCTGGATGATATCAAAAAGAAAATTAACGACCGGACAAAAGCAATTGTCATTATCAATCCGAACAATCCGACGGGTGCGCTGTATTCAAAAGAAGTACTGCAGCAGATTGTCGAGATAGCCAGAGAGCATCAGCTTATTATTTTTTCTGATGAAATCTATGACCGCCTCGTTATGGACGGGGAGGAACATATCTCGATCGCATCCTTGGCACCGGATTTGTTCTGTGTGACATTCAGTGGATTATCAAAATCTCATATGGTCGCCGGTTTTCGGATCGGATGGATGATTTTGAGCGGCAATAAGAAGGCTGCGAAAGATTATATCGAAGGTATCAACATGCTTTCCAATATGCGTCTCTGTTCCAATGTTCCGGCGCAGTCGGTCGTACAGACCGCGCTCGGAGGACATCAGAGCGTCGAAAATTATATCGTGCCGGGCGGCAGAGTTTATGAACAAAGGGAATATATTTATAAAGCATTAACAGATATTCCCGGCATCAGTGCGGTAAAGCCAAAAGCAGCTTTTTATATTTTTCCCAAGTTGGATATCAAGAAGTTCAACATCAAGGACGATGAACAATTTGCGTATGATTTATTACGGGACAAAAAGATTCTGATCATACATGGAGGGGGATTTAACTGGGAGAAGCCGGATCATTTCAGAATCGTCTATCTGCCGCGGGTTGAAGTCCTGGAGGAGGCAGTTGACAATATGGCAGACTTTTTAAGCTATTATCATCAATAACAAGGCACGGCATATTGATTGATCTGTTTCCAGGGGCTAAATTTGTATGCCGTATGTGCCTGTTAAAATATACTTTTCAGCGATCATCTGGTATAATCTGAGAAGAGTTGTTTTGGGATTGCCTGTTTTGCATAAAAAGATGCAGCTGCTTTTGACAGCTGTATCTTTTTATGCATTCACTTACAGCCGTATCCCGTGAATTACCGACAGGTCTCCCCCTTTTAGGGGAATCAGGACTTTGACAGTTATAGTTTTTGGAATAAGTAAATATTCATGGTATACTAAAAGCACAAAAGCTGACTGAGATGAGTCAGAACAGAGGAGAAGATAAATTTGATAAAAGCAGTATTTATTGATTATACAGGGACAACCGTTCAGGAAGATGGAGAAGAAATCAGAGAAGTAGTGAAACGTGTGTGCAGGAACAGTGAACTGCATGATCCGCGCGGGGTTATGAAGCTCTGGTGGAAACGTATGAAAGAGTATGAAGAGAGCAGTTATGGAAATTCATATTTGACAGAAGATGAGATCGTGGATCACATCCTTGAGAGTATGGTAAAAGAAATACATTTAAAAGAGAATCTCGGGGAACTGCATGAATTGATTCGCAGTTTCTGGATCAATGCCCCTGCATTCCCGGATGCAGAAATCTTTTTTAAAAAATGTCCGGTTCCGATTTATGTGATCAGCAACAATGGGGTTCAATATGTAAAAAAGGGAATGAAACAAAAAAAACTGATTCCGAAGGAAGTTATTTGTGCAGATATGGTCCGGGCATACAAGCCACATCGGGAGATCTTTGAAAAAGCGCTGGAAGTAAGCGGCTGCAGGCCGGATGAGGTACTGCATATCGGGGATTCTTACCGCTCAGATATACAGGGCGCCCGGCTGGCAGGTATACGCCCGATCCTGATTCAGAGAGCAGAAAATGAAAAATACACAGATGTCATGGTGGTAAAGGAATTGCCAGAGGTTTTGAATTTTCTGGATGCACAAAGTCATCCAAAACTTGATAAAACAGAGTAGATCCCTTCCGGCAGGAGAGAAGGTTTCTATGAAAAAAATCCATAATACAGGGTTAAGAGGTTTCGCAGCAGCCTTCATAATCCCGCTTCAGGATTTAGAGAAACTGCTCTCAGAGACGAAAGGGCGTCCCCTCAGTACGAAAGCAGAGGGTAAGAGTTAAGAAGAAGACTGGCCTTTGTGTGGAAGGTCAGTCTTCTTCTTGCGATTCCAGATGATGGATCAGAATAGAAATGAACTCTCCTACAGTGGGGCATTGTTCCAGGTGGTAGCCGGCAATTTTATGCAGGAGATTTCTGTTGCCGTAATTCCAGCAGGCAGCAACAACGGTGCGCAAAGCATGTTCAACACTGGAACGGCTTTTGCCATAGTGGGCAGCAATATCATTATAAAGCCATTTCCAGACGAAGAGAATATAGTTTTCATCTTCAAGGCAGAGCTGCAGTGCATAACATAAATAATGGTAACCACGGTATGTTGCATGAATACCAAGCGCGTGGATCAGATTAGTGATTTTTTTCATGATGCGTCTCCTCTATCCGCTAAAGTCTTACTCTAAAAGAATACGAATGAATATGAAAAAAATTGAATAAATGACTAAATTCGCGGAAATTCGACAAATTCTCTGGGGAGTGTAAAACTACACGTTTTATTATTTTATGGCATATATTAAAACGAGCAGACACGGAGGTTTACTCGAAGTGACTTTTTTTGATATAGCTGTAATCGGGGGGGATTCCCGTCTGGTTTATATGGCAGATGCACTGAAAAGGCGTGGCTATTCAGTCATCTGTTACGGTACGTTTGATACCGGAATTGATAAGGTATCTGTCGTAAAAGCAGACTGCTTCAGGGAAGCATTGCAATGTTCTAAATGTGTGGCCGGAGGGATTCCGTTTTCCAGAAATCAGAGTATCTGTGCGGGCATAGAATGTCCGGATTTGGAACTCCCTGTGTTGTTTCAGAATGCAACGGGGATAAAAGCACTGTTTGGAGGTTTGATCACAGAGGAAGTCAGAACTCGCTGCGTACAGCAGGAAATCTGCTGCTGTGATTATATGAAAGATGAAGCATTGTCCATTTTTAATGCTGTTCCCACTGCAGAGGGAGCCATTCTGGATGCGATGAAGAATCATCCGGCTGCTTTACACGGAAGCGGCTGTCTGATTTTGGGATACGGCAGATGTGCGAAAGTGCTGGCAGAGAAACTAAAAGGACTGTCCGCGGAAGTGACCGTATGCTGCAGAAACGAACAGCAGAGAGCTGAGGCACAGGCATCTGGCTTTCTGGCGGAACCGCTTCAGCGGTTGCCGAAGATCATACAGGGGAAAACGTTTATCTTTAATACGGTGCCGGGAATGGTGCTAAAAGAAGAGAGTCTGATCAAGACAGATGAGGACGTTCTGATCATTGACATTGCTTCCGGCAAGGGCGGAGTGGATTTTGAATGTGCCAGAAAGCTGAAGCGAAAGACGATGCTGGTCCCGGGACTTCCAGGGAGGTACGCTCCGCAGACATCCGGCGAGGGTTTTGCGGCGTATATCGACAGGCAGCTGAAAATGATGCATATATTGACTCCTGACGGAGAGAATAGTAATAGCTTGGGAAGGAAAGAAGTATGGAATTAAAAGGGAAAAAGGTCGGTGTTGCGATCACAGGTTCATTCTGTACTTTGGATAAAATATTTGTGGAACTTGGCAATCTGGTGGAGGAGGGCGCCGATGTGGTGACTGTGTTTTCTGATGCGGTGCGGACCACAGACAGCCGTTTTGGCAAGGCAGAAGATTTTCTCGAGAGGGCGGAGAGGATAACCGGAAAACCGCCAATTCTGTGCATACGGGATGCAGAACCCATCGGACCGAGAAGTCTTCTGGATGTATTGGTGATTTTTCCCTGTACGGGAAATACGCTGGCGAAGCTGGCAAATGGTATCACAGACACACCCGTACTGATGGCGGCCAAAGCACATCTTCGAAACAATAAGCCGCTCGTCATCTCAATTTCCACGAACGACGCGCTCGGCATGAACATGAAGAATATCGGACTTCTTCTGAATGCTAAAAATATTTTCTTTGTCCCATTTGGGCAGGATAATCCCGGAAAGAAGGCGAATTCTTTGGTTGCCCATACAGAGATGTTGATTCCTACCCTCCAGTTTGCGCTGGAAAATGAGCAGTATCAACCGATATTGGAGGCATTTTGATTATGTGTGGAATGGCAGGTTTTTGTGATTTTACGGAGGATTATCAGAGAGTCGGCAGCAATTGGCTGCCGGTTCTCAGGAAAATGAACAGAGTATTAAAACACCGCGGACCGGATGAAGATGGAATCCATCTTGAAAAACACTGTGCTCTCGCCCACGTACGGCTGTCCATCCTGGATCTTGCAGGAGGCCACCAGCCCATGACAAGGTGTGAAGGAGCTGGGAAATGTACCATTTCCTATAATGGTGAAATCTACAATATGCCGCAGCTTCGAAAGGAGCTGCAGGCGGAAGGCATAAAACTGTCCACGACGAGTGATACAGAAGTGATTCTGGCCGGGTATATGCGTTACGGATACGAATATGTAAAACGTCTGAACGGTATCTTTGCTTTCGCAATCTGGGATGGGCGAACCGAAAAACTATTGCTGTTCCGGGACCGTGCAGGGGTAAAACCGTTATTTTATAGTGTAAAAAACCGCTCTTTTATATTTTCATCGGAGATAAAAGGAATTCTGCAGTACCCCGGTATGGAAGCTGCGCTTGACAGGGAAGGACTCTGTGAAATCTTTGGTCTGGGACCTGCAAAGACGTATGGAAAAGGGGTGCTCAAAGGTGTGTCGGAGCTTTTACCGGGGCATTATATGGAATATGGCAGAAGCGGCGTCAAGATGTATTGTTACTGGCAGTTAGTCAGCAGACCGCACACAGACAGCTACGGGGAAACCGTGGAAAAGACAGCATGGCTGGTGACCGACGCAGTGCGGGGACAGATGCTTTCGGATGTACCGGTGTGTACGTTCTTGTCAGGAGGGGTGGACAGCAGCCTCGTGACGGCGATCTGTGCGAAAGAATGTGAAAAACAGGGCAAAATTCTGGATACCTTTTCTTTTGACTTTAAAGATAATGATAAGAATTTTAAGGCCAACGCGTTTCAGCCATCCCAGGACCGGCCGTATGTTGACAAGATGGTGGAGTTTGCCGGAACCAGACACCGTTATCTGGAATGTACGAATCATGATCTGTACGATTATCTGTTTGAAGCGGTGGATGCCAGGGATCTTCCGTGTATGGCAGATGTAGAATCTTCCATGCTTTATTTCTGCCGTCAGGTTGCACAGTATGATAAAGTGACACTGACCGGGGAATGTGCTGATGAGATCTTCGGCGGTTACCCATGGTTTCATAAAAAAGAATGTTTTGAGGCGGATATGTTCCCATGGTCCATGGATTTTGAGATGCGAAAAATGCTGCTTAAAGATGAGGTTCTCGGGGAACTGCGTCTTGAAGAATATACAAAAGCCGCATATCAGATGACCGTGGAGGAAACACCTGTACTTCCAGGGGAAAACGCTGAGGAGGCGCGGCGCAGAGAAATATCCTATTTAAATCTGAAATGGTTTATGCAGACGCTTCTCGACCGCATGGACCGTACCAGCATGCATTCCGGGCTGGAAGCAAGGGTCCCTTTTGCAGATCACCGGATCATCGAATATCTCTGGAATGTACCGTGGGATATGAAGTGCAGCGGGGGTGTCGTGAAAGGACTGCTGAGAGCTGCAGGCAAGGAGATCCTTCCAGAGGAGATTCTCTACCGGAGAAAAAGTCCTTATCCCAAAACGTACGATCCGGACTATGAACAGCTTTTGAAAAATCAGCTTCTGGAAGTCATGTCAGAGCCGAATGCGCCTTTGCGGACACTGATTGACACGAAAAAAGTGGAAACCTTCCTGCAGACTCCATCAGATTACGGAAGACCATTTTACGGACAGCTGATGGCCGGGCCGCAGCTTATCGCCTATCTGCTGCAGGTCAATTACTGGCTGCAACATTATCAAATCAGAATCATTTGATAGCCGGTGTATTTCATGGTACAATAAATGCTAAATATAAAGATGCGTTCCGATGAAAGAGAAAAATGATGAACAGAAGAGAAATTGATCAGAAAACGAATGAACGGCTGGAAGCAGGTCCGAAGATGCAGTTTCAAAGAGATTTTTCCATATGGAGCACCTTTGAAAATGGCATATTGTGTATGTCCAAAATCAACCTGACGACTGAAAGTGCGAGGTACATACAGCGGATGGACAATGAGACATATACGGAACAGAAGGAGATTTCTTACCGGCAGCTGTTTTTAAAGGAACAGCTGCAGATCGCAAATGATTCAGACCGCAGACGTTATCAGATCACATTTTCATCTCAGGCGCTGCTTGCGGCATGTGCCAGGGGTGAAAATGACGTGGTTTTGGAATACCGCAGGAAAAGAAATGATGGAAGGGTAATCTGGGTGGCGCATTCTGCAAAACTTGTCCCAAATGCCGCCGGAGAGATCTATGCGTATATCAGTATCCGTGACATCGATGACAGAAAAATACTGGAGCTTACTTTAAAAAGAAAGGCGGAACGAGATTCTCTGACTGGAACGTATAATAAAGAAACCGCAATCGCCATGGTTGAAAAGGCGATGGAAGAATCAAGACAGAAGAAAGCAAGCTATGCGCTGGCCATTTTTAATGTTGACGATTTTCATATACTGCTTTCTCAAAGCGGATATGAGACGGCGGATGAGGTTTTAAGAGAACTTGGCAGCCTGCTTTTGCTGAAGTTTGGAGATAAAAAAATTGTCGGCAGATCGTATGGGGACGAGCTGTTTGTATTTGTCTATGATGGCCCGGATCAGCAGATGGTTCGCAAGAATGCAAAAGAAGTCTGCCATTTTTTGTCGATTCCATATATGTTTCCGAATAGCCCGAAAATGCTGCGCATAAGTGCCGGTGTTGTCTTTGACCATGACAGGAATACTTCCTTTGCAGAGCTTTATGATAAAGCCAGAATCGCACTTGTCCATGCGCAGCTGGAAAGCAAAGAGCAGATGGTCGTCTATCAGCGGAATATGGAGATGCTGCCTGAGAAATTCCTGAAAAGCAGGAGGGAAAAAGCGGACAGAAACCCGACAGTAGGTGCAGGCGGTCAGAATCTGCTGCTGAAGGATATACTTGCACTCAGTAATTACTCGGTTCTTTCGGATGCTGTCAATGTGGTGCTGATGGAACTGTGCCGGTATTATCAGGCGGACCGCGCTTACCTCGTGATCTTCAACCAGAATCGGGAAACGACCAATGTTTATGAATGGAAAAAAGAGGATGCTAAGTCTGTAAAATGTGTACGGGAATTCACATGGATGTCCGGCGAGAGGTGGAAACAGTTTTCTGAACATATTCGAAAACAGCCGTATGTGGATGACATAGAGGCGATAAAGAAATTTCCTCAAATATACCGGATGTGCCGTACAGTCGGTGCGGAATCATTTTATGCGTCCCTGCTTGAAGCGGGCGCAGATACAACCGGTCTGCTTTTGGTGGACAATCCGGCCGGAAATATTGATGAACTGGGGCTTCTGGAGACGGTCAATCACTTCCTGGAAAATGAGATCTGCAGATATCAGCTGCAGGAAGAGCTTGAGTATCTCAGTTATCATGATTCACTGACGGATCTTTTAAACCGGAACTCTTACGCTGAATATTGCAGGAATATACAGGAAGAGAGTCTGATTTCGCTTGGTGTATTATCGGTGGATATCAATTGTCTCAAAATGATGAATCAGGCATATGGGAATAAGTTTGGCGATGAGATTATCTCGTATCTGGCAGATATGCTAAAGGAGGTCTTTCGGCAGGACAGGATTTACCGCATGAACGGAGATGAATTTATTGTGGTCTCAGAGAACTGTACGCAGGAATCGTTTGCCGAGAAGATTGAACTGCTGAAGCAGAAATGTCAAAGGGGGTGTAATATTTCGCTTGGATATACGTGGAGTGACCAGGATTTTGCTCTTGATATACTGATCAAACATGCAGACGAACGAAGAGCCATCATGAAACAGGCATACTATAATGAGCGGGATGATGATAAGGAAATGAACGCTTCAATCCGCAGATCACTGCTTAAGTCGCTTGCCAGCAATGAATTTAAGGTTTATTTACAGCCGAAGCTGGATATTGTCAGAATGTGCAGGGAACTCGGAATCGAGGTAGTGGCAGAAGGCGTAGAGCAGTCAGAACAGGTGACGATCCTGAAAGACCTGGAATGTGAATATATTCAGGGATATATCTGCAACAAGCCGCTTCCTGTCAGAAGCTTTGAGGAATTATATTTGCTGCAGGACGCTCAGGGAAGAGTACTTTAAAAGATGGAGGATGGGTAAAATGCGAAGAAGAGACAGGGAAATTACAGATATTGATGAGATGCGCCAGGTTCTGGAAACGTGTAAAGTCATTCATGTCGGACTGCACGACGGAGACGATATTTACATATTGCCGATGAATTATGGCTATATGCTGGAAGATGGAAAGCTGACGTTTTATATGCACGGAGGCGTACGGGGAAAGAAACTGGATCTGATCAGAAATTGCTCAAATGCAGCGTTCGAGCTGGATTGTGACCATGAACTGATCCATGGCAGGGTCGCCTGCCAGTATGGATATGGATATGCCAGCATAATGGGAAAGGGCAGAATCGAGCTGGTGGAGGATGTAAATGAAAAGCTGGATGCAATGACCATATTGATGAAGTGTCAGACCGGTAAACAGTTCGAGTTTAACGAACGGCTGGTATCCATTGTGTCTGTGATCAAGCTGACGGTATCAGAATATACCGGAAAAAGACGTCCGGTAAAAACATCGGGCGAGACAGAAGCGTGTGAAAACGGGCACATGTAATCTGTTGTCAACAGAAACATTGTCTGTAATGAAAGATGAATATGAGGCATGGGGGGAATCATATATATAGAAATATAAACTTGATCATCGGATGTAGCTGAAAAGACTAAGGTGAGGAGTATTTATGAAAAAAGATAAAATCAGTATTGCTGTTAAAGGGTTAATTGTCGGAGGAACCATGCTGGTACCCGGTGTCAGCGGGGGCTCCATGGCAATGATCCTGGGGATATACGACAGGCTGATATCATCGGTGAGTTCGTTTAGAAAGCAGATCAAGGAAAGTGTTCTGTTTCTTGCCATTTTTACAATTGCTGCGCTTGCCGGAATGGTACTGTTTGCGAGTCCGCTGCTTGCATTGATTGAGGCATATACAAAACCGATGATGTTTTTCTTTCTCGGAGCTGTGGCCGGGGGAGTTCCCATGATGTATCAAAAAGCGAGGGTACAGGCATTTACCTGGAAACTTCCCGTTTGTATTATCGGAGGAATTCTGGCGGTCATGCTCATTTCCCTTTTTCCGGCGGAAACATTTGGTGCAGGAGGAGGGAGCGCAGGAGTTCTTGTCCTGGTGTCCGCCGGTTTGATTGCTGCCATAGCATTGATTTTGCCGGGAATCAGCATTTCTTATCTGCTGCTCATGCTGGGAATTTACACAGATACGATGAAAGCAATCAGCTCGTTTGATCTTGGTTTTCTGTTTCCGATGGGGATTGGTCTGCTGATTGGAATTATTTTAACGACGAAAGTGCTTGAAGGAGCAATGGAACGGTATCCGCAGCCAACATATTTGATGATTATGGGATTTATCATTGGATCAGCGGCTGATGTATTTCCTGGTTTTCCTGTGGGATGGGAATGGGTACTGTGCAGCGCGACATTATTGACAGGGTTTGGTCTGATTCGCCTGCTCTCGGAAAATGAGATAATAAAAACTGATAAAAGTAAAAAAACAGATGAAGTATATTGACTATTTGAAAAAAAAGAAGTATTATAAAGATAATAACAAGGTGTTGCGAAAGGGGATGAGCTTATGCTGGAGGCATATAGTATCTATTTAAAGATCAGCTGCATCATCCTGGTTGGAATCGCAATTGCTGCATATGCCAGCGACGGACTGGATTATAAAAAGACAATCGTCCACCGGATTGGCACAGCCCTGCAGTATGCATATCTGAAGCTGCACATCGCGGTTTTGTATGGGATTGAATACCTGCGGAACGGACGCAGCGCAAGGTGCGGGGAAGAAATCAGCAGATACCAGCCAGAGAGCAGGAGAATGGCAGATATCAGGAAGAAAGAGATGCAGCTTACACGGCTTCGGGAACAAAAAGGTCTGTCCGCGGGACAGGCGAACAGAAACCGCTACAAAATGAAGATATTGAAATAAAAATAAGAAACGTAAACGGGGCATATCACAATGATATGCTCTGTTTTTTTGGCAAAATCGGATATTGAGAGATAACTATGAATTATTTACCAGCTTTTTTTAACCTGATGTTATGGTACAATTTTTTGGGAGGTGATGTGGATGAACATAAAGTTCATAGTAAATCTGAAAAGAATCATTGTAAACGCATATCTGAAAAGAATCATTTTGTTGGAGCATGAGATAGAAGATATGCTTGATGCACCGGAATCTCCATACCTTTATAATCCAATCCTTTCCGGACTGATGGAAAATGGCCTGGCTGAAGATTAACAAAAGCATTTGCGGATTCATACAGTAATCATAAGGAAATGCTGAAGCAGGAGAGTGGATGTGGAAATGGAATTACGGTTGTCTCAGCTTAAGCCCGGGGAGAAAGCCATTGTGACCAAGCTTATGACTTCGGGCGATATGCGCAGACGGCTGCAGGATATTGGATTGATCGACGGGACAGCAGTAGAATGTGTGGGAAAAAGTCCGATGGGAGATCCAGCAGCTTTTTTAATACGCAGGGCGGTGATTGCTTTGCGGGATGAAGATTCAAAACAGGTGAGAGTTAGGATGGTGATCCGATGAATATGACAGTTGCGCTTGCCGGAAACCCCAATGTGGGGAAGAGTACAGTGTTTAATGCGTTGACGGGGATGAAACAGCATACAGGATCTCTCACTTATCAGCAAAACATAATCATAAAAACAGAACATCCATAGTACACGTTCTGGCGGAGCTTTTAGAGATTCTGATCTCTGATAGAAAGCTTCGCCAGAATCTGCGTTTCTCAATATGATCCAGCAACTGATATAATGTTTCAAAATCATATTCGGCATAGCGCATGAAGTCTGTCTCACTTTTGGACGGCTCTTCCATATCGGGCAGCAAGCCAAGTTCCGTCTCAAGCTTAAGCCTGTCTGAGGTATATTCATCGACTGTGATAGCGCCGTTCAGATACAATTCTTTCAGACGCCGGATCCGGCTTTTCAGCGCTGATTTCCGGGGACGGTTGTCGGCAGTATGAGTCCCTGTAACGCTCAGATCAGCCTTATACGGTTTCAGTTCTTGCTTGAGGTCTTCCAGAAGTATTTTTTCGATCTGTGTTTCACGGATTTTTCGTTTCATAGAGCATGTTCCGGCAGTGTTATGACGGCTGCACTGATAGGCCGGATAGCAGTACCGGTATACCTTGCCGCTGTTTCTTTTGACGACAACATGGATCTGGCAGGCATTCAGCCTGGAGCCGCATTCCGCACAGAAGAGGAGACCTGAAAATAAATAGTCATATTTCTGATGGGAACGGATATTCCGTGACAGTGCCTGCTGAATCTGGACAAAATCTTCATCCGTAATCAGACGTGGGCAGTAATGTTCGTTGCCACGGTATTTTCCGGTATATTTCTCATTTTTGAGGATGCTGCTCTTCAGGTTCTGAAGTGTCATGACGATCTGATATTCATCCTGCAGATACCGCAGAGTTGCATTCAGAGAATTTGTTTTGAGGTAATACATGATACCGTCGCGTATCGCCGGTGCTTCGGCAGAGAAAACAAGATGTTTGTCTTGAATCTGGTATCCCCGGGGAACTTTGCCGGTGATGACTTCGCCATATTTTACTTTATTTCGGAATACATCACGGATACGAATCCCGTCGTTTTGAGCTTCCAGTTCCGCCCACATCATAGATTGTGCCACAAAAGCCCGGCCATGAGGTGTTGAGGTGTCAAAATAGGGCTGATCAATGGCAATCCAGGCAACACCGTGTTCTTCAAGAATGGCTTGCGTATTCAGATAATGTCTCAGATTGCGAAACCAGCGGTCCAGTTTGGTGAAAACGATCAGATCAATCTCATGGTTTTTGACAGCGCTTAACAGATTGGAAAAATTGCCGCGGTCCAGTTTCTGACCGGAGACGCCGTCATCGATATAGATGCCGTGAAGCACAGCATCCCCCCGGTTTTTTATGTATTCGATTCCACGTTCCTTTTGATCGCGCATGGAATCCCCGTATTTTGCCTGCTCTTCACTTGAGACACGGATGTAGACTGCGCAGCGCATCAGCTTCATAAGATCCTCCCAATCAGTTCCTTATTCATTATTGTATGAAGCGGATTTGCCCGGATGTACCGCATATGGAAAGAAGTACAGGCTGCAGTACATAGAATTTACCGGAGAGGAGGGATCAGTTGGGGGATGAATTAAAAAAAAGCGGAGAAGTTGATGTGAAGAAAGTTTATCAAACGCTTTATCAGATTCTGGGAGAAAAGTACGGTCTGCGTGTAACTGTATCAAATATCAGGAAAAAGGAAGAAAAAAACTGAAGATTTTGTGGAAAATAAGTGCCGGAGCTGTCTGCCAGCGCCGGCACCAAAGGATTAATTGTTTTCATTGTCCGCAACGATTTCTTCCAGAACGTGTATCAGATCATGTATATTTTCGATACGGACATCCCGATCCAAAATCATATTCTTTAGATCGACAGACAGTGATTCGAATCTTTCCCGCACTTCGGGAGCTACGTAAGATGCCATGGTCATTCTCCTCCGGGGCCGTCTTTTCTTGGCCGTTCTGACTCCGGCAAAGGTTCTGTGACCCATGTTTCTTTTGGCACTGTCACTTCAGAACCATTCAGGGTATTGTACGGGAGTTCCTGTCTGTCTTGATTCGTCTGTTCCTGCATAGAGCACCATCCTTTCTGAAATAGAATCCCCGGATGCAAAGAAAAGTATTCCAGATGAAGGAAAAAGTCAAAGTAAGTTTTGCCTGTTTGTGAAACAGCATACAGGAAACTGGCCGGGCAAAACGGTCAGCAATGCAAAGGGAACCTGTATCAGGGGGGACCAGAGCTTTCATCTGATTGATCTGCCGGGGTGTTATTCGCTGCTGGCACATTCTGAGGAGGAAGAAGTAGCCAGAAACTATATATGCTTTGAAAATCCGGATGCAGTGGTCGTGGTCTGTGATGCTACCTGCCTTGAGCGCAATCTGAATCTGGTGCTTCAGATTATGGAAGCGGCAAAGAGAGTCGTTGTCTGCGTGAATTTGATGGATGAGGCCGGTAAAAAGAAAATCCATGTGGATTTGGATAACATGTCCCAGATTCTGGAGACGCCGGTGATCGGTATAACGGCGAGAGCCAACAAAGGACTTGACCAAATTTTTGTCTGTTTAAGAAAACTGATAAACCAAAGGGAGGAATGCCGTCATCTGACGGTTATATATCCGGAGGCCATAGAGCATGCGATTGAGTCGCTGATGCCGGCGGTCGCAGAGCATGTTGGAAAAGAACGCAATATTCGCTGGATAGCTGCGCGTTTACTGGATGCCGACGAGAGTCTGCTGACATCAATGAAACAGGAGTATGGCAGCTTCATAGAGGATGAATCTTTTCAGAAACTGATGCGAAAAGAACGGGAGCAGCTTGCTAAAGAAGGTTACACAGAAGAATTGCTCAAAGATGCCATAGTGTCCGCGTTTGTTCAAAAAGCCGAACAGATTGTGCGTGAGACCGTTTGCTATCAAAATAATGAATATGCAGCGAAAGACAGGAAACTGGACCGCATATTTACAAGTCCGATGACTGGATTCCCGATTATGTTTTTGATGCTTCTTGTAGTCTTTTGGATCACAATCAGCGGTGCTAATTTTCCATCGCAGCTGCTGTCAAAGGGACTGTTCTGGCTGGAAAGCCGGATGCTGGATTTTGCGGTATGGGCGCAGCTGCCGCCAGCTTTTTATGAGCCGGTCATTTTTGGCATCTACCGTGTACTGGCATGGGTGATATCTGTGATGCTGCCGCCGATGGCAATTTTTTTTCCGCTGTTTACACTTTTGGAAGACTTTGGGTATCTGCCGCGTATTGCATATAATCTGGACCACTGTTTTAAAAAATGCTGTGCGTGTGGAAAACAGGCGCTGACGATGTGTATGGGATTTGGTTGCAATGCCGCGGGGGTGACTGGATGTCGGATCATCGATTCGCCGAGGGAACGGCTGATTGCAATTATCACAAACAATTTTGTTCCGTGCAACGGCCGTTTTCCGACGATTATTTCCATCATCTCCATGTTCCTGATCGGGGGAGCGTCCGGTCTGTTTTCTTCCTTTTTGTCGGCGGCGCTGCTGGCCGGAGTGATCGTGCTTGGGATATTGATGACCTTTGTGGTATCTAAAATACTGTCGAAAACGATATTAAAGGGTATGCCGTCATCTTTTGCGCTGGAACTGCCACCTTACCGGAGACCACAGGTCGGAAAGGTTATCATACGCTCTATCATGGACCGGACGCTGTTTGTACTCGGCAGAGCGGTTGTGATCGCAGCTCCTGCAGGGCTGCTTATCTGGCTTCTTGCCAATATCACGGTGGGGGATCTGACACTGCTTGCACACTGCGCAGACGTGCTGGATCCATTGGGACGCCTGCTGGGGATGGACGGTGTTATTCTCCTGGCTTTCATACTTGGCATGCCGGCAAATGAAATAGTGATTCCTGTTATGCTGATGGTATATCTGGCCAGGGGAAGTCTGACAGAGGTTGAAAATCTGAACACAATGAAACATATTCTTCAGGATAATGGATGGACCTGGGTGACTGCAGGAAGCATGATCTTATTTTCTCTGATGCACTGGCCATGTGGTACCACATGTCTGACAATCAAGAAAGAAACACAAAGTGTGAAGTGGATGCTGGTCTCTATACTGGTGCCGACGGCGGTCGGAGCGGTGGTGTGCTTTTTATTTACGGCAGCCGCGAGAGGTTTGGGGTTTCATTGAACATGACAGATAATATCTGCATGAGTGTTCAAAATAGCGGAGAGTGATGCCGAAAGCTTTTCGCTATTTTTTTGCGCTTTTTATAAAATTTTCAGAATTTTATGGGCGATCTGTGCTATAATGTGTGAAAACAGAATGAAGACGGGAGGGACAGATGATGGCAGTACTGGGTGGGTTTATGTTACCACATCCTCCGCTGATCATACCCGAAATCGGGCGCGGTCAGGAGAGGGAAATAAAAAATACAATAGAAGCATATCATAAAGCAGCGAAAGAAATAGCAGAGCTGCAGCCCGATACAATTGTAGTGATTTCTCCGCATACGGATATCTACGCGGATTACTTTCATGTATCACCGGGAAATACGGCATCCGGGGACTTTAGAAAGTTTGGGGCCAGGCAGGTGTCCGTAAACGCAAAATACGATACGGAGTTTGTCCGGAACCTGTGCCGGTTGGCAGAGTTGCTTGATTTTCCGCTTGGGGTGCTGGGGGAAAAGAGCGAAAAACTTGATCACGCAACAATGATACCACTTTATTTTGTGAATCAGTATATTACGGGATACCGGCTGGTCCGCATGGGATTTGCCGGACTATCACCCACAGAAAATTATCAGGCAGGGCAGATGCTGCAGCAGACGGCAGCCGGACTTTTACGAAACGTGGTGGTGATCGGAAGCGGCGATCTGTCGCACTGTCTGAAAAAAGAAGGCCCGTATGGGTATCAAAAAGAGGGTCCTCTTTATGATGAACGGATCATGGATGTGATGGGACGGGGAGCTTTTGGGGAACTGTTTGAGTTTTCGGAACATTTCTGTGATAAAGCAGGTGAGTGTGGACAGCGCTCCTTCCTTGTGATGGCAGGTGCGCTGGATGGCATGGAGCTGAAAAAAGAGAAGTTGTCATATGAGGGCCCGTTTGGTGTAGGCTATGGGATCTGTACCTATCATGTGACGGGAGAGGACGAAAGCCGCAGACTCCTTCAGTGGTATGAGCGTGAGAAAACGAAGGAGGCTATTTTGAAAAAACGGTGTGAAGATGCCTATACCAGACTTGCCAGAATGGCCCTGGAGCATTATGTGGAAACTGGTGATATACTGTGTGAACCGCAGGGACTGCCGGATGAGATGATGAGGGAGCGCGCCGGAGTCTTTGTGTCGATACACAAACATGGAAAGCTGCGGGGATGCATTGGAACCATTACACCGGTCTGCAAAAATATTGCAAAAGAGATTATTCAGAATGCCGTAAGTGCGGGAAACAAGGATCCAAGATTTCAGCGTGTGAAAAAAGAAGAATTGGGAATGCTGGAATACAGTGTTGATGTACTGCAGAAGCCGGAGCCTGTGGATTCTCTTTCTGAGCTTGATGTGAAAGAATATGGGGTGATAGTGTCAAAAGGAAGACAGAGAGGACTTTTGCTGCCCGATCTTAAAGGGGTGGATACGGCTGAGGAGCAGGTAGCTATCGCAAAGCAGAAAGCGGGCATCTCCGGTGATGATTCGGTGGAGCTGGAACGTTTCAGAGTAGTCAGGCATGGTGATAAAACGTGAAAATAAAGTGTCCGGTGTGTATGCACCGCTGCGAGTTACAGGAAGGGCAGACAGGGATCTGCAGAGCAAGAAAACGAAAGAACGGCAGAATCATCAGCTCCAGTTATGGCCGTATTACCGGACTGGGGCTTGATCCCATTGAAAAAAAGCCGCTCAATCGCTTTTTTCCGGGAAGTGATATCCTTTCGGTGGGAAGTTTCGGGTGTAACCTGCAATGTCCATTTTGCCAGAATTATGAAATCTCCATGTGCGGGGAAGAAATACAGACCCGGGAAATGATGCCGGAAGATCTGGTCAAAATGGCAGTATCGCTGAAAAGCAGGGGTAATATCGGAGTGGCGTTTACGTACAACGAACCTCTGATCGGTTATGAATACGTCAGGGATACGGCAGAACTGATCCATCGTGCAGATATGAAAAATGTCGTGGTGACAAATGGCTGTATCGAACTTAAGATTCTTGAAGAACTGTTGCCTCATCTGGACGCTCTGAATATTGACTTAAAAGGATTTACAGATACCTATTATAAAAAACTGGGCGGGGATCTTGAAACGGTAAAGCGTTTTATAAAAAGAGCGGAAACATGCTGCCATATAGAGCTGACCACATTGATTATCCCGGGAGAAAATGATTCTGAGGAAGAGATGAAGCAACTGGCGTCCTGGGTAAATTCGGTCAACCCCCTGATACCACTTCATGTCACAAGGTTTTTCCCGCGTTTTCGTATGACGGACCGCGCGGCCACGGAGTTGGAGCGTGTTTACGCGCTTGCTGATACGGCAGGGAAGTATCTTGATTATGTCTATACAGGTAATTGCTAAATATAGGAAAAACCTATAATGTATATAATTAGATAGTATTTTACATATGGATAAAGAAGTGCTATGCTGATATCAAGAGATCAGGTGACCGTACACAGGAAAGGGGCAAAGCAATGAAAGTTTTAATAATTGGTGGAGTTGCAGCCGGAACGAAAGCAGCGGCAAAAATAAAGAGAGAAGATCAGAACGCAGAAGTTAAGATCCTGACTATGAGCAGGGATATCTCCTATGCGGGATGCGGGCTTCCTTATTATGTCGGCGGAGTGATTCATGAAAAAAGTGAGTTGATCGTGAATACGCCCGAAAATTTCAGTAAGCTGACCGGTGCGCTTGTGGAGACAGGGGTGGAAGTAACCGGCCTTGACAGAGAAAACAAATCGGTGAAGGCAGTCCGGATGGATACAGGAGAAGAGACATCCTATACATATGACAAACTGGTAATTGCGACGGGTGCATCTCCCGTGAAGCCGCCGGTAGAGGGCGTCGATTTGAAAAACGTGTATTTTATGAGAACGCCGGACGATGCCGAAGCACTGCATACGGCAGTGGAAAGCGGAGAAATCAAAAGGGCAGTGGTGGCAGGCGGCGGATTTATCGGCCTGGAAGTAGCTGAAAACCTGAAAGAAAAAGGCATCCGTGTGACTGTGATCGACATGGCACCTCAGATCATGCCGGGGTTTGACCGGGAAGTCGCAGCTTATGTAGAGGACTATCTGGCAGACCAGGGAATCATGGCGCTGACCGGGACGAAGCTGGAAGGCATTATCGGTGACGGAAAAGTAGAAAAAGTCAAAACAGACAAACGTACATTAAAAGCTGATGCAGTGATCCTGTCACTCGGCATCCGGGTCAATACGGGATTTCTTGCAGATACAGGTATTGAATTGATGCCGAACCGAACGGTGAAGGTCAATAAATATCTTCAGACGAATGATGAAAACATTTATGCAATTGGCGACTGTGCAATGGTGACGAACCGTATCACAGAAGAACATGCATGGTCCCCAATGGGATCGTCTGCAAATATTGAGGGGCGTATTGCGGCAAAGAACATCTGCGGAGAGAAGATCACATACCCGGGGGTCCTGGGAACAGGAATCGTAAAACTGCCTGGTCTCAACGCAGGACGTACTGGACTTTCAGAGGAAGCTGCCGGGGCTGCCGGATTTGAGCCGGTGTCAGTCATAACCGTAGTAGATGATAAGGCACATTACTATCCGGGAGCCGGATTGTTTATTGTGAAAATGGTTGCGGATATGAAAACTGGAAAGTTTCTGGGAATGCAATGTCTTGGAAAAGGTGCGGTGGATAAGATGGTGGACATCGCCGTCATGGCACTCAGCATGAAAGCTTCTGTACAGGATCTGGAACATCTTGATTTTGCCTATGCTCCGCCGTTTTCCACGGCGATGCATCCGTTTGTGCATACCGTTAATGTACTGCTCAATAAGATGGCAGGTGAATTTGAAACGATGACGCCGGTACAGTTTGAAAATGGGGAAGCTTCTGATTACCGCATCATTGACGCTTCACCGGTACCGTCCATCGACGGCGTGCCGTATGTGAATCTGACGGAAGTCAATGGTGAAGTGGAAGGACTTGGCAAGGAAGAAAAACTGCTTTTGGTATGCTCAAAAGGAAAGCGGGCATACCTGCTTCAGAACCGTATGAAACATTACGGCTATGTGAACACACGTGTTCTGGAAGGCGGAACAATGTTTAATGGAAAAGATTTAGCAGAATAAGGAGGAAAGAAATGGCAACACTGACAGTCAGCAAAGAGGAAGAAAAGAGAGTAAAAGGACTTGGTTTTCTGAGCAACAAAGGAACGGATAATTTTTCAGGAAGAATCATTACGAAGAACGGAAAGATCACGGCAGATCAGATGAGAGCCATCAGTGATGCCGCAAAAGAATTTGGCAGCGGGGAGGTAGCATTTACGACCCGGCTTACGGTAGAAGTTCCGGGGATTCCCTTTGAAAAGATCGATGCATTTCGTGCTGCAGTTGAAGAAGCCGGAATGACGACCGGAGGAACAGGTTCCAAAGTAAGGCCTGTCGTATCGTGCAAAGGGACGACTTGCCAGTATGGACTGATCGATACGTACGCATTATCTGAAGAAATCCATGAACTTTTTTATGAAGGTTACCGTCAGGTAAAACTGCCCCACAAATTTAAAATCGCAGTCGGCGGATGTCCCAATAATTGCGTGAAACCGGATTTGAATGACCTTGGTATCGTAGGACAGATGGTTCCGGAATTTGATGAAGATCAGTGTAACGGCTGTAAGAAGTGCGGCGTTGAAAAAGCCTGTCCGGTTCATGCAGCAAAAGTTGAGGATGGGATGCTTGTAATTGACGAAGAAAAATGCACCAACTGTGGAAGATGTATCGGAACCTGCCATTTTGATGCCATTGAAAGCGGAAAGAATGGATATAAAGTATACATAGGCGGAAGATGGGGAAAACAGGTTGCACAGGGCCAGGCGCTGGACAAAATCTTTGAGACGAAAGAAGAAGTCTTACGTGCAGTGGAAAAAGCAATTTTACTGTTCAGGGAGCAGGGAAAAACCGGAGAACGCTTCGCACAGACGATTGACCGTCTTGGATTTGAAAACGCTCAGGCTGAAATCCTTTCCGATGAGATACTGAATAGAAAACAGGAAATACTGGATGCCAAACTTCATGAAGTTGGAGGCGCTACCTGCTGAGAATAAAAGTTTCAAAACGGGTATTGACTAAGGAGGGAATATCCTATATAATACGGATAATTTACTTAGTCGGAAAGGACCTGAAATGGACGACATAGATCAAAAAATATGAACAAGGTAAGACATAACTTGTATCAATCCGTTACAAGTTGTGTCTTTTTCTGTGTTTTAAGAGCAGGAAAGGAAGTCTGAGATGGGGACGATCAAGAAAGGAATCTCTTTTTTAAAGAAACAACCGCCAGCACGCCTGATTGTCTTGGGGTTTGCAGCTGTGATCGCAGTGGGAACACTGCTTTTGCTTTTGCCCGTATCGATTAATGAAGGGGCAAATGTGAGTTTTATTGACGCTTTGTTCACTTCTACGAGCGCCGTATGTGTGACAGGACTGATTGCGATTGACACGGCAGAACATTTTACAATTTTTGGAAGAACTGTAGTGGCGCTGCTGATACAGGTCGGAGGATTGGGGGTCACCTCTGTCGGGGTTGGGTTTATTCTGATCGCCGGAAAGCGCGTAGGCATGAAGGGCCGGACACTTGTAAAAGAGGCGATGAATGTAGGAAATTCAAAAGGCCTGGTTCGGCTGGTGAAATCCGTACTGCTGATGACCCTTTGTTTTGAGGTGGCCGGAGCGCTGCTCAGCTTTTTGGTATTTGTCCAGGACTTCCCGCCGCTTGATGCGCTTGGGATCAGTCTTTTTCATTCGGTTGCGGCGTTTAACAACTCTGGGTTCGATATTCTGGGCGGTCTTCAGAATCTGATTCCGTACCAGAGCAATGTTCTGCTGAATCTGACGACAGCGGGACTGATTATTTTTGGTGGAATTGGTTTTCTGGTTATCCTGGACATCCTGAAGAACCATTCGTTCCGTAAACTGTCGCTGCATTCCAAAGTCGTACTGTCTGTGAGTACGGCGCTTCTGATCATCGGAACATTGCTGCTGAAAGCGACAGAGAATGTCACCTGGCTTGGGGCGTTTTTCCAGAGTGTGTCGGCGAGAACGGCCGGGTTTTCTACATATCCGATTGGGAATTTTACGAATGCAGGACTGTTTGTTTTGATTTTGCTGATGTTTATCGGCGCTTCTCCGGGATCAACGGGGGGCGGTATCAAAACGAGCACGCTGTTTGTGCTGCTGCATGCGGTGAAAAGCGCTGCAACAAATCAGCACTGTACGGCATTTAAAAGGCGGATCCCTACAGAGGTTATCCAGCGGGGATTTATCATCACACTGCTGTCAGGGATGGTGGTATGTGCAGGAACCTTTATTCTGTGTCTGCTGGAGCCTGAATATTCCTTTATGCAGCTGCTGTTTGAGATCACATCTGCATTTGGAACGGTGGGCTTATCGACAGGCATTACGCCCGATCTGGCTGCATCCAGCAAGCTGATCGTGATTCTGACGATGTTTATCGGGAGACTGGGGGCACTGACGATTGCAACCATCTGGCATTTTAAGGCACCATCGTCGGCAACATTTACAGAAGAAAATATAACAATCGGTTAAGGAGGGAAAGAAAAATGTTGGGGAAAAAAGAAAGCGCGTCTTATGCCGTCATTGGCCTGGGAAGATTTGGCACAGCACTGGCCAAGGAGCTTGCGGCCGCAGGAAAAGATTTGATTGTTGTGGACAACAATGAAAACAAGGTAAAAGAGCTGAGGTTTTATACAGATTACGCCTACGTTGCAGGGGAGCTGACGAAAGAAGTTCTCGAAGAGATGGGAATTCAGAATTGTGATACGGTTATTGTGTGTATTGGGGAAAAAATTGATACCAGTATACTGGTCACGCTGAATGTTGTGAATCTTGGAGTTCGACGGGTGATCGCGAAAGCCATCAGTGAAGATCAGGGTGCCGTTCTCGAAAAAATCGGTGCAGAGGTCGTATACCCGGAACGGGATATGGCGCTGCGTCTGGCTAAAAAGCTTCTGACAAGCAGCGTGATGGATTACATATCACTGGACAATGATGTCGAGATTACAGAAATCAAGATTACCGACAGACTGACGGGAAGATGTGTCAGGGATTTTCCAATTCGCCAGAAATTCGGTCTGAACATCATTGCAATTGAGTATGGGGGAAGGACCGACACAGAGATACGTCCTGATTATGCATTTCAGGATGGGGATGTCATTGTGGTCATTGGGAAAAGCGAAAATGTTCAGCGTTTTGAGCAGGAGTATGGATGCTAGGAAAAGTGAGCGTATCGTCAGCTGACTTGCCAAAACATAAAATGTGTGATAAGATCTGTACATCAAGCGGAAAGGGGTGAAAGAATGTTATTTCATTTCGCACCGGGAGACTTTGTCTGAAGGTCCGCTGCATTTTATTTACGGAGACGGCTGTGGGAATGTATATTCTTGCAACCGTTTTTTGCATGAATATGAAAGGTTCATGCTTGCTGGAGGGATGAAATATGTCACTGTTACAGGTAACAGACCTTTCTTTTTCGTATGAAAACAGTTATGATCCGATTTTCCAAAAAGTATCGTTCAGATTGGATACAGACTGGAGAACCGGGGTTGTCGGAAGGAATGGAAAAGGGAAGACAACATTTTTAAAACTGCTGACAGGCGGGATGGAATACAGCGGAAGTATTACCGCGGATGTCAGCTTTGATTATTTCCCGTATCCGGTTGCAGACAGAGGGCTTGATACGGTCGATGCAATGTACTGCCTGGAGCCGGGGCTGCTGCTCTGGAAGCTGAAAAAGGATATGGCAGAACTTGGTGCAGAAGAAGAGATGCTGTACCGCCCGTTTCGGACACTGTCCTATGGGGAGCAGACAAAAGTCATGCTTGCAGTTTTGTTTCAGAGGGTGGGGAGTTTCCTGCTGATCGATGAACCGACGAACCACCTGGACAGAGAATCCAGAGTGCGGGTCAGTGCATTTCTGAAAAAGCAAAAAGGATTCCTGCTGGTATCCCATGACCGGTCTTTTCTGGATGGATGTATCGATCATGTGCTGGCTTTTAACCGGTCTGATCTTGAGGTTCAGAGCGGAAATTTTTCTTCCTGGTATCAAAACCGGCAGATGCAGGATGCATTTGAAATGGCCGAAAATGAACGGCTGAAAAAGGATATTCGGAGGCTTTCGGCTGCCGCAGACCAGACAAAACGCTGGGGGGATGCTGTGGAGTCGACAAAATTGGGAAAGAAATCTGTAGCAAACGGACCGGATCAGCAGGGATTATATCGGTGAGAAGTCCAGACGCATGCAGCAGAGACGAAAGAACCTTGCACACCGTCAGGAACGGGCGCTGCAGGAAAAGAAGGTACTTCTGAAAAATCAGGAAGATTCCGATATCCTGAAGATGGAACCGCTTGTCTATCACAAAGAGGTTCTGGTTTCGGCGTCAGACCTCTCGTTGTATTACGGGAATCATGAAGTCTGCAGCAATGTGAATTTCGCTGTCAGAAGAGGCGGACGTATCTCCATACAGGGGAAAAACGGAAGCGGAAAATCCAGTATCTTAAAACGGATACTGGGGGAGAAAATCGCATATCACGGGGAGCTGAATGTCGGAAGCGGTCTGAAGATTTCCTACGTGTCACAGGATACCTCTCATCTGAAAGGAAGTCTGGCTGAATATATACGGGAATCGGATATCGAAGAGCATTTGTTTAAGGCGGTTTTGCGCAAGCTGGATTTTTCACGTGTTCAGTTTCATAAAGATATGGAGACTTACAGTGAAGGTCAGAAGAAAAAGGTTCTGATTGCTGAAAGTCTCTGTGAAAAGGCACATCTCTACATCTGGGATGAACCGCTGAACTTTATCGATGTATATTCCCGGATGCAGCTCGAAAAGCTGCTGCTTATGTGGAAACCGACGCTGCTTTTTGTGGAACATGATGCTGCATTTACGGAGAAAATCGCAACGTCAGTGTGCAGAGTCTGAAATGGCTGTGTGCGCGGAGAAAATATGTTGACAGAAGAAATTGTTTTATGTTAAAGTAAAAGGGCTATAGAAAGCATAAGATTACTTTGTTTTCAAGCAAATATATGATCCGATGAGATAAGCCGGACGGACAGGCGGGATCGGTTGCCGAGCGCGGACAAGAAGCCGCATTATTGATTGAGTTAGAAGCTCAAATTTTATAAGTTGATTACTTTATAATCAGCGTGAATACGCATCATCTTGTGAAACGGTCAATAAGAGTACGTAACTTTATATTTGCTATTTATACTCAGAAAACAAATGCAGTCTGTTTGAATTCTATTAGGATAAAGCATAAAAAACGTAAATAGATAGATTGATGGTAAGCAGATGGATTTTTTCATCTGCTTATTTTTTGTAACAGTTTATTCGATGCTTGTTTCAGCATCCGGACTATTGCTGTTTTTCTGATATGGGGCAGGTAAAAGGGAGAATATATGAACAGAAATCGACAGACATCAGCGCCGATTTACGAGGCGCTTGAAGTATTAAGAAAAAAGAGAGTGGTGCCGTTTGACGTGCCGGGCCATAAGAGGGGAAGAGGAAACCCGGAGCTGGCTGAACTTCTGGGGGATAAATGTGTCAGTCTGGATGTGAATTCCATGAAGCCGCTTGACAATCTCTGTCATCCGGTTTCGGTGATCCGCGAGGCGGAAGAGCTGACGGCAGAAGCCTTTGGGGCGGACCATGCGTTTCTAATGGTTGGAGGTACCACTTCGGCAGTGCAGAGCATGATACTGTCTGTATGTAAGGCGGGGGATAAGATCATACTGCCGAGGAATGTGCACAAAAGCGCGATCAATGCACTCGTTCTGTGCGGAGCAATTCCCGTATATGTCGATATGAAAGTGCAGGAACAAATCGGAATTGCACTTGGCATGGAGCCGGACCGTCTCACAGAGGCGATCAAAAAAAATCCGGATGCGGCGGCGGTGCTGGTCAACAATCCGACGTATTATGGAATATGCTCCGATCTGCACTCCATAGTAAAGACTGCGCACGGAGCTGGGATGAAAGTCCTCGTCGATGAAGCGCATGGCACACATCTGTCTTTTGGTGAGAATCTGCCGATGTCAGGGATGGCGGCAGGAGCTGATATGGCAGCGATTTCCATGCACAAATCGGGCGGGAGTCTGACCCAGAGTTCTATTCTGCTGGCGAGTGACAGCATGAATGCCGAATATGTACGTCAGATTATCAACCTGACACAGACGACGAGCGCATCCTATCTGCTGCTCTCAAGTCTTGATATTTCCAGAAGAAATCTGGCGCTGCGCGGAAGGGAATCGTTCGCAAAGGTCGTGCAGATGGCTGAGTATGCACGGAATGAAATCAATGCGATCGGCGGATACTATGCCTATGGAAAAGAACTGATCAACGGGGGCAGTGTCTATGACTTTGATGTGACAAAGCTTTCTGTGTACACGCAGGGAATTGGACTTACCGGAATTGAGGTATATGATCTGCTGCGGGATGAATACGATATTCAGATTGAATTTGGGGATATTGGCAATATCCTTGCCTATATTTCCATCGGCGACAGGATCCGTGACATTGAGCGGCTGGTGGGAGCTCTGGCTGATATTAAACGGCTATACGAAAGAGACGGAAGTGATCTGATTACGGGGGAATATATCCAGCCCGAGGTTGTGATCTCTCCGCAGGAAGCTTTTTATGCCAGAAGAAAGCTGATGCCGATTGAAGAAACGCAGCAGCAGGTCTGCGGTGAATTTGTGATGTGCTATCCCCCGGGAATACCGATTCTGGCTCCGGGCGAGCGCATCACTCAGGAAATTATCGATTATATTATCTTTGCAAAAGAAAAGGGCTGTTCCCTGCAGGGAACGGAAGATCCGCAAGTGGAAAATTTGAATGTGATACAGGAGTGATCAGGCATGGAGATGTGGTTTTCGGAAATACATACACAAAATGTGAAATTATCGATTCGAACGGAGAAGCAGCTGTTTTCCGGGGAAAGTGAGTATCAGCGCATTGATGTCTTTGAATCTCCGGAGTTCGGAAGATTTTTGACGCTGAACGGAGATATCCTGTTCTCTGATGCTGATGAATTTATTTATAATGAGATGGTGACACACGTACCCATGTCGGTACATCCGAATGCGAAAAAGGTATTGATCATCGGAGGCGGAGACGGCGGCGTGGCGCGTGAATTCTGTCTGTATCCGGAGATTGAGGAGATCGACGTCGTGGAGCCGGATGAAATGTTTATGGAGGTGTGCAAAAAGTATTTTCCGGATATGACGCGGGGACTGGAAGATGAGCGGGTAAAGATTTTTCATGAGGACGGTCTGCGGTTTCTGAGAAAATGTTCGGAAGTGTATGATATCATTATCAATGATTCCACAGATCCCTTTGGCTATACGGAAGGATTATTTACCAAGGAATTTTACGGGGCCGGGTATCGTGCGCTGAAAGAGGACGGCATTATGGTTTACCAGCATGGAAGCCCTTTCTATGATGAAGATGAGATGGCCTGCCGGAGTATGCACCGCAAAGTATACAGAAGCTTTCCGATCAGCAGAGTCTATCAGGCCCACATTCCGACGTGCCCGTCGGGTTATTGGCTGTTTGGATTTGCGTCAAAAAAATATCATCCGGTCAAAGACTTTGATGGTAAAAAGTGGCGGGAACGGAAACTGAAGACATGGTACTATACGGCGAACCTGCACATCGGGGCATTTATGCTGCCCAGGTACGTCGAGGATTTACTGGAAGAGGAGGAACACAGAATATGAGCAGATTAATGATTATCGGATGCGGAGGCGTGGCACGGGTTGCCATCTGTAAATGTTGTCAGAACAGCGATGTATTTACCGAAATAATGATTGCGAGCAGGACGAAAGCGAAATGTGACGCGCTGAAAGAAGAACTGCAGCCAAACACTGACACAAAGATTGAAACCGCCCAGGTCGATGCGGACAACACACAGGAAGTTGTCAGCCTGATCAAAGAATGGAAGCCGGATGCGGTGCTGAATGTGGCACTTCCATATCAGGATCTGACGATCATGGACGCCTGCGTGGAGACCGGCGTACATTATATCGATACGGCCAACTATGAAGCGGAGGATACGGAAGACCCCGCCTGGAGAGAAATCTATGAGGCGCGCTGCAAAGAGCTTGGCTTTACCGCCTATTTTGATTACTCCTGGCAGTGGGCGTATCAGGAAAAATTCAAGGAGGCCAAGATCACAGGACTTCTGGGCAGCGGTTTTGATCCCGGTGTCACCAGTGTCTATACGGCGTATGCGCTGAAGCATTACTTCGATGAAATCCACTACATTGATATCCTGGACTGCAACGGCGGTGACCACGGTTATCCGTTTGCGACAAACTTCAACCCGGAGATCAATCTGCGGGAAGTATCTGCGCCGGGTTCTTACTGGGAGAATGGCAGGTGGGTTGAGGTAGAGCCCATGAGTATCAAACGGGTATATGATTTTCCGGAAGTCGGAGAGAAGGATATGTATCTTCTTCATCATGAGGAGATTGAATCTCTGGCGAAGAATATACCGGGGGTAAAAAGAATCCGTTTCTTTATGACATTTGGCCAGAGCTATCTGACCCATATGAAGTGCCTGGAAAATGTGGGGATGCTGAGAACAGATCCTGTTTCCTTTGACGGAAAAGAGATTGTTCCGATCCAGTTTCTGAAAGCACTGTTGCCGGACCCGGCTTCACTGGGACCGCGGACGGTGGGCAAGACAAATATCGGATGTATCTTTACGGGAATCAAGGATGGGAAAGAGAAAACAATCTATATCTATAATGTCTGCGATCATCAGGAATGCTACAAAGAAGTGGGATCTCAGGCAGTTTCTTACACGACGGGTGTTCCGGCCATGATCGGCGCCATGCTGGTGCTAAACGGCGCATGGCAGAAGCCCGGTATCTTCAATGTAGAAGAATTTGATCCGGATCCGTACATGGAAGCATTGAATCGGTACGGACTTCCCTGGGTGGTCTGTGAAAATCCGCAGACGGTAGAATCATGAAGATCCACGAGCTGCCCACCCCATGCTATGTGGTGGACGAAAAAAAACTGGAAGAAAACCTGACGATTTTAAGAGAGACAGAACAGGAGACGGGCTGTAAAATTCTGTTGGCGCAGAAAGCCTTTTCCATGTTTCATGAATATCCGCTGATCGGATCTTACATCAGCGGAACGACGGCCAGCGGACTGTATGAGGCCAGGCTGGGACACGAGGAGATGGGCGGTGAAACGCACATCTTCTCTCCGGCCTATAAGGAGAAGGATTTTGAGGAGATCGTAAAAATCTGCGATCATATTATTTTTAATTCCTTTGCGCAGTTTATGAAATACCGAGAACGCTGTAAGCATGGCAGTGTTGGCATCCGTGTGAATCCGGAGTGCTCGACACAGGGGGATCATGCGCTCTATGATCCTTGTGCCCCAGGGTCAAGACTTGGCGTGACGAAGGCGAATTTCCGGGAAGATCTGCTCCCTCAAATCGACGGGATACATTTTCACACACTGTGTGAGCAGAATGCAGATGCACTGGCAGAGACACTTGAAGCGGTGGAAGAAAAATTTGGAGAGTATCTGCATCAGGTCCGATGGCTGAACATGGGCGGCGGACATCATATTACCCGCCCGGACTATGACCGGGATTTGTTGAAGCGCTGTATCATCCGTATGAAGGAAACGTATGGAGTGGAGGTGTATCTGGAACCGGGGGAGGCGGTCGCATTGAATGCCGGTTATCTGGTGACGGAGGTGCTGGACATTGTGGAAAATGATATTCACACCCTGATTCTGGACGCTTCCGCCGCCTGTCATATGCCGGATGTGCTGGAGATGCCGTACCGCCCCCCCCTGCTTGGCGGATACGAAGCGGGAGAGAAACCATATACGTACCGGCTGTCGTCAAATACGTGTCTTGCAGGGGATGTCATCGGGGACTACTCTTTTGAGCAGCCGGTATCGGTGGGGGATAAACTGTATTTTAAAGATATGGCAATTTACTCTATGGTGAAAAACAATACGTTCAACGGTATCCCGCTTCCGGCGATCGCGGCCATGGACAGGGAAGGCAACTGCCGGATCATCCGGACTTTTGGCTACGGGGATTTTAAAGAAAGACTTTCATAAAAAGGAGTATACCAGTGGGTTGTAAAGACAGGAAGACGCCCCGCGCAGACGGATTCAGAATGCCGGGGGAATTTGAATACCATCAGGGCTGTATGATGGTATGGCCGGTGCGCCCTGGTTCCTGGCCCTATGAAGCCAGAGGAGCACAAGAAGTTTTTGCCCGCGTGGCAAAGATCATCGCGCGCAGTGAAATTGTCTATATGCTGGCAGACAGAGCGCATATCGATCAGGCGCGCAGTATGCTGCCGGATCAGGTACAGATCATGGAGATCGAGACGGATGATGCATGGGCAAGGGATACGGGGCCTACTTTTGTGATCAACGATACAGGAAAGCTGCGTGGTGTCGACTGGAAATTTAACGCCTGGGGAGGTGAAGTGGACGGTCTCTATGCCCGCTGGGAGCGGGATGACCAGGTGGCCTCCTCTTTCTGCCGGAAACTTGGGATCGGCTGTTATGACGCTCATCCGTTTGTGCTGGAAGGCGGTTCCATTCACAGTGACGGGGAAGGGACGGTGCTGGTGACGGAGGCGTGTCTGCTGAGCAGAGGACGTAATCCGGATCTTACCAGACAGGAGATTGAGGAGCAGTTAAAGATATGGATCGGAGCCGAGAAAATCATCTGGCTGCCGCATGGCATCTGGCAGGATGAGACGAATGAGCATGTGGATAATGTCTGTGCGTTTGTGCGTCCGGGTGAGGTGGTACTGGCCTGGACGGACGATGAGCAAGATCCTCAGTATGCATATTCCAGAAGCAGTCTTTCTGTGCTGGAGCGGGAGACGGATGCAAAAGGCCGGCCGTTTCTGGTACATCGTCTGCCAATTCCCAGAGTTCCGGTCTGCGTGACGGCGGAAGACTTGCCGGGATACGTATACGAGGAAGGGGAAGAAAAGCGTCGGGAAGGTGAACGGCTGGCTGCCAGTTATGTAAACTTTTATATTGCCAATGACAGTATCGTAGTTCCTCAGTTTGGCGATGAACACGATCAGACGGCAGTCGATATTCTGGGGCAGCTGTTTCCGGAACGGAAAGTGGAACCGGTGTACGCCAGGGATATCCTTTTAGGCGGCGGCAACATTCACTGCATCACACAGCAGATTCCAGCGGGGAGAAAGGATTGTGAAAAGCTATGACAGGAAAAGTGACAGCGGCTGCCATACAGATGCGCTGCAGCCGGGAGGTAAAGGAAAATCTTGAAAAAGCGGATAGTATGGTGCGGGAAGCTGCCGGACAGGGGGCTAATATCATTTTGCTGCCGGAACTTTTTGAACGCCAGTATTTCTGCCAGGAACGGCGTTACCGTTATTACCAGTTTGCGAAACCGGTGATGGAGAATGATGCCGTCCTTCATTTTCAGAAAGTAGCCCGGGAACTGGGGGTGGTAATTCCGGTCAGTTTTTATGAGCAGGACGGAAACTGCCTGTATAATTCAGTCGCTGTGATCGATGCCGACGGCAGTGTGCTGGGGGTCTACCGCAAGACGCATATTCCGGATGATCATTATTATCAGGAAAAGTTCTATTTTTCGCCTGGAAACACAGGATTTCAAGTTTGGGAGACAAGATTTTGCAAGATCGGTGTGGGGATCTGCTGGGACCAGTGGTTTCCCGAGACTGCCAGATGCATGGCCCTGATGGGAGCGGAGCTTTTGCTGTATCCGACAGCGATCGGCAGTGAGCCAATCCTGGAGTGTGACAGTATGCCCCATTGGCGGCGGACCATGCAGGGGCATGCGGCCGCAAACATCGTGCCGGTGATTGCGGCAAACCGGATTGGACTGGAAGAGGTGATGCCCGATGAGGAAAACGGAGGTCAGCATTCAGCACTGCTGTTTTATGGATCTTCATTTATTACGGATGAAATGGGGGAGGTCACTGCACAGGCATCCAGAGATCAGGAAGAAATCCTGCTGTCGCAGATTGACCTGAAACAGGCGGCGGACTGCCGGCTGGAGTGGGGACTCTACCGCGACCGCCGACCGCACTGTTATGATAAAATCAGTCAATAAGAGTAGGTAAGACCATTTAACACCTGCTCCAGAAGGAATAAAGCTCCATTGATGCCGAGATGAGTCTTGGGTGTGACATTGATATAGCCCATGCCGGGAAGTGCGTTTTCAATCCCGGAGAAAATGTGATGAGTAAGTTTCAGTTTTGCGATGGTGCATCCGTTTGCGAGGACAATCTCACCGGGTGTTTCCAGGATATCTGCCTCCAGAGTCTGGGGGCATTTATATTGCTCTGCCAGACTCAGCAGCAAGGACTGCCTGCAGTCGCTGTCCGGACTGGTGATGGAAAAGCAGACGGGAGCCATGCCCAGATAGTGGATCAGAAAACTGCCGTAAGCGTAAGCCTCTGACCAGGTGCCTTCCACAGAAAAAGCCACCCCGCGCGGCAGACCAGTCAGAGAATTAAGGCGCGATAAATGAACATAGGCACGCCCTCTGGCACGTTCGCTTTCCGTGATGACAGCAGTCGGATCGGCGCCCAGGATGCGGCAGATATCTGTCATCATCTTTTCTGTAGCGGCAAAACCGACGGGAGGGCCATCACAGACATAATAGGGGGTACCGCATGTCTCTGCTAAATATCGGGCGGTTTCCAGACCGTATTCAGGCCGGACGACTACATTAAGTGAGGCCTGCGGCAGTGACAGCAGTTCTGTGAGGGAACATCCTGCACACACGCAGCAGTGGACACCGATGCCGCAGAGAGCAAACAGGCGTTTCAGTTCCTTCAGGTCCCCTTCATGGTAATTGTGATAGATGGAGATGCCCAGCAGATTGACGGTCAGCGGTTCAGCCGGGACCGTCAATCTTTTTGCCTCCAGCTGTCTCAGCAGAGACAGGACTCCGGTTTCATAGCCTCTGCAGACGTTGCTGGAGAATCCCGGAGTCTCCACTGTGATATAAGGGATATCATCAAGCGCCAGAGAAAGGATTCCGGCGAGGTCATCGCCAATCAAGGCGGCTCCCGGAGAATTCACAACGCATAACAGGTCAAAAGAAACCCGCTCCTTAAAAAAAGCGATGCCGTCCAGCAGCTTTTCTTTGCTTCCATAGACATAATCTCTGCGGTCTAAAAACGTACAGGGGATCCGAGGCTGACCGAAATACCATTCCTCCGGATAATTCAGCGGGTCAAATTCTTTCTGGCGGAGTGCCTGGCTGTCCGAAGTCGCACTGTGGTAGAACTTGCAGCCGGAAGGACCATTCAGGAGCGTCAGCACATTTTCAACGCCTTCCATGGCGAACAAAATCCCGGAAAAACTATCGGGGGAAATATTGGTTAAATAAGGGTTCATCATGTTTCCAGTCTCCTTCCAGATTCATATCAATCAGTTTGGCCCAGCGTTCCACCATCAGCAGCCCGGAGAAAAATCCGACATCGGGACACATCGGAATCGTATCTGACAGCAGCGCCTGTGATACCGTTGAGGAATCGTAGTTGCTGAGGACAATGTCCGGCTGGTATTTTTGAATATCAGGTATCCGCATGGCGCGGTCATAGTCAAGTTCAAGCGGCAGATCCATCTGAAGGGCAGAGGTAAAACCTTCGTCCTGTGAAAAGTTGAGGATTCCCAGCTTGACGATGACGATGCCGGCCTCCAATGCCGCCTTCAGGATCCAGTCCAGATTGTGGTTGTAGGTGATGATCATCAGTCGCTTGCCTTCAAGCACCGGTCTTACCGCATGGATGCGTTCTTTATAGAGCCGGCGGTGTTCGTCGATCAGCTCCTGTGCGGTTTCAGACCGGCCAAAGAACTCACCGAGCTTCAAAAGCCAGCGGCAAGTCTGATCGAACCCGACGGGGAAGGGATCGTCAAAGAAGAGGGACTGATAATTTTCCGTAAAGAAATCTTTGAGCATATTTCCGGTATAATCTTTGTAGGCCAGAAGATTTAAAGGGGCAGAGACGAAATTTTCCAGTTGTTCACAGGTGGTATTGCAAAGAAAACGGCAGTTTACACGGATGCCCATCCGCTGCAGAAAACCCCGGATAATCTGAAAGTTAGACTCTGTATTTTTAGCGACCACCTTTTCGAATACAATATTAACTGTGTTCGGAATCACAGGGACTTTTCTTTTAATCATCTGACCGGCCAGCTGCGTGTAGGCCAGAAGCATTCCCTGCAGGTAGTCACCGGATAGATTGCCGTCAGCCTTGATGGTCACGATGGAAGTTTTGTCATCAGCCAGAGACGTTACCCGGTCAATGTCATCACCGATGATCCCGGCAGGGCAGGAACTGACGACGATGATGGCGGGGGGGCGGCGTCTCTTGATTTTTTTTACAGTGTCTGTCAGTTTCTCCATACCGCCAAAGATCATCTCGGACTCGCTCATCTCACTGGATTCCAGGTTGGGAGCGATGGGAACAGGAAGCAATGAGCCGCGCTCATACAGAGGGCGTCTGCCCGATGATGTGATGCTCTGGTAGGATAAAAAGAGACAGCTTTTCGGTGAATGCCCCAGTACCACTGCATCACGGATATGTATACTCATGGACAGTGCGCCGTTGAATGCACAGCCATGCAGAGGTTCGTCGCGTACCATGTTTTTGGACAGATAACGGTTCTGACTGGAGAGATCCGGCATGACGATGTCTGGATGGCTTTCCTGCACAACGTCACAGCCAGAGGTGGCCAGACCGCTGGCGTGAGGCCGTACAGCGCCGAGCACCACCTGTTCCAGCTCCTCATCAGTCAGCGGATTTGCCGCATGCAGAGGAGCACCGCCAATGACAGACTGTGCAAGACCGTCAAAAATTCCGGTTAGTTCAGGATCGTTATATTCCATCACGGTGCAGTTGGCGCGCTCTGCCAGTGCAAAGGTATCCGTGCGCGGGATATGTGCGCAGATGGGGAGGCGGACAGCTTTTGCAAAGGCTTCAATACGGGCATCCTCATCCTGCACGTTCCGGCGGTTGTATAATATGCCGGCGACCCGGCATTGATCGTCATCATAGTTCTTGATTCCGCGGAGGATGTTGTTGGCTGCATAGAGAGACATATACTCGCCCGATGTTACAAGAAAAATGGTATCTGCGTATTCTCTGCGGATCGGTACGGCGAAGCCGCCGCAGACCACGTCGCCCAGAACATCATACAGGACAATATCATACGCTTCACGGATATGGAACTGGTCCAGAAGCTCAAAGGCTGTGATGATGCCGCGCCCCGCACAACCGACTCCCGGTTTCGGGCCGCCTGCCTCCACGCAGCCGATGTTGTGAAAACCATGGTATAACACCTCTTCAATACGGTAATCAGCAGGCCCGGTGACACGGATATAGTCCAGAACGGTTGTGATTTCATGACCGTGCATGAGCAGACGCGTGGAGTCATGCTTGGGATCACATCCGATCTGCAGCACACGTTTGCCAAGCAGAGAGAGTGCTGCGGAAAGATTGGCGCTGAGCGTCGATTTTCCAATTCCTCCTTTTCCGTAAACTGCAATCTGTTTCATATATAAAGTTTCCTCCTTAGTGTCTGATATTGAAGTTAATTATAATGAAACAGAGACGGGATAGCAAGTGAATAATTGGGATTGTCAGATATTTAGGCGGAGTGGATAGAATATTATAACAATATTAAGATATACAATGGGTGATGATGCACAGGCAGAAACAAAAAGTCCTGCAGACAGTCGTTCCAAACCGTCTGCAGGATTTCTTTTTACTCTGAAAGGGATGCGGCTGCCTCTTCGGCCGATGACGCAGAAGTTATTCCGCCGGCAGGTGCCTCGACACTCACCGGCATTCCGTTGACCTCCAGGTAATCATCCACAGGGATGACGAGACAGGCACGGCCGTCAATGACGCGCGTTTCCACCAGGTCCATCCGCTCCGGATTAACCTTGATGATGACGTCGGGAGTTTCAATACTGAATTTCCGGGTTTCGGCAATATTGGATACCAGGATCGGGGTGTCTGGTTTTACCACTTCTTCAAACTCTTTCTCAAAAAACTGGATTTTCTCATCCGGGACACCGCTGTCCTCCAGAACACATCGGACATCGTGTTTTGACAAAGTCACGGGTTCCGGATTGTCTTTGTTGACTTCAGCCATCTCATGCAGGTTTTCATGAAGATTTTTTACCACCTCATAATGGCAGTCGTCCCCCAGAGCATCGGCGATCATATTCTGGAAAGTTTCTTTTTGCCCCGAGGCAGACAGCGGCAGGGTACACCCAAGCACATGATCGACAAAATCCTGCTGCAGTTCCTCTGGATTTTTGGAATAATATAGAATACTGTGGATGTCCATATTGCGGTCATTGAATGCAGGAAATAAAAATCCGCTGATGGGAGCTGCCACGATCCAGTCCCGGATCCGGTCTTCAATACTGTTTTTTTCTGTATTGTAGCACAATCCGGCTTTTGAGAGATTCACCGGACAGATACTGCACAGCAGATATTCATAGACATTGTCGGAGGAATCGAACATTTCCAGATTGTCTGAGGATTTTCCGGGGATATCGTAGGCGGCGTGGATCAGAATAATATAATAATTTGTGCCGTATGCATAATGCTCAATGACTTTCTGATAGAATTCCTCCACCAGCATATCATCTTCCAGGCGGCTGCTTTTGAGTTTCATGAGAAAAGATTGAGTGCCGTCAGGCATCTCCTGCGCCATGGGGAATTCCATATTCAACAGATTTTTTCCAATACTTCCGGATAAAGTATGTCTGAAAATATCAAAATATTTAAAAGCCTCTTCTTCCTGGATGGAACCAAAGGCTTCTTTTACTTCCAGTTTTATATTTTTTTCACCATCGACGTAACATCCGCAGATACGGGAGATGGTACAGTTTTCAGGAGTGAACTGTTTTCGGATTTCCAGAGTTTCTTTTTTGTTCATAAGCAGTGATAACCTCCATGATTCGTAGTATTACGGAACTTCATTGTACTCTTATTTTGTTTTGTATGTCAAGATGTGGTACACTGGAAAAAACAAGCTTGCAAGAGGAGACTTTATGGTACAGGTAATGTTATGCGACGATGATCCCTTTATCCTGAAGCTGGCCAGACAGCAGATGGAAGAGGAGATAACGGAGAAAAAACTGGATGCCCGGACGGTCTGTGTGGCAGAGGAGAGTTCGGAACTTTTTCGCTATATACAGAAGAATCCGGGGGAATATCTGGTGTTTCTGGATCTGGATTTTGGAACCGGAAGATTAAATGGAATCGATGTCGCACGAAAGATCCGGGAATTAAGCCCCGCATCCAAGGTCGTGTTTGTCACCAATCATCAGGAGATGGCCATGCAGGTACTGCAAAGCGGGGTGGAGCCTTTCGGCTTTCTGGAAAAAACAACGGATATGAGAAACCTGAAAGAAGGTTTTGGCCGCTATATCAGAATGGCATCTTCTCTTTGGGAGGAGACTGAAAAACCGGAGGATAAGGATATGCTGGTGCTGACGATCGGGATCGATGAGACGGTGGCTCTCAGAAAAAGCAGAATCCTGTATGTGGAATCAGAGAAAACCGTATCCCATGGGGTAACATACCATACGATGGATGGTTCCGCTGTGACGGTGAGGGATACCATAGAGCATGTACGGGAGATGCTGGGAGAGGATTTTCTGAAGGTTCACCGCTCCATTGTCGCCAGCAGGCGGTATATGGTAGGGCTGCAGCAGGGGATGCTGAAGCTTGCAAACGGGGAACTTATTCCGTGTTCTGTCCGGATGAGAAGTGAGGTGAAACGGTGGCTTTCATAAATGGATGGCTGTTTGTGTGGCAGATTATCAAACTGTTTTTTGTGGATGGACTGATTTTGGCTGCAGCGCTGCTATGGTACGGAATCTGGACCAGAATAAACAGGCCGAGGCTGGAGCTGGCCGCGGGATTTCTGGCATCCCTGGGAATTCTGCTTTTTCTTTATCCCGGATATTTTCTGCGGTCGATCAGCTGGATCAAGAGCTGGGAAGCGGTTGTATTTCTGCTCATTTTAGCGACGGTGCTCTCAGTATGGGCAGTCGGCTACCTAAAGCTTTTTCTAAGTGATTACCTGCTGCTTGGCACCGTACTGTTTTTGCTGCAGCAATACAGTTATCGTGCACTGTACTGCAGAAGCATGCTGCTGATCGTGGGCTGGATCCTGCTGCTTGCCATTGTACAGCGCAGATACCATTCGGCAAAACAGCAGGCGATGCCCTGTCTTCTGACCTTATTTTCCGCAACCATCTGTTACTGTGTCTATCAGACACTGTTTGAAGGGAAGTCTATGCAGATTTATTATGACATAGCCAGGCGGTATGAGTTTGACCGGATGCAGAAATTTTTATCTCTGCTTTTTGTTACACTTTGTTTTCTGCTGATATTTGCGCTGCTGATGTTTTTACTGAAAAGAGGACTCCATTATTACTTCGCGAAAGCGCAGGAGATGAGTGAAAAATACGAAGAGATCGGGGCGTATCTGCTGGCTGTTCCCGTCATGCTGTTTGTCGTCTTGTTTTTACTTGATATCGGGGGAATGTTTTATGATACGGAACTGATGTCGTTTCGGATGGGCACAGCTGCCATTTTTATCATTGCATTTCTGGGGATGCAGCTGTTCTATCTGAAAATGCTGTTAAAGACAGTACATCTGAAAGAGCATCTGGAATATCAGGAAAAAGTGCAGGAACATCTGCAGCTGTACCATCGGAAAATAAATGAAAACATGCAGGAGATCAGAGCAATCAAGCACGATATGAAAAATATCTTTCTGACAATGGGTGAGCTTGTAAGAAGGAACAAAGATACTGCGCTGCAGGAATATTATTACGCTCAGATTGCGCCGTTTGCGCAGTCTGAAATACAAAAGAATGATATGTATGTACAGCTGCAGCTGCTGCAGAATGAGACACTGGAGGCATTTTTACACTACAAGCTGCTGCAGGGCATGTCCGCAGGAGAAGACATCCGCATTGTGACGATGCTGGACCATTCGTATTTTCCGCACTGTGTGGATGTATCGGATATTGTGCGGATTCTGGGGATTTTTTTGGACAACGCACTGGAGGAAGTTCAGCAGATGGAGGAAGGTTATGTGGAACTCGATCTGCGGGAACAGGAAGGAACCATGCAGATTTTAATAAAGAACACAGTGCGGGAAGCGACACTTGAGCGGGGGGTTCATGCGGGAGTTACCAGCAAGGGACTGGGACGCGGAAATGGTCTGGCGATCGCCAGAAGACTGGTAGACAAGCACAGTGATATTCTGTGGAATTCTTATTTCCAGGGGGCACTGTTTGTCCAGTCACTCCAGGCATTTTGGCCCGGACGTTGATAAAATTGCCCGGACGCAGCATCCGAATTCATAATCTGTGCACAGTAAGAGGAAGTAAAGCCATAACGACCATGGCTTTGCTTTTTTTTGTTATATTTGTTTCCAGGAGGTGTTGGAAAGATGTTAGAAAATATATTTACATATCTGCTGCCGGGAATCGCAGTCTGGGCAGTATATCTTGCAGTATTTGAATTGTATCTGAAAGTGTCGCGCCAAAAGGTGACGCTGCAGTACCGGGCAGCCACGCTGCTTCTGGCAGCTGCAATGACAGTGGTCTTTTCTGTCACCGTATCTCCGACGTTTGGTTTAACGTGGAAGATGGGGCGGGGGGCGATCAATATGATTCCGGGACAGGTGCTCCTTCAAATTGGCGGCAATCCTCTGAATTTTTTCGGAAATATTTTGATGTTTATGCCGCTTGGCTTTCTGCTCCCGATCTTGTCGCGGAAGTTTCAGAAGGTGGGATATACGCTTTTGTTCTGTGCCGGGACTTCGCTTCTGATCGAAATTCTGCAGCTGTTTTTGACGCGCGGAACCGATATTGACGATCTGATCCTGAATACTCTGGGAGGATTTGCAGGATTTCTGGTATCCATGATGCTTTTGGCCGCAATAAGAAAACTATATGACGGGACAGGCATCCGGGACCGAAAAACCGGAAAGACAAAAAAAGGAGATGGAAAGCCGGTTTTGATTCTGGTGGTACTGATGCTGCTCGGAGTGATGGGGACTGGCCTGTGGCAATGCAGACTGTCTGCAGATGAACTGCCCGGGACACAAACGACGGGTTACAGCCTGAAGGAAGAACCGGCGGACTGGTTTCATGAAGTCACCATAGAAGCCCAAAATGCATGCCTGATTGATGCCGAAGAAGGAAAGATCCTGTACAAAAAAGAAGACAGTCAGAAGATAGCGCCGGCCAGTACCGCGAAAATTCTGACTGTTCTGACAGCGGCACGCTTCTGTGAAGCAGAAGATGAAGTGACAGTGGGAGAAGAAATCAACAGGATCGAGAGCGACGCCTCCCGTGCATGGCTGAGCGTTGGTCAGCGTCTCAGCGTGAAACAACTGATGGTAGGAATACTGCTTCCTTCCGGAAATGATGCCGCATACGTTCTGGCAGTGTATACGGGAAGAAAAATTGGAAATCAGGAGGGTATGTCAATCGATGAGGCACTGGGCATCTTTATGGACCAAGTGAATGAAACAGCGGATTTGGCAGGTGCAAAAAATACGAAACTGATCAGACCCGATGGTTATGATGCCGATGGACAGTACACGACTGCGTATGATCTGGCATGCTGTGCGAGGGTTTTTATGAATACAAAATTCGGGGACGGATATCTGGCGGATATCGTAAAAGAGTCCTCGGTTCGGACCTGTTTTGCGGATGGAACGGATGTGACCTGGCAGAATACCAACCAGCTGCTCAGCCCGGAGAGTCCATTTTATGACAAAGATGCAATCGGCCTGAAAACGGGAAGTTCGGATGCTGCCGGAAAATGTCTGGTCTCAGCGGCCTATCGAAACGGGCGGCTTTACATTGCTGTTATCATGGGAGATACCGAGGAGGGGCGTTACCGGGATACGCTGAACCTGCTGAATCAGATCAAAGAATAAAAAATTTGTGCCGAAAGCGCATTCTTTCTTGCAATTCAGTTCTTGATAAGATATGCTAGAATCATATATACACAAGAGCTGGCTGGAGGTATTACAATTGGAAAAGATCAGGGATGCAGAAGCATTTTGCCGGTGGATCTGGTACACTTATTTGAGTGAAGAAAATTACTGTGCGTTAAAAGAGGTCATTGATGAGAAGATATCCGTAATCGGAACCGGTGAATGTGAAATCAGCAGAACATGGGAAGAGTTTGCCACTCAGATGGAGAAAGAGGAGCTGAACCGCAGAACCTCATTTATTGTGGTGGACGACTGGTACCAGACCAGAGAGTTAGGAAATCAGCTTTTTCTTGTGATTGGTCAGGGGAAGTGCAGAGAAGACGCAGCCGACCGCATTATCTATGAGTTTGAATTTCGTTTTACCATGCTTGTCAGGCAGGATGCGGACGGATGGAAGCTGCTGCATGTGCACCAGTCGGTGGCAGACGGCAACCAGGACAGTGATGAATTCTTTCCGCGACGGTTAGTTGAGCAGAGTAATCAGATCCTGCAGGAGCGCATAGAAGAAAAGACAAAAGAGCTGGAAGAAGCACATAAACAGGCGCTTCTCTATGCAAGGTTTGATCCCCTTACAAAATTGATGAACCGCCAGTTTCTTGAGGAAAAAGTATCTTCGAAGATGTTGGAACAGCCGTATGGAACCATGATTATTGTGGATATTCCGGCATATAAAGAGATTAATGGAAGATACGGACATGCTGTGGGAGCCAGGGCCCTTTTGGCGCTTTCCAAATCATTGAAGAATGTATTCTGCAATGATTTAATCGGAAGATTTGAAGGGGATGAATTTATCGTCTATGCAAATTTTGGAATGGAACATCAGGAATTGCTGGAACAGCGCTGGCGCCAGCTGAATGAAGAATGGAAAGAGAACCAAAAAGAGCTTCAGATAGATATTCCGGTGGAACTGTCCGCCGGGGCAGCGTTCTATCCGAAGTTCGGCGAAGATTTTAACAGCGTTTTACTTCACGCTGATAAATCACATTATTATATGAAACAGTGTGAGAAAGAAGGGATCTGTTATTATGGACAGGACGGATTTGTAAAGATTCTGTGACTGCAGGTACTTTTTCAACGTACAAGATGAACAGACAGCCGGAATCTCTCTGCGTTTTGGAGAGATTCCTTTTATATGGGAAGCAGCAAAAGACTTTTCGTGAGGGAAAGTCTTTGCTATAATAGACACAAAAACAAAGGATGGTAAAAATTATGATACAGGATATCGAGCCGCACCAGTTTCGAAATGAATACCGGCCAATGCCTCCGGACAGGGACTGTTATGTTTTATATTACCGAAAGAAACAGGTGCTGATCAAATGGGAGGATGGGAAAATCACATATCCGAAGTTTTCAGAGTTAGAAGCGGATAATGATCATCTCTACGAAAACTATACGTACCTGTTTTCTATGGATGGAAAGAGATACTACCTGATGCATAATATAGCATTTCCGTCAAAAAAGAATTATTCTTTGGAAAATACGGAGATTTTCCGGACAGCTGAGCCAAGGCACCTTGCATTTGCAGGAATAACCGGATATCAGCTTTACAACTGGTATGGTATACGAAAATACTGTGGAAGATGCGGAACACTGATGCAGCACAGTGACAAAGAACGGATGGTTTTCTGTCCGGAGTGTAAAAATATGGAATATCCAAAGATCTGTCCGGCGGTTATCGTTGGGGTGACGCATGGCAACCGCCTGCTGATGTCAAAATATGCAAACCGTGATTTCACAAAGTATGCACTGATTGCCGGGTTTACAGAAATCGGTGAGACAATAGAGAATACAGTGCGCAGGGAAGTTATGGAAGAAGTCGGGCTCAAAGTGGGCAATGTGAAATATTATAAAAGTCAGCCGTGGGCTTTTACGGATACGATACTGATGGGATTTTTTGCCGAGCTGGAGGGGGATGAGACCATTACGCTTGACCGTGAAGAGCTTGCGCTTGCTGAATGGTTTGAGAGGGAAGAAATTCCTGTAAAAGAGACAAATTTAAGCCTGACAAATGAAATGATCATGTATTTTAAAAAGAACGGGAATGTCTGAATCAGTGCGGGAGTCATTATGACTCCTGCTTTTTTGTTTACGGTAATTTTACAAGTATTTTAGCTTTGCGGGATAGCTGTGTGTCTATGGATATGATACGTTTGTGCCAACAACCGAGGAGGAAAATGAATGATAAAAACGTATGTATTGGACACGAATGTTCTGATTCAGGCACCCTATGCAATGGAGTGTTTTGAAGAAAACCTGCTTGTGATCCCGCTTGTGGTTCTGGAAGAACTGGATGGGCTGAAAAAAGCGGATGGCGAAAAAGGAGTGAATGCAAGAGAGGCGATTCGAAATCTGGAAAAACTCAGGGTGCGGGGGGATCTGACGGCAGGTGTGAAGTTGGAAAACGGAGGAATGCTGAGGATTGAGGCAAACTGTGTGGACATAGAGCTTCCCGCTAGCATGCCGGATGACAACATGGATAACCGTATCCTGAAAGTCTGCAAGGCGCTGAAGGACCAACACGAATCGGTCATTCTTGTCACGAAGGATATCCTTTTGCGGGTAAAAGCACATCTGATTGGGGTGGAGGCTGAAGATTTTGTGACAGAACAGGTAGTTCAGGGGGAAGCGCAATACACCGGAAGAGCGGAATGTTTTGTATCAGAAGAAAAATTTAAAGAATTTAAAAAAAAGGGGATTCCCAAAGAAGAGTTATACCAGACGGATGAAAGTGGAGTGAGAAGCCAGCCCAAACTGTATGAAAATCAGTTTATTGTCCTGAAGGCAGACCAGTCGCACAGGAAAACCCAGCTGGGACGGATAGAGAAAGGAAAGGCTGTGCCTCTGGAATTTAAAAAGAGCAAGCCATACGGCGTCAGTCCGCGAAATGCGGGGCAGTATTTCCTTCAGGAAGCGCTGATGCTTCCGGCTTGTAAGGCACCGCTTGTGATTGTGAAAGGAATGGCGGGGACTGCAAAGACCTTTTATTCGCTGGCGGTTGGGCTTGAAAAACTGGTCAATCATCCAAATGGAGAATATCGGCGGATTCTGATCAGCAGGCCGAATGCCCAGTTTGACTCTGATATCGGCTTTCTGCCGGGGGATGAACAGGAGAAAATTTCTCCGCTAATGCGTCCTGTTCTGGACAATCTGGAACAGCTTCTGGACTCAGATGAGTCGGAGCGGTATAAGAATGAAGAAGAACTGCGCGGAAAGATTGAAGAGGTATTCTGCCGTGAAATCATAAAAGCGGAGGCGATGAATTTCATTCGCGGACGTTCTTTTGTGCAGACATATCTGATCATAGATGAGGCACAGAATATGACACCGAATCAGATCAAGGGGATTATAACACGTGCAGGGGAGGGGACGAAGATTATTTTGCTGGGTGATCCGAATCAGATTGACCGTCCGTTTCTGGATGAACGTACCAACGGGCTTTCTTATGCGTCGGAACATATGAAAGGCAGTGAACTCTGCTATCAGATCACCATGACAGCAGATGAATGTGAACGGTCCGCACTTGCCATGGAAGCGGTAAAACGCTTATAAAAAGGGCACTCATAATTGACATAGCAGTCTTTGGTTTCGTATAATGTGAAATAACATTACAGCATAGAATATGAGACTGCAAAGGACACAAATAAAGGCTGCATTTTGTGGTCTTTTCTGTTGTCACTGTCAGATATGGAGAGATTATCATGGGCTTGGCAAAGGACTCCAAAGAAGAGATGCAGATATTTGCATATCATCAGATTTTGGATAAACTGAATGCTTTGATTTATATTACCGATATTGAGACGGATGAAATTCTGTATATGAGTCCCGGTATGAAGGACGAATTTTGCGTAAAACATCCGGAAGGACAGGAGTGCTGGAAGATATTTCAGAAAGAAATGTACGGCCGGTGTTCTTTTTGTCCGGTTCCGGAATTGAAAAAATGTGAGTGTGGAAATGAAGTGATTACCTGGGAAGAGCATAATGAAAAGACAGGTCAAATCTATGAAAATTGTGACTGCTTTCTGGAATGGCCGGACGGAAGAACAGTGCATATGCAGCAGTCAGTCAATATCACAGAGCGGAAAGAACTTTCGCATACGGCCAGCATGGATGAACTGACAGGGCTGATGAACCGACGTGCAGGGAAGGCGGAACTGGAAGAAAAACTGCGCAGTGCGGCCAGAGAAGGGGTTCCGATTACGATCTGTCTGTCAGATCTGAATAATTTAAAAGTGATTAATGATACGTATGGTCATAAAGAGGGGGATTATGCACTTGTCAGTGTCGCACATATTGTCAAAGAATATTTATATCCGGATGACAGTGTATTCCGGCTCAGCGGTGATGAATTTATCATAGCCTTTTATGGATGCAGTCTGGAAAATGCCACCAGAAAAATTCAGATGATATTAAATGCAATGGAGCGAAAGGCAGCGGAGGAGAAGCTTGCCTATCAGCTCTCTTTCAGCTATGGACTTGTGGAGGCACAGCCCTGTGATGAATGTTCGGTGATGGAGCTGATCTCTCAGGCGGATGAAATTATGTATGAGCAGAAACAACAGTATCATATAGAACAGGCACGCAAAAATTTGGCATGCTTACCGGAAGAAGAAAAGCAGAGAATTCGTGATTTTGATTATGATAAAGATCATCTGTGTGACGCATTGATGGAGAGCACGGATGATTATATCTTTGTTGGGAATATGAAGACGGGAACCTTCCGGTATTCTGTGCGTATGGTGGAAGAGTTCGGACTTCCGGGGACCGTCATTCCCAATGCGGCTACTGTATGGGGAGAGAGGATTCATCCCGGAGACAAGAAAGAGTTTCTGGCGTCCAACCAGGAAATTGCGGACGGCCGTGCAGAGTCACACTGCATTCAGTATCGTGCCAGAAACCATAATGGCGAATGGATCTGGCTGCAGTGCCGCGGATATCTGATCCGTGACAGTCTGGGTGAACCGAATTTGTTTGCCGGCATGATTACGAACATCAGGGAGAAAAACTGGAAGAAAGAGCAGGCCATGGAAGAACTGGAAAGGCAGGTCTATCTTTACCGCGCAGCTGAGCACGGAGGTGTTTTTACGGTCCGTGCAGATGAAGGATTTACGATTATCTACGGCAATGATATCTTTTATCAGATTATGGAAGAGACCAAAGAGAATATGCAGCGCATGGCGCATAATAAATTGTCATTCTATATACATCCCGAAGACCTTAATGTACCGGAGCTTGCAGTAAATGAAAGCCTCAAGGCAAAAGCTATGCGCACAGAATGGCAGATGAGGATCATGACGGGCAAACGGAATGTGCGGTATGTGCTGATTACCGGGATATTTGCAGAGCGGAACGGAGAACTGCAGCTGGACGGTTTTGTACTCGATATCACGAAGAACAGGGTAAGAGAAAAGCAGATTGAGGAGGTCAACCGAAAACTGAAATATTCTCTGCACCACGACCCACTCACTGCAATTTATAATCAGGAAGGGTTCTACCAGAATGTCAGGCAGCGCTTGCTGGAAACGCCGGACAGACAGTACTTGATTGCGAGATGGAATGTAGAAAAATTTAAAGCGATCAATGAACTTCTGGGAAGAAAAGAAGGCGACCATATCCTGAAATTTATCGCTGAATATCTGGAAGTCCATATGGGTTCCAATGGAATCTGCGCAAGAATGTCAGGTGACAATTTTGCGGTTTTCTATGAGGAGAATGCATGGGATCTGGAGCAGGTGCTGCTGGATATCCAGAAACTGATTGCAAGAAAACACCGTCAGTATAAATTTGCCATCTATGCGGGGGTATACAGGATATCTGATCCGTCTGTACCCATTGATCAGATGTGTGACCGTGCGCTTCTTGCACTTTTGACGGTCAAGGGCAATTATCTGAAGCACGTAGCTTATTATGATGAACATCTTCGGATACAGATGCTTGCAGAACAGCAGCTTCTAAACGGTATGGAGGGGGCTTTGACAGCAGGAGAATTTGAGATCTATATTCAACCGGTGACAGAAGCATTTTCTGAGCGGTGCATTGGCGGCGAAGTGCTTGTACGCTGGAATCATCCCGCGCTTGGCCTGTTGTCACCGGATCGGTTTATTTCTCTGTTTGAAAAAAATGGATTCATTGTAAAAATGGATGCTTATGTCTGGGACAGAGCCTGCCGCTGCCTGAAAGAATGGAGAGACGAAGGGGTGGATATTGTGCCCTTAAGTGTCAATATGTCACGCCTTAATTTTTATCAGCCGGATATTGCATCCGTTATTCTGGAGATGGTGGATAAATATGAGCTGGATCCCAAAATGCTGAAGCTTGAGATTACGGAAAGCGCTTATACCGAAAATCCAAGGGAGCTGATTCAAAGTGTAGAGCGGTTTAAGACATATGGTTTTGAAATCATGATGGATGATTTTGGAAGCGGATACTCCTCTTTGAATTTCCTGCAGGAAGTGCCGATTGATATACTGAAAGTGGATAAGAGCTTCGTCCATCATTCTATGGATTCTGTGATGGCCTGTCATGTGCTGACCAGTGTTGTGAGGATGGTCAGAGATATGGATATGCGGGTAGTCGCAGAAGGTGTAGAGACACGCGAGCAGTTTGATTATTTAAAAGAGATGAATTGTGATTATATGCAGGGATATTATTTTTCAAAACCGATGCCGGCGGAAGCATTTAAGCAGAAGTATCTGACGCGGCATTAAGATGGATATTCTCGGACAGGGGACAGTCGGCACAACGCTGACTGTCCTCTGTCTGCATCAGACAATCTGATTTTCGGCGAGCAGAGTCGAGATGCGAAAAGCTTTCCAGCTGTCATCCCTCTCTGACACACGGTCCGGAACATCCGGGGTGATACGGTTATGAGTTTTTAAAAAGTTCAATTGTCTTTTCGTGCGGCATTCCCGACAGATCCTGAAAATACCAACATGCCCTTCGCCAGCATATGACGCAGAACTTCGGAAACAGCAGCATCGGTTTTGCAGCGCAGGGCATCAGGAGCCGGAGTAAATAAAAGCAACAGATGCCGGGAACCGGCGTTCAGCAGGCTTTTTTCATTTAAGAGGAGCAGGTGAAAATTTCACCTGTCTACACTACCATACCTTTTTGATTTTTGAGTCATGACTAAATAAAAGCTACTGATCAAGATCTTCTGTTTGCAGTTCTTTGGCCTCTTTTATCATTTTCCGATAGTCGGTTGGAACACTGCCGGTTTTCTTCTTAAACACGCTGGTAAAAGAATTGGACTTTTCAAATCCGCATTCCGCTGCGATCTCAGCGATGGAAAGCTGTGTATTCTCCAGCAGCACTTTCGCTTTGGATATGCGAAGAATCTGGATGTGTTCATAAGGAGAGATGCCGGTGGTTTTCTTAAATAAGGTAATGAAATAATTGCGTGAAAAGCCGGAAATCTCTGCAAGCCGGTCAATCGTAACAGCTTCGGTAAAGTGCTGGTTAATATATGCCATCGCATCTTTGATTCCGCCGCTATACGGCTGAGACGGTGCAATTTGATCATCTGCTGTGGTGCGGCATCCGCTTTCAATTAAGCATGATACAATCAGCGAGCCAAGCAGGTTGAGGTCGATACGGTCAGCCGACGCCCCTTTTTCAAACTCTGTAATAAACAAGCGCAAGAGTATATTCAACTCTGGAGCTCCATGGAAGATTGGACGAAATCCAACGGTTGCAAGACCTTTTTCAGCAAGACGCTGCTCTGTAAAAGCTTTGGAAACCGTGATGCTGTAGTTGGAGAGGTTTTCATATTCTGCTTGTATGCCATGAGGTTTACCGCTCAAGAGCGTATAAACATAGCCAACTTCACCCAAATAAGTCACCCCATCCTGCACAATAAACTGCGCAGGCTCCAGAGGAATCAGAAATTCGTAAGCGTCATGGGTGTGGAGAAAGGTTTCTATCCTGTTATCAGGAGTCTTTTGAAGTTTTGCAACAGAAAGAAAATCACAATAGTAGTGCCGACACATCCTGGTCAGGAAATCTTCCTGTGGCGTATGTGCTGCAAAAAGCTCCTGGATGCGAATACTTTCTATATCAAATCCTGCTGTCGTAACGATCATAAGAAACCTCCTTCTTTCTGAATAATCAACACATTATATTATAGCCGTTTCGGTCGGTGATGTCAACAAAAAACATTGAAATAATACTTTGATTTCGATATAATACTATAAAAAGTAAAAATAAACGGTGAAAAATCGGTAAAACATTGACGTGATACACATTGTACAGTATAATAATACTGCTATTTTAAAGTGGTTGTTCCTGTAGGAATGCCGGGAGAGGAGGCGGATAAGTTGGAAAATACAACTACGAATATGAACGATAAAGTAGAACACAAGTATTTGTATGAGCGATACAAGGTCTCTTTGGAAAATCGGGCGATCAACAGCGAAGGCACGTTCCTGCATTTGGATTTGTCGGACGGAAAGCTTCTTTGCCTGCGGCAGTATGCAGAAGAAGGACTGCGGTATGAACCGGCGGCTTCTCTGTCCGTACTTATGGGACAATTCGATGAGTTTCGGATTTTTTCTAACTCCGGAGAACGTTTTCGCGATATATTCAGTTTAGAACGCCAATTAACCGAATTTCACTCGGGCAACCGGGACACGGTCTCCTATTGGGTATACGTCAAGCCGGATGGGCAGAAAATGGAACTTGAAATGGTTACAGTGTTGGTGCCCAATCCGTCGAACGCCCACATAGAAGCCATTGTGCAGTTATATGCCAAAGGCAAGAAAATCGAGTTAGATGGAGAAAATGCCCGGCAAATACTCTTTATCCAAAAACCAAGCCCTCAGCGGGAAACGCTTACCTTGGTGCTTGCACCCCATTTTAAGATTGAGACAGTCGATACAGTGAAGCAGGGAGCCCTTATGCTGGAACGAGGGCTTTCCTTTGATATGATCCTGTTGGATATTACTTCCGGGGACACCGGAGTATTCGGTTTTATCCGTAAGGTCAAAGGCTATTTTGCATCCATCCCCTTACTCGTCTTGACTGACAGCAGTATTGCCTAGGAGGTAGCTGTATTGGAATTGGGCGTTGCAGACATACAGAGCGTCCCTGTAAACGCCTCCCTGCTGCGCCACCGCATGATCAACCTTCTAACGAGACAGGAAATGATGAAGGCGATTCAGAGCGGTACTGTCCAGCATGATGAAATTTCAGGTTTTATGCTGCGTCCGGCTTTCCTTTCGGTGGCAAACGAACTGATACGTACCAGCCCATCCGGCGCCTATATGATGGTGTGTTTCGATGTTGCGGATTTTAAACTGATCAATACCCGTTTGGGCCAGGAGCATGGAGACCGCCTGCTTCGCCAGCTGAGTGATGCCCTGCGTCATGTCACAGATAACCTGCGTACTGCGCAGACACGTGCCAGGGCAGACCGTTTCTACGCCCTGCTGCCCAATGACGAAGCGTTAATCTATGCGTTCCGAAAAGGGTATGAAGAGGCTATCGAGCACAATCTATCGGTGCGCTTCGGGTTATATCTGGTAACAGATCGGGAAGAATCTGTGGGCGATATGATGAACAAGGCTTTGCTGGCCATGGAATCCCTCAAGGGAACCGTCAATCGAAGCGTTGCGTGGTATCAGGAAGAAATGATGCAGTTTTTTCTGCTCAAGCGGCAGATTATTGAGGATTTGCCCGCTGCATTGGAGGCGGGGCAGGTGACTCCATGGTTCCAGCCGAAGTATAACTATGCTGCTAAGCAGTGGTGTGGTGCAGAGGCTTTGGCTCGATGGGTTCATCCCCAGTATCACTTGATTTCACCGGATGTGTTTATCCCTGTTCTGGAAAAAGCCGAACTGATTACCAGGCTGGATCTGTTTATATTGGAGCAGGTTTGCGCCCATCAGCGCCGGTGGAAGAATATGGGCCTCATGACCCTGCGGGTGTCGGTTAACCTGTCACAAATGGACTTTCTGCACAACGATATTACCGATAGGATCCTGAATGTTGTGGATCGATACGGTATGACCGGCGCTGACATTCGCTTTGAAATTACGGAAACAGCATATATCCAAAACGCTGATATCCTGAAGAACTTTATCCGCCGGGTCCATCATCGTGGATTCCTTTTGGATATGGATGACTTTGGAAGTGGGTATTCCTCTTTGAATATGCTGGATGAGCTTGAGGTAGACGCTGTCAAGCTGGATGCAAAAATGACTCACGGAAGCGGTGAAGGCAAACGCAGCAATCATGTTTTAGGTGCCATCGTCCGACTGTCCGGCTGGCTGAAAATGGATATTCTGGCTGAGGGTGTGGAATCAAAGGAACAGGCTGAGTATCTGTGCGGTCTTGGCTGCGTATATATGCAGGGTTATTATTTTTCCAAGCCCCTGCCTGCTTTGGACTATGAAAAGCTGCTTGGGCAGCAGAATTTGGAGCAGGGAAATCCGCTTCCCTTAGAAAGAATAGAGCATGGTCTGACCTTGAATAACGATACCTCTATCGACATTCATGATATCTCTACGTTCCTGCAGGTGATAGGGACCATATATCCGCTGATTATTTCTCAAAATTACAGCAAAAACAAGTATTACATCATGGAGTACGATCATTTTTCCACCACATCCTGTTCCAGCGGTGGGCATTATGACGACCTGATTGCTCAGGGGACAGCATCTTTTCATCCAGATGATCGCGATAGCTTTTCTGCCACCTTTCATATGGAGACCGTATTGGATGCCTTTGAGCGGGGGCTGAGTCAGCTCACTCACGAAGGACGGCAATTGGGAGATGACGGCATATATCGCTGGATTCGCACAAGAGTCTACCTCTACAGGGATCAAGATGGTGATCTGAAGGGATATACCCTGTCCCGGAACATGGAGGAGCTTACGCACAGGGAGCCTGCGGACGGGCTATACAAGGGAAAAGCACACAGTTAATACTTGGTATTCAGTTGGATAGTGGGAGACAGAGCAGGAGCAAGTACGACAAGATGATCGCCAGGGCGGGGCTATCGAGGGGATTTTTCTACAAGAACCCAATGGTGCGGCAAACGCCGGATAAGGCGCTGGAGCAGCAGGTCTGGATGAAACAGGATAATAACATAGCTCATCGGAGCCCGAGGCGCCGGGGAGTAAGGAAAGAAATGCACGGATTGAATCGCCTGTGCATTCCTTTTTGCCTACAATACAGACGGGGAATAGACAGGAAACACATTTGGGCATACCGTTAAGGTCGGCAATACTAATGGTTTTGAGAGATATGCCCAAGTGAATGGATGAACCGACGAGCGGGTTGGCCCCATCCACGGTGCTTGACATTGCAAAAAATCAGATTACTGCGGGGGCGATAACGACGCCGGCACTTCTGACTTTGATGATGATTCCCATGTTTTCCGGAATCAATGATGTGCCGGGAAAGATATCCAGTTTTCTCTTCATGGGAGTAATGGTGCAGGCGGTGGGAGATATGGCCGCAGGCGCAATGAAAATTGTTGTTTTGTCATGTGCTGCCAACCATCGGTATCCGGTGGTTGGCACTTTTTGCGTTTGGTGTTACTCAGATTAAAAAGTACGAGTTCACAAATTCTTCACAAACAAATTAGCACTCACCTGTTGACAGTGCTAACAATAAGTGATATATTACATGTAGAACAAATAAAACAAACCAAACACATTTATGAAATGGAGGAATAGATGATGATGATGCCTAGTATTTTTGGAGAAAGTTTATTTGATGAGATGTTCCGGTTTCCGTATGGAATGCGCTATGTATCCAGACCATCCGCTGCTGCGGAGAAACCTGCAGGGAGTCCGGCGTTTATGAAAACAGATGTAAAAGACACAGACAACGGATATGAGGTAGCGATTGATCTGCCGGGTTACAGCAAAGATGATGTAAAGGCAGAATTAAAAGATGGCTATCTTACGATAACCGCATTTAAGAATTCCGAACAGGAGCAAAAAGATGAAAAGACAAAATATATTCGCAGAGAGCGTTATACGGGACAGTGTTCCAGAACGTTCTATGTAGGGGAGGGGGTAACACAGGAAGATATCAAAGCATCTTTCAAGGATGGAATTCTGTATCTTGGTATTCCGAAGAAAGATAAAAAGGCTGTGGAAGAGCCAAAATATATCCCGATTGAGGGTTAATCATAGATGTGGCCGGTCAGATATTTCTGACCGGCTTTTTTTTTTCGACGGAATTTGTTATACTGAAGAGGACTCAAAAAAAGTTAAAAAGAAAGGGGCAGACGTATGAGATACGAAATAAAAGGGGATACACTTCCGGTTGTTATCTGTCAGGTTGAGGAAGGCGAGACGATGATCACAGAAGGCGGAGGAATGGCCTGGATGTCTCCGAATATGGATATGGAGACATCGACAAACGGAGGGATTGGGAAAGCGTTCGGAAGGATGTTTTCGGGCGATACTTTTTTTCAGAACCGGTATACGGCGAAAGGAGGACCGGGGATGATCGCTTTTGCATCCTGTTTTCCGGGATCGATCAAAGCTTTCGAGATTGCACCGGGTCAGGAAATGATCGTTCAGAAATCAGCATTTCTGGCCTCTGAACGCACCGTGGAGCTGTCTGTACATTTTCGGAAAAAATTAAGTTCCGGACTGTTTGGCGGTGAGGGGTTTATTCTGCAGAAACTTAGCGGAAATGGAACGGTATTTACGGAGTTTGACGGACATGTAGTGGAATATGAATTAAAAGAAGGGCAGCAGATTGTGATTGATACCGGGCATCTTGCGGCAATGTCGGCAAGCTGTCAGATGGAGATCCGGTCGGTTCCGGGCATGAAGAATATGTTGTTCGGAGGAGAAGGTCTGTTCAATACCGTCGTGACGGGACCGGGGCATGTATGGCTTCAGACGATGCCGATCAGCAATGTTGCGGGCGTACTGCGTCCGTATATGCCGACAGGCAATTAAGCAGTCTTAGCCGTCTATGATGTCCATCAGGGAATGCGTTGCCAGAAAACGGTAGATTTCCAGGGCATCATCGGCTGAAAGGGACGCATTGTGATCCATGATCCAGTATTTGATGACGGTGACCATGTTCAGGGTCTGGTATCTGATAAAAATATCGAGGCTGACAAGGGAGTTGGTATCGGCATCTTTCAGTTTCAGAGAGTGGCGTTTCAGCATGTGCATAATGACACTGCAGATTCGGGCGGTCAGCATTTCTTCAAAAGAATTCTGACCGGTGATCTGAAAGAGCTTTTGATAGTACAGCTTGTCAGCTTCTATCTTTTTCAGCAGAAGTTTCAAAGCCTCGCTTTCCATCTCAGCGTTGATGAGTGTTTCCATGTTTTTGAAAATCTCTTCGTCCAGGAGCCACTCAATGACAGCGTATTTATCCTGAAAATAGTTGTAAAAGGTCGGGCGGATAACGTTAGCTCCGTCGGTAATCATCTTGATTGTTATTTTTTCAAAAGGATGTTTGATGACAAGTTCTTTAAAGCTGACTCCCAGAAGGGACTTTGTTATTTCACTTTTGCGCTCCATCCTAATGCCCCCCAGTTTATAAAATCTCAGTACATTATATAAAAAGTGGTTTGGTCTGTCAAATTTTGTTGGTTTTGATCCGGACAGAAAAAAAGAAGGAACCAGGAAACTAGGAGTGTGAGTTTCATAGGATTCCTTCTTAAAAGGCGGTTATCCGTTTGCAGCCGGTTTATGTTTCATTTTGTTGCCCCGGCTTTCTGCCCAGAGACAATCTGCTGTTTTTTCCCAGTGATGTGCGTAATCCGCACATTTTGCGCAGAGGTGTTCTACCGATTCCGGGGACTGCAGGTCTGTGGAGACAGCGCCTGTTTCATTTACCATTCGCTGCAGGATTTCAGGGTTTTCAAGCATTGGGCATGGCCGTAAATGGTTGTGGTTAAATGGCTGATTATCATGGTATGCCATGAAGAGCGGCTGCCTGAGTGCGTCAAGAAGACTGACCTCTTTGATATTGGCACTGGAATAATGGATAAATACACATGGTTCCACGTCCCCGTTTGCATTGATATGGCAGTAATTCCGTCCGCCGGCAATACAGCCGCCCACGAATTCACCGTCATTTTGGAAATCCATTGCATAAATCGGTTTTCCGCCGTCAGCAGAACGTATTTCGCGGACACGGCGGTACATATACTCGCGCTGCTTCTGTGTGGGGAGGAGCTCGACTGCAGCTTCATTTCCTACCGGCATATAATGGAAATACCAGGTGAAACGGCAGCCTTTCTCTATGATCATATCCAAGAATTCGTCGGATGTTACGGTTTCGATGTTCTGGCTTGTATAGCAGATGGAAGTTCCGAAAATCAGACCGCTGCGTTTCAGAGTATCCATTGCGGACATTACCTTTTCAAAAACACCCGCCCCGCGGCGCAGGTCATTGACTGTCTCAAAGCCCTCCAGACTGATGGAGAGAGAAAGGTTGCCCACACGTTTCATATCTGCACAGAACGCATCATCGACCAGTGTGCCGTTTGTGAACGCGTGAAACGCACAGTCATCATGTTTGTCGCACAGCTTTATAATATCTGCTTTTCTGACAAGCGGCTCACCGCCGGTAAACATATAAAAATAAACGCCGATTTCTTTCCCCTGGCTGACGATCCGGTCAAGATCGTCGAAGGACAGGTTCAGTTTATGTCCGTATTCTGCTGCCCAGCAGCCGGTACAGTGGAGGTTGCAGGCACTCGTGGGATCGATCAGAAGAAGCCATGGGATGTTGCACTGATAAATCTTACGCATTTCCCGGATCGTCTTTGTTCCGTGAAAGGCAGCCTCATATCCCAGATTCAGGGCCGTCTGGCGAATGACGTGTGGGTCGGTCTCATCCAGCAGGCGGTCTGCGTATTTCATCCATTTGGAATCCGGATCGCTGATCAGCCTGCGTGCGCCGTCGTAAGAAGATTTGCTGAAATTATCTCCCATATATTTCTCAGTCAGGTCCACCAGCTGCAGCAGTCCCTTCTGGCGGTCTTTGTTGATATGTCTTAAGACCATGTCGATTGCTTTTCCGTATGCTGCGCGTGCAGCCTTGTGTGTAAGTGATGTGCCCATGTTTTCTCCTCCTTTTTGTATTTCAGATTAAGTAGTGAATGATGATATCAATGCCGGCGATCAGAAGCAGTGCGCTTCCGATGCAGTATGCTTTTTTGCCGTGCTCTGCACCGATCCAGTAACCGACAGCTATTCCCAGCATCACCTGAAGTACGGTGATCGTAAACAGGGATAATGCCTGTGTCAGCAGTTTTGTATCGAGAAATCCGAAACCAACGCCTGCGAACAGGGAATCGATGCTTGTGATCATGGAAAGGATGAAAACCTGTTTCCAGGGGATGGCATCTCTTCTTCTTTCCAGTATCGGTCTGTGGTGCAGGGCCTTATAGAACATATAGATTCCCAGTCCGATAAAAATGATGACCGACATCAGATACCAGCGTCTGGCGAGATTGCCCAGGGTCAGCGTATAGAGAGCAGGTATGACGGTGATCAGATTGCCCAGGATAAGTGCCAGGACCTGCATCAGGCTGAAGAGCACTCCGAGTCCGGCAGCGTTTCCTTTTTTTATCACGGAGAATCCTGCTCCGATATAAGCGACGGCAACAAATACGTCTAATGATAAACCGACAGAGACGATAATAATCTCCATGAGGTTCATGATCTGATCATCTCCCAAGTTTTCTTTCCATTTTAACCACTGGGTTACAGAAATGTAATCTACAATTATTTTGTAAAGTCGATAAAAGACGACAAAGTTTCTGATTTGTCGTCTTTTATCGACATGAGACAAGGGATTGATTTCATTGAAAATAATGAAAGGATTGGGTATAATAAAAAAAGATATGCAATGAAAAAAGAAAGTGTGAATGTGATTGAAACAGTATAAAGGTATTTTCTATATTATCGTATCAGCGTTTTGCTTTGCGCTGATGAATGTTTTTGTGCGTCTCTCCGGGGATCTTCCCTCTGTACAGAAGAGTTTTTTCAGGAACTTTGTAGCATTTCTGTTTGCCGCTGTTATCATGCTGCGCCGACGGATTCCGCTCAGGTGCAAGTCCGGAAATTTCAGGTATCTGCTGCTGCGGTCTGTTTTTGGAACACTTGGCATTTTATGTAATTTTTATGCGGTGGACCATCTGGTGCTGGCAGATGCATCCATGCTGAATAAGATGTCACCGTTTTTTGCGATTATTTTCAGCTACATCATTCTGAAAGAGAAAGTGAGACCGGTTCAGGCGCTGGCTGTGGCAGGGGCATTTATCGGCAGTCTGTTTATTATCAAGCCGTCTCTGCTCAACATGGACCTGATTCCTTCACTGATCGGTCTGGCGGGAGGAATCGGGGCCGGAGCAGCTTATACTATGGTGCGCCTGCTGGGAGAGCGGGGCGAGGAAGGTCCGAGGATTGTCTGTGTATTTTCCGGGTTCTCCTGTGTTGTCACGCTGCCGTTTTTAATTTTTGATTATCATGCAATGACATGGCAGCAGCTCGGAATTCTGCTTCTTGCAGGATTAAGTGCAGCGGGAGGACAGTTTGCGATAACGGCTGCTTACTGCCATGCACCGGCAAAAGAGATTTCGGTCTATGATTATTCTCAGATTATTTTTTCAGCAATTCTGGGATTTGTGATTTTCGGGCAGCTTCCGGATATGTTCAGCTGGCTGGGCTATGTGACCATCTGCGGCATGGCCGTTATGATGTTTTTCTATAACAGACGCAGCTTCCGGCGGTTTCAAAAGGCACATACAACGTAAATGGCCAGTACAGTGAATATGGGAGGAAAGTTATATGAGAGTTACAGCACTTACGGAAAACCGATCGTCAGGTGATCTTTTGGGAGAACATGGACTGTCTGTTTATGTGGAATATCTCGGTAAAAAATATCTGCTGGACACCGGCAGCACCGGATTATTTCTGGACAATGCGAAGAAGCTCGGGATTGACATTGCAGAGGTCGACACCGCCTTTTTGTCTCATGTCCATTACGACCACTCCGGCGGCTTTGGAATATTTTTTGAGGTCAATAAAAAAGCCAGTGTTTATCTTCAGACGGACGCAGGGCGCGGAAAATATTATAAAATTACGGATTCCGGAGAAAAATATATAGGGATCCCGGAAGGTCTTCTGGAAAAGTACCACGAACGCTTCGTCTTCGTGGACGGCAATCTTAGCTGCGGGGAAGGAATTCACCTGCTTGCACATCATACACCGGGGATCAGTGCAAGAGCGGAGAAGGGGCATATGTATCATAAAGTTGCCGGGACGGTAAAGGTGGACAATCTGAAGCACGAACAAAGCCTGGTTTTTGAGACGCGCAAAGGCCTGGTCGTATTGAACAGCTGTTGCCATGCCGGTGTTGACATTGTGATTGAGGAAGTACAGAGTGCATTTCCCAAACAGCGCATTGCAGCCGTTATCGGAGGATTTCATCTGATGGGACTTGACGGCGCTGAGACGATGGCAGGCACCAGGGATGATATTTTGGTTCTGGCGGACCGGCTGAGGCAACTCGGTGATTTCATGATCTATACGGGACATTGTACAGGCCTGCCGGCTTTTGAGATCCTGAAGCAGGAGCTGGGAGAGCGAATCGTTTACTTTTCTACAGGGACACAGATCAGACTGTAAAAATGGAGGAAATTATGGGAGGCTGCACATTTGAGAAAATCTATGAGATTGTAAAACAGATTCCATACGGTCAGGTAGCGACGTACGGCCAGGTAGCGATGCTTGCCGGCAACAGGAGGTGGGCGCGCGTCGTTGGATATGCGCTTCACGCAAATCCCGATCCGGAGCATATTCCCTGCTATCGTGTTGTTGACCGGGAGGGCAGAGTGTCATCGGCGTTTGCATTCGGCGGAGGCAACCGTCAAATTGAACTGCTGGAAGCGGAGGGAGTTGAATTTGAGGACGGGAAAGTACAGATGGATAACTATTGCTGGAAAAAAACCATATTTTAATCAATTGACTTTATCGTTTCAGTCTGTTATGATAAAGAACAGAAACTTTATAGGTGCTCTTTGCCTGTTAGTCAGGCAAAGAGTATTTTTATGGGAAAGAAAGTATGAGGAAGTAAATTTTTGAACAACACATTAAAATTTGAGGAGATGGAATTATCTCCTGCAATTGTTAAAGCAGTAAAAAATATGGGATTTCAGGAGGCTTCTCCGATTCAGGAAAAGGCAATTCCGGAGATTATGAAAGACAGTGATATTGTAGGTCAGGCACAGACCGGAACCGGAAAAACAGCTGCCTATGGAATTCCGATGCTTGAAAAAATTGATATACGGGTCAGAAAAACGCAGGGTATCATTTTATGCCCGACAAGAGAGCTGGCGATTCAGGTAACCGGAGAGCTTAGAAATCTCGCAAAATATATGAGCGGGATCAAAATTGTACCGATCTTCGGCGGACAGGAAATTATAAAGCAGATCCGTGCTTTAAAAGGCGGAGCCCAGATTGTTGTGGGAACGCCGGGCCGGGTTATGGATCACATGCGCAGAAGAACCCTGAAACTGGATGCGGTCCGGATGGCGGTCCTGGACGAAGCGGACGAAATGTTAAATATGGGATTTCGTGAAGATATTGAGACGATTCTCGGCGGAGCGCCGAAAGAACGGCAGACAGTCTTGTTTTCTGCAACCATGCCGAAACCGATACTGGAGATTACGAAAAAGTTCCAGCATGATGCGAAGATCATAAAGGTCGTAAGAAAAGAGCTGACAGTGGCCAATATTGAACAGCTCTACTATGAAGTAAAACCGAAGCGGAGAGAAGAAGCGCTGACGAAGCTGCTGGATTTCTATACGCCAAAGCTGTCCATCGTATTCTGTAATACAAAGCGCCAGGTTGATACACTTACCGATTCACTCAGGAAACGGGGATATGAGGCGCAGGGGCTGCACGGCGATATGAAACAGGCGCAGAGAAACCGGGTAATGAAAGGTTTTCGGACCGGGAAGGCAGATATCCTTGTGGCTACGGATGTGGCGGCGCGCGGCATCGATGTCGACAAGGTAGAAGCAGTGTTTAACTATGACCTTCCGCAGGATGATGAGTATTACGTACACCGCATCGGCCGGACCGGCCGGGCCGGACGTGTTGGACGCTCTTTTTCTTTTGTATCCGGAAGAGATATGTATAAATTAAAAGAAATTCAGCGTTACTGTAAGACAAAAATCCGGGCGGGCAAGCTTCCGGCAGGACATCAGGAAACGGCATGATTTTAAAATAGTGAGGAGAAGGCAGATGCCTTCCCCTCACTATTTTTTCAATATACGCTGTACCAGTTTGATGATTTCAATAATTGGAATGATGGAGATGGCCAGAAGCATGGCGATTCCATATTCCATCAGAGAGATATGTTCAAACCCAAAAGCACCGGACAGGAACGGAAGGTAGATAACGGCTGTCGTACAGAGAAACGACAAGATCATTGCGCCCCAGATGAAGATATTCTGACGTTTCAGGCGGAAAATGGATTCCCGGCGGGATCGCATGTTGAAGGAGTGAAAGATTTCCGCCATGGAGAGACTTAAAAAAGCCATGGTGATGCCGTCTGCACTTGTGGTGATCTCAAAACGGCCGGATTCCACATAGTGGCCGATAAAATATGCCGTCAGGGTAATTGCCGTAATGATGATTCCCTGGATGATAACGTCAAACCCCATTCCGCCCGCAAAGATTCCTTCTCTTGCATTGCGCGGGGGGCGTTTCATGATATCGCTTTCTTCTTTCTCCATACCAAGCGCCAGCGCGGGAAAACAGTCGGTGATCAGATTGACCCATAACAGATGCACCGGTTTTAAGACGGTAAATCCGAGGAGAGTCGCGATAAAAATTGACATGACTTCCGACAGATTGGCAGACAGTAAAAACTGGATGGACTTGCGGATATTATCGTAAATCCGTCTCCCTTCTGCGACTGCCTGAACAATCGTTGCAAAGTTATCATCTGCGAGCACCATATCGGCTACGTTCTTTGTCACATCTGTTCCGGTGATGCCCATGCCGATGCCGATATCCGCATTCTTTATGGAAGGTGCATCGTTGACGCCGTCTCCGGTCATTGCGGTAATGCACCCAAGCTCCCGCCAGGTATTTACGATCCGCACCTTGTGTTCCGGCTGTACGCGCGCGTATACGGAGTAATCCCTGACGTTTTCTCTGAATTCTTCATCCGTGATATCATTGAGTTCGGCGCCGGTGACAGCCTCTTTGGCATCCTTTATGATTCCAAGCTCTTTTGCGATGGCGACAGCGGTATCTTTGTGGTCGCCGGTGATCATGATCGGGCGGATTCCTGCGCTGCGGCACTGGGCGATCGCATCTTTCACCTCCGGGCGTATCGGATCGATCATACCCGTAAGGCCGATATAACAAAGATTTTGTTCGAGACAGGTGCTGTCAAAGGAGGCGGGGGGTGCATCCCAGATTCTCATCGCAGCACACAGTACACGGAGGGCTCTGTCTGCCATATCTTTATTCTGCTGCAGGATGCGCCCACGTTCGGAATCTGTGAGCGGTACGATTTCATCCTGCCTCCAGAAGTGCGTACAGCGTTTGAGTACTTCATCCGGTGCTCCTTTTGTGAACTGAATGATGGAGCCGTCGGCATGTTTATGGACGGTACTCATCATTTTGCGCAGAGAATCAAATGGCGCTTCTCCGATACGGGGCAGCTGTGCTTTGAGGCTGTCTTTGTCAAGAGACAGGCTGTATGCGTAATTGACAAGCGCACATTCCGTTGGTTCTCCGACGGCATCATGATGCTCATCCAATTGGGCGTCGCTGCAGAGCGCCATGGCTTTGGCGATGCGAGTCTCATCATCTCCCTGATGCTCGACGACTGTCATCCGGTTCTGCGTCAGGGTGCCTGTTTTGTCGGAACAGATGATCTGTGTACATCCCAGAGTTTCTACAGCAGTCAGACGCCGGATCACAGCATTTTGACGGGACATCTTCGTGACGCCCATGGAAAGGACAATGGTGACCACCGTCGCAAGACCTTCCGGAATCGCCGCAACGGCAAGGCTGACGGCGACCATGAAGGTGTTGATTATGGTATGAAATGTGACATCCGGATAACTGCGGATGATATCGAGAAGGAAAATGAATGCACAAATTCCAATAACGACGAAACTTAAAACCCTGCTGAGCTGATTCAGCTTGAGCTGAAGCGGAGTCTCTCCGTCCTGTGCCTTGTCGAGCGCATCCGCGATTTTTCCCATCTCCGTATTCATGCCGGTTCCGGTCACAACGGCGCGTCCGCGTCCGTAAACAACGGTACTGCCCATGTATACCATGTTTTTTCTGTCCCCCAGGGAGATTTCTTTTTGATCACCACATGACAGGGCGTCAGCTGTTTTATTGACCGGGACAGATTCACCGGTGAGTGCCGCTTCTTCAGCTTTCATGCTGGCACATTCCAATATGCGGGCATCCGCAGGTACGGCATCGCCGGCTTCCAGTATGACGACATCGCCGGGTACAAGTTCTTCACTGCGGACTGTGCGCTGCTGTCCGTCGCGCAGCACCTTTGATGTGGCAGCGGCGATTTCCTGCAGTGCGGCGATTGCCTGTTCTGCTTTGCTCTCCTGCACAACACCGAGAATGGCATTGATCAGGACGACTGCCGCAATGATGATAACGTCTGCAAATGATTCTCCTGAGTAAGCGGCTGTGACGGCAGATACGACAGCGGCAGCGATCAGGATGATGATCATCGGATCAGCCAGCTGTTCGAGAAAACGCCGCAGCAGAGTTTTCTTTTTCCCCTCTTTCAGCCTGTTTTTTCCGAATTGTTCCAGACGGCGGGCGGCTTCCTGTGAGCTGATGCCGTTGTCATCACTGTTCTGACTTTTCAGAACTGATTCACATGTTTCCAGATACACTTTCATTATAATCCCTCCTGTTCTGTAATTAAAAAACTCATATACAGCATGCGGACTGTATATGAGTCTCATTCAGATACAAAGAAAAAAATCAGATTCATCCTTGTATTCAGATAAACCAGACAGATATTCTGCCATGACTGTTGATTTATCTCGTATTGTGAATACGGAATTACTCCCTCAATATTACTTGATTTGAGCCTATCATGAATGGGTAATTTTGTCAAGGCGATCAGAGGATCCTGATAATCTGAAGAATTTTTTCTTTCTTTTCCTGATCACAGGCCTGCAGTTCTTTTAAAATCTCCTGATCCAGTGCCGAAGACGAATCGGAATATTCGTTGGCAAGAATGTAGTCGACAGTGGTGTCAAGTGCATTGCAGATTTTTACAAGTGTCGTAAGAGAAATTTTAACCCTGAAGTTTTCAATATTACTGATATGACTGGTGTTGACATCCGCCACATTTTCCTGAGTCAGGCCTTTGGAAAGCCGTATCTCCTTTATCTTTCTGCCGATCGTCTCAAAGTTGATTTCCTGCATAATGGTGTCTCCTCAGCATTTTCGGATTTGGTATGATATGGAATTTATACTGATTGTAATATTTTATTAGCTGCGTTATAATGATCTGCAGCTATATAAATATTAGCCATAGATCATAAGGTGAAGTTTGTGAAAAAAAATGAAGATTTACGATGGGAAAGAAAAAGAAAGTATTGTATGAGGATTGTCTGGACGGCGGCGGTGCTGCTGCTTGCAGGAGCTGTCGGGATATTTATTTTCTGGAAGTAGCGGATGGGCAGAATACAAAGTACTTGCCATAGCAGGAAATCTGTGTTATGATAACTGGCAGATGAATATCAGATCTTCAGGGCGGGGTGCGATTCCCCACCGGCGGTAAAGCCCGCGAGCCGTAAGGCATGATTCGGTGAGATTCCGAAGCCGACAGTATAGTCTGGATGGAAGAAGAGAATGTTTTATTTTTCGTGCTCTGGAATGTTTTTAACATTTCAGATTTTTTTGTGAAAAATAATAGTGAAAAGTGATGCCCTGTATGAATCATTGTGTTCAATACAGGGCATTTTCTATTCTATACGGTAAAGGGAGTGTAAAGATGCAGGACGCGGATTATATGAAAAGAGCAATCGAACTGGCAGAAAAAGCCAGAGGATGGACGAATCCGAATCCGATGGTTGGCGCGGTCATTGTGAAGGGCGGTCAGGTGATAGGAGAAGGATACCATGAGCGGTACGGACAGCTGCATGCGGAGCGGAATGCTCTGGCAGCCTGTACACAGCCGCCGGAAGGAGCTGTCGTCTATGTAACGCTGGAGCCGTGCTGCCATTACGGAAAGACGCCTCCGTGTACCGAAGCGTTGATTGCGGCGAAGGTGTCCAGGGTAGTGATCGGTTCCAGGGATCCAAATCCCAGCGTTTCCGGAAAAGGCGCTGCCATGCTGCGCAATGCCGGGATTGAAGTGACGGAAGATTTTCTGCGGAGTGAGTGCGATAAGATCAATCCCGTGTTTTTTCATTATATTACGACCAGACGGCCATATACGGTGCTGAAGTATGCGATGACGGCGGACGGGAAAATCGCGGCTTATACAGGAAAGTCGCAGTGGATCACGGGTGAGGAAGCCAGAACCCATGTGCACAGGCTGCGTCATTGCTACAGTGGGATTATGGTTGGAATCGGGACCGTGCTTGCTGATGACCCGATGCTTAACTGCCGCCTGGAACATGGGAAATCGCCGGTTCGTATCGTCTGTGACAGCAAACTGCGGATTCCGGAAGACAGCAGACTTTGCCGGACGGCAAAAGAGATTCCGCTCATGATTGCATGTGCGGGCGCCGGGCCGGAGAAAAAGAAAAGGCTGGAAGAACTGGGAGCAGAGGTCATAGAAGTTCCGGGCAGGGATGGCCGGGTCGATATCAAGAGGCTGATGGAAATCCTCGGGGAAAAGGCCATCGACAGCGTACTGGTGGAAGGCGGAGCGTCACTGAATTACAGCGTGATGGAAGCTGGCGCAGTGAAAAAATGTTATGTCTATATTGGATCGAAAATATTTGGCGGGGAGGCCGCAAAGAGCCCGGTAGGAGGAGGGGGATGTGAGTCTCCCGAACACGCGATGCTGCTTGGCAGGCCCAAGGTGCATCCGTTAGGGGACGATATCCTGCTGGAATATGAAGTCAGGGAAGGAGTGAGGTGATGTTTACCGGAATCATAGAAGAACGGGGACGCATTAAAAGAGTCATAGCGGGATCAGAGTGGGGGCAGATTGAGATCGAAGCGTCCACAGTGCTGGAAGGCAGCCGGCTCGGGGACAGTATTGCGGTAAATGGAGTATGCCTGACGGTTACCAGGATGGCCGGGAATTCTTTTACCGCAGATGTTATGGCTGAGACGATGCGCAGAACGAATCTGGGCAGACTGAGTCTGGGAGACAGTGTTAATCTGGAACGTGCCATGAGCGCCGGCGGCCGGTTCGGCGGTCATATTGTGAGCGGCCATATCGATGGAACCGGAGTGATCTCGGATATGAAGCGCGAAGGAAATGCAGTGTGGGTAACCGTGGAGACGTCAAAAGAGATTCTGCGCCTGATCATTGAGAAAGGTTCGATCACGATTGACGGCATCAGCCTGACAGTTGCCTGCGTTCGCAGACAATCCTTCCAGGTCTCGATTATTCCACATACAGGTGCAGAGACGACACTCCTCTCAAAAAAAGCGGGGGATGTCGTGAATCTGGAAAATGATGTCATCGGAAAATACGTAGATAAATTAATGACGGAGCCAAAAGAGGATGCCGGCGGCAGCGGGCTGACGCTGGAATTCCTGAAAGAGAATGGCTTTTAAGATAACGAGGAGGATTTCGCTATGAAATATCAATACAATACAATTGAAGAGGCGCTTAAAGCGCTGAAGGAAGGAAAGATGGTTCTGGCCACAGATGATCCGAACCGTGAAAATGAAGGGGATTTAATCTGTGCCGGGCAGTTTGCAACACAGGAAAACGTAAATTTTATGGCCACGCACGCAAAGGGCCTGATCTGTATGCCGATGAGCGCTGAGCATGCAGGACGGCTGGGACTTCCGCAGATGGTAGAAGAAAATTCGGATAATCACTGTACGGCTTTTACCGTATCCATCGATCACGTAGATACCACGACGGGAATTTCAGCGGCGGAGCGTTCGGTTACAGCGATCAAATGTACGGAAGAGGATGCGAAACCCCAGGACTTCAGAAGACCCGGCCATATGTTCCCGCTTGTCGCAAAAAAGGGCGGAGTGCTGGTAAGAAGCGGCCACACGGAAGCGACGGTGGATCTGATGCGGCTGGCGGGATTAAAAGAATGCGGTCTGTGCTGTGAGATCATGGCAGATGACGGAACGATGATGCGGACACCGCAGTTGTGGGAGATGGCAGAGAAGTTTGGCCTGGTATTTATCACAATTAAGGATCTGCAGGACTACTGCAGACTGCATGAGAGCCATGTGGAGCAGAAAGCGTGCGCAAAGCTTCCGACGAAGTACGGCGATTTTCACATCTGCGGATACGTCAATGACATAACGGGTGAGCACCACGTGGCGCTCGTAAAAGGCGATATCGGAGACGGTGAAAATGTCTTGTGCCGGGTACATTCCGAGTGCCTGACGGGGGATGTGTTCGGCTCTGCCCGGTGTGACTGCGGACAGCAGCTGGACGCAGCTATGAAACAGATACAGGAAGAGGGGAGAGGAATTCTTCTCTATATGCGCCAGGAAGGCAGGGGAATCGGACTGATCAACAAATTAAAAGCTTATGAACTTCAGGAACAGGGCAGAGATACCGTGCAGGCCAATATCGAACTCGGATTTGCCGCTGATCTCAGGGAGTACTGGGTCGGAGCGCAGATCCTGCGTGATATGGGCGTGAAATCTCTGAGGCTGCTGACTAATAATCCGAGTAAGGTATACGGTTTGAACGGATTTGGGCTGGAGATTATGGAAAGAGTGCCGATTGAGATCGAACCGCAGAAGTATGATGAATTTTATCTGAAGACGAAACAGGACAAAATGGGGCACGTATTTACACAAATCAAATTCTAATAAACATACGGAGGAATAGAAAATGGGAATTCATGTAATCGAAGGAAAAGTTGTAGGACAGGAAATGAAAGTCGGAATCGTGGCAGCGCGGTTCAATGAATTTATCGTGAGCAAGCTGCTCTCGGGAGCTGTGGACGGACTGGTGCGCCACGGTGTTGAGGAAGATGCGATTACGGCAGTCTGGGTTCCGGGAGCTTTTGAGATTCCGCTGATGGCTGAAAAGATGGCACAGTCCGGTAAATATGATGCGGTCATCTGTGTAGGGGCAGTCATCCGCGGTTCAACCAGTCATTATGACTATGTGTGCAGTGAGGTTTCCAAGGGCATAGCCTCAGTCAGCCTGAAGACGGGAGTTCCGGTACTCTTCGGTGTTGTCACGACAGAGAATATCGAGCAGGCAATCGAGCGTGCGGGGACAAAAGCCGGAAATAAAGGATACGACTGTGCGCTGTCTGCGATTGAGATGGTAAACCTGATGAGGCAGATATAAGATGCCGGAGTATATGATTCTGGATTATGACGGGACGCTGCACGATACCATGCATATCTACAAAAAGGCTTTTCTAAAAGCATATGCATGGCTCGTGCAGGAAGGCCGGGCTTCTGAGCGGGAATTTGCGGATGCGCAGATTTCCTGCTGGCTTGGCTATAACAGCAAGGTTATGTGGGATACTTTTATGCCGGAACTTGATGAGAAATTTAAACTCCAGGCAAGCGCGATGATAGGAAAGAGTATGGTGCAGCAGATTGCCGGGGGAGATGCCGTGCTGTACCCGGGTGCCGGGGAAGCGATGCGCAGTCTGAGGGAACAGGGACTTCATCTTATCTTTTTGAGCAACTGTAAGGAAGCATACATGGAGGCGCACCGTGCCTGTTTTTCTCTGGAGGACTATTTTGACGCGTTCTACTGCTGCGAGACATATCAGTTTCTTCCAAAAGGTGAGATTATCCGGGAAATTATGAAGGAATATCCGGGTACATATCTGGCGGCGGGAGACCGCGCGTCAGATTATGAAGCGGCAAAGCACAATGGGATCCCGTTTATCGGCTGTATGTATGGGTTTGGAGCTGCTGAGGAATTGATTTGTGCGGATCAGCTGGCATATGACGTGTCAGAACTGCCAAAGTGTGCAGGAAACCTCTTGCATCTATCAATATAACCAAAATAACTGTGTAAATTATGGTAATTTTGCAAGGAAAAATATGTTGAGAATATGATAATTTTATGCTATTATAGGTTCATACAAAGTGCGTCCACGAGCACGCAATGAGTTAATCATGTGTTATGTTGAAAAAGGAGAGGAAATTATGACGTCAAAAGAGAGAGTAAAAGCAGCATTTGCCCACACACAGCCAGACAAAGTTCCGGTAGATTTCGGAGGAATGTGCTGTTCCATGATCAATGCAACGGTAGTAAAAGATCTGAGGGATTACTACGGGCTAAAGAAGCGTCTGCCGAAGATCAATGATATGTCCACCATGACTGCATTCGTTGAGCCGGATCTGGCAGACTGCATGGGATGTGATGTTCAGCAGCTGTATAATTACGGTGATACATACGGACACATCAATACGGACTGGAAAGAATGGTCATATCGCGGAGAGACTGTCCTGATTCCAGGCAATGCGACAGTCAAAGAAGACGGAAACGGCGGCTATTATGTATATCCGGAAGGTGACGACAGCTGTGCTCCGAGCGGACATATGCCGGCAAACGGTTTTTACTTTGATAACCTGACGCGTACACCTGAATTTGATGAAGACGAAGCAAATGCGGATGACAATGTAGAAGATTATACACGTGTATCAGATGCACAGATTGCATACCACAAAAAGGTTCTGGAAGAAGTGAAGGGATATAACCGTGCGATCCAGGTTGGACCTGGCTACTTTGGTCTTGGCGATGCCAACAACATTCCCGGACCAAACCTGAAACATCCGAAGGGGATCCGTGATATTTCCGAATGGTACATGGCACCGCTTCTGTATCCGGAATATGTGGAAGAGGTATTTGAAAAAGGAACAGATATTGCGATCGAGAGCTTCAAAAAATACTGGGATGCATTCGGTTCTGACATCGATGTATTTTTCATCTGCGGAACAGATTTCGGAACACAGAGAGGACCGTTCATTGATCCGGAAGTATTCAAAGAGTTCTATCTGCCATATTACAAGAAAATGAATGACTGGATTCATGAGAATACGACATGGAAGACACTGAAACATACCTGCGGAGGCATCTTCCCGATCCTGCCATATCTGATTGAGAGTGGATTTGACGGAGTCAACCCGGTACAGTGTTCTGCAGAGGGCATGGATCCTCAGAAACTGAAAGATACCTATGGAAAAGATGTTGTATTCTGGGGCGGCGGTGTGGATACCCAGAAAGTACTGCCATTCGGAACTCCGGAAGAAGTACGTGAGCAGGTTCTGGAAAGACTGGATATCTTCTCCAAAGACGGCGGATATGTCTGCAACACGATCCACAACATCCAGGCAAACACACCAATCCCGAACATCGTGGCTATGGTTGATGCAATCAAAGAATTTAACGGCGACAAATAGAACAGACAAACGACGAACCGGTGCGGCCAAGGCTGCACCGGTTTTTTTCATATAATCAATGATTCAGGAAGTCTGAAATAATTTCCGGAATCGTCCCGGCGGCATGCCGACTTTTCCGTTAAAGGATGTGATGAAATTACTCTCAGATGTGTAACCCACCTGAAGAGCAATATGGCTGACAGAATCAGAAGTCGTGCGCAGCAGGTATTTGGCGTTGTCGATCCGGGAAAGGATGATATATTCGTGGGGGGAAGTACCGGTTGCACGTTTGAATAATCTGGCAAAATGATAGGTGCTGAGTCCCACGTGCGATGCAATATCACTAAGAGACAACTGTTTGGAAAGATGTGTATGAATGTAATCAAGAGCCGCCTCTATGGTCTGCGCCTTCTCCCCGGACAGGGATTCATTCTGCGGTGCAGAGATAATATCACTGAGCAGGGAATAGATGATCTGAGAAAATGAGATCTCTGATACCATCTTGCTGTTGCGGCTGTCATTTAACAACAGGCGCATATAGTGGGGAAGGGTGCTTCGGTCATCGACCGGAAAGACATTTCCCTGGTTTTGGACAATGTGGTCATAAAGTGCCCGGGTATTGGAACCGTCAAAATGGACGTATGAGAACTCGCAGTATACCGGTGTGTCGTAGGCATGCCAGCGGTGACAGTTGATCAGTGCGGCATTTCCCTGTGTGACAAGCGCGTCTGTCTCCGGCGTCTGAATGTGCAGTGCACCGTCCATGACGTACAGCAGCAGAAAATTTCCAAACGTTTCCCTGTTTACTTTATAATTCTGGTCTGAGTAAAAGTGCCCGCAGATTTCCACGTGAAAGAGCAGCGATCTGGCGAGTGTTGTCGGCGTATGAAAAAAGTATTCGGACTGCTCCTGCAGTCCTGTTTCAAGACTTTGCATAAAATCCTCCTGGCATAAGCAAGAAATCAAAGGTATCTGGCAAGTAAACACAGTTTTTTCTGAGCGACAGTAAATATATATAAAAAATATTATAGAAAAGAAAGATTCCAATGTCAATGACACATGGATGTTTATGAGCAAAAAATCAAAGTTTTCAAGCAAACGAAGGTATTTTGTTTTTGAATGGAAGCGGTATAATAGACATTGTAAACAGACAAAAAAGAAAACAACGAGTAATATAAGGAGTGAAAGCTGCGATGAAAAAAACAGTACTTGGTATCATCGGCGGAGGCAATGTGGGACGCATCCACGCAAAAGACATTGTGACTTCCGTGCCGGAAGCTGAACTGCGCTATGTCGCTGACGCCTACCCGGATGCTTACAACGAGTGGGCGAAAACAAACGGCTGCCCCGAGGCGGTGACGGATTACAAAATAATTCTGAATGACCCGGAAGTTGATGCAGTCTTGATCTGCGCTCCGGCCGCACTGCACGGACAGCTGATCGAAGAATGCGCCGGAGTGGGAAAGCATGTATTCTGCGAAAAACCGATTGATTACAGCATTGAGGCGATTAAGAGAGCGATTCAGGCTGCCGAAGAGTGCGGCATCAAACTTCAGCTTGGATACAACCGCAGATTCGACCACAATCATGCCGCCGCCCGCCGGATGGTCGCGGAAGGAAAGATTGGTGAAGTGCGCCAGATCAAGATCACGTCACGTGATCCGCTGCCGCCGCCGCCGGAATATTTTGCAGCAGTCGGCGGGTCTGCGGGAGGGATGTTCCTGGATACGTCGATTCACGATTTTGACATGGCACGTTTCATGGCAGGTCAGACTGAAGTTACGGAGATCTATGCGACAGGTTCCGCGATGATCAACAAAGATCAGGAAACGACGGGCGGTGTCGATACAACTTCCGTTATCCTGAAATTTGACTCCGGAGCCATGGCGATAATTGACAACTGCTGGCAGTGTGCATACGGTTATGACCAGAGAATCGAGGTTTTCGGCTCCAAAGGGTCTGTCAATGTTGCGAATGACACAGCGAGTACGGTAGTACTGGCAAATGAAGAAGGTCAGATGGCTGAAAAACCACTGTTTTTCTATGTGAACAGGTATATTGCTTCCTATACGGATGAGATTCATGCGTTTATCGATGCCATTGTCAATGACAAGCCTGTCCAGGTCAATGCAGAGGATGGTTATTATTCCGTATTGATTGCGAAAGCCTGCGATATTTCCCTGAAAGAAAAACGCGTAGTGACTATGGCTGAGATGCTGGCATTATAACAGGAGGGATTCAATCATGAGTATAAAAGTTGGCATTGCTCCCGATTCGTGGGGTGTATGGTTTCCGGAACATGAAAAACAGACTCCGTGGAGCCGCTGCATGGACGAGATGCGGGAAGCCGGTTATGACGGTGTGGAGCTCGGACCGTGGGGATATTTCCCGAACAAGAATCCTGTTCTGGAACTGGAACTGGAAAAACGTGGCCTGACGCTGGTTGCGGGGACAGTAGGCGGTGATTTTCTGGATGATACGTCCGTTGAGGAAATGTGCGGAACGATTGACGATATTGCAAATCTGCTGGGAGACTTTCCGGAAGCGAAATATATTGTACTTCTGCCCGCAATGTACACGGATCTGGAAACAGGAGAACTGGTCATGGATCCGAATCTGACGGATGGTCAGTGGAAAAAATATGCCGGGAACGTACAGCGGGCGGCGGATCACGTTGCAAAGCATGGCCTTACAGGAGTCTTCCATCCGCATGTGGACTGCCATGTACAGACAGAAGAACAGATCGAGCGTCTGTTGGCAGACACGGATGTCATGCTGTGCCTTGACACGGGACATCACGTATACGGGGGCGGAGAACCGGTCGCATTTTACCGGAAACATGCAGACCGCATTCCATATATACATATCAAGGACTGCGATCTGGCAGTGAAGGCTCTGATGGATGAAAAGAAGTGGTCATTTGCCAGAGCGGTGACGGAAGACATTATGGTGGAACCGGGAAAGGGCAGTATCGATTTTGCAAAGCTGCACAGTGCACTGACTGAAAAGAACTATGACGGCTGGGTTGTTGTGGAACAAGATCTTTTCCCGGTCAAATCTTTCGATGTTCCGCTGCCGATCGCAAAACGCGGGCGTGAAAATCTGCGGATGGCAGGATTTTAAAAATAAAATGACAACGCATAAAAAACGGTTGGGAATGATGAGTTCCGGACCGTTTTTTGTAATGTCACCTGTCGTTTATTCGTCTTTATTGTATAGTTATAAGATTGGTTCCGCTGCCTGAATCGTCGGATAATAAAAGAGATTTCTTGGAATTAAATAATTCAAAGATCGCTGTTTTTTTCTGATAGCAGAAATATACCACAAAAAAATGATAATGTACATAATATAATTTCAATTACATCAAAAATTTTTAGTACTATATTTTGCTCCATGATGTAACCAGCAGCGGATGATTGCACTTCTTTTATTAATAAGATATAATCACCGTCAGCAAAATCGTCAATTATACATTCGACAAAAGGAGAGACAGATGCGAACAGGCGAAAATATATCCAAGAGAAAGGACGGACGGTGGGAAGCACGAATTGTGATCGGGCGCAGGCCGGACGGACAGATCAGGTACAAGTATCTGTATGCAAAAACATACCGGGAGGTCAAACAAAAAAAGACAGAATTTGAACAAAACCTGCAGAAGTATTCTTCCGCTCCGGAAAAGAACCGAGACATCACATTCGGCAAAACTGCACAGCGCTGGCTCATGCTTTCCAAAAACAACTGGAAACCGGCTACGTACGTCAAATACCGGATCTGTCTGGAACACTATCTGCTTCCACACTGGAAAGATCGTATGCTGCACAGCATTTCACAGGACGATTATGAGGAATTATTTACAGAATTGAAAAACTCACTTGAGGCCAGTTCCCTTAACGCCGTCAATACCATATTAAACGGCATCATTAGATATGCGGTGCGTCAGAAGTTGATACCGGCTGCTCCTTTTCTGATGCTGAGACCTTCAGCGCGAAGGACTTCCGATACCCTGGAAGTACTCTCCTCCAGAGAAATGATGGTTTTTACCTCCTATCTGATGAGAGCGCCTGACAAGAGCAGCCTCGGGATGCTGATCGCACTGTACGAGGGCATCCGCCTGGGTGAAGTCTGTGCACTGAAATGGGGAGATATCGACTTGATGTCCCAGACGATACACATCTGCCGGACCCTGCAGCGGATCCCCAATCCCGATCCGGACGCTGCGGCGAGAACAATTCTTCACTTTGACAGTCCGAAAAACGGACGGGAGCGCTGGATACCAATACACCCGGAATTGTTTGATATTTTAAAAGAAGCTCAAAAAAAATATCTTTCTGAAGATTTTGTCCTGAGCGGAAATTATAAGCCGGTGGAGCCGCGCACGTATACCAACCAGTTTAAACATAGTTTGAAAGAATGCGGCATCCGCGATATCAATTTTCATGCGCTTCGCCATACATTTGCATCCAACTGTGTCGAAGCCGGAATTAACATCAAGGCTTTAAGCGAAATTCTTGGACATTCCACGATCAAGATAACGATGGACCGCTATGTACATCTCTCCATGCAGTACAAACGCGGACAGATCAGTGTTCTGCAGTTTCCGGTTCCTTCCGGTCAAAAACAGTCGGCATGCTCGTCAGAAACCTGAGTGGTCCGCTGTATGAAAGGTTCCTTGAACATTTTTTCTTTGAATTATTTATTCTAAGAAACTCCGAAATCCATAAAAAGATTTTCAGCTGTTATGGTACCCCACAGCGGGGAAAATATTCATTCTGATAACTTATCTGTGTAATGTCAGAGAGACATGTTGCAGATGAAGGGATTACATTAAGAAAATTAGATAAGGATCACGGTCAGGTGTCTGCACCTGTTTAAACGGAATCCGGTGAGAATCCGGAACAGCCTATCTCTACTGTGTGGGGGACGAACGGGCAATATGCCACTGAAGTAAAACTTTGGGAAGGCGCCTTAGTAGAACGAACCTGAGTCAGTATACAGCAACGTGATCTGTGGAAAAGATATTCGTAAGCATGGCGAATAGAGTATAAAGAAGTGCAGGCCATCTCCCCGTAAGGGGGGATTTGTTGTTTTATATGGATGAGGCTTTCCTCTGCCGTATTAACAATCTGAATCTAAAACTGCATTTTTAAAACGGGAGCCTGTGCAGGGCTTCCGTTTTATTTCCCGCGTTGTTTTAGCCGGAGGGATAAGAAATGCTCTGTAAGAGACTGCAATTACTTAACTGAAACGACAGACTGTTCAACCAAGACTCATGCCGTGCGCTGCAAAAACCAACAGGGTAAAAGGGGTCGAAAGGAAATGAGAGATGGTAAGGGATACGGCAGGGGCCATGACTGCAGAGAAAAACGTAACTACTGGAAACCGGGAGACGTACTGACGACGCAGGATCAGGCGATGCTGCATGTGGTGGTACGGACATACCGGACGCTCGGATATACACCGACGAAGCGGGAAGTGCCAAATGCCGACAGTCTGCGAAAACGGTTCCGAACCTGGAAACGGGTGATGGAGGCCGCAGGGTTGCCATATCTGAATGAGAGTGACCAGATGCGCAAGAAGCAGAAGGCGCTGGAATGGAAGAAGAGAGTGGCGGGACTGTGATGTGGTTGGTTATAGCGGGAAACCGTTATGATAGAGGTTCCCTTTTGCAAGAGCATTACGGCTGCAAAGTGAACCAGTAAAAGAAACAAGGAGGAGGAATGAAAAAATAATGAAGCAAAGGAAGCAACCCGTAAACCCTGCACACAAAACAAGAAAAGGAGAAAAAAGTAATATGAAGAGAATGACGAAAAAAATGTGGGCGGTCATGCTCACACTGGCACTGGCACTGAGCATGATGCTCTCCTCTGTATCGGTATTTGCGGATACGACGGACACATTGGTATCCTCTGTGAAAATCGGAGGCGTATCTGCCACATACAGTGATTTTACGGTGACTCCCGATCCGGCAAAACCGAATCCGGAGGGATGGACATCCGTTACCAATTATTTCTATGATGCAATTTTAAGCGAAGGCGCCAGCCTGAACAGCGTTTCGGTAGCTGTGACGCTTCCGGCGGCAGGAACTGTGACTGTGGAAGGAGAAGAAAGTAAGCCAGCGGCAGCGGGAGTTGAGGTTATTTTTTCAAGAGTGAATCTTAGTTCACCGAAGACACTGACCGTGACATCCGGTGAGGTGACGAGAGAGTACCGTCTCAGTGCAGCGGCAGCCGGCACCTTCAATGTACAGATCGCAGTGCGCACAGATTTGGTTTATGGCTACGAGGATGTGACACAGGATCTGAAAGATGCGGCGGACGCCATCGCCGCTCCGGCTGACGGAGTAAGCTTTGAAACAGTTTCACTGACTGCAGGACAGACGGTTATGGATGCCCTGGAAGTAGTCGGTACAAGATATGGGATTACCTTAAATGATCCGGCCAATAATTATATCGCCAATATGCAGAAAAACGGCTACACCCTGGGAGAATTCACCTGCGGTTCCATGAGCGGATGGATGTACTGGGTTGACGGTGAACTTCCGATGGTGGGCGCCGGAAATTACACCTTAAACGGCGGCGAAAAAATTGAGTGGAAATATATTGTAGATTACTCTACCGTGTGGGGATAATTAATCAATCACAGGTGACATGCAGGCATTCAGTCGGAATGCCTGCGTTCCTGTGTTTCATATTGAGGGAAAAGGAGTACAGTATGATGAACTATAAGAAAGCGATGGCGGGGTTTTTAACCGTGATGATGACCGCGTCGGCGGTGATGCCGGCAGTCCCTGTGCTGGCGGACGAGACGGAAGAGATCTGCAGGCTGCAGTTTGGAGCTTCCGGCATCGCGGATCCCGTTCCGGGGACCGCGGATGCGCAGGCATGGGCGGGCGATTTTGTGTACCTGGGACAGTACAGTCAAAGCCTGGATTCAGAGAGCGGAGAGTTTCTGGCCGAGCCCATAAAATGGAAAGTGCTGGATACGGACAGCTCCGCCGACCTGGATGCGGACACAGCGGGCGACGCCATGTATCTGCTGTCGGAGCAGGCGCTGGACTTTCAGGTCTGGGACAGCAATGCGGATCCAACTACCCAGAATATCAACTGGAATGACAGCACGCTGAAGCCCTGGCTGAATGATACCTTTTTAGCTGCGGCCTTCAGTGAGGCCGAGCAGGGGGCGCTGCTGGTCACCAGCGGCTGCGGGGCGCCTGGCATTGAGGAGGCTGAAGTAAACGGTGATGTGGGCGAAGCGAAAGTTTTCCTGCCAAGTGTCGGGGAGCTGTATCGGACAGATTACGGTTTTGTACCTGACTATAATTCTCATCCGTCCAGAGCACTCACCGCCACCGATTACGCCATTTATTTAGGTGCGTCGCCCAGTGCGCTGCATGTATTTACCCGGACACTTTATGAAGAACTTGTGCTTTCTTGGGGGTATGGTGGGGGAGTGTCTTCTATGGATCGCCCCGCTGCTGTTAGCGGGGTTGTCCCGGCTGTCCAGCTCGATAAGTCTAAGGTGGTTTTCTCCGAACCGGTGGAAGGGGAGGAGAACGCCTGGGAGCTGACGTTGTCTGATGAGCGTCAGAGTCTGAATGTGACGTCTGCAACCTACAAGGGCAGTGTGGCAACCATCGCATTTGACGGGGCCACCACAGGGGAAGGCCAGCAGGTTTCCGCGGTCATCACGGACCGTGAGGGGATCGATATCCTGGCTTACGAGGCGATTGCCGATACTTCAGAGGCTGCGTCCGGCAGCGGAACCATCGCGCTCCCGGAAGGATTTTTCGAGAACGGATACCGGTTATCTGTGTTCGCTGAAAAAGAACAGGCGGGTGTCCTTCCGGATTATGCGGGGGCACTGCAGGAGGTGACGTTGACCGAGGCAGCTTCACCGGTGGAGGGTGTGTCTCTTGACCGGACGTCTCTGAGCTTTTCTAAAAAATGGGAGAAACAGCGTCTGACCGCTTCCGTTGACCCTGCGGATGCCGACAACCAGAACGTGACATGGACGTCCAGCAATGAACAGGTGGCCCGTGTGACGGAAAAGGGACTGGTGATGGCGGTCAATGACGGGACAGCGGACATCACCGTGACGACGGAGGACGGACAGAAACGTGCATCCTGCAAGGTGACGGTAAAAGGGACAAAACCGGATCAGACAGTGATCACAAAGACGCAGACCTGGGGATATAACGCGGCAAAGGTCAGCTGGGATAAGGTGTACGGTGCAGACGGCTACCGCATTTACCGGGCTGCATCCAAGAACGGTACTTATCAGTATGTGACCCAGATCAGCAACGGCAGTACGACGTCTTATGTGAACACGGGACTGACGACGGGAAAGACATATTACTATAAGGTGCGCGCCTATCGGACCGTAAACGGCTCCAAGGTATTTGGAACGATGGCGGAGGCGAAAAGCGTAAAACCAGTGCCGAGGACCGCGGTGATCAGCAAGGTGACGGCGGGCAGCAAGCAGGCGAAGGTGACATGGAACAAGGTGAACGGGGCAAGCGGATACCGGCTGTATTATAAGACGTCCCAGGACGGGAGCTGGAAGTATGTGACCCAGATCGGACAGGGAAGCACCACCTCATATACCCAGAAGGGACTGAAGAAGGGGCAGACCGTATACTACAAGATGCGGGCATACCGGACCGTCGGCAAAGAAAAAATCTTTGGCGCTTATTCGGCACAGAAGAGCGTGAAAGTAAAATAGGCAGGTCTCAGGCATTCTGAAACAGAATGCCTGTTGCCCGTTTCTTAGGAAAGGAGAATCACAGTGAGAAAACGGAGGAAATTGACGCGCTTTGGCGCACTGCTGTTAGCGGGCAGCATGGTATGTTCCTCATTTCCCGTACAGGCCGCGGAACTTCCGGAGGCGGTAGCGGCGATGGAAGAGGAACAGGCGGAGGCGCAGCAGTCCTATTCCCTGAGTGGGGATGATTATATCAGCTACACCATGGATGACTGGAACCCGGACAATTTTTCCCCGGCGGATCCGGAAAATTGCGTAACCAAAACCGGTAGAATTACAACCGTAGATGGAACGCGTGTAAATGAGGGGATACCGGGAGAGGAGTATCTGTGGGTGCCGGATGGGGATATAACCTTTGGCGCCCGGCTGATGGAGGTCTTTGCGGATGGTCTGACGCTGTCCGATGAGGAACAGTCAAAGCTTTTAGCGGCAGCGGAAAACGGCACAGCATTTGCGTTTGTCATGCCGGAGAACGAGGTTGCGTTTGGGCGCGTGTTTGTAAAAGCCTATCGTGTCAGCATCGAGGCCTCCGTTGTCGGAGGTACAGTGGAGATAGAAAATCCGGCGCCGATTGCCGGGGAGACGGTTGCCTTTGAGGCTGTGCCGGAGGAAGGATACCGTTTTGCCGGATGGAAATCGATTTATACAAAATATCAATCGATCAACTGGACGTTGAATCTGGAAACAGAGCTGGATCTTCCGGCATCGGAGGCGGCAAATAGCTTCACCGTTCCCTTGCTGAAACAGAAAGATGTCGCCAGTGCAGCTTCTACGCCCATTAAACTGGTTCCCCAGTTTGAAGAAATCGAGGGCACGCAGTTTACCGTAACCTTCACCACAGAGGACGGGGAGGGGGAAGCTCCCGCCGGGCTGCAGCAGAAAAAGGGGGATACCTTCCTTCTGCCGGAGAATCCCTACACCTACGCGGGCTATCTCTTCGCCGGCTGGTCGGACGGTACGCAGGTGTATCAGCCGGGGGACAGCTATACGATGCCCCACAAAGCGGTCACCTTCACCGCGCTGTGGCGGGACAACAATCTGAACGATGTCTATTTCCGTGCGGAGGAAGGAGCCGAGACGAAAACCCTTGGAATTGACGCGCAGCTGCCGGGAGCTGTCTTTACGCTGCCGAAAAATTCCTTTACCCATTCCGGCGCAGGCGCTTATGAGTTCACCGGATGGTCGGACGGCATAGCCGTTTACCAGCCGGGCGACACTTATACAATGGGTGATGAGCCGGTGATCTTTACCGCCCAGTGGAAGCAGTATTACCGCTATACGGTGGACTGGAGCAAGGCCGGAAAAGGTACGATGTACTATGATTATACACTGCTTCCGGAGGATCCCTGGGCGCTTTATTATCTGAAAAACCAGAAACGGGTTCCCGAAGAGCCGGTTGAAAAGATGACATGGGGGCTGACATACTATCAGCAGCCGACGTATGTTCACCGCTTTGACGGGATCACGGTCAATGGGACGACGTATACGGAGGATACTGTTCTCGAAGAGTCCGATTTCTTCAGCGGTACCGTGAAGGTACATATCACCGGCACGGATGCACCGGGAGAAAATGGATACACTTATGGATGGCTGGAATTTCTGGATGGCTCATTCACGGGGGATGTGACCGTGACCCCGGTGTTCACACAGCAGCTGCAGCTTTCCAATACGGCGGAAATCAAATCCATATCGGTCGGGGACGCAAATGGTGTGATCGACAGGAACAAGATTCTGATCCGCCTCGGCGATGACGCGGATCTGACGAATGTCAGGCCTGACATCACGGTATCGGACGGGGCAGCGGTCGTTCCGGGAAGCGGGGAAGCACAGGACTTTACCGATCCGGTAATCTATACCGTGACATCGAAAAACGGCAAAGTAACGAGAAGCTATCAGGTAACTGTTGTCAAGCTGCGCGACACGGTCACGGAGGCAATGCCGTCTCAGATTGCCAAGGGAATCGCATCGAATCAGGATGGAGCGGGAAAGATCCTTGGGAAGGAAACCCTGCTGTCCCAGGTAAGCTCCACCAACAGTGACTGGGTGGCTTTCGGCATGGGCAGGTACAGCTATGTGCAGCCGGATGGAAGCGTCTGGATGCTGTATGAGGATAACGAAGGAAGAGAAGCATTCCTTGAGGCGATGAAAGCGTATATGGAGAAGATGTACGCGGAAAATGACGGCGTTCTGTCCTTTGATAAGGCGACGGAATGGCAGCGGGCAATCCTGGCAATCGCCGCACTGGGCGGAGATCCGACCAATTTCGGCACCTATCAAGGAGAACCGATCAATCTGGTGGCGGATGGTACGTATAATTGTAAAATCACACCGGGAAAACAGGGAGTGAATGGCGAGGCATTTGCGCTGATCGCCAAGAACACGCTGGATTATGAGATTCCTGACAGTGTGCAGTATTCCGATGAATATCTGATTACATCGATTATGAGCAAACAGCTTCGCGTGGATGGAAGGTATGTGGGATGGGATGTGAGGACAACTGCGACCACATCAGACCCGGATATGACGGGAATGATTATCCAGGCCCTTGCGCCCTACTATTGGGATGACACAGAATACACGTATGAAAACATCAAGACCGGTGAGACACTGACAAAAAGCGTCCGCCAGATCGTGGATGAGGCGCTGGATGCGCTGGGAGAGCTGCAGACGGAGTACGGGGACTTTATCTGTTATGGGGATCGCAACGTGGAATCCACCGTTCAGGTGCTGGTGGCAGTTACCTCTTTGGGGATTGACCCGCTGACGGATACACGGTTTATCAAAAACGGCAATACCTTGATTGATGGAATTCAAAATTTTGGACTCTCATCAGGCGGATACGAGCACATGCTTGGCGGCGGCTGGAATTATATGGCGACCGACCAGGGAAACTATGGCATGATCGCTGCATGGCGTTATTTCAACGGCATGCGGAATCTCTATGATATGCGTCCGGAATTCACCGATGAGCAGAAAGCACAGATTCAGTCTGTAAAGGATACGATCGATGCGGCTCTGGCCAAGAAAGGCCAGGATGGCTATTATGAGGCTCTTGCCGCAGCAAAACAGACATATGACGAGGCGGTGGCAGGTTTTGAAGATGCGACGCTGCGCAACTACATTACGAATTACTGGGAACTTGTGGATGCACTTGCTGACCAGGATGACAGGTCGGCAGAGGTCACAGCGCAGATCGATGCGATCGGCACAGTGACACTTCAAAGTGAAGCGGCTGTCAGAGCGGCACGTGAAGCGTATGACAAACTGACAGACAGTGAGAAAGAACGGGTAACAAATTACCAGGTACTGGAAGACGCAGAAAAAGCGTTGGCAGATCTGCAGAAAGCGGAACAGGAGAAGGCTGCATTCGCATCCGGAAAACCATCCGTGAAGACACAGTCGGCTGGCTATAACAGTGTTAAGATCAGCTGGAATGCTTATGAGAATACCGACAGTTATCTGGTGTACCGGAAAACTAAAGGCACATCCTTCAAAAGAATCGCTGCGGTCACGGGTCTTAGTTATACGGATCAGACAGCTGTGACTGGTACGACTTATTATTACACGGTAAAAGCAGCCAGCAAATACTGGGGCAGCACCGTCTACAGCAAATACGAGACGAATGTAACAGGAAAAGCGATGCCGGCCAAGTCTGCGATCACAAAGACGCAGTCCTGGGGGTACAACAAGGCGAAGATCACCTGGAATAAAGTGAGCGGAGCCAGCGGTTACCGTCTGTACTATAAGACGTCAGCGAACGGCGCATGGAAATATGTAACTCAGATAGGAAGCGGAAGCACCGTGTCTTATGTGCACGCCGGCCTGACATCCGGACGGACATATTATTATATGGTGCGTGCATACCGGACGGTAAGCGGTACGAAACATTTCGGCGCTTACTCGAATGTGATGAGTGCGAAGCCAGTACCGGTGACGACAAAGATTTCAAATGTGACGGCTGGAAACAGACAGGCGAAAGTGACCTGGGGCAAGGTGAGCGGAGCCAGCGGCTACCGCCTGTATTACAGGACGTCCAAAAATGGTACCTGGAAGTATGTGACCCAGATCAGCAATGGAAACACAACGTCTTACACGCACAAAGGCCTGACAAAGGGACAGACTGTTTATTACAAAATGCGTGCGTACCGGACCGTGAGCGGTACAAAGGTATTTGGGGCATATTCAGCTGAAAAGTATGCAAAAATAAAATAATGGCGTAGCAGATCAAGACGCCGGTCCGAAAGAATGATGTTTCGGACCGGCGTTTGTTTTCACCGTAATTTTTTCATCTGATTTTCGTATCTTTAATATAGATATTGACAGGCCGGAGTTTAAGCAGATCAAAAAAGTGCAAGTTTGTCTGCAATTCCTCGCAACACTATTCGTTTTTCCTTCACATTACACCTCCGGAAAAATGAATCAATCGTCTTTTTGTGCAGGCGGTTTCCTTTTGTGATGGTTATGCCTGCCGTCTTCTTATCTGATGCCAGAGCGCTGAGCGCCGGCCTGCCAATGTCTGATTGCGAAAGATAATATCATATCAGTCATATCTTTTAAAACGTGTAATCTCCGTATCGGTTCCATATCCCACATTTGAAAATAGAAAAGGCGGTACCTGCATCCCCGGCATGTCTGCATTTTGGATGCAGAAACGACAGGGCGGCGCGTTATATCATGTCCATTGAGAATGAGGAGCATCCGAGTCTCCAGAAGTTTTAAACGCCAATGTGAAAGGAGAAACGAAAAGTAAAATCGGAGCGGAAAATCATATGCCCGTATTAAATCACTGGCTTTGGGTTGCCGCAAAGGCAAACAGTGTGTAGGGATTTATTGAAATCTGTGGAATTCTAACATCGCATGAGATATAATGTTCGGGGAATGTGTAAAAATTTCGATATTTCATTATAGAGAAAGGAGTTGACAGAAAATGGCAACAATAAAAGATGTGGCAAAGCTGGCAGGGGTATCGATCGCTACGGTTTCCAATGTGTTAAACGGTAAAGTATCAGCCGAGAGTGAGAAATACAGACTGGTGCAGGAAGCGGTACGGGAGCTGAATTACCGGCCCAATTATAATGCACAGAATTTAAAAAAAGGGAAGACCAGACTGATCGGTGTTTTACTTCCACAGTTGGAGTCCCCTTACCAGGATATTTATTTTGGACTGTGTAAAATTTTCGAGAGTAAGCAGTATTATCCCATACTGAAGCTTACGGGGGATGACTACCTGCTGGAGCAGGATATGCTGCGGTCTTATCTGGATATGGGGGTATCCGGGATTATCACGGTACCGGCAAGAACACAGACCAGCAGTGTTTATCAGGAGATCGAAAAACGGGGAATTCCACTTGTGGTGGTGGAGAGGCGCCTGGAAGGGATGGACTGCAACTATGTCGTCTTTGATAATGCTACGCTGATCCGCCATCAGATTCAGGAATTTCGGGGGAGATGGGATCCGGCGGAGATTTTTCTGCTGCACAGGAAGGGATATTACACTTCTGATGAAGACTGCCGGCGTGGATTTTTACAGTCCGGGCAGGGACGGGAGGAGAATATCATCGCTGTCAGCAGCGAGTGTGACGAATCCTTTAAGAAAGTTTATGAGCAGTTTGTGTTCCGGGGCAGCCGGATCAAATGCATTCTGGCTGCTACACTGGGGCTTGCCAGAGTCGCCTACGAGGTGGCTGAGATGCTGAACCGGGAGGTGCAGATTTATGCGCTGGCGGACAACGGTTGGAATGTACATAATGTATATAAAAATATCCATACGATCAAGCGGGATATGATCATGGCAGGCATGAAAGCGGGGCAGATGATCGTTGAGCAGGAGGAACACCGGGGAGATATCCAGACATTTTACCTGAAGCGGAAACCGCAGGAGCAGAGGTCGGAGGTTTATGTGTCTGGAGTGAAGAAGGAGCTGAAGGTGCTGGCGCTTGACAGTGAAGCGACGGAAGTTCTGGAAAAGCTGTCTGCGGCGGCGGACGCCAAAAGTAATCTGCATGTGACATACGATAAAAAATCATACAGTGAATTAAAAGAGGCGCTTGACAAAGAGATGGAAAATCCGGTGTGCAGCTATGACATCGTAATGATTGATAAGCCATGGCTTCCGTACTACACCAGCCAGGAATTTCTGTATGAGATGCGCAAAGAACTTGGACAGGATATGCTAAAGCAGTATCCGGAAGTGATAAGAAAGAGTTTTTTTCCGTATGACAAGCGCCGCTGCGTGCTGCCCATGATATCCAGTATCCAGGCAATCTATTACCGGAAAGACTGGTTTGAGGATGTGGAGACGAAGGCTGCATTTCAGGGACACTACGGCGTACCGCTGGCACTTCCGAGAAGTTGGAAAGAATATAATATGATTTGTGAGTTTTTTACCCGGGAGTGCAATCCGGATTCTCCCTTTGCGTATGGGACGACGATCAACACTTCGGATAAGAACAGCCTGATATCGGAATTTTATCCGAGACAGTGGGCATTTAACGGGACAGTGGTTGACCGGTGGGGAGATGTTGTGCTTAGCCAGGACGGAAATGTACGTGCGCTCAATAACCTGAGAGAAACTTATCGTTTCTGCGAGCGGGAGATCAAGTATGAGACAAAAGATGATGAAATGTTTTCCGCTATTTTGCATGGAGAGGCGGCGATGGTCATGGGGTATGCCTCTCACTATAGTCCGCAGAAATACAAAGAACAGACATGTGCCCATCTTCTGGGGGTTACCCAGGTGCCCAGGGGAAAGTCGATTCTCGGCGGCTACTGTATGGGAATCAACAATAAATCCCCGAATATTAAAGAATCATGCGAGTATCTGCGGTGGATGATCAGTGATGAGATGAGTATCGCCAATATGCGGATGAACGGCTGTATTCCAACATATGCAGTCTACAATCATACGGGACTGCGCCTGAAATATCCCTGGATGGATCTGGTGAATCAATCCTTTGCAAACGGCGGATCCAGAGACAAGGTGATAGCGGCGGACGGCAAACAGATACTGCCTGAGGCGGTGGATAATGTGCTCGGCGAGATGCTGCTGGAGGCATTAAAATCAAAGCGGGATACGGAAGAATTACTGCTTGAGGCAGAGGAAAAAGTACTAAAGATGATTGAAAACAGCATTGAAACGTTTTAGTGAAACAATTCGCCATTTATGAGTGGTGCAAATATTGTGACAGATTCGGGAGCTTGTTATGATTGTTGCAGAAACAATGATAACAAGCTTTTGCTTTCTAAAAAAGCAGAATGCCGGATGTAAATACTTAGTTTTGTTTTCAAAACTAAAAAAGGAGACAGAAGATAATGCATAAAGTTCGTTGGGGGCTGGTGGGACCTGGTTGGGTCGCAGAAGGATTTGCAGAAGGACTGGCATATACGGATGATGCAGTTCTGGAAGCGGTCGTATCAAAAACTTCACTGGAGAAAGCACAGGAATTTGCAAAACGACATGGCATCAAAAAGGCATACGGCAGCTATGAGGAGTTTCTGGCAGATCCGGACATTGATATTGTCTACATTTCGATTCTGATTCCGGCTCACAAACAGATGGTGAAAGACTGCTTCAAAGCAGGAAAACCAGTAGTGTGTGAGAAACCATTTGCCCTGAATGCCAAAGAAACACAGGAGATGATTCAGGCGGCGAAGGATGCAGATCTTTTCCTGATGGAAGCCATGTGGAGCAGATTCCTGCCGGTTGCGAAGACAATCAGACAGTGGCTGAAGGAAGGACGTGTGGGAAAAGTTAAATATGTGAGAGCTGATCACGGATTCCTGTTTAAAGATCACACGACACGGCAGTTTGACCGTAAGGTGGGCGGCGGAGCGATGATGGATCTTGGCGTATACGCAATATCTTTCGCTTCGATGGTACTGGGTTATGAGCCGGAGGAGATTAAGAGTCTGGCAGCGATCGGGGATACAGAAGTGGATGAACAATCCGTTATCACTATGCGTTATCCGGGAAATGAGATCGCAGTCTTAAGCTGCACGATGCGGGCTGAAACACCGCAGGAGGCCTGGATCGTGGGAGATGAAGGAGTGATCCGGCTGAAAAAGGCATTTATGAACGCTGATACCGTGACACTGGAGATTGAATCCAAACTGACAGACGATCCAACGATCGTGGAAGAAATCAACATTCCGATTGACGGACCGGGATACCGGTACGAAGCAGAAGAGGCGATGCGCTGTCTGCAGCAGGACAAAAAAGAAAGCGATATTCTTCCTCTTTCCGAGACACTCGGTGTTATGAAAATCATGGATACTGTAAGGGAACAATGGGGGCTGAAATATCCACAGGAAATATAAACTAAACAATAACACGGCAACAGGTACAGCCAGAGGCATGGGACAGCAGATCTGTCTGAAGATGGCAGGACACGGTGTGGACATCGCAGAGCTCGTATGATTTCTGGGAAGTGAAAACGATAATTCAAATCATAAAATATCAAACGAAAAAGGAGAACTTACCATGAAAAAGCAAAAATACTTTGATATCACAGAGATCTATGCAGATATCGAAGCGAAAGACAAATTTGATATGGGTGACATCCTCACAAAATATGAGGATTATGGATTCAGCCATCGATGGATTCAACCGCCTGTTGCATGCTACTTCGTTAATACACTGGATGCCCACGGAAATGTAAACGTTGCGCCGATCAGTATGGGAACTGCAATGTGGGGCGAACCTTCCGACTGCGCGTGGTATTACTGTTTTGACGTACATAACAGACGCCAGACCAGAAGAAACCTCGACATCAATCAGGAATGTGTCATCAGTTACTATCCGTTCGATCTGATGAAAGAAAGCTGGATCACGGGGATGCCGATTCCTCATGGCATCAGCGAACTGGATGTTGCAAAACTGACACCGTTCGAATCAAAAAAGGTTGCGCCGCCATGTATCATGGAATGTGTATCGAACCTGGAAGTCAAGATTCTGGACAGATATCCGCTGAGCAACAACACACTGTATATTGGAAAAGTCGTGGGATGCCACGTACAGAAAGATCTTTTGGAGCGCGACATGAAAATTGAGGATGAACCGGGACTGGCGGGAGCCGACCTTGTCTATGAATGCTCCATCACAGGCGATCCCCCACGACTGAATTACGGCCGCCTGAAAATGAAAAAGAGACATCGCACAGATGACAACCTGGGCGATAAGAAACGCTGGATCGGCAACTTCTCCACCTGGATGGAGAGTGAAGAGGAGAGAGGCCGCATCACCCAGAAAGAGCATGAAAAACTTCTGGAACTTAACAAACTTTGGCTGATGAATCCGGATCCGGTGAAAAATAAAGCAGTGAAAGATGAACTGACAGAAATGCTCAGAGACGTATGTTGGAGAAAAGTTGACTGATACAGAGAAAGGAAGATTTGGATGGAGGGAAAAGAAAACACGACGCCTGCACTTGAACTGCGGCACATATCAAAATCATTTCCTGGTGTCAAGGCTTTGAGTGATGTGAGTTTTGCTGTGGAAAAGGGAAAAGTTCATGTTCTGGTAGGGGAAAACGGAGCAGGTAAATCGACACTGATTAAAATCATCAATGGAATTTACAGTGCCGATGAAGGTGAAATATTTATGTTTGGTGAAAAGATCACGCATGCTTCACCGAAACTGATGAGAGAAAAAGGCATTGCGACGATCCACCAGGAGTTGAGTCCGGTAAGAGATCTGACGATTGCAGAAAATATATTCCTCGGGCGTGAACCTCAGAAAAAAAGCAGATTGATCGACTGGAAAAAACTGTACGCAGACGCACAGCAGCTGATCGATGAGTTTGGATTTGGCTACAAAGCCAGGACAAAGATGCGCGAGCTGACAGTGTCTGATATGCAGATCATCGAGATTATCAAGGCGGTATCGATGAATGCAAAAGTCGTGATCATGGATGAGCCGACTTCGTCAATCACGGAAGGTGAGGTGCGAACCCTGTTTCAACAGGTGAACCGTCTCAGGGATTCCGGGATCAGCATCATCTATATCACGCATAAGATGGATGAAATCATGGAAATCGGTGATGACGCGTCCATTTTGCGGGACGGTCAGCTGATTTCGACACATAAAGTTCAGGATCTGACAAAGGATCAGATTATTACCAAAATGGTTGGACGCCAGATGAAAGACGTCTATCCGGCTAAAACGGCAGTTCCGGGTGAGATTGTGCTGGAACTCAAGAATCTGAATAAAAAAGGTTCCTTTGAAAATATTAATCTTTCGCTGCGCAAAGGTGAGATACTGGGAATGGCGGGACTGGTAGGAGCCGGACGGACGGAGGTATTTCGGACTGTCTTCGGACTGGACCAGTTGGAAAGCGGTGAGATTTTGTATGAGGGAAAACCTCTTAACGTCACAAAGACCCGGGATGCAATCCACGCCGGCATCATGATGGTATCGGAAGACCGGAAAGGGGAAGGCCTGGTGCTGTGCCGTTCCGTCGGTGAAAATATTGCGTTGCCGAATCTGAATGAATATGCGAAGGCTGATTTTATCAATAAGAAGAAAGAAAAAGCGGATTCTACGGAAATGAAAGAGACCCTGAATATCAAGACACCGACGCTGGATACACCGGCGGGATCCTTAAGCGGCGGCAATCAGCAGAAGATCGTCATTGCGAAATGGCTGCTGCATAAGCCCAAAGTGCTGATCATGGATGAGCCGACACGGGGCATTGACGTAGGGGCGAGGTATGAGATTTATAAGATCATGTGTGACCTCGCAGAACAGGGAGTCGGAATCGTGATGATATCTTCTGATCTTCCGGAAATTATCGGAATCTGTGACCGGGCGATCATAATGAGCGAAGGGCATATCACCGGTGAAGTGCCGAGAAATGAGTTTTCTCAGGAGTATATCATGTCATTTGCAGTAGGAGGGAATAACGAATGAATACAAAATCAAAACAATTTAATCTCGCGAATTTTTACAGTAAATACGGGATTTTTCTTCTGTTTGTTCTGATGTTCCTGCTGATGTCGGTCACGAACAAAAACTTTTTATCGGTGGTCAACATCACGAATGTTTCCAGACAGATTGTGGTTATCACGATTCTGGCATGCGGCGAGCAGCTGATGATCATTGCCGGACTGATTGACCTTTCCGTTGGTTCTGTGCTGGCGCTGGCAGGATGTGTTTCTGCATCTGTGGTTGTAAACACAGGAAACGCTCCGCTGGCAATTCTTGTGGGCCTGGTGGTAGGGCTTCTGTGCGGAGCTGTCAACGGTGGAATTCTCGTATTATTTGATATTCCCCCTTTTATCACGACACTTGCAACAATGATGATGGCGCGCGGAGCTGTCTTTGTGTTTACGGATGGTGTACCGATCTCCCAGCTGGGAGAAAAGTATACATGGATCGGACAGGGGAATATCGGTCCGGTTCCGGTATCGGTACTGGTGATGGTGATCGCCCTGATTATTACATGGACGATCTTAAATCAGACAAAAACGGGACGTTACATATATGCGGTAGGGGGTAACCAGGATGCGGCAAATGCCTCCGGTATCAGTACCCGCGTGATCAAATTCTTTGCCTGTGCATTCTCTGGTTTGATGGCGGGACTTGCGGGGGTACTCCTGACGGCTCGTATGAATTCCGGACAGCCGATCGCAGGTGAGACATATGAGATGGATGCCATCACAGCGGTTATCGTCGGCGGTACTTCGATGTCCGGCGGTATCGGAAATATTCCGGGGACACTGATCGGTTCCTGTATCATCGGTATCATTAAGAACTTTATGAATCTGCAGAATATTTCATCTTACTGGCAGAAGATTGTACAGGGCATCATCGTATGTATCGCCGTGATTATCGATGTAAGAGTACGTAAATCAAAAGCGAAAGCTTAGATTTGATACATGAGTTGCAAACAAACATGAAAAAACAGGAGGTAGTTTAGGATGAAAAAGATGTTAGCATTACTTATGGCGATAAGTTTGATGGGTGCAAGCCTGATCGGATGTGGTTCCGGTAAAGGTGGAGAAGATGCGCCGGCAACCGACAGTGATACGCAGGCAGCCGAAAACACGGATGCACAGGGTGAAGATGGCGGATCAGAAGAAGGCGGGGCTTATACGTTTGGCTTTATCACACTGGCGGACAGTGATGTGTGGTGTAAATCAGTGTGTACGGCATTTCAAGACTATGTAGGAGAAGCTTATCCGGACTGCAAAGTGGTGACAGCGGATGGAAACTCCGATGCCAATCTGCAGATTCAGGCTGTTGAGAACTTTATCGCACAGCAGGTCGACGTGATCGTTCTGCAGCCGGCAGATGCGGATGCGGCCGGACCGGCGGTAGAGGCGGCGAACGCAGCGGGAATTCCGGTAATCTGCAGTGCAATCAAAGCAAACAGCGGTGAATATACCTATGTTGGACCGGAGAATCTGGAAGCGGGTAAAATGCATGCAGAGTATATAATGGAAAACTGTGAACAGGGTGCGAAGATCCTGTATCTGCAGGGAACAGCCGGACTGAATCACTCCACAGACCGTTACAACGGTTTTATCGATACACTGGACGATGCAGGCTTTGATTATGAGCTTTTGGCGGCTCAGGATGGTGACTATCTGAGAACAGAGGGACTTCGTATCATGGAGGACTGGATCCAGAAGTTACCGGAATTTGATGCTGTAGTTGCATCCAATGACCAGATGGCACTCGGTGCGATTGAGGCACTGAAAGGCGCCGGCATTGAAGGCACCATAGTACTGGGGCTTGATGCCACAGATGATGCAAGAGCAGAGATCAAGGCAGGCACGATGGCGGGCTCCCTGAAACAGGATGCCGTTGCGATCGGAAAGGCTTCTGCAGACTGCAGTTACCGTGTAGCCGGCGGAGAAAAGATTGAAGACGAGTATGTACCATTTGTAATGATCACAAAAGATAATGTTGATACGGAATAGAACAGACGGAAAGAGAGAATAACATGAGTGTTGTGGACATTATGAAGGAAAGAATGAGTTTCTCATTCGAAGTGTTTCCTCCAAAGCCGGAGCAGCCGATGGAACCACTTCTTGACACCTTGTCTCATCTGTATGAATTTCGGCCCGATTTTATCAGTTGTACCTATGGAGCGGGCGGGACAAATGTGGGGCGGAATGTGGAGGTGTGCAAGGCGATTCAGGGTTCGGGGAAATCCATCGCGGTCACACATTTTACATGCATCGGAAATACCAGAGAGGGTGTGAAAGAACAGCTGAAGCATTATCTGGAAATGGGGGTCAGCCATGTTCTTGCACTGCGCGGGGATTTGCCGGTTGGCTGGGAAGGGACTCGCGGTGATTTTAACTATGCCAGTGATCTTGTGGCTTATATCCGTGAAGAATTTGGAGATAAATTCACAATTGCCATGGCCGGAGATCCGGAAAAGCATATTCAGTGCCCAACGGAGGAAGAGGACATTGCTCATCTGAAGATGAAACAGGATGCGGGTGCAGACTATATCATGACACAGCTTTGCTTTAATGTGAAAGAGTATGAGACATGGAGAGATAAGATCCGGAAAGCCGGCGTACATCTTCCTGTTGATATCGGATTGATGCCGGTTCTGAATAAGGATGCGACAATTCGTATGGCGCTGTCCACGAACGGTTGTTCCGTTCCGAAAGAGCTGGCGAGGATCATCAGCAAATATTATGACGATCCGGAAGGGTTCCGAAAAGCCGGCATTGAGTATACGGTGAATCAGATTTTTGAATATATGAATGCCGGAATTGATGGACTGCACATCTATGCACTGAATAAGTGGGAGGCCGTAACTGACATTATCAATATGACAGGAATTCGGGTACCGTACCATAATTAATTCGTTTACCAATAATAATTAATATACGCTTCTTCAGAGAGAGACGCCAATATCCGCTGCGGAATTGGCGCCTTTTTCGCTGAAAAAAATATAAATTACTGTTGACAATCTCATAAGCTGGATGTATTATTGTATTAATAACTTAGTACAACAGTACAGTAATACAGGAGGTGAAAAAATGGCATGGAAACTGGATTCCGGACGACCGATTTATGCTCAGCTTGTCGAGCGTGTAGAACTCGCGATTATCGCTGGCTGTTATCAACCGGGAGATAAATTACCGTCCGTAAGGGAGATGGCAGTCGAAGCGGGAGTCAACCCCAATACGATGCAGAAAGCAATGTCGGAACTGGAGAGGAGCGGTCTTGTTCATTCAGAACGAACCAGCGGAAGATTTATAACAGAGGATGAGCATATGATAGAAGATATGAGAGAAGATCTGGCATCAGCACAGATCAAAGAATTTGTGGAGAAGATGAATCAGATGGGTTTTAAGAAAGAAGAGATTCTGAAATTAATTCAGAAGACCCTGGAGGAGGGAAAAAAATGAGTACAATATTAGAATGTCAGGGATTGTCAAAACGTTACGGTCAGAAGCTGGCACTGGATCATGTAGAACTCTCATTGGAATCAGGAAGAATTATCGGTCTGCTCGGTCCGAATGGAAGTGGCAAGACAACATTGATTAAACTGATCAATCATCTGCTGGCACCGTCCGAAGGAACACTGATGATTGATGGCAATGAACCGGGGGTGGAAACGAAAAAAGTTGTCTCATATCTTCCTGAGCGGACATATCTGGATGAAAACCAGCGTGTTTCGGAAGCGGTTGACTTCTTTGTTGATTTCTATGAGGATTTTGACAGAAGCCGTGCAATGGGGATGCTGGAGCGGTTATCCATCGACCCTTCTGCGAGGATCAAGACACTTTCAAAAGGCACCAGAGAAAAGGTGCAGCTGATACTGGTGATGAGCAGAAGAGCTAAGCTGTATTGTCTGGATGAGCCGATTGCAGGGGTTGACCCGGCAGCGAGGGATTACATCCTGGATACGATTATCAACAACTATGATGAGAATGCAACGATTCTGATCTCCACACATTTGATTTCCGATGTGGAAAACATTCTGGATGAAGTGATTTTTATACAGGAGGGACATATCCGCATGCAGACACCGGTTGATGACATCCGGATAAAACAGGGGAAATCAGTGGATGAATTGTTCAGGGAGGTGTTCAGATGTTAGGAAAATTGTTTAAACATGAATGGAAGAACGCATCGAGAACACTTCTCGTCGTCCACGGTATTGTTCTTGTATTCGCTGTTCTCTCAAGGATATTTTTTGCAATCAGCGGCGGTCTGGAAAGTGAATCGATGCTGGCAGCACTGCTGATCATACTCAGTGTCATGGTTATTTTTACAGCAGTAGTCTTTACGATAGTGTTTGTGGGATTCCGTTTTTATAAGAGTGTGTTTACAGACCAGGGATATCTTACCAATACACTGCCGGTAACTCCCCAGCAGATTATGGTTTCGAAGGGACTGGTAGGGGTTATATGGATCGTATTTGACGTTATTATCGTATTTGCTGCAGTATTGATTCTGGCGGCAAACGGGGAAGTGTTCAGAGTCATGGGAGAAGTGTTTGCAGAAACTTTTAAGTATCTCTTCAGCGGTGATGCGGAACTGAGTGTCTGGCTTACACTGGTTTCTGTGATACTGGCGCCATTTGCCATCGTAATTGAAATGTACGTATCCGTTGCGCTTGGAAACCTGCTCTCCGGACATAAAGTCCTCGGCGCCGTCGGAGCATTCGTTGCAATCAGTGCCGTCCAGCAGATTGTTGCGACAATCACAATGGCATTTACCGGATATAAAGCTTTTGCAGTGGAGGCGAAGGCGGTCAACGCTTCTGTAAGTATGCAGACAAATGCGCTTCAGATGGTTGACACAACTTTTCTTGTCAGCCTTCTGATCACAATCGTATTTATGGTGGCAGGATTTCTGCTGACGAAGTACATTATGACAAAGCGGTTAAATCTTCAGTAAACAACGCGTCGGCAAATAAAACGCCATTTAACAGAATTCGAAAAACATACAGT
>CAZUNG010000008.1:0-116753 GCA_964621905.1 uncultured Ruminococcus sp. | reverse complement strand
ATCATGAAGAGAACATCAAGAAAGCTGCGGAAGTGACAAAAGAGTTTGTCGCAAAGTATTATAACAAATAATGTTTATAAAAAGGAGAAACGGATAAGATGTTAGATAAGAATAAAGTTTCATTAGGAATTGCACCGATTGGCTGGACGAATGATGATATGCCTGATTTAGGAGCAGAGAATACATTTCAGCAGTGTGTCAGCGAAATGGCACTGGCAGGATTTACAGGATGTGAAATTGGCAATAAATACCCGACAGATCCGGACGAGCTGAACAAAGCTCTGAAATTGAGAGGAATGACCATCTGTAATTCCTGGTTCTCTTCTTTCCTTGTAACACAGCCATACGAAGAAGTTGAGAAAGAATTTGTTGCGAAACTTGATTTCTTAAAAGCAGTAGGATCTAAGGTGATCGGTGTTTCTGAGCAGAGCTACAGCATCCAGGGTATGATGGACCAGCCGGTATGGGAAGGCAAACACGTGATGAACGATGACGAGTGGAAACTTCTCGTTGACGGTTTGAATAAACTGGGCAAGATCGCAAGAGAAAAAGATATGTACCTGACATTCCACCATCATATGGGAACCGTTGTACAGACAGAAGAAGAAATTGACCGTTTTATGGACAGTGTTGATCCTGAATATGTATTCCTGCTGTTTGACAGCGGACATTGTACATTTGCAGGCATTGATCCGGTAAAAGTTCTCGGCAAATACATTGACAGAACAAGACATATTCATCTGAAAGATGTCCGCAAAGAGATGGCAGAGAAATCAAAGGCTGAGCACTGGAGCTTCCTGAAAGGTGTTCGTAATGGTGTATTCACCGTGCCTGGCGATGGAGATGTTGATTTTGCACCGCTGTTTGATATTATTGAGAAATCGAACTATGAGGGCTATGTGCTTGTAGAAGCAGAGCAGGATCCGGCTGTTGCGAATCCGCTGGAGTATGCGATTAAGGCAAGAAAATATATCGCTGAGAAAACAGGTTTATAAAATAGTTATTGATATAATGTGATACATAGAAGTGCCGCTGCGTGGTAGCTGAGAGATCGGCTGCCGGCAGCGGTGTTTTTTGCGTCACGACATAGAGTGTTTTATTAAATGTAAAATGTGCTTGACATATAATGTAAAGTATACTATACTAAAAATGTAAAGCGAGCTATACAAGGAGGTGAGGAGGTGCTGAACAGGATTCAGGATCTGCGCAAGGAACGCAGGATTACACAGAATGAACTGGCAGATGCAGTGGATGTTACAAGGCAGACAATCATATCTCTGGAGAGTGGCAGGTATAAGGCCTCTCTCGTGCTGGCGCATAAGATTGCACAGTATTTTGGCAGGAATATTGAAGACATTTTTATTTTTGATCTGGAGGAGGAAAATTTATGAGCTGTATAACGGAAGAGATGCTGGAAAGGCTGTCACCGACAGACCGTTCATATGCAAAAACAGTTAAAAGAAATCAGAAAATATATGTGCTGCTTTTGGTATTTGGGGCTCTGCTGATAGTGTTGAGTGTATTAATTGGAAAACGTATGGCAGGCGAACATATACCGGATTTTGTAAGCGGAGTTTATGCTGGTCTTGGGGCGGCATTGCTTGTCAGTGCGGCTGTCAAGCTGCTGCACGGCAGAAAACTGCTGCGGGATGAAGAAACACTGCAAAAAGAACGCAGGAAGAACCGTGATGAGCGAAGAGAAGCCATCGCGCAGAAATCGATGCAGTATGCGGGGGTTACCGTGCTGCTGCTGGCTCTTCCGGCAATGCTGATCGGGAGTCTTTTTAGTATCGTTGTATTCTGGTGCTTTTGGGCGGTCATCATGATTCTCTCTGCGTTGTATGCTGGATTTTATGCTTATTTTAACAAAAAGATTTAAGAGAAACGAAGCTGCGGTTATGACAACTGCAGCTTCGCTTTTGGTATCATTTAGAGACATCATATTGGAAACAGAGGAAAGCAGGAGTAAAATATATGAGATGTTTTTGATGGATAAAAATGGACGGCAGGTTAAAAGTCTTGTCAAATATTTGGTATCCAGACAAAAAAAGATTCCCCGCAGCAGATCATAACCTGCTGCGGGGGATCGCGCCGTTTAACAGACGGCATCTGATTTATTTTTGCTCTTCTTTGGCTTCAGCCATTTTCATTGCACGGACTTTCAGCGGAAGGCCGAACAGTGTGATAAATCCGGAGGCATCGTGATGGTCATACAGGTCACCGGTGGTAAAGGAGGCCAGGGATTCATTGTACAGGCTGTATGGGGAGGTGGTTCCCGCTTTGATAATGTTGCCTTTGTACAGTTTGAATTTCACTTCACCGGTCACGTATTTCTGAGTGGACTCCACAAACGCCTGAATGGCTTCGCGCAGTGGAGTGAACCACTTTCCTTCGTATACAATCTGTGCAAACTGGCTGCCCAGTTTTTTCTTCGTTTCCATTGTTTCGCGATCCAGGATCAGTTCTTCCAGCTGGTCATGCGCTTCCATGAGGATCGTTCCGCCTGGTGTCTCATAGACACCGCGGGATTTCATGCCGACAACACGGTTTTCGACAATATCAACGATACCGATGCCGTGCTTACCGCCGAGTGCATTCAGCTCAGTGATGATCTCTGATACTTTCATGGCTTTGCCGTTCAGTGATTTCGGAACACCTGCCTCAAAGGTCATGGTTACGTACTCGCCTTCATCCGGTGCTTTTTCCGGCGTAACGCCGAGTACCAGCATGTGATCATAATTTGGCTCATTTGCCGGATCTTCCAGCTCAAGGCCTTCGTGGCTGATGTGCCACAGGTTGCGGTCGCGGCTGTAGCTGCTGTCAGCAGAGAACGGAAGGTTGATGCCGTGCTGGCGACAGTATTCGATCTCATCTTCACGGGACTGCATGGTCCATACGTCTGTCATTCTCCATGGTGCGATAATCTTTAAGTCCGGAGCGAGGGCTTTGATGCCGAGCTCAAAACGAATCTGGTCATTTCCTTTTCCGGTCGCCCCGTGGCAGATAGCGGTAGCACCTTCTTTTCTTGCAATTTCAACAAGCCGTTTTGCGATAACCGGGCGTGCCATGGATGTACCGAGCAGGTACTTGTGTTCGTATACAGCGCCTGCCTCTACACAGGGCATGATGAAATCATCACAGAATTCGTCAACAATATTTTCAATATATAACTTGGTAGCACCGGAAAGCTTTGCTCTTTCTTCCAGGCCGTCAAGTTCGCTCCCCTGTCCACAGTCGATGCAGCAGCAGATAACATCATAATCAAAGTGTTCTTTTAACCAGGGAATGATCGCTGTTGTATCAAGTCCGCCGGAATATGCCAATACTACTTTTTCTTTCATAATCCTTATCCTCCGTTATGGTTTTATGCAGACCGGTTGGTCCGCGTTATGTACTAGAGCATAATATACATCATTTTTATTGATTATGCAAGAGGAAATCCCAGATTTAAAAAAAATACTTGAATATTATACCGCCTAGTTGTATAATTATTCAAACATGAGGGGACGCAAAGAATACTTTACGAAATCCCGGATTTGGTATATGATAAAAATAGTGCTCTTTTGGAGAAAAAGGGAAAATATAGATAAAAAGGAGACAAAATCAGATGATAAAAGCGGGAATTATCGGTTCTACCGGTTATGCAGGATCAGAGCTTGTCAGACTGCTGCTCGGACACAAAGAAGTGGATATTGCCTGGTATGGTTCCAGAAGTTATATTGATAAGAAGTATTATGAAGTATATCAGAATATGTTCCAGATTGTGGAGGACATCTGCCGGGACGACAATATGGAGGCGCTTGCCGGTGAGGCAGACGTCATTTTTACGGCAACACCTCAGGGACTGTGTGCTTCACTTGTAAATGAAGAGATTCTGTCAAAAACGAAAATTGTGGATTTGAGTGCGGACTTCCGTATCAAAGATGTGAATGTATATGAAGAATGGTATAAACTCGAACATAAGTCGCCGCAGTTCCTTTCGGAGGCGGTGTACGGTCTTTGCGAGATTAACCGTGAAGATATCCGGAATGCACGGCTGATCGCAAACCCGGGGTGCTATCCGACATGCAGTACACTTTCCGTCTACCCGATGCTCAAAGAAGGGCTGATCGACGGGCGCACAATCATTATCGATGCAAAGTCGGGGACGTCCGGAGCGGGCCGCGGGGCGAAGGTGGATAATCTGTACTGTGAAGTCAATGAAAATATGAAAGCGTACGGCGTGGCTGTACACCGGCATACACCGGAGATTGAGGAACAGCTTGGCTACGCGGCCGGCGCTGAGGTGCGTATCAATTTTACTCCTCATCTCGTGCCGATGAACCGCGGAATTCTGGTGACAGCATACGCATCTTTGAAAAAAGAGGTTTCTTACGAGGAAGTAAAAGCCGTCTATGATCAATATTACAGCGGTGAGCGGTTTGTCAGAGTTCTGGATAAAGATGTCTGTCCGCAGACAAAATGGGTGGAAGGAAGCAATTATGTGGATGTAAATTTTAAAATTGATCCGCGTACCAACCGTATCATTATGATGGGGGCGATGGACAATCTGGTAAAAGGCGCAGCGGGTCAGGCAGTGCAAAATATGAATCTGATGTTTGGATTTGAGGAGGCGGAGGGCCTGTACCAGGTTCCGATGTTCCCATAAACTGGCAGAGAGAGGGATCGGTATGAAGAAGACAGAAGGCGGTGTTACAGCCGCGAAAGGATTTCGGGCAGCCGGGATAGCGGCGGGCATTAAAAAAGGAAATGTGAAAGATATGGCGATGATCTACAGTGAAAGACCGTGTGTGGCGGCTGGCACATTTACAACGAATGTGGTGAAAGCAGCTCCGGTTAAATGGGATCAGAACCAGGTATACCACAAGCCGTTTGCGCAGGCGGTTGTCTGCAACAGCGGAGTGGCAAATGCATGTACCGGTGAGGAAGGGTATTCCTACTGCCGGATGACTGCAGAGATAGCGGCAGGGGCACTTAATATTCCGGAAGATTCAGTGCTTGTCGCTTCGACAGGCGTGATCGGGGCACAGCTTCCGATGGCAAATCTGGCACAGGGAATCGAAAAACTGGTTCCGGTGCTTTCGGATTCGCTGGAGGCGGGTACATTGGCTGCTCAGGCGATCATGACAACTGATACGGTGAAGAAAGAAACGGCGGTGAAATTTGCGATCGATGGCGTTACGGTCACAGTTGGCGGTATGTGCAAGGGCTCGGGCATGATTCATCCCAATATGTGCACCATGCTCGGATTTGTGACTACGGATGTGGATATCTCCAAAGAGCTTCTGCAGGAAGCTCTGAGTGATACTGTACGGGATACCTATAATATGGTTTCGGTGGATGGAGATACATCAACAAATGATACGGTTCTGCTGCTGGCGAACGGGATGGCTCAAAATATAAAAATTACAGAGAAAAACGAAGCATATCAGGCTTTTAAAGAGGCATTAAATGAAGTCAACAAAGAGCTTGCCAAAGCGATCGCAGCGGATGGAGAAGGTGCGACGGCACTGTTTGAGGTGAAAGTGATCGGAGCCGAGAGCAAGGAGCAGGCGGCAACGCTTTCAAAGTCTGTTGTCACCTCGTCTCTGACCAAGGCAGCGATTTATGGTCATGATGCCAACTGGGGGCGTATCCTGTGTGCGATGGGATATTCCGGGGCTCAGTTTGATCCGGAGAAGGTCGATTTATTCTTCGAGAGCAAGGCTGGAAAGCTTAAGATTGTCGAGAACGGTGTTGCGCTGGCTTACAGTGAGGAGGAGGCGACAAAAATTTTATCGGAAAAAGAAGTGACAGCGGTTGTCGATATCAAGATGGGAAATGCATCTGCTACGGCATGGGGCTGTGACCTGACATATGACTATGTAAAAATAAATGCGGATTATCGTTCTTAAACGGAGGAAAAAATCATGGTAAATCAGATGTATCTGGATAAGGCGGAGGTTCTCATCGAAGCGCTTCCCTACATCCAGCGTTTTAACCGGAAGATTGTGGTTGTCAAATACGGCGGAAGCGCAATGGTTGATGACGAACTGAAAAAGAATGTGATCGAGGATGTTGTGCTGCTGAAGCTCGTTGGCTTTAAACCGATCATTGTACACGGGGGAGGAAAGGAGATCAGCCGCTGGGTTGGAAAAGTAGGAATGGAACCGCGCTTTGTGGGCGGACTTCGGGTGACAGATGCCGATACAATGGAAGTGGCGGAGATGGTTCTCGGAAAAGTCAACAAAGAACTGGTCACACTTGTACAGTCACTCGGCATTAAAGCGGTTGGTATCAGCGGAAAAGACGGCGGACTGCTGAAAGTGAATAAGAAATTATCGAATGGGGAGGACATTGGATTTGTCGGGGACATCCGGGAGGTGAATCCGAAGATCCTATACGATCTTCTGGAAAAAGATTTTCTGCCGATTGTGTGTCCGGTTGGACTGGATGAACATTTCCGGACATATAATATCAATGCGGATGATGCGGCATGCGCGATCGCTGAGGCTGTCAATGCAGAGAAACTGGCATTCCTGACAGATATTGAAGGGGTGTATCGGGACCCGTCTAATCCGGACAGCCTGATTTCCGAACTGCGGGTAAAAGAGGCAGTGCAGTTGATCGAACAGGGGAATGTCGGAGGCGGAATGATTCCAAAACTGAAGAACTGTATTGATGCGATCAGTGAAGGGGTAAACCGTGTTCACATTCTGGATGGAAGGATCCCGCACAGTCTGCTGCTTGAGATTTTCACAAATAAAGGTATCGGTACAGCTATTTTACGGGAAGATGAGGAAAAATTTTATCATGAAGACAACTGATTTGATGGAGACATCGGAAGAATATATTCTACATACGTATAATCGTTTTAAGATTGTCCTTGAAAAAGGGGACGGCGTATATCTCTATGATGTAGAAGGAAAGCGGTATCTGGATTTTGCCGCCGGCATCGCGGTTTGTGCGCTTGGCTACCATTATCCCGGGTATGATGATGCTTTGAAAACGCAGATTGACAAGCTGATGCATGTATCCAATCTGTATTACAACGTGCCGATGATGGAGGCAGGTCAGAAGGTGATCGGCGCAAGCCGGATGGATAAGGTGTTTTTTACAAACAGCGGGACAGAAGCGATTGAGGGTGCGATAAAAGCTGCCAAAAAGTATGCGTTTCACCGTGACGGACATGCGGGGCATGAAATCGTTGCCATGGAACATTCGTTTCACGGGAGAAGCATCGGAGCGCTTTCGGTGACTGGCAATGCCCATTACCGGGAACCTTTCGAGCCCTTGATGGGCGGCGTGAAATTTGCCGTCTACAATGATCTGGACAGCGTAAAAGAGCAGATTACCGATAAAACCTGTGCGATTATTCTGGAGACGGTACAGGGGGAAGGCGGAATCTATCCGGCAGATCCAAAATTCCTGAAAGGAGTCCGCGAACTCTGTGATGAACGTGATATCGTGATGATTCTGGATGAAATCCAGTGTGGTATGGGCAGGACCGGCCATTATTTTGCGTGGCAGGGATACGGCGTGAAACCTGATATCATGACCTGTGCCAAGGCGCTCGGCTGCGGTGTTCCGGTCGGAGCATTTGTTATGAATGAAAAAGTGGCTGAAGCATCACTTCAGCCAGGCGATCATGGCACGACATACGGGGGAAATCCGTTTGTATGCGCCGCTGTTTCAAAAGTATTTGAACTTTTTGAGAAAGACGATGTTCTGGGACATGTACAGGAACTGACGCCGTACCTGGAAGAGAAGCTGGATCAGCTGACGGCAGAGTACGACTGTATTGCAGCGCGCCGCGGCAAGGGCTTCATGCAGGGGCTTGTGATCACAGGACGTCCTGTGGGGGACGTGATCAACCGTGCGATTGAAAACGGGCTGTTTGTGATTTCGGCGGGAAGTGATGTACTTCGTCTGGTGCCTCCGCTTGTCATTACGAAAGAGCATGTGGATGAAATGATAGAAAAATTGCAAAAAAGCCTGTCAGCTTAACGCCTCATAAACCGTACGGGCAATGAAAGCGGCTCCGTCCTTATCCGGGTGGACACCGTCAAGCTGAAAATATCGGGACTGACCGTCCAGCGCATCATGGAGATCGATTACGGTGAGTCCCTTTTCACGGGCAATTTTAAAAATGGAACAAATTTCCTGGTCAAGCGTCTGCCGGTGCATATCAAAACGGGGAGCATCTTCTCCGTCGGGGGTGAAGATGGGCGGTGGTGTCATCAGCCAGACCTCAGGGCGTGAGGAGGCGGAAAGATAATGATCGGCCAGGCTTGCATAATCGTCTGCAAAGTGTTCAATATCGCCTCTGTTCTGTAATTTTGTGTCGTTGGTGCCGAGCATCAAAATGACAATGTCCGGTTTCCAGGACGTGCTTTTTATAAAGGCTTTCTGGTCCCAATAAGGTTTGTCTCCGTCTTTTTGCACTGTGGCAGAGTTGACGCCGAAGTTCTTTACCGTATAGTTGTTTCCAAGGAGCTGTCCAAGCTGGTAAGGATAACATTCTTTGCTTCGGTTTTTAAGATAGGCGCCCCAGGTGATGCTGTCGCCGACGCATGCGATTTTTATGGGGCGGGCGCTGTTTATGGTTTTGTACATGATGAGGCCGGCTCCCAGCAGACAGAGACAGGCGGCTGTGAGGATCATTCGTTTTTTCATAAGATTTCCTTCCTCTGTGTTTTATCATCATTACTATAACTTTTTTTTCTGGAATTGGCAAATTTAAAGGGGTATCTTTTTATGCGTGCAGTTGAAAAGCAGAGAGATTATTTATTCGATAATTATAAAGCCATGCTCATTGTACTGGTGGTTGTAGGGCATTTTATTGAGCTGGCGCCCGATGAAAATATAGTATTGCGTGTGTTGAAATGGGCAATATTTTCCTTCCACATGCCGGCATTTGTGTTTATATCCGGCTACTTTTCCAAAAAGCAGACAACGGTTTGGGAGCTGATCCAAAAACTGGGTGTTCCGTATCTTGCGTTTGAAGTGCTGTATTATCTGCTGTATGTGCTGGTGATACACAAAGAAACAGAGCTGTATCTCTTTTATCCAAAGTTTTCACTCTGGTATCTGATGGCACTGTTTGTGTGGAAACTGATCACTCCATGGGTAAAGAAAATACCGGGGCACCTGGTGATTGCACTTGCACTGGGGCTGTGGGTAGGCTGTTCCGGCATCGACGATAATTTTCTGACCATTCCCCGAATGCTGGTATTTTATCCGTTCTTTCTGCTGGGAGTACATTTTGAAAGACGCTGGATCACGAAGCTGCGCACTCACGTTTCTGAGAAGAACGCCTATATGATGTTTGTCTTTACTGGTATGCTGCTGGCGGTTATGGCGTTAGGGTACGGGTTGTCTGCCAAGGTGTTTTACGGAAGATATGATTACAATTATCTTCAGGAGGATACAGCGGAAGGGATTCTGATACGTCTTGTCTGTTACGGGATATCTTTTACCGTGACGATGTTGTTTTTGATTGTGCTTCCGGAAACAAAGTGCAGAATTTCGGATATTGGAAGCCGGACGATGCCGATTTATCTGTTTCACGGACTTTTTTATTCATGCATGAAGGCATGGAACAGCCAGCTTCCTGCAATGAACTGGCTGGCAGAAACAGTTCTTTTAATCGGGCTTTCTCTGGCTGTGGTTGTGCTTCTGTCCGGAAAAATATTTACGGATTTTATAGACTGGATGACGCATTGTTCTCTGCGGCCAAAAAGAATGAGAATAAAAGAAAAAGCATAAATGTATGAGCCTTCGGATATCCTACATGAAAAAGGAATCCGGAGGTTATTTTTTATGTTTGGAATTTTGATTGCGCTGCTTTCGGGAGCGCTGATGAGTGTACAGGGAGTATTTAATACAGAAGTGACAAAGCAGGCGGGTCTTTGGGTGTCGACAGGCTGGGTGCAGCTGACGGCTTTTGCTGTCTGCGTGGCAGCATGGTTCTTCACGGGACGACCGGAAGTAGGGGCGTTGTTTGCGGTAGACCATAAGTATACGCTTCTGGGAGGTATTATCGGGGCATTTATCACAGTGACGGTTATACAGAGCATGGGTGCACTCGGACCGGCGCAGGCAGTGATGCTGATTGTGATCTCACAGCTGGCGGTTGCGTATCTGATTGAAGTGTTTGGAATGTTCGGCACGGAGCGCCAGCCGTTTGAATGGCAGAAGATCATCGGAGTATTGGTTGCAATCGCAGGGATCGTTATTTTTAAATGGGAAAAATAACTTGTAATCATATCTTAAATTCGTTACAATGAAGATAGCTGTGCAGAGGCTTTTTCAGGGACTTCGTATATCAAATGCGGAGGAGGAAAATGATGGAAGAGCTTTGGCGAAAAAGCAAAAAAAGAATGTTTCTGTGCGTGATATGGGTGATGTTCCTTACGGGCTGCCAGAAAGAGACGGTTTATGAACTGGATGAAATATCGGAAAAGGAAACCGATTTCGAGGGGCAGGCGGTCGATGAGAATGAGAGCATCTATGTCTATATCTGCGGCGCGGTCGCTGTTCCGGGAGTCTATGAGCTGGAATCGGGAAGCAGAGTAATACAAGCTGTGGAGGCTGCGGGAGGCCTGACGGAGGAAGCATATGTCAGGAATCTGAATCAGGCCAGGCGGCTGGAGGATGGTGAGCAGATCACGGTCCTTACACAGGATGAGGCCGGGGAAGATGGGGATGGCGGTGCCGGAGGGATACAGGAGCAGGCAGATGGAAAGATCAATACGGCAGACGCCGCGCAGCTGATGGAACTTACCGGTATCGGCGCGGCGAAGGCAGAGGCAGTCCTGGCGTATCGGGAGAAGAATGGCAGTTTTCAGGATATTGAGGAACTGAAAAAGGTTGACGGGATTGCAGACAAGACGTTTGAAAAGATAAAAGACAGCATCAAGGTGAATTGAGGAGTGAAAATAAAACATGAGTAAAAAAGTACTTGTCGTGGATGACGAAAAGTTGATTGTAAAGGGGATACGGTTTAGTCTTGAGCAGGATGGCATGGAAGTGCAGTGTGCTTACGATGGAGAAGAGGCACTTGACATGGCTAAGAATAATGAATACGATATTATTCTGCTGGATCTGATGCTTCCAAAGCTCAATGGTCTTGAGGTGTGCCAGCAGATCAGGGAGTTTTCCCAGGTGCCGATTATTATGCTTACGGCGAAGGGAGAAGATATGGATAAGATCCTGGGTCTTGAGTATGGCGCCGATGATTATATTACCAAGCCATTTAATATTCTGGAAGTCAAAGCAAGAATCAAAGCGATTATCAGAAGAACTTCGAAAGCGGTGGTCAAAGAAGAAAAAGCAAAAGTCGTTGAGATTAACGGGCTGAAGCTGGACTGTGAGAGCAGGCGTGTATATATTCAGGGGAAAGAAATCAATCTGACAGCCAAGGAATTTGATTTGCTGGAGCTTCTTGTATTTAATCCAAACAAGGTTTACGGCAGAGAAAACCTGCTGAAGATTATCTGGGGATATGAATATCTGGGAGATGTGAGGACAGTGGACGTACATATCAGACGTTTGCGGGAAAAAATAGAGTCGAATCCGAGCGATCCGAAGTATGTTCATACGAAGTGGGGAGTGGGTTACTATTTCCAGGCTTAAATTCACAAGAAATTTTAAATTTTTTAAAAGTCTGAGATTCAGAATCATGCTGATCCTGGTGATCATTGGAATTGTGCCGAGTATCGTTGTAGAAAACGGAATCGTGAGCAGTTATGAAGACCGGGCGGTTTCGCTTCGGAATTTTAACGTTAAAAATCAGTGTGATATCTTATCAAACCTTTTGATATCGGAACGATATTTTGAGAATTCTTCTTCCACATCAGTCGACGGAGAGTTGTCTCTGTTTTCCAATATTTACAGTGGAAGGATTCTTGTCATCAATAAGGATTACAAAATCATATTTGACACGTACGATCTGGACAAAGGAAAAGTTATCATCTCGGAGGAAGTAGTGAAGTGTTTCCGCGGGCAGGGAACCAGCCAGTATGACAGCAAGAACAGATTTATGGAGATCGCTGTTCCCATTCAGGATTCGGAGGGGGAGAAAGCGATAAGCGGCGTTATGCTTGTGAGCGTGTCAACGGATGAAATTGCCGTGAGCATCGATATCCTGGAACAGAAAGGTGTGCTGCTTCTGCTGGTTATTGCAATTTTGGTTTTGGTGTTTGGATACATCCTTTCAGGGATCCTGGTGAAACCGTTTGCGCGTGTCACCAAGGCAATCGAAGATATCACAGATGGATATCTGGATGAAAATATTTCTGTGCCGGATTACACGGAGACAGAACTGATCACAGATGCTTTTAATAAGATGCTCAGCAGAGTCAAAACGCTGGACGAATCGAGGCAGGAATTTGTCTCGAACGTTTCGCACGAACTGAAAACACCGCTTGCGTCTGTCAAAGTGCTGGCTGATTCGCTTGTCGGGCAGGAAAATGTGCCGATCGAAATGTATCAGGAGTTTATGCAGGATATTACGGAGGAGATCGACCGTGAGAATAAAATTATCACGGATTTACTCTCTCTGGTGAAGCTGGATAAAAAGGCGGCGGACCTGAATATCGAATCCATGAATATCAATGAACTGCTGGAGCTGATACTAAAAAGGCTGAAACCGATTGCTGGTAAGCGGAACATTGAATTGATCCTGGACAGTTTCCGGCCGGTGAATGCTGAGGTGGATGAGGTGAAGCTGACGCTTGCCCTGTCTAATCTGGTAGAGAATGCGATCAAGTATAATGTGGACGGAGGCTGGGTGCGTGTCTCTCTGAATGCGGATCACAAATATTTTTATGTGACTGTCGCAGACTCCGGAGTGGGTATTCCGGAGGATAATCTGGATCATATCTTTGAAAGATTCTACCGTGTTGACAAATCTCATTCCAGGGAAATCGGAGGAACAGGTCTTGGACTTGCCATTACCAGAAGTGCTGTTCTGATGCATCACGGTGCAGTCAAAGTCTATAGTAAAGAGAACGAGGGCACTACATTTTCTGTGAGAATACCGCTTACTTATATTGAATAAAAGTCAGTCGGAAGGGAAGTCATGAAAAAGATATTATATGGGATATTTCTGACAGCATTCTGCCTTTTGGCGGCCGGATGTTCCGGCGGCGGGCAGGAGGAAAAGGCTGACAGTGAATATCAGCTGTATTACGTAAATAAAGAAAAAAGCAAGGTAGTGAGTACGGAATGTGTACTGGAAAGTGCCGGTACAGAGGCCATGATTGATGAGATGTGTACCAGGCTTTTTGAGAAACTTAAGGAGGAGAAGGGGACATCGCTTCTCCCGGACGGTGTCAGCCTGATCAATACGAAACTTTCAGAAGATGTACTGTGGCTTGATTTCAGTCAGTCATACACAGGCATTGATAAGACGGAGGAGGTTTTGATCCGGGCGAGTCTGGTCAGATCGTTTACTCAGATATCGGGGATTGCCTGTGTGGGCTTTTTGGTTGAGGGTGAACGCCTGAAAGACTCTTACGGCAAGGACGTGGAGCTTATGAATGCGGATTCGTTTGTGGAGAATTCCGGCAGTGAGATCAATGCGTACCAGTCTGTGACGATGAAGCTGTACTTTTCGAACGAAGCGGGAGACCGCCTGCTGGAAGAAGACCGCAGCGTTTATTACAGTACAAGCATGCCTCTGGAACGTGTGATCGTAGAGCAGCTGCTGAAAGGACCGAAGGAAGAGGGCCATTTTGCAACAGTTCCCCAGGAAACAAGAATTTTGGGGGTTACCGCTGCAGATGGTATCTGCTATGTCAATCTCAGTAAAACATATCTGGACATGGCGCCTAATATACTGGCTGAGATACCGGTGTATTCCATTGTCAACTCACTGACCCGTTCAGGCAACGTAAAGCAGGTTCAGATCTCTATCAACGGGGATACCAAGGTGAACTATCTTGAGAGTATCAGCCTGGATCAATTCTTTGTACAGGATTTGAGTCTGGTGGAGGATGCAGATGAATAAACGGCCGTTATGCCTGCTGTGTATTATCATCATGGCAGGTATCTGGCTTCTGGAAAGTCTCGGGATCACCCATGCGGGAAGTCTGAGACATAATGAGGCGGTTGCGGCGTTTTCGGAGGAAAATGCCGTGTGCCGGGCTCTGGGAAGAGTATACCGGCAGGAAACAAAGAACGACAAATCTTATCTCTATCTGAGAGAAACGGAACTGGTCATTCAGACCAGACGTTATTCCATAAGAAATATTAAAATTAAACAAAATAAAAAACAATCTTTTAAGATCGGAAACCTGCTCAGTGTGTCGGGAGAGTTATACAGTGTTCCGGCATCCACGAATCCAGGGCAGTTCGACCAGAGATTCTATGATGCGGTACAGAAAATTGATGCACTGATGAGTGCTGAAAACATCGATATTGTTGATGACCGCAGTTATCCTGTGCGTAATTTTCTTGCTGGGATCAGAGAACGAATGAGCAGTTTTTTGCAGCGGGAAGCGCCCAGGGAGGCGGGAGTTTTTGCGGCTGTGGTTCTGGGGGATAAAAGCCTGCTGGAGGAGGAGACTAAAAGTGCCTATCAGATTGGCGGAATGATGCATATGCTGGCGATCTCGGGCATGCATCTGACCGTTATCGGAATGGGGATGTTTCGGCTTATGATGAAAATTGGATGTGGCGCCAGACTTTCAAGCGGTATTTCTGCATTTCTGGTGGTGGTGTACGGTATGTTTACTGGTTCCAGTGTTTCCGCCTTGAGAGCGGTTATTATGTTTTCACTTGCTGCGGGTGCCAGACTTGCCGGAAGGACATATGACTTGCTGTCGGCGCTTGCGCTGTCAGCACTTCTGATTCTGGCGGAATATCCGGGATACCTGTGGTATAGTGGTTTTTTATTGTCCTATGCGGCAGTGCTGGGGATTGGCCTGGTACTGCCGGTGTTCAACCAAAAGAAAAAAGCGGGAACTGCCATGTGGTCTTTTGGAGCTGTGTGGCTTGTTGTGTTTCCGCTGACCCTGTATTACTTTTATGAGCTTCCGGTATTTGCTCCCCTCCTGAATATGCTGCTGCTTCCGCTGCTTCCGCTGCTGCTTGGGTCGGGCGCGGCCGGCTGCCTCGTGGGACTGATTTCCCGGGGAGCGGGAAGCTGTCTGCTTTTTCCGGGAAAACTGGTGCTGGCATTTAATGAAGCAATGCTTGGGGGTGTGAGCAGAATTCCATTTGCTGCCTGGATCCTTGGAAAACCGTCCTGTTATCAGATGATATTTTATTATGCAGTATTGGGCGTGTGGATTTTCCTGTTAAACAGCGGCGGGAAGAAACAAACGAGGGGTACCTTAAGGCTGCTGCTTCCCATGATTGCTGTGATCGGTCTGTGCACGCGTCCGCCGGAAGGATTTGCAATTACAATGCTGGATGTCGGGCAGGGGGACTCTTTTGTGTTTACTTTTCCATCGGGCTCCCACTATCTGCTGGACGGAGGGAGCAGCAGCACAAATGAGGTGGGGAACTACCGGATCTTGCCATATCTGAAGAGCCGTGGGGTTCAGACACTTGAGGGTGTGTTTGTGACGCATGATGATGATGACCACGTGAACGGAATTCTGGAGATATTAACAGCTGTCAGGGATCATCAGACTTCACTGCGTATAAGAAAACTGCTGCTGCCGTACTGGATGAGGACAGCCGGTAAAAAGGAACTGGCAGATACGGCAGAGGCCGCCGGTATTCCTGTCAGCTATCTGAAAAAAGGAGATCAGATTCAGGATGGAAATGTGCGGATTACTGTGCTGCATCCTGGCTCTCAGGAAGTTTTTGAGGACAGCAACAGCGGGTCACTCACGCTGAAGGTTGCGTTTGGGAAATTTTCTGCTGTTTTTACAGGAGATCTCTGCGGGGAGGCAGAAGAGCAGGCTGCCGGTGAAGATATCTCCTGTCAGCTGCTGAAAGTTGCACATCATGGTTCAAAGTCTTCAACAGCAGAAGAATTTTTAAACGCAGCTTTGCCGGATTTCTGTTTTATCTCATGCGGTGCGGATAACAGATATGGCCATCCCCATCCGGAAGTAGTGAGGCGTATTGAACGTGCCGGGGCAAAAATCTGGAAGACCCCTGAGACAGGAGCTGTTATGCTGAAGACAGATGGAGCAGAAAAGTTGACGATCACATGCTTTCTGGAACAATCAGCCGTTGACAAAGAGTAATAAAATGAGTATCGTAGTTGTATGAAAAGTATTTTGGAAGATATTAAAAATCATAATTTTGAACATGTCTATCTGTTTTACGGAGAAGAAGGGTATCTGAAAAAGCAGTACCGCGATAAGCTGTCTGCAGCGTGGCTGCCGGAGGATGACACCATGAACCGCACGGTGTTTCGCGGAAAAGGGGTTTCACCGGGAGAAATTATTGACCTGGGAGAAACACTGCCTTTTCTGTCGCAGAACAGAGTGATTATCCTGGAAGAGACTGGATTTTTTAAAGGGCAGTGCGAAAAACTGCCGGAGTATATTGCACAGCTGCCGGACTACCTGTATCTGTTGTTTGTGGAGGAGGAACTTGATAAGAGAAGCCGTATGTATAAGGCGGTAAAAAATGCAGGCAGGATCGTGGAATTTGCAAGGCAGAATGAAAGTACATTGATGCGCTGGGTGCTTGGATCACTGAAAAAAGAAGGCAGAAAAATTACGAAACAGGATATGGAGCTGTTCCTGTCCTGTACAGGAAACGATATGTATCAGATTGAAAATGAACTGGAAAAGCTGATTGCCTACACGGCGGGGCGGGAGGTGATCTCGACGGCGGATATTGAAGCCGTGTGTTCTGTTCAGGTGGCTAATCACATTTTTGATATGGTACGTGCCGTGGCACAGAAAGATCAGAAGCAGGCGCTAAAACTGTATTATGATCTGCTGGAACTGAAAGAACCGCCGATGAGGATCCTTTTTCTGCTGGCGCGTCAGTTCAATCATCTCCTTCAGATAAAAGAACTGAGAGCTGCGGGATACAGTCAGAGCGAGATCGCTTCCCGGACTGGACTGCAAAGTTTTGTAGTGAGAAATTACCTTGGGTATGCCGGAAACTATGACAGACAGGTACTTCAGGGCGCACTGGACGATTTTTTGCAGGCAGAAGAAGAGGTCAAAACAGGGCGCCTGACGGATGTAATGAGTGTGGAGCTGCTGATTGTGAAATACAGCGCGGCATGATGAATGCAGTTGAATAAAGAAGCAATAAAAAGAACAGCCACTGACGGTATGGCTGTTCTTTGTTTTAAGAGCGTAATTATGCGATTGTGTTTACTGCTTTTGACAGACGGGATACTTTTCTTGAAGATGTGTTTTTATGGAACACACCTTTTGTAGTAGCCTTGTCAATTGCGGAAATCGCTTCCAATAAAGCGCTGTTTGCTGCTTCTTTGTCTTTATTTGCAACTGCTGTCTCTACTTTTTTAATAGAAGTCTTAACAGCAGATTTGATTGCTTTATTTCTGGCAGCCTTTGTTCTGTTTACCAGGATTCTTTTTTTTGCAGATTTAATATTAGCCAAAACGTACACCTCCAATAATCATTTGATATTTAATTTTTTCTGATTTTTATATATTAGAGAGACACGAACTCTAACATACACATGCTTATATATTTTATGACACTTCCTTTTGTTTGTCAATACATATTTTCAGGAAAACGGCAGAAAATAGTAAAATTATGAACAGATGAAAACGCTCCACCGGGGCTGTTTTTTGCGTTTGGAATCAAAAAAAAATTGACAAAGTGCCGCTGAAATTGTATACTGAAATTAGTTAATTGAGGAGCTTTTGGCGGAATTAATGTCTATTTCTGCGGATAAATTTCTAAATGACATAATTTCTGGAAAAAGTGATCGATAACTGAGTAGCGAGAGTTGTGAAGAAAGGTATAGGAGGAGAAGGTATATGAAGAGAAGGATTTTTGCGAGTTTGCTGGCTGGCGTATTGGCTCTGGGGATGCTGTCTGGTTGCGGCGGTGGTGAGGAAAAGAATTCGGCACCTGCGGCTGATTCGGAAGCAGGATCTGAAGAGGAGAAAGGCTCAGGGGATCTGGGAACAGTTACTCTGATTCTCAGCAACAGAGATGAATTCCTTTCTACTCTGGAAACAGGTGTACAGAATGCAGCAAAAGATATGGGTGTCAATATGGTAACCCAGGATGCACAGAATGATACCAGTAAATTGCTGCAATTTGTTGAGACTGCAAAGAACGACGGACAGAAGGCGATTATAGTGAATCCGGTTGACCCTGCAACTTGTTCTCAGATTGTTGAGGCGGCAGGTGATATGAAAGTTGTATTGATTAACAGATATCCGACAGAGGAATCTGTTTTGAGTGAAAGTGTTGTATATGCCGGATCGGATGAGATGGAATCCGGAAAGTACCAGGGAGAATATCTGGCTGAGCTGTTTAAGGCGGAGGGCAAGACAGAGATTAAATATATTTTGCTTAACGGCATGATCGGACAGACTTCCACCACACAGCGTACAGAGTCCTGTCTTCAGGCACTGGAAGATGCCGGCATCAAGGCGACAGAGGCAACAGCTCCGCTGGCGGCAGACTGGGATCGTGCAACAGCACAGGATATGATCACACCTCTGCTGACAACCATCGAATATGACTGTATTATTTCTAACAATGATGCGATGGCTCTGGGAGCAATCGAAGCTTTGAAAGCTGTCGGTCTTGACCCGTCTGAAGTTCCGATCGTCGGCGTGGATGCTACCGTTGACGGATGCCAGGCAGTCAAAGAGGGGACACTGTCCATGACAGTATTCCAGGATGCAGAAGGACAGGGAGTTGCAGCTATGATGTCTGCACTTAACCTGGTGAACGGGAAAGCACTGAATGATGGAACGGACTTTACTATGGATGAGACAGGAAATGTTCTCTGGGTACCATTTGTACCGGTTACAGCTGACAATGTAGATGAATATATGTGATGCATTTGACGATGCGATGAAGCACACAGACCGCCGGCGAAGTATTTCGCCGGCGGTAATTTTTATATCTTTTATTGGAAATCTGATGAAATACATATTTCATGGTAAAAGTGCAGAAAATAGTAGAAAATCTATGATAAGGAGAGCGTAAGATATGATTTCAAAGTACCGTGTGCGTACAGATCTGGCTGTAGAGAGCAAAGAGAAGTTTGAAAAAGATAACGTTGAGATTGAAGGGGTAATCATCAAAGAACGATACGACAGAGAAAAAGAGATCAAGACAACCACGGTTACGATTGAGACTGACCGGGGAGCCAAGATCATGGAAAAGCCGAAAGGCGTGTATATTACTATGGAAGCACCAAATCTGACGGTTCCGGATGAAGATTATCATCGGGAAGTATCAAAAGAGCTCGCACATCATCTGAGAAAAATTATGGGACTGAAAAAGGAAAAGTCTGTGCTCATAGCCGGGCTCGGCAACCGGGATGTTACACCGGACGCGCTCGGACCGGAAGTCGTCCGGAATCTGGATATCAACCGGCATATTGTCAAGGAATACGGCCTGGCAGCGGTAGGAGAAGATCATGTACACATTGTCAGCAGTATAATCCCGGGGGTTATGGCGCAGACAGGTATGGAAACGCTGGAAATTCTGCAGGGGATCGTCCAAGAGACAAAACCGGATATGGTGGTGGCGATTGATGCGCTGGCGGCGCGCAGCACAAAGCGGTTAAACTGTACGATACAGATCACTGACACCGGAATCAACCCGGGATCCGGTGTGCTCAATCACAGAAATGGGTTGAATCAGGAGACTTTGGGTGTTCCGGTTGTTGCCATTGGTGTTCCGACGGTTGTTGATGCAGCGACAATCGTGCATGATGCTATGGAACATCTGCTGGAGACTTTAGAGGAGGCAGAAATGGAAGAATTTTTGTCGGAGCTGATTACGCCGCAGCTTCACAGTATGTTTGTGACGCCGAAAGATGTGGATGAGACGGTTAAAAATTTGAGTTATACCATATCAGAAGGATTAAATATCGCACTGAATGAAGTATAACCTGGGAGGCAGCTTCATATATAGATATGAGGTGATGCTGATTGAGGAAAAGAAAAACAATATTAAAAGGCCTGTTTTTCCTGTTGATGCTGGGGTTTGGCATTTACAATGTAATGCAGGCGGTATGGATTTTTCGGCAGGATGATGCAGCAAGAAGACAGCTTTTACTGGAACGAATCGGTATTGGGCTGACGGAGCAGGCTGTTTCTATATATATGCCCGGTCTGTTTTATACCACACAGGAAGAAGAAGAGACGGTCATTCTGGAAGATGAATCGACATGTGAGAGTATTCTCGAGATGAATGGGAGAACACTTGCGGAACGGCTGCTGGGCGAAAATCAGGGAAAAGCTGTGGAAAAGGAAAATGAAGCCGCGGTGGAGAAAGAACAGAACCAGGAAGAGACGCAGGATACGGTAGAGACAGTCAATCCCGTGAGTCCGCTGTTCGATATTTCGCTGGAAAGCCTGCGCAACTTTGATTATCTGCTGAATCATTTTTTTGTAGTGGATCCGAACACGACGATCGGTGATGATACTCTGAACATCGATACGCTGATGGAACATGATCTTACGATGCAGCAGGATAATTCTAAGCCGCAGATTCTGATTTACCATACGCATTCCCAGGAACAGTTTGCGGATTCCGACCCGGACGATACCTCAACATGGGTAACGGGAGTGGGAGACTATCTGACGCAGATACTCACAGAGCAGTATGGATATCATGTGCTCCATGACACGCAGACATTTGATATTATTGATGGGGAAATTGACAGAAGTAAGGCATACAATGCGGCCCGGACCGGGCTTCTGCAGATTCTGGAAGAGAATCCATCGATAGAAGTGATCATTGATCTGCACAGGGACGGAGTATCGGAGGATAAACATCTGGTGACGGATATCAATGGAAAGCCGACGGCGCAGATTATGTATTTTAATGGACTGAGCTATACAAATGAAAGTGGAGCGCTCGATTATCTGCCAAATGACAATGTGATTGCCAATCTGGCATTTTCTTTTCGTCTGGAATATGAGGCGGCCGGATATTATCCCACGCTTACCCGGTGTGTATATCTCAAAGGGTACCGGTATAACCTGGATCTGAGACCGAAGTCTGTTCTGCTGGAGGTCGGAGCGCAGACTAATACAGTCGAGGAGGCGCGCAATGCCATGGAACCGTTTGCTTATATTTTAAATAAAGTCTTAAAAGGTGAATGACAAGCCGAAGGTAGATGTGCTATAATACTGATTTAGTAATTATCAGGAAAATATTGTACATTTGGGAGGAATACGTGTGGCAGTAGACCAGAGCAAAATCCGTAATTTCTGTATTATCGCGCACATTGACCACGGCAAGTCAACACTCGCAGACCGCATTATTGAAAAGACAGGTCTGCTGACAGAGAGGGAAATGCAGTCACAGGTCCTGGATAATATGGAACTGGAGAGGGAACGCGGAATCACAATCAAAGCGCAGACGGTGCGTATTATATATAAGGCAAATGATGGCGAGGAGTATATTTTTAATCTGATTGATACTCCTGGACATGTTGATTTTAATTATGAAGTTTCCCGAAGCCTTGCAGCCTGTGACGGGGCGATTCTGATCGTGGACGCAGCACAGGGCGTCGAGGCCCAGACTTTGGCGAATGTATACCTTGCACTGGATCATGATCTGGATGTGATGCCGGTCATTAATAAGATTGATCTGCCGAGTGCAGATCCAGAGCGGGTGATTCAGGAAGTTGAGGATGTCATTGGCATTGAGGCTGAAGATGCACCGCAGATTTCAGCAAAGCTGGGAACAAATATTGAAGAAGTGCTGGAACAGATCGTAAAAAAAATTCCCGCACCGAAAGGGGATCCAAAAGCAGAGCTGCAGGCGCTGATATTTGATTCTCTTTATGATGCTTATAAAGGCGTCATTGTATTCTGCCGTATTAAAGAAGGAAGCGTCAGAAAGGGGACGAGTATCCGGATGATGGCCACAGGGGCGACCGCTGAAGTGGTGGAAGTCGGATATTTCGGAGCAGGACAGTTTCTTGCGTGCGATGAACTTTCGGCGGGTATGGTGGGGTATCTGACAGCCAGCATTAAAAATGTGAAGGATACCCGTGTGGGCGATACAATCACGGATAACGACCGGCCGTGCGCAAAACCGCTTCCCGGTTATAAAAAAGTGAATCCCATGGTATACTGCGGTCTGTATCCTGCAGACGGTGCAAAATACCAGGATCTCAGAGATGCATTGGAAAAGCTGCAGCTGAATGACGCCTCTTTGTTTTATGAGCCGGAGACTTCGGTAGCGCTTGGCTTTGGCTTTCGATGTGGCTTTCTGGGACTGCTCCATCTGGAAATCATTCAGGAGCGTCTCGAGAGAGAATATAATCTGGATCTGGTCACGACGGCACCGGGTGTCGTCTATAAAGTGTACAAAACAAACGGAGAAGTGATTGAACTGACGAACCCATCCAATCTTCCCGATCCATCAGAAATTGAATATATGGAAGAACCGATGGTAAAAGCAGAGATTATGGTGACGACAGAGTTTATCGGTCCTATCATGGACCTGTGTCAGGAGCGCCGCGGACAGTATCAGGGAATGGAGTATATGGAGACCACAAGAGCGCTGCTGAAATACCATCTGCCGCTGAATGAGATTATCTATGACTTTTTCGATGCACTGAAATCCCGCTCCAGAGGATACGCATCATTTGATTACGAAATGCTGGGTTATGAGCGCAGCGAACTTGTGAAGCTGGATATTCTGGTAAACCATGAGGAAGTGGATGCACTTTCCTTTATTGTGTTCTCGGAATCCGCATATGAACGCGGCAGGAAAATGTGTGAGAAGCTCAAACAGGAAATACCGCGGCAGTTGTTTGAAATACCAATACAGGCTGCAATCGGCAGTAAAATCATCGCCCGGGAGACGGTAAAGGCGATGAGGAAGGATGTACTCGCAAAGTGTTACGGAGGCGATATCTCACGTAAACGTAAACTTCTGGAAAAACAGAAGGAAGGAAAGAAACGGATGCGCCAGGTGGGAAATGTAGAGATCCCGCAGAAAGCGTTTATGAGTGTTTTGAAACTGGATGATAAGTAAAATGCAGGGGGATGGGACAACGCCAGGTTGCTACCATCCCCTTAACGGGCCGAAAGCAACTTAGTGAGCACGAGCCGAAGGCGAAGTGAGAGCTTAGTGCGAGGCCCATACCGAACCTTAGCGAATGCAGAGCATGAGCTTAGTTGAGGGATGAATGGAAAGCAACTTAGTGAGCACGAGCCGAAGGCGAAGTGAGAGCTTAGTGCGAGGCCCATACCGAACCTTAGCGAATGCAGAGCATGAGCTTAGTTGAGGGATGAATAGAAAGCAACTTAGTGAGAGCTTAGTGGGGAGCAGTGATGAAACAGATAACAGAGCTGTATCTGCACATACCGTTCTGTGTGCGAAAATGTGAATATTGTGATTTTTTGTCCTGGGAGGCAGATGCGGCACAGCAGGAAGCCTACGCAAAAGCTCTGCTGAATGAGATTGAAAACACCAGACTTTCGGGTGACGCACAGATTTCCTCCGTCTTCATAGGAGGCGGAACACCGTCTGCTGTTCCGGAGGAATGGATTTTATATTTTTTGGACAAAATAAGAGACAGGTTTTGGCTGACACCGGATGCTGAGATTACAATGGAGGCAAATCCGGGAACACTGAATCGTAAGAAACTTTCGGTCTATCAAAGTGCCGGGGTCAACAGGCTCAGTATTGGTCTTCAGTCTGCAGACGACGGTGAACTGAGACGTCTTGGACGGATCCACACGTACCAGGAATTCCGGGAGAATTTTGAGCAGGCCAGAAAGACCGGCTTTTCAAATGTGAATGTAGATCTGATGATGGCCCTGCCGGGGCAGACGCTGACGACCTGGATGGAAAGCCTGAAAGAAGTGGTGCGCTGTTCTCCGGAACATATCTCCGCCTACAGCCTGATTGTGGAGCCGGGGACTCCATTTTTTGACCTGGATCTTGACCTGCCGGGGGAGGAAGAGGAGAGACAAATGTACTGGGATACGGTGGATTACTTGAAACTTCACGGGTATGAACAGTATGAGATCTCTAACTTTGCAAAGAAAGGATACGAATGCCGCCATAATATTGGATACTGGAAGAGAACACCGTATCTCGGCCTTGGCCTTGGTGCCTCCTCATTGATTGGGGAGACCAGATTTTCAAATACAGAGAGTATGGAGGAATATCTGAAAGGAAGCGGCAGCCCGGAATGTATTCGGAAAAACAAGGAAACACTGTCTGTCAGAGAGCAGATGGAGGAATTCATGTTTCTGGGACTTCGGATGACCGAGGGTATATCTGAGAGCAGATTTTTGCAGCTGTTCGGAACGGATATTGATGAGATCTATGGCACAGTCATTGAAAAATTCCTGCAACTGGATCTTTTAAAGCGCACTGACGGCAGAATCAGTCTGTCCAGGGAAGGGGTATCTGTCAGCAATGCTGTTATGTCAGAGTTTCTTCTTTCGTCCTGATGGACGAACAAATGTTTGCAAAAGGTGTGCGGGTGTGGTAAAATCAGGGACAGGAAAATGGCAATATAGTTTACATAAGAATGAAGAAGGAGCACATCATGGCGGCACAGAAACAGGAAAAACAGTTTATTAAAATACGCGGGGCGAGGGAGAATAACCTGAAAGATCTGAATGTAGATATACCGCGAAATGAATTTGTGGTTCTTACGGGACTGAGTGGTTCGGGAAAGAGTTCGCTGGCATTTGATACGATCTATGCGGAAGGGCAAAGGCGTTATATGGAAAGTCTTTCTTCCTACGCACGGCAGTTTCTGGGACAGATGGAAAAGCCGAATGTGGAAAGTATCGAAGGACTTTCGCCTGCAATTTCCATTGATCAGAAGTCAACCAACAGAAATCCACGGTCTACCGTGGGCACTGTGACAGAGATTTATGATTATTTTCGTCTGTTGTATGCCCGCGTCGGGATTCCGCACTGTCCGAAATGCGGTAAGGTGATTGCCCGCCAGACGGTGGATCAGATGGTGGACCAGATCATGGAGCTGCCTGCCGGCACTAAGATTCAGCTACTGGCCCCGGTTGTGCGCGGGCGGAAAGGGCGTCATGAAAAACTGCTGGAACAGGCCAAAAAAAGCGGCTATGTAAGAGTTATGGTTGACGGCAGTCTTTATGAGCTCTCAGAAGAAATCAAGCTGGATAAAAATATCAAACATAATATCGAAATTATTGTGGACCGTCTGGTGGTGAAAGACGGAATTGGAAAACGGCTGACGGATTCCATTGAAAGTGTGCTTGATCTGTCAGACGGACTTTTAGCGGTAGATATCATCGGCGGTGAACAGATGCAGTTCAGTCAGAGCTTTTCATGCCCGGACTGTGGTATCAGCATGGAAGAGATTGAACCGCGCAGCTTTTCGTTCAATAACCCGTTTGGGGCATGCCCGGTATGCCTTGGTCTGGGATATAAGATGGAGTTTGACGTTGATTTAATGATTCCGGACCAGTCGCTAAGTATCGAGGAGGGAGCCATTGCAGTGATGGGATGGCAGTCCTGTACGGATAAAAGCAGCTATACCCATGCAATTCTGGAGGCGCTGGCAAAAGAATATGAGTTCTCTCTGGATACGCCGTTTGAACAGTACCCGGAGAAGATCAGGGACCTTTTAATCAACGGAACGAAGGGGAAAGAAGTTAAAGTTTACTACAAAGGTCAGCGTGGAGAAGGCATCTATGATGTTGCTTTTGAAGGCCTGATCCGGAATGTGGAACGCAGATACCGGGAAACCGGATCCGAGACACAGAAAGCAGAATATGAAAGCTTTATGAGGATCACACCATGCCCTTCCTGTAAAGGCCAGCGGTTGAAAAGTACTTCTCTGGCGGTGACGGTGGGTGATAAAAACATCCACGAAGTGACGGATATGTCGATCAAAAAACTGAGTCACTTTATGGAAGAACTCAAACTGACCAAGGTACAGGAGATGATTGGTGCACAGGTGCTCAGAGAGATCCGTGCACGCGTAGGGTTTCTGCTGGATGTCGGACTCGACTATCTGACCCTTGCCCGTGCCACAGGAACTCTTTCCGGCGGAGAAGCTCAGAGAATCCGGCTTGCGACACAGATCGGGTCCGGGCTTGTCGGAGTGGCATATATTCTGGATGAACCAAGTATTGGCCTGCATCAGCGAGATAATGACAAATTGCTGAAAACACTCTGTCATCTTCGGGATCTTGGAAATACGCTGATTGTCGTTGAACACGATGAGGATACCATGCTCGCTGCAGACTGTATCGTGGATATCGGTCCGGGCGCCGGTGAACACGGCGGGGAGCTGGTCGGGATCGGAACAGCAGAAGAGCTGATGAAAAATCCGAACTCTGTCACAGGGGCTTATCTGAGCGGCCGGATGAAAATTCCCGTTCCCGCAGAGCGGAGAAAACCAACCGGATTTCTGACGGTGAAAGGCGCATCGGAAAATAATCTGAAGAATATTGATGTCGATATTCCGCTGGGTGTCATGACGTGCGTGACGGGAGTGTCCGGTTCTGGAAAAAGTTCACTTGTCAATGAGATTTTGTATAAAAAGCTGGCCAGAAAGCTGAATCATGCGCGGGTGATTCCCGGAAAGCACAAGACCATCACCGGGTACGAACAGCTTGATAAGGTGATTGACATTGACCAGTCGCCGATCGGCAGGACCCCCCGGTCAAATCCGGCCACCTACACAGGGGTTTTTGACTTGATCAGAGATCTCTTTGCCGCTACGGCGGATGCCAAGGCAAAAGGCTATAAAAAAGGTCGTTTTAGTTTTAATGTAAAAGGCGGCCGCTGTGAAGCGTGCAGTGGGGATGGAATCCTCAAGATCGAGATGCATTTTCTGCCGGATGTCTATGTGCCATGCGAAGTCTGCAAGGGGCAGCGTTATAACCGTGAGACGCTGGAAGTAAAATATAAGGGGAAAAATATTTTTGAGGTGCTGGATATGACGGTCGAAGAGGCATTGAAATTTTTTGAACACGTACCGTCAGTACGCAGAAAGATTCAGACCTTGTATGATGTAGGATTGTCCTACATCCGGCTTGGACAGCCTTCTACGACACTCTCAGGAGGCGAAGCACAGAGAATTAAGCTCGCGACAGAGCTGAGCAGGCGGAGTACGGGGAAGACGATCTATATTCTGGATGAACCGACGACGGGGCTTCATTTTGCAGATGTCCATAAACTGATCGACATCCTGAAGCGTCTCTCTGAGGGAGGGAATACCGTTGTTGTCATCGAACACAATCTGGATGTGATTAAGACTGCAGATTACATTATTGACATCGGTCCGGAAGGCGGCGACCGGGGGGGGACTGTGATTGCAAAGGGTACTCCCGAGGAAGTGGCGGCATGTCCGCAGTCCTACACCGGTCGTTATGTCGAAAAATATCTCTAAAAAACGCTTTCTATTTAAGGGGCGATTGTATATAATGACATGTATAGTTCCCAAGGCAGCGGGAACCAAAGAAAGGGGATTTGTATGGCGTCTGTAGATATCGGAATTGATTTGGGGACTACCAGCATTCTGGTATATGCGAAGGGTAAAGGAATTGTACTAAAAGAACCGTCCGTAGTGGCATATGATAAAGATTCAGACAGGGTAAGAGCAATCGGAGAAGAGGCACGGCAGATGATTGGACGGACACCGGGAAATATCACGGCTATCCGTCCGCTGAGACAAGGGGTAATCTCTGATTATCTGATTACGGAGCGTATGCTGAAGTATTTTATCCAGAAAGCTATGGGGAGACGGGCTTTCCGGAAACCACGAATCAGCATCTGTGTGCCGAGCGGAGTGACAGAAGTAGAGAAAAAAGCCGTAGAGGAGGCCACTTACCAGGCGGGAGCACGGGAAGTAATCCTTATAGAAGAGCCTGTGGCGGCGGCTATCGGTGCTGGTATTGACATCACACTTCCCTATGGAAGCCTGGTCGTTGACATTGGAGGCGGGACAACCGATATTGCGGTGATCTCACTCGGTGATACCGTAGTATCATCGTCGATTAAAGTTGCTGGAAATGATTTTGATGAGGCGATTATCCGGTATGTCCGGAAAGCACATAATCTCTTTATTGGGGAACAGACCGCGGAATCAGTTAAAGTAAAGATTGGAAGCGCTTATCCGAGGACCCAAACAGCGACGATGGAGGTGAAGGGAAGAAATGTGATCACAGGTCTTCCAAAAACAGTGACTCTGACTTCGGAAGAAGTAAGAGAGGCATTGACAGACTCCACGACACAGATAATGGAAGCGATCCACGGGGTTCTGGAGACAACGCCGCCGGAACTCGCAGCTGATATTGCAGAACGGGGAATTGTTCTGACCGGAGGCGGCTCACTTCTTGCCGGCCTGGAAGAATTGATTGAGGAAACAACAGGCATCAATACGATGACAGCCGAAAACCCGTCGCATGCAGTCGCTGAGGGAACGGGACAGTATGCCGCGGTGATGGAAAAGCTGGGAAAGATTTAGAGACTTATGCAGGATACGATAGAAGGATACGTGGAACACATTATTTTCCGTAATGAGGAAAATGGATATACAGTTTTTAATCTGATGACAGACGGATCGCCGCTTACCTGTACGGGAATCCTTCAGGGCATTACCGAAGGGGAAAGTCTCGCCGTGAGCGGAGTCTATACGGAGCATTCTCTGTATGGGCAACAGTTCAAAGTGGAAGAATACGAGATTCGTGCACCGAAAGATGCAGCGGCGATTGAAAGATATCTGGGATCCGGAGCGGTCAAAGGTATCGGCACGGCACTGGCAGCACGCATCGTCAGACGTTTTGGGGATGACACGATGCGGGTGATGGAGGAAGAACCGGAGAGGCTGGCAGAGATTAAGGGAATCAGCGAAAAAAAAGCGCGGGAGATTGCGGTACAGTTGGAAGAAAAAACAGAGCTTCGCAGTGCGATGCTCTTTCTTTCAAAGTACGGAATCTCCGTTTCTTTAGGTGTAAAAATTTATAATCATTACGGGGAACGGATTTACAGTGTACTCAAGGAGAATCCGTACCGCATGGCGGAGGAGATTCAGGGAATCGGGTTTAAAATTGCCGATGAGATTGCAGGAAAAGTTGGGATACATACGGATTCGGAGTTCAGAATCAGGAGCGGCCTGCTATATGTACTCGCGCAGGCTGCCGTTGAAGGACATTGTTATCTGCCAAAGGGGCAGCTGCTGTATCGGGCCTCTGGACTTCTTGGAATCGATGCACAGGATATTGAGAAGTATATTATGGATCTGGCAATAGAACGCAAAATTGTGCAGCAGGAGCTTCCAAAAGAGTGTAATCCGGTTACACAGGAGGAGGAAGCTGAGACAGCGGTTTATTCTGCGCAGTATTATTATCTGGAACTGAATACCGCAAGGATGCTCTGTGAGCTGAATGTCAGGTGTGAGGAAGATGAAAGTGTCATCAGAAAAAAACTGGAGAAGATTGAATCGGCATACGACTATGCGCTGGATGAACGTCAGCGTCAGGCGGTGGTGGAGGCAGTCGGAAATGGTCTGCTTATTTTAACCGGAGGTCCCGGAACGGGGAAAACGACAACAATCAATGCGCTGATCCGCTATTTTGCTTCTGAGCAGATGGACATCTGCCTGGCCGCACCGACCGGACGTGCCGCCAAAAGGATGACGGAAGCTACGGGATACGAAGCGCAGACAATACACAGGCTGCTGGAGCTGTCCGGAGGGGTGGAAGAATCTTCCGCCAATATTCATTTTGAACGGAATGAGCAGAATCCAATTGATGCTGATGTGGTGATCATCGATGAGATGTCCATGGTAGATATCCATCTGATGCATGCCCTGCTTTCGGCGGTTACCGTCGGGACACGCCTTGTCCTGGTGGGCGATATGAACCAGCTGCCGAGCGTGGGTCCGGGAAGTGTCCTGAAAGACCTGATCCGGTCAGAAGCTTTCTGCGTGGTGGAATTGAATAAGATTTTCCGCCAGGCATCAAAAAGCGATATCGTCGTAAATGCGCACCGGATCAATGCTGGGGATGAGGTCTCGCTGGATAATCACAGTGAGGATTTCTTTTTTCTGAAACGCTACGATGCGGATATCATCATCCGTGTAGTCATTGCCCTGATTCAGGAAAAGCTGCCTCGCTACGTTGACGCCAGGCCGCAGGATATCCAGGTACTTACTCCCATGAGAAAAGGTCTTCTCGGGGTTGAACGGCTTAATGGAATTCTGCAGAAGTATCTGAATCCTGCTTCCGATGAAAAGCAGGAAAAAGAATATGGAAACGGCCTGTTCCGTGAGGGGGACAAGGTCATGCAGATTAAAAACAACTATCAGCTGGAATGGGAAATTCGGGGGAAGCACGGGATTGCTGCAGAGAGCGGAGTGGGTGTGTTTAATGGGGATCTTGGCATCATAAGAAGGATCAATCATTTTGCGGAGATACTGTGCGTAGAATTTGAAGAGGGAAGATTTGTGGATTATACTTTTAAACAGCTGGATGAACTGGAGCTTGCGTATGCAATCACGATCCATAAATCCCAGGGAAGTGAGTATCCGGCTGTTGTGCTTCCTCTTCTTTCTGGGCCGCGCATGCTGCTGAACCGCAACCTGCTTTACACTGCGGTTACCAGGGCCAGAAAATGTGTTACGGTGGTCGGAAGTGATCAGATGTTCCGGGAGATGATACATAATGAGTCGGAGCAGAAACGATACACTTCACTGGATCTCAGAATTCAGGGAATGGAGATCTGAAGATGAAGAAATAAAGCGCCGGGGAGAAAGGACGCTTTATGAAAATAACAGAGTGGATTCTGGGGTGTATCTATCCGTGCAGATGCGTGGTCTGTGACAGCGTTGTGGCATTGAAAAACCAAAATATTTGTCCTGGATGCAGGGAGAAACTTTCTGTGATGGAGGGGTTTCACTGTAAACACTGCGGGAAGTTCATTGAACGGGAAGAGGAGGAATATTGTGCGGACTGCCAAAGGTTCCGTCATCGGTTTGATGAAGGGTTTGGCGTATTTCCCTACAGTGGCTGGGTCAAAGAGTCAATGATGCGTTTTAAATTTCATGGAAGGAAAGAGTATGGGGATTTTTACGGAAGAGCAATAGCCGCGGCTGCAGGAGAACGAATCCGGCGGTGGAAACCGCAGGTCATCGTACCGGTTCCAATGCACGGAAAGAAAGAACGTTTGAGAGGATATAATCAGGCAGAGGTTCTGGCGCGGAGCCTGGGAAAACAGATGTCACTGCCGGTGCGCACGGATCTGGTGCGAAGGGTCCATGAGACCAGACCGCAGAAAGAACTTTCGCGTGATATGAGAAGAAAAAATCTGAGACAGGCGTTTGAGACGGAAGATACTGCGGGCGGTTACAGCCGGATTTTGCTGGTGGATGATATCTATACAACGGGAAGTACGGCAGATGCCGTGGCGTCTGGATTGAAGCTAAAAGGCGTAAAATCTGTTTTTATAGTGACGGCCTGTACCGGACATGGTTTTTAAAAAGAACTTTTCATGGAACGGTATCTATGCTACAATTAATGGTGTATTAGAAGTTTAAAGCGACTTTAGAGGAAGGCTTATGTTAGATCAAAATCGTATTCGTGTGATGACGAATCTTGCCCGTTATGAGGACGGGGCAGGAAAAGAAGATCTGCGGATCAGCAAATATTACCGCAGTGATTATATTGGACTTGGACTTCTTAAAAATTTTATACTTACCACGTTTGGATATTTTCTCGTGTGGGGTGCTATTATCGCCTATAATATGGAATACCTGCTGGATAATCTTCATAAGGTAAATATGTCGGTGGTAATTCTGGAGTTTGTGATCGGATATTTATTATTCCTGATTTTATATTCCACAGTTACATATGTCAAAAGACGCCGCAGATATGAAGAAGCGAGGGAAAATGTGAAAAAATATTATGACGGTTTGAATGAACTGGCCAGGCTCTATGGGCAGGACGAGCAGAAGGGGAAGAAGAAGGAGCCGCGGGGAGGTGCCCATTCATGACGTTTTTTCTAGAACTTAAAGAGAAATTAAAATCATTTTATACAAAATGCAGTGTGTATTTGAATCCTTTACTGAAATTTGGCCTTGCATTGATTGTATTTATCAACATCAATATGATGCTGGGTTTTCTTCCGCAGCTGAACAGTGTTTTTGTAGTACTGATCCTTGCGCTTCTGTGTGCGATTCTGCCGATTACGGCGATCGCGGTCTTTGGCTGTTTTCTGATCGTGGGTCATTGTTATGCGATCGGTATTGAAGTTGCTGCGTTCGCGTTAGTGCTTCTTCTGCTTCTGATGATCCTGTATCTTAGATTTTCTCGCAGGGACGCTCTTGCGCTTGTTTTGATGCCGCTGGCGTTTCAGTTCCATATACCATGTGCGGTGCCCATTGCTTACGGCTTGACTGGAAATGCAGGCTCCTGCGTATCGGTTTCCTGTGGTGCGGTGCTGTATTATTTTATGCGTCTCGTAAGTGACAAAGCCGTGCTGCTTCAGGACGGCGAGATAAAAGAACTTGCGCAGAGGCTCACAACACTTCTGGACGGACTGGTGCAGAGTCAGGAAATGTGGATGACTGTGATTACGTTTATCGCTGTGACGCTGGTCGTCTACTGTATCCGAAGAGCCTCTGCTGATTATGCATGGACGATCGCTATTTTTACCGGAGGCGTCCTGTATCTGATACTTATGACCATCGGGGGATTTTTCCTGGATATGACAGGCTCTGTTGTGCTGCTGGTTGCAGGCACTGTGGTATCGGTGATTCTGCTGCTGGTCCTTGAGTTCTTTGTGTTCAATGTGGATTACTCGAGGGCGGAATATCTGCAGTATGAAGATGACGAATATTACTACTATGTGAAAGCGATCCCGAAGATGAGAATATCCAGACCGGAACGTTCGGTCAAAATGATTGAGGCGGACAGTGAGATACCGGAAAATCTGGAAGAACAGCTGGAAAAATCACTGAAAGATATTCATATTCCATGAGGAATGACAAAATAATTCGAAACTTGAGACTGGTAAAAACTATGGAAAGGAAGTGACTGTGTGGAAAAATATATTGAATTACTGAAGCGGTATTGGATTAATCTTTCTCTTCCAAAGTCCATAGAAGTTATAGACATCATACAGATTCTTCTGATTGCGGTATTTGTTTATTATCTAATGTTGTGGGTGAAAAGTACCCGGGCGTATACACTTCTTAAAGGACTGATGATGGTCGTCATATTTCTGGTACTGGCTTACCTGCTTCATATGGATACGCTCATTTGGATTTTTACGAATCTCGGTGTTGTAGCGATAACTGCGCTGATCATCATCTTTCAGCCGGAGCTTAGAAGAGCTCTGGAACAGCTGGGAGAAAAAAATATGGTTAACTCACTGCTGCGCTTTGACAGTACAAAAGTCGAAGAGTGGAAGATCAGTGATCAGACGATCAATGAACTGATCCGTGCGGCATACGATATGGGGGAAGTGAAAACAGGCGCCCTGATCGTTATTGAAAACAATGTGCTTCTGCGCGAATACGAAAAGACAGGGATACCGCTGGATTCTGTGCTGACAAGTCAGCTGCTGATCAATATCTTTGAGCATAATACTCCGCTTCATGACGGGGCTGTCATTGTACGGCATAACCGGGTAGTGGCGGCAACGTGTTATCTGCCGCTTTCTGACAACCTGACCCTGAACAAAAATCTCGGAACGAGACACAGGGCAGGTGTAGGGATCAGTGAAGTCAGTGATGCTCTGACGATCATTGTGTCGGAGGAAACGGGCAATGTTTCTTATACACTGGGAGGTAAAATCTATACAAGAGTGGCGCCGAATGAATTGAGAGAGCAGCTCTATAAGCTTCAGAAAAAAAATCCGGGGGAAGAGACTGGCAGGAAGAGATGGAGAGGGAGGGTGAAAAATGCAGAAAAAACTGGCAAATAACCTGCTCCTGAAAATTGTGTCGGTTGTGATCGCGGTGATCGTGTGGCTGATTATTGCAAACATCAATGACCCCGTGGTTGTCAAAAGTTATAACGTTCCTGTTACGATACAGAATGGAGCATATATCGAGAGCGGGGGCAAGACATATTTGGTAGACGACGAACAGCAGACCGCAACGGTGATCCTCAAAGGAAACAGTTCCGTGGTGGAAGACCGGTTAAAGGATATTGTTGCGGTTGCTGATCTGACTCAGATTGTCAACATGGATACCACTCCGGTTATGGTGCCGATCACTGCGACATGTGACCGGGTGCCGGCTGAAAATATCACAGTGCTGCCAAAGACAATGGCGATCCAGATCGAGGATGTTGAAAGCAAAGACTTTACCATCAGCGTCAATGTGGAGGAACCTGCGCCGAGTAAGGGGTATGAAGTCGGAACTGCGGAAGCTTCTCCTGAAAAGGTAACGGTCTCTGGTCCTGCATCACTGATCGGCAAGATAGACCGGGTTGTGGCAAGCGTAAATGTTGCGTATCTTGATAAGGATACAACGATTACATCCAAGCTTAAAGTGATTGATAAAAATCAGGACAGTATTTCGGATACCAAGATGAGCTATCTGAAATTCGATATCGGAGAGCCCGTTGTGGATGTGCATGTGGATCTCTGGTCAGTTCGTGATGAAGTCAGCCTGAAAGTAAATTATATGGGGGAACCCGGTGAAGGGTATCAGGTCGGCAATGTATCGATTACACCGTCCACCATATCTGTGACCGGAACAGATGAAGCACTTGCGAAACTGGCAGAGAACGGATATACGATTGATCTGCCGGAAGGCGCTGTTGTCATTGACGGTCAGACCGAAGACTTTGAGACAAAGTTGAATCTTTCAGATTATATGCCGGATAATCTCAGGGTGGCGAATGAGGTGAAAACGGCGATTGTCAATGTGAGTATTATACCGGTAGGCAGTAAACAGCTGACACTGCAGACGAAGAATATCAGTGTACAGAACCTGAATGATAATCTCAGGGTAGTCTTTGATACTGATAAGCTGGTGATCGGAGTAAAAGCGGATGACAGTACGCTGGGTGCATTGACGGAAAGCGCAGTATCCATGAGTGTGGATATGAGTGATATGGAAACCGGGGATTATAAAGTACCTGTCAATATTTCGCTTCCGGAGGGATGTGAGCTTTTGGAACCTGTGGAGACACTGGTGCACGTGTCAAAGCTTCAATAAAGAAACAGGGGTGAAATTGAAATCATGGTGAGTCAAAAAGTTATTATTCAAAATCCGTCAGGACTTCATCTGAAACCGGCGGGCCTGCTGTGCAATCTCGCGATTCGTTATAAAGCACTGATTACCTTTACGTATAAAAAAGGCACGGCCAACGCGAAGAGCGTGCTGAGTGTACTCGGTGCCTGTGTTAAAAACGGGGATGAAATTGAACTCGTATGTGAGGGACCGGATGAAGAGGAGGCACTTCAGGCAATCGTGGAAGCCATTGAGAGCGGTCTCGGAGAAAACCGCAGCTGACAGCAGCATTTAGAACAGAAAAAAGGAAGATTTTCCTGAGTCAGAATCGGGAAAATCTTCCTTTTTGTTTTTGGGAAGCTGTTCACAACAGGGAATCACGGAAGGAACAGTAAGAGGAATCGAAAAGACAAAGTTCATCCAATGTATCAAATTCCAGGATCGCACCGTCTGGATATTTTTTTATATAGAGTGAAAGCTCTGCGAGATGCTTCATATAAATATTTTCCCACATCAGATTCTGTGTTGCGGGGAGGTTATATTCAGCCTCGAGAATCCGCAGAAAATGCTCTGAAAATTCTGCGTCAAACAGCACATGGCCCAGCATGTACCAGGAGTCGCTTCCTCCAATGTGGACATCTGTGATCCGCCCGGTGTCATCGGCTGTCAGGCAGTATTCAGCGGTAGGTCCCTGCGCATATTGAGCAGAGTAATAGGGCAGGCGGCTGTCTGAGGTAAACAGATTCTCCGGGAAATAATTGTCAGAAGAGCAGATATAGGAGTTTGCGAGAACCTTCCGCGCGGCCCAGACAGAGGAATGATTGTTTCGTTCCTGATATTCTGTATTTTCGATCAGGGTGACCCCCAATTTATCCGGAAGATATTCAAACTGCTCTTTTAAATATCCGGTTACAATATAGATATCGTGGACGCCGGCTTCTTTCAGCTGACGGATCTGACGTTCGATGAGAACGTCGCCCCGGACAGTTAAAAGTGCTTTTGGAGTTGTTCGGGACAGCGGGGCAAATCGGGACGCAAATCCAGCTGCCAGGATCACAGCGTTATCCACAGTGAAGTTCGATGTGTTCATACATTACCTCCTTGGTGTGCATTCATTTTATGATAATGGCAGCCGGCTGTCAAGTTTGGTAAATGCCGCACCGCATGCCGGGCAGAAAGATATTGACCGGAGCAGGTATTCTGTTTATAATTAACAATATGCAAATTGACATAAGTGACTCTCAGGAAAGGAATACAAAGGTTTGCACAATGAAAAATTAAAATCCTGCGATATCCCGCTGGTCAGTGTGATCGTTCCTGTTTTTAATGCTGAAAAGCATATCCAAAAATGTGTTGACTCCCTGTTAAAGCAAACGTATCAAAATACGGAGATCATTCTGATAGATGACGGTTCAGCAGATCAATCAGGAACGATCTGTGATGAATATGCCGCCTGCCATGCAACAGTCAAAGTTATTCACAAGAAAAATGGCGGAGTCAGCTCGGCCAGGAATGCAGGCATGAGGGCAGCTTCCGGTGAGTATTTACATTTTTGTGATGCTGATGACTGGCTGGAGCCAGAGACTTACCAGGAGATCATACCGCAGCTTATCTCAGAAAAGGCGGAAACCGCAGTTTTTGGATGGTATGTTGATACAGAAGAGAAAGAAGGGGTTCGATCTGTCAGCAAGGCGGATCATGCGCTGGATGGAGTTGGGAGTCAGTTTGACATATTTCAGACCATGCTGATGCTCAGCGGTAATTACGGGGGACTGAAAGGTTATGGTAATTTCATCTGGAACAGGATATATAAAAAGGAATCACTTTTGGATCGTAATTCCCGTCTGATCCTGTTTGATGAAGAAACAGAGGTGGCCGAAGACGGATTGTGGCTTGTGCGTGCTGCACAGAACTGGTACAAAGGGGTGTTTTTTCGAAAACCATATTACCATTATGTTCAGAACAAGGAGAGCACGATGAATACTGCCGAAAATTTCTGCAGTACAAGACTCGCCTCACAGAAAAGCCATATGAAGATGCTGGAGATTTTAAGAGATTATAACCTGGAATATTATGAGATACACCGGCAGGCGTGCATGGAATATTTTTGGATTACAGCAAAGTCTGAGCCCATGAAGAGAGAAAAAGAATTCATTGCACAGGTTATCGCCAATGTGCTGAAGATAAATAATGGGGTTTGTCCGGAACATATTGCAAATGACGTTTTAGCAGCACTGAGGACAGCCGCCAGATATAGAGGTTTGAGGAAACGGAAACCGGTTAAAATTGCAGTGAAGATAACACAGATCATGGATAAGATAAAAAAGAATATCTTAAACCTGTGCAGTTGAAGAAACGGGAGGAAATTATGTATACAAAGACAAAAAATGTTCAGTTCCTTGTAGCACTTATGAAAGCACATAATGTTCGTCATGTAGTCCTGTCACCAGGCGGAAGAAATGTTCCGATCAACCATTGTCTTGAGCAGGATGATTTCTTTACGTGTTATTCTGTCGTAGATGAAAGAAGCGCAGCATACTTTGCAATCGGACTTTCGCAGCAGCTTGGCGGTGAGGTTGTGGGCATCTGCTGTACATCGTCTGTAGCAGCGAGCAACTATACACCGGGGATTACGGAGGCGTTCTATCTGGGAGTACCGCTTCTTGTGATAACAGCTGACAGAAATCCCAATATGCTGGGGCAGCTGGAGAACCAGATGATCGATCAGGTTGATATGTTTCGGAATTTTTGCAAAAAATGTGTAAATCTGCCGGTGATTAAGAATCATGAGGATACCTGGGCATGCCAGAGAATGATTAATGAAGCGCTTTTGGAAATTAAACATCACGGTAACGGGCCGGTGCAGATCAATATTCCGATTGTGGGCGGACTGGCCATGTTTACAGAGCCAAAGCTCCCCAATGTAAAAGTCATCAGGCGTCTGGAATATATGAGAGAGCTGGATCAGTGGAAAGAGATGGCTGAAAAGCTCAAGAAGGCAGAACGCATCATGGTTGTCTGCGGAGAACGGATACCGCCGCGGAAAAAAGAACTTGACAATATCATTAAATTTGCAAAGAAATATAACTGCATGTTGGCTACGGAGCATATATCGAACATTGAATGTGACGGAGCGATTGATATTTTTGGCGCAGCGCAGGTTATTCCGGCAGATACATTTGAAGAATATCTGCCGGATATTGTGATCTCCCTGGGAGGCAATTTTGTTTCCCGGATTAAAAATCTGCTGAAGGGCAAGGCGGGTAAATTTGAACACTGGGATGTCGATGAAGGCGGCAGGATATGTGATATGTTCAAAAGTCTGACAACAGTTTTTGAGTGTACTTCCGCGGAGTTTTTTGACTATTTTGCCGGGGAAGCAACCGTAATGATGTCCAATAACAAAAGGTACTATGATCAATGGGCCGCTTACAAAAAACAGACGGTGTATCCGGATTTTGCGTTCAGCAATTCTTATGCGATCAAAGCACTTTCAAAGAAAATACCTGCGAAATCTCTGATGCATCTTGGAATTCTGAACTCCACAAGGATTATGCAGCATTGTCAGGTTGCAGAGGGAGTTACCGCATACAGTAATATTGGCGCGTTTGGCATCGACGGTTCGATGTCTACCTTTATCGGACAATCAGTGATTGCTTCTGATAAACTGTGTTTTCTGGTAATTGGTGATCTTAGTTTCTTTTATGATATGAATGCACTTCAGATCCGGCATCTCGGGAAAAATGTGAGAATCATGCTTGTCAACAACAGTGGGGCGGCAGAATTCCACTATTTTATTGGAGAAAAGGTGATTCCTACTCTGAATCAGCATATTGCGGCGGAACATTTTACGAGTGCAAAGGGCTGGGTTGAAAGTAAGAATTTCAGATACTATTCTGCAAGAACGGCGGATGAATTAGATTCGGTAATGGATCAATTTATTGATCCGTCATCCGATCAGCCTGCCTTTCTGGAGGTATTTACTGACAAAAAGGCAGATGCTGAAAGCCTGAAAGCATATTACAAAAAATTTAAAGAACAAAAAGACTGAGAGGCAGGCGGATGGAGTCTATCACTTTAAATAACGGAAATAGAATACCGCAGATTATGTTTGGCTCTTATCAAATGAAGGCCCAGGCTTCCATGGATGCGGTCGTGGGGGCGGCTGTTGATAACGGCGTATTGGGGTTTGATACCTCACCGAGTTATCATACAGAGGAAATGTTATCCAGGTCTGTACACAAACTGATATCGGAGAGAGAAGAACTTACAAGAAGTGACTTTTTTCTGGACACTAAAATTGATGTGTGGCAGATGATCGCGAAAAAAGGCGAGATCCGTCCCTACGTTGAAGCGATTCTGGATAAAACGGGTCTGGACTACTGGGACCTCTTATTGATCCACTGGCCGCAGCCGGAATTTTACGCAAAAACATGGCTGGCCATGGAGAAACTGTATGAAGAGGGAATCGTAAAGAACATCGGTGTCTGCAATTTTTCCAAGAGACATTTTAGAGGTATCGAAAAGGCTGGGGCCAAAATTGTTCCTGCGGTGGCTCAGAATGAAGTACATCCCCTGAATACGGAAAATGAACTGTTGGAGTACTGCAGAAAAAATCATATCATCGTTCAGGCGTACAGTCCTTTGTGCCGTATGATAGATGAGATTAAAGGGAATGAGCTTTTGATAAAACTTGCGGATAAATATAGGGTATCCCCGGCACAGATCATTTTGCGCTGGCATGTACAGCGAGGCGTTGTGCCGGTTGTGAAAACCAGCAGTGAAAAGAGGGTAATAGAAAACACAGACGTATTTGATTTCTCACTTTCAACGGAAGACAGGGACGCTATAACCAATCTGGACAGACATTTCAAGATATTTCTGGAGTCGAGATGCTGTCCGGGATATTAAGGGGATACAGTGATGTTAAAGAAAATATATAAAAAAGTGCGGAGATTTGTGAAACGAAGATTCAAACTTGCAGTATGCATGTCCTTCGTTTTTATACTTGCAGTTTTGTCATTGGTTTTCCTATTAGCAGCCGGAGTTATACCGGCCATGATAGCAGATGTTGTCTTGCTATTGGCGGCGGCAGCAGTTTTGTGGACTGACCAGCTTAGTACGAAATGGTATGCAAAAGAAAAACCGCCTGGATTTTTTCAGAATTTAAACTGGCGAAATGTGCCGGGGCTGGTATTGGGTTCAACGAAGGCATGGAAATACATTGACTTTACAAAGCTTGGCGGTCAGGCATTCAATTGTGTGACGTACAAACGGTCTTTTTTTATGGATTTTGCAATGCTGAAGACATATCACAGCCATGTGAGAAAAGATGGAAGGGTGTTTATCATTTATGACTATTCTGAAACGGAGCAGCTTGGAAATTTCGTGGCCCCACGGGATTGGACATATGTGCATCGGCAGATATTTCTTGCGCTTGGCATGACGGCAGACAAGGAAAAGAACAGCCACCCTCTGTTTTATTATCCCAGGCTGACGGTTGGTTTTGTCTGTGCAAGAATACTGAAAAAGGCGGGAATTTATAAAAAGTCAACCTGGAAGCTGACAAAAGATAAGAATCTTGATATTGACACATCAAAAGTTTATAAGGCAGTGGATGCTTTGCATAACATGCTGCGCTTTTGTTGGGACCGAGATCTTCAGCCGGAATTGATTCTGCTGAACGGGAACAGTACGAATAATTGTGCAAATGAAATAATTAAAGCGTGTTTTGCACCCAAATATTACGACTATGATATAAAAACAGTAAATAATGCAAAAGAATTAAATCGGTATATCAACCAGCAAATACAGTTGTGATCCGGCGCGGATGGTTTGGATCAATTTATAAGGGTATTCTTTGCGTATAAGTGTCAGGCTTGTATACAGGGGTATCCTTATCTTGGCTTGGATTGGGAAGGAAAAATGTAGCTGTTGAAATGCGATTTGGAATATGCTATGATTCGTTTTGATGTGACTAATGAAGGAGATAGATATGTGTAAAATTAGTGTGATTGTACCAGTATATAATGTAGAGCGGTATCTGCGCACCTGTCTGGACAGTCTGATAAACCAGACACTTGAAGATATAGAAATTATTGTGGTTAATGATGGGAGTCCAGACAACAGTCTTTCCATTCTTAAAGAATATGAGCATAACTATGCGTCAAAAGTATGTGTTTATTCAATAGAAAATCACGGTGTCAGTTATGCCAGAAATTATGGGGCTGACAGGGCGAAGGGAGAATACCTGCTGTTTGTGGACAGCGATGATTATGTGGAACCGCAGATGTGTGAGCTTCTTTATAAAAAAGCAGCAGAGGATGGTAATGATCTGGTTCTCTGTAACCGAAATAACATTTATGAAAGCCAGGCTGGAAGGGATATCGTAGACCCGAATGATATGATGACAGCGGGTCAGAACTTTACCATCGCACAGTATCCATTTGAACTTTGCTGGCTGTCCCCGTTCCCGTGGGACAAACTGGTAAGAAGGCAATTGTTTTATGATATTCGTTTTCCGGAAAATATCCGTTTTGAAGACCTGGCATATGTCTTGAAACTTGCATGTATGGCAACAAGCATCGGAGTGGTGAGAGCCCCTCTTTATAATTACCGCCGTACGACGACTGGCGGTTTTTTGAATTCATTTTCGGAGGCGACGCTGGATATCGTAAAGGCGTTCGAAAATGTCATGGAATTTATGAAAGAACATCAGTTTGAGATGTGTTATCGGGACGAACTGGCCTATGTGTGTACCCGGCATTTTTTCTTCCGCTATCCAGCGCTGTTTTCTAATCGGGAGTCAGATCTGAAATTAAAAAAACGGATGGTTAACGAAACGCATGATTTCCTGGATCAGAATTTTCCGGGATGGCAGAATAATCATTATTTGAAGTATTCGAGTTCGGCAGAAATTCGAAAACACCGGACACTGTATTATAATAGAAAGAAACTGCTTACGGCAGTTACGATCAATAAATTTATTCCGCAGCGCTTATGGCAGCAGGCATTTGTAGTGAAGAGAAAGGCGGCCACGTTCAGGAACGAATTAAAACGATCAAGATCGAAACGCAAGGTAGTAGCAAAAAGAATTAAATTTCTTCGCTTTTTTGATATGCCTGCCAGTCATGGATATACGAAGGCATATTTAAAAGAGAAGGTAAATAAAAAGCTGATTTTGCTTGAGTCAAAACACGGCGAGGATATTGCGGGAAATGTTTTTAACATGATACGCGCATTTCATGGAGAGGAATTCAGTGATTATCGGATTCTGCTTGTCGTGGATGAAGAGCGCCAGACAAAGTGGGAACAGCTTGCAGAACGGTATCAGCTTAACAGAGTACATACCGTACTGCTCCATTCAGAGGCATATTATAAAGCTCTGGCTGCTGCTGGCTACCTGATTACGGATACAACATTTCCTACCTATTATATTAAAAAGAAAGAACAGGTATACCTGAACACATGGCATGGAACCCCGCTGAAAGCGATGGGCAGGCAGGTGCCGGGACGTGAATATGGACTTGGCAATGTACAGAGGAATTTTTTGATATCTGACATGCTTTTATATCAGAATGAATTCTCCAGGGATATATTTCTTGATGATTATATGATCCGGAATATCTATCCGGGGCAGATTATGCTTTCGGGTTATCCGCGCAACAGTGCTCTTTTCCAGGAAAAACTGGGAAATAAGATTGTGTGTGAAAATGATTTGAAGGGTAAGCAGGTAATTGTCTATATGCCGACATGGAGAGGGCTGCTTCATAAGAAGAATTTTGATGATCAGGTGAAAATTATATACCAGTATTTATCGTGTTTAGACGAAATGTTGTCTGAGAAACAGATCTTTTATGTAAAGCTCCATCCATTTGTAGGGACAGCGGTTGACTATTCATTGTATCGTCATATTCGTCCATTTCCGTCAAAGTATGACACTTATGATTTTTTAAATGCTGCGGATGTGCTTGTGACGGACTACTCCAGTATCATGTTTGACTTTGGGGTGAGTGGTAAAAAAATGATTTTGTTCACATATGACCGTGAAATTTACCTGCAGGAGCGCGGGATGTATCTTGACCTGAATGCGGTGGAACTGCCCAAGGCGGATACGGTGGAAGAATTGGTGGAAGAGATTAACAAACCAAATGAGGGTTATCCGAAATTCCAGGAAGAGTTCTGCCATTACGATTCTTTAGATACTGCAAAGAATGTCTGTCGTTCTCTTGTGTTTGGTGAGAACAGTGTAAAGGTGGAAGGCACAGAGAAAAACGGCGGCAGAAAAAATGTTCTGCTGTATCTGGATGCCATTTCTGACAGGCGTAATTTCAGCAAACTGATTCAGGATATTAACGATCTGGATTCCAATGAGTGCAATTACTATATTTGTTTTAAGGCAAGTTCCGCGCGGAAAAATACGGAAGTTCTTCAGGAGCTTCGCAGTGAGATCGGGTATCTGCCGCTTCAGGCCGGGCTGAATGCCACGGCTGGGGAATATGCTGCAAGGTGGCTCTATCTTCGGCTGGGTGTTACGGCTGGTTTTGTGCAGCGCAGCATGAATCGGCTCTGTGGGAGGGAACTGCAAAAACATTTTGGCGATGCCAGGTTTGACTATGTAATATATTATAATGGAACAAGTCTTATGAACCTGAAAATGCTGAGCTGCATGCCGGGCAGAAAGATTTGCAATCTTACGCATTTTGCGATAGAAACCTATCAGAAAGACTCCGTATACCGTTCAGCAGTCAACAGTATGCTCAATGGAAAAACAGGCTTTGAAGTTTATTGTGTCAATGAGGAATTTACAAAATCTAAAATTTATAATAAGACGAAGGATAAAGTGAACTACCGAGTTATGGATCTGGGAAATTACAGTATCCGTAATCTGATGGAGGTGTAACATTGAAAACAGGTATCGTAACATTTCACAGCGCATACAACTTCGGAGCGAGTCTGCAGACCTGGGCGCTGCAAACGGTGTTGGAGAGGCTTGGCGTTCAGCCGTTCATTGTGAATTACAGGCCGGCAGTTATCGATAATTTGTATAATCCCCTGGTCGGGGAGACGGGGCTTCGGAAGTATGCGGCATACCGGAAGCTGTCGGAACCCAGAATTATTCTCCGGCATAAAAGATATGAAGCCTTTATGAAAAGTAAATACCGTCTCCTGGGTGAGTATCATACCTATGAGGAACTGCAGACGGCAAATATCAATCTGGATGCGTGTATTTCTGGGAGTGACCAGGTATGGAATGTTCAGCATACAGGCGGCTATGATCCGGCATATTTTCTGCAGTTTCTGCGGGACGGAGTGAAAAAAATCTCTTACGCGGCAAGTATTGGCACGGATTATATCCTGCCAGTCTATCATGAACAGTTTCGGGGAGGACTTGAACAGTTTGACTGTATATCGGTGAGGGAGGTGAGTGCCGTACCGGTTTTATCTCATTTGACAGATAAAGAAATTGATGTTGTCCTTGATCCTACACTTTTGCTTGACAGGGAAGATTATGAACCGTTGAAAGTACCGGTAAAACGTAACGAAAAATATATTCTGGTATACATGATGGAGTATAATGTGGAAATTGTGAGGTATGCAAATTATATTTCCCGCCTGTTGGGAATTCCGATCATTCAGAGAAGAGATCAAAATTACTTTACGAATGAACTGGAGTCCATGTATACGGCAACGCCGGGTGAATTTCTGGATTATATGGAGCATGCAGAGCTTGTGATTACAAATTCTTTTCATGGAACTGTATTTTCAATTATATACGAGAAGCCGTTTGTATCAATGCTGCATTCCGATACGGGGAGCAGGACGGCGGATCTGCTCAGAATTCTGAACCTTACCGGCCATCTGCTCGATGGCAATCAGGAACGCCCGGGCCTCGAGTGCTTTGCGTTTGAAAATAAAGAAGAAACCCGGAAGATGATTCACAAATTACGGGAACATTCGATGACATTTTTGAGAGAGTCCCTTTTAGGCTGAGAACAGATAAACCTAGAATATTGTAAAACGGTAGAACCGCTTGGGGAACTTTTGCTTCCCATCGGTTCTATTGTTTTTAATACGGACTTCATAATTTCTTAATAAGTGTAAAGTTGGTTTTCGGTTGATTTTTCTATGGTAATGGTGTAAATTTATACATAACGAAGGTGGAGATTTTGAGAGAGGAGATACCGCTATGGCGTATGGAAAATTAAGGACGGCCCTGGTGTGTGCAGGGGCCTGTCTGTTGATGACAACGTATGTAAATGCTGCTTCAAAGGATCAGGGAGTTGTTCTGGAAGAAACAATCGGGAACGATGAAAGCAGTGAACCAGCTGAAGCAGAGGAGGAGCTGCCGAAAAAAGATACGGAAGCAGCACAGTCCGGGAATGAAGGGGAGGCTGATTCGGGCGGTGGTATGGAAGAGACACCGGAAGATGCGGACGACACTGGAAGTACGGAACAGGCAGGTGCGGGCAGCTGGATTGGAGATAAGCTTAGCGGATGGACATATGAGGAGAACGGAGCGCTTCTGAAAGGGCTTCAGACAATCAATGGAAAAACATATTACTTTGATGATGCCGGAGTACTGCAGACCGGTTTTCAGAATGTAAATGGAACGGAGCGATACTATTTCAATCCCAATGGTGAGGCACCGGCGCTGGGCCTTGGAGCAATGATGCAGTCTGTGTGGATTGAAGATGGGAACACCGTCTATTACCTCAGGGAAGACGGACAACCTGAGACTGGTCTTAAAGAGGTCGGCACCGGCAATTACTTTTTTGATGCGGAAGGAAAAATGCTGACCGGATGGCAGACAGACGGAAAGTATACTTACTATTTTAAAAATACGGGAACACTTGGCGGAACACGCGGTGTTATGCTTCGCGGGTGGAACAGCATCGGCGGCAAGACATATTATTTCCAGAAAAACGGTACGCTGGGACAAGGCAAGGGTTCCAGATATACAGGCATCATAAAAATAGGGTCTTACAGGTACTATTTTGATAACACAAAAGATCTGGGAGTGCTGCAGACCGGATGGCAGGATATTGGAGATAATACATATTATTTCAAAATGAGCGGTGATCCCGGGGTAAAAGGCATGATGTTTACCGGATTTAAGTCGATTAACAAGAAAATCTATTATTTCCAGGCGGGAGGAAGTGCATCTAATGTCGGGAAAATGTACACTGGCTGGAAAACGCTGAATGACGGAAGAGTATTTTACTTTAAACTCACGGGCGAAGATGGTGTAAAAGGCCAGATGTTTACAGGATGGAAGTCTATCGGCGGCAAAATCTTTTACTTCAAGCGGACTGGGGCGTATGGTGTGCGAGGTGCGCGTCAGACGTCGTGGTTTACGACAGGAGGCAAACAGTTCTTTTTTAAACGAAGCGGTGGTTACGGCGTTACGGGAAGTCTGCAGCTTGGCTGGCAGAAAATAGATGGCAAGACATATTATTTTAAACAGACCGGTGCGTATGGCACGAAGGGATTTATGTTCAAGGGCTGGAATAATGTCGGGGATGACCGTTTCTGGTTTGCGGACAACGGAGCTGTAAAGGCGGGATGGCAGAGGTACAATAATCAGTGGTACTATCTGAAACCAAAAGAAAAAGGGGCAATGGCCACCGGATGGACGTATGTGCCGCCCAGTGGATCTGTATACAGGGACAAGAGCATCAGCAGTTATAAATTCTATTTCCGTCCGAATACGAGCGGAGGACCGAAAGGTTCCCTTATGCAGGATGTGTCGGGGCTGCTTGGGTATCACGGGAACGATGGAGATTTCTACCGCATTGAGGTGGACAGAACGCGCTGTGTAGTGACCGTATATGCAAAGGATCAGAATGGCCAGTACCGGATCCCGGTCAAAGCGATGACATGTTCTGTTGGACTTCCAAATACACCAACCCCGAGAAGCTCTTATGAATATCCGTTCAGGACGATTGAGAAAATGCGCTGGGGAACACTGATGGGGCCGTCTTACGGACAGTATTGTACAAGAGTGGTTGCAGGTATTCTGTTTCATTCTGTAGCGGGAAGCAATACGACTTCATATAATCTGTCAGCGGGCAATTATAATATGCTCGGCTATCCTGCCTCTCATGGATGCATACGTCTCTGTGTGCGGGATGCCAAGTGGATTTACGATAACATCAAGACGACACCAGGCGGGGTCAATACTCAGGTTGTGATACGTGACAATATGTATCAGCCGTTTGACAAGCCGGCAACGATCAAAATACCGGCAGGTCAGAATTGGGACCCGACAGACCCGAATATCTGAGCAACAGTAGTAGATAATCTGAGAGGAGTATAAAGATGAAAAAAAAATGGTTGGCAATTACTGCATGCGTATGCCTGAGCCTGGGTGCGGTAAGCGCTGTCTGGGCTGCGGAGGAAAAACCTCAGAGTGAAGTAAAGGTTTTGGAAGCGGAAGATACCTCTGCAGAAATATTACAGGATTCAGGCGAGAATGAAAATGTAGAGAAAATACCGGATGCGGATCCGGGAACAACGAACGATGCACCGGCAATTGAACCGGCGTCGGACAGCGAGACGGGTGACGATTCGGGAAATGCAGAAATACCTGACGTTTCGGAAGACGGCACTCAGAAACCTGGAAATGCGGCGGCGGCAACAGGATGGAAGTCAACGGAGACCGGATGGCAGTATTATGAAACAGATTCAAGTAAGGAACCTGTGAAAGGGCTGCAGAAAATCGGGGATAAGACGTATTTCTTTGATGAGAACGGAAACATGCAGGTTGGCCTGAAATCGACGGACAACGGTACAACCTATCATTACTTCAATGAAAACGGTGATCATCCGCTGGACGGCCTTGGCACCATGATGATATCTTCATGGGCGGATGCGAAAGACGGATCTACTTATTACCTGGATGAAAATGGGAATCCGCTGAAAGGCTGGGCTACGTCATTAGGAAAATGGAGTTACTATTTTGATCTGAATACCGGTAAAATGCTGAAGGGACGTCAGACGATCGATTCCAAATTATATTATTTCAAAGCGACAGGAACACTCGGCGGAACGAAAGGGGCAATGCTGACCGGCTGGAATCAGATTGGCGGCCAGAGTTATTACTTTAAAGCCAGCGGAGCAGCCGGTGTAAAAGGTCAGATGTTTACCGGATTCAAGACGATTGGCGGTAAGGTCTTCTATTTTAGTGAAAATGACACAGTGGGAGCAATGGCTACCGGATGGTATGATCTTGGAAGTAAATCCTATTATTTTAAACAGACAGGAGCTTATGGCGTAAAGGGTCAGATGTACCTGGGCTGGAAGACAATCGGTGGTAAGATCTTCTATTTCCAGAAGGGCGGCGCCTACGGAAACCGCGGTTAGATGTACACGGGATGGAGATATCTGGACGGAAAAGTCTTTTATTTCCAGAAGGGCGGAGCAAAAGCAAACCGTGGAAGAATGTATACCGGCTGGGCTTACATGGAAGGAAAAGTATTTTACTTTAAGCCGACGGGCGGCTACGGCACGCGCGGTGCGCGCCAGACAGGCTGGATGACACTCAGCGGCAAGAAATATTACTTTAAAACCAGCGGGGGTTACGGCATCACCGGTGGTATGTATACCGGTTTTCAGAAGATTGGCGGCCAAACCTATTACTTTAAACAGTCGGGGGCATATGGTGTGAAAGGCCAGATGCTGAAAGGATGGCAGAAAATTTCCAGCAGCTGGTACTATTTTCAGTCCAGCGGGGCGATGGCAACAAAATGGATGAGATATAACGGCCAGTGGTATTATCTGAATCCGAGCGGCGGAAAGATGCTGACGGGATGGAATTACATTGATTCCTATAAGTTTTACTTCCGCCCGAATTCCAGCGGAGGTCCGGTTGGATCACTGGTACAGGACGTATCCAGCATGGTCAAAGGTCCATATTATGCGACGGTTGACAGAGTGCGAAATGTGGTAACGATTTATGCAAAGGATGAGAGCGGAAAATACCGGATACCTGTCAAGGCCATGACTTGTTCGGTAGGTTTGCCGGGAACTGCAACACCGTCGGGTACGTTTAATACGACTGCGAAATACCGTTGGAAAGAGTTGATGGGACCATCCTGGGGGCAGTATGCGACAAGAATTGTCGGAGGCGTTTTGTTCCACTCGGTGGCGGGCAGTGCGCCTAACCCCTATGCATTGCCGGCAGGTGAATATAACCGCCTTGGATCGCCGGCGTCACATGGATGTGTACGTCTCTGCGTGAGGGACGCAAAATGGATCTATGATAATTGTTCGATTGGCATGACGGTTAAAATCGGAGATAATCTGTATCTGCCGTTTGACAAGCCGGCTACCATTTTGATTCCGCCAAGCCAGAACTGGGATCCGACAGATCCGAATATCTGATAGATGAAGGAGCTGTTAATCAGGTACAAAAGTGTGATCAGCTATCTCTTCTTTGGCGTGTGTACCACATTGGTCAATCTTATCATCTATTACCTCTGTGCGCGGATGCTGGGAATGGGAACAGCGGGCAGCACGGCAGCAGCGTGGGCTGCCGCCGTACTGTTCGCCTATATTACCAATAAGCTTTTTGTGTTTGAGAGCCGGTCGTTCGAGAAAGGACTGATGATTCGGGAACTTGCATCCTTTTTTGCGTGCAGGCTTCTGACGGGAGTAATGGATCTTGCCATTATGTATATTTGTGTGGATCATCTCGGATGGAACGATATGGTCATGAAGGTGATATCAAATGTGCTTGTGATTGTGATTAATTATGTGGCAAGTAAACTTTTGATATTTAAAAAGCAAGAAAAAAATCAGAACTGTGAGTAAACAGTTCTGATTTTTTTCTTGACTTTATCTTGTTCAAACTGTATAATAAAATGTGTTCAAAAAATGAACAATGAGGATCAGGAGATGAATAGGACAGAAAAGTTTGAAAAAATATTGAGCTGGATGAACCATCACGAATTCCAGAATCAGCGTCAGCTGGCGGAGAAGACAGGAATGTCGCTTGGGACAGTCAATGCATTGCTCAAAGACATGGAGCAGGCAGATTATCTTTTAAAGTCAGGGAAACGCTATTTTCTGACCGAGCGGGGCGAGACTTATCTGGCAGCGCTGCGGGAAGGGCAGCAGAATGTGAAGCTTCGGCTTGAGGCAGGGACGGATAAAGTCAGGACGGCTGTAATTCTGGCGGCAGGCGACAATGAGGCATTTGCGTGTCCGGTAGGGCTGCTTGGCGTGAATGGTCTGACGGTTATTGAGAGAATTCTGCATCTTTTGATACAGAACGGAATTGAGAGGATCTGTATCATAACAGGTGCGAAAGAAGAGCAGTATCAGGCATACTTTAAAAAACGTAAGATTACGCTGATCAGCAATCCAAGGTATAAGTGGACCGGGACGATGGAATCTCTGTCGCTGGCAGCTGATTTTGTAAAAGAAGATTTTCTTCTGGTGGAGAGCAACCAGATTTTTGAAGAGAAAGCGGTAACTACACTTTTGAACCGGCCCGTTCCAAATGGTATCTTAATGACGGTTCCGAGCGGATCCAGTGATGAAGCGTATGTGGAACTTGCGAAAGATAAGACGGTATTTCGGATATCCAAGGATATCCGCCAGATGAACCACATCGATGGGGAGATGCTTGGCATCAGCAGGATTACGCTGCGTCTGTTTCAGAAAATGTTGGAATATTTCCGGGACAATACAAATCCGATGCTGAACTACGAGTACGTGCTGGAAGCGATCGGACGGCTGTATAAGATTCAGGGAGTCTTTCTGGATGATCTCGCATGGACGGTTATTGAAGACCAAAAGCTGTATGACCGGGCGAAAAACCGGATTTACCCGCGGATTGTGAAGCGTGAGCGTCTGGAAAAAGAGAACAGGGCGCGGGAAACACTGAAATACTGTCTGAGGCTTCAGGACGATGAGGTTGAAGAGGTCCGCATTGGCGGGGGCATGACGAATACCAATTTTTTTGTGCGTGTACATGGGAAAGAGTATATACTTCGGATACCGGGGGCGTGCACGGAAGCGATGATCGATCGGAAAAGTGAACAGCACAACAGCGCACTTGCATCAGCGGCAGGACTGAATCCGGTAAATATTTATTTTCATGTGGCCTCCGGTATCAAGGTGACAGAATGTATCCAGGGAGCGGTGACTTTGAACGGAAAAACAGCACGTCTGGAAGAAATGGTCAAAAAGACAACCACGATCCTTCGCACACTTCACCAGTCCGGAATGAAGCTGTATGGAAGTTTTTCGGTGATGAAAGAGTATGAGAAATACAAACGGCTGATTGACAGATGCGGCGCTGTCTGGTATCCGGGATTTGATGAGATGGACGATTTTTTTTACACGCTTCAGGAGCGGCTGTTGCAGATTGGACTGGACAAAATGCCGTGTCACAACGATCTGGTGCCGGAGAATCTTGTTCTGGACAAGGACGGCAGAATGTATCTGATCGACTGGGAATATTCAGGCTATAATGACCCGATGTGGGATCTCGCTTCCCATCTTTTGGAGTGTGAATTCACAGCGGATGAAGAGGAGCTGCTGCTGCAGTATTATTTTCAGCGGAAAGCGGGACCGGAGGAGATGGAGAAAATCATGATTTTTAAAATCTGTCAGGATATCCTGTGGAGCGCCTGGACATTGCTGAAAGAAAGTGAAGGGGATGATTTTGGAACTTACGGAACAGACCGTCTGATCAGGGCGAAGCAGCTGAGAGAGGAGTATCGAAGACGTTATGGACGATAAAAACCGGAGAATAGACTGGGCGATTACCGTTGTGCCATTGGCCGTGATCGCAGTGCTGTCTGCACTGCTGATGTGTTTTCCAAAGAGGGCGCAGAATGTTGTCGGATTCTTGAGAAACATATTTGTGAACGAGCTGGGATTTTTCTATATTGTATTAGGACTGGCGGTTATCCTGATTGCCGTGGGACTGGCATTTTCCAGATATGGCTCGATTCGTCTTGGAAAGACCGGGAAACCGCGCTACAACACATTCAGTTGGGGAGCCATGATCTTTACTTCCACGATGGCTGCGGATATTTTGTACTGGTCACTGATTGAATGGTGCTATTACTACACGGCAACCCCGTTTGCAATGGAGAATATGACGCTCGCCCAGCGTCAGGACTGGGCGAGTGCGTATCCTCTGTTTCACTGGGGACCGATTCCGTGGGGATTCTACATACTGCCGGCCTGCGCTTATGCCTATATGATGTTTGTTAAAAACAGAAAACGCCAGACACTGTCGGAAGCCTGCCGGCCGCTGCTGAAAGACCGGTCGGATAAACTTCCGGGACGTGTCATTGATATTGTTGCAGTCGTGGGTCTCCTTGCGGGGACAGCGACTACGTTTTCACTTGCAACGCCTCTTCTTTCGGCGGCGATCGGCAGAGTGTTTGGAGTAAAGACCTCCGAGCTTACCTCTATCATTATTCTGCTGGTCATCGGTGCTGTGTTCATTTTTGCCGTGATGAAAGGCATGAAAGCAATCTCTCATCTGGCAACGGCCTGTGTCGTTATTTTTGGAATACTTCTGGCGATCTTTTTTATCTTTGGACCTAAAATTTATATGATTGAGACAGGGATTTCAGCGATCGGAAATGTGGTCAATAACTTTTTCCATATGTCAACCTGGATGGATCCGCTGCGGCTGTCGGGAAGCGGGGGAACAGGATTTCCCCAGGACTGGACAATCTTCTACTGGGCGTACTGGATCGCGTGGTTTGTGGCAACTCCATTCTTTATTGCCAGGATATCGGAAGGGCGCACGATTAAACAGACGATTCTGGGCGGGCTGTCCTGCGGGCTTCTGGGAACCTATACCTCGTTTATTGTGTTTGGCGGTTTCGGACTCCACATTCAGACAACCGGGACAGCAGATCTGGCAGGTATGCTGACAGGAGGAGCCGCGCCGGCTGAAGTGATATTAAAAGTGTTTGACCAGCTTCCCATCACGAAGATTGCATTGATTGTATTGATATTGGCGATGATTGCATTTTATGCCAGCACGTTTGATGCCATTACACTGGTAGTGGCCGGATATTCAGAAAAAGATCTGGCCGGAGAAAAAGAACCGCGAAAAAGACTGCGGGCGTTCTGGTCCTGCGTCTTTTTGCTGCTGCCGATCGCGCTGTTGTTTTCGGAGAGTACGCTTTCTAATCTACAGACGATTTCCATCATTGCTGCATTTCCGCTGGGCATTATTATGATTCTGATCGTGTGGGGGTTCTTCAGAGAACTGAGACAGTCCAGAAATTCACAGAGTGCCGACGACGTTGACGCTCTCAGTAAAAAGGGAGATCCATGATGGATCTCCCCTTTTGTATTACTGCTGTGGTTACACATGTCTTTTCATTTTGCACATCAGATATTTTTTGAAGCTTAAATAGAGATAAACAAGAAGAAAAACAAGCGCGGTGGAAACCAGTGCATAGAGATTATATGTCAGAGGTGTATTTTCCGGAGAGTGCAGGAAAAACATTCTGATAAAGCGTACAATGATAATATTTAACAGATAGATCAAAAAACTGTTTTTTCCCGTCCAGGACAGGAATCTCATCACCGGTGATCCTGCGTTTACACGGGTCATAATCCGCGAAGCGATCAGACAGAATGCAGGCATGATAATCGCATACAGAAGCCAGTGCCATCCAATGATCGGGATGTGCCAGTGGCTTTTTACATATGCCAGGAGGATACACACAAAAAAAATGGGAATTAACGAGTCGTATTCAGATTTCCGGATGGATCTCTTTTCCAGCAGCCAGAATCCGGCCAGCATGCCCAGGATATATACAGGGAATCTGGAGAACGCAACATTCAGACGTTTAACTTTGATAAAATCGATATTTATGATCAGTAGTAAAATAGCAAGGACACACAAAATTACGGCATTCCGCTGCCTCGTGCCGCCGTTTTTCAGCAGAAGAAAGATTCCTGGTGTCAACAGATAAAAAAGCAGTATCGCGGGAACATACCAGTTAAAGGCACAGGGACTGGAACTGAACCAGAAACTGATACCCGCACAGTTGGCTAATAAAAGCCGGATGCTGCACAATCCGGCCTTCATGCAGACCAGCGAGTAGAGACCGACCAGAGGAATGTACCCCGGGTATATCCTGAGAAGGCGTTTTTTATAAAACTCTTTTAACTTAAAGTTTTTAGACAGAGAATAGATCATCCCGAGACCCGATAAAAAAATAAAGATATCGACTCCCGAATTTCCGGAACCGGCAAAAAAATCAATCAGACCAATGCCGAAACGGACTTTTAAAAACGTTATATGAAACAGAATAATATAAAGCATCGCCAGTCCCATCAGGTGACTGCGGTATGTACTGAGAGAATCAAGAAAAACTGTCTCTTCCTCTGCGGTGCTGTCTGAAGATGGAGACAGGCGGTCAGCAAAATAAAAAACAGCAGTACCGCTTACAAGTCCTGCCGTCATCATACGAAAATCCGCCTGATACGTCGGAGTATCACCGGCGAAATTATAGAGTATCTGAAATATAAGGAAGCCAATTCCCACACCCAGCGATTTTAAGCAGATTTTCCGCTTCTGCAAAGCCGGCTTCCAGAAAAGCCATGTCAATGTGATGCCCAGAATCATAAAGGTGAAAAGCTGAATCCAGGGATCTCTGATCAACAGGGCAACCGGATGCTTTTGGAAAAATTTTGGCTGGTAACGAAAACAAACCCAGAACCCCATATTCAGCAAAGTTAGAATAAAGGGAAACATTTTGTTCTTTTTTAATTTGTTCATTTGCATTTTTCCTTTTCTACATTGCACTAAGTATAGCATAAGGTATGTTTTTTTAAAAGGATATTGGAAAAATAAACCGCATTATTTTGCATCTGGCTTTGACTTGTGTTATAATAACGCTGATTATGTGGAATTTTATTTGAGGGGATAAAATTTTCGGGACAGGAGTATATGTAATTCAGGGTTATGGTACAAACTAAAAAAACAAACGGAAAATTGCTGAAAGCGCTGTGTCTTTTCGCAGTCTTATTGCTGTGCAGTACTGTGGAATGTGCGGCGGATCTAAAGTCTACGGATGCCCTTCAGAATTCCCAGTGGACACTGCTGACGGAGTATGAGATTGGAAGTGATACAGCCAATCTTCAGGCTATGTGCAGTACTGATAAGTATGTCGTATGTCTGATTAACGCATCAAATGCAGCGGCAGATCCGGATACGCTGGTAGCATTCTACAAGGGCAGTACGGACGAAGATGGAAATGAAGTACGGCCATACAGTTATGCGAAATCTATCACTGAGATGGATTATGAACATGGCAACGGAATGGCATATAATCCCTATACGCGGGAGATAATCATCGCAGGCGGTAAAAATCTGGATCCGGATAATAAAGGCTGCGTTTTTATCGTCGATGCAGATACGCTGAGATTTAAACGCAAGGTTAAGATTTCAGATGCCTGGAATGTGCACGCAATCGATTACAGTGTGACAAACGACCGTTATCTGATTCAAAAGGGCGGAGCAGGCGGGTATGAATTCGTTGAGGCTGATCTGGATTTTAAAATTACGAAAGAACTTGGCAGCATGATTGATCTGAACGGGGCAGGGACGTTCCAGGATCTGTATGTCTGCGGGGATGATATTATCAGCATTCCATATAATAAGAATACCAAATATAATGGTACGGTTCAGGTGTATTCCAGAAAAGAACAGCAGCTGCTTGGAGAATACCAGTTATCACTGGAATCGGATTCAGAGATTGTAGAAGCCGAATCAATCTCGGAGTTGTCTCCGGGAAGTTTTGTGCTGGGATGCGCGATCCGAAATCCCAGAAGAATCGCTCTTTACGGTGCAACGCTGCCGATGGCATATAATATTCAAACTTCAATAGAAAACGGGACGATCACCGATTCGGTGGAGGGTGTTGACCTGGGCAGCGATTATACGATAGAGTATCAGCCGATTGAGAACTATGAGGTCAAAGAGATTACGGTTGACGATGCTCCTGTGACCTACAGAGACTACAGGGAATCTTACAAGTTTTCCAGTTTGACGAGAGATCACAGTATTCACGTCGTATGTAAGGAAATTCCTAAATTTGAGATTGAGACGGCTGCGGTCAATGGAACAATTGACGAGGCACAGTTGATTTACCGTGATAAGGATGTTACAGTTGAATTTGCCCCGGATGAACATTATGAGATCGATAAGCTGGTGGTTGATGGAAAAGATGCGGTACCGGATAAAGGTCAGACGTCAGTGACATTTCATCAGATCAAGACCGGACACAGTGTCTCGGTGGAGTTTAAAGAAATACCGGCGTATATGGTGACTGCTGAGGCGAAGAACGGTGCCGTTTCGAAGAGTGCGGCCCGTGTGTACCGGGATGATGACTATACGGTATCTTTTGAGCCGGCAAAAGATTATGTGTTGGAGAAAATCTATGTGGATGGCGTTAAAGTCAGCCATATTGTGGATGATAATAAATTTACATTTGCCAATATTCAGAGACCCCATGATATACAGGTGGTTTATGTATGGAAATATACGGTTTTCCTGTGGGTGCTTGGTGCAGCGCTCGCGGCTGTCGGGGCAAGCTATGTGGTTTTAAGTGTGAAACGTTATCAAAAGAAGAAAAAACGCAGGGCGGAGCTTGAAGCGCTTCGGGCTGAAAACCGGGAGGAAGAGTAGAGGGCGGATTATATGACACTTTCTCAGATTGGCATGCTGATTTTATTCATGGGGTTTGTCCCCATGATGCTCGGCATGCTGTACACAAAATTTTCAAAGGAAGAACGGGATTCGCTGATTCTGAACTACTGTTCAGGAATCATTATCATGATGGCTTTTTGTGAGCTGATTGCGGTTCCCCTGATTTTTATGCATACGACATTGACGGTAATGCTTCGCGTATATGGCGGGGTAATTGCCGTTTTGTGCGTGTTGTCATTTGTTTTAAATGTGACATATTATGGAACACTGCTGATTTCTTTTTTTAAGCGTGCAGCAGCCTTTCCATGGCAGATCTGGATCGCAGTACTGCTTGTTGTCCTGCAGACGGGGGTGCTCACTGTGGGGCAGCATGTGGACGATGATGACTCCTTTTATGTGGGAACTGCAGCTGCCGCAGTGGAGGAGGACTCTATGTTTGAAGTGGACCCGTATACGGGCAAGACATATGATGAGCTGCCCTCCCGTTATGTACTGTCACCGTTTCCGATTTTTGTGGCTGTTATCGGGGCTGTCACAGGTGTACATGTGACGATTATTGCACATACCATTTTCCCGGTGATTTTCATACCCTTTGCTTATATGATTTATGCGATGCTGGGGAGGAGACTGTTCACAGATAAGAAAAATGCGGTGGGGTATTTTCTGATTTTGGCTGCCGCGGTGTATATTTTTTCCGGGTACTCGGTGTATACCCAGGGAACGTTTCTGCTGATCCGTGTCTGGCAGGGAAAAGCGGTACTGGCGGGTGCGCTGCTGCCGGGGATCTTTTATTATGGACTGCGTGCCTATGAAAAAAAACATCATGCACTGGACTATATCATGCTGACGGCACTGATGTTGTCCTGCTGTCTTGTCTCCTCGATGGGGATCATGCTGGGGGCGGTGGTGTTGGGACTGCTGGCTGTTGTCAGTGCGGTGCGTTTCTGGAACGGAAGAATTTTGTTATACAGCTTTTTATGCTGTATCCCCAATATTGTCTATTCGGTAATCTATCTTATCATTAAATAGTGGAGAATTAGCATGCAGAAAACATGGACGACTGTGCTGGATATGTATGAGCGGTATACGAACGACAGCTGGCACATTGTTTTACTTGCGGCAGCCTTACTGTATCTGCTGCTGACAGTAAAAAAGAAAAAAGAAAATATCATATTTATCGTGTTTTCCCTTCTGTTTGCCGGGCTGTATCTCTGTCCTTATACGGCTGAGCTGATTATGAAAAATTTTATTGGGAGATCGGTATACTGGAGAATGTTCTGGATCCTCCCGTCGATTATCATCATTGCCTATGCGGGTGCTCTGTTTTTGTCCAGGCTTAAATCAAAAGGGATGCAGACTGTGCTGCTGCTCGTTATGGTGGCTGTTATCGGTGTTACGGGGACCTGCGTTTACTTTCAGGGACATTATACGACCAAGACAGACCTGTATAAGCTTCCGTCCCCCACGGTCTCTGTCTGTAAACTGATAAAGGCTGACGCACAGGAACAGGGAATTGAGGAAGTTCATGTTGTGGTGCCCAATCATCTTGTCTGTTACATTCGTCAGTATGATGCATCGTTCTATATGCCATATGGCAGAAATGCATTTCGGCGTGAGGATCTGACACAGACACAGGCGGGTATCTTTTCACAGATGAGCAGCGATGAGGCGGATGCAGAAACGATCAACCATCTGCTTCGCGATGAGGGGATCAATTACTTTGTCTGGGACCGTACCGGTCAGACGAGAGATGATTTTGATGCGATGGGGTATGTGACGGTAGGGGATGTCAAAGGACATCGTGTCTATCGGCTGAATCCTGATGACTAAGAAAAGGAGCAAAAATGGCGGGATTGAAATCGGTGTTGTACCGGCTGGTGAATCAAAATGCGCTGCTGCGCCGGGCTGCGAAAGGTACCGTGCGTGCGTTGTGGAATGTGGAATATCAATTAATACGCAGCCGGTGCAGAACAGACGAAAAGCTTTATGTCTTTGAAGCCTATCAGGGAAGACAGTATGCGTGCAGTCCGAGGGCCATCTATGAGGAACTTTTGAAAAAAGAAGCCGCGGAGGGTTTTTCCTTTATCTGGGTGTTCAGGGAACCAGAAAAGTATGCCTGGCTTATGAACAATCCCAATACAACGCTTGTAAAGCTGGGGACAAGAGCATACTACAAAGCATTTGCCCGGGCAAAATTCTGGATCATCAATTCAAGGACGCGGCACTGTCTTGTCCCGGCAAAGGACCAGTGTTTTCTGCAGACATGGCATGGAACTCCCCTGAAACGGCTGGGCTGTGATATCACGGTGGAAGGCAACAACGTGGTTTCCTCGGCGGAGATGAAAAAGGACTATCGAAAAGAGGGCGGGCGTGTGACGTACTTTTTGTCGCCTTCTTCTTTTTATTCCGAAAAAATTGCTTCGGCGTTTGCGCTGAATGAACGTGAAAAAAGCAGTAAGATTCTGGAACTGGGATATCCAAGGAATGATGAACTGTTTCGCCCGGATTCTGCAAAAAACGCGGATATCAAGGCGAGGCTTGGAATTTTGGAAGGGAAAAAAGTGATTTTATATGCTCCCACATTCAGGGACAACCAGCACACAAAGGATGGCTGTGCCTTTACCATGGGATTTGAATTGGATAACTTTTGCCGGGAGCTCGGGAATGATTATGTGATGCTGTTCCGCACACATTATTTTATCACGGAGCAGGTGAATCTGAAGCCGTACAGCGGGATGGTCATTGATGTCTCAAATTGGGATAATATCAATGAGCTGTATCTCGTCAGTGATCTTCTGGTCACGGATTACTCCAGTGTGTTTTTTGATTACGCAAATCTGCGGCGGCCCATTCTGTTCTTCATGTATGACCTTTTGGCTTATCAGGAAAGTATCAGGGATTTTTATCTGGATATCCGGGAACTGCCGGGTGATATTGTCAAAACAGAAGAGGAGCTTTACCGTGCCGTGAGACGGGTATGCGGCACATCGGTCTATGATGAACGGTATCGTGCCTTTCATGAAAAATTCAACTATCTGGACGGCCCACATACAGGCAGAACCGTGATTAACTGTCTGCATTCGCTGTATAGAACGGACAGAAGGGGATAAAAGATGAAAAAAGTATTGCTGGTTACACATGTGGGGGATTTTATTCCGCAGTTTGAAATGGGAAATGTCAGATATCTTCAGAATGCCGGATATGAGGTCCACTATGCGGCTGATTTTCAACAGTCTTCCTACGGGAGCAGCGGAGAAAAACTGAAAGATTCAGGCGTGATCTGCCACCAGATCCCGTTTCAGCGTTCACCTTTCAGGATGAAAAACATTCATGCATACCGGAAGCTGAAAGAACTGCTTGCGGCGGAACACTTTGAGTTCATACACTGTCATACTCCGATCGGAGGCGCTATGGCACGTTTTGCGGGGAGGAAGTATCGCAGGCGGGGCATGAAGATCATCTATACAGCACATGGGTTTCACTTTTTTAAAGGGGCGCCGCCCGTTAACTGGATCTTTTACTATCCGGTAGAACGGCTGCTCTCACGGTGGACGGATGTACAGATAACGATCAATCAGGAAGATTATCAGCGCGCACGCCATTTTTATGCAAAACGTGTCGTTCGGATTCCCGGGGTTGGAATCAGGCTGGCCGAGATTCAGAAGCGGAAACTGCTGGACAGAGATGCGTTCCGCAGATCGCTTAAAGTGGAGCCGGATGATTTTTGCCTGCTTTCAGTGGGTGAACTGGATGACAATAAGAATCACATCACAGTACTTAAGGCACTGCAGAAGATGGACCGAACGAACATCCGCTATCTGATCTGCGGAAAGGGGCGCCTGCAGGAGCAGCTTGCCAGGGTGATTTCTGACTATGGACTTACAGACTGTGTTTCTCTTCTGGGCTACCGGGATGATGTCTCTCAGATATATGAGGCTGCGGATTTATTTGTATTCCCGTCACGGCGAGAAGGCCTGTCCGTGGCGCTGATGGAGTCTATGGCAAAAGGTCTGCCGGCTCTTGTGTCACGTATCAGAGGAAATGTTGATTTAATCGAGGAAGGGTGCGGGGGAATTCTGGTCAGTTCCAGTGCGCCCGATGAGTTTGCAGAAGGAATTCTATATTTGAAGAAACATCCTGAGCTCTGCAGAAAAATGGGAGCTTATAATCAGCGGGCAGTTGTCAGATATGATATGAGCGAGGTGGAAAAGGTGATGAGCCGTGTCTATCGTGAGGTTATGAGATGAAAAGAAAACTGATGTCTTTGATCAAGTACTGCAGGCCGGTGTATAGTCTGTACTATTATCTGGGAACCGGGTTTCTGAATTTTTTGAAAAGGTTCGTCAGGACTGATCATAAACTGATTCTGTTTAACAGCTTTGGGGGGAAGTCATTTAATGACAGCCCGAGAGCTGTCTATGACGCCATGTGCCGTGATCCCCGTTTCCTTGGTTTCCGTTTTGTGTGGGCTTTCCAGGAGCCGGAGAAATTCTTGCTGGAAAGAGGAGAGAAGATTAAGACAGATACCTTTTTATATTTTCTGACAGCACTCAAAGCCAGAGTCTGGATCACGAATTCATCGCTGGAGCGAGGACTTGGGTTTACCGGGAAACATACATTTTTTGTGAATACCTGGCACGGGACACCACTTAAGAAGATGGGGAATGACCTGAAGGAAAAGAACGCTTCATTTAGAAGTAAAAACACCTGGAATATGGATCTGTTTACCACACAGTCGGCGTATGAGTCTGAGATATTTACGCGGGTCTTTGAATTGAGACAAGGGGTCTGTCAGGTCATGGGACTTCCGAGAAATGATGAGCTGGCTCATGCAACTGCTGCGAAGCGGAAAAAATGCAGAGAAAAACTGGGGATTGCCAATGGGCAGCGTGTGATCCTGTATGCGCCGACTTTTCGGGAGTATGAAAAAAATGTTGCCTTCCAATGTGTGTTTGCCCCTCCGGTTCACTGGGAAAAATGGCAGAAAATGCTGGGGGAAAAAACTGTTGTTCTGATTCGCGCTCACTATGAAGCGGTGCAGAGCATGGTACTTCCGGATGACCAGGACGGTATCCGGGATGTATCGGATTATGAGTCACTGAATGAACTTATGATTGCCTCTGATGTTTTGGTATCTGATTATTCCAGCGTGTTTTTTGATTACTCCATTCTGGAAAAACCTATGGTCTGTTTTGCTTACGATTATGAGAGGTATCAGGCGGCGCGCGGAATGTATTTTGACATCCGTAAATGGCTGCCGGGCGGCAGCATCACGGAAGACGAGCTGCTTAAACTGCTGAAGAGTCTGGAAGAACAGTCTGCATACGAGGCAGCGGCTGTCCAGACAGTGCGGTTCAAACAGGCGTTTGTAGAGAGCAGCGGCAGCGGCGTGGAAAATGTGCTGAACGCTGTTTCCAAAAAATTAATCTTTTAAACGAATATTGTATGTAGTATAATGTAAAAAATTGTATGATATCAGGTGAGAATATATGAACCAAAGAAGAGATTTTGAACAATACAAACGAATCATGCGCTTTCTTTCGGCTATGATACTGGTAGCGGCCGAGACGGCAGTGTTTGCATTCTGCTGGTACCAGTTTTTTAACGGAGAACTTCGCAAACCTTATCAAAACAAAGGAAACCTTCTGATGATCGCGGTTTATCTGATTCTGCTGCTCGTATTTTTAAATGCCTTCGGCGGTCTGAAGATTGGCTATATGAAAAAAAGCAGTATTATCCTGTCGCAGGTGCTCTCCATTGTTGCTATGCATGTGATTGTACTCATTCAGATCCTTTTGATCTCCGGTAAACTGTACCGGCTGCGCTGGCTGGTCACGGTCACGCTGGGAATGACAGTGGCAGATATCATAATTGCCGTCATTTTTATTCATATTTTTCACATTCTGTACTATAAAGCATTTCCTCCGAGGAAGATGCTGCTGATCTACGAAGACCATCCGCCGCAGCCGCTGATGCGGAAGATGTATGAGCGGCGTGACAAGTACAACATCTGTGAACATGTGAATGTTCAGGGGCGCATAGAGGAAGTAGAGCAGCTGATCTTGAAATATGACGGTGTGATCCTGTGTGATATTCATGCAAAGAGCCGCAATCATCTGTTGAAATACTGCTACCAGCGGGGGATACGAGTTTATACTACGCCGAAGATATCTGATATCATTTTGAAAAATTCTGAGATTCTGCATCTGTTTGATACGCCGCTTTTATTATCCCGCAATCAGGGACTGAGCTTTGAGCAGCGGCTGATGAAACGCGGACTGGATACGGTGGTCTCTCTGGTACTGCTTGTGCTGACCAGTCCGTTTATGGTGCTGACAGCGATTGCGGTAAAACTGTATGACCGCGGACCTGCTCTTTTTAAACAGGAACGTGTCACGGTCAATGGAAGACGGTTTTATGTATATAAATTTCGGAGTATGATCGTTGACGCGGAGAAAAACGGAGTGGCGGTACTGGCTGAAAAGAACGACAAACGTATCACCCCGGTTGGAAAATTTATTCGCGCCACCAGACTTGATGAACTTCCGCAGCTTTTTAATATCCTGAAAGGAGATATGAGCCTGGTAGGTCCAAGACCGGAACGTCCCGAAATTATCGAGAAATATGAGGCTTCTATCCCTGAGTTTTCCTACCGGCTCAAGGTGAAAGCGGGCCTGACCGGGTATGCGCAGGTATACGGGAAATACAATACGACGGCCTATGACAAGCTGAAGCTGGATCTGATGTATATTGAAAATTATTCTCTCCTGCTGGATCTGAAGCTGATTTGTATGACAGTTAAGGTGATGTTTACCAAGGAAAGCACGGAGGGGCTGAGTAAGGAACAACTGAATGATCTGATCAATAAAGAGCACGTAAAAGGACAGTAATTGTTACTTTTTCTTGCCATTATATCTGAAAAGTGGTATATTTGCGTTTATGAGGCTCATTCGCCTTGCTGATCAATGGGAAGAAGAGTATGAGGATGGTATAAAATGCAATATTTTAGAGACACAAAAAAATATGCCGGGTATATTATCCGGGCTGCAAAGTCACAGCTGAAAGCGGAAGTCGCAAATTCTTATCTGAACTGGATCTGGTGGATTCTGGATCCGCTGTGCTTCATGTTAATTTATGCGTTTATTTTCGGTGTTGTTTTTGACGGAAGGGAGCCTTATTTTACGGCCTTTATCTTTGTCGGACTTACAGCATGGAACTTTTTTAATAAGTGTATACAGGCCAGTGTGAAAATGGTAAAAAATAATAAATCAATCATTGACAAGGTATACATGCCCAAATACGTGCTGGCGTATACACGAATGGGTGTTGACGGATTTAAGATGATGATATCATTTGCGATTGTAATCTGTATGATGGCTGTGTACCGGATCGAGCTGACCTGGAATGTTCTTCTGGCAATTCCGCTTGTGCTGCTTTTGCTGGTGATCACCTTCGCGGGGATGACGATCCTGATGCATCTGGGGGTTTTCGTAGAAGATATGAGCAATATCGTAACAATTCTTCTGCGGCTGCTTTTCTATGTCACCGGTATCTTTTATTCGGTTAATAAAAGGCTGCCGTCTCCCTACGGGAGCTGGGCGCTGAAGATGAATCCGCTTGCTTTTATTCTGGACGGGCTCAGAAAATGTCTGCTGTACGGCCAGACGCCGGACATGAGGGTGTTTGCTGTCTGGCTTGTAATAGGAATTCTGGTTGCGGCGTTAGGGGTTAAGATTATCTACCGGTATGAGAACGGTTATGCAAAGGTGGTTTAAATTATGCAGGAACAGGAATATGCGATTGAGGTGAAGGATCTGCACATCAGCTACCGCTGTTTAAAATCCTTTTCCGTGAAAAAAAGTTTTTTCAAATTAAAAAAAAGCAAAGCGGAGGTATTTGAGGCTGTCCGCGGAGTTTCATTTAAAGTGCCGAAAGGCGATATCATGGGCATTGTCGGAAAGAACGGAAGCGGAAAATCCACGATGCTGCGTGCCCTGGCGGGCATCTTTTCAGCAGATTCGGGAACCATTGACTTACACGGGTATTCGATTTCTCTGCTCGCCATCGGAGTGGGATTTCAGAAAGCCTTGAGCGGCAGGGAGAATATATTTCTTTCCGGTATGCTGCTCGGATTCTCTGAAGAACAGGTGCAGGAAAAAATGGATGAGATTATTGAATTTGCGGGGCTCGGGAAATTTATTGATATGCCGGTCAAGACGTATTCAAGTGGTATGTATTCCAAACTGGCATTTTCCATCACGGCAATTCTGGAGACAGATATCATGTTGATTGATGAGGTTTTAAGTGTCGGCGATACAAAGTTTAAGAAGAAGAGTTACGAGAAGATGAAAGATCTCATCATGGATAAAGACAGAACGGTCATTATCGTATCTCATAATTCGGAAACAATACGAAATCTCTGCACGAGTGTATTGTGGCTGCATGAAGGTGAAGTCAAGATGATAGGAGACCCGCAGGAGGTTATGGACGAGTACGAGCAGTTTATGCAGTGATCGAAAATGGAGGAACACATGAAAAGAGTGATTACGTACGGTACATTTGATCTGCTTCATTATGGACATATCAATATTCTCAGAAGGGCAAAACAACAGGGGGATTATCTGATTGTTGCGCTGTCCACGGATGAGTTCAACTGGAATATGAAACAGAAAAAATGTTATTTCACATATGAAGAACGGAAACAGCTGCTGGAGGCTATTCGATATGTTGACCTTGTGATTCCGGAGGAAAACTGGGAACAGAAGATTTCGGATGTAAAGGAATATCACATTGATACCTTTGTGATGGGAGATGACTGGGAAGGAAAGTTTGATTTTCTGAAAGAATACTGCGAGGTGGTATATCTGCCAAGGACACCGGAGATCTCAACAACCCAGATTAAACAGGATCTGAATAAAAAGTAAGCAGGGGACGCCATGAAAAAGTTATCAGTTATCGTACCGGTCTATAATGTCGGGGAGTATCTGGACCGGTGCATCCGGTCATTGCTTGGTCAGACTCTTGATGATATGGAAATCATCATTATCAATGATGGAAGTACAGACAGCACGAAAGAGACTGCTTTGGAGTATCAGAAACGATATCCGCAGCAGATCGTGGTTAAGACAATAAAAAACAGCGGTGCGGGTCAGGCAAGGAATGAAGGGCTTGGGCTGGCAAAAGGTGAATATATCGGCTTTGTGGACGGGGACGACTATGTATGTCCGACCATGTTTGAAAAACTGTATGACTCTGCACATGAAGCGGATGCGGATATTGCATGCTGTGGTTACCGGCGGATAGACGGTGCAGATATCCAGATAAAAGGGACGAAGGCGGAGGACAGCGAGGGATACGGAACAGATATATTTGAACAGCCGGAGATTCTGGTGCGTTCAACGCCGTATCTGTGGAACAAAATTTTTCGCCGTACGATGCTGGAAACGTATGATGCAAAGTTTGAATCCCTCCGCATTTATGAAGATCTGGTTTTTACGTATCAGATGTTTTTGCGCGCAAACTGCATCACGTATGTAGCACAGCCGCTGTATTACTATATGTTTTCAAGAGGTGGGTCATTGACATTCCGTTTTTCTGAAAAACGGTTTGATTTGATGCCCGCCTTTAGACGTTTATACGAATATTATAAAACGGCAGGGCATGAGGAACGGTTCGCGGATGAGCTGCTCTTTATTCTGCTGAAACATGTCTACGTGGTGTGTGAAGAAGATACCACATGGGGAACGCGCAGGCTGAAACTGCGATTTGTCAGGGAAAGTTTTGAACAGCTTGCCAGAGAATTTCCGGGATATTCAGGACATACCCGCTATTATGAGTTTTATGGCAACAGCAGAAAGTTATACAGAAACAAGGGATTCTGGTATTTCAGGACCCTGATTCCGCAGGTTCCGAGGATGAGGGCGAGGCTGGGCAGACTGAAACGCTCCATGCGGCCAAGCATAGCGGGGATCAGGTATCTGCGTGCCTATCAGAAAGAAGCGGTAAAAAAGAACCGTATTCTGGTACAGTCCCAGCAGGGGAACAATCTCAATGGCAATATGTTTTATCTCCTGAAGGAACTCTGTGCGAATCCATCCTATTCGTCCTGCGAGATAGGGATTGCATATGCAGGAGGAAAAAAGGCAGCATTTGAAGGGCTGATGAAGCAGTATGGACTGGAGCGCGCAGGCGTCACATATCTGCAGATTCACTCCAAAGAATACCTCAGTTATCTTGCAAGTGCAGAATATCTTTTCAATGATACCAGTTATGCCACCTATTATATAAAGAAAAAAGGGCAGAAGTATTTTAACACCTGGCACGGGACACCGCTTAAGACCCTGGGAAAATCGACAGCTAAGGATTACTTTGATATCGGAAACCTGCAGAAAACTTTTATGCAGTCGGATGTTCTGCTTTATCCCAGTTCCTATATGTGTAATGTGATGAGAAAGGATTACATGCTGTACGGGGCTGAAAGCGCCCGCGCGTGGCTGTGCGGTTATCCGAGAAACGAGATTTTCTTTTCAAAAGAGAGAGCAGAAACCGTCAAAAAGGAACTTCTGCTGGAAGGAAAACAGGTGATCGCCTATATGCCGACGTGGCGCGGCACGGTACGCCTGGTCACGCAAGAACAGAGTAATCAGCTTGCCCGGATGCTGCAGACACTCGATGAAGGCCTGCGCGATGATCAGATACTTTATGTCAACCTGCATCCCTATGTAGAGCAGCTGGTGGAATACAGCGGGTATCGCCATATCCGCAGATTTCCTGGGCAGTATGAGACTTACGACATGCTGAACGCCTGTGATGTTCTTGTCACAGATTACTCCAGTGTGTTCTTTGACTATGCGGTATCCAAAAATCAAGTCATTTTGTTTGCTTATGACAAAGAGGAATATCTCAGAGAACGCGGGATGTATATTGATATGGACACCCTGCCTTTCCCGCAGGTTCGGACGGTGGAAGAACTGCTCAGGGAGCTGAGTGGAGACAGACGGACGGAACCGGAGAGTCTTCAAAAGTTTCAGGAGACGTATGCCCCGTATGAACGCGCCGCCATGTCTGCAGACATTTGCCGGCAGTTTATCCTTGGGGAGGATGCCCGAATCCGGCAGGAAAGGCTGGATGACGGAAAACGTGAAAACGTACTGATTATGGCAGGGAGTTTTGAGCACCCCGAAACACAGGAGCATCTGCCGTATCTGCTGCAGAACAGCGGGTCTTCAAAACGGAATTACTATGTGACGTATACTCTGGAAAACATCGCAGGGAATCAGGAATTTTTACAAAATCTGCCGGATTGTGTATACTATATGGGAACGATGAATAGGTTCTGGGTACAATCATTGTGGGAGAGCTTTTTGATGGCACAGATGGAGAAAAGAAGATGGGTGTATCCGGTATTCAGAAAGCGGATCGACCGGATGATGCAGACCGAATGCAGGAGATCATGGCAGGGACTTCATACTTCCGGGGTACTGGCATTTGGACAGATGCAGATCAGAGATCTCGCGGTTGCAGCAAACCTTCCCGGCCGCCGGGTTATCTATTTTGACTGTGCAGAAGCCGTGAGTCCTGTCCTGCCGGTGAGCCTTCTTCGGAAGTTTGACCGCATAGCAGCCGGGAATGAAGGAGTCAGAGATGCCGTGAAACGGATCAAAGGTTCGGGCAGTCTGAAGGTGGAAATTGTAGAAGACCCGGAGTCACTGGAGCAATTGTATCAGGATGGAGTTATAACGTAAGGAGTAGTATTATGTCTCGCAGAATAAAATTTGCACTGGGAACCGTGATTGCATTATGTATTACCTTCCTGGGATGTGCGAAAGTGGATGCGGCGACCAGAATTCATTATCTCGCATTGAAAGGATCTACGGATGCAATCCTTCTGGAAGATAACGGACGCTTTGGAATGGTGGATTCCGGCGAGGACTGGGACTACCCGCAGGGAGATGATCTGAAATATCCTTATCGTACCGGGATCGTAACGGATCAGGGGTTTGAGCAGCAGGTAATTTATTATATGAAATCTGTCGGGGTTACGGCATCTAATCTGGATTTCTATATTGGGACGCACGCTCACAGCGATCATATTGGCAGTGGTGATGAGATTGTCAATTATTTTAAACCCAAGAAATTATATCTGAAAAAATATTCGGACAGTAATCTGCTCAGTGACGGTACCAAATGGGATAATCTGTATATTTATAACGGGCTGCTTACTGCTGCCCGAAATAATAAGGTGACGGTGGTTCAGAATCTGACAGAGGGTATGCAGATAAAGCTTGGAAGCCAGATGAAGCTGAATTTGTACAATACGGAAGTGCAGAAGAAAGTTTCGGACGAGAATGCGAATTCACTTGTTGTCAAAGTGAGCGCTTACGGCAGGACAACAACGCTGACAGCGGATATGATTCCGAAGACGGCGAGGTCGTTATTTTCAAAAGGAAGCCTGGGAGCGACGAATGTCCTGAAGCTTCCGCATCATGGATATGTACAAAATAATCCGGAAGATATTCTGCGGAAGTTTTCACCGGATACTGCGGTGATTACAGGCCCGGTTTCCAATATGAGCAGCAGTACCCGGTACTGTCTGAGCAGTATGGGGACAATCGTAGAAAGCACTTATTCGACCGCGCAGGCAGCGATTGTCACGCAGTTTACGGCGGCTGGCTGTACCAGTTCTGTAAAATCAGTAAAAAGCGGATGGTTCACGTATGACGGTGGCCGCTACTATATGGATACTGCCGGACGTCCGGCGGTCGGATGGAAAAAGATATCCGGAAAATGGTATTATTTCGATCATAGTGGTAAGGCTAAAACAGGCTGGCTGAAGGACAAAGGGAACTATTACTTTTTGAAACGGACAGATTCTGCTAATTATAAACAAGGCGTCATGCTGACAGGCTGGCAGACGATCGATGGGAAGACGTATTACTTTAAAAAAGATTCCGGAGAGATGCTTACCGGTTTCCGGACGATCGGAGGCAGCACATTTTACTTTAAACAAAGCGGGGGATCAGGCATTCGGGGACAGGCCATGACAGGCTGGCAGACATACCAGGGACGCACCTACTATTTTAAACAGACAGGCAGTAAAGGCATCATCGGACGTATGCTTACCGGCTGGCAGACAATCGGCGGAAAGCTGTATTATTTTAAGCAGACAGGCAATGTTGGATGGTCTAAAGGCATGCTTCTGACGGGCTGGCAGACGATCGGAGGAAAGATATATTATCTGAAGCGTACAGGCACAGCCGGAGTCCGGGGATGTGCAACGACGGGCTGGCTGCTGCTTGACGGGAAGACATATTATTTTAAACAGACAGGCACAGCCGGGGTCAAGGCGGCTATGCTGACAGGCTGGCAAACAATTGGAGGGGAACAATTTTATTTCCTGAAGAGCGGAAATGCCGGCTGGTCACGGGGAAAACTACTGATGGGCTGGCAGTCCATCGGAGGTGATCAGTATTATCTGGAACCGTCCGGGGCGGCCGGTGTGCGCGGCAGAGCGGTGAGAGGATTTCGGGAGATCGAAGGAGAAAACTACTATTTCCGTCCGGACGGCGGCCGTGGAATTGCCGGCAGGATGGTAAAAGGCACAATCCGCACGGAAGGTGACTACGTATATTCGCTGCATAAACAAACCGGAGCGCTGTTTGATGTAAAAGCTGTGCTGTACGGTGCGGAAAGCGGTGAGTGCCAGGAACAGTCCATGGTGCAGTATAATCAGGCGGCAGACGGACAGGAAGCGGTCACTCAAGCTGCGTTTCGTCTAAAGTCGGAACCCGCTGACGGAGAGCTGGAGTACAGAACTTTTCAGAAACACGGACAGGAAGGTCCGGTTTGGGATGCCGGGGAAGACGGTGCGTGGAAGAAAGACGGGGAAATAAGTGGATCCGAAGATGAGAGCGACGGCGGGATTCAGGCCATTGAGATGCGTCTTACAGGAGAACTTGCAAAACAGTATGATCTGTATTATCAAGTCTATATTCTTGATTACGGATGGCTGGGATGGGCCAAAAACGGAGCTGCTGCCGGTGTGAACGATGAGAGTACAGAAGCACTGACGGGTGAGATTGGAGCTTTGCGTATTCAGCTTCGTCCCAAAGATTCAGGTTATGGCGCTCCCGAGGGGGAAGAAAGCCCGGTGCTTGGCAAAGTATTTCCGGACAGAACGAATCTGCAGGCGGTGATGAAAGAAGCCGGAACGGTTCTTGGCCAGGACGAACTTGGTTACACTGCTCCGACCTGGCAGGCGCTTAAGGAAGCGTCTGCAAAAGCGGAGGAAGTCCTTAAAAATTATGCCCATGAAGAGCAGGAGACGCTGGATGAAGCAGCAGCTCTGCTGGAACATGCGCTGAAAGGACTTTTACAGGCCCCGAATATTGCAATGCTTATACAGACAGTGGAATTAAGAGAGCAGGAATATCCGGATATGGAAGAGACGGCTGCTAAGTATACGGCAAAATCCTGGGAGATATTGAACCGTACATATGAAGCTGCGAAAGTAGTTCTTGATAACTACCGAAGCGGAGAATACACGCAGGATACCGTCGATACTGCAGAGGCGGCACTGATCCGGGCGATGGAACAACTGCAGCCCGCTGAGGTTTTGACGCCGGAAATCACGCCTCCGACAGAGCTGCCGAATCAGGAACACGGAACAGATGACCAGCAGACGGAGGCAGCAGAAACAGATAATAAAGGTGGAAATGATGAAAAATAAGAAAAATTACGGTATCATCCTGGCCTTGATGGTCTGCATGCTGTTTACACAGACAGCATGGGCAGAAGTCCATAATGATGAGAAATATACAATTAAGACGAACGAAACAGAGGGATGGCCGCAGGGGGCAGATACATACTCGGAGACGGCAGCCTTGATGGACGCCGAAACGGGAGAAGTACTGTTTGACAAGGGCAAGGATGAAGCGAGATATCCTGCCAGCATTACGAAGATCATGACAACACTTCTGGCGTTGGAACACTGCAGCCTGGATGAACAGGTCACGTTTACAGAATCGGGACTTGCAAGAATGGCAGAGGGAAGCAACATCAATATGCAGGTCGGAGAAGTTCTGACCATGGAGCAGTGCCTGTATGCGGTGATGGTCAGATCTGCCAATGAGGTGGCTGCACAGGTGGCAGAGCATGTAGCGGGAAGTCAGGAAGCGTTTGCCGAGATGATGAATGAGAAGGCTCAGGAACTGGGATGTACGAATACCCATTTTAACAATCCGAGCGGCCTTCCAGATGAAAATCACTGGACAACGGCTAATGATATGGCGCTGATCTTCAGGGAAGCATTGAAAAATGAGGAGTTTGTGAAGATCATCGGAACACTGGAATATACGATTCCTCCTACAAACCTGAATCCGGAGGCGCGGACAGTTTCGAGCCATCATGCCATGATTGTACCGTCCGCACCGGAATACTATGAGGGGTGCATCGGGGGCAAGACAGGGGTAACCGATCTGTCTAAGAATACACTGGTGACGGCAGCCGAACGTGACGGTATCCGTCTGATTGCCGTTGTGATGCGTGCAGATCCGGGACAGGTGTGCGCAGACACGAAAGCACTGTTTGATTATGGCTTTGGAAATTTTGAGAAACTTGCGGTGCAGGGAGGAGAACTTCTTGTGCCGAAAGGAGTAACGGAAAATGATCTTACGGAAAATTCCGTGGATATTGAGGATGGAGAGTTCCGGACATATACATTTCATGATTATACAGTTGGAACTGTAACACTTTCACAGGAAGAGCTGGATGCGCTGGAAAAGGCAGAACAGGGCGGGGCAGATGAACCGCAGACGGTGACGACAAAAGAGCCGACACAGGAAACCGAGAGTGCACCGAAAGAACAGAATGACAGTGTGGTTGAGACTTACCGCGTGATCATTATGGTGCTGGGTGTGCTGATTGCAGTTGCCATACTTCTGGCCATCATAAAAGTTGCAACCAGAAAGAAGAAAAGAAGGAAGAGAAAAAAGAGGTAAGATTATGAATGTGGCGCTGATCATTGCCGGCGGAAGCGGGCAGAGAATGAATCAGGATATCCCAAAACAATTCATCAATATTTATGACCGGCCGGTGATTGTCTATACGCTGGAGGCGTTTCAAAAGCACGAGGAAATCGATGCGATTGAGGTCGTCTGTCTGGACGGCTGGCACGATGTGCTGAAAGCCTATGCGAACCAGTTCAATATTACGAAACTCCGTTGGGTGACATCCGGAGGCGCCACAGGGCAGGAATCAATCCGAAACGGAGTGGAGCATCTGAAAAATGACTGTGCCGATGATGATATTATCATTGTACATGACGGAATACGGCCGTTGGTTGATGTCAGTGTACTCTCCGATGTGATTTCAGTATGCAAAAGCAAGGGCAATGCGGTGACAGCGATGCCATATAATGAACAGATTTTTAAAATCAGGGATGAGGATTCCACCTGCGAGTACATTCCAAGAGAGACGCTGCGCAGGGTTGCCACCCCGCAGGCGTATACGTTTGGAAAGCTTCGATGGGCCTATGAGAAGGCATTTGCTGAGAAAATTGGAATCTACGGGTCTGCCTATACCAATACGATGATGGTGGATCTTGGGGAGACTCTGTATTTTGCAAAGGGATCAGACCGGAATATTAAACTGACAACAAAAGATGATCTGGAACTTTTTAAAGCGTATTTGAAACTGGAAGAAAACACCTGGCTGAAGTAAGGTATGAGTATGATAGAATATGAACAGTATAGAAGTGATGTAAGAGTAATCGCGGGGCTCAGCCTTCCTTGGGAAAAGCTCAGAAAAAAAGAAGTGCTGATCACTGGGGCGACAGGTCTGATTGGTTCCTTCCTCATCGATGTGCTGATGGAGCGGAACACGGCTTACCGCAATGAGATCAACATCTGGGCGGCCGGAAGAGATCAGGAAAAAGCCGGAAGACGTTTTGGAAACTATGACATGTTATCGAAAAAGGAAAAAGCCGGCGATTTTGGCCGGCTGTTTTTTAAAACATGGGATGTGACAATGCCGCTTGCTGAGAATGAGATGACGTATGACTATATCATACACGGAGCAAGCAACACACATCCGAGAGCCTATGCCGCAGATCCTGTGGGAACCATCACGGGAAATGTCAGCGGGCTTCTGAATCTCATGGAGCATGCAAAAAACAAACGTCCGCAGAGGATACTGCTGATGTCAAGTGTAGAAATCTATGGGGAAAATGTCCAGGGGAGCCGGGCATTTGCCGAAAAAGATCTGGGGTATCTTGACTGTAATACAGTACGCGCCGGTTATCCGGAGAGCAAGCGTCTCTGCGAGAGCATCTGTCAGGCTTACGCAGCACAGTATGGTGTGGAATTTGTCACGGGGCGGTTCAGCCGTGTGTATGGACCGACCATGCAGGCGGAGGACAGCAAAGCTTTGGCACAGTTTTTAAGAAACGCGGTCAGCCGGGAGGATATCGTTCTGAAGAGCGAGGGAAAGCAGCTGTATTCTTATACGTATGTCGCGGATGCCGTGTCGGCACTGCTGTTTCTGCTGCTTACAGGAAAGGCCGGGGAGGCTTATAATATTGCAGATCCACAGTCTGATCTGACGCTTGGGGAACTGGCGCAGATGCTGGCAGATCTTTCCGGAACACAGGTAGTCTATGAACTGCCGGATGCGCTGGAACGCGCGGGCTATTCGACAGCTACGCGGGCACTGCTGGATGCCGCGCGGCTTCGAAGTCTTGGATGGAATGCATTGTTTCCGATCAGGAAGGGGCTGGCGCATACACTGGAAATACTGACTGAAAAAGGGAGTAACCGATGATTCAATATACCGAAGAGGATTACAGGAAAATCCGCAAATACAGCATGGAGACGCTGAAAGAATTTATCAGGATATGTGAGAAGCATCATCTTACGTATTTTGCAATATCAGGTACGGCGATCGGAGCGGTCCGCCATCAGGGATTTATCCCGTGGGACGATGATATGGATGTGGGAATGCTCAGAGCGGATTATGACCGCTTTATTGAAATTGCAAAAGAAGAAATGGATGAGCGGTATGAGCTGTACAGTGCATCGATTCAAAAACGAGTGCAGGGATTTTATCTGCAGATGTTTCCCAAGGGTTCTGTATTTATGACAAAGTGGAATCAGAAATGGCCGCTCCATCCAGGGATTAAACTGGATATTTTCCCGTATGACAATGTGCCCGTTTCCGGAAAGAAACGTGCCAGACTATACCGGGCACTGCGTTTCTGGAACAGACTTTACATTATCAGAAACACAGGGGTACCGTATTTCGAGGGAAACAGCATGAAGGTGAAACTGGTAAGAACAGCCTGCCGCCTTGGCTATTACATAATAAAACCGGGTTTGTCTGCAGAGCGGATCGTGGAACAATATGAAAGACTGATGCGCAGATATGCAGATATGTCCAGCTATTATACGATACTGGATGATAGGGATCCGGATCTCTGGGTGATTAAAGAAGATGAATTGTTTCCGATGAAAAAAGAACAGTTTGAAGATATTAAGATCAATCTGCCGGCCCAAAATGATGCCATGCTCCGCAGGCAGTACGGGGACTATATGCAGTTTCCGCCGGAAGATGAGCGCAGGGGTCATGAGATTGTAAAGCTGGTATTTCCGGAAGAACAGGGGTGATAAGATGCTGTACAGGGAATACGATCCGAAGATCCTGCAGAGACTGCAGGATATAGAATGTGAACTATTAAAAGATTTTGATACGCTTTGTCAGGAGAACGGCATCGAGTATTTCGGCTGCGGCGGGACACTTCTGGGAGCGGTCCGCCATCAGGGATTCATCCCGTGGGATGACGACATTGATGTCGGAATGACCCGGGAGTATTACGATCGGTTTCTGGAGATTGCTCAAAGAGAGTCAGAGATCAATGGGAAGTATCATCTGATGAACGCTGATGTGGATGCTTCTTTTCCGGTCATGATTACAAAATGGTATAAAGCGGGGACGAAGTTCAGGGATGAAGATGCTGTGGAATGCGGCTACGAATCCGGAATAGCCGTTGATATTTTCTGTTTTGACAATGTGGCAGATGAAAAGAAGGCGCTCCGCCGACAGGCGATGCAGGCGTGGATCTTCGGTAAACTGCTGGTGCTGCGGCAGATTCAGAAACCAACTGTTTATGCGCAGGGATGGAAAGCCAAGGCGGTACTGTTTGTGTCAAAACTCGCAAACAGAATATTAAAACTGCTGCACGTTTCTCCGGAATACCTTTACCGGAAAGCAAAGGAAGCTGCAGTGCGTTACCGGGATGCCGATACGAAGAGAGTGGCATTTTTGTTTGACCCGACGCCGTACACGAGCATGCTGCGGCGCACGGATATTTACCCCGTGAGGAAGCTGTTGTTTGAAGGCATGAAACTGAGCTTCCCGCATCATCCGCACGTCTATCTGCGCACAAGATACGGCAAAAACTATATGGAGCTTCCGCCCGAGGAAAAACGCCACAATCATCCCCCGGCTGAACTGGATTTTGGAAACGGAGAGCAGACTGATTCATGATTACCAGGGTGTTCATGCCGCCGGACGGCGGTACTTTGAAAAAAACGTATTTTTGGACAGTGCTTGCGGGTATGCTGTATGCAGGAAGCTCTTTTGCTATGTCACTTGGCGTGTCAAATATACTGGGGGCAGCTGCCGCCGGTATTTTTGCCATTGCGATGTCCATCGGAAACCAGCTGGTGACAATCGGCTATTATAATATGCGGACATTTCAGGTCTCGGATGTGCTGGAAAAATACAGTCTTGGAGATTACTGCGCTTCCAGGCTGATCTCCACAGCCGCTATGGTCATTGTCGGATTTATCTGGATCGCAGCGGGAGGTTACCGCGGAGCGAAGATGGCGGCCATTGTGCTGATGATCGGCTTTAAGGTGTGTGAGTCGATATCTGATCTGCTGGAAGGAAGATATCAGCAGAAGAGCCGTTATGATGTATCCTGCAGGGCAGTGTTTGTAAAGACTGCCCTGTACCTGGCGGGGTTTACCGCAGTACTGCTGGTGAGCAGAAACCTGCTGCTCTCCATAGCCGCACTGGGGATCGTCTATCTGATCTCTGTCGTTGTCATTGACGGAACTTTGATCCGGTCGTTCGGTGGGCTGCAGATATGTTTTTGCTGGGAAAAGCAGAAATCACTGCTGATCAGCTGTCTGCCGCTGTTTATTAACTCATTTCTGACGGCGTATGTCATCAATGCATCGAAATATGCCATTGACCGGTATTACAGTGACGAGTATCTGGGGATGTTCAATGCGCTGTACATGATGGCATTTGTCGTGAATCTGTTTTCGGGGTTTGTGCTGAAACCATTGATCACGCCGCTCTCCGTGAAATATCATGACGGCGATTTTCGTGCATTTTCGGGAATTATCCGCCGGCAGATGATTATTATCTGTGGTATCACACTCATCTGTGTGGCAGGTGCTTACGTGCTGGGGATTCCTGTGATGTCCTGGCTGTCCGGTATTGATCTGGAGGGACAGCGTGCCGCTCTGTGCATCATACTTGCAGGAGGGGCTTTTACAGCGGTATATCAGCTGCTTCAGTATGGCATTGTGATTATGAGGCATCAGTTTACCTGCCTTTTCGGATGTGCTGTCACAGCGGGGCTTACGTTTCTCTTTACACCGGTTTTGGTCAGGCGCTTTGCCATTCTGGGAGGAGCCGTCAGTTATCTGTGCTCCATGGCCTTGATGTCACTGGTGTTTTTTGTAATCTTTATATACTATCTGATGAAAGAAAGCAGGGATTAATACTATGTCGAAATGTTCCAGGGTATCCGTTTTGATGTCGGTATATCGCCCGGATCCGTCGTTCTTAAGACAGCAGCTTATCAGTATTGAGATGCAGGATTATCCGGAAACTGAGCTGATCATATGGGATGACTGTCCGGAGGAAGATATCAGCGATATTCTTGAGGACGTACTCTTGAAAACGCCGTACACATACCGCAAATGCAGCGAAAATCTGGGGTACATCTGTGCCTTTGAAGGCCTGACCAGGGTGGCGTCCGGTGAGTTTCTGGCGTTCTGTGATCAGGATGATGTATGGGAAGTGTCAAAGCTCTCCCGATGTGTAAAGGTTCTGAAACAGGAAGATGCAGTCCTTGTGACATCGGACCGCAGGATCATCGATGAAGAAAACCGTGTGGTGACAGAAAGTGTGCACAGTACAAGCAAATATCCGTATGAGCGGTGGCATACCGGTGATGATATCTCATGTAATGCGGTGTTCACCTGTTATGCACTTGGAATGACTATTGTGATGAGAACAGATGCGGCGAAACAGATGCTGCCCTTTTCAAAGAATACCGGCCATGATAAATGGGTGACGATGTGTGCGGCTGCGATGGGCAGGGTGTGCTATATTGAGGAAGTACTCCAAAGTTACCGGCGTCATGGGAAGAATGTCAGCGGCGTTTTTTATCATCTTGCCTCAAAAGAGGAGTATTACACGTGGCGTGTAGAAACGTCCTGCGCTGTTGTGCGGGAGCTGCTGGAGAAATTTCCGAATCATAAGCGCAGGGAGCAGATTCTGGCATTTTCACACGCAAGAGAAAAAAGAAAGACTTTGCAGCTGTTTAGATACCGCAGGACGGCACCATCGGTGGCGCTGTTTGAGATGCTGCTGAAGTGGATGCCCTCAGGCGTTTTTGCATGGCTGCTGAGACGCATGCGGGGCAGATAAAAGCAGTTAAAGGAGAATGAAAATGGCAAGAAAAATCTGTATTTTCTGTTCCCACTACTTTCCTTATCTGGGTGGTGTGGAGCGTTATACGTATCATCTGGCGAAGGCACTGATGGAGCGGGGGGATAAGGTGGTGATTGTAACGTCGAATGATATGCATCTGGAGACATTTACTTTCATGGAGGGGATTCCCGTCTTTCGAATGCCGTGCTTTAATCTGCTGGACGGCAGATACCCGGTATCAAAACCTGACCGGGTGTTTTGGAGTATTCACCGCCGGCTGAAGCAGGTCGGTTTCGATCTTGTGATCATTCAGACGCGTTTTTATCTTCATTCTCTTTACGGCATTGCGTTTGCCAGCCGGATCAAAGCCAAAAGTATCGTACTGGACCATGGAACAAGCCATATGACGGTCGGGAACCGGTTTGCCGATACCGTGGGGGGATGGTTTGAACATGCACTGACCGCAGTGGAACGGATGGGGTGCCGGGATTTCTACGGGGTGTCGAAGGCGTGCTGCCGCTGGCTTGCTCATTTTCATATCCGCGCCAAAGGAACGCTTTATAATGCGGTGGATGCGGAAGGCATTGAACAGATGCTAACTCGTCCGGTCAGAAATTTCAGGGAGGAGTACGGACTGCAGCCGGAAGATATTGTGGTGACATACACGGGACGGCTGGTCAAAGAAAAAGGGATTCTGAATCTAATAAAAGCGGTGAAAGATATTCCGGAGGAAAAGAGAGTCTTTCTGATGATTGCGGGGGATGGAGAAGAGTGGGATGCCGTCTGCGCAAAAAGAAGTGAACGGATTTGCCCGCTTGGCAGACTGTCTTTTGAAGAAGTGATTTCGCTGTTGGGACAGACAGATATCTATTGCCTCCCGACTGATTATCCGGAAGGATTTCCGACTTCCGTGCTGGAGGCGGCAGCAGCAGGATGCTATGTCGTCACAACGCGCCGCGGAGGCTCACAGGAATTGATTCTGAATGAGGGCTATGGTATGATAATGCGTGACAATCGTCCGGAGACAATCAGGAAAGCACTGCTGTCCGTTCTGGACGACGTTGAGGGGCGGAAAGCGGCGGCGCAAAGAGCGAAAGAACGGCTGCTGAAGAACTTTACCTGGGAGAGGACAGCAGGCCATATACATCACTTAGGACTATGACGGGAGATACCCATGAAGAAACTGATTATTATTCCGGCTTATAATGAAAGCGCCAGTATTGAGAAGACGGTGCAGGAAATTGAGCGATTTGCGCCGGAATTTGATTATATTATTATAAACGACTGTTCGACGGACGGTACCGAGGATATCTGCAGAAAACGTGGATTTCCGGTAATCAGCCTTCCCGTGAATCTGGGAATCGGCGGTGCGGTGCAGACGGGATACCGGTATGCACTGGAGAAAGGATATGATATGGCAGTTCAGGTGGACGGCGACGGACAGCATGATCCGGCATTTTTAAATAAAATGGCTGATTATCTAAAGACGCATGAGCTGGATATGGTTATTGGATCCCGGTTCATTGAAAAGAAAGGGTTTCAGTCATCCGGTCTGCGCAGGATCGGTATCCACTATTTTACGCAGCTGATTCGCCTTCTGACGGGGAAGGTCATCACAGACCCGACATCCGGTCTGCGCATGGTGGGCAGGGCAGTGATTCAGATGTTTGCATATAATTATCCGGTGGATTATCCGGAGCCGGAAAGTGTGACATTTGCACTGCGCCATGGGAAAAAGGTCGAAGAGATTCCGGTAGTCATGAGAGAGAGAAGCGGAGGCGTTTCGTCTATTTCCATGACAAAGTCCGTATATTATATGATAAAAGTGACGATGGCTATTATCATTGAGTGTATCCGAAAGGAGGAGACAGATGAATATTAAGACGCAGATCCTGGTGATTGCGGCAGCACTCGCGGCACTGATTGTGCTGGTAAACATGATCCGGAATAACAAACTGGAACTGAAGTATGCCATGTCCTGGTTTGTACTTGGGATCGGAGTGCTGCTCTTCGGATGCTTTCCTTCCCTGACATCACTGCTGGCGGGCGTATTCGGAATCGGTACACCCGTCAATATGCTGTTCTTTGCGGGCTTCTGTTTTGCTCTGATCGTTATTTTTTCTCTGACCATGGCGGTGTCAAGACTGTCAAACAAGGTGAAAAAGCTTGCACAGGAACTGGCGCTTTTACAGAAAGAACGGGAAGAACAAGGGGCGTGTGAAAAAGATGAAAAAACTGAGGAATAAGTATATCGCTGCCGCCGCCGCAGTTCTTGTGATTCTGGCTGTCGGAGTCCTGGGAGAAGTACTGTATAATCTGGCTTTCAAAAAACAGACGGATTACCAGTATATGGAGACTGACCAGATCACGGCAGACGGTTTTGAACTGAGAGACGGGGTTTATGTCAGTGAGCGGGGAGGTGCGAGCCTGACGCTTTCGTTTGAAGAACAGTATGTTGACAAGCTGTATTATGAGTTTGATTATGAAGGGCAGCTGCATGCAACCATACTCGTCGGTGATTACCAGGAGGAGGATTCTTCAAAAACCAGAAAAATTGCAGATAACAATAATCATATGTTTACCTCTTCTACTGTAAATATCAGAAATACCGCGGACCAGATCACAATCCGGATGCCGAAAGATGCCCGGCATGTCAATATCCGGGCCATTGCCGTGAATAATACCGGTAATTATTCGGAGGGAAGATTTCTGTTTCACTGTGTGGCTGCCGGAATGGTCCTGCTGGTACTATTCATCCTGTACGGGGAAAAGAAACTGAAAGCGGAGCAGATTTTCCTGTCGGTCAGTCTGTGTGTCGGAGGCCTGATGATTCTTCTTCTGCCCGTACACAAGGTGGGAATGGATGAAGAGATTCATTTTGGAAGAGCATATTATCTGTTTGATACCTTTTTGGGCAGAGAGACGATAACGGTAACGCCAGCCATGAATGATCTGATCCAGACGAGCATGAATAACTGGCCGTACAGTATTCCGCAGTCGGAGGAGGAGTACAAGCAGGAGGAGGCTTTCTGGAACAATAATCTGTCCTGGGATTCGCAGAAGCCATCGGATGAAAACCAGCAGAACAACTACGGATTTCAGATGTATTCCTTCAGTTATCTCCCACAGGCGCTGATGATAAAAGCGGGGCAGCTTCTGCATCTGGATTTTACGTCAATCTATAAGCTGGGGAGACTTGGAAATCTGATCCTGTACTGTGCGGTGATATTCCTGGCGATTCGCCATATACCGTTTGGCAAGCGGATTATGACGGTTCTTGCGCTGATGCCGACGGCGATGTTCTCTGCAGTGACGTACACGTACGATGCGACAGTGACAGCGTTTACGTTTTTGGGTATCGCGTATCTTCTGCCGGAGCTGATTGACAGAGGACGGCATGTATCGTACAGGAGCTGTGCGGTGTTTACGGCGGCGTTTGTCATCGCAAGTCTGCCGAAGCCCGTTTATATACCGATGATCGCTCTTGCACTTTTCATTCCTGCTGAGAGGTTCAGAACAGCAAAAGAGTGCAGGATGTTCCGGGGATTTATCGTGCTTGCTTTTTTACTGGTGCTGTCAACGTTTGCGCTGCCGCCGCTGTTAAACCCACATCAGGCGGGTGATGCCAGAGGCGGGAACACAAGCGTCGGACAACAGCTGCGGTATGTATTTGCACATCCGTTTGTCTATGCGAAGCTGCTGCTTAAAAGTCTGTGGGAAAAATTCTTTTCCTTTACCTTTGGATACCGCGGCCTCGGACAGATGGGGCACCTGGCGGGAGATCAGAGTATGGTGACGACAGCGCTGCTGGCGGCCGGCGTGACGCTCACCGATGTCCGGGGACGTGAAAAAGCGGATCTGACCGTTCTCCAGAAAGCCGCCGCTGTGTGTCTGGCTTTTTTGACGATCTGTCTCGTGTGGTCAGCTCTTTACCTGAGCTTCACACCGGTTGGCGCAGACATTATCCGCGGGGTGCAGGGGAGATACTACCTGCCCGTCACTATGATGTTTTTACTTGCCCTGCGTACGAAATTTATCAGAAACACTTTGCCGGAACGCATGGATACTGCGGTACTGACCGGTGCCAGTACGCTGCTTTTGATGGTATCTGTGTACAGCTCCATCGCAGTGAATACCTTATAAAGAGCCAAACTTGAATATTGAAAGGTAAGATGGTATACTGTAGACAGAAATCAGCAAAAACCAATACGGAGGAAAAACCAATGAGAACTTACCTCGTAACCGGGGGCGCCGGTTTTATCGGTTCTAATTATATTCATTATATGTTCAGAAAATACGGGGATGAGATCCGCATCATTAACGTGGACAAACTTACCTATGCAGGTAATCTTGAAAACCTGAAGGATATAGAAAACAGAGAGAACTATATCTTCGTGAGAGCAGATATCTGTGACAGCGAAGCGATTCAAAAAATATTTGACGAACATGATATTGACCGGGTCGTTCATTTTGCGGCGGAGAGTCACGTGGACCGGAGCATTCGCAACCCGGAGGTTTTCGTGAAGACCAATGTGCTGGGAACTCTTGTGATGCTCAATGCCGCGAAGGCGGCATGGGAGCGTCCTGACGGCAGTTTTTTGGAGGGGAAAAAGTTTCTTCATGTGTCGACGGATGAGGTATACGGATCTTTGGAGAATGAAGGAGAGTATTTCTATGAGACAACTCCGTATGATCCGCACAGTCCGTATTCCGCAAGTAAGGCGTCTTCCGATATGCTTGTGAAATCTTACATGGACACTTACAGATTTCCGGCAAATATCACAAACTGCAGTAATAACTACGGACCATATCAGTTTCCGGAAAAACTGATCCCCCTGATCATAAACAATGCACTTCAGGGCAAAAAACTTCCGGTGTACGGCGACGGAAAAAATGTACGTGACTGGCTGTATGTGGAGGACCATGCAAAGGGAATTGACATGGTGCAGGAAAAAGGAAGGCTTTTTGAGACATACAATATCGGCGGGCATAATGAAAAACAGAATATTCAGATCATTCACATCATTCTGAACACCCTGCAGGAGATGCTGCCGGACGGGGATCCGAGAAAAGAGCTGGTCAGCGAAGAGCTGATTACCTACGTGACGGACCGTAAAGGTCATGACCGGCGCTATGCCATCGCTCCTGATAAGATTAAGGATGAGATCGGCTGGTATCCTGAGACCATGTTTGAGGAAGGGATCAAATTGACCATTCAATGGTACTTTGAGCACGAAGACTGGATGAAAAATGTAACGAGCGGTGATTACCAGAAATATTATAACGACATGTATCAGTGATCAAGGGGAGAAGGATTATCACGCGCAGGCGGGATAAGCCTTCTTTCTTATGCGATAGGAGGATGACAAATGAAAGGTATTATTCTAGCAGGCGGTTCAGGGACGAGACTGTACCCGCTGACAAAAGCGATTTCCAAGCAGATCATGCCGGTCTATGACAAACCGATGATCTACTATCCGCTGTCAACGCTGATGCTGGCGGGGATCCGGGACATTCTGATTATTTCTACCCCGAGAGACCTTCCTGTCTTTAAGGAACTGTTTGGGACGGGGGAACAGCTGGGCCTTCGGATGAATTATGCGGTGCAGGAATCTCCGAGAGGGCTGGCAGATGCGTTTATTATCGGAGAAACATTTATCGGCAGCGATCATGTGGCGCTGGTTCTCGGAGATAACATTTTTTATGGACAGAGTTTTCAGAAGGTTTTGAAGACTGCAGCCGAGAGAGAAGCGGGGGCAACAATTTTCGGCTACTATGTACGTGATCCAAGGGAGTACGGAGTCGTCGAGTTCGATGAGGAGGGGAAAGCGCTCTCCATTGAAGAAAAGCCGGAACATCCGAAATCCAATTATGCGGTACCGGGCCTTTACTTTTATGACAATGACGTTGTGGAGATTGCAAAAAATGTGAAACCTTCTGCCCGCGGGGAAATCGAGATTACAAGTGTGAATAATGAATACCTGAAGCGGGGAACGCTCCATGTAGAGACACTTGGGCGCGGCTTTGCGTGGCTGGATACAGGAAGCCATGACATGCTTCTGGATGCGGCTGATTTTGTTTCAGCGTTTCAGAAGAGACAGGGGCTTTATATCTCCTGCATCGAAGAAATTGCATATAAAAAAGGATTTATCACGAAAGACCAGCTGGTGGAACTGGCACAGCCGCTTTTAAAGACGGCATACGGACAATATCTGCTGGAGATTGCTGAAGGATTATAAGAAAGAGAGAATACGATCATGGGAAAAATTACGGTAGAAACATGTGAAATTGAAGGGCTTAAGGTGATTACCCCTGCAGTGTTCGGGGACGAACGGGGGTATTTCATGGAAACTTACAACTACAATGACTACAAGGCGGCGGGCATTGATATGGAATTTGTACAGGATAATCAGTCGAGTTCCAAAAAAGGGGTGCTGAGAGGCCTGCATTTTCAGATTCATTATCCGCAGGATAAGCTGGTTCGCGTGGTAAGCGGGGAAGTATTTGATGTTGCGGTTGATCTGCGTCCGGGTTCTGAGACATATGGAAAATGGTTCGGCGTGATCCTGTCCGCGGAGAATAAAAAGCAGTTTTTTATTCCAAAGAACTTTGCACATGGTTTTGTTGTGCTCTCGGATTCTGCTGAATTCGCGTATAAATGTACCGACTTCTACCATCCGAATGATGAGGGAGGTCTGGCATATAATGATCCCGAGATCGGAATAAAATGGCCCGTCCCGGAGGATATGGAACTGACGATTTCTGAAAAGGACCAGAACTGGGGAAGCTTTCAGGAGTATACAAAGAAGTGTCAGGGGTAAGAGGACATATGCTGAAAAAAGTATTTTCCCTTCCGGTGGAGCTGTATCAGAACAGAAGACTGATCTTTTCACTGGCTAAGAACGATTTTAAAACAAAATACGCCGGTTCTTATCTTGGCATTATCTGGGCATTTATTCAGCCGATTGTCACCGTGCTGGTGTACTGGTTTGTCTTCGGACTTGCACTTCGTGCCGGAGGAGACCGCTCGGTACCGTTTGTACTGTGGCTGGTGGCCGGTCTGGTGCCGTGGTTTTTTGTGCAGGACAGTCTGGTAAACGGAACCAATGCTCTGATTGAATATAATTATCTGGTCAAAAAAGTAGTGTTTAAAATCAGCATCCTTCCGATGGTGAAAGTGATCTCCGCATTGTTTGTGCATCTCTTTTTCATTGTTGTTGTGCTGGTGATCTATGGAGTGTATGGATATTTCCCGGATTTATATGTACTGCAGCTGATTTATTACAGCTTCAGTGCTTTCATACTGGTGCTTGGGATCTCTTATCTGACAAGTGCGGTTGTCGTTTTCTTCCGTGATTTATCACAGATAATCAATATTTTTCTGCAGGTGGGCGTTTGGCTGACTCCGATTATGTGGAATTTTAATGATCTGGGGCTGGAGACAAACGGTACAATAGCGACGATTCTGAAACTGAACCCGATCTACTATATTGTGACGGGGTACAGGGATGCGCTGATCGATAAAATTGCATTTTGGGAACATCCGGGGTTAACGGTGTATTTCTGGGTGGTGACGGCAGTCATTTTCATAATCGGGGCAAGCCTGTTCAAAAAAATGAAAGTCCATTTTGCGGACGTTTTATAATTGAGGTAAAAGGATGAGTGAAATAGCAATCAGTGTCGGACATTTGAACAAAGTTTACAAACTATATAATAAACCGTCAGACCGGCTGAAAGAGACGCTTGGCATGAAAGTATCGGCGAAAGAACATTATGCCCTCCGTGATGTCAGCTTTACGGTAAATAAAGGTGAGACGGTCGGCATCATCGGGACAAACGGGTCCGGAAAATCAACGATCCTGAAGATCATTACGGGCGTTTTGAACCCCTCAGGCGGCGAGGTCAGTGTAAATGGCAGGATCTCGGCACTGCTGGAACTGGGCGCCGGCTTTAACATGGAATACACCGGGATTGAAAATGTTTATCTGAACGGAACCATGATCGGATTCTCAAGGGAAGAGATCGATCAGAAGATGGATGCGATCTTAAGCTTTGCAGATATCGGAGACTTTATCCATCAGCCGGTCAAGACGTATTCAAGCGGTATGTTTGTCAGGCTGGCATTTGCAGTTGCGATCAATATTGAGCCGGAGATTCTGATTGTGGATGAGGCGCTTTCTGTCGGAGATGTGTTTTTTCAGGCAAAGTGTTACCGTAAATTTGAAGATTTTAAGAGAATGGGAAAAACCATTTTATTTGTCAGTCATGACCTGGGAAGTATCAGCAAGTACTGCGACCGCGTCATACTTTTGAATCACGGAGAAAAACTGGATGAAGGCCAGCCCAAACCGATGGTGGACCTGTACAAGAAACTGCTGGTGCATCAGGAAGAAGAGGCGCAGGAAAAGGCACAGGGGGAACCGTCAGTGGCGGCACAGGGGGCAGCTGTGCCGCCGGAAGGCGGATTCTGGAAAGATGCACTTGCCACGAATCCTCAGGTGCTGGAGTATGGAGAAAAACGTGCAGAAGTGATTGATTTTGCAGTGCTTGACGAATCCGGGAAGATTACGAACACCGTCGAGAAAGGAATGAAATTTACCATTAAGATGAAGGTCGCTTTCCATGAGACTGTCGAAGATCCGATCTTTGCCTACACGCTGAAGGATCTGAAAGGCACGGAAATTACGGGAACAAATACGATGTTTGAGAAAGTCAGCATCGACACGCAGCACGAGGGAGATGTGCGGGAAGCGTCATTTACCCAGAAGATGGATCTTCAGGGAGGCGAATATCTGATTTCTTTCGGGTGCACGGGATACAGGGACGGTGAGTTCCATGTCTACCACAGGCTCTATGATGCCTGCAATATCACAGTGGTATCTGTTAAAAATACGGTGGGATTCTATGATATGAATTCTGAAGTATCTGTAAAATAGAGGGTCAATATGCAGGAGATAATTGGGAATATTACATTGGATTATGAATACTATCCGGGGACAGATCTTTACAGTGACGGAAAGATCGAGGATGAGCTTTTGAGTATTGCAATGAAATATCGTGAGGAGGAGTACAATGCCGTCATAGCCAGAAAAAAGAACTGGCCGGTGATGTACCATTTTTCTCACATTCGTCAGAATATTGTGGAATGGATACCGATGACGAAGGAAGACCGTGTGCTGGAGATCGGGTCAGGCTGCGGTGCGATCACAGGCGCTCTTGCCAGGAAAGCAGGATATGTCAACTGTGTGGAACTTTCCAAAAAGCGCAGTTATATTAACGCCTACCGTAATCAACAGTATTCGAATATTAAAATCGATGTGGGAAATTTCCAGGACATCGAACAGCATATGCAGGAGCTGTATGATTATATTACACTGATCGGGGTATTTGAGTACTCGCAGGGCTACATAGGCGGGCGGACGCCTTATATTGATATGCTTAAAAAAATAAAAAATCATTTGAAGCCGGGCGGAAAAATCATTATGGCGATTGAAAACCGGCTGGGACTGAAGTACTGGGCGGGGTGCACGGAGGATCATGCAGGTCTCTGTTTTGAAGGGATTGAAGGATATCCACGCACGGAAAGCGTCCGCACTTTCTCAAAAAAAGAGCTGGAATATGTGATCGGCCAGTCCGGGAGCTTTCAGACGGAATTCTATTATCCGTATCCGGACTATAAGTTTCCGATGACGATTTATTCTGATGATTATCTTCCGTCGGCAGGGGAGCTGAACAGCAATATCTGTAATTTCGACAGAGAGAGACTGCAGCTTTTTGATGAGACGAAAGTATATGATACGCTGCTGGACAGTGAATTGTTTCCGATATTTTCGAATTCATTTCTGGTGATTCTGACGCAGCAATAGATCCTGACGGAAAGGAAAATACGCCCATGAAAAAGATTATCTATACCAAGTACTCCAATGAGCGGGCGGTGCAGTATGCGATCCGCACGGATATCGTAAAAGACGAGTCGGGAAATCGCACTGTACGGAAAACACCGTGTTATCCCGATGGCCGGCAGCACGTTGAAAATATCAGCCGTTTTTATGAAGCATTATCCGGACAGTACCAGGGGACTCCGGTCAGGATAAACGTCTGCCGGAAATATGAACACGGCGTTGAACTGGATTTTGTACAGGGAAGGACATTGGAGGAACAAATTGACACACTGATCAGCGGACAGCGTTATGACGAGGCAAAAGAGGAGCTGATGACATATTTACACACGGTGCAAAACAGCGGAGAACAGTCGGATTTCCAGATCACGGAAGAATTCTGCCGGGTATTTGGGAATGTCAGTCTTCCCAAAGGTCTGAAATCACTTGCGGTGACGGATATCGATATGGTGCTGTCCAATGTGCTGGTGCGTGATGGCTGGAATCTGATCGATTACGAATGGACTTTTGAATTTCCTGTTCCGCTGTCTTTTGTTTTGTTCCGGATCATTCACTATTATTCACAGACAAGTGATAAGAGGAGCTGTGTCCGGGACTGGAACCTTTTAAAGGCGATGGGCATTGCGGAGGAGGAGACGGTACAGTATCTGCAGATGGAAAAACATTTTCAGGAGTATATTCAGGGGAATCATGTGCCTGTGCGCGAAATGTATGATGACATTTCTCCGGGCGTCCTCTCCGTATATCGTCTTGCAGAGCAGGAGCACAAAAAGAAACGTGATGAACAGCTGCAGGTGTTCTACTCTGGCCGGGAAGAATTCTCAGAGGAACAGTCATTATATTATGCCATGCCAAAGGGAAGAATCCGCATTTGCCTGACATTTCCTGAGAATATCAGGAAAATCCGTCTGGATCCGTGTTCCTACGCAGGCGTTCTCACGATAAGCCAACTGGAATATATCGGCGGCCATCAAAAGAAGTGTTCGTTTATCACGAACGGGTTTGTGCTGGATGAACAGAAGATCATCTTTGACACCATGGATCCGCAGATACTGATTATGGAGATACCAAAGGGAGCCACAGCCCTTATGGTTGATTTTATCATGGATACGGCGACACAGGAAATTGCAGATTTTCTGCATCGTATGCAGGAAGTGCCAAAACGGCAAAAAGAAGAAATAGCCAGGCTTTCGGAAAAACTGGCACAGCGCGAACGGCTGATCAGTGAGATGGAACATACAAAAGTCTGGAGAGCATACCGGAAGCTGAGGAAGATGACCGGAAAGGATAAGTAACTGATGGAGAAACTATACTGGAGTGTTGATTTTGAAGAAATACACTGTGAGGATGGGATACAATACGTGATTGGAGGCTGGGCAGCCAGCCCGGACGGCGGGAAAGTCAGCTGTGAATTTCTTGCGGACGGGCAGGCGTATCCCGTTTTGCTGGACACCGAAGAACGGCCGGATGTGCAGCAGGCAATCCGGGAGGTCACGAAAAGGACAGATCTCGGCTTTCGTCTGACAGTGGGGGATGCGGAGGCACTCTGGAAACAATACAGGACCGTAGAACTGTATCTGTCTGATGGAAAGACCAGGGTAAAAGCTCTTTCAAAGACGACGGATGAGGTGCGCGGGCTGTACCATGATGTGACGATCACGTATAAAATTGATGTCGTAGAACAGACGGAAGGGCTGATGACGATTCAGGGCTGGGTGCTCGGCATGTTCCAGGATGAGCAGATTCATCTGGTCGATGAGCAGGGAAAAGAAGTTCCCCACGAGATGATGCGAATTATCCGGACGGATGTCAACAAAGCGTATCAGGTGAAAAAAGAAGCGGAAAATGCACAGTGCGGATTTCAGTTTCGTATCAAACGCAGCAGGACAAACTGCCGGGAATATCATCTTCAGTTCTCAAACTGTCTGACGATGAAAGAATTTGTAGTTGATCTCAAAAAATTTGACTATGAGCACTCAAAACGCGGAAAATTAAAAAAACTGCTGGCGCCTGCCCGCGGGAAAGAGAACAGAGCATTCATCCGGGAGCATGGGCTGAAGGCTTTTGCCAATTATATCCGCAGGGAGCTGGAGCCGGTATATGCGGATTATCATATCTGGCTGAAAGAACATTCCATCAGCCGCCGGGATCTGAGAGTGCAGAGGAATCATACCTTTGCATATGCCCCCAAAATCAGTGTGGTCATCCCTCTGTACAATACGCCGCCGGTCTTTTTGAAGGAAATGCTGGACTCTCTGCTGGGACAGACATATTCGAAGGTAGAATTATGCCTGGCTGACGGCAGCACAGATCAGAGTGTGGGGAGAATCATCCGGGAACAGTATGGGGAGGACAGACGCGTCAAATACCAGAAGCTGGAGAAGAATCTGGGCATCTCCGAGAATACGAATGCTGCCCTTGCCATGGCGTCAGGAGAATATGTCATGCTGGCGGACCACGATGACATCGTGGCCCCGGATGCACTGTACGAGATCGTAAAGGCATTGAATGAGGATAAAGGACTTGATATCATCTATACAGATGAGGATAAAGTCAGCATGGACGGCAAAAAATACTACGGTCCCAATTTTAAATCGGACTTTAATATCGATCTTTTGAGAAGCGTCAATTATATCTGTCATATTTTTCTGGTCAGAAAGACGATTATAGACCGTGCAGGCGGATTTAACAGTGATTTTGACGGGGCGCAGGATTATGATTTTATCCTGCGGTGCGTAGAACTGACAGACAGGATTCATCATATACCGAAGGCTCTTTATCACTGGAGGGCACATCCCGATTCAACAGCCGGGAATCCGCAGAGCAAACAGTATGCAGTGGACGCCGGGCGCCGGGCGCTGCAGGCCCATTACAAACGTCAGGCCATCCCTGCTGTGGTTGAGAACACAGATATCTTCGGGATTTACCGGACTGTGCTGAAAGTGCAGGGGAATCCAAAAGTCTCTGTGATTATCCTGAATAAAGATCACACGGACGATCTCAGGACGTGTGTGTCGTCGATTGTAGAAAAGACGACATACAAAAATTATGAGATTCTGGTGATTGAAAACAACAGTGAACAGCAGGAGACATTTGATTATTACGAGGAATTAAAGGCCCGCTATGACTGTGTAAAAGTTCTGACTTGGACAGACTCCTTTAATTATGCCAGTATCAATAATTTTGGCGCTGTGCATGCGGAAGGGGAATTCCTGATCCTGCTGAATAATGATATCGAAGTGATCGCACCGGGATGGATGGAAGAGATGCTGGGTTATTGCCAGCGCCGGGATGTGGGGATCGTCGGCGCCAAGCTTTTCTATCCGGATGATACGATCCAGCATGCAGGGGTTGTGATCGGAATGGGCGGCATCGCCGGACATATTCTCTGCCGGGCGGACGGAAAGGAATATGGATATAATGCCCGTCTTGTCACGACCCAGGATATCAGTGCGGTGACGGCAGCCTGTCTGATGATATCACGTGATGATTTTGACAGTATCGGCGGTTTTGATGAGCGTTATACGGTGGCGTTCAATGATATTGATCTCTGCCTGAAAGTGAGAGAGCAGGGAAAACTGGTCGTGTTCAATCCCTATGTGACCCTTTACCACTATGAATCAAAATCCAGGGGACTTGAGGATACACCGGAAAAACTGGAGCGTTTCCGCACGGAGGTCGAGTATTTCCAGCAAAAATGGAAGGATGTGCTGAAAAATGGCGATCCCTATTACAATGTCAATCTGACACTCGCGGAAGGGGACTGCAGCCTGAAACAGCATCATGAGCTTCCTGGAATATAAAAGACGGAGGAAAGATACGTGCAAAGAGAACTATTTGAAGTGAAAAGAGAACGTTTCCATCTGCTGGACCCTGATGTCTATATCCTGCAGGGAAGCTGGCCCAAAGAATATGAACCGCAGGTTCTGCTGGATGGCCGCCGCGTCACAGAAGTCTGTCTAAAAGACTGGGAAAATACGAGTGCGCTTGAACGATTTGCAGATCTCGATCTGATGAAGGGAAAGAAAGTCACACTTTCTGTTCGTCTGCCGCAGGATCTCGGCACATGCAAACGTCTTAAGATCTATGCGGTTCTCGGGGATGAGAGGATCCTCTGGTTTTCCATTGCTGTGCGGGATCTCGTCAGACGACAGGGAAAACCTTTCTATTATATTGAAGAAGAAAAAGCAAATCCATCTTCAAGGACACTGAAAGTCAGAGGATGGGCGGTGTACCGGACACCCATTTCCATCAGTATCTATGATGAACACGGGAAAAAACTGTCCTGTGATCTTCAAAAAAATAACCGTATTGACGTTGTGGAGATGTTTAAAGAGACACGTGTTGAAAGTAAATGTGGGTTTTATCTGGAGCTGGACGGCGTGAAGACAAAGACGGTCTATCTTGTATTTCGTGGGAAAGATACAAAGGCAGTCTATCCCATACAGATGCAGACTGCCTTTATTGTAAAGAACAAGGTGCAAAGGCTTGCAAAAAAGGGAACACGTTACCTGGCATCACACGGTGTGAAGGCACTCGCTGTCAAAATTGCCGGAAAGATTTCCGGGATGAAAAAAGCGCCGGTATCTTATGACAAGTGGCTGCCGAAGCATCTGCCGACAGCGGCGGAGCTTCAGAGGCAGCGCCAGGCGGTATTTGCCGTACGGCCCAAGTTCAGCATTGTGGTGCCTCTGTATAAGACTCCGCTTCTGTATCTGGATGAGATGATCGCTTCAGTTAAAAATCAGACTTACCCTGAATGGGAGCTGTGTCTGTCTGACGGCAGCGGCAAGGATTCCCCGATCGCGGAGACGCTTGCGCGGTATGCAAAGGCAGATGAACGGATCAAAGTGGTATCACATGACGAGCCGCTTAAGATTTCCGAGAATACGAATGCGGCAATCGCCGCAGCTACAGGCGAATTCATCGTATTCGCAGACCATGATGATGTTCTGACGCCAAATGCACTGTATGAATGTGCCAGGGCACTGAACAATATGCCGGAAACAGAAATTCTCTATTCAGACGAAGATAAAATGTCCATGGACGGACATAAATTTTTTCAGCCCCACATGAAACCGGACTTTAATCTGGACTTGTTGTGTACGGTAAATTATATCTGCCATTTATTTGTGGCGAAACGCAGTGTCATAGAGCGGGCAGGGCTTCTTCGGCCGGAGTTTGACGGAGCGCAGGACTATGATTTTATTTTCCGGTGCATTGAATCGACCGACAGGATCTGCCACATCCCGAAGATTTTGTATCACTGGCGCAGCCATGAGGACTCGACATCTGAAAATCCGGAGAGTAAGCTGTATGCGTTTGATGCCGGGCAACGTGCTGTGCAGGCGCATTATGACCGGCTGGGAATACGGGCGGAGGTTTCAAAAGGGGAATATCTGGGCTTGTACCGTACCAGGTTTCTGAGGGACTATGATCCGCTTATCTCGATTATTATTCCCAATAAAGATCATACAGAGGATCTGGATCGCTGTATCCGGTCAATTGAGGAGAAGTCGACTTATAAAAATTATGAATATATCATTGTAGAAAATAACAGCACAAAAGAAGAGACTTTCGCATACTATAAGAAGCTGGAGCTGGAAAATCCGAAAGTGCATGTCATCTACTGGGAGGGCATTTTCAATTATTCACTGATCAATAATTTTGGTGCCCAGCATGCGAGAGGAGAGTATTTTCTGCTGTTGAACAATGATACGGAGATCATCAATCCGGACTGTCTGGAAGAGCTTCTCGGGTACTGTATGCGGGAGGATGTCGGTGCTGTGGGTGCAAGGCTGTATTTTGAGGATGACACAATTCAGCATGCAGGCGTGGTGATCGGTTTCGGCGGCATCGCAGGACACTGTTTTGTCATGCAGCCGAGAGGATATACCGGTTATTGCCACAGGATTATCTGCGCACAGGATTACAGTGCGGTGACAGCTGCCTGTATGCTGGTAAAACGAAGTGTCTTTGAACAGGTCGGAGGGTTAAGCGAAGAACTGCAGGTGGCATTTAATGACATTGACTTCTGTATGAAGATCAGAAAAGCAGGAAAGCTGATCGTATATAATCCATATGCAGAACTTTATCATTACGAATCCAAGTCAAGGGGACTTGAGGACACACCGGAGAAGGTAGCGCGGTTTAACAGGGAGATTGCGATATTTGAAAAAAAATGGCCGGATATCTTCAAAACGGGGGATCCGTATTATAACCCAAATCTGACGCTGGACAGTCAGGATTTTTCACTTAGACGAATATAGGAGGTAACGATGCGAGTATTGGTAACAGGAGTCAAAGGTCAGCTCGGCTATGACGTGGTCAATGAACTGACAAAGCGCGGACACGAAGCGGTTGGCGTCGACGTGGAGGAGATGGATATCACGGATCCGGAGGCAGTCGGGCGTGTCATCAGGGAGGCCTGCGTGGAAGCAGTCATTCACTGTGCCGCATACACGGCTGTTGACGCTGCAGAGGACCACGTGGATACGTGCCGCAGAGTCAATGCATATGGGACAGAGAATGTGGCAAAGGTCTGTGAGCAACTGAATCTGAAGATGATGTACATCAGTACAGACTATGTATTTGACGGGGAGGGGACACGTCCCTGGGAGCCGGATGATGAACGGCATCCGCTCAATGTCTATGGTCAGACCAAGTATGAAGGCGAAGTCGCTGTCACAGACCACGTGGAGAAGTTTTTTATCGTCCGCATTGCCTGGGTATTCGGTGTAAACGGCAAAAACTTTATCAAAACCATGCTGAATCTGGGGAAGACGCACGACACCCTTACCGTTGTAAATGACCAGGTGGGCTCACCGACATATACGTATGATCTGGCAGTGCTGCTTGTGGATATGATTCTGACAGATAAATATGGGTTTTACCATGCGACAAACGAAGGGCTGTGTACCTGGTTTGAGTTTGCGGCGGAAATTTTCCGGCAGGCGGGTATGGGGGTCAATGTGCTTCCTGTCAGCGCCGCCGAGTATCCCTCAAAAGCCAGACGTCCTTACAACAGCCGTATGAACAAAGACAAGCTGGAGCAAAATGGTTTTGACAGACTTCCGTCATGGCAGGATGCACTGGGACGCTACCTGAAAGAAATTCTGTGAGCTTGGAGACATATAAAATGAAGGATGAAAGAAAAGAGTACCGTATTGAACTGATATTTTTGGGGGCCGTATTCATCTTTCTGCTGCTGTGGGCCGTTGTACAGCCGTTCAATGCATCGCCGGATGAAGCGATGCGGTATCAGATTGTGGATTATATCGTGCGGCACGGGACACTGCCTCATGGAGGGGATCCTGAGATCCGCGATGCAATGTGGGGGATTTCCTATGGATTTAACCCGATCCTGCCATACATTTTTTCGGCGGGGTTTGCAAAAATCACCTCTTTTTTTACCTCGAATGAACAGGCACTTCTGATAGCGGCACGGATGGTAAATGTGCTGCTGGGGACGGGCTTTGCTTTTTTGGTGAGACAGATAGCACGCCAACTGTTTCCGAAACCGGGCGGATGGTTTTTTACGCTTGCCGTAACGTTTCTTCCCGGGTGCATGTTCATTTTCTCCTATGTGAATACCGATGGCCTGGCCCTGTTCTCAACAGGGCTGATTATCCTGATGTGGGTGCGGGCATTCCGGAGGGGGTGGGAGAGGAAGACATGTGCTGGTCTTGGGATCGGAATTGGCCTGTGTGCCATGTCTTATTATAATGCGTACGGGGTGATTATTGCGAGTATTTTGTTTTTTTGTGTCACCGTACTTCTGTGCAGGGAAAAAAAATGGGATATCCGTTTTCTGCTGACGAGAGGTTTGCTGATCACAGGGTTTGTTGCGGCGATTGCAGGCTGGTGGTTTATCCGCAGTTATCTCATTTATGACGGCGACATTCTGGGAATGCGGACTTCATCGCAGTATGCTGAAATGTATGCGGTGGAGGAGCTGAAGCCTTCGAACCGTCAGACGATACAGTCAACGGGAATGTCTGTCCTGCAGATGATGGCATTTGTCCCGGGAGACTGGCAGCATAACTGGCTGGTGACTGTCATGGTGAGTTTTATCGGGACCTTTGGCTTTATGAAAGTTTTTATGCCGTTTCTGCTCAGCAAGCTGTATATTCTGCTGTTCGGTGTCGGCGGCGCCGGCATTTTGACGGGAATCCGCAGACTGTTTTTTGTACGCAGGGACAGCTGTGACAGTCAGAAGGTCATGATCGGTCAGGAACGTGCACAGGTGAAAGTCATATACCGCAGGGACCGGTGGAATGCGGAGAACGTCTTTCGGTGGGCGCTGCTTGTGACCATGATCGTTCCGCCGATCGTGCTCACCTGGTATGCTTATTCGAGTGACTTTCAGGCACAGGGCCGGTATGTGATGCCTGCTGTGATTCCCATCATGTATTTTGTGACACTCGGATATGAACAGTGGTTTAAAAAGATAAGAAAAGCAGCAAGGGCCGGGAGGTGGTTTTTTCTCTTTGGCAGCCTCTTTTTTGTCATCAGTGCAGTTTATACTTATGCGGCGGTTTTTCTGCCGTCCTGCAGATGACTGAAAACATGCCGCTGTGCTTCATTTACAGGAAGCACAGCGGCATGTTTTATGTTTTCAGTAGATCTCCGGGTACATCGGTATCTTATTCTGATAGAGAAGCTCCTGGCCTCTGATATCTTTGACGGTAATCGTATCAAAAATCCGCTGGGTGATGCTGTCGATGTACGGGCGCGTCTTTCCGGTAATATAATATCGGGCAAAATAGGGGTTTGGACCGTGCATCGCAACCGCCTCACCCTCCTGGTAAAACAGCTGGCTTCCCACAACTTCCGGCCATTCCGTGATGTCGAGTGCCGCCTGCTGGCTGCCGACATAGCCGGGTTTGCACTGAAAGTAGAGGACAGCACTGTGTTTTGTCATGAACGCGGAATGATTTTTCAAAGTTTTTTTCAGAGCATCTCTGTCATAGATGGAATCAAGGAGCAGCTTTTCAATGGACAGACCGCTGCTGTATTCGATCAGTTCGTGCTCATAGCCGAGAAAACGGCCTGCAATCTCACAGACTTCCACTTCCTGGCCGGGGGTCCAGAAAAACTGCATGGAGAGGGCTCCTTCTGTCTGACCGGTAGCGGCAATAAATGTTTCCAGTATCTTTTTGGCAGGCTCAAACACGTCGTAGATCAGACGGGACGGATAAACATTTCTGGTGCTGATTGGAATATCCCGTGTTCCGACTGCCGTTTTTTCACGGTCTGCAATGCTTAGAATATGCACCTGGCCATCCAGCACCCAGGACATCAGATTAAATTCAAATCCGGTATTGTACTCTTCCACGATGATTTCTTTCACGCGGGAAGTCGAGCATGCACGGGAAAAATACTGGTGCACTTCGGCAGGAGAATTCAGCACGTATAATCCCCGGGAGCCATACATATCGACGGGTTTTGTCACGACCGGAAAGCGAAGTGCTGAAAGTTCCGCATCCAAAAATCCGCGTTTCAGGCACACGTGGCGCGGCGTTGGGATATGCAGCGAATTTAAAAGCTGTTTCATGACCATTTTATTCCGATAAAACGGCAGCTGCTCCGGTGCAAGATAACAATTGAGACCGGCCTTGTCGGATGACTTGACCATACATTCAAACAGGAGGTCAGAAAACGAGGTGATAATGGCATCTACATCGTGCTGTTTCGCATAGCGCGACAGGGATACCGTCTCACGAACATCGATATCGTAGGCATAATCTGCTATTTGTTTTGCGGGACCGTCAGGATATCCGTCGCAGACGACTGTGCAGATGCCACGGTCCTTTGCCAGCTGCACCAGTTGTGTGAACTCATTCAGGGAACCTAAAATCATTAGTCGTTTTTTCATATTTTATTCTCCAAACTGCTGCAGAACCGTCAGAACTGCATCTGCAAGGTGCTCCATTTCCCAGCTCCCATAGCGCTGGTCGCACGGAAGCGGAAGTATATTGGCTGCGAGATCATGCTCAACGGACTCTTTTGGCATGGCAGCGATGACATTATTCCAGTAAGTCGGAATGTAAATATGCAGAGAAGCCAGTTCTTTGCGGACGGCAGGACCGTTTTGTGTGTAAAATGGATAAGCGAACGGTCCGTCTGGAATGATGCGGTTCATGATGTTATCCTGTTCCAGACGTTCACTTAGGTACCGGTAGTTGCGGTTACGGGTGCGGCGCACAGCGTCATAATCAATGCCGTTTAGAATATTTCTGGTGATGAGGGACATGTTTTTGACAGATTCCCCGTGAAAACGATCCGCTGTTGTCAGCATTTCTGCGTAATGTAAAGAAGCGGTATCTTCAAAACGGCCCAGAAGATGCGACATCCTGTGTTGTGATTTGTCTGTCTCACAAAGAAAAGGCAGTTCCTGGCTGCAGGATAGGTATGCCCCGTCGCTGACCCCAAAATATTTACGGCAGGAGTACAGTGTGGGAATATTTTTAAGAGGCCGTTGGAAAAAACTGTGTGTGTTGTCCACGATGATGCGGCTGTAGCGCTGAGAAAATGCAAGAATCTGTTCGTCGGACAGCTGGCCGTAGTAATTAATCAGATACAGGTACTCGTCGGCTGCAGGTTCACATTCCAGCACAGGCGCCAGATTTTTGTCCAGATGATAGTAGCAAAGAGAAAAACCGGCCTGCTCACACGCACGGGTCACAGAATCACAGATGAAGTATGGAACATGCAAAGTCCTGCATTTCAGTGCTCTCAGCAAATAAACCAGGGCAGTGCGCCCCAGGTTTAATTCGCAGAGGCCGGAATAATAAGGCCTGCCGTTAAAATGCTCCAGTTCAAAATATCCGCCGATTTCCATCATGTCATTCCTCCGTATCTTTCTGACGCACGACGTAGTGCGGCATCTTTTTTGATTCATTCAGAATATTCATCAGGTACATGCCGATTATGCCAAGGGAGAGCAGCATAAGACTGAATCCGCACAGCATGATCAGGATCATGGAAGTCCAGCCTTCAACGGAAGCACCGAACATAAAGTAGCGTATCAGGTAATATAAGGCAAGCAGGATGCTGACTGCAAACCCCAAAATCCCGATATCCCGCACGACAAGAAGCGGAAATGCGGTATGATTTGTGATATCGTAGACCAGATCTTTGACCAGGCGCTTAAACGGATAGCCGCTTTTACCGTAAGCACGTGCGTCATGGCGGACCGGTACGTTGATGATCCGGTTTGAAGTCTGAACCAGCAGATTGCCAATCTGAGGGAGATGCGTGTTTGTCGTCAGTATGGCGTCGACAATAAACTTCCTCATCAGCCGAAAACTGGTGATTTCAAGACCAGGATCTTTTCCCAGCATTTTTGAGGTGGCCCAGACAGAAAAACGGGTACCCATCCTGCGGATCACATTGTGCTTGCGTCCTTCATACTTTGCAAGAATGACATCGACATCATCCCGTTCATCCATCACAGAAATCAACTTCGGAAGTTCTTCCGGAGGATGCTGCAGATCATCGTCCATTGTGATCACAAAATCACCTTTGGCATAAGAAAATCCGCACAGCAGGGCAGGGTGCTGGCCAAAATTTCTGGCCATCTGTATGATCTTAACGCGCCGGTCCCCGCTGCGCAGCTGTTTCATAATCTGAAAAGAACGGTCTTTGGAACTGTCATCGACCAGAATCAGTTCAAATTCCTGATGAAGTGTGTTCTCAAACACATCTCTCAGGCGTGTATATAGCTCTTCAAGGGTATGTTCCGAATTGTAAACGGGAACAACCACAGAATATAAACTCATGTGATATCTCCTTTGTTTCATTTTTATATCTCAAAGTCCGTCAGTGATACAGTCATATTGACTCTCTTTATCATAGCATTATCAAAAGTTCATTTCAACTGATATCTCGGATATTAGTTGAAGCCTCAGAGGAATCGTGATATAATCAATTAGTTTTAGAGATTTACGAATTAGGAGAAACTATGGGAAAAACAAAGGATTATGTGCAGCTGCATCTGAATATTCTGCTGTTTTCTTTTACCGGGGTGTTTTCAAAGCTGGCATCCATTCAATATAATAAGGAAGGACTTTCTTCGGTCTGGCTGTATGTGTTTTTATTTCTGATGATTGCCGACTGCGGGATCTATGCCATTGCCTGGCAGAAAGTCATAAAAAAGTTTGCACTGACGACAGCATATGCGAATAAAAGTGTGTATCTGATCTGGTCACAGTTATGGGCGGTGCTGATATTTAAAGAAAACCTGACGGTGAATAATATCATTGGTATGCTGGTGGTATTTATCGGGGTGATGGTGGTGCAGAGATATGAATAGAATCTACATGCTGCTGATGTTTGCGGGGACGTTTTTTACGGCTTTTTCGCAGATACTGCTGAAACTAAGCGCCGGGAAGGAATACCGGCATCCAATATTTGAATACCTGAACTGGAGAGTCATTCTGGCCTACGGCATGTTTTTTGGCGTGCTGCTTTTGAATACCTATGCCTATACCAGAGTTGACATGAAATACGGAGCCGTCATCGACTCCTTTGCTTACGTATTCGTCCTGCTGATGTCATATCTGATTCTGAAAGAAAAGATTACGATGGGGAAACTGATCGGAAACCTGATTATCATAGCAGGAATTATCATTTATACGATTTAGACGGAATGAACCGGAGGATACTTATGATAGAATTTAACAGGGCTCCCTATGTAGGGAACGAGATACAATATATGCAGAAAGCCATTGAAAATGGAAAATTATGCGGAGATGGTCCGTTCACCAGAGAATGTTCCGACTGGATGAAGAGGCATTACCACGCCAAAGAAGTGCTGCTGACGACGTCATGCACGCATGCGCTGGAGATGGCAGCTTATCTGTCTGACATTCAGCCGGGAGATGAAGTGATCATGCCGTCTTATACGTTCGTGTCCACGGCGGATGCGTTTGTGCTGCGCAAAGCCAAAATTGTGTTTGTGGATATCCGGCCGGATACCATGAATCTTGATGAAAACAAAATTGAAGAGGCAATTACCGGGAGGACGAAGGTCATCGTGCCGGTGCATTACGCCGGTGTCGCGTGTGCGATGGATGAGATCCTGGAGATTGCGGGAAAATATCATCTGAAGGTGATAGAGGATGCCGCACAGGGTGTCCATGCATCCTACAAGGGACGCGCGCTTGGTACGATCGGTGATTTTGGATGTTATAGTTTCCATGAAACCAAAAATTATACGATGGGAGAAGGAGGTGCCCTGCTGTTTCGGGATGAGGCATATCTGGAGCAGGCTGAGATCTTAAGAGAAAAGGGGACGAACCGCAGCAAGTTCTTCCGCGGGCAGATTGACAAGTATACCTGGGTTGGCTATGGATCTTCCTATCTTCCGAGCGATATGAATGCTGCTTATCTGTACGCACAGCTGGAAGCTGCTGATGCGATCAATGAAAAACGGCATGCACTCTATGATTTTTACCATGAAAATTTGAAGGAACTGGAGGATGCGGGCTATATAGAACGGCCGTTTGTGCCGGATTATGCCGTACATAATGCACATATGTATTATCTGAAAGTTCAGGATGAACCTGTACGCAGCGCGCTGATTCAGAGTCTGAAAGAGCAGGGGATTTTAAGTGTGTTTCATTATGTGCCGCTTCATACTTCCCCGGCCGGACAGAAATATGGACGGTTCAGCGGAGAAGATATCTATACAACGAAGGAGAGTGAGCGGCTGCTGAGGCTGCCCATGTTCTATAATCTTTCTTTGGACGAGGCAGCACAGGTTGTGGAGGCAATCCGCAGATTTTTCCTAGTAAACAGATAAAGGAGTACACGGCATGGGCCAGTGGATGAATTATTTAAAAAAAATAAGGCCTTACAATATACAAAAAGGATTCCGGTATCTGAAGCACTATGGGTTCAAAGAATTCATGGTGCGGCTTTCCGAACGGATGGAGCCGGAGGAAGTTCCATATGGACCATGGTTTGAAAAGCACAGAATTGGAGCAGAAGAACTTAAAAAGCAAAGAGAAACCAGATGGAAAACGGATAAACCTCTGATCAGTGTTGTTGTTCCTGCCTACCGGACACCGAAACTTTTCCTGGAACAGATGGTGGATTCTGTCAGGGAACAGTCCTATGAGAACTGGGAACTGTGTATTGCTAACGGAAGTCCCGAAGACGGGCAAATGCGGGCGGTCCTGGAACGATATCAGAAACTGGACGCCAGGATAAGGGTGTGCAGTCTGGAAAAAAATCTGGGCATCTCCGAGAATACGAATGCGGCGTTTGCCATGGCATCCGGGGATTTCATTGGGCTTTTGGATCATGATGATCTGCTGGCACCGAACGCACTGTATGAAGTTGCAAAAACAATTGAAAATTTTGCGGACGCGGACGCGGTGTATACCGATGAGGATAAAGTGACGACAGACCTGACCGAGCACTTCCAGCCACATTTTAAACCGGATTTCAGTATTGACCTTCTGCGCTCCAATAACTATATCACACATTTTTTTGTCGTGAGAAGATCGATTGTTGAGTCGGTGGGAGGCTTTCGGAAAGAATATGACGGTGCACAGGATTATGATTTCATTTTCCGTTGTACGGAAGCGGCGCGCAGAATCTGTCATGTCCCGATGGTTCTCTACCACTGGAGGACACACAGGGCTTCGACAGCGGACAATCCTGCCAGTAAAATGTACGCATTTGATGCGGGAAAGCGGGCGATTGAAGGAAATCTGAAGCGCTGTAACGTGGAAGGAACCGTCAGCCATACGATGGATCTGGGATTTTACCGCGTGTCGTATGCGGTGAGCGGCCGGCCGCTGGTCTCCATCATCATTCCCAATAAAGATCAGACAGACATGTTGAAAAAATGTCTGGAATCGATTCGGAAAAAAACCACATATACGAATTATGAAATTATAATTGCAGAGAATAACAGTGTGGAGGAGAAGACGTTTTCCTGTTACCGTGAACTGGAGAAGGAACCCAATATTACTATTGTGACGTGGCAGGGGGAATTTAATTATTCAGCGATCAATAATTTTGCAGTGAAAGCGTCATCCGGCGAATTCCTTTTATTCCTCAACAATGATGTGGAAGTCATCTCAGAGTGCTGGATGGAGGAGCTGCTGGGCAACTGTCAGCGGGAAGAAGTTGGCATTGCCGGGGCGAAGCTCTATTATCCGGATGACACGATACAGCATGCCGGGACGGTCATTGGGATCGGAGGGATCGCCGGCCATGCGTTTCTGAATATGCCGCGTTCGCGGACCGGCTATATGCACAAGGCTTCGATACAGCTTAATGTGAGCGCAGTCACGGCCGCATGCATGATGATGAAGCGGGATGTGTTTGAACAGCTTGGAGGATTCGAGGAGAAACTTACGGTAGCATTCAATGATGTGGACCTGTGTCTCCGGACGGTGAAAGCGGGATATCTGGTGGTCTATGATCCATGGGCGCAGCTTTATCACTATGAGTCTAAATCCAGGGGGGCTGAGGACAGCGAGGAAAAAGTAAGGCGTTTCCAGACGGAAATAGAGTTTATGAGAACACGCTGGATTGCTCTGCTCAAGTCCGGGGATCCTTATTATAATAAAAACCTGACGCTTTCCAAGTGGAATTATTCACTGAGGGCATAAGACGGCAGGTAAAAACACAGGAGGAAACATGCAGGAAGTTTCTGTAGTGATACCGAATTTTAACGGACTTTCGTTTATCGAAGCCTGTCTTTTAAGTCTCAGAAGGCAGACGGAACCTGAATTTGAGGTGATCGTAGTTGACAATGGATCAACAGATGGAAGCCGTGAGCTGGTGGAAGAAAAGTTTCCGGAAGTCAGAGTGATTGCCTTTTTGGAAAACCTGGGATTTTGCAGAGCGGTAAATGAAGGAATTCTGGCATCGGATACACCGTACGTGATTCTGCTGAATAATGATACAGAAGCGGAGCCGGATTTTGTAAGAGAACTTTTAAAAGATATCAAACACAGGAGACGGGCGTTCTCCTGTGCAGCGAAAATGCTAAATCTGTATCACAGAGACGTGATCGATGATGCAGGGAATTACTACAATGCGCTGGGATGGGCTTTCGCAGCCGGAAAAGGGCAAAATGAGAAGAAATACAACAAGCCGCGCCGGATCTTTGCATCCTGCGGCGGGGCCGTCATCTACCGCAGGGAATTTCTGAATCAGACGGGACTGTTTGACGAAGAACACTTTGCTTATCTGGAAGATACAGATATCGGCTACCGGGCTAATATTCTGGGATATCAAAACTGGTTTTGTCCGGAGGCACGGGTATACCACGCAGGCAGCGGTACCAGCGGTTCCAGGTACAATCTGTTCAAGGTGCGTTACTCTTCCAGAAATAATGTATACATGATATATAAAAATATGCCGTTTCTCCAGATTCTGCTCAATCTGCCGCTTCTGGCAGTCGGATTTGGCATTAAACTGCTGTTTTTTGCGCGCAAAGGGTTCGGCCGCGAATATGCGGCCGGTATCAAAAATGGATGTTCTCTGTCTGCCGGCGCGAGAAGACAGGGAAAGAAAGTGAAATTTTCCTGGAGACATCTGGGAAACTATACCTGGATTCAGTTTCAGCTATGGATCAATGTCATAAGAAGGCTGCTGCATAAAGGTTAATAAAAATTTTATTGCCTAATGTTACAACTTATTGTATAGTAGTAGCGTGGAAGGGTATAAAAGGTGATCAAAATTGATAAAAGATAACCAAAAATACTTTAACCGTCTCCATATTCTGATTGATGCACTTGTCATCATGGTTTCTTACTGGCTGGCATGGTTTCTGAAGTTTCAGACACATTTATTTTCCAGCGAAGGGGGAAATCTGTCCTTTCAGAGGTATATGGGGACGCTTCTGCTGATTGTGCCGGTTTATCTGATCCTGTACTCCGCGTTTAGTCTGTATACGCCGAAACGTGTGCAGGGAAGGCGGCTGGAACTGGCAAATATCGTCAAGGCCAATACGATCGGACTTTTTATACTGATCGTGGTACTTTATGTGACGAAGGAGATCGACTTTTCCAGAGTTGTACTTTTTATTTTCTTTTTCATCAATATCGTAGCGGAAGAACTTGTCAGAATCATGATCCGGCATGTTTTGCGCGATATCCGCAAAAAAGGCCTCAATCAGAAGCATATTCTGCTGGTGGGATACAGCAGGGCGGCAGAAGAGTATATCGACCGTATTCTGTCAAACCCGCAGTGGGGGTACACGGTGAGAGGGATCCTGGATGATTCCGTAGAAGCCGGGACGGAATATAAAGGAATTAAAGTATTAGGAAGAATAGATAATTTAATGATTATCCTGCCTCAGAACAGGCTGGATGAGATTGCGATTACACTGGGACTGAATGAGTACAGCAGGCTGGAAGAGATTGTAGCGCTCTGTGAAAAATCGGGTGTTCACACCAAGTTTATTCCGGACTATAACAATATTATTCCTACGAAGCCTTATACAGAAGATCTGCTGGGACTTCCGGTTATCAATATTCGTTATGTTCCGCTTAGCAATACGTTTCAGTTTACACTGAAAAGGATTACGGATATTCTGGGTTCCATGGCTGCCATTGTTGTTTTTTCACCGGTGATGCTGATATGCTCCATACTGATTAAGTTGTCGTCAAAAGGACCGCTCATCTACAAACAGGTGCGTGTGGGGCTGCATAATAAAGAGTTTGAAATGTATAAGTTCCGCTCCATGGAAGTACAGCCGGAGGCGGAGGAGAAAAAGGCCTGGACAGTAAAAAATGATCCCCGTGTTACGGGAATCGGGAAATTTATGCGAAAGACCAGTCTTGACGAACTGCCGCAGCTGTTTAATATATTTAAAGGTGATATGAGCCTGGTGGGGCCAAGGCCGGAACGGCCCTTCTTTGTTGAGAAGTTTCGGGAGGAAATTCCGCGTTATATGGTAAAACATCAGGTCAGACCCGGGCTTACAGGCTGGGCACAGGTAAATGGGTACAGGGGAGATACTTCTATCCGGAAACGTATCGAGTATGATTTGTATTATATTGAAAACTGGACGCTTGGACTCGATATTAAAATCTTATTTTTAACCGTGTTTAAAGGGTTTATCAATAAAAATGCATACTAAAGAAAGAAATGATAAGAGGTTTATTATGGCAAAAAAAGCTAATAACAAGATGATGAAGCGCAGACGCAGAAGAAGAGTATTGTTTGTCTTTGAGATTCTCATACTGCTGCTTCTGGTGGGAGGAATCTTCGTCTATGCCCAGGTAAATAACAAACTGAACAAGATTCAGACCGGGGATGTCGATATGGGAGAGGTAGGCGTCAATGAAGGTGTCGTGGACAATGAGGTACTTCAGGGCTATCAGACGATCGCGCTGGTTGGGTTGGACGCGAGCGGTGTGGGTTCCCTTGAACAGGGAAACAGCGATACGATGATCATCGCGAGCATCAACAATGACACCAAAAAAGTGAAGCTCGTATCCATATATCGTGATACGTATCTGAATATTGGAGATGATAATTATAAAAAGGCAAATGCGGCGTATGCAAACGGCGGACCACAGCAGCTGATGACCATGATGAACAAGAATCTGGATCTGAATCTTACGGGGTACGTAACGGTGGATTTCACCGCGCTTGTTGAGGCGATCGATCTGCTCGGCGGTCTTGACATTGAGATGACTGCTGATGAAGTGGAACACATGAACAACTATTGTCAGGAGACTTCAAAACTCACCGGGAAAGATTATGACCCGATTGAAAAGGTAGATGGTGAACATCACTTAAACGGGGTACAGTCTGTTTCTTATGCGAGAATCCGGTATACCGCCGGGAACGACTTCAGGCGGGCAGCACGTCAGAGACTTGTGATTTACAAAATGGTTGAAAAGGCAAAAAATTCCAGCTGGGCGACACTGAATAAGATTGTTGATACCGTATGTCCGATGATTTCCAGCAGTCTTTCCAAGCAGGAAATCCTGAAGATGGGAATGGCAATGATCGGCTATGATATCGAGGATCAGGTAGGGTTTCCATTTGATCACCTCGAAGGAGAGACAATCTCAAATATCATTGGCGACGCGATGGGAAAAGATGAAGGCTATGATTGTGTACTCCCTGTGACGCTTGAGACTAATGTGGTGAAGCTTCACGAGTTCCTGTATCCGGAGGATGCATACACTCCGTCTGCGACAGTGACTGAGTACAGTGATCATATCATTGAAATCAGTGGATACGGAGAAGAGGATATTCCATCCAGCTCCGAGGATGGCGCGCTTCCAGCGGATTCATATTAAAATACAGGCGGCTGCTGCACATACGTAGAGTGATTTATGTTGTGCAGGAGCCGTTTTTTATAAGGAGAGTTAAGACATGCCGAAATCAGTTGATGTGATAATACCGACATACCGGCCGGGAAAAGAATTCCGGGAACTTGTGGAACGGCTGCTGGGACAGGAGTACCCTGTGGATCACATCTATATCATGAATACCGAGGCAGCGCACTGGGATGAGAGTCTTGAACGATTGTCGGACAAAATCATTACAGAGCACCTTGAAAAAAAAGAATTTGACCACGGGGGGACGCGTCACAGAGCGATTTTAAAGTCCGGGGCAGATATTGTGATCTGTATGACACAGGACGCAATGCCAAAAGACAGAAGCCTTGTGGACAGTCTTGTAAGACCTTTTGATGCGGAGGACGTAAAAGCCGTCTATGCCAGACAGCTTGCGGCCGGGGACTGCGGTGTGCTGGAACGGTATACGCGCAGCTTTAATTACCCGGAAGAAAGCTGTATCAAGCGAAAGGAAGATCTTCCAAAGCTCGGGATCAAGACCTATTTCTGTTCCAATGTCTGTGCTGCATACGACAGAAAGATATATCTGGAATTGGGAGGGTTTGTGCGGCATACCATATTTAACGAGGATATGATCTTTGCGGCGGGTTTGATCGGACACGGTTACGCAGTCGCGTATGCGGCGAATGCACGGGTGGTCCATTCCCACAATTACAGCGGGATTCAGCAGCTGCATCGGAATTTTGATCTCGCAGTATCACAGGCACAGCATCCGGAAGTGTTTGCAGGTGTGCCGTCAGAGGGTGAGGGAATCCGAATGGTGAAGCAGACGGCAGGGTATCTGTTCCGGAGAAAACCATATCTGATACCGAAGCTTGTGTGGCAGAGCGGATGCAAATACCTGGGTTACTGGCTTGGCAAACGATATGAGCGTCTGCCGGGAAAGCTTGTGATGAGACTGACGATGAACCGGGAATACTGGAGATCACATAAATTGGCAGCAAAATAATGCTCTTTCACCCTTTGTTAAAGTTTTTATCACAAATTGAACACAATTTAAAAGTACACTGTGATTATAAGATGACGACGAGGGTCAAAAAAAGTGAGGTAAGAACGATGAGTGACGAATGGAAGAAAGATGGAAACGGATTTGATTCTGTTCCGTTGAATGATGATACAGAATTGGAAAATCAGGCCGCAGACGAGAATCAGGATCTGCAGGGGCGTGCCGGGGAAACAGAGGTGCAGGAACAAAGCGATACAACATATAGCTGGGTGAATCCAAAACTGCAGCAGCAGTCAGGGCAGGAAAACAGACAGGAGTGGGACAGCCGCAGTACATGGACGGACCAGACTGCAGGGCAGACACAAAATACGCAGAGCACATGGGGAGGGCAACAGAATACCGGGGGAAAAGACTCGGTTCATTATGACTCGTACCATTTTTCAAACTTACAGTCCGAGCCTCCCCAAAAAATAAAAAAGCCAGTGAACCCAACACTGAAAAAGTTTGGCTTATGCGCGGCTCTGGCACTTGTCTTTGGTTTGATTTCAGGGCTGACAATTCTTGGGATAACCTCACTTGGCGGCAAAAAAGAGCAGACACAGATCCAGCAGACGATTCCGTCCACGGAGACGACTACCTCCGGTGACAGTGTGAAAGCAGAAGCACAGCCCACAAATACTTCGGGCAGCACAGTGGCAGATGTTGCCCGCAATACTATGCCGTCACTGGTATCCATCAGCAATAAGAGTGTGCAGGAGGTTCAGGACTTTTTCGGCGGAACACAGGCCTATGAAAGTGAGAGCAGTGGTTCCGGCATCATTGTGGGACAGAATGACAGTGAGCTGCTGATAGCGACAAACAACCACGTTGTGTCCGGTGCGAATACGATTACCGTAAGTTTTATCGACAATTCATCGGTGGAAGCACAGATCAAAGGAACGGACGCTGACAATGATCTTGCAGTTGTTGCTGTTGATCTTTCCAAGCTGTCAGAGGATACGCTGTCACAGATTAAAGTTGCCTCTATCGGCAATTCTGATGATCTGGTAGTAGGAGAACAGGTGGTGGCAATCGGCAATGCTCTGGGGTACGGTCAGTCCGTAACCTCTGGCTATGTGAGTGCACTCGACCGTGAAGTGACGGTGGAAAATGTAACTGCAAATCTGATTCAGACAGACGCGGCGATCAATCCGGGAAACAGCGGCGGAGCTTTGCTGAATATGAACGGAGAACTGATCGGCATCAATTCCGTGAAATTTGCATCCAATGCAGTCGAGGGTATGGGATATGCGATTCCGGTATCCACAGCGGAACCGATCCTGGATGACCTGATGAACCGCAAGACCAGGGCGAAGGTAGATGAAGATAAATCTGCATATCTGGGAATCAGCTGCAAAAATGTATCGGCGGAGACTTCACAGATGTACAACATGCCGACAGGCGTTTTCGTGTATGACGTGACAGCCGGAACAGCGGCAGAAAAAGCAGGTATGTTAAAAGGCGACATCGTAACAAAATTTGACGGAACGACGGTAAGCACCTACAATGAACTGGTGAGTGCACTGGAATACTATGAAGCCGGAGAAACGGTAGATGTAGTGGTACAGCGGGCTGACAGTGGTGAATATAAGGAAGTGACGCTGAGCATAACGCTGGATAAGCGTCCGGCAGACGCGGCACAGTCTTCAGAACAGCAGGCCCTCCCGCAGAGCCTCCGGTAAAGGGCGAGGGGTATCGTTTGAAAAATCCCGCCGGAAACATCTTTTGGATGTTTTCGATGGGATTTTTTGTATACTGCTCTGTTTAAGAAAAACTTAACTTGTGAGGCAGGGGTATTTAAGCTATAATAAGACCATGAAAGTGAGGATTTGAACTGTGACAGATGATAATAAAGAAATTATAGAAGATAGCACCACGAATACCGGACAGATCAGTTCGGATGATGTCTCTGGTGACAAACAAAAAAAAGATGATTATGAGAAGGTCTGCTTTCTGTGCAGGCGTCCTGAGAGCAAGGCAGGAAAAATGATTGAACTGCCCAGCAATATTCATATTTGCACTGACTGTATGCAAAAAAGTTTTGATTCCATGAACAACGGGACAACCAATTACAGTGAGCTGATGCAGAATATGCCAAACATCGGTATGGTGGATCTCTCCGCCATTCAGAACCGCGTGCCGGAAAAACAGCGTCTGAAAAAGAAAAAGCAAAAGGAGGAGGAGCCGAAACAGAAGTTTACAATGAAAGATGTTCCGGCGCCGCACAGGATCAAGGCGCAGCTTGATGAGTATGTCATTGGACAGGAGAAGGCGAAAAAAGTGATGTCAGTCGCCGTTTATAACCATTATAAAAGGGTGCTGTCAGACTACAATGATGGTATTGAGATCGAAAAGTCCAATATGCTGATGATCGGTCCGACGGGCAGCGGGAAGACTTATATGGTTCAGACGCTCGCCAGGCTTCTGGATGTACCCCTGGCAATTACGGATGCCACGTCCCTGACGGAAGCGGGATACATCGGAGATGATATTGAAAGTGTAGTTTCCAAACTGCTGGCTGCTGCGGACAACGATGTAGAACGGGCAGAGCACGGCATTATCTTTGTGGATGAGATCGATAAAATTGCGAAGAAGAAAAATACGAATCAGAGAGATGTCAGCGGGGAGGCTGTACAGCAGGGAATGCTGAAACTGCTTGAGGGTGCGGACATAGAAGTGCCGGTGGGCGCAAACAGTAAGAATGCAATGGTTCCCCTTACAACGGTCAATACCAGAAATATTCTTTTTATCTGCGGCGGGGCATTTCCGGATCTCGAGGAGGTCATCAAGGAGCGGCTGAATAAACAGGCAGCCATCGGATTTCGTTCAGATCTGAAGGATAAATACGATAAAGATCCAGATATACTTTCCAAAGTGACGCTGGAAGATCTGAGAAAATTCGGTATGGTTCCGGAATTTCTGGGACGTCTTCCGATCGTCTTTACCCTCCAGGAATTGACAGAGGATATGCTTGTTTCAATTCTCAAAGAGCCTAAGAACGCGATTCTTAAGCAGTATAAGAAACTGCTGGCGATGGATGAAGTGAAATTGGAATTCGATGATGGTGCGCTGCATGCGATTGCAAGCCGCGCATTGCTGAAAGATACCGGCGCCAGAGCACTGCGGGCGATCATTGAAGAATATATGCTGGATATCATGTATGAGATTCCTAAGGATGATAATATTGGAGAAGTCATCATTACGAGGGAATATATTGAACATACCGGTGGTCCCAGAATCCTGCTGAGAGGACAGGAAACGGCTCTGCTGGAGGAGCATCAGTAAACAAGAGACAGACTAGCGAAAGGAGAAATTGCTATGGCGGAAATTAATCTTGAAGATTTGGGGAAAACGATCAGTAATGCAGCTGAAAATGTCAGCAAAAAAACGGAGGCGTTTATTGAAAGTCAGAGACTGAAAGCACAGATTCATTCCGCAGAGCGTTCTGCGGAAAAAGAGTATAAGGATCTGGGAGAATTGATATTTCAAAGATACGCGGTGGGTGAAGCGGTTGATGAGGAAGTTGCAGTGATCTGTGAAGAAATTTCGCAGATTCAGCTGAATATCTCAGAGCTCAGAGCAGAACTGGCCGCAAAACGCGGATATAAAATCTGTCCAGTGTGTCAGGCTGAGGTCGTGGAAGGTGCTACATACTGCATGAAATGTGGTTCTAAAATAGCGGAAGAAGAGCCATTCGAAGAAGCTATTGTTGAACCGGAGGTTTCCGAAGAAAAAGCTGAGGATGAATCAAAAGAGAATCCGCAGGAAGAAGTGACAGAGCCGCAAGAGCCGGCAGCTGAGGAAAAGACCGAATAGAGAGGCAGAGAAAGGAAGCGTAGACAATGATATTTGTTGGAATTGCAGCTCTTATTTTTCTGCTTGACTGGCACGTAAAGAAAAAAGCCGAGAAGACGCTTAAGGAAGACACGGTCCGGGAGGTTGCAGGGGATAAGATTCTGCTGCGCAGGCTGCACAATCCGGGTGTCGCGTTTGGTCTGCTCGAAAAAAAACCGCAGATTACATTGTGGGGGACCGCAGCCGTGATCACAGGTTTGCTCATACAGTTCTTCCGTGAGCTAAAAAGCGGAGGCAGCCGAATAACAAAGCTCGGCTATGCACTGGTCATCGGCGGAGGTCTTAATAATCTTTCGGACAGAAAACGAAAGGGTTATGTGACGGATTATTTTAGTTTTAATGTAAAATGGGAGAGATTCAGAAATCTTGTTTTTAATCTCTCAGATATGTTTATTTTTCTGGGAGGCCTGCTGGTCTGCATAGGAAATATCAGAAAAAAAAATCGTTAAAAGAGCAGGGCAAATTGATGCATTTAACATCGATTTGCTCTGCTCTTTTGTAAGTTTGCAAATATTTTTCAGCAATGTATGACCGGGATGAAATCGGATAAGCTAAGGATAAACAAACCGTAGGGGAGCGTGAATATGGAAGCTATCATCATCGCAGCAGTCAGTCTGTTTTCATCTGTCATAGGAGCAGTCTGTGGAATTGGCGGAGGCGTCATCATCAAACCGGTGCTGGATGCAGCCGGATTACTTCCGGTGGATACCGTTAGTTTTCTGTCCGGCTGCACGGTGCTTTCCATGTCTGTAATCTCTGTGGCGAAAAGACTGAGAGATATAGAACGGTCAAAATTCGACCCGCGGATGGCAGCGTTACTGGCGTCAGGTGCTGTCATTGGCGGGCTGCTCGGGAAAGATCTGTATCATAGAATTCTAAGCAGATTTGCCGGCGGACAGAGAATCGGAGCTGTTCAGGCGGGGGTTCTGCTGGCGGTGACCATCGGGACATTGATCTATACGATCAACAGGAGTAAGGTGAAGACGCTTCAGGTAGCGGGTGATTTTGTATTCCTTATCATTGGGGCCGCTCTCGGTGTGGTATCCGCTTTTTTGGGAATCGGGGGAGGTCCGGTCAATCTGGTCGTTCTGTATTATTTCTTTTCCATGGGGACCAAGGAGGCGGTATCTTACTCCCTGTATATCATTATGTTTTCGCAGTCGGCAAGTCTTGTCAGCAGTATCATCACAGGAAGAATACCGGAGTTTTCGGTTGCGGCCTTGATATTGATGGTATCGTGCGGACTTGTGGGCGGAATTGCAGGGACAAAGGTGAATAAAAAAATCCGGGAAAAGGATGTTGACAGACTGTTCGCGGGCCTCATGGTTGCTATGATCGTCATTAATATTTTTAATGTGATAAAATACGTATAAAAAACTAACAAATAATCATAGACTAGCCGGTCTAAAAGATGTACAATAAAATAGACCGGTTGGTCTATTTTGCTATGGGGGGACGGAACGTGAGAAAAGAAGAAAAAAGTGAACTTACAAAAGAGCGGATTATGAATGCGGCAATACAGGAATTTGGTCAAAAGGGGTATGAAGCTACGGTGATCAATGTTATCTGCAAAAATTATGGGATCTCCAAAGGTCTCTTTTACCATAATTTCCAAGGGAAAGAGGAGCTGTATTTAAGATGCGTGGAAAAATGTTTTTCAGATGTAGAGGCATTCCTTCGGGGACAGGAAATTAACGACGATCTTCAAAAATACATGGAACTGCGTTTGCAATTCTTTTCGGAAAATCCACATTATGCCAGGATCTTTTTTGAGGCGGTACTGCAGCCGCCACAGGGCTTGGGAGGAAGCATAAAGGAAATGAAAAAAGAGTTTGACTTACTAAACCAGCAGATATATCGTGCAGCACTTTCACAGCTGAAGCTGCGGGAAGGAATAACGGAAACAACAGCACTGAAGTATTATGAACTGATGCAGGAAATGTTCAATGGGTATTTCAGCAGCCCGGCGTATTCCGGAAAAGATTTTGGATTCATAATTGCAGAACACGAGGAAAAACTGTCTTCTGTGCTGGATCTTATGCTGTACGGAATCGCTGAGAGGAGGGAATGCAAATGATGATTTTAATGATCCGGCTTCTTGCCGCGGTGCTGCTTGCCTTCCTGGCGGGGAAAGCGGTCGCCAGGATCAAACTTCCTTCTATTTTGGGATGGCTGGTTGCGGGGATGATTTTGGGGCCGCATGCTGTTTCGCTGATCAATGAAACACTTCTTGCCGCCAGGTGGTATCAGAATCTGATGCATGTTCTGGAATGTGCGGTGGGGTTGATGATCGGCACGGAACTTGTCTGGAGTAAAGTAAAAAAATCCGGAAAGTCTATAGTAATTACGACGCTGACTCAGTCACTGGGCACTTTTTTGACTGTTTCGGCGGTCTTTGGAATCGTGTTCTGGATTTTTCATGTACCCTTATATCTGGCCCTTGTCTTTGGCGGAATTGCTCTCGCCACAGCACCTGCACCTGCTCTTTCTATAGTGCGGGAGTTTCAAACGAAAGGACCGGTTACGTCCACGCTGATTCCAATGGCGGCGCTGGATGATATTGTAGGATGTGTCGTTTTTTTTACAACGATAGCTTTGGTCGCAGGGCAGCTTTCAGCGGGAGAACTTTCGGCTTATATGATTGCTCTGGTGGTATGTCTGCCGCTGATAGTTGGCGCGGGTATCGGAGCGGTGGCGGGCATTGTATTGAAAAAAGAGAGGAGTCTGGGCGCTACATTGGCACTGCTGATTGTCATGATTCTGCTTGCATCCGGTGCCGGTTTTTTATGTAATCATCTTCTTCCGCGCCCGGTTCTAAACTTCATGCTGCTTGGCATGGCATTCTCTGCGACATTTTCCAATATGGTCACAGAGAAGCGTTTGGAGCAGATTATGGATGGTTTTACCCCGGTTCTGGGGATTTCCTTAATTCTTGTGATCTTAAATCTCGGAGCGCCGCTTAATTATCATTTGATTTTGGGAGCCGGTCTGTTTACGGCGGTCTATATCCTGGCACGTGCCGTGGGAAAATATTTCGGGGCATTTTTGGGAGGCGCAGTTACAAGGTCACCGAAGACCGTACGAAATTACCTGGGGTTGACATTGCTTCCGCATTCCGGGGTTTCGCTTGTGTTTGCCGGGATTGCAGTTTCTGTCTTGTCTGGTCCGGCACCTGATTGTGCCGGGATCATTCAGGGGACGATTGCCGCAGCCGCTGTCATTAATGAGATTATTGCTGTTGTCGCCGCTAAGAAAGGGTTTGAATGGGCGGGAGAGCTAAGTGCAGACAGCTAAACAAATACAGTTGATACCATAAGAACATGCCATCGGACAGCATCGCAGAAGCGGCCTGGTGGCATGTTCTTATGGTATGGTCAGTTATTGTTCCCCAATTGACTGGATGCAGTCACTCATATCAAGTAAGGTAATCATCTGCTGCAGCGGCATGGGCTCTGCGGAAGCGATCAGCAGCGCGGGGAGCGCCAGGTTTGACGCAGCTGTGATATTTTCCTGCAGTATACTGTAGGCGTCTCCGCTGCAAAGTGTGTGTATGTGTGTCGGCAATTAATTTCAAAAGGGGAGGGAATTCGTATGAGAAAAAAGATTTGGGCAGAAAACAGCAGTGGCGGCATTACTTCTTGTAACGATGGTGTTGATGGGATGTAGAAAAAGCTCAGCTGATACTGATACCAAAACGAAAGAGAAGGTATCCGGAATCAAATGCAAACCGCATACCGGGCAATGAGAAGGCAAGAGCGGTCGACGGGGCTGTGCAGCTCTCGGAAATCAAATGGATCGAACATGATCCGGTATGGGCAAGTGAGAACAGAGAACGTCTGATTGAAGATTCCAATACAAAAATTGATAATCCGGAAAATGCAAAAGGTTAAGTGCTTTTCAGCCGATGAATTTTATGAAATTTACAATAAAAAAGATGCAGGAGATGGGACTTGAAC
>CAZUNG010000007.1:0-126704 GCA_964621905.1 uncultured Ruminococcus sp. | reverse complement strand
CTGTTTTTTCAGAAGAGCTTCCTCCTCTAAACGCAGCCTCCTCAGTTCTTTTAAATAGGCATTCTCAATTTTAAGTTTTAATAATTCATCTTCTAATTGTTTAACATGTTCAGCACTAGTATCTACCTGAAAGTCTTCAGATGATTGAACTGCCGTTTTGTCCTTATTCTTTGAATTCAATGTTTTCTTTCGACCTCTCTTTTTGGGTCTCAAAGCATCAGGTCCTGCAATTCTAAAATCATTTACCCATTTGACGAGCATCGCTGGATTATTGATTCCTTCTTGTAATGCTAATTCCTGATACGAAACCTCACTTGATAGATATAACTTTACCACATGAAGTTTATATTCAAAAGAATATTTTTGTTGTTGGCGAGAACGAATAAGTCCATCATCTCCAAACTTCTGATATGAAAGAACCCATTTTTTAATATTTGTCCAAGCGGGAATGTTGTAATGTTTAGCTAAATATTCATAGCACCTTCACCGTTAAGGTATGCAGACACTATCTTTTTCTTGAATTCATAGCTATATTTTGCCATAAAAAACCGATCTCCAATCGTTAGAATTCAGGTCTAACGTTTGGGGGTCGGTTCATGATACCGCTTTTACCAGCCTTTTTAGATTTCATGCAGTTGCTGATAAGAGGCATTCTTCCATCGCTTTCTGAAGGCCTCTTTCCTGGATTTTATTTAATCTGTGGTCCCTGCTTTCTGATTATTCCGATGAAAAGATGGTTAATAGGCACTGGCATTGATCCTGACGGTGCCAAAATCTGTGGCACGGGTGGAAAAACATGGACAGTTTTTAATTTCTGAAATTCTAAATATTCTCCCTGCACGCATACAAAACGCTCATGTTCCGCTTCATAGCAAAATCCCTTTTTCATCGCATTATTCTGATATTCCCATATAGCTGTATAACCATTGATCCCTAATAGTTCCAATCCTCGATGTACTGCTCCTATATCATACCCACCGTCTAAACCCACTTCCTGATATTCACATAATTGCCCTTTCAAATGCTCAAGAATGCTCTCTCTTTCCCGCTGATTAGCCGGATAACAGTCAACCCCAGTGATAATTCCATGGTTGGTATCTGCCGTCATCTCAGTCAGATATCCCAATCCCTTCTTTCAAGCCTGATGGATATATCCGCATTCCGGATCGGTTTGGCTCTTCAAAGATTCTTTCTCGGTTTCGATATGTTTTGGCTTTTTATAGACTGGCATAGTGGAAATTTTCTCTTCCAGTTCCTCCATATATTTTATAGTAGAACGGTTGATTGTCTCAACCGCCTCATAGCGGCTGTTCCACGATACGTTAGATGGAAGAAATGATCCATCCGCTACATCTGTTTCTCCGGAAACGATTCCAATTTCTATACACTTCAGAACGATTTCATGAAAAATTTCCCGGAATATACAGGCATCTTTAAAACGTCGTTTTCGATTCTGGCTGAACGTTGAGTGATCTGGCACTCTGTGCATTAGATCAATCCAGCAAAACCAGCGGTAAGCAAGGTTAAGGGATACTTCTTCCTTGAGTCTTCTTTCTGATTTTATCCCGTAGAGCTAACCAATCAGCAGCATTTTTATCAAAATAACCGGATCAATCGATTTTTTTCCAAAACTAGAAGCGTAGGGTGAAACCTTTTCGTATATAAAATCAAAGTTTACACAGTTGTTAATCTGTCTCAGGAGGTGGTTCCCCGGAATCATGGAAACTATATCAAGTATTACCATCTGGATTTGTCCGCTCTGTATACCCATCATAAAAAGTGACCTCCTGTAATTGACAACAGGTCCAATCTTTCACATGCTCTTTTTCGGACAGGGTGGCAAGGTTTTCTGCTTTTTGCTACTTTTCTGCCATAAAATAGATCTTCAAACGGAGTGATTTTACCTTACATCCTGAACGGTCTGCACCTTAAATTTCTTTCATCCTCAAATACGTACTGATCAAGCAGTTTGCTGGTCTGCTCTGCCACTTCTTTCACATCAAGCTGCCAATGCCTGGCACTGACAAGTTCATAACTCCACCAGCTGTTATAACCAGTTGCTTTGACGGCATTTACCCAATCGCGCACGGGGATATTCCCTTCCCCCGCGTAGACTCCGCTCAGCAGGGTTTCGTCACAAATTGTGTTGGGGGCGTTTCTTGATCCATCGCAAAAATGAATATGAAAAATTTTAGAACAGTCAAAGGTGCGAATATCACTTAGCAAATTACTTTTCCATATTGTTTTTGTGTGAAGCGCTTTTTTGTTCATTAGATATCCTCCTGATTTTGCAATTAAAAATATGTTTTAGTTACCATAACATTTTGAAAAGTTTTAATTAAGAATGGTGTATTTGTTTTTGCAATGATTTATTTTGGTTTAAAATCGTAGATTACTAATTAATAATTAAAAAATATATTTTAAAAGATTATTTTAGGGAAAAACAAAGCGATAGCGTTGACAAAAAAACAAAATCAGAATATAATAAAATAAATCATAACAAATCAAAACAAAAGAAGACAAAAGGAGGAAACATGGAAAAGATCAGATTAACAACGGCACAGGCCCTGATCAAATTTTTAAACAATCAATATCTGAATGTTGATGGAGAAGAAATTAAATTTGTAGAAGGTGTGATGGGAATCTTCGGACATGGAAATGTTGTCGGGCTGGGGGAAGCACTGGAACAGTACAAAGATGAAATTACATACGTTCAGGGTAAAAATGAACAGGATATTGCGAATGTTTGTATTGCTTTTGCAAAACAGAACAGAAGAAGAAAAATATATGCATGCACATCTTCCATTGGGCCTGGGGCACTGAATATGGTAACCGCTGCCGGAACTGCTACGGTTAACCGGATACCGGTACTGTTTCTGCCGGGTGATGCCTATGCTGACAGACAGCCGGATCCTGTACTCCAGCAGATGGAATGTGAGTCTGATGCAACCGTTTCCGTCAACGATGCGTTTAAATCGGTAACCAAATACTGGGACAGAATCAGCAGACCGGAAATGCTGATGAGGGCCTGCCTCAATGCGATGCGCGTTCTGACAGATCCGGCTCAGACAGGCGCGGTTGCCATCTGTCTGCCACAGGATGTACAGGGAGAATCGTATGATTATCCAGCGGAGTTCCTCAAAAAGAGGGTATGGTATGCGGACAGAAGCGAACCCTCTAAACAGGCAGTAAACCGTGCTGTTGAACTGATCAGGACAAAAAAGAAGCCGCTGATCATCTCAGGCGGCGGTGTCCGTTATTCTGATGCAGGTGCAGAGCTTTTAACGTTTGCTAAAAAATTTAATATTCCATTTGCCGAGACACAGGCGGGAAAAGGTGAAAATGCATCCGAAGAATTTTATAATCTTGGCTGTGTCGGTATCTGCGGAACACTCAGTGCAAATCTGATAGCAAAAGATGCGGATTTGATTCTTGCTGTTGGCACCAAGCTGAATGACTTTGTAACTTCATCAAAATCTGCTTTTAAAAAGGATGCGATGGTCGTTTCGATTAATACAAATGTGATGGACAGTATGAAGCTTGATTCCATTTCTGTTGTAGCCGACGCAAAACGTGGTCTGTCGGTGCTTGGAGAAAAACTTGGGAAAGCAGGGTATCAGTCTTCTTATGCAGAAGAGATTGTGAAAGCTAAAGAGCAGTGGGAACGTGTACGGCAGGAGATGGAAAAAGCGGATTGTGAGCATGGTCTGAATCAAACAAAAGTACTGCTTGAGCTAAATAAAATGTTTGATAAAGATGACATTGCAGTTGCGGCAGCAGGAAGTCTTCCTTCAGATCTGGAAAGAATCTGGGAGCCGAAGAAAAAAGGAAGCTACCATCTGGAATACGGTTTTTCCTGTATGGGCTATGAGATATCGGGGGCTTTGGGTGCCAAGCTTGCATCTGAGGAGTCTGAAGTGTATGCATTTGTAGGAGACGGGAGTTTTCTGATGGCACATTCCGATCTGGTAACGAGTCTTCAGGAGAAGGTTAAAATTAATGTTTTGTTATTTAATAACTGGGGGCATCAGTGTATCCATAATCTTCAGAGGAATCAGGGAGTTGGTTCTTTTGGAACAGAATTCCGGTATCGTGAGAAAGACACAGGAAGACTTACAGGAGAGTATACTAATATCGATTTTGCCGGTGTTGCAAAGGCTTATGGTGCAGATGTATGGAAAGTGTCGACAATAGAGGAACTGAGGAGTGCTTTTGCAGAGAGTAAAAAGAGTACAAAATCAACGCTAATTGAAATTGCGGTTCTCCCGGGTACGATGACGGAAGGCTATGAGACATTCTGGAGGGTCGGGCTCGCTTCCGTATCTGACAAAGAAAGTGTAAGAAAATGTTATCAGGAGCTGGAGACAGCCGTACAGGGATTGAAACCATACTAATGTTGTCAGGAGGAAAAAACAATGTTGAATATTAAATATGGATGTGCGCCGATTAACTGGTCAAATGATGATCTTCCCTCTTTAGGCGGTGAACTGACATACCAGCAGTGCCTGAGTGAGATGGCGCTTGCGGATTATGAAGGCAGTGAGGGCGGATGGAAATATCCAAAAGAATATGAAGTTATCAAAAAAGCGCTGGATCTGCGGGGACTGGTAATCTGCAACATGTGGTTCAGCAGTTACTTCACCAGTTTTGAAAATGAAAAAACATACGAAGCATTTGAAAAGCATATGGACTATACATACGGTCTGGGAGCCAGAGTCATCGGTGTCGGCGAATGTGGTGTGACGATTCACGGCGACATTGAACAGCCGCTCACAGCAAACAGACCGGTTCTGACAGATGAGCAGTTTGCGAATCTCTGTGAAGGATTAAATGAGCTGGGAAGAAGAGCCAAAAGAAAAGGAATGAAGGTCTGTTTCCATCCACATGTCGGTACAGGTGTAGAGACGCTTGAGGAAATTGACAGACTGATGGAACATACAGACCCGGAATTGGTATTTCTGACTTTTGATACGGGACATAGTACAGTTGCAGGAGAAAATGCGGTGGAGATTCTGAAGAAGTATATCGACAGAGTCGGACATATCCATGTAAAGGATGTAAGAGGCGATGTTTTGCAGAGGGTCAGAACGGAGAATCTGAGTTTCCTGCAGGGCGTGCTGGATGGGCTGTTTACAGTGCCGGGAGATGGAACAGAGGTAGACTGGGATGGGATCTTCCATACGTTAAAAGAATATGGATATGAGGGGTGGATTGTCGTTGAGGCAGAGCAGGATCCTGCAAAAGCTGATCCGTTGGAATATGCACAGCGTGCGAGAGCCTATATGAAAGGGAAATTGGGGGTTTAACCTGTCAGATTAGCAGATAAGGGGGATAGCTGTGAAAAGTAAGATGATATGCCTTGATGAAGCGGCAGATTTCATAAAAGAAAATACAGTTCTGATGGTTGGAGGCTTTCTGGGCTGTGGAGCGCCCAATGCCATTCTGAAAAAGCTGATGGAACGAAACGTATGCAGCCTGACGTTGATTTGTAATGATACGGCATTTCCTGACGAGGGTGTCGGGAAAATGGTGGCAAATAAACAGTTTTCCAGAATTCTGGCAAGTCATATCGGAACGAATCCGGAAACCGGGCGGCAGATGCAGGCGGGAGAGACAGAGGTTGAGCTGATTCCGCAGGGAACCCTTGCAGAGGCGGTCCGCCAGGGGGGAGCAGGACTCGGAGGTTTTTTGACCCCGACAGGCGTCGGAACGGTGGTGGAAAAAGGAAAACAGATCATTGAAGTCGACGGCAGAAAATATTTACTGGAAAAGCCGCTGCGTGCGGATGTAGCACTGATCAGGGCAACGAGGGCGGATACGTCGGGCAATCTGTTTTTTGCGGGTGCAACCAGAAATTTCGGACAGATCATGCCCATGGCCGCCGACCTTGTAATTGCTGAAGTTGAGGATATCGTGGAAGCGGGTGAAATAGGGCCTGAGAATGTACACGTACCGGGAATTTACGTGGATTATCTCGTAAAATGTGAAACCGGGAAAGGAGCGGCAGTATGACTTCAAAACAATTGATTGCAGCGCGTGCAGCCAGAGAATTAAAGGATGGGGATGTGGTAAATCTCGGTATTGGACTGCCAACACTTGTGGCAGATTATGTGCCGGAAGGGATCAGTCTGACTGTGCAGTCGGAAAATGGATTTATTGGTTTGAAAGGGCGTCCGAAGCAGGGGATGGAAGATTGTAATATTGTCGATGCGGGCGGAAATCCTGCGGCAATTGCAAAAGACGGGGTATTCTTTGACAGTGCATCATCGTTTGCAATGATACGCGGCGGCCACGTAGATGTGACAATCCTGGGTGCGCTTCAGGTTGATGAGCATGGTGATATCGCTAACTGGATCATACCGGGAAAGATGGTTCCGGGAATGGGAGGCGCGATGGATCTGCTGACAGGAGCCCGAAAAGTGATTGTTGCGATGGAGCATACCAACAAAGGAAACCATAAAATTTTGAAAAAATGTACACTTCCGTTGACGGCTGTTGCCGCAGTCAATACAATTATTACAGAAATGGGTGTTATGGAAGTGACAGAAAATGGGCTTATCCTTACGGAATATAATCCCGCGTATACAATCCAACAGATTCAGGAGGCAACTGAGTGCAGATTACAGATCAGCGGCAGGTTAAAACCAATTATGGCTGAGATGTTTGAGAGGTGTGAGGGATCCAGATGATTGTAGGTGTAATTGGAAGCGGAACGATGGGAAGAGGCATTGCACTTGTGTTTGCACAGGCGGAAGGTTATGAAGTGTGTTTGTGCAGCAGAAAAGAAGAAAGTGCAAAGAGCGGAAAAGAAAAAATAGGTAAGGCATTAGAAAGAAGAGTAGCAAAGGGAAAAATCACTAAAGAAAAAGCAGAAAAGATTCTGGGAAAAATCAAAACCGGAACGAATGAAATGTGCGCTGATGCCGATCTTGTAGTTGAAAGCGTTCTGGAAGATATGGAAACTAAGAAAAGGCTGTTTAAGGAATTGGATGAAATCTGTCAGGGAAACTGCATATTTGCCACAAATACTTCAGCGTTGTCCGTTACCGAGATGGGGCAGGGACTGAATCGTCCGATTGCAGGCATGCATTTCTTTAATCCCGCTGAGGTAATGAACTTAGTAGAGGTAGTAGCCGGAATGAATACTCCGGAAACCCTGACCAGCCAGATCAAAGAGATCGCCGGGAGTATTGGGAAGACTCCCATCCAGGTGAAAGAATCCGCTGGATTTGTGGTAAATCGTATTTTGATTCCGATGATAAATGAGGGAATTATGCTTTATGCAGACGGTATATCTTCCGCAAGCGAGATTGATACAGCCATGAAAGCGGGAGCCAACCAGCCGATGGGACCACTGGAACTGGGAGATCTGATAGGGCTGGATGTTGTGCTGACGATCATGGAGGTTTTGCTGAATGAAACCGGAGATCCGAAATACCGGCCGCATCCGCTTCTGAAGAAGATGGTGCGTGCCGGACAGCTGGGAAGAAAAAGCGGCAGTGGTTTTTATAGTTATGCACAGTGATGCAGACAAAATGAAAGGGTAGGGTTGGATATGGAGAAAAAACTGGATTTAATTTTGGCGGGCCGTGCCGGAATTGATTTGAATACGACGGCCCTTAATTGTCCGTTCGCACAGATTCCTTCATTTACAAAATCAATCGGAGGCTCCCCTGCAAATATTGTGCAGGGGGCCGCCCGGCTGGGTCTTAGAACAGGATTTATCGGAAAAGTGGCAAAAGACGGTATGGGAGAATACATTTTGCAAAGCTTTGCAGAACAGGGGATTGATACGTTTGGAATTCAGATAGACCACACGGGAGCGCGCAACTGCATTGCTCTGACAGAAATTCTCAGTCCGGACAACAGCGGCACTTATCAGAGCAATGCGGAATCTTTTCACCACGGGACGTATCTGTTCCGGGAGGGAACAGCGGATTTGCTGCTGAGCCCGGATGAAATTAAGGAAAATTATATAGCAGATGCACGTGCTGTGCTGCTCTCAGGGACCGCATTTTCGGTCAGTCCGTCCCGCGAAGCAATGTTTCAGATCGTGGAATATGCAAAGAAACATGATACTGCGGTCATTTTGGATATCGATTACCGGCCTTTTGGATGGAAAAGCAGAGAAGAAGCTGCGCGCTGCTATACGGCGGTCGTGGAACAGGCGGATATTGTCATCGGAAACAGAGAGGAATTTGACGCTGTTGAATATTTGTCCATGCCTGAAAACCAGGATAATGAACGCTCGGCCAGAGCACTTCTTGAACATGGGGTCAAGCTGGTGATTGTAAAAGACGGACCGAAAGGGTCGTGGGGCTATGTGAAAGGAAAATCCGTTGTGCAGTGCGGGATTATACCAACGAAAGCTCTGAAGACCTTTGGTTCAGGAGATGCCTATGCTGCGGGACTGATGTATGGGCTTTTAAATGACCGGGGTCTGCGCTATTCAATGCAGCTGGGTACGGCATGTGCATCCATTGCCCTGACCAGTATCAGTTGTGCAGATGGTATTCCCGGGTTTGAGGAGGCAGAGACAGCCAGAGAGGCATACTTTGAAAGGAATCAGGTATGAGATGGGATAAAGATTACGTAAAGGAAGCTGCAGATTCAGAAAAAGTGATTCCGGGGTTCAATGTTTTTGGATATGAGGACGCGCAGGCAGTAGTACGTGCGGCAGAGACAGCCGGCTGCCCGGTGCTTCTGATGGTGAACAAAGGTGCAGTGGACACGATGGATGTGGAATGCTGGGGTAACCTGCTTTCCGCGATTGCACAGCGTTCTCAGGTTCCCGTCGGGGTACATCTGGATCACTGCACGGATGAGGAGCTCATAAGACGTGCCATCGACAGTGGTTTTACATCAGTGATGTATGACGGGTCCAAACTTCCGTTTGAAAAAAACCGGGAGGTTACGCAGAGGATGGCGGAATATGCACATATGCACAAGGTGCTGCTGGAGGGGGAACTCGGTCAGGTGCCGTACAGTGATCTGGGGGAAACACAGATACGGTTTACCTCACCGGAGGAAGCAGCCCGGATGCCAGTCGAAACGGAGGTGGACTGGCTGGCCGTTTCGGTTGGAAATGTACATCGTCTGGTGAACCGGACGGTTGCCATTGATTTCTCAGTCCTTCGCAAGATACAAAAAGTTTGCCAGCTTCCGCTTGTGATCCACGGGTCCAGCGGCATATCAGGTGAGGACATGAAAGGGCTGAAAAAGGAACATATCGGGAAGATGAATTTTGGAACAGTGCTTAGAAAAGCTTTTTCTGATGCGTTAAGGCAGGAAATGCAGAAACATCCGGAAGAATTTGACCGGCTGAAGCTGTTTCAATATCCGGCAAATCAGGTGGAACAGGAGGCATACCAGATCATCTGTATGCTGCAGAAGGAGGAAAAGAATGAGGATTCAGCAAAAAGAGCCATTTAAGACAGGGTATCAGGCAATCACAGAACTGCACGGGCAGCACAGTGATATGATGATGGATTTTGGAATCTTAAAATTAGAACCACAGACAGAATATGAAGATGATCTGCCTCTGGAGCGGGCATATCTGCTCATGTACGGGAAAATTGAAGTTTCTTTTGACGGCAGAACCGTACAGGCAGAAAGAAAAAGTTTTCTTGATGACAACTTGTGGTGTCTGAATGTCCCGGGAGGCGTAAAGGTAAAGATTACCGGCATGGCGGATGACAGCGAGGTGGCGGTAATGAGAACGGAAAATGAGAGAAATTTTGAGCCTGCGGTGCGCTGTGGCGCTGATATCGTAAAAGAAGTGCGGGGAAAAGGATTTATGAATGAAGCCGGTACAAGAATTGTGAGAACCGCCCAGGACCACAGACTGACGCCGGAATCAAATTTAATGCTGGGAGAAGATGTACATTATCCCGGAAAATGGTCTGGTTTCCCCTCTCATTCACATGTTCAGCCGGAGATCTATTTCTACAAATTTTATCCGGAAAATGGCTTTGGGCTTTTAAAACTGGGTGATGAGGGAATCTTGCTGGAGCATAATGATACGGTTAAAATTATGCCGGAAAAGGTACATCCCCAGGTTGCAGCTCCCGGTTACGCCATGTACTATATCTGGGTGATCCGCCATCTGGACGGCAATCCATACCTCGGACCGGATTTTGAAGAACAGCATCTGTGGGTTGAAAAGCCCGGTGCGGTGTACTGGCCGGACTGTGAATAAAGAAAGGGGAAGGTGCGATGTTTAACGAAGAATTTCATTTGGAGAAACCACTGAGATGGGCGATGGTCGGAGGCGGCCGGGGAAGCCAGATCGGTTATATACACAGGTGTTCAGCGGCAAGAGACCGTCTGTTTGTGCTGACAGCCGGAGCGTTTGATATTGATGAAACTCGCGGAAGAGAATTTGGAGTGAATCTTGGGGTAGCCGCAGACCGCTGTTATCCGGATTATAAGACCATGTTTGCGGAAGAGGCGAAACGGCCGGATGGGATTGAGGCAGTCTCAATCGCGACTCCAAACGGAACACATTATGAAATCTGCAAAGCTGCGCTGAATGCAGGACTGCACGCGGTCTGTGAAAAACCGCTGTGCTTTACGAGCGATCAGGCTCAGGAGCTGCTTGCGCTGGCAGAAGAAAAAAACAGGATCATCGGTGTGACATATGGATATACCGGAGCGCAGATGATCCATCAGGCGAAACATATGATTGCAAGAGGTGACCTGGGTGATATTCGGATTATCAATATGCAGTTTGCCCACGGTTTTCATTCCGCCGAAGTGGAAAAAAATGATGCAGGAACGAAGTGGAGAGTAAACCCGAAGACGGCAGGTCCCTCTTATGTTCTGGGGGATGTGGGGACACATGCGCTGTTTCTGGCAAAGGCGATGATTCCCTCGCTGGAGATTGAAGAACTGATGTGCAATCGGCAGAGCTTTGTAAAGAGCCGTGCACCTCTTGAAGACAATGCGTTTGTGCTGCTGCATTTTAAAGGCGGGGCGGTTGGAAATCTCTGGGCGAGCTGCGTCAATGCGGGATCAACCCACCAGCAGAAAATCAGAGTGGTAGGTTCAAAAGCCAGTGTCGAGTGGTGGGATGAGCATCCAAATCAACTGCGCTTTGAAGTACAGGGACAGCCGGTACAGATCCTGGACCGGGGAATGGGGTATCTGTATCAGGATGACGAGATGGTTACACAGGACCGGATGGGAGGCGGACATGCGGAAGGGTTATTTGAAGCATGGGCAAATCTTTACCGGCGGTTTGGCACGGCAATGGACCGGGTGAACCGGGGAGAACGTGCCGGTGATGTGATGGATAATCTATGGTTTCCCAATATCCGGGATGGTGCAGAAGGTGTGCGATTTATTGAAAAATGCGTCTGTTCCGCAGATCAGGGGAGCGTATGGGTGACGTATTAAAGAACAGATAACGCAGTGAAGGACTTGATTTTCCTCCAGCCTTTGACTATATTGTACATATAGGAAAAGGACTGGAGGAGATTTTTATGCGTCTGGAAAAAATACAGCGAAAGTTACAGGAGATGCATCTGGAATACCGTTATACGGAGGTGGATGGATGCGGAAGTCTGGACTTTGCATACCGGGGGGTCGGATACCATGTATGGGAATTTGAGGACAACGGATTTGGGGCCGAGACGAATGTGAGAAATGGGGGGCAGAGTGAGGATATTTCAAACAATTATGAGGAGGAGATTATAAAGATCCTGAATGCCTGGAAATAGAACCGTGATGATACAACAACAGTCCCGTATAAAGGCGGGACTGTTGTTTAAAATGGTCATAGCGCTCAGACCATAGACTCATAAATCCGGATGATATCGGATTCGGTAAGCGGTGCGAAACCTTCCAGGATACCGCTGCGGCCACCACCGAAGCAGGCACGGTGCGCTATAGCAGGTATATCCTCAGCCTTTGCTCCAGGTTCAGAGAAATTACCGGGCATGCCGATGGAACGAAGAAAGCTGTGAAATGCGCGAATCCTGCTGCATGCGGTAGTCTCGGGGTGATTGCAATCCATCTGGCGATCCCGGATACGTACAGCGGCCTGAGTAAAACGTATAATGTTGTGATGCATATGATATTCCAACACCGCGGACATAACGGCCGCAAGACCGGCGCCGTGTGCACAGTCACCCTGCGGAGCGTTCATGTTTGATATTATGGCTGGACCAGTCCTGGGTTCTGCCCACCCGGAAGGCCTTCTAACAGGCGGTCTGTTCCTCACTGTGTTTACCATATGCAAAATAAGAAGGGGAATAAAAAGTAAAGTTGTCCATTGATCTCCTCCTTTCAAAAATCATAAAAAACACAAGCTGCCTGAATTTACTGGATTTTATAATGGAAAATCCTTATACATAGAAATAATTAGCAGGAGGATATGGGATGATACAGGAAATATATGATTATGTAAAACAGTTGCAGATTATTGATACACACGAACACCTTCCCGCATTTGAATGCAAGCGGGAGAAAAATGATGTGATCACAGAATTTCTGGGCCACTATTTCAATGTGGATCTGGTCAGTGCCGGAATGTCTAAAAAGGAGTGTGCCGCATTAAAAGGAAATGCTTTCAACATTTCAGAAAAATGGAAGATATTGCAGCCGTATTGGGACGTCTGCCGCTATACCGGATACGGACAGTCGCTGCAGATAGCGGCCCGGGAGATATACGGCATTGACAGTATCTGTACTGAGACGATAGAAGATTTAAATGAGGCATACCAGAAGAGATTTGACGGAAATCATTACCGGAAAGTTCTGAAAGAAAAATCAAAGATAAAAATATCGATACTGGACACCTGGGGACTGGAAGACTTTGACAGAGAATATTTTGTCGCTGCAAACCGAATTGATAAATTGATATATCCCAGGACGGGAAAAGATATGGAAGAACTGGAACAGGCAGCGGGAAAGTTTATCTCAACATTTGACGATTATCTGGAAGCATGTGAGATACGTATGAGTCAGTACCATGAAGTCAGCCACATTTTGAAATTGGGAATTGCATATTCACGGCCGCTTGACTTTTCGCCTGCAACGAGAGCAGAGGCAGAGGCAGCCTTTTTAAAACTCCTCCGATCGGGGGGCGGATATATAGAAAGAGAAGAACAGACGTATGACTGCGACCCGGTACTCACGAATTATCTGTTTCGCTTTGTTACCGGTCTGGCCCAGGAAAAGGGCATGATTATGCAGATCCATACGGGGATCCAGGAGGGAAACGGGAATCTTCTTTCCAACAGCCGGCCCTCCCATTTAAACGAAATATTTCTGGAATACCCAAAGATGAAATTCGACCTGTTTCATATCGGTTATCCATATCAGAGTGAGCTTGGAGCTTTGTGTAAAATGTTTCCGAATGTTTCTGTGGACATGTGCTGGGCGCACATTGTATCCCCTGTGGCCAGCAGGCGTACCTTAAGTGAATGGCTGGAGCTGTTTTCCTATACAAAGATCAGCGGCTTCGGAGGGGACTATATGTTGGCAGACGGTGTTTACGGGCATCAGTATATGGCACGAAAAAATATTGCTGAAGTACTTTCCGGCAAAGTTGAAGATGGTTTGTTTAACGTACAGGAAGCGTGCCGCATTGGCAGAGCGCTTCTGTATGATAATCCGGCAAGGATATTCGGCATTGAAAGCTAATAATAGCAGGGCGGTACGAATGTTCTTGGGAAAAAGTTCTGAAAAATGTTCCAACCAAGGTCTTTGATATGAGCTTCAGGCTTTATGAAGGAGAAATCCTTGGAATCACCGGTCTTGTCGGTGCGGGCAGAAGCGAAGTGCTGCAAAGTGTATTTGGGCTGATAAACGGGACAGCGGCATCATCAGGATCGATGGGAAACAGTTTCTGTCAAAAATACGCTGGATGCCATCAAAAATGGCATGGGCCTGGTTTTGGAAGGCAGAAAACAACAGGGGATCCTCTTAAAGCTTTCCGTTAAGTCGAAGGTATCAGTTGTAAATTTACGTTATATCAGAAGCAGAATCGGACTTCTCAGCAAGAAGCCGGAGGAAGAAAAAGTAAAAGATTACGAAGCTGAGCGGTGGTAATCAGCAGAAAGCGATCATCGCACGCTGGCTAAGATGGGACTCAGTATTATTATGGTATCCTCCGGGATGGTGGAAAATATTTCATTGTGTGACCGGATGATCGTTATGTATGGAGGACGGGTGACCGGTGAGGTTATACATGCGGAGGCGGCTGAAGACAGGATCATGACATACGCATCCGGCCAGGCGGACGCGGTGCCGCAGCGGATGGCAGATATTTGATCGTTATAAGAGAAAAGCGAAATGCAGATAGAATTTTGCATTTCGCTTTTCTTATATTTGCATGGGCAGGAAATATCTCACGGATTGCTGTTCTGTTTTTCAACAGTTATAATGAAAACAATCTCTCTTTTTCAGGCATGGAAAGAGAGGAAATCAGCAGATAAAACGATTAGAATGATGATAGAAAAGGAGCAGGCAGTATGGAATGGATCGAGCGTCTGAATGATGCAATGAATTATATTGAGGATCATATAACGGGGAAATTGGATTATACCGAAGTGGCAAAAGCGGCCTGTTGTTCAGTATATCACTTTCAGCGGATGTTTGCCTATATGGCTGGAATACCTCTTTCCGAATATATCCGGCGCAGACGGATGTCGCTTGCGGCAGTGGAGCTGCAGAACAGTGAAGCGAAGATCATTGAGATCGCCCTGAACTATGGATACGCATCACCTACGGCTTTTAACAGGGCCTTTCAGGGAATTCACGGGATTGCGCCTTCTGCAGCCCGCAAAGGAGGCTGTTCCATAAAATCATACCCGCCTGTCAGTTTCAAAATTACAGTTAAGGGGGCAGAAGAGATGAATTACCGTATTGAAGAAAAAGAGGCTTTCCGGATCGTCGGAGTATCGCAGCCGTTACATCAGGAAATTGAAAAGAATTTCTCCATTGTTCCGCAGATGTGGGAAAAAGCAGCGGGTGACGGTACGGTACCAAAACTGGCCGGCATGATGAATCAGCAGCCGATGGGGCTGCTGGGAGTCAGCGCATGCAGTGACACGGAAGAATGGCGGTATTTTATTGCCGTTTCCAGTTCGGTACCAGTCGATGAATCTCTGGAGGAGTATGAGGTTCCTGCGTCTGTATGGGCTGTCTTTGAAGGGTCAGGAACAAATATCTCCATACAGGAACTGGAACAGCGTATTGTGACAGAATGGCTGCCGACATCCGGTTATGAATATGGAAATGCACCGGATATTGAAGTCTACCTGAATCCGGATCCCAACAATGCACAGTATGAGGTATGGATACCAGTTGTCAGAAAATTGTAATCAAATTCTTTGAGCGTATTGCCGAACGGCTGGTCATAAAGAATTCCGCTGACACCCCAGCAAAGCGGCAGGGTGAGAATGACTGGGACGAAGCAGATTCCCTGCCTGCATGCGCCGAGTATGAAACCCTCTTTTGCTTTTCCGAGAGAAAGGAAGAGGGAGGGATATACGGTATAAAAACCAAAAACTAGAAAAGAAAGGCCGTTTGCTCTCAGGGCTTTCTGACCGGCCTGTCGCCAAAAGAGCAGAGATTATGTCTGACCAGAATCGAAGATAATGTGAATGTGTTCAAGACGTATCAGGAGGAGAATATCAGTAGGAAGGAATGTGTTCCGGACATTCCTGAGACGGGAATGGCCGTATTGCAGCAGCAGTATCAACTGGTTCAGACAATTGAAACGTGGATTGCTTCACTGAAGGAAAAACCTGCATTGATATAATTTTCCTGTTGTCAATCGATATTAAATGATATACTATATATAGTGCGTGATAATGAATATAACACTAAATATGGATAGGACATGATTATGATTGCAGGAGGATGCAGATGAATGTAAGAAAACGAAGCGGAAAGGTCGTACCTTTTAATGCGGATTTTATTGCGAGAGCAATCGCGCTGGCTTCAGCGGCAGCGGGAGAGATGGATCAGCAAATGGTGGAAGAGGCTACCAGGCTTACGGTAAACAGACTGGAGGAAATGGGAGCGGACACCCTAGATATCGAAAAGATCCAGGACACAGTGGAGGAGACGCTCTTTGAACAGAGGTGCTATAAAACAGCGAAAGCATACATTTTATATCGGATTGAAAAGGACAAAGAACGTGCCGGCGGAAGCTGGGAAGAAGGACTTCTTGACCGGGAGTTTTTGAGTGCTTATAAACATGCGCCGAATCCGATGGAGCAGCTGGGCTCTTTCGTCTATACCCGCACGTATTCCAGATATCTGTCAAAATTCGGACGGCGTGAGTTCTGGTGGGAGACGGTGCGTCGTGCGGTGGAATACAATTGTTCACTGGCGCCGACTTCAAAGGATGAGGCGGAAAAGCTGTTTGACAACATTTATCATCTGCGACAGTTTCTGTCTGGACGAACTCTCTGGGTAGGAAATACACCGGTAGCGGATGCGTATCCGATGGCGAATTATAATTGTGCATTTGAAGTGATCGATGATTTCAGTGCTTATCATGATTTGTTTTATCTTCTGATGGTAGGGAGCGGCGTGGGAGTGCGGGTCTTAAAAGAGGATGCAGAGAAGCTGCCTAAGATCCGCACAGATATAGAGATTCTGCACAAGGCCTATGATGGACGTCCTGAAAGAGAACGGCTGGAGTTTACCGACCTGACCTTTACCAAGGACACGGCAGTTCTCCTGATCGGAGATTCCAAGGAAGGATGGGCGCAGGCACTGAGCCACTATTTTGACATTTTGAGCAATCATGAATACAGCAAAATACGGGAAATCGTAGTAAATTATGATTCGATACGGCCAAGAGGAGAGAGGCTGAAAACTTTCGGGGGAACAGCCAGCGGTCATGAGTCTATGATGGCCATGCTGGGGAAAATACACAAAGTGATTCGGGCAGCCGGTGACAGGGACAAGGCCAGACGTACGCAGCTGCAGCCGATTGATTTGTTGGATATCGCCAATATTATCGGTGAAAATGTGGTTTCGGGAGGTGTGCGCCGAACATCAGAGATCGGACTGATCGATGCAGATGATCAGGTATGTATAAAAGCCAAAAGCAATCTGTACCGTCAGGTGAATGGACGCTGGGAGCTGGATCATTCCATCGCTCACAGACAGATGAGTAATAATTCCATCTATTATCGAAAAAAACCGGCCAGAGAACAGCTGCACTGGCATATGCAGCAAATGCGCTATTCCGGGGAGCCGGGCTGGATCAATGAGGAAGCGGGCAAAAAGCGCCGGCCGAATTTTAACGGATGTAATCCATGCGGAGAAGTATTGATGGACAGTCACGGTCTTTGCAACCTCACGACTTTGAATGTCATGGGGTTTGTTGAAGACGGGAAGCTTAACGAGCAGGCGCTGCTGGAGGCACAGCGGTTATCCGCAAGAGCAGGTTACCGCATGACATGCCGGGAACTTGAGATACACCGCTGGAATGCTGTTCAGCAAAGAGACCGGCTTTTGGGCTGCTCCTTGACTGGGTGGCAGGATATGGTCAATGCAACGGGGATGATGGCGGAGCAGCAGATGGAGCTGCTTGAAAAACTGCGCACAGAAGCCCATAAAGCAGCAGAAGATCTGGCAGACAGGCTGGGCACAAAAAAGCCGCTGCTGGTGACAACCGTAAAGCCGGAAGGAACGTTGTCACTATTGCCAACCGTTTCGAGCGGTGTTCATTATTCTCACTCTCCATACTATATCCGCCGTGTACGCATCAATGCTGCTGATCCTCTGTGCAGAGTGTGTGAGGAACTGGAATACCCGGTTCTGCCTGAAGTTGGCCAGAATCCGGAGAATCCGACAACCAAGGTTGTCGAATTTCCTGTAAAAGCACCGGACGGCAAGGTGAAGGCAGATGTCTCTGCCATTGAACAGCTGGAAAATTATAAAATGTTCATGAAACATTATGTGGATCATAATTGTTCTGTCACAATCCATGTAAGGGACGATGAATGGGAAAATACGGAGCAATGGGTGTGGGACAATTGGGATGATGTGGTTGCGCTTTCATTTCTAAGTTATGATGACAGTTTTTATGAACTCCTGCCGTATGAAGCAATTACGAAGGAGGAATACGAAGCGCGCAGGGCAGCCATGAGGCCATTTAATCCCTCACTTCTCACGCGTTATGAATACGAGGAATCGGATTTTGATATTGGAGATTCAGACTGTTCAACCGGAGCTTGCCCGGTTCGATAGCGAAATTCCAGAAAAAAACGAGGTATTCAATTGAACGTGTATGCAAATCCAGCGGGTAACGGTACTGCAAATGCCCTGAAAACAGAAGATTTTATCTGCCTGGGATATATCAAAAAGAAAAACAATATGGCCAGCCTGATTCTCGCAAAATATAGTCAGGATCATAAATTTGTAGTCACGAATCACGTGACGGTTGAGATCAGCCTGAATAAGATCGGCCAGTACAACGTCGCAAAAGCTGAGTGTCCAATTTTTAAAATTCCGAAAGGATGCCTGTATGCTGACTGGATCGAATCGACCGTCTGCACGGTTGGATACGTGCCATTGAGAAATGTCGGTATCCGACGTGCAGTATTTAAGGAAATACGTAAAGATAAAAGACCGGAAGCGTGCACCCTAAAATAAGGGCAGATTTATCACTTGAATAGTAACATCGCAAGATATTCCATTGCCAGACTTCCTATATGAAGATAAGATAAAACAAGGGAGGTGGGATATGTGACTGTTATAAAAAAATACAGGTATCGCCTGATACGCTTGTGTATTGGATTTTTAATAATAGGAACGGGAGGTTCCCTTTTTGTTTACAGTAATCTGGGCTCTGATCCGCTGAACCTTATGTCCCAGGGGATCGCCGGCATCCTAGGACTTGAGGTTGGAACGACCAACAGTCTCGTACAGTTTTCTTTTTTAATCGCAATATTACTGACGGCACGTAAAAGAGTTGGACTGGGAACTATAATCGGCATTTTTATCATTGGGGGAATTATGAATATCTGGTCGATGCTGCTGGCACCGTTGCTTGCCATATCGGCTTTGCCGATTCGCATTGTCTGTATCGTAGCTGCCCCCGTTTTAATCGGCTTCGGAGTTGCCATGGTGCAGACTGCAAATCTGGGAATGGTGCCAAATGACCTTCTGCCGCTTATCATTTTTGAGAAAGCAGAGAAGTTTGAATACCGCTATGTCCGTATCGCTTATGATCTGCTGCAGTTTATCATAGGCTTATTGCTGGGCGGAGTTTTTGGCATAGGCACAATCGTTTCTGCGTTACTTACCGGTCCTTCCATTCAAGGGTCTTTAAATCTTCTCGGGTATAGTCCGACAGAGGATACAGATGATTTCATTTGCTGAAATGACGTTTGGAATCTGTTGCGCCCAACAAATAATCGACAGAACAATTATAATATTTCGCCAGGCGTAACAAAGTCCACACAATATTTTGCTGCGTCAAGTCGTGGGCTGCCTTCATATATTCTAATCTTTTAAAATACATCACATCTTATGTAAAGTACCCTTCCGGTCGGATATCCGAGTCCCATCTTGTTGTTATATCATTTTAACAGTCAAGTTCTAACATAGAATTTCTTGCTGCAATGAGCACAAGTTACCTCAATATTACCACGACCTGAAGGCACATTCATTTTTTTAGAGCAATACGGGCAAGTTAAGAGTGTTTTTACATTTTCTGCATTTGTATTAGCTGTGGTATCCGCAATTGTTTTACTGCCAAAAAATAAACCGCCAAGCATTAAGACAATACCACCAATTAGGACGTAACTGCCCCATGCCATTTTTGTGGTATAAAATGCAGTATTGCTATGATCACAAAGAACTCTTACCAGAAACAAACCATAGGCACTCGTTATAACAGCCATAAATTTTGAAAATGAATTGGATTTTACAATCAAATATAAGGTAATGACTGTCAGAATGATATAGGCTATACCGAACTTTGAAAACCCAATAATCATGTTGGGGGTAATGGCGCCTCCCTGCAAGGCGGCTGTTACATCGGAGTAAGTTTCTGTCCTGCTGATGGGTAAGAAAGCTGCAGCAAAGCATAATATGGCCCCAAAAGCTGCGCCTGAAGATTTTTCTGTGTTTTGTGTACTCATATTTTTTCCCTCCTGATTAAAAAGTGTTTTTGTTTATACGCCTATTATACGATCTGCTTTTGCAAATTTGTTTTTAGGTAAGCAATACAAGCATACATCCGGTTATCAGCGATAGCGTGAGCTGCCAGGCTGCAGCTGCAATAAAGAAATTCCGCCAGAGAAAACACAGTGTAGAAATTACACAGACTGCGGCGAATGGAAGGGCGGTATGCTGCACAGCCAGTAATTGGGGAAAGAAATGATTTGTTGTATTTACAACATACATTTTGCGCTTCATATGGCATTATAAACTAATAAGTTGCGTGAAAAGGCATGAAACTATGGATATAACGAATCAGGAGGTTGGATTATGAGCGTTAAAATAAAAAATATTAGCCAGGCAGAAGTTCTTATATTAAAGGAGCAAGTATCCTGCCAAGCGGGTCAGGTCGTCAGTAAAACACTGGCACAGAACAATGCAGTAAGTATCACCTTATTTTCTTTTGCTAAAGGCGAGGAGATCAGCACCCATGAATCCGGCGGGGATGCATTTGTCACCTGCCTGGATGGCGTTGGCAGGATTACGATTGATGGTGTGGATTACCTGCTTCATGAGGGAGAAACCATTATAATGCCAGCCGGGCATCCCCATGCGGTATATGGGGAAGAGGAATTTAAAATGTTGTTGGTTGTCGTGTTTTAAAACCACTGCACGGATCAGCAGGCGCAGCGGTATAAAATGTGTGACGCTGTGTTTCGTGCAGTCAATCAGTTATTTCGGGTTTTATCTTTGTCTTATATTTAGTGCGGGGGGATCGTTAAATGAATTATAAAGAACCAGAGGCAGAAAACCAAAAGATGGAAAGTCATATCACATATAAGAGTAGAATGAGAACTTTTCTCAGGAAATGATTAATATTGATAATGCAAATATAATTATAAAAAATAATTAATTATTCAAAAAGAATATTATAAAATCAAATAAACGCGTGATAAAATAATATCGTAATGAGAAAAGTGTAAAAACAAATAATGAATCACCTAAATTTGCGGGAATCCGGAACGACAGCTCTGTATTGAAAGGAAGATACTTTCTAAGTCAGAATGCTAAAGGGCTGTCAGATAGTCTGTAAATTTGGGTGATTTTTTGTTTTTAGGAGGGATGCGTATGATAAGGTGGTTATATGGACAGGGAGTATACTGTGAGTAGCACAAAAAAGAGTATATTTAGCAACGCTGATATAAATGAGTTTGCAGCTTTAAGCCTCTCCGCAGAGTTTATTGCGCTTTGGATTGATACTTGGGTTGTAGTGCTTGTTTTGGTTGTCTATGCCTGCATCGCCTCAATCGGTGCCAGATGTTATCATTTGAAAAAAAGCAGGGGCGGTTTATAAATGTGTCTTTCAGCGCTTGATGATATATTCTATGGCGGCTCTCTGGCTTACAATGAATTATACAAACGGAGGGAAATTACATAGATGAGAGAAAATAAGGAACCAGTAAATATTGACCATTTGTTTATCGCTATTTTCTGTAGTCTGAGCATTTGGTGTTCGTTTGCAATGTATACGAAACAGTCCATTATTTTTTTCATTCCGCCGCTGATACTGCAGATTGTCAGTACAGTTGTCTTCTCAGCTATCGAGAGACGCTGCCGTTTTTGGCTGTGTTTTGGGAAATGGTTTATGGAGAGTCATGAAAAGGTGATGTGAGATTTAATAAAAGGCGCCGGAAATTTTTGCATCTGCAGAATTTCTGGAGTCAGTGTGTTTGGTAAGCACAATATCACAGAGTTACCTATAATAAAATTGTATCATATGCTATCTGCGGCAAGACTTGAAAATATCATGTGATAAGAATTGGGCAGCTCTTTATAAACAAACAGCAAAAACCCCGTAAACACTGGATTTACGGGGTTTTCTTTGAGTAGCGAGAAAGGGATTTGAACCCCCGACACCACGGGTATGAACCGTGTGCTCTAGCCAACTGAGCTATCTCGCCAAAACGTATGAAATTTACTTTTTTACAAAGTAAGTGGGACCTATAGGGCTCGAACCTATGACCCTCTGCTTGTAAGGCAGATGCTCTCCCAGCTGAGCTAAGATCCCAGGGTATTACAGTGGATTTCGACGTTTTTTGGTTGTCTCAACCGCAACCTGCTCTGCTATTATATAATTGCGATAAGAAAAAGTCAATACCTAAATTTAAAAAAATTTAAATATTATTTTTAAGGGGCAAAAAGATGAAAAATGTCATAAATGCACGCTTCAGGTTTATTGACATATGATGAAGTAAGAGAGTATATGCTGAAGCTCCAGATATTATGAAAAGTCTTTCGTTAGATGGCTGTCAGTGTACTCTCAAAATATAAATATGAAGTTAAGGAGTAGGTATTATGGGCAGAGACTTATCAAAATGTCATCCGCGGCTGCAGGAACTTGCTGCTGAATTAAAAGCAGAGTGTGCCAGACAGGGATATCCAATCGCAATCGGTGAAAGCTTTCGAAGCGTTGCAGAGCAGGACGCGCTTTACGCGCAGGGAAGAACAAAACCGGGACAGATTGTAACAAATGCAAGGGGAAGCTCTTACAGTTCCATGCATCAGTGGGGGGTAGCGTTTGATTTTTATCGAAACGACGGAACAGGCGCATACAATGAAAGTGGAAACTTTTTCGAACACGTCGGAGCAATTGGAAAATCACTCGGCCTGGAATGGGGAGGTGACTGGACATCCCCGGTGGACCGCCCGCATTTTCAGCTTCCGGACTGGGGGAGCACGCCGTCACGGCTGAAAAATTCATATGGAAATGTTAACTCATTTATGAAAACCTGGGGAAAACCTGGGGGATCCGGGATCGCACCGTCTCGGGATAACTGGGTGCTGCGTCTGCAGCAGGAATTAGTGCGCCAGGGATATAACCCGGGAACAGTGGACGGGATAGCGGGATCAAATACGCTGAATGGCTGTCCGACAGTACGCCGGGGTGCAAGCGGCGGAATAACAAAGCTGATTCAGGAGAAACTGTCTAATGTATATAAAATCGGCATTGGGCTTTCCGGAGAGGATGGAGTATTCGGGAAGGATACAGAAGCGGCAGTGATGGAATTTCAGAAACAAAAGAGTCTTTCCATTGATGGCATTGTCGGAAAAAATACCTGGCGCGCACTGCTGGATCTGTAAATTTTATTTGAAAATGGAAGTATGATACGGTATGATAAGAAAAACGGAGGGAAATGCATATGAGAGTAGGAATGGGATATGATGTACACCGGCTGGAAGAAGGCCGCAAACTCATACTGGGAGGAGTGGAAATTCCGTTTGATAAAGGGCTGCTGGGGCATTCGGACGCAGATGTGGTGGTACACGCCATTATGGATGCACTTTTGGGAGCTGCGGCGCTGCGTGATATCGGAACTCATTTTCCGGATACCGATCCACAGTATCACGGTATTTCCAGCATCCTTCTTTTGGAGAAAGTAGGTAAGCTGCTTGAGGAAGAACGGTACATCATCAACAATATTGATGCCACGATTATTGCGCAGAAGCCAAAGCTTATGCCATATATAGAAAAGATGACGGAGAATGTAGCCCAGGCGCTTAATCTGGAGACTAATCAGGTTAATATCAAAGCGACGACGGAAGAAGGACTTGGGTTTACCGGAAAGATGGAAGGGATTTCATCCCAGGCAATTTGTTCCCTGATACCGGTACTTGAGTTGGCTGACGATGACCGGATGGACAGCGGGACTTGCGAGGGCTGCTGCGGCTGCGCAAAAGAAAAATAATACGGCCGATAAGTGTTGACAAACAGCGGTTTTTTGCATAAACTAAGAGCATAAAAGGCTGTGAACGAAAAGAGTATCTGCTTGAAAGCTTTCAGAGAGAGATGGTCACCGGCTGCAAGCCGTCTTAAGGGGAAAAGCAGAGAAGTGCATTCGGGAGCCGGGTGGAGGAACCTTGAGTATGCCACCCCGCATGCAGGCGTTATCTGTATGAAAGTGGAGAGAATATCTCTCTACAAGAGTGGAACCGCGGATTACTTCGTCTCTTGCCTGAGACGGAGTTTTTTTGTTTGATAAATATTTGATGTAAGAAAAGGAGAAGAAGGATGAAACTGTATAATACGCTGACAAAAAGCAAGGAAGAGTTTGTGCCGCTTACGGAAGGAAAGATTAAGATGTATGTCTGCGGACCTACGGTATATAATCTGATCCATATCGGAAATGCACGGCCCATGATCGTGTTTGATACGGCGAGACGTTATATGGAATATAAAGGATATGAAGTGAATTTTGTGTCTAATTTTACCGATGTCGATGATAAAATTATTGCAAAGGCGATTGAAGAAGGTGTCGATTCAGAAGTGATCTCGACCCGTTATATTGAAGAATGTAAGAAGGATATGCAGGCAATGAATGTCAGACCGGCAACGACACATCCCCTGGCGACACAGGAAATTGACGGTATGATCGATATGATCCAGACTCTGGTTGATAAAGGTTATGCATATAATGTTGACGGAACGGTATATTTCAGGACAAGAAAGTTTGAGGAATATGGGAAATTATCTCATAAGAATCTGGATGATCTGAGAAGCGGAGGGCGTTCTCTTCTTGTGACCGGAGAAGATTCAAAGGAAGATCCGCTTGATTTTGTGCTTTGGAAACCGAAAAAAGAAGGAGAGCCTTCCTGGAAGTCGCCGTGGAGTGACGGGCGGCCTGGATGGCATATCGAGTGTTCGGTTATGTCCAAGAAATATCTTGGCGAAGAGATCGATATTCATGCGGGAGGCGAGGACCTCGTATTTCCGCACCATGAAAATGAAATTGCACAAAGTGAGTGCTGCAACGGAAAAATATTTGCGCGGTACTGGCTGCATAATGCATTTCTGAACATCGACAACCGCAAGATGTCCAAATCTCTTGGCAATTTCTTTACAGTCAGAGAAATCGGTGAAACATATGATCTTCAGGTGCTGCGTTTCTTCATGCTGAGTGCACATTACAGAAGCCCGCTTAATTTCAGTGCAGATATCATGGAATCCTCTAAAAACGCGCTGGAGAGAATTATAACTGCTGTGGACCATCTGAAAACGCTGCGTGACAGCGCAGATAAACAATCTGTACTTCAGCAGGAAGAAGAACAGCTGAAGGAGATGAAAGGATACCGCACCAAATTCGAGATGGCGATGGACGATGATCTGAATACGGCGGATGCGATCTCTGTTGTTTTTGAACTGGTGAAGTTTGCCAATACAACTGCTGATGAGAATAGTTCTGCAGCTTATGCGGAGGCATTGCTGGATGAAATAAAATTTCTGTGTGATATTCTGGGATTAATTGTTGATAAAAAGGCGGAAAACCTGGATGAAGAGATTGAAGCACTGATTGCAAAACGTCAGGAAGCCAGAAAAGCGCGTGATTTTAAACTGGCAGATGAGATTCGTGACCAGCTGCTGGACCAGGGAATCATTCTCGAAGATACAAGAGAAGGTGTAAAATGGAAGAGAGCTTGAATTATCTGAAAGAACAATTTCAGCTGGCGGATATCGATGTGAGGTCATATTCGCCGCTGTCACTGGCATATATCGGAGACAGTATTTATGACTTGCTGATCCGGACCATCATCATGGGTGAAGGCAACTTGCCAGTTCAGAAAATGCATAAGAAGGCGAGCGGGCTTGTGAAAGCGCAGAAGCAGGCGGCCATGATGGACAGGATCCTTCCGCTGCTGACAGAAGAAGAAGTCGGTGTGTTTAAAAGGGGAAGAAATGCAAAACCACATACCGTTGCTAAAAATGCATCGGTGTCTGATTACCGCAGAGCGACTGGCTTTGAGGCGCTTGTGGGATATTTGTATCTGTCGGGGAACATCAAACGGATCATCGACCTGATGAAAGTAAGTCTGGAGGAAAAAGATGGAGAAGCATGAGTTTGAGGAAAATAAAATAGAGGGACGCAACGCAGTTCTTGAGGCCTTCCGTGCCGGGCGCAGTGTGGATAAGCTGTTTGTGCTGGACGGAAATCAGGATGGTCCTGTACGGACGATTTTAAGGGAGGCCAAGAAACAGGATACGATTGTCAATTTTGTTGGGAAAGAACGGCTGGATCAAATATCAGAGACAGGGAAGCATCAGGGAGTCATCGCATATGCTGCGTCCTACTCTTACAGCAGTGTGGAGGCGATGCTGGAACTGGCAAGAGAAAAAGGAGAACCTCCATTTCTGATATTGCTTGACAATATCGAAGATCCTCATAACCTGGGAGCAATTATCCGTACTGCGAATCTGGCCGGTGCACATGGAGTCATCATCCCCAAAAGACGTGCGGTCGGACTGACAGCGACGGTTGCCAGGACATCGGCTGGTGCCCTGAACTATACCCCCGTTGCGAAAGTGACAAATCTTTCAGCGGAAATTGATCGGCTGAAAAAAGAAGGGATTTGGTTTGTCTGTGCTGATATGGGTGGTGAGTCCATGTATAAGCTGGATTTGAAAGGACCTGTCGGTCTTGTAATCGGAAGTGAAGGAGATGGCGTCAGCCGTCTTGTGAGAGAAAAATGTGATTTTGTGGCTTCCATACCGATGAAAGGAGATATTGATTCGCTAAATGCTTCGGTAGCTGCCGGAATTCTTGCTTTTGAAATCGTCAGACAGAGAGGTTAACATGAAAAACTTCGACGAATTTACGGATGAAGAATTAATAGAACGAATAAATCATCATGATGGGAAAGTGGAAGAGTATCTGCTGAACAAATATAAACCACTGGTAAGAAAAAAAGCCAGGGCAATGTATCTGGTCGGTGGTGAAACGGATGATTTGATTCAGGAGGGCATGCTTGGCCTCTTTAAGGCAGTGCGTGATTTTCGTCCCGGAAAGGCGGCTTCTTTTGCCACGTTTGCTCAGATTTGCATTGAGCGTCAGCTTTACAATGCTATTCAAAGTTCCAACAGGCAGAAGCATCAGCCTCTTAATTCTTATATTTCGTTGAGCGACGAAGAGTTTGCATCTGAGCTTATACAGCTCTCTGTACAGAACCCGGAATCTATCATCATAGATCAGGAAAGTGCTGCCGGCATCGAAAAAAGGATCCAGTCAGCTTTGAGTGATTTTGAAAATCAGGTTCTCAAGCTTTATCTGGAAGGTGCGGATTACGTCCAGATTTCAGAAAATCTGGACCGTTCTGTGAAATCTATTGATAATGCACTGCAGCGTATCCGACAGAAAGTAAAAGCTTGTGTGACAGGGACAGAGAAAACATAACGGCTGCAAGTTATTTTACTGGTATTTTTACTTGACATTAGTCGAGAATTTTGTTAAAATTATTAATCGTAGCGGAACGTTACGCGCTGCAGTAGCTCAGTAGGTAGAGCGCAACATTGGTAGTGTTGAGGTCACGGGTTCGATTCCCGTCTGTAGCTTATTTTTACACCTGAATAAGATTGAAAATACAGTGTTTTTTAATAAATTCAAATTTTCAGACCATCCTTTGTGAGTGGTCTTTTTTTATTTGGAAATCATCCGAAAATATTGTAATAAAAATCTGATATATTCGATGCTCATAAAAATGGTAGCAACTCTTATGACAGGGGTGTCCGGATAAAGATTGGACAAATAAGTTCATATCTTTTTTGATATCTTCTTACCTTGTGTCATAATTATCTGTCTGTATCAATAGATATATGGTACAGACAGATTGATCAGGAGGGTGAAAATGCGTGATAATCAACCAGATGGGTGTATATCCAAGGCAGATGGATCATATCCAAAAGTTCAGGTAAATGGAAGGAACTCTAATTACGCCCGCGAAATGCTCAGTAACATGGCTGACGTCGAATCAGAGATAAGTGATGTTTCCAGGTATTTTTACATAGCTGTTTTAACGGAACCAATGTACAAAGAGATATCGGAATGTTTCCGTAACATCAGTATTGTAGAGATGCATCATCTGAATATATTTGCTCAGCTGGCGAGACAGCTCGGGGCAGATCCGCGGCTTTGGTGTGTAAAGAATAAAAGGATGCGCTGGTGGTCTCCTTCGTATATCGGCTACCCCCATGAACTGCGGGCGATGCTGGCGGAATCAATGAAAGCGGAAAAGGAAGCAATCCGCAAGTACTCCGCACAGGCAAGAACTATCGGAGATATCAATATTGTGGAAAATCTGCGCCGCATAATAAAAGATGAGGAGTGTCATCTTCAGACATTTCATGAGATGTATCAACAGATGTAAGAACATAATCTTTGGTTTTTATGCACAGACGGCAAAAGGAGAGCCGGAGCAAAAGCTCCGGCAGGTATGAAAAAGAATATCTATGTAAATGTAAATTGTTGTTAGGCGAGGTCCAACAGCATTCTCTGAACTTACCTCTGACTTTTGCTGCTGCTGTCCTCTTTGTTGATAAGATCAGTATACAGAATAATTGTGATGGAATTGTGATGCTATTTTTAACAAATCGTGAAAGGAGAGTAAAAGAATTATAAAGTAGTTTATAAGAAATTTAGAAAAACAGATTCCGTTAAAATAATAGATGAAATTTAACAGAAAAAAGTCGAAAACAGAAAAAGAGCCGGGGTGATCAGTCCCGACTCTTTTGTTACTTTTTGATGGATAATATAATCAGTACGACAGCGGAAGCTATGACTCCGAAAGTTGTGAAAGCTTCCAGTGGTATGCGCGGTATCAGAGTGTACACGAATTTAAATATGCGCTCACCATATGTACCCAAAACAAAAAGTAAAAAAGCGAGTAAAAAGCTGCTGATTTTTCTCATGCCTTTATCCTCCTTGTAACATGTATCCTTGGGTCATTACCATTTTTTCGGACGTAATTAACCCAAGCGAAGGGATAAAGAACAGATTTATCAATTGCAGCTCAGAAAGAAGGCATGAGGCAGCATCAGCATGGCTGCATCATAAGCTTATTATTTTCATTCGACAAAATATATTGTCAGATTCACCTCTTTCTGTTTTGTGTACACTCTACATTATTATATCATATATATGTGCGTGTGTGTATGAGCATTTTGGGGTGCGTTAAAATGCGGTAAGATAAAAAAATCTGCCACCAAAGGGCAGTTACTGTAAACTTTTCGTATGTTGCTGCACCATAAGTCTCTTGGTTGTCCCCACGGTGGGCTAATTTATAGATTCAGTATATATTTACAAAATCAATATATAAAGTGTAAATGTATTTACACAAAACTTAGTCGTTATAGTCCCCAAACAAAAAAATATCTGCCCATGAGAGGACAGATAAAAATATTAATTTCCCGAAAGCCCGCATAAACACAGGATTTTCATAGTGGAGTATACGGGATTCGAACCCGTGGCCTCAACAATGCGAATGTTGCGCGCTCCCAGCTGCGCTAATACCCCATAAAGGTAGTATAGCATGATTATAAAAAAATTCAATAGGTAGGATTACTGTTCTTTGAGCTGGTGATAAAGAATTTCGATAAATTCGCTGACGGTTGGCCGCTGTTCCAAGTGGCAGCTGGAAATTTTATGCAGATAATTTCTGTTGCCATCATTCCAGCAGGCAGCCACAACAGTACGCAGGGCACGCTCGACGCTCGCACGGCTTTTATCGTAGTAAAGTGCGACATCACGATAGAGCCATTTCCATACATAGAGCATGTAATTCTCATCCTGCAGACATAAAGTCAGTGCATACTCCAGATAATGATAGCCACAGTAAGCGGAGTGGATACCAAGTTTCTGTATTAACTGTGTGATTTGGTTCATAATACTCTTTCTTCAATATGATAGAATAAATAATTATAGAGGTTCCGGATATCCGGCAAGATAACTGCAGAGATAAATGATTAGCTCTTTTGGAGAGGGCTTTTCTATTAAGTGTCGTTTCGCTACTTTGTCCAGAATGTCATGATTTCCATAATCCCAACAGTCACAGACAGCCCGGGAAATACTTCGTGAGATGGACCGCACAGGAAGATTGGTTTCGCTGGAGAGCAATGGATATATTTGACGTTCGAGACAAATTCCGGCATAGACAGGTACCTGACAGCAATAATAAACAGCCAGAGCCAGGTGATAATATCCTTTGCGGCAGGGGTGACCTGAAATAGACTGCACAAGCTGCAAAACGTCTTGTAGGGACACGATAACTACCTCCTTGATGTTAAACATTCTTAAGTATGCTGCAAAATAAAATTCATTTGGTTAAATAAGACGAAAAAAGACAATTTTAGACTAAATAAGACAAATTGGTCTTAAAAAGACGAATAATATCAAGAAATACGAAAAAAACAGTCATTTATGACAATATTTAACTGGAAAAGACCATCCGAGCGGCGAATGGTCTTTTTATATCAGGTGATACAATCTATGATATTCGGAATTCAGGAATGCCGCTGGCATACGGAGCAATATCATATTGCTGATAATAAATTATAATTCCGCCCGGCGTCAGATAAAAATTTTCAGGGTGGAAATTTTTCTCCAGCAAGTCGGCATAATGATCAAAATACGATGAGGGTTCTGTCTGCAGACGCAGTGCTGTCTGTCGTCTCAACTCATTAAAAAGCAGTTCGGGAGACGTGGCAAATCGTGGAAAAAAGTCTGTAAGATACAGCTGGTTTCCACTGCAGAAATCCCAGGTATTAGATTTCCTTACGGTTTCTCCATGGGCGCCGCCCATAAAGGTATACTGGTCAAAGTAGAGACTTGTGATGCAATTCATATTATAGGGAACATGATATTGCACGATCAGCTCATAACTGTTGAACGGAGGCTGATTGCTGGGGATGTACCTTGCATTTTCAACAGCACGCGGGTAGAGTGTCGTACGGCAGTAGAATTCCAGATCTTTAGAGGCAGCGGCGTAGTATTCATTAATTTCCCGGGCCGCCTCCGTCCGGCAGGAGGTGGAGAAAGAAGGATAATTGATCTGGTAAACGAAAACCGGAATATCACGGTAATACATCGTGTTTTTCCGGACCATATTGGAAATTAACTGCATAATACCCCCGATCTGAACTTTAGGTGCTGCAATAATATACTATGATTTTAACTCAAAAGATGCGACAGATAACGTAAAAAAAATATCCCCCTGACGGGCTTGTGGAGGTTCAGACAGAGTGCTAATATGTTAACACAAAGCGTTGGAAGGAGATCAACATGAAAATGAAATTACTTGCGCTGTTATGTGTTGCGGCGATGACAGCAGGCGTACTGGTCGGATGCAGCAGCGGCAGCGAAGAAGGCGCAGAGAAAAATCAGGAAACAGGAAGTGCTGAAACTGTTTCGGCAGACGGAGAATCTGTCATTGTGACAATGCCGACGACATCAGAGCCAGAATCCGGGTTTGATCCGGCATACGGATGGGGAGCGGGGGAGCATGTACATGAGCCGCTTATTCAGAGTACACTGACGACGACCACGGAAGATCTGAAGATCGACAAAGATCTGGCTACAGAGTATACAGTCAGCGAGGACGGACTTACCTGGACCGTCAAAATCCGTGATGATGTAAAATTTACCGATGGAGAGCCGCTGACTGCAGAGGATGTGGCATTTACCTATAATAATTGTAAAGAAAACAGCAGTGTCAATGATTTTACTATGCTAAAAGAAGCGGTGGCTGTGGATGAGACAACGGTAGAATTCCATATGGAAACACCGTTTGCAATCTGGCCGTATACAATGGCGATTGTTGGAATTGTTCCGGAACATGCATATGACAGTAATTACGGACAGAACCCAATCGGATCCGGCCGCTATATTATGAAACAGTGGGATAAAGGACAGCAGGTAATCTTTGAGGCAAATCCGGATTATTATGGAGATGAAGTCAAGATTAAGAAACTGACCGTATTGTTTATGGATGAAGACGCAGCACTTGCAGCGGCAATGGCTGGACAGGTTGATGTCGCGCATACCGCGGCTTCTTATGCAGATCAGGATATTTCAGGCTACAGTCTTCTGCAGGTGGCATCTGTGGACAACAGAGGTTTTAACCTTCCGGCGTCGCCGGCTGAGGATAAAGACGGGCTGACAATCGGAAATGATGTCACCTCGGATATTGCAGTGCGAAGAGCGATCAATATTGGGATTGACCGCGAGAAAATGATTGAAAATGTACTGGGCGGATATGGAACCGCCGCATACAGTGTATGTGACAAGCTTCCGTGGTACAATGCAGACGCTGAAGTGTCATACGATCAGGACGCAGCCAAAAAGATTCTGGATGACGCAGGCTGGGTGGAAGGTTCGGATGGTATTCGTGAAAAGGATGGCGTAAAAGCCGAGTTTACACTGATGTTCCATCCGGATGATTCTGTACGTCAGGCATTGGCGGAAGATACTGCCAACCAGCTGAAAGAAATCGGAATTTCCGTCAGGACGGAAGGGGCAGGCTGGGATGTAGCGTATGACAGGGCACTTTCGGAACCGCTGATGTGGGGATGGGGGGCACATACTCCAATGGAACTGTACAATATTTATCATACGATGTCTGATACTGGGACAGCGGAGTATTCACCGTACGCCAATAAGACTGTGGATCAGTATATGGACGAAGCGCTTCGTGCGGGGAGCCTTGAAGAATCTTATGAGCTGTGGCAGAAGGCACAGTGGGACGGTACCTCCGGTATCACACAGGATGGGGATATTCCTTGGATCTGGCTGTGTAATGTAGACCATCTTTATTATGTGAGAGACGGACTGAAAGTGGCTGAGCAGAAGATTCACCCGCATGGACATGGATGGTCAATTGTTAATAATGTAGACCAATGGGAATGGAGTAACTGACGTTGAATAGCTACGGAATAAAATTTATTGGAAAAAACTTTATCAGAATGATACTTCTTTTGTTTGCAGTCAGTGTGGTGACTTTTACACTCGTCAGTGTATCACCGATCGATCCTCTGCAGGCAAATGTAGGACAGGCGGCGCTTGGAGCGATGAGTCAGGAGCAGAAAGATAAACTGGAATCCTACTGGGGCGTAGATGAGCCGCCTGTACAGAGATATCTGAATTGGGCCAAGGATTTTATAAAGGGCGATATGGGAGATTCTCTCCTGTACCGTCAGCCCGTAACTGCGGTAATCGGAGTGAAGCTTGCCAACTCTCTGATGCTTATGGTAATAGCCTGGATGATATCCGGGCTTTTGGGCTTTCTTCTGGGAATTCTTGCGGGAGTGTTCCGCGGAACCTGGATTGATAAGATCATCAAGGGATATTCTCTTTTAATTGCCAGTACTCCGGTATTCTGGCTGGCCCTTCTTTTGCTGCTTGTATTTGCAGTATGGCTGAAAGTGCTGCCGGTGGGCTTAAGTGTGCCGATTGGAGTGGAGGCTGCGGGAGTAACATTTCTGGACCGCATCCAGCATGCGATACTTCCGGCCCTGACACTCTCTATTACAGGTGTCTCCAATATTGCGCTGCACACCAGAGAGAAAATGATTGATGTCATGGAAAGCGATTATATGCTGTTTGCACTTGCGCGCGGTGAGAGCAGACGAAGCATGGTATGCCGCCATGGGCTGCGCAATATTATTCTCCCTGCGCTTACCCTTCAGTTTGCATCGGTCAGTGAGATTATCGGAGGCTCTGTACTGGTGGAGCAGGTGTTTTCTTACCCGGGACTCGGACAGGCGGCTGTTGCCGCGGGAACAGGGAGCGATGTACCTCTTCTGATGGGAATTACGCTTGTGACGGCAGCCATCGTGTTTTTAGGTAATTTTGTTGCCAACATTCTTTACGGTGTGGTCGACCCCCGGATGAGAAAAGGAGGGGCTGTATCATGAATCAAAGAAAAAAGGCGATGATCATTTTTACAGCGGCAGTGGCGTTTCTTGTGTTTGTGGCGGCCGCCGGTGTATTCAGTTATGATACTGCCAGAGTCACAGATTTTTCAAGGAAAAACCTTGCGCCGAGTCTTACCTATCTGTTCGGTACGGACTGGCTGGGAAGAGATATGCTGGCGAGAACCTTAACCGGGCTTTCCATCAGTATTCTCATCGGTGTAGCAGCAGCCGGCATCAGCGCTGTGATTGCTTTTTTACTGGGAGTGATGGCCGCAGTATTGGGGAATAAAGTGGATAGTGTCATCTCGTTTGTGATTGATCTGATCATGGGGATCCCGCACATCCTGTTGCTGCTTTTGATTTCCTATGCGCTCGGAAAAGGACTCAAAGGGGTTGTTCTCGGTGTTGCGCTTACGCACTGGCCGTCGCTTGCGAGAGTGATCAGGGGCGAGGTGCTGCAGCTGAAGAACAGCCAGTATATTCAAATTGCCCATCGTTTAGGACACAGCAGAATGAAGACAGCCATGAAGCACATGGTGCCGCATCTGCTGCCGCAGTTTATCGTTGGACTAATCTTGATGTTTCCGCATGCGATTCTCCATGAAGCCAGTATTACTTTTCTGGGATTTGGCCTTTCTTCTGAACAGCCGGCGATTGGCATCATCCTTTCGGAAAGCATGAAATATCTGATCACCGGCAAATGGTGGCTGGCAGTGCTGCCCGGTGTGATGCTGGTGCTGACAGTTGTATTGTTTGATGTGGCCGGAAGCAGTCTCAGAAAGCTTTTGGACCCATCCAGTGCGCATGAATAATACGGGAGGTAAGTATGAGTTGTCTGAATAAGTGGCATATACTGGAGATCAGTAATCTTTCAGTATCGTTTAAACAGTATGACCGGGGAACCAGGCAGATTGATCTTCCGGTTATTTCGGATCTGAATGTATCAGTCCACGAAGGAGAGATTGTGGCGGTGGTTGGCGCGAGTGGTTCGGGAAAAAGCCTTCTGGCGCATGCGATCCTCGGAATCCTGCCGGGCAATGCCAGTATGAGCGGAGATATTTTTTTTGAACAGAAGCTGCTGACACAGCAGCGCAAGCAACAGGTCAGGGGAAAAGAGATTGCACTGGTTCCTCAGAGTGTCAATTATCTGGATCCCCTGATGAAAGTCGGAAAACAGGTGCGTGGAGGGAAAAAGGAAGAAACCGCCAGAAAACGACAGCAGGGGCTTTTTAAAAAGTACCATCTGCAGGAGGATACACAGGAGTTGTACCCATTTGAGTGTTCCGGGGGAATGAGCAGGAGGATTTTGCTGAGTACCGCACTTATGGGAAATCCGAGACTGATTATCGCCGATGAACCCACACCGGGACTTGAATTGTCACTTGCCAAGAAAGCGATGGAAGATTTCCGAAGCTTTGCCGATGAAGGAAATGGCGTCCTGCTGATTACGCATGATATTGAACTGGCACTCCAGGTGGCTGACCGCATTGCTGTTTTTTATGCGGGAACAACGGTTGAGGAAGCTCTCGTGGCGGATTTTGAAACAGAGGAAACGCTCCGTCATCCATATACGAAAGCTCTCTGGCGGGCGATGCCCAGGAATGGTTTTTCACCGATTGCGGGAAATCAGCCTTATGTAAAAGAACTTCCAAAGGGATGTGTGTTCGGGCCGCGCTGCCCGATGTTTTCCAAAGAGTGTGAGGGTGAGATCACTCCGCGGATTGTGCGCTGCGGGACTGTACGCTGTGTCAAATGTGAGGGCGAGGAGGTACACGGTCATGAGTCTGCAAGTTAAAGATATTACGTTTTCATACCAGGAAGATGGAGAGCCGGTGCTGAATCGTGTCAATTTGGAAGTGGGACCGAAGGACCGGGTGGGAGTCACGGCTCCGAGCGGCTGCGGAAAAACAACGCTGATGAAAATTATTGGCGGGTATATGCCGCCGGACTCAGGAGAGGTTTTGATCGATGGGACGCCGCTTCCGAAAAAAGGATACTGTCCCGTACAGATGATCTGGCAGCATCCGGAGAAGTCAGTTAATCCCAGACTGAAAATGGAGGCGGTGCTGCAGGAGGGAAATCAGATTGAAGAGCGGGTGATCCGTGGGCTGGGCATTGAGCCCGACTGGCTGACCCGTTATCCTCAGGAACTGTCCGGCGGAGAGCTGCAGCGTTTTTGCATTGCCAGAGCTTTGGGCCAGGGGACCAGGTACTTGATAGCCGATGAGATCAGTACGATGCTGGATCTGATCACACAGGGACAGATCTGGAATTTTTTGCTGGAGGAAGTGGAAAAGCGCAAGATTGGAATGCTGGTTGTCAGTCACAGTCAGGAACTGCTTGACTATGTGTGTACCAGCCAGATCAGATTATAATTCAGGACATAAAAACGGAGCCCATGGAATTCCACGGGCTCTATTTTAATACTTATTGTTTAGCTTTCTAACGGTTGTACTTAAAATGCGGTGATTGAAAACAGAATGTACCTGTATATGCAGGTCACTGGTTTCACACTCAAAAGATTCTCCGTCGTTTGGAACTCTGCCGATGACACTGCACAGATAGCCGCCGTACGTATCGTAATCATCCAGAGGAAGCTTTATCCCAAGACAGTCAGCAACATCGTCAAGCGGAGCACAGCCCTGGATACACCAGGTGTCCTCGCCGAGCTGTTCGATATCTGCCGGTTCTTCTGTTTCATACAGATTACCAACAATCTCTTCGATCAGATCATGAACGGTTATGATTCCGCTCAGTCCCCCATATTCATCCAGAACGACAGCGAAATAGATGCGGGAATTTTTCATGTTCTGGAACAGTACATTGGCTTTCATACTCTCAGGGACAAAATAAGGTTTATCAAGCGCTGTGTCTAATACGTGCTCACGTGTCCGATTCTTGATCCGAAAGTACTCCTTGGTATTTAAGATACCGATGATATCGTCACTGTTCTCGCCGCAGACAGGGTAATAAGTGTGGCTGCTGCTGTATATCGTATCTTCCCATTTTTCAATATCGTCTGTTATGTACAGAGCGATCACATCGATACGATGGGTACAGATCTGTTCAACTGAGATGTCATCGAACTCAAATACATTTTGTATAATTTCATTTTCATGGGCATCGATCGTCCCGTCCTCACTGCCCTCCATCAGAAGCATGCGGATTTCTTCCTCTGACATTTTCTCATTGTTTTCGTTCGGATCGATTCCCAGCACCCGCAGCATGACATTGGTGGAAGCGGTGAGCAGGGCTACCAGCGGCGCAAATACTTTGGATACCGCATACAAGAGATGAGACATCTTCAGGGAGAGGGAGTCTGCCTGTTTCATGGCAATCCGCTTTGGTACCAGTTCTCCGAAGACCAGGCTGAAATATGAAAGAATCAAAGTAATAAGGAATACAGCCAGGGAGTTCAAAATATTTTTGGGTATAGGTACACCGGCGTTTATGAGAATCTCGACGAGAGGACCTGCAAAATTGTCAGCGGCGAAAGCACTTCCCAGCAGCGAGGCGAGCGTTATGGCAACCTGTATGGTGGCCAGAAAACGTGCCGGCTGTTCGGTCAGGGAAGAAAGTTTAACTGCGCGGGGATCGCCCTGTGAGGTTAGCCGCTTTAATTTTGTTTCATTCATAGATATGACGGCAATCTCTGCGCTTGCAAAAGTTGCATTCAAAATGATCAGGAGAACCTGTAGTATCATTGCTCCGAGCATAGTATTGGAAACCTCCTTGCTTTTATTATGAGACATTGATTGTAAGAAAACATAAAAAGGTACAGTCTGTACCCTGTTTACGGAGTGCAGACTATACCTCAGCTATCTAAAATACTGTATGAAACAGTCAATGTCATCATATGATAATAAGTAAGGATTGTCTCCCTGTGGCTATTGTCACTGTCGTCCATTTAAATTCATCACACCTTTCTTTTTTAGTATATAAAATATCATATATTTTATGAGATGTCAATCATCCGAAGGAGAGGGAAATGCTTGACATTGCCCGGGAATATCTTATAATTTTAACATGGATAAAAATACCAGATTGAAAGAGGAGGGGACTATGGCAAATTTCTGTACAAAATGTGGGAAACCATTGATCAACGGGCAACCCTGCAGCTGCACGATAAAAACAGTACCGCTTCAAAATCCGCAGGAAGAGACGACGGAGGCCGAAACCAAAGCTCCTGATCATGATGAAACGAAGTCAGGCGGCAGTCAGGAACCTACATACCAGGAAAAACCTCACGAAGGACCACAGCAGGATATACCTTATCAGGAGAATTCCAACGAAGGGAACCCCGGCCAGGGGAATCCATATGGAGGGCCGCAGCAGTGGAATCCTTATCAGGGGAACCCATCTGGAACACCACCGCAATGGGGGCCGTACCAGTGGAACCCTTATCAGGGGAATCCATATGGAGGGCCGCAGGGGAACCCTTATCAGGGGAATCCATACGCAGCGGGACCGCAGGGGAATCCATATGGAGGACCGCAGGGAAATCCCTATCAGGGAAATCCATATGGCGGGCCGCAGGGGAACTTTAATTCTCAATGGTTTTACGAGAAAAAAGGCCAGTTTGTGAAAAATACAAAAAATATGTTTGCGGAAATTCTGCCGCTGATATCCAGACCGGATTCTACGATTAAAAGAATCTGTGACAGCAATAACAGTGTGATGGGACTCGAGATGGTAGGACTTAAGGCACTGATCTGCTTTCTGGTCAGCCTTATTGCCGTATCCAAGATGAAAAGTATTTCTTACGGAATGGTAGATGTTTCGATCCTCAAAGTACTTCTGTTGATTATCATAGCCGCATTTGGCGGGGCGTATCTTCAGGCGGGGATTTTTAAAGGCGTTGCTGCAATGTTTGGAGGGAATACGACACTGTATAAAATGATGTCTGCTGTCGGTGTATCTGCATTTGTGGACAGCGTTGGAATTCTGCTGACGGCTATATTTGCACTGGCATTTCCTAAATTTGCAGTGGTGCTATTCCTGGTATTCTCTGTGATCAGCTTCCTGTTTTTTGTGCGGGGATATGAGCATGGTGTCGGGATGGAACCAAACCGCAAGATCTATTGCCTTGTTGCCTCACTCGTACTGACTGTGGCGGCGGTATGCCTGATCCTGTACATTTTCATACCGATCATGATGGATACGGGGACGGAGAATCTGATGAATGCATTGCGAGGAATGATGTAAGACCCTTTGACAAGTCTAATTTTTGTGGTATGATACTAAAATAATAATGTAAAAAACTGAGTCGCCCACTGAGCAGGCGGCTCAGTTCGCACCTGAGGAGGAAAACAAGTGGAAAAAGAAACGATTTCCAAAAATTTTATCGAGCAGATTATCGAGAAAGATCTGGCTGAAGGTTCATACGATACAATATGCACCAGATTTCCGCCGGAGCCAAATGGTTATCTGCATATTGGACATGCAAAATCCATTCTGCTGAACTATGGGCTGGCACAGGAATATAATGGAAAGTTCAATCTTCGTTTTGATGATACGAATCCAACCAAAGAAAAAGAAGAATTTGTAGACTCGATCAAAGAGGATGTTGCGTGGCTGGGGGCTGACTGGGAGGACCGTCTGTTTCTCGCTTCCAATTATTTTCCGCAGATGTATGAAGCGGCAGTGAAATTGATTCAAAAAGGAAAGGCATATGTCTGTGATCTCACCCCAGAACAAATGAGAGAGTACCGCGGTACCCTGACAGAACCTGGGAAAAACAGTCCTTACAGGGACCGGAGTGTTGAAGAGAACCTTCAGTTGTTTCGGGAGATGAAGGAAGGAAAATATCAGGATGGTGAAAAAGTACTTCGGGCGAAGATTGATATGTCTTCTGCGAACATCAACATGAGAGATCCTGTTATTTACCGTGTTGCACATATGACACATCACAATACCGGCGATGAGTGGTGTATTTATCCAATGTATGATTTTGCCCATCCAATTGAAGATGCGATCGAAGGGGTAACACACTCTATCTGTACACTGGAATTTGAGGATCACAGACCTCTGTATGACTGGGTGGTCCGGGAAGTCGGATATGAGAAGCCTCCGAAACAGATTGAATTTGCCAAGTTATATCTGACCAATGTTGTGACGGGAAAGCGCTATATTAAAAAGCTTGTGGAGGATGGAATCGTTGACGGCTGGGATGACCCGCGCCTCGTGTCGATTGCTGCGCTGCGCAGGAGAGGATTTACACCGGAATCTATCCGTATGTTCGTTCAGCTGTGTGGAGTATCCAAGGCAAACAGCTCCGTAGATTACGCGATGCTGGAGTATTGTATCCGGGAAGATCTGAAGATGAAGCGGCCCCGCATGATGGCAGTTCTGGATCCGGTCAAGCTTGTGATCGATAATTACCCGGAAGATCAGGTGGAATATTTTGAAGTTTCCAATAATATGGAGAATGAAGAACTGGGCACCAGAATGGTTCCGTTTGCACGGGAACTGTATATTGAGCGTGAAGACTTTATGGAAGAACCGCCGAGGAAATATTTCCGGCTGTTTCCGGGAAATGAAGTGCGTCTGATGAATGCCTATTTTGTAAAGTGTGAAAGTTATGTCAAAGATGAAAACGGACGTGTGACGGAAGTACACTGTACGTATGATCCAAAGACGAGAAGCGGCAGCGGATTTACCGGAAGAAAGGTAAAAGGAACCATTCACTGGGTTGCCGCCAAAACCGCCGTTAAAGCGGAGGTGCGTCTGTACGAGAATATCATTGATGAAGAAAAAGGCGTATATAATGAAGACGGAACCCTGAATCTGAATCCGAACTCCCTGACAGTCTTAAAAGACTGCTACCTGGAGCCTGCGCTTGCAGCGGCTGCGGCTTACGAAAGTTTTCAGTTTGTGAGAAACGGATATTTTTGCGTGGATGTAAAAGACTCCAGAGAGGATGCGCTGGTATTTAATCGTATTGTATCCCTGAAGAGTTCATTCAAGCTGCCGAAATAAAAAGACTGACGGAAGAGGAAAGAATGAGAGAGCTGACCATTTCGCTGGATGGGGAGCTTAAGACTCCGCTGTATGAACAGATCTATCAATATCTGAAAAAAGAGATTCAAAAAAGGCAGATACTCCCCGGAGAGTGTCTGCCTTCTACGCGTGCCCTGAGCCGTCATCTGCAGGTCAGCAGAAGTACCGTGGACCTTGCCTATATGCAGCTGATGTCGGAAGGGTATATAGAATCAGTTCCGTACCGGGGTTACTTTGTCTGTGAACTTGAAGGGATCTGCCAGTTTCAGGAAGAGGAAATACTGCAGGATGACAGGCTGCCGGGAAAATCAAAAGCGTATGACTATGATTTTGCGGTCAACGGGATTGATGCGCACGGGTTTCCGTATAACCAGTGGAGAAAGATTTCAAAAGAAATTCTGCAGCAGGATGACATATCACTGTTTCAGCTGGGATATCCGCAGGGAGAATGGGAACTGAGGCAGGTTCTGGCTTCCTATCTGCACCACGCACGCGGGGTGCGCTGTACGCCGGGACAGATCATCGTAGGAGCCGGAAACGACTATCTGCTGATGCTGCTGCGGATCATCCTGGGTCAGAACCATGTGATTGCAATGGAAAACCCAACGTATAAAAGTGCATATCTGGGGTTTTCCCAACTGGAATATCAAGTGTGCAGCATACCGATGGACGAATCGGGGATGCGGGTAGATGAACTGAAGAAAAGTGGGGCCGATATCGCTTACGTTATGCCGTCCCACCAGTTTCCCATGGGTAATGTTATGCCGGTCAAGAGGCGTATGCAGCTGTTGGCATGGGCCCGGGAAGGGGCGGAGCGTTATATTATTGAAGATGATTATGACAGTGAATTTCGGTATCGGGGAAAACCGATTCCCGCCCTGCAGGGTTATGACGGGCATCAGAATGTAATTTATCTGGGAACATTTTCAAAATCTATCGCTCCGGCGATCCGTATCAGCTATATGGTACTGCCTGAAAGACTGGCGGCACGGTATGAACAGCACGGAATCAATTTTTCCGCAACAGTCTCAAAAGTGGATCAGAAAATCATTGAACTGTTTATCCGTGACGGTCATTATGAACGTCATCTCAACAGGATGAGAGCTCTGTATAAAACAAAACATGATATACTTCTTGCAAAGCTCAAACAGATGGCGGACATCTGTCGGGTATATGGCGAGAATGCGGGGGTTCACGTAGTGCTGACATTTGCCAATGGAATGACAGAACAGGAGGCTGTAAAGCGCGCAGCCGAACACGGAGTCTGCATCTATGGGCTGTCGGACTATGATACTGCAGGGAAAACATCGGCAGAAGAATCAAAAACGGTGATTCTGGGTTACGCCACTTTGTCAGAAGAAGAGATACGGGAAGGCATGGACAGACTTCATCTGGCATGGACAGAGAACAGGAAAGGCTGATTTCAGATTATGAAATCAGCCTTTCCTGGATTCTTAAATACGTTTATACGGTCTCTGCTGTATCCGTTCAATCTGCTTTCGCCTGTTCAACAGCCTCTTTCACAGCTTCTTTCGCAGCATTTTCAGGCTTATCATCCTGGGCAGCTGCCGCATCTCCTGAGATTGTTGTATAGCTCCGGCTGGTTTCGGTACATCCGGGGCAGGAGTCGAAATCATCCTCTTCCTCCTCGAACATGTCTTCTTCTTTTTCAAACTTTTTGAAAAAAATGATAAGACCGCCGATAGCGGCACCGATAAATGCAAGGCATGCCAGCTTTTTTATGACATTGTTTTTGCACATAGTAATCATTCTCCTTTTTCATAACCTGAATTTAAAATCATTGTAATACTTTTCTGTAAAAAAAGAAAGCATAAAGTAAAAAAAACTGAAAATCGGTTGCGGCACTGATTGGTGCGGGGTATACTTAAAGCGTATGCTTTTTTTGAAATTCTAAACAAAAATGCGTGAAAAAGGGGAACATGGATGTACAAAGCATGTTTATTTGATTTGGATGGAACACTATTAGATACCGTGGAGTCAATTGCCCATGTTGCAAATCAGGTATTGGCACATTACGGCTTGGGGCCGGTTCCTGTAGAACTTTTTAATTATTTTGCGGGAGACGGGGCGGATGAACTGATCAAACGTTGTTTTGATAAGACGGGAGGAAATCTGTTATACCTGGATGAGGCGAGACAGATGTATCGTGATTTGTTTGCAAAAGATCCGCTTTACCATGTAAAGGCATATACGGGAATGCCGGAAACGCTGCTTGAACTGAAGAAGCGAGGGGTACTCCTGGCCGTCTGTACGAATAAGCCTCATCCTGCAGCGGTGGGAGCGATTCATGGAATATACGGAGAAGATCTTTTTGATGTCATCCAGGGACAGACTCCGAGCATTCCCCGGAAACCGGCACCTGACAGTGCACTTCTGATTGCACACAGGCTGGGTGTGAAACCGGAAGAGTGTATGTATGTTGGAGATACAGACACGGATATGAAGACCGGGAACAGAGCATGTATGCTGACGATCGGGGTACTTTGGGGATTCAGGGATAAAAAGGAACTGGAAGAACACCATGCGCATTGTATCATTGAGCGTCCGGAGGAACTGCTGGACATACAGGGGAAAAGGGGGAAATATCATGCAGAGTTACAGTGAAGAATGTCTGGAAATATTTTTAAAGGATCAGTCACAGCTTTTTGACGAACCAGTGGCGGAGACATTGGAGGAAGCGGAAGCATTTTTGGAGGACTGTATGGCAGTCGTTGTAAATTCTATCGGTGAGGTACGTGACTATATGGATGAATCCGGCATGGATGTCCGGGATATGTCGGATGAGGAATTGAGAGAGGCCAGCGAAGTGTTTGAACTGCCGGATGGAAAATATCTGATTGTAGAAGGGTAATGGTTATATGGAAAATAAGTATGATGTGATTATCGTGGGAGCAGGCCCCTCAGGAATCTTCTGTGCATATAAACTGATAGAGATGAGACCAAAACTGAAGATTCTGATGATAGAGAAAGGCCGTGCGATTGAGAACAGAAGCTGTCCAAAACGCAGAACTCAAAAATGCATGGGATGTAGTCCCTGCTCCATCACGACCGGCTTTGCGGGAGCAGGTGCTTTTTCTGACGGCAAATTGTCCCTGTCACCGGATGTCGGCGGCAACCTTCCGGAGATTCTGGGATATGATGAGACGGTCAGACTTTTAAAAGAGTCAGATGATATCTATCTGAAATTCGGCGCTGATCAGAAAGTCTACGGCATCGGCAAAGAAAAAGAGCTCAGAGAAATCAGGAAAAAAGCGATCAATGCAAATTTAAAGCTTGTGGAATGTCCGATCCGTCATCTGGGAACCGAGGAGGGTTATAAAATATACCAAAGGCTTCAGGATCATCTGCTGAAACAGGGGATTGAAATGAAGTTTAACACGATGGTAACTGATATTACGATAGAAGAGGGCTGTGCCAGAAGTGTTGTGACACAGGAGGGGGAAACTTACCATGCAGATGAGATCGTTGTATCTGTGGGAAGGGAAGGGGCCGACTGGCTGAGCCATGTCTGCCGGAACCATGCGATTGAGACGGAAGTGGGGACTGTTGATATCGGAGTCCGCGTGGAGGTGCGCGATGAGGTGATGGAGTTTCTGAATGAAAATCTGTACGAGGCAAAGCTGATCTACTATACGCCTACTTTCGATGACAAAGTGCGCACGTTCTGCACGAACCCCTCCGGCGAGGTTGCGACGGAATATTATGAAGACGGTCTGGCTGTCGTAAACGGTCACGCTTATAAATCCGCTGAGTATAAAACGAATAATACAAATTTTGCACTTCTTGTCTCTAAAAATTTCACCAAACCATTCAAAACACCGATTGAATACGGAAAAGCAGTTGCACAGCTGAGTAATATGCTGTGTGACGGAAAGATTATGGTTCAGGCTTTTGGAGATTTCAGGCGGGGCAGAAGAACAACAGAGGAGCGTCTGTGCAGGAACAATCTGATTCCCACGTTAAAAGATTCTGTGCCTGGGGATCTTTCGCTTGTCCTTCCGCACCGGATTATGGTGGATATCGAGGAGATGATTCTGGCGCTTGACAAAGTAACTCCCGGGATAGCCAGCGATGAAACACTTCTGTATGGAGTGGAAGTGAAGTTTTACTCCAACAAAGTTGTGGTTGACCGGGATTTTCAGACCAGTATCAGAGGGCTTCGCGCCATCGGTGACGGCGCATCCGTCACAAGAGGACTTCAGCAGGCAAGTGCAAACGGCATCAGTGTGGCGGGAAGCATCTTACGGAAAATGGACGGAGAGAGTTAATGATGAATGTTCAAATGAGTTTGGAAGCAACAGCAAAACAAAAAATAGAAAAACAAATCGGGGCGATCGTGCTGTATGTGATGTATGCAGGCATCTGTGAGCTGCACAAGATTGACAGACGGGTGAGAGAAGAAATCGACAGCTGGCCCGATGGAATGACATACTGCCTTGCCTGCTCTGCAGATGGACCCAAACTGTATTTTCGAAAAAATAAAGATAAGCTTCAGCGCCTGAATCCCAGAATTCAAAGATATTATGATACCTGTATCACCTTTCGCAGCCTGGAGGCAGCATTTATGGTACTGACGGGCAGACAGGGAATCGCACAGGCATATGCTGCACATGCATTTACGCTGCATGGAGATGTGGGGACAGCGATGGAACTGACACGCTGTGTGGATGTCGTGGAGTCCTATCTGTTTCCGCAGGTCATGACGAAGCGGATTTTAAAAGAAGTGGCACAGAAAAACTGCAGTGCACTGGCGCTGTATATGCGGATGCTGATCGGCGCGGCAAGAGGTGCTTATACGATGTCACCGGAGGAGAAGAAACCATATCGTATAAAATGTATGCATAAAAAATATGAGGAGACGGATCACATATGATACCAGAATATTATGAATTTCAGAGCTCAGCAAAAGTAATGTCCGGACGGTATGCGCTGGAAAATATCCCGTCAGAGCTTGAAAATCTGGGTGCAGAAAAGCCGATGGTGCTATCAGATGAGATGCTCAAGAAAATCGGCACACTGAAGATTGTGCTGGATGCGCTGATGGGAGGAGGAATTGAACCGGGGGGAATCTATACAAGCATTCCGCCGGACTCTTCTTTGAAAGTTGTGCATAATATTGTAAAAGAGTACCGGAGGCTTGGCTGTGACAGCCTTGTTGCAGTTGGGGGCGGTTCGGTCATCGATACGGCCAAAGGCGTGCGGATGGTTCTGTCGCAGAATGTGGAAGATCTGCTGGATATCTGGGGCTGTGAAAATATGACAGGGATGAACCACATTCCGTTCATCGCAGTTCCGACGACATCCGGGACGGGGTCAGAGTCAACCCTGGTGGCAGTCATCAAAAATGAAGCGCGCAGACTGAAGATGGAATTTATCTCCTATTATCTGCAGCCGGATGCAGCGGTGCTGGATGAGCGTATGACGGAGACGCTTCCGCCAAGGATAACGGCCTCGACAGGCATGGATGCCCTCTGTCATGCGATTGAAGCCTACACCTGTATTCAAAAGAATCCGCTCAGTGATGCGTATGCAGTGGGGGCTGTCCGGCTGATTGCAGAGAATCTGGAACGGGCAGTGACAAACGGGAAAGATAAAAAAGCGCGGCTTGCCATGGCAAATGCGTCGATGATGGCCGGGGCTGCCTTTTCTAACAGTATGGTTGGCGTAATACATGCGATCGGTCATGCACTCGGGGGCGTCTGCCGGGTGCCTCATGGGGATGCAATGACCATTTTGATGCCGCACGGCATGGCTTTTAACCACAGGCTGCGCAAGGAGATGTATGCAGAGCTGCTGCTTCATCTGGCAGGGGAGGAAGTATTTGCCGCGACACCGAAAAAGGAACGGGGAAAAGAGGCCATCCGGGCCGTCTGGGAAATGCGGATGCGTCTGAACAAAATGTGCGGCCTTCCTGTCAGGCTGCGGGAATGCGGTGTCAGAAAAAGCGATTTTGCAGAGGTGGCGAGAACTGCGATGAATGACGGTGCCATGATCGTCAATCCGCGCGATGTGAAATATGAGGATGTTGTTTTTATATTAGAAAAAGCGTATTAATACGTTTTATGGTTCGATGACCGATAAGAGGAAAGGGGATAGGTTATGGATATCAGAAAACTGGTGAAAATACAGCAGATGTTTTTTTCGGGTAATCAGACAAAAAGCCTTCAGTTCCGGATGACGGCGTTAAGCCGTCTGGAAGCCGGGATAAAAAAGAATGAGGCTGAGATACTGGGGGCCTTAAAACAGGATCTGCATAAATCAGAGGCAGAGTCTTATATGGCGGAAGTCGGCATGACACTCTCAGAGCTTCGATACGTGAAACGCCGTCTGCCGTTCTGGATCAGAGGGCGAAGAGTGTCCACACCGCTTGTGCACTTTCCGGCAAAAAGTTTTGTGATTCCGGAACCATACGGTGTTGCACTGATTATGTCCCCATGGAACTATCCGTTTATGTTGTGCATGGAGCCTCTGATCGGTGCTATCGCTGCAGGCAACTGCTGTGTGCTGAAGCCATCCGCGTATGCGCCTACCGTTTCGAGAGTGATTCAGAAGATTATCTCAGAAGTATTCCCGCGCAAGTATGTGGCGGTTGTGGAAGGCGGACGAAAGGAAAATACGGAGCTTTTGGATCAGAAGTTCGATTATATCTTTTTTACCGGCGGTGTAGAAGTCGGGAAGACCGTGATGGAAAAAGCGGCAAAGAACCTGACTCCTGTAACGCTGGAGCTTGGCGGCAAGAGCCCGTGCATTGTTGACGCCACGGCGGATCTTGATCTTGCGGCAAGGCGGATTGTGTTTGGAAAATTCCTGAACAGCGGACAGACATGTGTGGCTCCGGATTACCTGCTGGTAGAAGAAACGGTGAAAGATGATCTTGTCACATACCTGAAAAAATGGATTCGTAAGATGCTGGGCAATGAACCGGTGATGCATCCGGATTATCCGAAGATCATTAACCGGAAGCACTTTAACCGCCTGATGGAATTGATGAAGGATGAGACGGTACTGGAAGGCGGATATGCCAGTCAGGACACGATGCAGATTGCTCCGACGATTCTGGATCATATCACCTGGGATTCACCCGTTATGCAGCAGGAGATATTCGGACCGATTCTTCCGATTCTGACGTTTTGCAATATTCCCGAAGCAATATCACGTGTAAAAGCCGGGGATAAGCCATTAGCACTGTACCTGTTCACAAAAGATCCGGCGATGGAACACCGGGTTTTAAAAGAACTGTCGTTTGGGGGCGGCTGCATCAACGATACGATCATTCACCTTGCGACGTCACAGATGGGATTCGGGGGTGTGGGCACGAGCGGTATGGGAAGTTATCACGGAAAAGCATCTTTTGAGACATTCAGCCATAGGAAGAGCGTGCTTCAGAAATCTAACTGGCTGGATCTTCCAATGCGGTATTATCCTCTGACAAAGTGGAAAGAAACACTGATCCGGTTATTTTTACGGTAGAAAATAAGTTGCAAAAAGAGGTCCGCAGGACCTCTTTTTGTAAACGGTGATACCATGGAAGATGGGGACTAAGCCTCGTCAATGGCAATTGGATATTTGCCGTATTTTTTGTACGTATCAAAGATTGCCACAATATTTTCCGGCGGGCAGTCTGACTGAATGTTGTGCCCGCATGCAAACAGATAACCGCCGCCCGGTGCGAAGTCACGGATTTTCTGCTTGACATCCGCGATGACTGCGTCGGCAGGTCCGGCGAATTTTCCCTGGTTGTCGAGTCCGCCGTGCAGCACCAGTTTTCCGTACGTCATTTCTTTTATTTTTCGGCTGTCCTGCATACCGGCAGCATTTGCCTGAACCGGCTGGATAATGTCTACGCCGGCATCGTGAAGAGAATCAAAAGCCCAAGAGATTGATCCGCAGCTGTGGTATGCGACTTTTCCATCGCAGTATTTATGCATGGAGTCAATGACTCTTTTAATCCGCGGCTGAACACGTTTTTCAAACTGTTCCGGCTGAATCAGAGGGCCGTTTTGTGTCCCCCAGTCATCACCAAGCCACATGATATCTACGTACTCGCCGACTTCTTTCAGCATGGTTTCATACCAGGCACTCCACCAGTCGGCGGCCATGTCCATCAGATAGTCCGCAAATTCGGGATCCCCTGCAAAATCTCCCATAAAGTTCTGCATGCCTCTCCATTCCCATGCCTGATAGAAGACAGAACCATGCTCACCGATAACGATCGCCTTGTCTGTGTTTTCTCTTAAATATTTGGCGCGTTCCCGCATACCTGCAAATCTGGCGGGATCTGTCGGGTCGGAAGGATTAAACGCTTTCAGGTCTTCAATTGTGTCGGCATTTTCCAGCGGATTTTTTACAAAATCAAAGTATTCCCCCATCTGTTTAAAATAAACGCCGTTTTCATCGCAGAATCCCCCGCTTTCGTCAATCTTCATCTGCCATCCGCTGGGTGGATTGGTCAGAAGCGGACGTGTGTCCACATCAAAATAATCCAGCACGTAATCACTGACCAGGGCAAGCCCCTGTTTGATATCGCGGATGATAATCTCCTCTTCTTCATGTCCGATATACTTCAGCAGATTTCGGTATGCATCTGCCTGAATTCCGGTGACGGCATTGTTCCCCCAGTCAACCGCAATGCGGTCTGCCTCTTCAAAGTTTAATGTTTTTAATACTCGTTCTCTTGACGTCATATGTAGCGCCTCCTGTTTATCTGCTTTTATTTTGTTGACTTTTGCTGTACCCGCATATCAGCCGGGTATTGGTTTTAATGAGGTCATGCATGAGTTCACTTGATGTTATCAGTCTACCATATCGTCTGTCAGATCTGGCATAACAATGCAAGAATAAAGTAGCACAATCTTATGATTTTTCTGGTGCCTTTTTTGATGCTGTGATATAGTAATCAGTAGAAGAGAGGAATCAACTTGTGTTTTAAAGAGGTGCTGTATCTATGAATACTTATATTGAATTTCCGCTGAAGAATACGGCGATTGGAGTAGAAGCCGCTGAATACGAAAGCAATACGGTAATTGCCGAACACACGCATGCTTTCCAGGAATTTGTACTAATTACAAAAGGAGCATGCATGCACCGGTTTCGTGGTATTGAAATGCCTCTGATTTCCGGAGATGTCTTTTTAGTTCCGGCGCACCAGAAACATGGATACGTTATGAATTCTCAGATTCGCTTTATGAACTGTTACTTTTTTCCGGAGCAGTTGGGGGAGGAGTGGAAACAGCTGATGCGTGAAACACTTCCGTCGACTTCAGCTACGGACAATATGGAGGATATCCGTTCTCAGTGGGAAAATTTGCTCACAAATATTTCCGTCAGTGACACGGATGCGTCAGATACTCTTACGAATGATGAAAAATCTCATATTCAGGGGATCATTCATCTCACGCCTCAGGAAACACTTCGTGTGGAGGCTTTGCTGCTGCAGATTTTAGAGGAACAGGACTGCACACAATTTGGTGCAGAATATATCAAAGCATCGCTGCTGCAGGTTATCCTTGTCACAATCAAACGGGCTCAGAACCGGCAGCCGCAGAAGCTGCTCAGGCATAATACAAGAAAACGGGAGCTGGTGGGAAGCGCCCTGTCTTATATGGAAGAACATTACAGTGAAGAGCTGGATGTTGTGAAATTGGCCCGGGACTCTGCGTTGTCAGAAAGTTACTTTCGGATGTTGTTTAAGGAGGTGACAGGATTGACGCCGCTTGAGTATGTTACACGTGTCCGCATCATTAAATCACTGGAATTTCTGCAAAGTGACGGAATTACCATAAGACAGGCGGCGGAGAAGGTGGGGATCTTAGATCCTAATTATTTTACCAGAGTGTTTAAAAAAATAATGGGGTATCCGCCCAGTTATTTCAAAAAAATCTGAGGATACAGGGTTTTATCATTATTAGCACTCACTAAAATTGAGTGCTAATTTTTTCTTGACATTTCGTGCAGGAGGTATTAAGATATTACCAAACAGTATATTATCAGAACAAAGGAGTGTGGACTGCAATGGCAGAGAATTTAAAACGCGGTAATTTATCAATCGACAGTGATAATATTTTCCCTATTATTAAAAAATGGCTGTATTCCGATCACGATATTTTTGTGCGTGAAATGATTTCCAATGGATGTGATGCTATCACAAAACTGAAAAAACTGGAAATTATGGGTGAATACACATTTCCGGATGATTATAAGTGTAAGATTGATGTTATCGTAAATCCGGAGAAGAAGACTCTGAAGTTTATCGACAGTGGTCTTGGTATGACGGAGGACGAAGTAGAAGAATATATCACGCAGATCGCATTTTCGGGAGCGACTCAGTTTTTGGAAAAGTATAAGGATAAGACAAACGATGACCAGATCATCGGGCATTTCGGTCTGGGATTTTATTCAGCCTTTATGGTGGCGGATGATGTGCATATCGACACACTTTCTTTCAAAGAGGGGGCAAAACCGGTACATTGGGAATGTGACGGCGGTGTAGAGTATGAGATCGGTGAAGGTGACAAGCAGACGGTAGGAACTGAGATCACTCTGTTTTTGAATGAGGAAAGTCTGGAATTTGCAAATGAATACCGGATGCGGGAAGTCATTGAAAAATACTGTTCCTTCATGCCGGTAGAAATTTTCCTGTCCAAGGAAAATGCGGAGCAGGAATACGAGACAATCGAGGAAGCAGAATTAAGAGAAGATGATGTCATCGTAGAGCGTATCCATGAGGAAGCTAAGACAGAAGAACAGGAAAATGAAGACGGCGAGAAAGAGGTAGTAGAAATTTCTCCTGCCCGAGATATGGTGAAGATCAACAAACGCCCCGTATCGTTAAGTGATACGCAGCCGCTCTGGATGAAACATCCGAATGACTGTACGGATGAGGAGTATAAAGAGTTTTACCGCAAAGTATTTATGGATTATAAAGAGCCGCTGTTCTGGATCCATCTGAATACGGATTATCCATTTAATTTAAAGGGAATCTTGTACTTCCCGAAAATCAATACAGAATATGACTCCATCGAAGGAACCATCAAACTGTACAATAACCAGGTGTTTATCGCAGATAATATTAAAGAAGTGATTCCCGAGTTCTTAATGCTGCTCAAGGGTGTGATTGACTGTCCGGATCTGCCGCTTAATGTATCCAGGAGCGCGTTGCAGAATGACGGATTTGTGAAAAAGATCTCGGAATATATCAGCAAAAAAGTTGCGGACAAACTGACCGGTATGTGCAAGACAGACCGTGAAGCTTATGAGAAGTGCTGGGATGACATCAGCCCGTTTATCAAGTTCGGGTGTATTAAAGAGAGAAAATTCTCAGAAAAAATGATGGACTATATCCTTTATAAAAATCTGGATGGAAAATACCTGACACTCACTGACTGTATCGAGGAAAATAAAAAACCAGAAGAAGAAAAGACAGAGGATACAGTCGAAGAGGTAACGGAGGAAAACAAAGACGCCGATGAGAAGAAAGAAGTTGAGAAGACAAATATCTTCTACGTGACAGACGAGGTGCAGCAGAGCCAGTACATCAACATGTTCCGCAAGGAGGGCAAAGATGCTGTTGTTCTGAAACACAATATTGATTCGGCGTTTATCTCCCATGTTGAGCAGGTGAAAGAGGAAGTACACTTCCAGAGGATCGATGCTGACCTGACGGACGATTTCAAAGAGGGAGACAGTGAAGAACTGAAGGAAACGGCAGAGACGCTTACCGATATGTTCAAGAAAGCCCTGAAGGCAGAGAAACTTGATGTCAAAGCAGAAAAGCTGAAAGATGACAGTGTATCTGCAATGATGACACTATCCGAGGAAAACCGCCGGATGCAGGATATGATGAAGATGTACGGCATGGATTCCAGCATGTTCGGAGGCGGCAATGAGACGCTTGTGCTCAATGTGAACCATCCGCTGGTATCTTATATCCTGGATCATAAAGAGGATGAAAATACAGATATGATCTGTGAGCAGCTGTATGATATGGCAATGCTCAGTCACAAACAGCTTTCACCGGAACAGATGACGAAGTTCCTGGAGAGAAGCAATAAGATTATGATGCTGCTGACAAAATAATAACGTGGTAAATGCCCAAAAAAGCCCCTGCAGGATCGCTCATAAGAGCAGCTTTGGCAGGGGCTTTTATGTTAGCTAAATGTCCTGATTTTAGTTATTGGCTGATCGTCTGGCGAAGTGCATCGATAGATGTGGCAACTCCGGCTTCTACCGACATAGTCAGATCCTCCATTTCCAGGGAGACGTCTCCGTCGTATCCAAGCATACTGAGAACTGAGAAAAATTCTTTCCACCAGGCGAGATCCTGTCCGCAGCCTACAGCCACATAATTCCACATGCGCTCAGCGATCTCTGTTACCGGACGTGGATCCAGGAGTCCGTTGATATCAGAGGTGCCCCGTTCAATGCGGGCATCTTTTCCATGTACATGGAAAATACAGCCTTTTAAAGCTCTGGCAGCTGCGATCGGATCAGCACCAAGAACGATCATATGGGACGGATCCAGGTTAATGCCGATCATTGGATCTGTCGCATTTCTGAGTTTCAGCAGCGTCTCTGCAGACCATACCATAGTACCCGGGAATTCTTCAATTGCGATCTGCTCTACCCCGCATTTTCTGCAGTGTGCGGCATATTCTTTCCAAAACGCTATGGTAACGTTCCATTGATATTCATATGCAGGGGCCATAAAAGATGGCCAGGATATCGTGGAGGTGATCCAGTTTGGTGTAGTATCTTTTTCGCTTCCAGCCGGCAGACCTGCCATAGCCACAATTTTTTTGACACCCAGTTTTCCTGCCAGTTCGGCACACTCGTACATCGATTTTTTATACTCCTCGCCGGTGGCAGACGGCCAGAGCGGATTACATGATGTGTTGAGAGCGGAGATCCGCATTCTGCGTGAATCCAATTCATTTTTAAACATATTCCGTTTACCTTCATCGGATAAAAGTTCAGCTGTACAGCAGTGCTTCCTGGCACCCCAGCCTCCGGCAGTCATCTCCACGGCGCTAATTCCCATGGATTTCACTTGATCCAGCATATCAGTGTAACTCAGATCAGCAAATACATCGGTACAGATTGCCAATTCCATTTTTTGTTCCTCCCATATTTTTTGATTTAATCCTGGAAATTTACCCAGACTCCGCCTTTGTCTGCAGATTCTACACATTTTGTCACCCAGCGGATACCTTCGATACCGGCGTTGATATCAGGATAAACCAGATTTTTTAAGGTTTCTTCATCTCCGTTGTCTTTGGCGTTCATGGCAATGGCAAACTTCAGGTAGATATTGGACCAGCTTTCAGGAAGACCTTCTGCGTGAAGTGCCCCCAGGCGCTCATCGGCGTTGCACTCGTCATAGAGGTAAGGCATCGCACGGATTAGCCTGCGGATTGGTTCGCCCTGTACCTGGTACAGCAGTTCGTTCGGCTGATTATCGGAAAATTCTACGGAGGCCTTGGAGCCGACGATGCGGATCCGATGTCCGTCCATACAGCCTGCATCTACAGCGGATGCCCACATACGCCCTACCGCACCGTTCTCATACCGCATCAGCACGTATGCGTTGTCTTCCAGCGGTGCCCGGGAACTGACAAAACTCTGGCGGTCGCACAGTACCTGTTTCAGCTTTAAGTCAGGGCAGATCAGTTCTGACATATAGAAGGTATGTGTGGACAGGTCACCTAACACGAAGGATGGTCCGGACTTCTCAGGATCCACACGCCACTTCTGCCCCTCCGCCTTTTTGTCGCCTATTTCATCGCAGGCAAATCCATGGGTGTAACGCAGCTCTACCATATGAATGTCACCCAGATCGCCGTTTTGAACCATCTGGCGCATCTGCAGAAGCAGTTGGCTTCCGGAGAAACCGTATGTAACACCCACAATTTTATTCATTTTTTCTGCCAACGCTTTGATTTCTTCGCCCTGCTCTACTTTAAAGAACAGTGGTTTCTCACAGATCACATGGAGTCCGGCTTCGAGGGCAGCCTTTGCAATCTCAAAATGTGTAAAATTCGGAGTGGCAATAGATACCACTTCGATTCCATCCGGGCGCTTTGCTTCTTCCTCAAATAAAGTCTTGTAATCCGGATACAGACGGTCTTCGGAAACACCTAGATTTTTTCCAAAATCCTTGCAGCGTTCATAATCAATATCGAAAGCGCCTGCAACCAGCTCAAAGGCAGTGTTATCTCTTAAAGCGCCCAGACGGTGTTTGTAGCCAACGCCCCCTGTACGTCCGCCGCCGACCATAGCCCAGCGGTAAGGTCTTGGAATTTTTTTTTCTCCGTTTAACATTATATTATCTCCTTTATAATTCATTTACATTGTTTTTTATGGAAAATAAAAAAATATTACTTTTTCACGCGTGATGAAGTTGAAATGCACAAAAATTAAATATAAATTTTGTTTAATTTGTTTATTTTCTTTACTGTGATTGTATTATAAACTATAAAAAAGCAAGAGTAAACAATAGTGGTTGCTTTAAAGTTAGCCATTCTTGCTTTTTGAAAGGAGAGACTTTATGAAGAGTGTAGATCCAGGAATCCATGCGCAGTCCGTCTGCTTTTCGTTTACACCGTCGGAACAGGCCAGGGAACTTTATTTTTATCCTACGTGGTGCGGGCATTATTTCTGCAGCCAGAATTATTTTATCAGAAGAGAAACATACCCCCCGATCTTGATTGCTTATGTACGTAAAGGTCAGTTTCATGTAGAATACCGTGATCAGGCGTTTGATGCCGGAAAGGGGGATGTGGTGCTTTTAGACTGTATGGAACCGCATTATTATCAGGCATACGATGGCCTGGAATTTCTCTATATGAATTTTGACGGTTCTAATTCTCATAAAATCTGTCAAAATATTCTGGAAAAGACAGGACCGCTGATTAAGCAGGAGAGCAATGCTCAGATTGGTCTTTTGCTCTACGATACGATTAAGTTTCACATGAATGGGGGAATTGAGCATATGATTCAAAGTTCGATGAGGATTTATCGGATGTTTGAGTATCTGCTGACACCGGACTCCGAACCTGAGGAGAGTGACACTCCCATCGACCGGACGATTCGATATATTCGTGCCAACTATGGAGAAGAGCTTACTTTGAATGACCTGGCGAATGTGGCAAATTTAAGTTCCTATTACTATGCGCACAGCTTTAAGGAACGGACGGGGTATTCGCCGATCGAATTTTTGACGAACACGAGACTGGAACAGGCGAAGATACTGCTGGCGCGCACAACGCGTTCCGTGGCGGAGATTGCATATGAAGTGGGATATTCCTCCGGCACCAGCCTGATTAATATGTTCATCAAAAAGACGGGCATAACGCCGAAACAGTATCGGAGAGCGAATCAGAGCCCTCAGACATAAAAGAACTGCTCTGAAAATTTTATTCAGAGCAGTTCTTTTATGTACAGGTCATGATCTGATCTGTTATGGAAGCAGCAGACCGCATACCAGAACAAAGTGGTGGGGAAGTTTGCCTTCTTCCATCCATTCCAGGTTTAGGCCGAGAAGTTTTTCGATCGTCAGTCCTACATTTCCGCCCAGGGATTCAATGGAGTAACGCATCATATCAGGGTTGAGACAGGACCTCCCTGTCGGCTTGGTACACTGTGGGCACAAATGGCAGCTTCCGGCAGAAAGACTGATACTGCCAGGATTTAGTTTTTCAGCTCTTAAAAGTTCATCGCTGAGTTTCTGTTTCTCTGGGGGGAGAACGTCATCCAGCAGTTTTTTCTGCTCTTCCGCTGTATAGGTTTTTGAAAGAATCTCTTCGTCAAAGGTTATTTTGGTTGCCAAAAGCTGAAACGTTTTATAGCGGTTCCAGTATTTCAGGACATCGAAATCATACGATGGACAGGACCACACACGGTCGTAATTAGGACAGGCCTTGCATGCTTCCAGGAATGTGGGCACATCCACAAATCTTTCCAGGTATTCCGGTACCGATATCGTTGCTTCATGGCGTGATGTTGTATACATATGATTGATCCCTCCGTTTTCTTTTTACTATACCATAGATTTTCTCAATACGGACATGGAATTCATGAAATCAGGAGCGTAATATTTCAGTGTGTCATCGCAGAAACAGTAAACACCGGTAAGATATGGTCCTCAGTGGACCTATCTTACCGGTGTGAAGAAGGGAAGAGTAATCTGAATGATGTATTAGCAGCGGATCCAACCGCCGATCCATTCGCCAGTTGTATAGTTGTAGAGTCTTTTACACAAATATCCATTAATAGTTTTATACTTCCAGCCAGTAATATCAGCACAAGGAGCCACGTTGTTATCTGCATCCTGTGAAGCTGCAATGGGTGCTGCAGGAGAAACTGTTGCATCTGCAAAAATAGTAATAGCAGAACTAAATGTCACAATTATGACGAAATAAAACAATGTGAGTTTTTTCATTTGGGTACCTCGCTTTCATCTGTATAAATTGGAAAATTAATAAATTCTTCAGAGTATGGATTAGTAACATAACCACTATATCTCTCATCCATATAAAATTGATATAAATGATCATCAATTTTTATAAAATAACTATTGTCTGGAAAGGATGAAATAGTTGTTCTTTCTATTTCTGGATCTTTACTAAATGACTCAAAAACAAAAAGTGTTGATAGTAAAAGAATTATTGAACAGATGATAACAATTCTTCCACTATGCCTTTGTTTTTTATTGCTGACAATATAAGAGGCTCTGTAGAGCAGACTGTTCGGACTGACATTGCTGAATGTGAGAATCAGGCTGGAGTTTTGAAAGTGCTGAACCTGATTTCTGTGAATGCGGGTGAGGCATTCAAGATATGCAAGGCGCTTCTCGGCATTCAGATCATCAATCACTGTATCGTCAGCTTTTAATTCAATCAGAGCAGAGAGCTCTTTCTTTAATATCCACATCAAGGGATTCCACCAGTAAACAGCTGATAATATCTCGAAACATAATTTCCACAACAGATCATGTCTGTAAAAATGGTCCATCTCATGAGTCAGGATATAATGCAGTTCTTCAGCCTCAAAAGTCAGAGCAGGCAGAAGAATCACCGGATGAACAAAACCGGTCAGAGCAGGCGTTGCAATATGCGGTGTCTGCACAATGCGGATATATCTGTCATCATTCCGTTCTTTTTGTATGCCCTTTAATATTGCTGTAACCTGTGCACTGTTCAGGGTTGGAAGACAGCGGAGGAGTCTCTTAAATTTCCTGTGTCTGCGAAAGACTCGAATAAGGAAATACAAAGCTCCCGAAATCCAGACTGTGAGCAGTATCTGGTATAAATAAACAGAGATGCCGACGGGCAATGAAAAAGGACGTTCAAATAACCAGGTAAATAAAAACGGCAAAGCCACTTTGGACGGAAACGTAATGGTGTAAAAAAATTCAAGCGGTAATAACAGGCGTATTCCGATAAAAGCTGAAAAAAGAAGCAAAACATTCAGACCAAATCTAGACAGAGGAGCTTTACTTCTCATCAATATGGCAAGAGAAAGAACCATCACGTTTCCAGCGCTGAAGGCTGCCAAAAATGAAGAGAACGAAATAATCAAAAAATCACCTTTTCATAAGTTTTTTCTTTTGCTCCTGAATTAATTCTTCCAGCTTATCCAGTGTGTCTGTATTGTTTTCGTTCTTGACCAGAGCAGCTGCAAGGCCAGAGGAAGTAAGAGACGCATCCTCAAGCTGTGAAAGAATATAATCTTCATGTGTTAAAACGGGCTCATAAGAACGGGTCAATACTGTTCCGTGGTAGATAATATCCGCTACTTTGATATAGGACTTCTTCAACAGGTTTTTTAATACAGCCTGGACAGTGTTGACACTCAGATCCGGGTTGATCGCTGGGATATCTGTGGCAGCCAGAGCCTTGTCAGAATTCCACAGGACAAGCATGACATCTAATTCACGATTGCTTAATTTGATTTTTCTCATTTGGGACCTCCTTTCGTTTATTATACAATCAGATCATTGATAAGTCAATTAAATATCATAATAAAAGTCGATAAATGTTGAAAACATAAAAAAATATTGACTGAGTAAGTGGATGCGCATAGAATGAAATTATATTAAAAAATATTGCAGGGCACTGACAGAGGTGGGGGATCTACATGAAAAAAGTCATAATACTTCTTTGTATCAGCGTGTTCGTCTATTCGTCCTTTGGATGCAGCGTGGGTGCATTGAATTCAGCAGGCGGTGAAGAGGAAGGATATACGGACACAGGGAGGGCGGATGTTCCATTCATGATATCGCTTGATAAACAGGCGTTGGAATCTGGTTCAATGGAGAAAGCAACAGTGACAATTGGTACAGACTTAAAAGACTGGAGTTATTCGGTGACTGCAGAATACGGAGTGATTGAGAATATGCAGGAAATGTCATTTGATTATAGGAGACCGGAGGATGGGAAGTACGATAAAGATACTATAACTCTTGAATTTACAGATGAAGACAATGGAAGCATTTATTCAATCAGTATCCCGTTGCGTTTTGATTCCGTTTGAGATATGCTGTATAGGTAATGTACAGAGAATGACTAGAAAGGGAGGATCTGACAGTCTTATGAAGGAAAGGATCTTGCTCGTTGATGATGAAAAAGAGATTGCTGATCTGATGGAAATTTATCTGAAAAATGACGGTTATACTGTATATAAATTTTACAGTGGGATGGAAGCATTGAAATGCATCGCATCCCAAAAAGTAGATCTGGCTGTACTGGATGTGATGCTCCCTGATATTGACGGATTTCATATCTGCCGGAAAATCAGGGAACAGTATTTTTTTCCAATTATCATGCTGACAGCAAAGATGGAGGATGCAGATAAAATTATGGGCCTGACCATCGGCGCCGATGATTATATCACAAAGCCGTTTAATCCGCTGGAGGTTGCGGCAAGGGTCAAGACGCAGCTTCGAAGGTATAAGCGGTATAACACCCAATCCGTACAGCAGGCAGAATCGGCCAGCGAATACGATATCAAAGGTCTTTTGATCAATCGGGATACACACAGCTGTCGCTTGTTTGGAGAAAATATTTCGTTGACGCCAACAGAATTTTCAATTCTCTGGTATCTGTGTGAACACCAGGGGAAGGTCGTATCCTCGGAAGAATTATTTGAAGCGGTGTGGAAAGAGAAGTATCTGGACAATAATAATACGATCATGGCGCATATCGGGCGGCTGCGTGAAAAGCTGCACGAGCCTGCGAAAAAACCGAGATTTATCAGGACGGTCTGGGGAGTGGGGTATCGGATTGATGCGTAAAGCAAAGAAAGAAAAAGATGCCTACGGCCAAGTGCGGACAAAGATATTCGTCAGAACCCTGATGATGGTGGCAGGGGCGATTGTGATTGTCATGATCAGTTATCAATGGATTTTCTTTGGACATTTTTCGAATTGGATGATAGCTCTCTTTGAAACGATTTTCCGCATGCAATATGAGGAAGCATTGAATCTATACCAGCAGACATTCCGCAACTATATGGATATCATCTTTCTGGTAATCATAAGCCTGGTGTTTTTTGTGATCTTTCGGATTTATCTGAAATGGTTTACAAGATATTTTGGTGAAATTAACCGTGGGATTGATGCATTGGTCAAAGAAGATGCCGGCGCAATTATAATGTCACCTGAATTGTCAGCTACAGAAAAAAAACTAAATGATATCAGACATATTCTGGAGAAACGGAAGATGAATGCGCAGCTGGCAGAGCAGCGGAAGAATGATCTGGTAGTTTATCTCGCCCATGATCTGAAGACACCGCTGACTTCCGTAATCGGTTATCTCACGCTGTTAAGAGATGAGAAGGAAATTTCGGAGGAACTAAGACAAAAATATCTGGGGATCTCTTTGAACAAAGCTGAGCGGCTGGAGGAACTGATTGATGAATTTTTTGAAATCACGAGGTTTAACCTGTCAAGTATTGTACTGGAATATAGCCGGGTCAGTCTGACCCGCCTGTTGGAGCAGCTGACGTTTGAATTTGAACCAATGTTTAGGGAAAAGCACCTGGAATATATGCTGCATGTACAATCAGATCTTATGGTATCATGTGATGTTGATAAAATACAGCGTGTTTTTGATAATTTGCTGCGGAACGCAGTTTATTACAGTTATGAAAACAGTACCGTGGAAATCACCGCCGCAGAGAAAGAAGGCAGTGTGGTGATTACAGTGGCCAATCAGGGAAATACAATTCCAAAAGAAAAACTGGAGCATATTTTTGAACAGTTCTATCGATTAGATACAGCCCGCGGTTCAAACAATGGCGGGGCCGGTCTCGGACTTGCCATTGCCAGAGAGATCGTGGAACTGCACCATGGAACGATAACAGTACAAAACAAGGAGGGGCAGACAACATTTGAGGTTGTACTTCCGGTTTCGTAGGAAAATTGTAAGAATTTCATCAGTAAATATCAGGAAGTTTTATTGGATTTGCAGAGAAAAAGCATCGTTGGTTTTGATAAAATCATATCAAAACCAACGATGCTTTTTGCATATGAAATTACCATGTTGAGGAGGCAGTTATGGGAGACATTCTGGGATATATAGTAATCGGTACGATACTGATGGCGGGAGTTGCAGTCTTGTATCTTCCCTTTTATTTTTTGCTGAAAAAAAAGATCTGTTTTATGCGTCAGATGTCATTTCTGCTGCTGATCGGCTGCTGCCTGATCATATTGATGGCAACCGTGCTGGTTTCTGTGGTCTTTAGTCTGACAGAAGGGTTGAATCCAATGAATGTAAAACATTACGTAAATCTGATTCCGTTTCGCTGGACGGTTGAAGAGTGGGCGATGGGAAAATATGAAATGTTGTCACAGGTAGCGGCAAATGTTGTTATGTTTATTCCATTTGGATTTGTTCTGCCTGCGGTAATGTCAAAATTCCGGGGATTCTTCCGCACCATGCTTTGTGCCGCTGGTTTTTCTTTCCTGATTGAATTCGTTCAGTACTTTATCGGACGTTCTTCGGATATTGATGATTTTCTGCAGAATACGGCTGGGGGCATTGTCGGGTATTTGATATTTCGGTTATTTTCAAAGCTGTTTGGCAAAAAGAACGTCTGGAAAAAATTCACAGGCACATGATCATGAGCTGTACACCGCATACATCGGAGAAAAAGAGCGAAGAAATGAGTAAAAAAAGAATGGCAGTTATTTTCGGGGAAAATCAACAGAGTATGGTGTACCGCTACCGGGGAGCGTATGGAAAGGTTGCAGAGACTTCTGTGCCGTATGGGAATAAGAGTGATGATCAACACTCAAATGTGATTCCATGTGTCTGAAAAAAACGGGTCACTTTGTCGTCCCAGGCGTAGTCGAGGGATTTATCCATCGTAAAGAAACGCAGGGAAGTTCCGGTCACGCAGGTCAGATGTTCTCCGTCAAACTGACAGTTCAGGTACAGACCGAAGATATCATCCGCCTGCAGGCCAAGCCCGCTCTGCATGAGGAGCTGCTCTACTTCGGGACGGGCACATTGAAATACGATCTTAAAGTTCAGAGGTGTTTTCTTACCCTTGATGAGCGAGAGGCAAAATGGGCGGAGATCACTCCAAAGGACGTGTGTCTGCTCCTGTGCTTTGAGCAGCTCTGCTTCACCTGCATCATAAAAATCGGGGTGCAGCATGCCGTCGATGGTATAAGCAACATTTGTTGTCAGAGACATTTCAAATAGCCAGAATTGATCGAACGTACTTTTGATAAGCATTTTGGACATGAAGTCTTTGACCTCGCAGATTTGAAAAGCTTTCATGTGGATTCCCCCTTCTCTCAAGACAACTTTACCATGCGGAAGGCAGCCGTGTCAATGGCAGGAAAGGGCTTGACAGGGGGGGCCGTTGGTGCTATTATTAAAAAAATTCATACAGCTAAACCGTTGAAGCGGAGATAAAAACAGGGATGCGCGCACAGAGAGTCCGGGTGGCTGAGAGCCGGATGGAAATGCAATCTGTTAAATGGACCGCTGAGGGCGCAGGGAAAGGCAGGTGCCGAGTATTCTGCGACGTGTGGGCATACGTCAGTTGCCGGAGATATGCAGGTATCTCGCTAAGAGCACGGGTCATACCGTGAATCAAGGTGGCACCGCGGGAATTATTATCACCCGTCCTTGACAGAATCTATGTCTGTCAGGGACGGGTTTTTTGTTCGAAAAAATATGTCCGCATGTCTTGTGGGTATTGCCTGGATTAGTTTTTCTTCCTGGCTCCCCTGCTCTGACAGAAGAAAAAAGAGATCTTACAGGAGGGAAAGAGCATGATTAAAGAAGCAATTTTAAAACTGGCAAAAAATGAAGACCTGTCTTATGAAGAGGCACAGCAGGTTATGGATGAGATCATGGAAGGCAAAGCAAATGATATTCAGATGGCGGCATATCTGGCAGCGCTGTCTATGAAAGGCGAGACCATTGATGAGATTACAGCCTCTGCAGCGGGGATGCGTGCGCACTGTATCAAGCTGCTGCATGATATGGATGTGCTGGAAATCGTGGGGACCGGTGGCGATGGGGCGAATTCATTTAATATTTCCACAACATCTTCACTGGTCATCGCAGCGGGCGGTGTGCCGGTGGCGAAGCATGGAAACCGTGCGGCATCGTCAAAATGTGGAGCCGCTGATGTATTGGAAGCACTGGGGGTTACGATCAATCTGCCGCCGGAGAGGAGTGCCGAATTGTTGAAGGATATCGGTATCTGTTTTCTGTTCGCCCAGAACTATCACATTGCAATGAAGTATGTAGCGCCGATACGGCGTGAACTGGGGATCCGCACGGTATTTAACATCCTGGGACCATTGTCGAATCCTGCAGGGGCCAATATGGAGCTGATGGGCGTTTATGAAGAAGCCTTGGTTGAACCGCTTGCACAGGTTATGGCTAAATTGGGGGTGTCCAGAGGTATGGTAGTGTACGGACAGGACAAACTGGATGAGATTTCCATGAGTGCCCCGACGAAGGTTTGCGAGATTAAAGACGGATGGTTCCAGTCTTATATCATAACACCGGAACAGTTCGGTTATCAGCGCTGTTCGAAGGAAGATCTGGTCGGCGGAACACCGGAAGAAAACGCAGAAATTACACGTGATATATTAAATGGAACGGAGCGCGGAGCCAAACGCTGTGCCGTTTGCCTGAATGCAGGAGCAGCCCTTTACATCACAGGAAAAGCCAAGACCATGGAAGAGGGTGTGAAGCTGGCAGAAACTCTGATTGATACGGGAGCAGCCATGAAGAAACTCGAAGAATTTATCTGTGAAAGTGGAAAATAGGGAGCATGAAAACAGCGGCTGCCGGTTATCATTCGGTGACCGCTGTTTTCATGTGACAGTAATAATTGTTGTTTATGTAATTATATACATCACATACGGATTAAAATCATTTTAAGTTTCTGCTCTGTTCAGAGCGCCAATTCACCTGACCTCAATTTTATATCTACAAAGGAGGAGTCTGCCTATGGCCGCAAAACTGCACGATAAGTTTCCAATGCTCCGCATCCGGGAAGAAATTTTAGCGTTGATTAACGACAGTCCAACACTTGCCTTTGTGTATGCGCGGTGGGAGGGGGCGCGGCAGAAAGAATTTGTGGATTTTTGTTCAGGTGCGCGCAGTTGGCATATTGACCGGCGGTTTTACGATCGACGGCAGTAAGATGCTTAAGTTTTAAAAGGTAAGAACCGTTTCTATAATGTATGCTTATTCCGGCTTTGATCTGGCTGACCGGCCCGTTTCTGGAATTTGTAACGCGGTCTATATGACGCGCACGGAAATTCGTGTAACATAAAGTGATTCGTCACTGACAGTCAATCCGTCCAGGATGGTATCTTCAAAGAAATGCTCATCCAGTTTCAGGCTTTTGGCATCAGCGTAAGCAAACAGTTTCCGGTAGGTTTCACCGATTAATTCCCAATGGCCCAGGTGCCAGGCACACAGGTAAGTTCCGGCAGGCTTTACCGTGTGAGTAAGCCGTTTTGGGGGCTTGTCAAACATCAGGTACAAAGTGTGATAATCCATGTAGGTACCCTGTGAGAGATTAAAGCCGTATTGAAGGTATCCGACGCCATATGGACTTTTATAATTCATGGACGCGCAGAGTTCGTAGAGACTGCCGACAGCAGAGGCCATGGCTGTACTGTCCGTCAGATCACTGTAGGATGAAATATAATATTGTTCAGGAAAATCCAGAAGCTGGGGAGCCGCCGGTCTGTGTTCCAGATAGGACGCAAGGTGGGCGGATTTTCTGCGCAGCAGTGCCCGCGTCTGTTTCAGCTGCTTCATTTTTCGGGAAATGAGTGCTTCCTCCTGATGCAGCAAATCCATAAAAAGCGCAGGACTTTTATGATCCAGATATTGCCGGATTTCAGCGAGAGGCATATCCAGTTCTCTGAGCGTGCAAATTACATCAAATGTCTCCAGCTGTTCCGGAGAGTAATACCGGTATTCATTGTCTGTACGGTGGTCGGGAGGAAGAAGGCCGATTTTATCGTAGTGAAATAACGTGTGTTTGGTAGTTCCGGCTATCTTTGCAAATTCACCGGCTGTCAGAAAGCGGTTTGATTTCATATTTTATTTACCTCAGGATAAAAAGCTTGACTATAGGGTTACCCGATGCTTTATCATACCTTATGTAGAGGAAGTTTGCAAAGAAAAAGAGAGGTTTGATACTGTGAAAGAAAATAGAGGACAGCCAATAGATGGCGCACTTTAATAAGCTGTCTAATGGCAGCGTAAAAAAGATTATTGTTTTAAAAAGCTAAGAAGCTAATGGTGATTCGGAAATTTTCCCTTCGTGTGTAAGAAGTTTCATGGCCTGTTTGATTGCCTGTTCCTTTTGTTTTTCTTTCATAGGTTCTGGCATATCAATTTTAAATAAATCGGTCGGATTCCGTGCTTCCCCAGTAGATAACATCTGATAGATAGCAGTGAGAATCCTCCGGGCGATGGCAAGAATGGCACGTTTTTTACCACAGCGCTTCATAATGCGTTCATATTTTTGTTTGTAGTAAGGAGATTTATCAGATTTCACGGCTGCATGGGCAACTTGTACCAATGCAGGTTTGAGGTAGACACCGGCACGTGTGATTCTGACAGATTTCTTCTTACCAGCAGATTCATTGTTGCCGGGAGTGAGTCCCGCCCGGCAGCATAAGCGTTTGGAATTCGAAAACGGAGACATATCGGTACCAATTTCAGAGATAACAGTGATTGCACTGTTACGATCAATACCTGGAATGGTACAAAGTAACTGGACAGCATTTTCATATGGAGCAATCAAAGAATCAAGCATAGTGTCTATATCATTTATTGTAGAGGTGATATAATCCAGATGTGCGCGGACGAGGCACATACGATATTTTGGGGAATCAGTCATCTGATAGCCTTCGATGGATTCCATGACACTGTCAGACTTCTTCTTTAAGGAACGGAGCAGTCTGGAAGCTATTTCTTCGTGGGTGATGGAATTGTCAGGTTGTTCAATTAGGTAATCAATAACAGATGTAGCTGATTTCCCGAAGATATCGGAAACGACTGAATCTAATGCGGCATTACAGACAGTGAGCGCATTCTGATATCTGTTCTTTTCACTGGTACGGCAGGAAGTCAGTTTGTAACGGCGTCTTGTAAATGCACGCAGGATACGTATCGGCTTACAAGGGATATAACTTCCCGGAACCAGACCTAATCGAAACAAATCCCCAATCCATTTGGAATCTTTCGTATCATCTTTATTACCTTTGACAGCTTTTACCCATTTAGGGTTAGTGATGGTGACGTTTATTTCGTCTTCTAAAAGGTTAAAGACAGGGACCCAGTATTTTTCGGTAGATTCCATACAGACATTATGACATTGGCTTTTAACAAGCCATTCTTTGAATTGCAGAATAGAATTGTTAAAGGTGGAGAAACGCTTCTTTTGATACGAAGGCTCCACACCGGAAGTGGTTTTAATGATTGTGGCAACGAGAAAAGATTTGTGAACATCGACACCACAACAGGTTTGATAAACAACCCTTACTGTACGGTCTTATAGAGCCACTTATTTGTGCTTGAAAGATGGAACTCACACGGATTAGTATGCTGTCTAAAACGAAGAAAGTCTTTACGACTCACCTCCCCGTGCTTTGTAGTGTAGCTTCTTCAAGAAGTATTTTATCAATAACGTGGAGAATTGGAAGACTTTCATTACGATTTGTGCCGCCGACTTGGCGGCGGAATGGAGATTAGTATGAAACAATCAATTGCGCATGATTTTAAATTTTTATCATTGATGAGATTTGCCCTTCCTTCAATGATTATGATGGTCTTCATGTCGCTGTATACAATAGTAGATGGGATTTTTATCTCACGGCTGGTCGGGAGTGTTGCGCTGTCAGCAAATAATATTGTGTACCCGGCTGTGAATATACTGATGGCGATTGGAATTATGCTGGCAACGGGGGGAAGTGCAATCATTGCCAGGAAACTGGGCGAGAAAAAACCGAGAGAGGCAAATGAAAACTTTTCAATGATTGTAGTCACAGGCGTCATCACAGGAATTATCGGGCTGATCGTTGGGATCCTGTTCCTGGAGCAAATCTGCCGCCTGTTGGGCGCCACAGATATGCAGATTGGCTACAGTTCAGCGTATCTCAGGACAATCCTGCTCTTTGCTCCGATGTGCATGCTGCAGATGCTGTTTCAGTCGTTTTTTGTGACGGCAGGTAAACCGGGCATGGGTCTGGCACTGACAGTTGCTGCGGGCGCGGTCAATATGGTACTCGACTACCTGTTTATGGGACCGCTCGGCATGGGTGTTGCAGGAGCTGCACTGGCGACAGGGATCGGTCAGTGTATTCCGGCGGTGACGGGAATCGTCTACTTTCTGACCAGGAAAGGCGGTCTGCGTTTTGTCAGACCAAAGCTGGACTGGAAGGCACTTAGGACAAGCTGTCTGAATGGCTCTTCGGAGATGGTGACGAATCTGTCGGCTGCGATGGTGACTTACTTGTTCAATATTATTATGCTGCGGCTTGCGAAGGAGGACGGGGTCGCTGCGATCACTGTGGTATTATACGGACAGTTCTTGTTTTGTGCGCTGTATCTTGGTTTCAGTATCGGTGTAGCACCGGTATTCAGCTATAATTATGGGGCCGGGAGACGGGATATGCTGAAACGAATTTATCAGATCTGCATGCGGTTTACCGTCGTTTCTTCTATTATCATCGGAACGGCTGCTTTTATTGGAGCTCCGCTGATCGCTCAGATTTTCGTGGACAAAGGGACGTCCGTTTACAGCCTGACAGAGCGCGGGTGTTATCTGTTTGCGTTCGCTTATCTGTTTTCGGGAATCAATATTCTGGCGTCAGGAATTTTTACCGCACTGTCGGACGGACGGACCTCGGCATTGATTTCATTTTTGCGGACATTTGTCTTTATTGTGATCTCGGTTCTGGTTTTACCCTACTTTATGGGAACGGACGGGGTATGGCTGTCAATTCCGCTGGCTGAAATACTGACGCTTGCGGTATCGGTCACGCATCTGGCCGCATTTTTTGGAAATAAGAAACAGCTGGCAAACTAAGTGAAACGGCTCTCAAAATGCTTGAGAGCTGTTTTTTGTCTTCAAATTGAAAGAAGAGTCATTTTATTGTGCATATTTACTAAAAAAATGGCGGAATATAGACATTAATAAGGGTATCACAAAAATGAGATGAAAGTACTTTCTTAGTTAACACAAAACATTGAAAATAAAAACAGACGTGTTATACTGACATTACAAATTGAGGAGGTCGCAGCAAATGGATGAAAGAATCGAGAAGCTGAGAGGAAAACTGATTGTATCGTGTCAGGCACTGCCGCATGAACCACTGCATTCTTCCTTTATTATGGGACGTATGGCAAAAGCAGCCCAGGAAGGCGGGGCGTGCGGTATTCGTGCAAATACGAAAGAAGACATTGAAGAAATTAAGTGTCAGGTGGATCTGCCGGTTATCGGTATTGTAAAAAGGGATTACGAGGACAGCGATGTCTATATTACACCTACCATTCGTGAAATCGATGAGCTGATGGAAGTAAAGCCTGAGATTATCGCGGTGGACGCAACAGTCAGCATACGTCCGGGTGGTCAGACACTTGATTCCTTTTTTAAAGAGATCAAAGAAAAGTATCCGGGACTGCTGTTGATGGCGGATTGTTCTACCGTAGAAGAAGCACTTTACGCTGATGATCTGGGATTTGATTTTATCGGTACAACGCTTGTCGGCTATACTGCACAGAGTGAAGGGCTTAAAATTGAGGAAAATGATTTCGAAATCATACGGAAGATTGTAGGGCGCGCAAAACATCCGGTGATTGCGGAAGGAAATATTAACACGCCAGAAAAAGCCCGCCGGGTGATCGAACTTGGAGCGTTCAGTGTTGTGGTTGGATCGATCATCACAAGACCCCAGCTGATAACCAAAAATTTTGCAGAAGCACTGCAGTAGGTGAAAAATGAGAGGAGATACCATGATGGCAGAACTGAAAAAATACAAAGGAATTATACCGGCATTTTATGCATGTTATGACAGCGAGGGAGAGATCAGTCCGGAAAGAGTACAGAACCTGACAAAATATTTTGTGAAAAAGGGGGTAAAAGGCGTTTATGTGAACGGATCTTCCGGGGAGTGCATCTACCAGAGTGTTCAGGATCGCAGGACGGTACTGGAAAATGTTATGGCTGCCGCGGACGGAAAGCTGACAGTGATTGCGCATGTGGCATGCAATAATACGAAGGACAGTGTTGAGCTGGCCAGGCATGCACAGAGTCTGGGTGTTGATGCAATCGCGGCCATTCCTCCGATTTATTTCCGTCTGCCGGAGTACGCGATTGCAGAATACTGGAACACCATCAGTGAAGCAGCGCCGGATACGGATTTCGTCATTTATAATATTCCCCAGCTGGCTGGCGTTGCGCTTACCATGAGTCTGTTTGCCGAGATGAGAAAAAATCCGCGGGTGATCGGGGTGAAAAACTCATCCATGCCGGTTCAGGATATCCAGATGTTCAAAGCGGCTGGCGGGGAAGACATTATCGTATTCAACGGTCCGGATGAGCAGCTGGTGAGCGGTCTTGTGATCGGTGCAGAAGGCGGAATCGGAGGAACATACGGGGCAATGCCCGAACTGTATCTGAAAATCGATGAGCTGGTGCGGGCAGGACAGATGAGTGAGGCAATGGAAGTTCAGTATGCGGCAAATGATATTATTTATAAAATGTGTTCTTGTCATGGAAATATGTATGGTGTGATCAAAGAGATTCTTCGCATCAATGAGGGACTTGAGCTCGGAAGTGTGAGAGAACCGCTTCCTGCATTAATTGACACAGATATGGAAATAGTAAGGGAATCAGCAGAGATGATCAAAAAAGCAGTCGGCAAATTCTGCGGATAATGCAAACAGGAGGGTGTTGGGATGAAGGGTTTTACAACCATTGATTTGATAATCTTAGTGGTATATCTGGCGGCTGTACTGTTTGCCGGTCTTCATTTTTCAAAAAAAGAGATGAAGGGAAAAGAATTTTTTAAGGGGGATGGTACAATCCCGTGGTGGGTGACATCGGTATCTATTTTTGCGACACTGCTGAGTCCGATTTCATTTCTCTCTCTGGCGGGCAATTCTTACGGGGGCACCTGGATTCTGTGGTTTGCTCAGCTGGGAATGCTGATTGCAATTCCGCTTACCATCCGGTTCTTTCTCCCGATTTACAGTAAGCTGGATATTGATACTGCGTACCATTATCTGGAACTTCGTTTTCGCAGCAAAGGGCTCCGTGTGCTGGGAGCCGTGATGTTTATCATCTATCAGATCGGAAGAATGTCTATTATTATGTATCTTCCGTCTATGGTGCTCGCCAATCTGACGGGAATCAACGTCAACATTCTGATTCTTGTGATGGGTGTCATCGCGATTATTTATTCCTACACAGGCGGGCTGAAATCGGTACTTTGGACAGATTTTATACAGGGTTCCGTTCTGCTGATAGGTGTCACCTTTGCACTTGTTTTTTTGATTTTTCATATTGACGGAGGGATGGGAGCGATCTTCCAGTCTTTCCAGGCAGGAAAATTCCTGGGTGGGGAGGAAGCCATATTCGACTGGAATTTCCTGAAAAACAGCGTATTTATCATTATTGTGGGAGCAGGACTTAACACGTGTTCCTCTTACATTTCCAGCCAGGATATCGTGCAGCGTTTTACGACGACGACGGACACGAGAAAACTGAATAAAATGATGCTGACGAACGGTGCGCTTTCTATCTTCATAGCCACGGTATTTTATCTGATCGGAACTGGTCTGTATGTATTTTACGGGCAGAATCCGGATCTCGCACAGACGGTTCAGCAGGATCAGATCTTTGCATCATTTATCGCATACCAGCTTCCGGTCGGCATCACGGGAATTTTGCTTGCAGCCATCTATGCGGCGTCACAGTCCACGCTCTCGACAGGTCTGAACTCCGTGGCGACGAGTTGGACTCTGGATATCCAGGAACGCCTCTCCAAAAAGGAGATGAGTTTTAAACTGCAGACGAGAATTGCACAGTTTGTATCACTGGGTGTCGGTATTGTGGCGATCCTCATTTCTATGGTGCTGGCAAATGGAGAGATCAAATCGGCGTATGAATGGTTTAACGGTTTTATGGGACTGGTGCTGGGAGTACTGGGCGGAACGTTCGTATTGGGAGCCTTTACGAAAGTGGCGACGACTTTGGGGGCGTATGTGGCGTTTGGCGTTTCTGCAGTTGTCATTGTCTGGGTCAAATATACACAGCCGGAGGTTTCCATCTGGTCATATTCACTGATTACCATCGGAATTTCTGTTGTGGTAGGTCTGATTGTCAGCTATATCCACAGGGCAGTCACAGGAAACAAGGAAATGCCGGATGTGAAAACAACAATTTACGGAATTGGCAAAAAGGAAGAGGAGGCGTAAACTTTGATATTTGGAAACCTGCAGCAGCTTCCGGAATATGAGTTTCTGGAAGAATCTGTAAAAAAATGCTTTGTATATGCAAAGAAACATGACCTGCTTTCATATGATACGGGATGCCATGAGATTGACAAAGAAAACTTATATGTTAATATTGTAGAATACAGGACGCAGGAAAGAGAACAGCGCTTTTTTGAAGCGCACAGGCAGTATCTGGATGTCCATATCATGCTGCGCGGAGAAGAACGGATTGATCTTAATTTTATCCAGAATATGAAAAAGGGAGAATTTGTGCCAGAGGATGATTTCCTTCCGCTGGAGGGCAGAGCAGCCGGTCATGCAGTGCTGAATGCCGGAGACTTTCTGATCTGCTTTCCATCGGACGGCCATATGACGGGTATTCAGACGGAAGAACCGCAAAGGATCAAAAAAGCAATTTTCAAGGTGAAAATCCAGTAACTGTCGCCAAAAGGCAAACCAGAAGGTTTGTCTTTTGTGGCAGTCGTCAGTCAGAGTGAAAGGGGGATCGGGATTGAATTATTATGTAAGCATGGACATCGGGGGAACAGCTGTCAAATATGGGGTTCTGGATGAAAACGGAACTTTTGTGGAGAAGGACCGAATGGAAACCAGGGCCCAGGAAGGCGGAGCCGCCATTCTGGAAAAGGCCGTTGGGATTGTACAGCAGTATCTGGATGCATACCGGCCTGCGGGTATCTGTATTTCCACTGCCGGTATGGTAGACAGGGAAAAGGGCGAGATCTTCTATGCGGCTCCTTTAATTCCGGATTATGCGGGCACGAATTTTAAAGGAACGATGGAGCATAAGTTTGGGATACCGTGCGAGGTGGAAAATGACGTTAAGTGCGCAGGGCTTGCGGAAAGCATATCAGGAGCAGCGCGCGGGAAAAAGTACGTGGTATGTCTGACGGTTGGAACCGGCATCGGCGGTGCGGTCATTCTGGATGGGAAGGTCTTTCACGGTGCTTCGGGCAGCGCCGGCGAAGTTGGTTATATGAAGCTTTGCGGCAGCGACTTTCAGACTCTTGGAGCCAGCAGTATTTTGACCAAAAAAGTAGCACGGATAAAGCAGGATACTGCCGGAGAATGGAATGGTTACCGCATTTTCGAGGCTGCACGCAAGGGAGACAAAGACTGTATACAGGCCATCGAAGAGCTGGCAGATGTGCTGGGAAAAGGAATTGCCAACATCTGTTATGTACTTAATCCTGAGATTGTCGTACTTGGCGGTGGGATTATGGCACAGGAAGACTATCTGAAAGAGAAAGTTCAGGGGGCGCTGAAGAAGTATCTGGTTTCAAGCATTGAAGAACATACGGAGCTTGCATTTGCAAAACACAGGAATGACGCAGGGATGTTGGGCGCATTTTATAATTTTAGACAGAGACATTGCGGATGAGGAACGACAGGATGGAAGTTTATGCAAAAACAGTGATTCCGGTCATTGAATCAAATTATGAAAAACTGACGACGGTGGAGCGTAATATTGCAGACTTTTTTATCAAAAACCATACGAAAATGGACTTCTCGGCAAGGGCTGTATCTGAGCGTCTGTATGTATCAGAGGCTTCTCTTTCACGTTTTGCCAAAAAATGTGGTTACAGAGGATACCGGGAATTCATCTACCAGTATGAGGAAGGGTTTGTGGAGCGCACAGAAGCGATGGCGGGGAATACAAGGACAGTTCTGAACACTTATCAGGAGCTGCTGAACAAAACGTACAATCTGGAGGACGAATCACAGATTGCGAGAGTGTGCAGCTATATGGCAAAGGCCTCCAGAGTATTTGTGAGCGGACTTGGCAGTTCCGGGCTGGCGGCTAAGGAAATGGAACTGCGTTTTATGCGTATCGGGGTGGATATTGATACCATCAATGACCCGGATGTCATTCGGATGCGTTCTGTATTTCAGAACGAAAAATGTCTGATTATCGGTATCAGCATCAGCGGTGACAATGAGGCTGTGCGTTACCTTCTGCGGGAAGGACATAAGAAGCGTGCGCGTACCGTTCTTCTGACAGCTACCAATCAAGAAGAATTCAAAACTTACTGTGACGAAGTGGTTTTGCTCCCATCTTTGGCTCATCTGAATCATGGAAATGTGATCTCGCCGCAGTTTCCGATTCTGGTGATGATTGATATCCTGTACTCATATTTTGTGAACCTGGATAAATATGAAAAAGAAATGCTTCATGACGATACATTAAAAGCACTGCGCGTAAGAGGATAAAACCATATAATATAGTAAAACCAATGTTGGAGGTACTTATGAGAATTTATACGACAAATGACTATGAAGAAATGAGCAGAAAGGCGGCGCATATTATTTCGTCTCAGATTATTCTGAAGCCGGACAGTGTGCTGGGACTTGCGACCGGTTCTACACCGATTGGCACGTACCAGAATCTGGTAGCGTGGTATCAGAACGGAGATCTTGATTTTCAGGAGATCAAAACGGTAAATCTGGATGAGTATAAAGGCTTAGAACGGGATAATGATCAGAGCTACTACTATTTCATGCACCATCACCTGTTTGAACACGTCAATATTGACCTGAATCATACACATCTTCCGGACGGCACAAAAGAAGACAGCGAAGCAGAGTGCCGCCGTTATGAGGATGTGATAAAATCCATGGGCGGTGTGGATCTGCAGCTGCTCGGTCTTGGACATAACGGGCATATCGGATTCAATGAGCCGGATGATTTTTTTGCGGCGGAGACACACTGTGTAGACCTTCAGGAGAGCACTATTGAGGCGAACAAACGGTTTTTTGCATCAGCGGAAGAGGTCCCGAGACAGGCATATACGATGGGGATCAAGACGATCATGCGTGCAAAAAAAATCCTGGTGGTTGTCAGCGGAGAAGACAAAGCAGATATTGTAAAAAAGGCATTTTTTGGTGAGGTGACACCGCGGGTACCGGCATCTATTCTGCAGATGCACAACGATGTGACGGTGATCGCAGACAGGGCTGCAATGTCAAAAATCATAAACGAATAGTATCAGGAGGAGACGGATGATTCTCAAAAACGTACTTGTATATGGCGAAGACAGGAAATTTCGTAACGGGGATATCTTCATAGAAAACGGCAGGTTTTCCGGCAGTACATCGGGGGAAGGTGAGTCTGTGGACGGTCAGGGGTGTTATGCGGTTCCGGGGCTTGTGGATATTCATTTTCACGGCTGCGGCGGGGCTGATTTCTGTGACGGCAGCACAGAGGCGATTGCAAAGATTGCCGAATATGAAGCATCTGCCGGTGTCACAGCTATCTGCCCGGCAACGATGACACTGTCTGAAGAAGAGCTGCTTAAGATCATGAAAACGGCAGCTGCCTACCGGGGAGACGGTGCAAAACTCGTCGGCATCAATATGGAAGGCCCTTTTATCAATGTAAAGAAAAAAGGAGCACAGAACGCCAAATATATACGTACGTGTGACATCGAAATGTTCCGGAAGCTTAAAAAAGCTTCCGGGGATCTGATCCGTCTTGTGGACATTGCCCCGGAATGTGAAGGTGCGATGGAATTTATATGCGGCGTGAAGGATGAGACAGTAGTTTCCATCGCCCATACGGAAGCAGATTATGAAACGGCAGAAAAGGCATTTGCAAACGGTGCATCTCACGTAACCCATATGTTTAATGCGATGCCGCCTCTTTCACACAGAGAGCCGGGCGTGATTGGCGCAGCATTTGACAATCCGGACTGCCGTGTGGAATTGATCTGTGATGGTGTGCATATTCATCCGGCAGCGGTGCGGGCAGCATTTGCGATGTTTGGAGCCGATAGAGTCATTATGATCAGCGACAGCATGCGGGCGACGGGGCTCACAGACGGTACGTATACCCTGGGAGGACAGACGGTTTCTGTCACTGGCAGCAAAGCAGTACTATCCGACGGGACCATCGCTGGATCGGTGACGGATCTTATGTCATGTGTCAGGATAGCTGTGAAGGAGATGGGAATCCCGCTGGAGGATGCAATTGCTGCCGCTGCGGTGAATCCTGCTAAGCAGATCGGACTCTATGAATCCTGTGGAAGCATCTCACAGGGAAAGGCAGCTGACTTGGTTCTGCTGAATCAGGAATTAGAGATTGTAGACGTATATATCGATGGAAAACCGGTAAAACGCTGAATTGAAGCGCTATTTTATCGTAATATATGTCAAAAATACTATTTTTAATACAAATTTTTGAAAGATTGTTAAAAATTAGTTGAAATCAAAACGCTTTTCCGCTATAATAAACTACAGAGCTAAAAAAAGCACTGATTACGAAAGTTAATCGCAATTAGTGTTTTTTTAATATCACAAGAAGGAGGAAGTAATAAATGAGCACAAATCATTCTGATTCCAATACAATGAAGATTGAGCAGGACAAGGATTTCGAAGAACTGTTAAAGTACTGTATGATTTCCGGAAAGATTAATTTGGACCTGTATGCAGAGTATGATGTAAAGAGAGGACTTCGTGATTCAAATGGAAAAGGTGTTCTGACAGGTCTGACGGAGATCTCTGATGTCTGCGCGTATGACACTGTAGAAGGGCGTAAGATACCGAGCGACGGCCGGCTGTATTACCAGGGTTACGATGTCATGGATCTGGTTGAAAGTTTTCAAAACCGGGGATTTGCATTTGAAGAAGTGACGTATCTTTTGATGTTCGGTGAACTCCCGAATAAAACGCAGATGGAAAAATTTATGGATATTCTGTTTGATATGCAGGATCTTTCCGGGCGTTTTATCCGTGACGTTATCATGAAAGCGTCCAATGCCAACATCATGAACGCAATGCAGCGCTGTATTCTGACATTGTACAGTTATGATGAAAATCCGGATGACATATCCATCCCGAATGTTCTGCGCCAGTCTCTGGAGCTGATCGGAAAGATGCCGCTGATTGCCGTTTACTCTTATCACGCATTTCAGCATTTCAGACTCGACAAAACACTGTTGATCCGCAATCCGGAACGTGGACTGTCTGTTGCGGAGAATATTCTCCATATGCTGCGCGAAGACGGAAAATATACAGAGCTGGAAGCAAAGGTACTGGATATTGCCCTGGTTCTGCATGCAGAGCATGGCGGCGGCAACAACTCAACCTTTACCACTCATGTTGTGACCTCCACGGGAACGGATACATATTCAGCAATCGCCGCATCCATCGGCTCATTGAAAGGACCGCGTCACGGCGGAGCTAACCTGAAGGTTCAGGATATGTTTGCAAATATTATGGAAAACTGTCCGGACTGGTCAGATGAATCCAGAATCCGGACGTATCTGAATGATATCCTGGATAAAAAGGCATTTGATAACAGTGGACTGATCTATGGTATGGGACATGCCGTTTATACAGAATCGGATCCAAGATGTGTGATTCTTAAGAAATATGCAAGAAATCTTGCGGAAGAAAAGGGGCTGATGGATCAGTTTGCACTGTATGAACTGGTTGAGAAAAATGCCGGCGAGCTGATCATGAACAAGAGAAAACTGTTCAAACCGGTTTGTGCGAATGTGGACTTTTACAGCGGTTTTGTGTATACGATGCTGGGTATTCCAAAAGAACTGTTTACACCGATTTTTGCGATTTCCCGTATCTCCGGATGGTGTGCACACCGCCTGGAAGAACTGGTAAATCAGGGGAAGATTATACGTCCGGCATATAAATATGTAGGAACGCATAAACAATTTGAAGATATCGACGAAAGATAATCATGAGATGAAAGAAAGGGACTGTCACTTTGTGTGATGAAGTCCCTTTTGTGCAGCTTTTAGAAAGCATAAAATACCTCTTTTCAAAGCTGCATATCTGTGTTAGTATAATATAGTATTGAATACTACATTAAGTGGAAATAAGAATGAATTTCAAGAATACAGATATAATAGTAACCGGAGGAAAGAGGAAGATATGGATTTTAAAATAGTAGTGGACAGCAGCGGAGAATTTACAGAAGAGATGAAAGCGGATCCCCGTTTTGAATCGGTTCCGCTGATTCTGGATGTGGATGGAGAATCCATTGTTGATGATGAGACGTTTGTGCAGGCGGATTTTTTAAAGAAAGTAGCGGACTCACCAAACTGTCCAAAGTCTTCCTGCCCATCACCGGAGAGTTTCCGAAGAGCATTTGACTGCGGGGCGGAACATGTCTATGCGGTGACACTGTCGGCAGAACTGAGCGGCTCTTTTAACAGTGCGATGCTTGGGCGCGATCTCCTGCTGGAGGAGAAGCCGGATCAGAAGATCTACGTGTTTAACTCCAGAAGTGCATCTGTTGGAGAGACTTTGATTGCGATGAAGATTGCAGAATGCGAAGAAGCGGGAATGACGTTCGAAGAGATTGTACAGGCGGTAGAAGCCTATATTGCCAGTCAGAATACATTTTTTGTATTGGAAAATCTGGATACGCTTCGCAAAAATGGACGTCTGAGTCTGGTGAAAGCGTTTGTGGCATCAGCGCTTAAGATCAAACCGGTTATGGGAGCGACGGATGATGGAACCATCTGTCAGCTGGATCAGGCAAGAGGCATTAATAAAGCTCTGGTAAAGATGGTGGATTATGTAACGGAGCGCACTGCAGACAGTGCGAACCGGGTATTGGCTATTTCTCACTGCAATTGTGCGGAACGTGCAGAGATTGTGAAAGAAGGAATCATGGCACGGATGAAGGTAAAAGATGCGGTGGTTCTGGATACCAGAGGTTTAAGTTCGATGTATGCGAATGACGGCGGTGTGATTGTTGTGATCTGACAATTTATGACTTTGCAGACAGAAGGAAATATGTTATACTGGTTATATCTGTAAGTGAAGGAGAGGACGGCATGAGTCAGGAAAAAGTTGACCGCTATAAAAACTATAAGGCGAATAAAGATAAGATTTTAAAAAGAGAAAAACGTATCCGTAAACTGGAATATACAGCAGCCATTGTTGTCGTTGTGGCACTGGTTGGATGGTTTGGCTGGTCGATCTACCAGAAGGCGGCAGATCCTTCCGGAAAGCCGGCGGTGGAATATACCATGGATACAACCGCAGTTGATGATTATATAAATAGTATCGAGCAGTAATAACTGCGAAAATGCAGCATTGCTGAAACATAAGGAGAAAGCCACCGTTTTATGCGGTGGCTTTTTTAGGAAAAGTATATAAATATTAGAAAATGTCTTTGAAAGCAGGATATAATTTCCTGAACTTCTGATACCGTTCTTCGTATTTTGGCACAAGTTTGGGATCGGGTTCCACCGTCTGGATGACTTTTACGATCGTATCCGCGGCACTTGTGACGTCCGGATATTCTCCGCAGCCCACTGCAGCAAGCATGGCGCCGCCGAGGGCGGGACCCTCTTCAATCGCAGGTACATCCACCTTTAGGTTCATAACGTTGGCAATGATTGTTTTCCAGAGGGAACTTTTGGCGCCTCCACCGCAAATCTTTGTCCTGGATATTGGAATTCCCAGACTTTTGGCCACCTCCAGTGAATCCCTCAGCCCGAAGGCAACTCCCTCGAGGACGGCCTGTGTCATATCTTCCCTGGAAGTATCCATGCTCATGCCCAGAAATGCGGCTCTGGCATTCGGATCATTGTGCGGTGATCGTTCTCCCATCAGATAAGGCAGGTAGAATACCTGGTTCTCACCGAGGCGCGTGATGTTTTTCTGTTCTGCCGCATAATCTGAAGTCCTTAAGATATCGTCATTCCACCACTTGTTGCAGGATGCAGCGCTGAGCATACAGCCCATCAGGTGATAGTGTCCGTCCGCATGTGCGAAAGAATGCAGTGCATTGTTCTCATCCACTCCGAACGTATCACTGGAGATGAAGATCGTCCCGGAAGTCCCGAGTGAGAGATTGCACATGCCGTCTCCGACTGTTCCCGTTCCGACGGCAGCCGCGGCATTGTCGCCCGCGCCTGCGATGATTTTTACTGTATGTGGGAGTCCGAGCTCATCTGCGATCTGCGGTCTCAGCGTTCCGACAGGTTCGTAGCTCTCATACAGCTTCGGGAGCTGTTTTGCCGTGATGCCACAGACAGAAAGCATTTCCCCGGACCAGCATCTGTCTTTAACATTGAGCAGCAGCATACCGGATGCGTCCGACATATCCGTGCAGAACTCGCCTGACAGGCGGTATGCGAGATAGTCTTTTGGGAGCATAATTTTTTTGATGCGCTTAAAGTTTTCAGGTTCATGTTTTGCCAGCCATAAAATTTTGGGCGCAGTAAAACCTGCAAATGCAATATTGGCAGTATAACGGGAAAGCTTATCCCGTCCGATATCCTGGTTCAGATAATCTGTTTCTGCCGATGTTCTGCCGTCATTCCAGAGAATGGCAGGCCGTATGACGCGATCCTGTTCGTCCAGAATGACGAGACCGTGCATCTGACCGCCGAAGCTGATACCACGGATACTGTCTTTGCAGGTGCCGTCCGTCAGATCGCGCAGGCCATCCATGGTCTGCGCAAACCAGTCTTCGGGGTTCTGCTGTGACCAGCCCGGATGTGGAAAGTACAGCGGATATTCCCGGCTGATGGTCTTATAAATGGTTCCTCTTTCATCCATCAACAGCAGTTTGACTGCTGAAGTGCCGAGATCGATACCGATATACAGCATAGATACACCTTGTATAATGAACTCATAGGGAAAGTCACTACACATTTTCCTTTCTTGATTATTTTTTATATAATCAGTTGTAGACGCTGTGGATTGGTTATCGCACCTACGGCAGCTTCCCTATAAGCTGACTGTTTCCTTTGGAGGCTCTAACCACAGCTCTATGTTCATTTGTTAATTAGTTAGATAACGCATGACGTTTTATATATAGCATGGATACATTCAACATAGAGTTTGCGCAAACACAGCGTAAATATTTTACAAAGGAGTGTCTCTTTATGTTATTCATTGGCATTGATGTAGCCAAATCCAAACACGATTGCTGTATTATTGATTCCAATGGTGTTATTATCACTGATTCTCTAAGAATTGTAACGTTCTAATATATCCTTTTATGAAGGCAACCCACGTTGCCTTATTTGTCATGCATTTTTAGTCCATTAAATAAACTGTAAAAAAGTCATCAATTTTTACTTGACTTCATATAGTTAGTCTCCAAACCGTGCTTACAGGCTGCTGCCAAATGGGTTTTCTGTCGGGTAACGAACACCGGCCGGCTGATTATAGCCAATTTCCTCTGACGGAACGCCGATGTATTGAAAGACTTCATATAATGCCTTCCCGAAATGACCAAATGCCACTGCACCGTGATGCGGATAGTTGCCTTCAATCAATACATGCCGGTAAAATCTTCCCATTTCAGGGATCGCGAAGATACCGATCGAGCCAAAGGAACGGGTTGCTACGGGAAGTACCTCACCCTGTGCGATATAAGCACGCAGTTTATTGTCAGAAGTGCTCTGCAGGCGGAAGAAGGTGATGTCGCCTGGAACAATGTCGCCTTCCAGTGTACCCTGAGTCACTTCTTCCGGGAGCGATCTTGCCATGATAAACTGATATTTCATCTCACAGAAAGAAAGCTTCTGTGATGCCGTATTTCCACAGTGGAATCCCATGAAGGTGTCTTTTAACGTATAATCGTATTTTCCACTGATGTCTTCTGCAAACAGGTCCTTTGGCACAGAGTTGTTAATGTCGAGCAGTGTCACGGTATCCTGGCTGACAGCGGTTCCGATAAATTCACTCAGTGCACCATAAATGTCCACTTCACAGGAAACGGGAATCCCCTGTGCGGTCAGCCGGCTGTTTACATAGCATGGAACAAATCCGAACTGTGTCTGAAATGCGGGCCAGCATTTTCCGGCAATTGCCACATATTTGCGGTAGCCGCGGTGTTCTTCTACCCAATCTTTCAGTGTCAGTTCATATTGGGCAAGTTTCGGCAGAATGTCCGGTTTTTTATTCCCGCTGCCAAGCTCTGCTTCCATCTCTTTTACAAGTGCCGGGATCCGTTCGTCCCCGTCATGTTTATGAAATGCTTCGAACAGATCCAGCTCTGAATTTTCTTCCAGTTCTACCCCAAGATTGTACAGCTGCTGAATTGGAGCGTTGCAGGCCAGAAAGTTGAGTGGACGCGGACCAAAACTGATAATTTTAAGAGAACTCAGACCGATGACGGCCCGTGCGATCGGCAGAAATTCGTAAATCATGTCTGCACATTCTTCGGCATCGCCAACCGGATATTCCGGTATGTAAGCTTTGATGTTTCTCAGTTTCAGATTATAACTCGCATTTAGCATTCCACAGTATGCATCCCCTCTGCCCTGTACCAGGTTATCGCCGCTTTCCTCGGCTGCGGCTACGAACATTTTGGGTCCGTCAAAATGTTTGGCGAGCAGTGTTTCAGAAATCTCCGGACCAAAGTTGCCAAGATAGACGGCAAGCGCGTTACAACCGGCCTTTTTGATATCTTCCAGTGCCTGCACCATATGAATTTCACTCTCTACAATGCAGATTGGGCACTCATAGATGGAGTCTGCGCCGTATTTCTTCGTATAGGATTCTGTCAGCGCTTTTCTTCGGTTGACGGACAGACTCTCGGGAAAACAATCCCTGCTTACAGCTACGATTCCGATTTTAACTTCTGGTAAATTGTTCATCATACATTCCTCCCGATATAACTTGACATTTACAGTGTGATATTATCGCCTGTCAGACCACAGAATGCTCCTGTGATGCCGGCATCTGCATGAGCGATCAGCCATTTGTTCTTTGCTGCCATCAGGCGGTCTTCGCCGTCATAAGAGCGTGCAAAGTCAATTTCTTCGTTGGTGCCTTTCGGCAGAACGACAATGCAGCGAAAGCTTTCCCCGGATACGGAAATCGGTGCGTAGTGCAGTGTCGTTGCATACAATTCGACGGCTGTTTTTGCCGGAAGCAGAAAAGCTTCGAGCTTTGCGGTACCGTATGTGAAGTCGTCGCTGATATCCTGCTGCATGCCGAGCAGCAAAATGAGATCTGTTGCAGCAATGTTGATCTCCGAACTGCGGTGGTATTCCACTGCATTGAGTGAGTGGTTATTTCCATTGCAATACCCAATTTGTATGGGCAGACCGCCGAAAGCACTGTTTCTTAGTTCGGCTGCGGCAGAAAGCTGCTCAAGATCCTGATCAGAAGGAACATAAACGACTTCATTGTCAGGCAGTGGTGTGTGTTTCACCTCTTCCAAGAGCCCGCTGATATCATAAGTGTCAAGTATTTTTCCGTATTTGCGGAAAGAAGGGGCCGTTATTTTCTGTATCCTCATAGGAATCCTCCTTAATGGTACGCCATGATAACATGATGGCTGCCGTGTTCTATAAGGATATTATAACAACCTTTTTACGCCCCAACGACCAAAAACTTAGCCTGTTTATGGCGATTTCTTGTCTTTTTTTGAGAATTCTGTTTTACGGAACTTGCTGGGAAGAATGCCGTAACGCTCCGTGAAAGCATGAGAAAATGATTTGCTGCTGGCAAAACCGTGGCCAAGAGCAATCTCGCCGATGGGAGTTCTGGTGTTGACCAGCTGCTTATAAGCATATTCCAGGCGAAGATTTTGCAGATATGTCTTGAAGGTTGTCCGGGCATATTTCCGGAACATTCTGGATAAATACGTAGGAGAGTAACCAAAAGTCTGTGCCAGGCTTTCCAAAGTCAGATTCTGCGCATAGTTTTCTTTCATGTAAGAAGTGATTCTGGACAGACGGTTCAGGTTTTTATTGCTGCGGATAAGCTCGGGATTGACATCGAGTTTCCGGTATTTTGTCACAAGCAGATATACGAGCATGTAGAATTGACTGAGGACTTTAAGCTCATAACCACATGTTCCTGCGGTATACGTTGTATACAGGCTGTGCAGCAGCGTCATGACTTCAGTGTCCTGGATTCTCGAGCTGTGTGAAAAATAGATAAATTTATCATCTGTATAGTAATTCTCAAAAGTAGAAAGCGGAATCTGCAGTACAATCGTCTGATTAGGTTTTGGCGAGAGGATGGAATGGACTTCATTGGAATTGACCAATATGAATTCTCCGGGGATAAGCGGGTATTCTTTTTCATTGATAAAAAACTGAAGCTCACCCTCGAAAAGTGCAAAAATTTCCACAGACCGGTGCCAATGTTTTTCGCGTTGATAATTGCCGTCTTTTCCTTCGAAGATAAACATTTTAAATGGGATGTCGTCATTTGGCATAATCAGTTCGTGAGAAATATCCATGAATGTCCTCCTTTGTAGTATCGCAATACAGGCATTGCGGGATGCGTCTGCCAATAGAAAAAAGAATCGAAATACAAAGCGGAAAACTTGTGAATTTTCCGAATTTTCCTTGACGCAACCGCCTGAATTATGTACAATATAAATACAATATGATGTAAAACATAGATAAAATTTGAAATCATGTACAAAATCTGATAGTTCTGCTTAATTTAATCATCACAGCGTGAATGATCAGGTCCATGGCCGGTAACATCAGCAATTTTTTCGACTGCTGTGTTGGACAGGAATACAATTTCTGTGGGCTTTCCCTGCGAGGTTTCTCCCTCCAGTGTCAGTCCGTTGTTGTTTTCCCTAAAATCCAGCGGCAATGTACGGGTGTAAAGACGCCCGGTTTCTTCGTCCTGAATCTGAAGTGTGACGCAGGAGGCGCAGATATGATCCGGCAGTTCATAGTTTTCATATTGAAGTTCCATCTGGGCATTGACTGCCTGGATAATCTGGGAATGAAGTTTGCCTAGTCTTTCCTGAGTGTCTGCCCCGGCGGCGGCGATGAGATAGTCGATGGTACGTGCCATTTGTAATTCTATTTCAGAATAGGAATCTTTCATAATTTTTTTCCTTTCCAGTGTTTGGTTGTCTATGTTTTCATTATAAGAGAATCCTGCGAGGATGGAAAGCATTTTCGTATGGTATTTATAACAGCTCTGCTACTTACGGACAAAAATTCGGTTACCAGGGAAACAAAAGCCAGTGTTATATAAGGAGGATTTTGTATGGTAAAAAAAAGATTAATGATTAACGGTTTTCAGCGAACACTGCTGGTAAACCCCGAGGACTCCCTGGCAAAAGTACTCCGTGAGCAGCTTCTTCTTACCGGATGTAAGATTGGCTGTGACCAGGGGCAGTGTGGAACCTGTACTGTCATTGTAGATGGAAAGGCAGTGCGTTCCTGCATCATGAAAATGGGCAAAGTAAAAGATGACACCGTGATTGAGACAATTGAAGGAATCGGCACACCAGAAGATCTGCATCCGCTGCAGCTTGCCTGGATGGGGCATGGATGTGCGCAGTGTGGTTTCTGTTCTCCTGGATTTATCATGTCGGCTAAGGTGCTGCTTGCTGAGAATCCTTCGCCGACGAGGGAAGAAGTACGTCATTGGTTTCAGGTTCACCGCAATCTCTGCCGCTGTACCGGTTATAAACCTCTCGTGGATGCAGTTATGGATGCAGCGAGAGTAATGCGTGGAGAGATGGCAAAAGATGATCTGATCTTCAAACCGGTGGGCAATAAAATTCTGGGAACCAGTTACATCCGTCCGTCGGCAGCCTTGAAGGTCACGGGAACCTGGGATTACGGTGCCGATATGGCACTGCAGATGCCGGCTAATACTGCCAGGCTTGCACTTGTTCAGGCAGAGATTCCGCATGCGCTTCTGAAGGGAATTGATTATTCGGAAGCAGAAAGAATGCCGGGTGTTTACAAAGTTATCACACATAAGGATGTGAAGGGGAAGAATCGTATCAGCGGACTGATTACATTTGCCAACAACAAAGGAGATGGCTGGGACCGTCCAATTCTCTGTGATGAGAAGATTTTCCAGATTGGCGATGCAGTTGCCATTGTAGCAGCAGATACAGAAGAGCATGCGAAGGCAGCGGCCAGGAAAGTGAAACTTGATCTTGAAGCCCTTCCGGCTTATATGAGTGCGATGGAAGCCATGGCTGAGGATGCGATTGAGATTCATCCGGGCACTCCCAATATTTATTATGAGACAAATTGTATCAAAGGAGAGGAAACCGCGCCAATCATGGACAGCGCACCGTATGTGGCTGAGATCGACGCGTATTCCAGCCGTCAGCCTCATCTGCACATCGAACCGGACTGCGGACTCGCATACATTGATGAGGAAGGAAGACTGACGGTTCATTCCAAGAGTATCGGTATTCATCTGCATTCTGCGATGATCACTGCCGGCATCGGCATTGAACCGGAAAAATTCCGTCTCGTACAGAATCCGTCGGGCGGAACATTTGGTTACAAATTCAGTCCAACGATGGAAGCGCTTCTCGGCGTTGCATGTCTGGCACTGGAAGGACGTCCATGCTCTCTGGTGTATGATCAGTACCAGAATATCACCTATACAGGAAAGCGTTCACCGGCATTTATGCATATTAAAATGGCAGCAGATGAAAACGGTAAACTGCTGGCAATGGAAGGCGACAATTATATTGACCATGGACCGTATTCTGAATTCGGAGATCTGCTGACGATGAGGCTGACACAGTTTACCGGTGCCGGTTACGATATTCGCAATATCCGTAACCGGAGTCAGACCGTATGTACCAATCATGCATGGGGATCTGCTTTCCGCGGATATGGCTCGCCGCAGTCTTTTCTGGGATCAGAACTGTGTATGGATGTACTGGCAGAGAAGATGGGCATCGATCCGTTTGAACTGCGTTACCGCAACATTTACAGAGAAGGAACGGGATGCACCACACCTACGGGACAGGAACCGGAAGTTTACTGCCTGGAAGAAATGTATGAGAAAGCAAGGCCTGTTTACTATGAAGCAAAAGAACGCCTTGCAAAGATGAATACAGAAAAACTGAAATACGGGGTTGGATTTGCAGCAGGTGTCTACGGATGTGGCCTGGATGGAAAAGATGGATCTTTTGCCAATATTCAGCTGAATCCTGATGGAACCGTAACGGTCTTTAATTCCTGGGAAGATCACGGGCAGGGCGCTGATATCGGTACACTGACTATGGCACATGAAACATTGCGCGAAGCAGGCATCACACCGGATATGATCCGGCTTGTTATGAACGATACCGCTCTGACACCTGCGTCCGGACCTGCAGGAGGAAGCCGTTCCAACGTTGTGACAGGAAATGCCACACGCGTTGCAGCGGAAATGCTGATCAATGCAATGAGGAAGCCGGACGGAACGTTCCGCACCTATGAGGAAATGGTTGCTGAGAACATCCCGACTTTCTATGAGGGGACCTGGGTGGCCAGTGCGTGTACGGACTGTGATTTGGAGACAGGACAGGGAGCACCGTTTTCCAATTACATGTATCAGCTGTTTATTCCGGAAGTGGAAGTGAATGTTGAAACCGGAAAAGTCCGGATTATACGTTTTACAACGGTCTGCGATTTTGGAACTATCATCAACAAGATTGTCGTTGACGGTCAGGTTTACGGAGGGTGTACGCAGGGATTCGGACTCGGACTCTCAGAAGACTTTGAAGATTACAAGAAACATACGACACTTGCAGGCTGTGGTATTCCATATCCGGAAGATGTACCGGACGATTTTCATATTATTTATACTGAGACACCTAGACCACTTGGACCGTACGGTGCATCCGGATGCGGTGAAGGACCGCTGACAGCAGGACATCCCGCGATCTTAAGTGCGATTTACAATGCAACGGGCGCCAGAATCACAGAGATACCGGCAAGACCGGAGAAGGTGAAAGCGGCACTTGACGCAATCAGGTAACTGAACATTAACAGCGGGAACGCAGTTTCCCCGTCCACGGATGACAGGGATAATCCACCGGTGATTATTTCTGTCATCCGTTTCTATCTAGCGATCCATAAGGCTGCCGGCGGCAGGTCTTGGGTTTATACATAAGGGATGTGATATTTTGGAAGTAAATCAGCAAAAACTCCATGAACTGGAGCAGCTGTGTACACAGGAACAGCCGCCTGCGTCTATGGCATCCTGCCCGCTTCATGTCAACTGCAGAGATATTTGCAGGGCACTGACGCGGGGAGATTTTGACAGTGCAAGAGCTGTTTATGAGAAAGCAGCCGTTTTTCCGGAACTCTTAAGTACATTGTGTGAAGAGCCGTGCCGTGAATTCTGTGAGAGAGAAGCATGCGGAGGAAGTCTTTGTATGCGTGCGCTGGAAAAGGCCGCTGTCCGGTTTGGAAGCATGAAAGAAAAACGAATGCTGCTGCCAAAAAAAGCACAGCGGATTGTTGTGGTGGGAGCTGGTATCTCAGGGATGGCGGCGGCACTTGAACTTGGGAAAAAGGGATATATGGTAACGGTACTGGAAAAAGAAGATAAAATCTGGTCTTCTCTGGAACATAATCCTGACATTTCAGAAGTTATGCTTGAGAGAGAGCAGAGGCGTCTTGAAAAGTATTCCATTACGATAAAGACCGGACAGGAAGTCATTAATTTTGCAGATCTGGCAGCGGGATTTGACGCGGCAGTGGCAGCCTGGGGACTCAAAAATACGGTGATGTCTGTAAAAAAAGAGGATTTCCGGATTGCACAGACGAACTGTTTTGCCTGTGGCGATGCAGTTCGCACAACATGCGGGCGTTTTGTAGATGCACTGGCGGAGGGCAGACGTACGGCAATCTCTGTAGACCGTTTCCTGAAAAATGTTTCCATGGATGTGGGAAGAGGACAGGAGGGTGCCTTTCGCACAAGCCTTCACGTCAATACAGCAGGAGTGGAGAACATCCGTTCCGAACTGACTGGCAGGGAGCTGGAGATATCGAGGGAAATGGCAGTCCGCGAAGCTGCCCGCTGCCTGGACTGCAAGTGTACGGACTGCACAAATGCATGCGCTTTTATGCGGTATTATAAAGGGTATCCCAAAAAATATTTAAGAGAAATTTACAATAATCTTTCCATTGCCATGGGTACGCGTCACGCGAACAAGATGATCAATTCATGCAGTCTGTGCGGTCAGTGCAAGGCGGTCTGTCCCCATGGACTTGATCTGGGGGAAGTCATCCAGGAAGCACGCCAGATCATGGTGGAAAAAGAGAAGATGCCCTCCTCAGCATTTGAATTTGCCCTAAATGATATGCAGTACAGTAATTCAGTACCGGTTTTTCTGGCCAGAGCACAGGAGGGAGAGACAAGTTCCTATGCATTTTTTCCCGGATGTCAGCTGCCGGCCTCGGCTCCGAAAGCGGTGGAAAAAGCTTATGCTGATCTGCGCAATCGTCTGGACGGAGGCGTTGGGCTGATTCTGGGATGCTGCGGTGTGATGGCGGAATGGGCAGGGGAGAAGAGACGGTATCAGGAGGCACTTCAAAAGATTCAAGGTGCCTGGGAACAGATGGGGAAACCGATTGTGATCACTGCGTGCCCGATGTGCATGCGGGTGCTCTCCGGTCATATTGCTGATATGGAGTGCAGGGGTATCTGGGAAGTTCTGTTGGAAATCGGTCTGCCCGCAGAGTACAGGGAACAGCACGGAACACCGATGGTGCATGACTCCTGTGGCGCCCGAAATGATGCTAAAGTACAGGAACAGGTGCGGCAGCTGGCGGAAGTGATGGGATATGATCTTCAGGAGGGGACGTATCGAGGCGATCGGGCAGCATGCTGTGGATATGGCGGCCTGACACAGATTTCCCATCCGGAAGTTGCAGATTTGATGACGAAACAGTGCCTGACGGACGGGGCGGATTTTTATCTGACTTACTGTATTAATTGCAGGGACCGTTTTCAAAAAGGCGGAGCAAATGCAGTTCATATTCTGGAGCTGATCTACGACACGGAGGAGGCGTACAAAAGAGTATACCCGGGTTACTCTCTGCGCCGTGATAACCGGATGCTGCTGCGCCGTAGCGTATTGGAAAAATTCTGGAATGAAAAGAGGGAGGATGAAGTGCGGGTGCAGCTGCAGTACAGTGATCAGGTGAAGCAGATGCTCGAAGAACGGAAGATTCTGGACAGTGATCTGCGTGCTGTGCTAATGCGTGCACAGGATGGATACCGTGTCAGAGATCAGAAAAGCGGATTGTCAATTGCACACTGTCAAGTGGGGAATGTAACGTTCTGGGTGCATTACCGGGAGGAAAAAGATCAGGTTTATGTGATAGAAAAGGCGTATTCACACCGAATGACGATTTCAAATGAGGACGGGGGATAAGCGATGTCAGAGAGATATTATGAGTCCTGGGATTTTGAACCGGGGAGCCTGATCTGCGAAAAGTGTCAGATCCCTCTGGAACCTGGTGAGATCGTGCTCCATTACATGGGGAACGATTTTCCGGTCCTGATGCCAAAATGTCCGTGCTGCGGGCAGGCATTTCTTCCGGAAGAGCTTGCACTGGGGAAAATCTTTCAGGTAGAACAGGCACTGGAAGATAAATAATTACGAAAAACCATAGAATGGAGGGGCAATGATGGATTTAAGGGAGCGTTTGCTGGAACTTGGATTACAGGGTTTTGAATGCAGTCAGATCATGATGATGATCGCATTGGAACTTGAAGAAAAAGAAAATCCGGATTTGATCCGCGCAGTGAGCGGCCTGACCGGTGGAATGGGACATGGCGGGGGAACGTGCGGAGCGCTGACAGGCGGATGCTGCGTGCTGGGGCTGTTTACCGGAAAAGGAGATCCTGAAGAGATGGAGGACAACAGGTGTCATGAAATCATTCGGGCCTATACGACATGGTTCCGCGAACAATATACACCGCAGTATGGGGGAACGGACTGTGCTCAGGTAATCGGCGGAGATTTTTCAAAATGCCTGACAGTATGTGCTTCTATTCTTGAAGCGTGCTGCGGAAAACTACTGGATTTGCTGACGGAATATGAAATTTTAGAAGGATAAAACAGGTGAAGACATCATGAAGAACAGATTTGACAATTATACCGTCGTTATTGTGGCGGCCGGCTGCTCAAGAAGAATGAAGAAATTCAAACCTCTTCTGCCGCTGGGAGAAGGGTGCATTCTGGAATCCACGATCAACAGTTTCAAAAGTGCAGGTTTTGAACGTATTGAAGTTGTGGTGGGATATCAGAGACATAAAGTGATCCCATTGCTTCGCAAAATGAAAGTACATTATTCTGAAAACAGAGATTATGACGAGACAGACATGATGGAATCTGTCAGGATCGGAATCCGTGCAGTAGATCCTGAAACGAAGGGGGTTTTGTTCTGCCCCGGGGATGTACCGCTTATCGCACCGGAGACGATCGTGCGTGTGGCGGAGACTTTTCAGGAAAAACAGCCCAAACTGCTCATTCCGACATTTGAGGGGCAGCCCGGGCATCCGCCGATGTTTTCCGGATATGTCATGCAAAGCATCCTGGAATACCGGGGAGAAGAGGGGCTGAGAGGAGTTTTTAAGCAGTTTAAAGACAGCACCTGCTTTCTGGAAGTCGATGATGAAGAAATCCTTCAGGACACAGATCTGCCAAGTGACTATGAGCGGCTGCAAAGGGCGTATGAACTGCGGCAGAAAGGATGAGATAAATGATCTATCTGAACAATGCGGCCACCTCGTGGCCAAAAGCGGAAGGGCTTGCGGAATATATGAAAGAGGTATTCCAAAGTCTTCCGGGACATGGAAATCGTGCGACCATGACGAAAAAAGAGCCGGGACAAACATGCAGATATCATCTTGCCAAGCTGTTAAAAGTAAGTGACGCAAGCTGTATTGTATATGCATCCTGTGCGACTCACGCGCTGAACATGGGACTGCTGGGATTTCCCTGGAAAAAAGGGGATGTGGTGCTGACAACGGCAGCAGAGCACAATGCGGTGCTCAGACCTTTACATTTGCTGCAGAAACAAAACCGGCTTCGATATGTTGTCATGCCGGTTGACAAAAGCGGGCGCCTGACGGAGGAGACGTTATTATGGTTTTTAAACGAGTATCGGCCAAGGATGCTGGTCCTGACACACGGTTCCAATGTGACGGGGGCAGTAAACGATGCAGAAAAACTGGCAGCACTTGCAAGAAAGCATGGGTGTATGGTTTTTTTGGATGCCTCCCAGACAGCCGGATTTTATCCGGTTTTGCCTGAGGTATGGGGCATTGACCTGGCGGCACTGACCGGACATAAGTATCTGTTAGGTCCGCAGGGGACGGGTGCATTGTATGTTTCACCGAACGCAGAGCTCACTCCGGTACTGACAGGGGGAACTGGCATCCGCTCGGATGAGGAGGAGATGCCGTATGAAATGCCGCTTCGTCTGGAAGCAGGGACGCAAAATGATCAGTCCCTGAGCGGTCTGGCCTACGCAGTCAACTGGGCAAAAGAGCATCCGATGGATATGGAACGGACGCTTGGTTATGTACGTGGGCTGGAAGATACGCTTAGGGGACTTGGATGTCACGTGGCGGAAGTGGAAGGAAAACGTACTCCGGTACTGACATTTACATCAGATAGGCTGGAACCGGAGGATATCGGGGATATGCTGACCGGAGGATTTGATATTATCTGCCGGACGGGGCTGCACTGTGCGCCGCTGGTTTTTCCTGCACTTGATATGCCAAAGACAGGGAGTGTGCGTCTCAGTCTGTCGCGTTTTACCACCGCGGCAGAGGTTGGGGAGACACAGGAGGCGTTAAAGGCGGTGCTGACATGAAGGAATATTATACGTGTGAAAAAGCAGAGAACTGTTTTGCCAATGCAAAATCGTTTCATTACACATTGGAACGTCCGATTGATGAGGCCATGTTGGAAAAATTCGCAGAATGGGGAAACCTGACGGTGAAAAAAAATTTTCGCCGCCCGTTTTTTATGATGGAGACTGCAGACGGTGTAAAGACAAAAGGGATTCTAAATGATGTGATTCTAAAAGCCGGATTTAAAGAAGATGGATGGAAAAATCAAAAAGAAGAGTTTGAGCAGCAGCTGGCTGAAATTCTGGGGAAGCTGCCTTGACAGAGGGAGAAGCGTTATGGAAAATAAAGATACATGCATCGGGAGTACGGAAAGTGTATGTCCGGTATGCCTGCAGCGGATACCGGCGCACAAAATAAAGGCGGGAGACGAAGTTTATCTTGAAAAAGAATGTCCCGACCACGGGAGTTTTCGGACGCTGATCTGGAGGGGGGCACCTGATTATGAGACCTGGGGAAGTGCACATGACCAGGCGGTTCCGGTGAATCCTGCGCATGCTCAGGTGGAAAAAGGATGTCCGTATGACTGCGGGCTATGTCCCGACCACCGGCAGCATACGTGCTGTGTATTAATGGAAGTTACCAGCCGGTGTAATCTGAGGTGCCCGGTCTGTTTTGCGTCTGCGGGATCTCCATCTAAAGAGCCGAACCTGGAACTGATCGGAAGCTGGTTTGATGCGATGATGGAGTGCGGAGGTCCATTTAATATTCAGCTCTCCGGCGGTGAACCGACCATGCGGGATGATCTCGGGCAGATTATAAAAACAGGCAGGCAAAAAGGGTTTACCTTCTTTCAGCTGAACACTAATGGCATCCGGATTGCAGAAGAACCGGGGTACATAGAGCACCTGGCAGATGCGGGACTGAATTGCGTATTTTTACAGTTTGACGGTCTTCGGGATGAGACATATCAGAGACTGCGGGGGCGTCCGTTGTTTGAAATGAAGAGACAAGCGATCGCCAAATGTGCGGCTGCCGGTATCGGTGTTGTTTTGGTTCCGACGCTTGCGGCAGGCGTCAATACCGGGGAAACGGGGAATATTCTGCAGTTTGCACTGGACCATATGCCTGCGGTGCGCGGGGTGCATTTCCAGCCTATCAGTTATTTTGGCAGGTTTGAGGATATGGATGCCGGAATGCGCTATACGCTGCCGGATCTGCTGCGGGATATTGAAATACAGACAGAAGGCAGAATGAAGGTAAGTGATTTCACACCGGGGAATGCGGAGAACGCCTACTGTTCATTCAGCGGAAATTTTATGAAAATGCAGGACGGAACAATTCGTTCCCTGAATACAGAGAAAAGCTGCGGCTGTGGGGCAAAGCGCGAAAATCCGGGTGAGGCCTCCAAAAAAGCGCAGAAATTTGTGGCCAGGCGCTGGTCATCCGGACGTTTGAGCATTAAGAGTGCGGACAAGAAAGAAAATTGCTGCTGCCAGACCGGTTCACTTGATGAGTTCCTGGAACGGATTGAACAGTATACGCTTGCCGTTTCCTGCATGACATTTATGGATGCCTGGAATCTGGATCTGGACCGTTTAAAAGAATGTTATATTCATATCCTATCACAGAAGCAGAAGATGAATCTCGTGCCGTTCTGTGCGTATAATCTGACAGCGGCTGGCGGGAGGACATTATACCGGGGGCAGGAAGAAATTGATACTTGATGAGTGGATCAGACAAAAACATGGAATGAAAACAGACCGGGAAGAGGAAGTTCGTATCTGGCAGCTGAATAAAATACAGGATCTGGTTGCACGCGCAAAAGAGGAAAGCCCTTATTACAAAAGATTGTATGAGGGAATATCCGTGCCTGGCTCCTGGGATGAGTTTGACAGGCTGCCGTTTACGGATGCGCATGTGCTTCGAGAACAGGGACTGCAGATACTCTGTGTACCGCAGGGGGAGATCGAACGGGTGGTTACACTCACCACGACCGGCACAACAGGCCGGCCGAAAAGGCTGTATTTTACAAAAGAAGATCAGGAGCTGACGGTTGATTTTTTTCACCATGGAATGAAGCTGGTGGCCAGGCCGGGCGGAGTGACCGTGGTCTTTCTGCCATACGAGCGCAGGGGCTGTGTGGGTGCCCTGCTCCTTGCCGGTCTGGCGAGGATGTGTACAAGAGGCATCGGATATGGATTCATTACGAAACTTGAAGATGCAGTAAATGTTTTAGCAGAAAGCAGGGCGGACTCCTTTGTCGCCGCGCCCGTGCAGGCTCTGGCATTGGCGTGTTATGTGAGGGAACACGGCATCCGTCTGCCGATTCAGAAGATCTTGCTGAGTACAGACTATTCGTCCGAGAGTCTGAAGAAAAGGCTGGAAGAGACGCTGCAGTGTGAAATCTATGATCATTTTGGCATCACAGAGGCTGGACTGGGTGCCGCGATGGAATGTCCGCTGCACTGTGGCATGCACATCAGGGAAAATGATTTGCTGTTCGAGGTGATTCATCCGCAAAGAGGAGAAGTCCTTGCAGACGGATGCCGCGGAGAACTTGTGCTGACGACGCTGACGCGAAAAGGGATGCCTCTGATCCGATATCGGACCGGGGACTACGGAATCATAGAAAGAAAGAAATGTGGCTGTGGAAGCTGTCTGTCGCGCATTTTTATGTCCGGGGGAAGAATCGGCAATGAGATCCGGCATCGCCGATTGACGCTGTCAATGGAGGATCTGGATGAGCTGCTGTTTGCAGCTGAGGGGCTGATGGATTACCGGGCGGTTTATCGGCGCGCCGAAAGCCTTTTAAAGCTGCATCTTGTTTTTTGGGGGAGATTGCCGGCCGCAGAAGCGGGTGTCTGTGAAACCATACAAAGAGAAATCCGTCAGAGGACGGGACTCAGGACAGAGATAACTGTGGAAACGGCAGACGAAATCCGGCCGCAGTATTTACAAAAACGAGCGATTATAAGGGAGGGTGAGAATGAGTGAAGCTGATTTTGATGCGGCACGGCTCTATCCGGCTGCCTGAGGAGGAGGTATGTTATATCGGGCAGACGGATAGATCCATGACGCCGAAAGGGCGGGAGGAAGCGGATCGATGCCTGCAGAAGATTCATATGCAGGTGAAAAAGATCGATGAAGTCTGGTGCAGCGATCTGAAGCGGTGCGTGGAGACGGCTGTCTGTGCGAAAGAGCGCCTGGGCGTCCCTTACCGGACAGATCCACGGCTTCGTGAGATCAAACTTGGAGAGTGGGAAGGGAAATCATTTCAGCAAATCCGTGTGGAACATCCCGGGCAGTACCGGGATCGGGGAGAACACCTGGGAACTTACTGCACGCCGGGCGGAGAAAACTTCCGCCAGGCAATGATACGCGCTGTACAGTTCACGGAAGAAAGAGTACAATGTCTACAGGAGGAAAGTGTGATCCTTTTCATTACGCATGCAGGTGTCATCAGAGCGCTTTGCTGCTGCAGGGATCACAGACATCCGGATGAAGTGCTGCGTTATCGGATTGGTTATGGAGAGTATGTAGTCTGGGAGGAAACAAAAGCAGACTTGCTTTTAAAGCTGAGGGACCAGAGTTATTACTAAAAGGAGGAGGACGAGATGAAAGAAATGGCAACAACGGAGGCGGTAGGACAGGTATTGTGTCACGATCTGACTCAGATCATTAAGGGTGAAAAAAAAGGGCCGGCATTTCGAAAAGGACACATCATCTGCGAGGAAGATATTCCAGTGCTGCTTTCCATGGGAAAAGACCATATCTATGTCTGGGAAAAAGATGAAACTGTTCTTCATGAAAATGAGGCGGCTGATATCCTGTATCAAATGTGCAGGAATAAATATATGGAACCGTCAGAGGTGAAGGAAGGAAAAATAGAGATCAAGGCAGCAATCGACGGCCTATTGAAAATCAGAGAGGATCGCCTGCTAAACATCAATCTTCTGGGTGAGATGATGATTGCGTGCCGTCATAACAATACGGTGGTAAAAAAAGGTGAGGTGCTGGCGGGTACGCGTATCATTCCGCTGGTGATTGAAAAAGAGAAAATGGAGCGTGCGAAAGAGGCTGCCGGTGACAGGCCGTTGCTGACACTGAAACCGCTGCAGAAAAAAAAGGCTGGAATTGTAACGACCGGCAATGAGGTGTTTTATGGGAGGATCAAAGATACATTTACACCGGTAGTCGAGAGCAAATTTCAGGAATTTGGATCGGAAGTATCAATGAAAGCCGTAGTAGGTGACGATAAAGAGGATATCAGGCAGGCCATTCTGGATATGATCACACAGGGTGCACAGGTCGTGGTCTGTACAGGCGGGATGAGCGTGGACCCGGATGACCGTACGCCGGGAGCGATCGCAGCTACGGGTGCAGAGGTGATTTCATACGGAGCACCAGTTCTCCCGGGGGCCATGATGCTGTTATCTTACTATCACAAAGAAGATGGACAAGTGGTTCCCGTTCTGGGGCTTCCCGGATGTGTGATGTATGCAAAGAGAACCATTTTTGACATTTTGCTTCCTCGGATATTGGCTGACGATCCAATTTCAAAGGAAGAAATCGCACGCCTGGGTGTTGGCGGCCTATGTCTGGGATGTCCGACATGTACATTCCCAAACTGTGGATTTGGAAAAGCATAAAATGGTATAGGAGGAAAGGATATGGATTATCGAGGGTTTTATCTGGAGCTGCACAAAAGGATGAAAAGAGAAGCTCTGATTCCGGTGACCACATATCTGTCCGGGGAGTCGAGAGGGAAAAAAGAGTTTGGGACAGCGCAGAGAGAAGGGGGATTTTCGGAACTTTTTGAAGGGAGGATGACAGTGGTACTGTGTGGGGCCGGCCATGTGTCGCAGGCTGCAGCACGCATTTTCCGGGAATTGGAATACCGCCTGATTGTGGTGGATGACCGCAGTGAATATGCGAATGCAGACAGATTTCCGATGGCAGAGGAGATCCGCTGCCTGGATTTTGAAACGCAGTTTCAGAAGGAACAGTTTCCGGAACATGCGTATTACGTAATTGTAACGCGGGGACATGAACATGACTATACGTGTCTGTGTAATATTCTGACACGTTCCTATGGATATATCGGAATGATCGGAAGCAGAAGCAAAGTGAAACTGGCCGGAGAACGGCTGGCGGCAGATGGATTTTCAGAGGAACAGATCCATACAGTACATGCACCGATCGGATTGAGAATCGGAGGCCAGACGCCGGCAGAGATCGCGGTCAGTATTGCGGCTGAAATGATTCAGGTGAAGAATGAGAGATCTGGCAGTACGCTGGACGAAGCGGTGCTTACGGGTCTGACCCGGATGGAACCGTCCGTGATGGTGACTGTGACAGAAAAAGAAGGATCATCGCCGCGCGGCAAAGGCAGCCGTATGGTGGTGACCGCCGAAGGAACAGGCTATGGAACGATCGGTGGAGGAGCCATCGAATATGCGGCGGTTAAACGGGCTGCAAAGCTGTGCGGGACGGGGCATTTTGACACAGAGGAGTATGATCTGAGCAATTCAGAAGCGGCAACTCTTGGAATGACATGTGGAGGCCGTGTGGCGGTGATGTTTGAACCGCTATAGGGAGGAATACGGTTATGGAGAAAAAACTGACGCATTTTGACGGCAACGGAAATGCGGTGATGGTAGATGTTACGGATAAACAGCCGACGCACCGGACAGCGACAGCCTGCGGTACGATACGGGTCAATTCCGATATTCTGCAGGCGATACAAAACGGCAGTGTAAAAAAAGGAGATGTTCTGGGCGTAGCCAGAGTAGCAGGGATCATGGGAGTGAAACGGACGTCTGATCTGATTCCGATGTGTCATCCGCTGCCGGTTGGCAAATGCAGCATTGATTTTGAGATTGAGGATGAAAAACAGGAAATTACAGCTATATGTACCGTGAAAACAGACGGAAAAACAGGCGTGGAGATGGAAGCTCTGACCGGTGTGCAGATCGCGCTGCTGACAATCTATGATATGTGCAAGGCAATTGACAAGCGGATGACGATGACAGACATTCATCTGGTTCACAAAAGCGGCGGAAAGAGCGGGGATTTTGCATATGATTGATCAATGTGGGAGAACGATAGACTATGTCAGAATCTCGGTGACTGACAGGTGCAATCTAAGGTGTGTATACTGTATGCCCGAAGAGGGTGTGAAAAGTGCATTGCACGAGGATATTCTCAGGTATGACGAGATTATCAGGGTTTGCCGCATCATGGCGGGACTGGGGATTTCCAAGGTTAAACTGACAGGCGGGGAACCGCTGGTGCGCAAGGATCTGCCGTTTCTCGTACGTGAGCTGAAGCAGATTTCCGGAATTGATAAAGTGACACTGACGACAAACGGCATATTGCTGGCAGAAAATATGGAAGATCTGTATCAGGGAGGGATCGACGGCATCAATATCAGTCTCGATACGATGAATCCGGAATTATTTCAGAAAATCACAAGACGGAATCAGCTGGGCCAGGTGAAAAGAGGGATTGAAGCCGCCCTGCAGTATCGGGATGTGACGCTTAAGATCAACTGTGTGCCGATGGGGATGGAAGGTCAGGATCTGATGGAAATTGCGGCGCTTGCACGCAGACATTTCATCCACGTAAGATTTATTGAAATGATGCCCATTGGTCTCGGAAAAAAGTTTACGTTTGTGGGGGAAGATGAGATTGTTGGACAACTGAGGGAAAATTTCGGTGAAGTGTCGCCCTGCCAGGATAAACTGGGCAATGGCCCGGGGCACTACTATACGGTTGAGCGGCTGACAGGGAAAATTGGATTTATCAGTGCGATCAGCCATAAATTCTGCAAGGACTGTAACCGCATCAGAATGACTTCACAGGGATTTTTAAAATCATGCTTACAGTATGAGGCGGGAAGAGACCTGCGTGTTCTTCTCAGGACAGGGGCAGATGACCAGGAAATCGAGGCAGCCATCCGCGACGCCATTTTAAAGAAGCCAACAGGTCACGCGTTTCTGGCAAATAAGATATCGGAAGAGGAATCACACTGTATGGCACAGATAGGAGGATGATGACATGTATCGTGTGGCAATTATTACATCCAGCGATGCGGGATACCGAAAAGAGAGAGAAGATCTGAGCGGTCCTGCAATCAGGAAAATTGTGGAGGCAAATGGTTTCCAGGTAGTATCTGCAGTGATTCTGCCGGATGAAAAAAAGATGCTGAGTGATGAGATGAGCAGGATCGCTGATGAACATCTGGCGGATCTGATCCTCACGACAGGGGGAACGGGATTTTCTCCGAGAGACTGCATACCGGAAGCTACGGCAGAGGTGGTACAGCGGCTGGTTCCCGGGATACCGGAGGCTATGCGCGCTTACAGTGCACAGTTTACAAAGAGGGCGATGCTGAGCCGCTCGGCAGCAGGCATCAGGGAGTCTACTCTGATTGTTAACCTTCCGGGCAGTCCGAAAGCTGTGCGGGAGTGTCTGGAATATGTAATCAGCGAGTTGGGACATGGACTTGACATTTTAACAGGAGCAGCTGCAAACTGTGCGAGAAAGTAGTGCAGGGGTATTATTTGGCATGACCCGGCCGGTAAAGGACAGCGAAAAAGTGAAAAACAGCATCATGCCGCGGAAAGGGGAGTTCAAAGAGCGATTAAAAAAGCGGTGTCGTCAGTAGAAAACAAGCTGGTCGTGTTATCATAAAAAAATATGTTTTACTAAAAGGAGGAAGACTAAAATGAAAAAAAAATTGATAGCAGTAATGATGGCAGCCGTGATGACTGCAGCTCTGGCAGGGTGCGGCAATAAATCCGCAGATGAATCCAAGACGGATACTGCACAGGATACAAAGACAACGCAGGAGACAGAAAATGTGACAAAAGAAGCGGAACCGACGAAGGCGGCAGAGGAAAAAGATGCGGCGGGTGAAGAAACGACGATTTTGGTTGCAGCAGCGGCAAGCCTTGAGTATTCCTATACAGATGAACTGATTCCGATGTTCGAGGAGGCTAATCCCGGCATCAAAGTAGAGGGTACATATGACAGTTCAGGGAAACTGCAGACACAGATTGAAGAGGGGCTGGAAGCAGATGTTTTTATGTCAGCTGCCATGAAGCAGATGAATGCATTGAAGGATGAATCGATGATCGATGCGGATTCTGTTGTGGAATTGCTGGAGAATAAAATTGTATTGATTGTACCGGCAGACGGTGATTCTGCATTTGCGGCATTTGAAGACATTAAGAATGCTGAGACAGTTGCACTCGGAGATCCGGAAAGTGTGCCTGCAGGACAGTATGCGCAGGAAGCGCTGACGAGCCTTGGCATCTATGATGAAGTAGCGGCCAAAGCCAGTTTCGGAACAAATGTGACAGAAGTTCTGAACTGGGTAGCTGAGGGAAGTGCAGATGCAGGTATCGTCTATGCGACAGATGCAGCGACCACAGATAAAGTGAAGGCAGTGGCAGAGGCACCGGAGGGGGCTCTGGCAAAGCCGGTTATCTATCCGGTCGGAGTTGTCACAGCGTCTGAGAAAAAAGATGCAGCACAGAAGTTTGTGGATTTTCTTCAGACACCGGAAGCCATGGCTGTGTTTGAAGAATATGGATTCACTTCAAATATAGGATAGGCAGCGTATGGACTATTCACCAATTCTGATATCCATGAAAACAGCCGGATTGGCGATTATCGTTACTTTTTTTATCGGTATCGCGCTTGCAAGGTTTGTTGTCGGGATTAAAAAAACTGCTGTGAAACACATTCTGGACGGATTATTTACTCTGCCGCTGGTACTTCCGCCTACCGTAGCCGGATTTTTCCTGCTTTACATCTTCGGTGTAAAACGGCCGCTGGGAAAGTTTTTTATCGATTATTTCAGCACGAAGATCGCATTTTCATGGGGAGCTACGGTACTGGCCGCAGTCGTGATCTCATTTCCGCTGATGTACCGTTCGGCGCGCGGTGCTTTTGAGCAGGTGGATGAGAATCTGCTTCATGCCGGAAGAACTCTTGGCATGTCGGAGTGGACAATTTTCTGGAAAGTCCTGTTGCCAAATGCAATGCCGGGTGTGGTCTCAGGCGCAGTGCTGGCTTTTGCCAGAGGACTCGGTGAATTTGGTGCAACGGCGATGATTGCCGGGAATATTGCCGGAAAAACAAGAACCCTTCCGCTTGCCGTCTATTCGGCGGTGGCGGCAGGTGATATGGATACGGCGTACAACTATGTAATGATCCTGGTGATCATATCATTTGTGGTGGTGGTTGTCATGAATCTTGCGACGGCGAGAGAGAAACGCGGGATGAAGATATGAGTCTGAAAGTAAAGGTTAAGAAAAAAGTAAGAAATTTTCAGCTGGATATTGCATTTGAGACTGAGGGGGGCTGCCTGGGAATACTGGGAGCCTCCGGATGTGGAAAAAGTATGACATTGAAATGTATCGCGGGGATTATAACACCGGATGAGGGGTACATCGAACTAAATGGCCGTGTGCTGTTTGACTCCGGACGAAAGGTCAACATAAAGCCCCAGAACCGGAGTGTTGGATATCTGTTTCAGAACTATGCACTGTTTCCGAATATGACGGTTGAACAGAATATCGCTTCTGGATTGTGGAAATCCGGGAGAGATATTGAGGGAAAAGTAAAACGTATGATTCAGCTTTTTCAGCTGGAGGGGCTGGAACAGCGCAGACCCGGGCAGCTCTCCGGCGGACAGCAGCAGCGTGTAGCACTGGCGAGGATTCTGGCCTATGAACCGGAGGTGATGCTGTTTGATGAACCGTTTTCAGCACTCGATGCCTATCTGAAGGAAGAACTTCAGATTCAGTTTGAGAATATCCTGGAATTATATCAGGGGGATGCCGTGTTGGTTACACACAGCAGGGATGAGGCATATCAGACATGTGAACGGGTCTGTATGCTAGATAAGGGCCGTATCATCAGGCAGGGCGAGACGAAAGAAGTTTTCAGAAACCCAGGCCATATGAAGGCTGCGAGACTGACAGGGTGTAAAAACATATCGGCGGCAAAAAAGCTGGACAGCAGAAAGGTTCGGGCGATTGACTGGGGGCTGACGCTTGAGGTGGCATCAGAACTGCCGGAACATTTCAGCCATATCGGCATTCGCGCGCATGATTTTATGCCGGCAGATGAACAACAGAAAAAGGACGGAAATAATATCTTTTTATGCAGGGTAAAGGAAATCAGTGAGTCACCATTTGAGTGGAGCATTCTGATTGAAACACCGTCGGCAGATAAATCACTGCTTTGGTGGAAAATCGGAAAAAATCAGATCGGATCAAAGTTGACCAAACAGCTGCCGGATATGCTTTATATAGCGCCGGAGGACATCCTTGTGATGGAAGATCAGTAAGAAAAAACGCTTCTGACAGCTGATATCCAGCCGCAGAAGCGTTTTTGTTTCGACTTAAGCGTTGTTGTTCTTATATAATTATAATTTTACAACGTTGGCAGCCTGCATACCACGAGCGCCTTCAGTTAAGTCATAAGATACAGCCTGACCTTCATCTAAAGATTTAAAGCCGTCGCCCTGGATTGCAGAAAAGTGTACGAATACATCAGATCCGTCGTCGCTTGTGATGAATCCATAACCTTTTTCAGCGTTGAACCATTTTACTGTTCCTTTGTTCATAAGATGTTACCTCCATAAAATAAAAAAAATAATAAATTGAAAGAACTGGAAAATAAAAAATCACCAGTTATCACAGACTATATTGTAAACATAATATAATCTCTAATAACTAGTGAATTACTATTATATCCAATAACTTCCCGATACGTCTTTATTATAGTCTGAAGATTGTGAAAAGTCAAGAAGAAAAAAAGCTTTATTTCAATAAAAATTTCGTGTATGATAAGAGCATGATGAGCACAAGGAGAACCGATTATGGATATTTTGATTAAGAACGGAAGGATCATCGATCCTGATACAAAACGGGATGAAAAGGCTGATCTGTATCTTGAGGATGGTAAGATTGCAGACATACAGCCATCGATCAGAAAAAAAGCAAAAAAGGTCATTGATGCAAAGGGATGTTATGTGATGCCCGGTTTGATTGATATGCATGTACATCTGCGGGATCCGGGGCAGACACATAAAGAAGACGTCGAGACTGGTTCAAAAGCTGCAGCAAAAGGCGGATTTACAACCATTGTTGCCATGCCGAATACGAAGCCTGTGATTGATGAACCGACGAGAGTCAGTTATGTCATCAACAAAGCGTTACAGTGTTCACCGATTCATGTGCTTCAGACAGGTGCGATCACGAAAGGACAGAAGGGTGAGGAACTGGCAGATCTGGAAGGCATGATAAAGGCTGGTGTTCCGGCGCTGAGTGAAGATGGAAAATCTGTTATGAACGCTCATCTGTATCTGGAGGCCATGAAGATTGCCGCACAGTATGATATTCCGATACTTGCACACTGTGAGGATATCAACATGGCGAACGGCGGCTGCCTGAATGACGATGCGGTGGCGAAAAAGTTTGGTCTGCCGGGGATCAGCAACTCTGTGGAGGATATCATCATCGCAAGAGATATCTTTATGTCCTTTGATACTGGCTGCAGGCTGCATCTGTGCCACTGTTCCACGAAAAACAGTGAGCTGATGATGCGCGATGCAAAAAAAGACGGACAGAAAGTGACTGCGGAAGTATGTCCGCATCATTTCACGCTGACTTCAGAGGATATCAAAGAAGGGAACAGCAATTATAAGATGAATCCGCCTCTGCGTACAAGAGAAGATGTGGAAGCATTAAAACGGGGGCTTAAAGACGATGTGTTTGATGTGATCAGTACAGATCACGCACCACACAGACATTCTGAAAAGAGTGGAAGCATGCGGGAAGCACCGTTTGGCATCGTTGGACTGGAAACCTGTGTCGCACTGACGATCTCCGAGCTTGTGAAGCCGGGTGTTATCACACCGATGCAGATGGCAGAAAAAATGAGTTACAATCCGGCAAAGATATTAAAGCTTGAAAACCGGGGATCACTCGCATTGGGAAAAGAAGCTGATGTGGTCATTATTGATCCGGATGCAGAATATACCATTGACGCGTGTACTTTTGTATCGAAGAGTAAAAATACACCATTTCATGGCCGTAAAGTAAACGGAAAAGTCAGATATACGATCTGCGGTGGAAAAGTAGTATACGAAGAAAAATAGCGGAGGAAGTTATGATTAATAAACTGATAGATAACATTAAGAAAACGGAGGCGCCCATAGTTGTAGGTCTAGATCCGATGCTTTCTTATATACCGGAACACATTCAGCAGAAAGCCTTTGCGGAATACGGGGAGACTCTGGAAGGTGCAGCGCAAGCCGTATGGCTGTTTAACAAGGCCATTGTAGATGCGACATATGACTTGATTCCGGCTGTAAAGCCACAGATTGCCATGTATGAACAGTTTGGTCTTCCGGGGCTGTCTGCGTTCAAAAAAACGGTGGATTACTGCCATGAAAAAGATCTGGTTGTCATCGGAGATATCAAGCGCGGAGATATTGGGTCAACTTCAGAGGCGTATGCGGTAGGACATCTTGGAAAGGTACAGATTGGCAGCAGATCCTTTTATGGATTTGATGAAGACTTTGCAACCGTGAATCCATATCTGGGTTCTGACGGTGTAAAGCCGTTTATTAAAGTGTGTCAGGAAGAAAAAAAAGGGTTGTTTATTCTGGTGAAGACTTCCAATCCTTCAAGCGGAGAGTTTCAGGATCAGATGGTTGACGGAAGGCCGCTCTATGAATTGGTGGGAGAGAAGGTCGCTCAGTGGGGAGCTTCCTGCATGGGTGATGCCTACAGCTACATCGGTGCTGTTGTGGGGGCGACTTATCCGGAAATGGGAAAAGTTCTGCGTCAGCTGATGCCGAAGACATTTATATTGGTTCCTGGATATGGTGCGCAGGGCGGAAAAGGCGCTGACCTGGTACATTTCTTTAACGAAGATGGTCTGGGAGCAATTGTAAACTCTTCACGAGGAATTATCGCCGCGTACAAACAGGAAGCTTATAAGCATCTGGGAGCTGAGAATTTTGCGGATGCCGCACGGTGTGCAGTGAAAGATATGGCTGCAGATATCGACGGGGCGTTAAAAAACAGCGGGAGATAACGACGAATGAAAATAAAAGAAAATTGTACGATTGTAGAGCAGAAAGAAATAGCTCCGGATATTTTCAGTATGTGGATTCAGACGGAAAAGATTGCAAAAGCTGCAGCAGCAGGACAGTTTGTGTCACTTTACAGCAAGGATAAAAGCCGGATGCTGCCAAGACCGATCAGCCTTTGTGAGATTGACCGCAGTCAGGGAAGGCTGCGGCTGGTGTACAGAGTAGCAGGAGAGGGGACAAGGGAATTTTCTAAGCTTGCGGCGGGGAATGTGATTCCTGTGCTTGGCCCTCTTGGCAATGGGTTTCCGCTTGATGAGGTTCGCGGCAAACGTGTGATGCTGATGGGCGGAGGCATTGGCATTCCTCCGATGGTGCAGACCGCGAAAGAACTGGGAAATGGGTTTGCAGTTGTTGTTGCCGGATATCGGGATACTTTGTTTCTGCAGGATGAACTGAGGGAATGCGGACAAGTCTATACAGCGACGGAAGACGGAAGCGCAGGGACCAAAGGTACTGTACTGGATGCGGTGCGTGAACAGGCGCTTGCGGCGGATGCGATTTTTGCCTGTGGTCCGATACCGATGCTAAAAGCCATCAAACAGTATGCTGCCGGGCAGAACATTCCATGCTGGATTTCCATGGAGGAGAAGATGGCCTGCGGTGTGGGGGCATGTCTTGGATGTGTCTGTCAGTCAAAAGAAGTAGATGGACATTCTCACGTTCATAATAAACGTATTTGTAAGGATGGACCGGTCTTTTTGGCTTCGGAGGTGGAACTATGAATATGAATGTAGATCTGGCAGGGGTTAAGCTGAAAAATCCCGTGATGACAGCGTCCGGTACTTTTGGGTCCGGAACGGAGTACAGTGAATTCGTCGATCTGAACCGGCTGGGTGCAGTTGTGACAAAGGGCGTTGCAAATATCCCATGGCCGGGGAACCCCACTCCAAGAATTGCCGAAACCTGCGGGGGAATGCTCAATGCGATTGGGCTTCAAAATCCCGGGATGGATGTCTTCTGCGAACGTGATCTGCCGTTTCTTCAGCAGTATGACACACGGATTATCGTCAATGTCTGCGGAAAAACGACGGAAGATTACTGTGAGGTAGTGGAACGTCTGTCAGATGAAAGAATTGATATGCTGGAGATCAATATCTCCTGTCCGAACGTCAAGGAAGGCGGAATTGCTTTTGGACAGGACCCGAAGGCAGTGGAGGCGATCACAGCGGAAGTTAAAAAGCGCGCGAAGCATCCGGTTATCATGAAACTGAGCCCGAATGTGACGGATATTACCGAAATGGCGAAGGCGGCAGAGGCAGGCGGAGCTGATGTCTTGTCGCTGATCAATACACTGACGGGAATGAAGATAGATGTAAACAAGAGAAGCTTTGCAATTGCAAATAAAACAGGGGGACTGTCCGGTCCGGCCATTAAACCCGTTGCAGTGCGTATGGTTTATCAGACAGCAAACGCTGTGAAAGTGCCGATTATCGGGATGGGAGGAATCGCCACAGCGGAGGATGCGCTGGAATTCATCCTGGCAGGAGCCACAGCGGTATCTGTCGGAACAGCAAATTTCACAAATCCGTATGCGACAATGGACATCATAGATGGTCTGGAAGCGTATATGAAGAAATACAAGATTGAAGATATGAAGGAATTAATTGGTGCAGTACAATAGACAGAAAAAGAGCAGCCGGAAACTAGAGATGATCCGGCTGTTTTCGATAGTTTGCGTAAAGATGATCGTATAAATTAAGTAATGCGTTCGATTGAAAACGCTGGGAAAATATGATAAAATAGGAAAGATATTTAATACACAGGAAAGAAAACTGAACGTGAAACTGCAAAGCGGAGGAAAGTGATAAGGAGAAATTGAGCTCATGGAGAATTATAAGAAAGAGTTTATTGAGTTTATGGTAGACTGCGGTGTTTTGAAGTTCGGAGATTTTGTGACGAAAAGCGGACGCAAGACTCCCTTCTTCGTGAATACCGGGTTTTACAGAACGGGGGCACAGCTGCGCAGACTGGGCGGATATTATGCGAGAGCGATCAAAGAGAGTTTTGGACTTGATTTTGACGTGCTGTTCGGACCGGCCTACAAAGGCATTCCGCTGTCAGTTGCCGCATCTATGGCTATCAGCGAACTGTATGACAGAGATATCCGATATTGTTCTAACCGAAAAGAAGTCAAAGACCACGGAGATACCGGAATTCTGCTGGGAAGCCCAATTCAGGATAAAGACCGTGTAGTCATTATCGAAGACGTAACGACAGCCGGAACATCGATTGGGGAAACACTGCCGATCATCAAGGCGCAGGGTGAGGTTGATCCGATTGGACTGGTTGTGTCTGTGGATCGGATGGAACGCGGACAGGGCACGAAAAGTGCACTCAGAGAAATAGAAGAAAAATACGGACTGAAGACCACAGCAATTGTAACTATGGAGGAAGTTACAGAACATCTGTATAATCGTGAATATAACGGCAAAATTATCATTGATGACTCATTAAAAGCTGCAATTGATGCATATTATGATCAATATGGAGCACTGGAATAGATGGAGGGATACGGATGAACGAAAAGACTTACAGAACCATGTCGCGTGTCGGGGGCGGAAGTATTGCAACGGGAATCATAGTACTGGTCACAGGTGTTGTTGCCGGTATTCTTATGATCGTTGGCGGCGCCCAGCTTTTAAGGGAAAAGTATAAATTAACAATTTAATGGGACCCGAATATAGGAAAGAGCGGCCCGGGCAGGGCGGATTTCGAATATTTTAAGATTGCAGGGCAATCCGGGTATCAGAAACGATAATGGAAATCATGAACTGCCTCGATTGCGATTGAGGCAGTTTCATATGTTGAGGAATGGATGAAACAGAAGGTTTCATCATCCTGTTTTAAACTGCAGCAAACGCAGTACAAGAGGAAAGAGTGTGAAAACAAAAACCAAGCGACGAATCCGGACAGCAGGCTGGATTCTTTTTATCCTTTATCTGCTCCTGCTGCTGTATTTCCTGTTTTTTTCGGAATGGTACGGACGCAAGAACTGGATAGAGGAAGATTATCGGTATAATCTGATTTTGTTTAAGGAAATCAAACGTTTCTGGGTTTACAGGGAGCAGCTGGGGATGCAGGCAGTACTGCTGAATATCGTAGGAAATGTGGCAGGGTTTCTGCCTTTTGGATTCATTCTCCCGATTTTGTGCAGGAAACGTCCAAATCTGCTGCTAACCGGAGTTATGGGCTTTTTGTTTAGTCTGTCAGTGGAAACGCTGCAGCTGGCCGGAAAGGTCGGGAGTTTCGATGTGGATGATTTATTATTGAATACAGTCGGTGCAGTCCTGGGATACCTGTTGTTTACAATCTGCAACGCGATAAGGAGATGGAAGTATGGCAAAGCGCTATAGGTACAAACTGACCCTCGAGAAAGAGGCTGAGGGGGGACGGGCTGCTCTGTGGATGGCATCGATTTCCGGTCTGCTTTTTCTGGCGGCAGTGCTGATATCATTTGCACTTGCTGGAAAAGCGGGGATTTATGTTGGCACACTTGGGCTGACTGGAATTCTGATGGCGGCGGCAGGTTTTGTCACGGGGCTTGGCAGCTTTAAAGAAAAACATAAGAATCACCGGTCCAGTACGGCCGGGTCATTGACAAACGGCGTGCTGGCTGTATTATGGCTGGCGCTGTTTCTGATAGGAGTATCCTGAATATGAATGAACGATTAGAAAAACAGACAGCATTTATGCTGGAGACAGACAAAGCAAAAAACATTTTTCGTCAGACACATTTATCCGGACATGGAAGAAATGAAAATGACGCGGAACATTCCTGGCATATGGCTTTGATGGCGTTTCTTCTCAGTGAACATGCGAATCAGGAGGTAGATCAGCTGAAGGTGATTAAGATGCTGCTGATCCATGACCTGGTGGAGATTGACGCCGGAGACACCTACGCATATGATGATGCCGGAAACGTGACAAAACGGCAGCGCGAGGAAAAAGCAGCAGACCGCATCTTCGGAATTCTTCCGGAAGACCAGGAAAAAGAGCTCAGAGATTTGTGGGAAGAGTTTGAGGCGTACGAGACTCCGGAGGCTTTATTTGCCCATGTACTGGATAATTTTCAACCGCTGACTTTAAATGATGCCAACGGAGGCGGCGACTGGAAAGAACATCAGGTGAAAAAGTCTCAGATTTTCAAACGCAATGAAAGAACATCTCAGGGTTCGGCGAATATCTGGGAGTATATGAAACAAATGATTGAACGCAATATACAGGCAGGCACGATTATTGATGAATAATAATATGACTGAGGTGACAGATTTGGACGAGATTTTAGAAGAAAGATGGAAGCTTGCAAGAGAAAGGCTCGAACAGATTCCTTCAGAAAGCACGGTGTCTGTTCCGTACCGTGAGTACTTTATCAAAACGGCAGTGATCATGCAGCAGATATTTGGACTGGTGGATCTGAAAAAAAAGGGCGCGCTCGGGCGAATGAAGATGGAAGTGCTTGGAGAGTGGAATCGAGTTCTGTATGAAGATGTCCTTCCGGGTAATTATAAGGTATCCTATGCAAATCCGGACTATGCCGTGGCCAGCCTTGGAACAGAGTATGGGCGTGAGCTGTGCGCTTTATACAGCCAGCTGAGAGGGTGCATCGTACTTGCTTTTGAGGGGCGGCTGGATGACATTACCATTCTCTGTGAGTTGTTTCTGGAAGTCTATACTGCATTTTCTGATGAAGAGCCGCCGGCTGCGGAGGCAGTGCGCGGGATCATCTACAGTTTTATCAGAGATTACTGTGATGATATGATCCATTACAGGGTTCGTGAAATGATCGATCCATCGCTGGACTTTGCGGCAGAGATCATCATGGAATCCGATTTGAGTGATCTGCGGTACCTCTATCTGTTTGGCGAGTATATATCTGACAATGAGATACGGACGGCAGAATTTTTGAATACACTGCCGCAGCAGGAGATTGATCAGATGGCCCGGACGTTTACAGAAGGTTACCGGATCGGGTTTGTGAACAATGGGATTGATCTTTCAAAAAAGAAGACGGTAAATATCCGGTACTGTCTTGGATTTGAGCGGATGATCCGTGCAGCAATCCTGCAGTTTGAAGAGATGGGATTAAAGCCAGTGATCTACAGAAGTGCGGTACATCTGATTAACAAGAGGCAGCATCTGCGCATTGGCTATTACGGAGGAATCCCAAACAAACAGTATGAATATGACCACAGAAATGATGCGGCCCTTTATCTGACTGATGAGCTGGTACAGAAAAAGCTGCGGGCTCTTCAGAATTCATTTGAAGATAACCGGGAACTTGCGAATACGCATGCCGGCCCGGCAGTGGTGGAAGTGTTTGGGGAAGAGCCGTTTTCTCCGGTAAGTAAAGAAAGCTGCTTTGCACTGACAGAAAAACAGCAAAAATTGAAAGTACGGTTTGATTTGGAATCTGCTCAGATTACGAACCGTTATATTATCGGTGAGGAGCGCAGCTTTACGATCATAGCTTATCCGGTTCCGGAAATCGGCAAAGATTATGAAGAGATTTTCAGAGAGACGGTGAAAATCAATACGTTGGATTATAAGCAGTACCAGCGGATTCAGCAGACACTGATCGACGCGCTGGACGCGGGAAGTTCCGTGCACATAAAAGGAAGTAAAGCAAACAGAACGGATCTGACGGTACAGTTGTACCACATAGCGGATCCCGAAAAACAGACAATTTTTGAAAATTGTGTAGCGGATGTCAATATACCGGTTGGGGAGGTATTTACATCCCCGGTGCTGTCGGGGACGAATGGTCTGCTGCATGTAACCCGTGTGTTTCTGAATGGACTGGAGTACAGGGATCTGTGGTTTTCGTTTAAAGACGGCATGATTGAAGATTATGGATGCGGAAATTTTGACAGCGAGGAAGCGGGAAAAACACTGATTCGTGAAAATATTTTGTATCAGCATGAAAGTCTTCCGATGGGAGAATTTGCGATCGGCACCAATACGACTGCGTATGTGATGGCAGAGAAATACGGGATCGCAGCAAAGCTTCCGATTCTGATTGCAGAAAAAATGGGACCGCATTTTGCTGTCGGTGATACGTGTTACAGCTGGTCGGAGGACACGCCGGTATATAATCCCGATGGAAAAGAGATCGCAGCCAGAGATAATGAAATTTCAGTCAGACGAAAAGAAAATCCTTCGGATGCATATTTTGGCTGTCATACGGATATCACAATACCTTATGAAGAACTGGAATTTATACACATTTTGTCGGAAGGGAAAGCGAATGTTCCCGTGATTGCAGACGGCCGGTTTGTGCTGAAGGGGACCGAGGAGCTGAACCTCCCGTTTTTAGCGGTTGACAACCCTTAAACGGGTCTAGTAGAATATTAATTAATAACAGCGCTTATGCAAAAGAAAAGGAGAGCGACATGGCGAAAGTAGGAATTGTAATGGGCAGTGACTCAGATATGCCGGTTATGGCGAAAGCAGCGGATATGCTGGAGAAGTTTGGGATTGATTATGAAATGACGATTATTTCTGCGCACAGAGAGCCGGATGTGTTTTTTGAATATGCGAAAACTGCAGAGGAAAAGGGTTTTAAAGTGATTATTGCCGGAGCAGGAATGGCAGCTCATCTTCCAGGGATGTGTGCGGCAATCTTTCCGATGCCGGTCATCGGAATTCCGATGCATACAACGTCTCTGGGAGGAAGGGACTCCCTGTATTCCATCGTGCAGATGCCGTCCGGCATACCTGTGGCGACAGTAGCGATCAACGGTGGAGCGAATGCCGGCATTCTCGCTGCAAAGATTCTTGGAACTTCGGATCCGGAACTTCTTGAAAAGGTGAAAGCTTATTCGGCAGAACTGAAGGACCAGGTAGTGGCTAAAGATGCAAAACTCAAGGAAGTAGGATACAAAAATTATACCAAATAACACCAGGTCAAAGGAGAAAAGGACGGTAAACAAATGATGGATTATAAAAAAGCGGGTGTGGATATTGAGGCTGGATATAAATCCGTAGAACTTATGAAAGAACATATCAAGAAGACAATGCGCCCGGAGGTACTGACGAACATTGGCGGCTTTTCAGGCGCTTTTTCCATGAGTGCGTTTAAGGATATGGAAAAACCTACACTTGTATCAGGGACAGACGGTGTCGGAACAAAACTGAAACTGGCGTTTGTAATGGACAGACATGACACTGTAGGCATTGACTGTGTGGCAATGTGTGTGAACGACATTGCATGCGCAGGCGGTGAACCGTTATTTTTCCTGGATTACATCGCATGCGGAAAGAACGTTCCAGAGAAAATTGCTCAGATTGTAAAGGGAGTTGCATGCGGATGTGAACAGTCTGAGGCAGCTTTGATCGGAGGGGAGACTGCAGAGATGCCGGGCTTCTATCCGGAGGACGAATATGATCTCGCAGGGTTTGCAGTGGGTGTTGTGGACGAGAAAGATCTGATCACTGGAAAAGATCTGAAAGCCGGAGATGTACTGATCGGAATGGCATCTTCCGGGGTGCACAGCAATGGTTTTTCACTGGTTCGCAAGGTATTTGAAATTACAAAAGAATCTTTGGAGACATATCATGAAGAGCTTGGCACCACACTGGGCGAAGCGCTTCTTGCCCCGACTAAGATTTATGTAAAAGCACTGAAAGAAATTAAAAAGACAGGTGTGAGGATCAAAGCGTGCAGCCATATTACCGGCGGCGGATTTTATGAAAATGTTCCGCGTATGCTCAAAGATGATGTCTGTGCCGTGATTGAAAAAGACAGTTATCCGATCCCTCCGATCTTTAACATGCTGGCAAAAAAAGGTCAGATTGAAGAAAAAATGATGTACAATACTTATAATATGGGGATTGGTATGATCGTAGCAGTTGACCCTGCTGATGCTGATAAAACGATGGAAGCGATGAGAGCAGCAGGGGAGGAACCTTATCAGATTGGACGGATTACATCCGGTGAAAAGGGAGTGTCACTATGCTGAAAATAGCAGTTCTGGTATCCGGAGGAGGAACCAATCTGCAGGCGATTATCGACGGGATTGATAACAGGACGATCACCAATACTGAGATTAAGGCCGTCATCAGCAACAATGCGGATGCCTTTGCACTGGAACGTGCAAGGAAGCACGGGATTCGTGCAGTCTGTGTGTCACCGAAAGACTACCCTTCCAGGGATGCATTTAACGAGGCTCTGCTTCAGACATTACGGGAACTCAATGTTGATCTGGTAGTACTCGCAGGATGCCTGGTTGTGATACCGAAGAGTATTGTGCGTGCATTTCCCAATAAGATCATTAATATTCATCCCGCGCTGATTCCTTCGTTCTGCGGTACCGGTTACTATGGACTGAAGGTTCATGAAGGGGTGCTTGCGCGCGGAGTTAAAGTGACAGGGGCCACTGTGCATTTTGTGGATGAGGGTACAGATACCGGTCCGATTATTCTTCAGAAGGCTGTTGAGGTGAGGGAACATGATACACCGGAAATTCTGCAGAGACGTGTGATGGAAGAGGCCGAGTGGGTGATTATGCCAAAGGCCATTGACTTGATTGCCAATGACAAACTGGAAATCGTAAATGGAATTGTGCGTATAAAAGCCGTATCAAATGCGGCGTCAGAGGAAAGTGTGAAGGAGACAGACAGATGAAAGTTCTGATAATTGGAAGCGGCGGAAGAGAACATGCGATTGCCTGGAAGGCAGCGGCGAGTCCTAAGGTGGATAAAATTTACTGTGCTCCGGGCAATGCTGGAATTGAAGAGTATGCACAGTGTGTGGATATCGGCGCCATGGAATTTGAGAAACTGGCTGCATTTGCCAAAGAAGAGGGCGTTGACCTGACGATTGTCGGGATGGATGATCCGCTTGTAGGCGGTATTGTGGATGTGTTTGAGGCAGAGGGACTTCGGGTATTCGGCCCGAGAAAGAATGCTGCCATACTGGAAGGCTCCAAGGCCTTCTCAAAAGATTTGATGAAGAAATATAATATACCGACGGCGGCGTACGAAAATTTCGAGGATCCCGAGGAAGCACTGGCTTATCTGGAGACTGCAAAGTTTCCGATCGTCCTGAAGGCAGATGGACTGGCGCTCGGCAAAGGTGTGCTGATCTGCAATACTCTTCAGGAAGCGCAGGACGGTGTAAAGTCCATTATGATGGATAAAAAGTTCGGCACTGCCGGAAATACCATGGTGATCGAAGAGTTCATGACTGGGCGTGAAGTTTCGGTACTGTCTTTTGTTGACGGAAAGACAATTAAGACGATGACTTCTGCACAGGATCATAAGCGTGCAAAAGACGGCGATCAGGGTCTGAATACAGGCGGTATGGGTACGTTCTCGCCGAGTCCGTTCTACACCGAGGAAGTGGATGCATTTTGCAATCAGTACATCTACCAGGCGACAGTAGATGCGATGGCTTCAGAAGGAAGAGAATTCAAAGGAATTATTTTCTTCGGATTGATGCTGACGGAAGAGGGACCAAAAGTGCTGGAGTACAACGCCCGTTTTGGCGACCCGGAAGCGCAGGTTGTTCTGCCGCGTATGAAGAATGATATTATTGAGGTTGTAGAGGCCTGTATTGACCAGACACTGGATCAGATTGACCTGCAGTTTGAGGATAATGCGGCAGTCTGTGTTGTGCTTGCTTCTGACGGCTATCCGGTTGCCTATGAGAAAGGGTATGTGATCAATGGTCTGGAAAAATTTAAAGATAAAGAAGACTACTACGTATTTCATGCGGGAACAAAGAGAACCGATGAGGGAATCGTGACAAACGGAGGGCGTGTGCTCGGCGTGACAGCGAAAGGAAAAGATCTGAAGGATGCCCGTGCAAATGCATATGAAGCGGTAAAGCTTGTAGAATTTGAAAATAAATATTACCGCAATGATATCGGAAAGGCGATTGACGAGGCCTAAAGTACGCTGGTGCAAATTGGCACCATTTTGCCGGAAGGCGAATTAAATATAATAAAACTGCCGCACAGGCAGAAGGGATAACAAAGATGATATACAACAATGTATTAGAAGCCATCGGGCATACTCCGATGATCAGGTTGAACCGCATGAACAGCCCTGAAAATGCAGAGGTTCTGGTGAAATTTGAGGGACTGAACGTGGGAGGATCTATCAAAACCCGTACGGCTTTCAACATGATTGAAGAGGCAGAAAAGCAGGGACTTCTGACCAAAGATACGATTATTGTGGAACCGACGAGTGGAAACCAGGGAATCGGGCTTTCTCTGATCGGTGCAGTGAAAGGGTATCGGACGATCATCATCATGCCGGATTCTGTCAGCGAAGAGCGCAGAAAGCTGGTTCAGCACTATGGGGCAGAGGTAAAGCTGGTCCATGACGCGGGTAATATCGGAGAATGTATTGATGAGTGTCTGCAGACAGCGCTTCGTATGGCAAAGGAAGATCCAAATGTATTTGTACCTCAGCAGTTTGAGAATCCGGCCAATCCGATGGTGCACCGTCACCACACGGGTTTGGAGATACTGGAACAGGTAGCAGGACCGATTCATGGATTCTGTTCCGGGATAGGTACAGGAGGAACGATAACCGGTATTGGCGAAGTTTTAAAAGCGCTGAATCCGGACATCACAATCTGGGCTGTAGAACCCGAGAATGCGGCGATACTGGCAGGCGGGACGATTGGAACACATCTGCAGATGGGAATCGGGGACGGACTGATACCAGCGATACTGAATCAGCAGATCTATGATGATATCTATGTCGTTACAGATGATGAGGCGATTCAGACAGCCAAGGATCTGGCCAGAAAAGAGGGGCTGATGTGTGGAATCTCCAGCGGCACAAATGTTGCGGCTGCACTGAAACTTGCTAAAAAGCTGGGAAAAGGAAAAACTGTTGTGACAGTACTTCCGGATACGGCGGAACGGTATTTTTCCACACCTCTGTTTGAAAATGAATAAAAACACAAAAGCAATGGGGATAACGTCAATGGAAAACCGACGATACCCCCATTTTGTTTCGCCAGCTTTTGGGACTTGAAATTTAATGGCAATTGTTATATTATTGCTATAACAAAGATTATTAAATGAATGCATGTAAGATGAAGAAAGCAGGGTGATACGATGCTGATAGAGATGATTCATATTGATTTTAGCAGTGAAGAAGCCATTTATATGCAGCTCAGAAATCAGATTATACTGGGAATTGCGACTTCAAGAATACAGGAAGGCGAGACACTTCCTTCTGTCCGGCAGCTGGCGGATGGGATTGGAATCAATATGCATACGGTAAATAAAGCATATACCGTTCTCAAGCAGGAAGGGTTTGTGAGCATAGACAGAAGAAAGGGTGCAGTTGTCAGTATTGACACAGACAAAATGATTGCACTGGAGGAACTGAAAGATGATCTGTCAGTCGCACTGGCAAAAGGCTGGTGTAAAAACATATCAAAAGAAGAAGTGCATGCATTGATTGATGAAATATTTGAGGAATATAAATAAGCAGGAGGGCTACATGAGAGAACAGTATACGGAACAGGCGCGCAGCGCTCTGCAGTGTGCACGCAAAGCATCACATGATTGTCAGCAGAATTATATCGGTACAGAGCACCTGCTGCTGGGATTACTGATAGAGAAAGAAGGTACTGCGGGCAGAGTGCTTGCCGACATGGGGGTGGAAGAAAAGAATCTGAGAGGATACATTGAACGCTTTATTTCAACACCGGGGAATGTGATGCTGGATTCTTCTGTGGAATATTCAAAACGTGCAGAACAGGTGCTCGAAGGCGCCGGACGTGAAGCGGCTTCTTTTCAGGCGGATAAAACAGGAACGGAACATATTCTGATCGCGATGATCAAGGAGACGGAATGCGTTGCCACCCGTCTGCTGCATACGATGGGAATCAGTATACAGAAGCTGTACATGGAAATTTTGATTGCCATGGGTGAAAATCCTGCACAGATCAAGGAGGAAATTGCCAATGCGAAATCTTCCAGGGAGAATCAGACAGCCGCTACTCCGACGCTTGATCAGTACAGCAGAGATTTGACGGAGATGGCACGCCGCAGAGAATTAGATCCTGTTGTAGGGCGTCAGCATGAAATGGACCGGGTGATCCAGATCTTGAGCAGACGTACAAAAAACAATCCATGTCTGATTGGAGAACCGGGAGTTGGAAAAACTGCGATTGCAGAAGGACTCGCACAGCGAATCGTAGATGGCAGCGTGCCGGACGCGATGCTCAATAAGCGCGTGGTAGTGCTGGATTTATCTGGTATGGTGGCGGGGTCGAAATACCGTGGAGAGTTCGAAGAACGGATTAAAAATGTGGTCAAAGAAGTGGCAGGAAACCGTGATATTCTTCTGTTTATCGATGAGCTTCACACAATTATCGGCGCCGGCGGAGCAGAAGGTGCACTGGATGCATCCAACATCCTGAAACCGTCCCTGTCACGAGGTGAGATTCAGATGATTGGTGCTACGACCATTGAGGAGTACAGAAAATACATCGAAAAAGATGCGGCACTTGAAAGAAGATTCCAGCCTGTCATGGTGGAGGAACCGACAGCGGAGGAAACGCTGGAAATTCTTAAAGGACTCCGCCCGTATTATGAAGCACACCACGGGGTGGAAATTCTGGATGAGGCACTGGAAGGGGCTGTCAGCATGTCAGTGCGCTATATCAATGACCGTTTCCTTCCGGATAAGGCGATTGACCTGATAGATGAGGCGGCCTCAAAGGTTCAGCTGGCCGGATTTGGGACACCAAAGCGGAAAGCGGATACGGACCGGCAGCTGGAAGAGATACATCAGAGAAAAGAAGAGGCTGTGAAGCTGGGAGATTTTGAGCTTGCCAAAGAGCTGCAGAAAGAGCAGACGGTGCTTGAAAAGAAGAAACAAGCGGCAGAAGGACGTCTTCGTAAAAGCGGCAGGAATAAACCACAGCAGGTGTCGGCGGAATCGGTCGCTGATATTGTATCGGGATGGACCAAGATACCGGTACAGCAGCTGCAGGAAGAGGAGACGAAACGTCTTGCAAGACTTGAGGCGACTCTTCACAAGCGCGTGATCGGACAGGAAGAAGCGGTGTCGGCGGTAGCCAAGGCTATCAAAAGAGGAAGGGTTGGTCTGAAAGACCCGAACCGTCCAATTGGATCATTTTTATTCCTGGGCCCTACCGGTGTCGGTAAAACGGAGCTTTCCAAAGCACTTGCAGAAGCTGTATTTGGAAGTGAGCAGGCGATGATCCGTGTGGATATGTCAGAATACATGGAGAAGCACAGCGTATCAAAACTGATCGGCTCCCCTCCGGGATATGTCGGATACGAAGAAGGCGGTCAGCTGAGTGAAAAAGTGCGGCGCAATCCATACAGTGTGATTCTGTTTGACGAAATCGAAAAAGCCCATCCGGATGTGTTTAATATCCTGCTGCAGGTTTTGGATGACGGACATATCACGGATGCACAGGGGCGTAAGGTGGATTTTAAACAGACGTGTATTATCATGACCTCGAATGCAGGAGCTCAGGCTATCATGGAACCAAAAAAACTTGGTTTTACATCGGGTGATGACGAGAAGAAAGATTACGAGTATATGAAAAACGGCGTCATGGAAGAAGTGCGGCGGATGTTTAAGCCGGAGTTTTTGAATCGTATTGATGAGATTATCGTATTCCATGCGCTGAACAGGGAGCACATTAAGAAAATTGTCAGTATCCTGCTGAAAAACCTTCAGCAGCGATGCCAGAACCAGATGCACATTACGCTGAAAATCCGTTCGTCCGTGAAGGACTTTCTTGCAGAAGAGGGCTTTGACAGCAAGTACGGGGCACGTCCTCTTAAGAGGGCTATCCAGAATAAAATAGAAGATACGATGGCGGAAGAGATACTCAGCGGTCACATCAAAGCGGGCGATACGGTAAGCGTGGGCGTACAGAAAAAAGAAATTAAATTTTATGTTACTGACTAGCATAACGAGGCCTTTTATTATATAATGAAAGAGAACAATCAGATGAAATGTTCCTATAAAGACACAACAGACTAGATTCCAGGAGGACATATTATGTCAACAATTAAAGAATTAATTCGCGCAGAGGATAACGGTACCATCAGTTTCGGTAATTATGAACTGGATACGAAATCAAAAGTTTCCGATTTTGAGTGTAATGGAGATGTCTACAAGGTAAAAACTTTTTCAGAAATTACAAAGATGGAGAGGAATGGAATGTTCGTATACGAGTCAGTTCCGGGGACAACGGTGACGAATTTAATGCTGCAGGAAAACGGTATGGAATTTTTTGTGGAAGGAGCGGAAGACGCACAGATCACGGTTGAGATGGAAGCGGACACGGAATATGGTATTATTCTGGATGGTAAAGAAATTGACCGAATTAAAACGAACCTGGGCGGAAAACTTTCCTTCAGTGTGGATCTGGCAGAGGCTGAAAGAGTTTTTGTAAAAATTGAAAGAGTGTGACCTATAAATAAAACGATAGAGGGCTGTTGTGCATGCAACAGTCCTTTTTAGAACGATAGAAAACGGAGAAAAGAATACATGGCAAAAGTAAGAAAAACCATATTTTTCTGCCAGAGCTGCGGATATGAATCTACAAAATGGATGGGGCAATGTCCTGGGTGCAGGGAATGGAATACGTTGGTGGAAGAGCCGGTAGCTGAGCGTCTGTCCGGGAAAACAGCGGTCAGAAGAAATCATGTGGAGCCAGTTCAGCTGTCCAGGATTCAAATGGAGACAGAAGAACGCCTTCATACGCAGATCGGTGAACTGGATCGGGTTCTCGGAGGCGGAATCGTGCAGGGTTCTATGACGCTGGTAGGCGGAGATCCGGGAATCGGAAAATCCACCCTGCTTCTTCAGGTATGCCGTCAGATTGCTGAGCAGGAGAAAAAAGTATTATATATTTCTGGTGAGGAGTCTCTTGCGCAGATTAAGCTGCGCGCACAGAGAATCGGCAGCTTTAATGAATATATGCTGCTGTTGTGTGAGACAAATCTGACCGATATCAGGAGTGCTGTGGAGCAGCAGAAACCAGATGTACTGATTATTGATTCTATACAGACGATGTACAATGAAGAAGTCAGTTCTGCGCCGGGAAGTGTCTCCCAAGTGCGTGAATCAACAGCAGCGCTGATGCAGATTGCAAAGGGAATGGGCGTCTCTGTATTTATTGTTGGACACGTTACGAAAGATGGTAATGTTGCCGGTCCGAGAGTGCTGGAGCATATGGTGGATACCGTTTTATATTTTGAAGGTGACCGCCATGCTTCATACCGCATACTGCGCAGTGTGAAAAACCGTTTTGGATCTACGAATGAAATCGGAGTTTTTGAGATGTGTTCCAATGGACTTGCGGAAGTGAAAAATCCTTCGGAATTTATGCTGAATGGAAAACCGGAGGGAGCATCCGGTTCTGTTGTGGCATGTTCCATGGAGGGGACGCGCCCGATTCTGATTGAGGTGCAGGCGCTGGTTTGCAGGAGCAATTTCGGAATTCCCAGAAGGACGGCGGCGGGGACCGACTTTAACCGGGTGAACCTTTTGATGGCCGTTTTGGAAAAGCGGGGAGGTATGAACCTTTCGGACAGTGACGCGTATGTCAATATTGCCGGGGGAATCAAGATGACAGAACCGGCAATTGATCTCGGGATTCTTCTTGCAATCGCTTCGAGTTATCGGGATCTTGTGATTCCTGAGAGTGTAGTCGCGTTTGGGGAGGTCGGACTGAGTGGTGAGGTGCGGGCAGTCAGTATGGCGCTTCAGAGGGTTCAGGAGGCAAAAAAACTGGGGTTTGAGACGGTGATTCTTCCAAAAGTGTGTGAAGCGGCGGTGAAAGAAGTGACAGGTATCCGGATGATTTATGTGGAGAATATAAAAGATGCAATTTCTGCCATAAAATAAACTTGACTAAAAAAGTTAAGAATGGTAAAATGCAAATATCAGAGAACAGCAGTTATTTTTTGAAATTAAAGTGGACAAAAAAAGTTAAGAAACAGGAGGAATTAAAATGAATCAGTGCTTTGGATGCAATACGTGTAAAAGTGCAGATAAACCGTTAGAGGAGTTTATCCGCAGCCTGCCTATGGAAACTTCCCATCATCGTGTGGATACACAAAAGACAAAGTGTAATTTTGGTCTTCAGGGTGTCTGTTGCCGCCTGTGTTCCAATGGTCCGTGCCGTATCACGCCAAAATCACCCAGGGGAATCTGCGGTGCAAATGCTGATACGATTGTTACAAGAAATTTTCTGAGAGCAGTTGCAGCCGGCTCAGGATGCTACATTCATGTGATTGAAAACACGGCATTGAATCTGAAGAAGACAGCACAGACGAAAGGCGAATTAAAAGGTCTGAACGCGCTGAACAGGCTCTGCGAATTGTTTGGGATCACAGGGGAAGACAATTACAAAAAAGCGCAGGCGGTTGCCGATGCGGTACTGACAGATCTTTATAAACCGGAATATGAGAAGATGAAACTGGTTGAAAAGGTAGCATATAAACCGAGGGTCGACCGTTGGAAAGAACTTGGCATCATGCCTGGCGGCGCCAAATCTGAAGTGTTTCACGGGGTTGTGAAAACTTCAACCAACTTAAATTCTGATCCGGTTGATATGTTGGTTGACTGTCTGAAACTAGGAATTTCGACAGGAATCTACGGGCTTACCCTGACAAATCTTTTAAACGATGTATTGCTTGGAGAACCGGAACTTCGCATGGCGCCTGTTGGACTTCGCGTAATTGATCCGGATTATATCAACATTATGATCACGGGGCATCAGCATACCATGTTCGTAGATCTTCAGGAGCGTCTGACCGGCAAAGAAGCGGTTGCAAAAGCACAGGAGGCCGGGGCAAAAGGATTTAAGCTGGTGGGATGTACCTGTGTTGGTCAGGATCTGCAGCTTCGCGGAAGTCATTACACAGAGGTATTTGACGGCCATGCCGGCAATAATTATACAAGTGAAGCAGTACTGGCAACCGGCGCCATCGATGCGGTTTTGTCAGAATTTAACTGTACACTTCCGGGTATTGAACCGATTTGCGAAGAGCTGAAGATCAAACAGATCTGTCTGGATGATGTGGCGAAGAAAGCAAATGCAGAATACATACCATTTGATTTTGAAAACAGAGAAAGCCTGAGTGATACGATCATTGATAAGATTGTTGACGCATATAAAGAACGTCGTTCCAGCGTGAAGCTGGATCTGATGAGCGAACATGGGAATGACCATTCTCTTACCGGTGTCAGTGAAGGTTCTTTGAAAGAATTTCTGGGAGGAAGCTGGAAACCGCTGATCGATCTGATTGTATCGGGCGATATCAAAGGAATTGCAGGGGTTGTGGGATGTTCAAATCTGACTGCAGGCGGACATGATGTATTGAGTGTAGAACTCACAAAAAAACTGATTGCAAAGGATATCATTGTGCTGACTGCTGGATGTTCGTCGGGCGGAATTGAAAACTGCGGTCTGATGACGCCGGAAGCAGCTGAACTCGCAGGACCAAAACTTCAGGCAGTCTGTAAAAAGCTGGGCATTCCGCCGGTTCTGAATTTTGGTCCATGCCTGGCGATTGGACGCCTGGAAATTGTTGCAACGGAGATGGCGGCTGAACTCGGTGTGGATCTTCCGCAGCTTCCGCTGGTACTTTCTGCACCACAATGGCTGGAAGAGCAGGCACTCGCAGATGGTTCATTCGGCCTTGCTCTCGGTCTGCCGCTCCATCTTGGGCTTCCTCCGTTTGTTACCGGAAGTGAAGTGGCAGTTAAAGTATTGACGGAGGATATGAAGCAGCTGACTGGCGGACAGGTGATCATCAATTCTGATGCGGCACAGAGTGCAGATATTCTGGAAGGGATTATTCAGGAGAGACGTACTGACCTGAATATTTAGCGGGGTACAGGCTTATGAAAAGAATTTTTGTAGATGCGGATAAGTGCGATGGATGTCTGAATTGTACAACAGCGTGTATGCAGGCACACAGAAAGAACTCAGGAACCGTTTATGACCTGAAGCTGACTGATATTGAAAATGAATCCCGTAATCATGTGTTGATGGGCGGCGGCGGATATAAACCGATTTTCTGCCGGCACTGTGATCAGCCGGAGTGTGTAATGTCCTGTATGAGCGGCGCACTTTCCAAAGATTCTGAAAGTGGTCATGTGAAATATGATGGGCAAAAATGCGGATCCTGTTTTATGTGTGTGATGAATTGCCCGTATGGGGTTTTGAAACCGGACGCGAAAACGAGGTCTAAAATATTGAAATGTGATTTTTGTGCAGAACACGGAGAAGAGCCGAGTTGTGTAAAAGCCTGTCCGACACAGGCCATCTATGTCAGGGAGGTGGAAGCATGAGACACGTTATTATCGGAGTGGGGGCTGCCGGTATGACAGCGGCCAGAACCATTCGGGAATGTGATAAAGATGCAGAGATTATCATGATCTCAGAGGATGAACACGTACATTCCAGATGCATGCTGCACAAATATCTCAGCCATGAACGGGATGAGGAAACTCTTAACTTTACTGCGTCTGACTTTTTTGAAAGCAGTGATGTTGCCTGGGTGAAAGGATGCCGGGTGGAGAAAGTCATACCGGATCGCAGGATACTGTATCTTGACAATGGCGGTCAGGTGACGTTTGACCGGCTGTTGATTGCGACAGGCGCACAGAGCGTTATACCCCCGGTGGGAGATTTTCGCAATGCCGTCAATGTTTTTGGACTCCGGGATTTAAAGGATGCGCAGAGGATTGACAAGTGTGCCAGAGGCGCGAAGGAGATTCTGATTGTTGGATCCGGGCTGGTGGGGATGGATGCGGCGTATGCATTTTTAGAGCAGGGCAAAACAGTAACCGTGGTAGAAATGGCAGAACGGATTCTGCCCCTGCAGCTGGATGAGACTGCTGGAAAGGCCTACCGTGAATTGTTTGAAGCGGCGGGGTGTCGTTTTATACTGGGCAGAAAAGCATCAGAGACTGAGATGGATGAAAGCGGCCGTATTACCAGCGTCTTACTGGATGACGGAACAAAACTGTGTTGTGATCTGGTCATTGTAGCAGCCGGTGTCCGGTCTGCGGTTGGATTTCTGGAAGGGAGCGGAATTCAAACAGAGCGGTCGATTACAGTTGATAGCCATCTTCAGACATCATGCAGTGGTATCTATGCGGCCGGTGATGTGGCAGGGCTTTCCGGCATCTGGCCGAATGCCATGAAACAAGGCCAGACAGCAGCTTATAATATGTGTGGCCGGACAACTTACTATGTGGACCGGTACGCAATGAAAAACACCATGAATTTTTACGGCTTGGTCACATTGTCAGTCGGCAATGGAATTGCAGAAGACGGTGATGAAGTCCTGATCCGCGAGGACAGTAAACAATACAAGAAGGCCATTATCCGTGACGGGAGACTGAAGAGTATCCTGCTGCAGGGGGATATTGATTATTCCGGCATCTATCAGTATCTGATTAAAAATGAGGTATTACTGCCTGAGAAGAAAGAGGTATTCCAACTGGATTTTGCAGATTTTTATGGTATTATGGAGGATGGGCAATACACTTATGCATCCTGAGAACTGCAACAGATAGATTAGATTATCCGTATAAAAGAGCAAATACGTCTGCGTCGGCAGCCGGTTTGCTCTTTTGTCGATGTTTGTATGTATTTGCCGCTTTCAGAAAGATGCAGGTATTAGCCTTGCGCTTTGATAAAAATCGTGAGATGATAGACGCAAAAGAAAAGGAGAATGATACATGAGAAAACGAATAAGAATTGCCATGCTGACTTTAATGTTGACTTTTCCAATGACAGGGTCTGCAGAGGTTTTGGCGCAGGGAACCGGATGGGAGCAGAACGATACAGGATGGTGGTATCATAACGAGAATGAGGGCTGGCCGGAAAATGAATGGAAAGAGATTGATGATAAATGGTATTATTTTAATGGTGAAGGTTATCGGGTTTCGGGCTGGCAGCAGCTAGACGGGGGCTGGTATTATTTTGGGGAGGCTCATGACGGCAGCCTGAAAACGAATGCATGGGTGGATGGCTATTATGTCGGATCTGATGGAAGAATGCTTGCAGCTACCTGGGCAGGGAATACCTGGGTTGATAAGGAGGGGAAACAGGATGGATCGCTAACATATCATAATAGAAAACCAATGGAATCAATCGTTCTTTCAAAAACAGAACTGGTATTGCTCAAGGATAACACAGCGAATCTATATATCACCTGCAGTCCTTCTGACACGACAGACTCTAAACTCACAGGCTGGAAAAGTACAAATCCCGATGTGGCTACAGTCTCCAAAGGGAAAATAACGGCACGTGCTGCCGGGACGACGGTGATCACAGCGCGCGTGGGTCAGTATACAGCAGAGTGCAGCGTGACGGTGTATGAGGAACCAGTATGTGAGAGTGCACTCTCATTGCTGGGAGCACAGTATATCTGGGGTGGCAATGGGCCGGAGGACGGCGGAGTAGACTGTTCCGGGCTTCTGATGTATGCTTATACCCAAAACGGATATGATTTTGGAGCGGATTTGAACGCGGATAATTTTTCATTATATGGACAGGAGATCAGCCGGGAGGAGCTTAGGCCGGGAGATGCGATCTGCTGCTGTTTTGGAAATGGGAAGTATCAGCACATCCTTTTATATCTGGGGAATGATATGGTGGCAGCTTCAGAATGCGGAGGCCCCACAGTATGTTCGGCAAAACTTGAATGCAATCAGCATATCAGTGGTACGGTCTGCAACTGCGGCGTTGTGAAGCGTGCTCTGAATGAAAATGATTTACTCGATGCAAAGTTTGTTCGAATGAGCGGATATGCATCTTGATAAATACCGCGGATTGGGAGGGTCAAGCGGCTTCTGTCAATCTGCGGTATTTAGTTTGAAACAGTGATATTCCCAAACAATCCATGCTGTGTAATTTACAAATTGAATCGCATATAAATTAATAAATTATTTATAAATTTTCGAAAATTTAAAAAATTTAAAAAAATTGTTGACTTATGGGGAAGGGCGTGCTATTCTAATATAGCTGTCGCTGATACAGACAAGCACAGCAGACAACGAACTTTGATAACTGAACAGTAAAACACATCCTTGAAAATTCGAAATAAGATTTTCA
>CAZUNG010000006.1:0-186489 GCA_964621905.1 uncultured Ruminococcus sp. | reverse complement strand
ACATGAGCCTTTGAAGCTCTGTGTCAGTCATTGCTTCATCAAGCGGCCATGAAATATTTAATTCTCTGGCACGTTTCTGAACTTTGACGACAGTTTTCTGTGCGACACCACAGCTTGCCATGATGTCACGTTGTGAGAATCCCAGGCCGGTAAGGCGAATGATTTCTCTGTACTTGGTCATAATCGCGACCTCCTTATAATGAATTTACACCAACTGGTGCATGGCCTCATTATAAGGTTTTTATAGATAAAGCGATTTCCTTTTTAACGGAAACGCGATTTCCATCAAAACGGATTAGTGATTTCCATACGCCGGACAGGTGATGGATTTCACCCCGGATTATTCAATCAATATGACAGCCTTTCCAAATAAGCTCCAGTGAACTGCTGTCGTCACCGTCACAAGCCCTGTCACACAGACTGCGGTGGCTGCGGTAAAAAGAGCATCCATATACGGCGTCGCCTGACCATCAGCCGCGCTGACCGGCAGGGCAAGCAGGAGGCTTCCCAGCAAAATGCTCAGAAAGAAGGAAACAGCCACTGCCTGTTCTGCTTTTATACGTTTTTGCTTGATGTGTAATCTGGTATCCATAAGCACCTGTAAAAAATGGAGCTGCCGCAGCAGCCCCATTACCTAACTGTTATTTTGCATAATTTGCTGACAATGACCTTGCAACTTCATACTGATATTCCGGAATTCCTTTTTCCATCGCCAGTGCCTCGTTGATATCAAAGTCCACATATTCACCATTCTTATAGGCAACAACACGTTTTGTCTTTCCGGCCACAAGCAGATCAACTGCATATGCCCCCATGATGGATGCATAAACGCGGTCTTTACACGTAGGACTTCCGCCCCGCTGCATATGTCCAAGAATCGTAGCACGTGTTCCGATGCCGGTGGCTGCTTCAATACGCTTTGCCATACTGGTAGAATGCCCGATTCCTTCGGCATTTATGATGATATGGTGTTTCTTTCCCCTTTTACGGTTTTCGATAATGTTGTTGATGATCTTTTCTTCATCATAATCATATTTTTCAGGAAGAAGGATATCCTCCGCACCGTTGGCTATTCCGCACCAGAGAGCTATGTATCCTGCATTTCTTCCCATAACCTCAATGATGCTGCATCGTTCATGGGAGGTTGAGGTATCGCGGACTTTATCGATTGCTTCCATCGCAGTGTTGACTGCCGTGTCAAAGCCAATCGTATAGTCGGTACAGGCAATATCCAGGTCGATACTTCCCGGCACCCCGACGACATTCACGCCGAGATTTGCCAGCTTTTGAGCACCCGCAAAGGATCCGTCACCGCCGATCACGACCAGACCGTCAATTCCATGACGCCTGCAGATCTCCACCGCTTTCTTCTGGCCCTCCTCCGTACGCATCTCCGCACAGCGGGCCGTATAGAGAACTGTGCCCCCGCGCTCGATTGTATCTGACACGTCTTTGGCTTCCATATCTATGATCTCTTCATTCAGCAGTCCGTCGTATCCTTTTAATATGCCCTTCATATGACATCCCTGAGACAATCCGCGCCTCACAACCGCACGGATTGCGGCATTCATACCGGGAGCATCCCCCCCGCTGGTCAAAACTCCGATGGTATTTACCTTATTATTCGCCATATTTCTTCCTCCAAAAGGGTTCAACACTTTGGTTATTTGTATCCAATTCTGGTAATATCTTATATTTTAATGCATTTTTCCATGTTTTTCAATACTCATTTCTTTAACTTTCACATTCTGTACCCCATACTTCTGCGAAAGTGCCGCGATCAGTCCGTCATCAATTCCGACACTTCTTGAAGGTGGAAGCTTTTTCATCGTCTTATCAGCCTTAATAAACAGGATCACTTCATCTCTTCCGTCCGACTCCTTCAAAATCTCATATAACCCGGCAACATTGTTTTCATACTCCTTTTTATCTGCAAATTGAATCCACAGCTGACGCGGAATCTCACCAAATGGTGTGATGGATTCGCAGATAAGTTTGCTGGGCTTATCATCCTCCGCAGAAACCCTTCCTTTTATAAAAACTTTTGCGTCCTCATTCATCAGGTGAGAATTTGTCTCGTAATCCCGTGGAAAAACAACCACTTCCACAGTCCCCACAAGATCTTCAACCGTGAGAAATGCCATCGTCTTATTATTTTTTGTATACTTAATCGTCTTTTCTGTGATCATACCGCCGACAATCTGCTTCGATCCATCCGCGATCTTCGGATATCCCGTATCCTCATCCGGATAGAAATCTGATGTCACTGCGGAGATCTGTGCCCGCCACTGCGCCTCGTATTCCTCCAGGGGATGACCGCTGATATAGACGCCCAGCACCTCTTTTTCAAATGACAGCAGAAGTTCACGGTCAAACTCACCGACCTCCGGCAGCTGAATCTCATAGGCGTGCTTTTCTTCTTCTCCCATCATATCAAACAGGGACATCTGCCCCGTCATGGAATTTTTCTTCTCCTGGTTAACCCCATCAAGCACCTGCGCATAAACCATCATGTACTGTTTTCTGCTGCCGCCCATTCCGTCAAACGCACCTGCTTTTATAAAGTTTTCCAGCGTGCGCTTGTTTACCTCTTTTCCCGTCAGCCGCTCGATGAAATTCTTCAGTGAGGTGTAAGGTCCCTGTTTCTTTCTCTCATCCACAATCGCCTCCTGAACAGGCTGCCCGATTCCTTTAATAGCGGCCAGCCCGTAACGGATCGAACCGCCCTCCACAGAGAACACACCGACACTCTGATTGATATCCGGCGGAAGAATATTGATATGCATCTGCCGGCATGTCAGAATATACTCTGAAACCTTGGAAGGATTGTCCACACAGGAAGTCATCAGCGCCGCCATAAATTCTACCGGATAATAATATTTCAGGTATGCCGTCTGATAAGAAACTACGGCGTATGCCGCTGCATGGGATTTATTAAACGCATATTTTGCAAAATCCGTCATATCATCATAGATTTTGTTTGCCACCTGCTCAGAAATTCCTCTTTCGACACAGCCCGGCACATGTTCCTCCGGGTTGCCATAGACAAAGTTCTGACGCTCTTTTGCCATCACAGCCGCTTTTTTCTTCGACATGGCACGGCGCACCAGGTCACTTCTGCCCAATGTATAGCCTGCAAGGTCGCGTACAATCTGCATCACCTGTTCCTGGTAAACGATACACCCGTAAGTTGCTTCCAGAATCGGCTTCAGCTGCGGACAGTCATATGTGGTTGTCTCCGGATGATTTTTCCCTTTAATATACTGAGGGATAAAGTCCATCGGACCCGGACGGTAAAGTGAGATGCCGGCGATGATATCTTCCAGGCTCTGAGGTTTTAGTTCCTTCATGAAGTTTTTCATCCCCGCACTTTCAAGCTGAAAGACTCCCTCTGTCTTTGCAGCGCCGATCATCGCCAGTACCTGTGGGTCATTATAATCTACGGCATCGATATCGAGCGGCTTCCCGGTACTGTGTTCCGCCAGCTTCACAGCATTTTGTATCACTGTGAGGGTGCGCAGCCCCAGAAAATCCATCTTCAGCAGACCCAGTTCTTCCAGTGTCGTCATCGTAAACTGCGTCGTAACAGACCCGTCTGATGCGCGGGACAGCGGTACATATTCATCCACAGCTTTCTGACTGATGACGACCCCCGCCGCATGCATGGAGGTATGACGCGGCAGACCTTCCAGACGTTTGGACATATCGATCAGATACTTCATCTGAGGGTCCTCTTCATAGAGTTTCCGCAATTCCCGGTTCATATTCAGTGCCTTGTCGATGGTGATATTCAGTTCATTCGGTATCATCTTCGCGATAGCGTCCACCATCGCATACGGCATATCCAAAGCCCGGCCGACATCGCGGATCACGCCGCGCGCCGCCATCGTACCAAAAGTGACAATCTGTACCACCCGGTCTTTTCCGTATTTTTCGACCACATAATCAATGACTTCCTGCCTTCGCTCAAAACAGAAATCAATATCAATATCCGGCATGGAGACACGCTCCGGATTCAGAAAACGTTCGAACAGCAGCTGATACTTCAGCGGATCCAGTTTGGTAATGCCGAGCGTATAGGACACCAGGCTGCCCGCTGCGGATCCGCGTCCCGGGCCTACAATGATGTCATGATCCCGCGCATATTTGATAAAATCCCAGACAATCAGAAAGTAATCCACATATCCCATCGTGCGGATTGTTTCCAACTCGTATGTCAGCCGTTCTCTGTGTTCCTCTGTAACCGGCTGATACAGCTTATCAAGACCTTCAAAGCATAGTTTATTAAGATATTCCCACGAAGTGTAACCCTCCGGCACGTCATATTTTGGCAGTTTCGTAACGCCGAATTCGATTTCTACATTACAGCGCATCGCAATTTTATGTGTGTTTTTTAATGCCTGAGGCGCATAAGGAAAAAGCTCCTCCATTTCCTCCGGCGATTTCACATAATACTGGCCGCCCTCATAGCGCATACGGTCTTCATCCTGGACCTTTTTATTCGTCTGAATACACAGCAGAATATCGTGAGATGTCTCATCCTCAGCATACGTATAGTGGATATCGTTCGTACACACCAGTTCGATCCCCGTTTCCTGACTCATACGGACAAGCTGCTGATTGACCATTTTTTGTTCCGGTATCCCGTGATCCTGAAGTTCCAGAAAGAACGAATCCCCGCCAAAAATATCCCGGTAGCGAAGCGCACTTTTCTTGGCCTCCTCATACATCCCTTTCTGAAGATTACGCGCAACTTCACCTGCAAGACATGCGCTTAAAGCTATGATTCCCTCATGATACTCCTCCAGCACTTCCAGGTCCACCCGCGGCTTATAATAGAAACCTTCCACAAAGCCTTTGGAAACAATCTTCATCAGATTCTGATATCCCTGATTATTCTCTGCAAGCAGAACCAGGTGATAGTATCTGTCGTCTCCGCCCCCGATTTCCCTGTCATATCTGGAATTCGGAGCAACGTAAACCTCACAGCCAAGAATCGGGCGAATCCCCGCTTCCTTGGCCGCACGGTAGAAGTCAATCACTCCATACATTACCCCGTGATCTGTGATGGCTGCACTGTCCATCCCGAGCTCTTTGACTCTTGCCACGTATTCTTTGATCTTGTTGGAACCGTCCAGCAGACTGTATTCCGTATGAACATGCAAATGTGTAAATTCCACGTAATTTCTCCTTTGTTCAATATTTTCCACGGTTATCACTTCTGATATTATACTATAGGACAAGGCAAAGTGACAAGGTGCCTTCGAACATTTGTGCCCTATGCTTCAGCTAAAAAGCGGTTTGCAGATACCACTGTCCTGCAAACCGCTTTTTGATGCCGCATACTGCCGGGATACGACTTATTTTATAATATAAATTCTTCCGTCTCTGATCTCAATTTTCTTTTCCTTCAAAAGATGACCAGCCGCCCGCTTAAATGCTGCCTTGCTTAATCCGAACTCCCGCTTGATAACCTCCGGTGACGCTTTATCATCAAAAGGAAGAACCCCCGCGAATTCCTCAATCACACTGAATACTGCCTCTGCATCCTCTTCCATCTGGAGATATGCCTTTTTCTGAGCAGTCAGATTCAGTTTTCCATCTTCTTTAACCGCAGTCACACGCAGTTTTAAAACATCTCCGACATGGTAAGTGGCCTGAGCCTCCTGCCTGGGGATCAGTCCTGAGTACTCGTTATCAACAGCCACAAACACGCCAAAATTGTCACTGATCTCATAGACCCGGCCCTCCACCTCATCTCCAATCACATATGGAGAACTGGTCTTCAGGTAGTGGTACACTTTCATCGTGGCACACAGTCTGCTGCTCTTGTCAAGATAAACGGCAGCAAGCACTTCCTCCCCCTGGCGGACTTTGTGCGTCTGCTCCCGAAACGGAAGCAGCAGATCTTTCTCAAGCCCCCAGTCCAGAAACGCACCGATTTTGCCGACTTCAGACACCCTGAACACAGCCGTTTTCCCAAGCTGTGCTTTCGGCTCTTTCACCGTAGCAATCGGTCGGTCACTGGAATCCCGGTAAATGAAAACCTCCAGCTCGTCCCCGGCTTTTGCTCCTTCCGGAACCTGCTTTTTCGGAAGCAGCACACGCTCTGCTTCTTTTTCATCCTGGCTCTCTGCCAGATATACGCCAAAATCGACGACCTTTACAATAATAAGTTTCTGTTTTTTTCCTATCTGAATCATATATTCTCCTACTGAAATTCCACCACCGCGTAGGGATTTCCATCCTCTGCACACAGGGCCACTGTACAACGGTTCTCCTCTTTGTGTACCACAGGTATCACAATACTGTCAAGCACTGCCTGTTTTTTATATTCCGCACGCATCTGACGAATCACAAATTCTTCCGGCAGATATTCACGCGCCATCTGGATATACTGTCCGTTGTTCACATGGTGGTATACATCCAACTGATGGTGTTTTACTGTGAATTCATCCATCTTAACACCTTCATTCGGAACCGGTACCTTCCTCGGTGCATACTCCATCGGGAATTTTTCTTCTATTGCATACCCTTCTGCCTCTTCTTTATCAATTCTCGCGGGACTTCCCGCCTCCGTATCCATAAAGATCCACAGTGAATTGGCATAGGATAAAAGCTCTCCTTGTTCCGTCTTCAGCAGAAAATTCCGATACCCGTAGAATCCCTTGAAGTCATAAGCCCACGTACTGACCACCAGCGGTTCTCCCATCACCGGATACCGTTCGACACAGATCTGCCAGGAGGACAGCATCCATGCACGCTTTTTTGCCTCAAGCCGGGAGAGTCCAAGTCCCACTTCCTCTGAGTGAAAATTGCTGCAGTCCTGATAATAATTTAAAATGCTGTTCAGCGTCATTTTCCGGTCTTCCCCAATCTCACTGAATCTGACTCTGCTTTTAAATGAATATGTCATCCGAACCTCCCTTTGATCTGCTTTTCAATTTCTTTATTATACAGCACTGCCTGACAGAAATTCAATCATTCTTTTTTATGTCTATTGTTTTGTCTAACAAAAAAGAGCACCTCTTCCGAGATGCTCCAAGCTGGGCTACAAGGATTCGAACCTTGAAATGACGGAGTCAGAGTCCGTTATGCAAGGTGCCCCAAAGCCCGTAAAATCAATACTTTTTAACAGCTGTTTTTAAAAATTGACCTATGGATTGACCTATGGATTTTAATTCGTTTCAATAGCGCAACCTGGTTACTTTAGCATAAAACGCCTTTATCCTTGCAGTAATCTTCAACTATCGCTATTAACTCCTTCGCCGTTGAAATCTGTTCCGCAGCCTCTCCTTTGGTTGCAATATAGAAATCGTCATAGTCACTGGCATGTCGTATTTCTTCTGCTTCAGCAATCTTCCATCCCAGCGCTTGGGGGAAACCTCTGTTTTCACATACCTTTTATTAAAGTTGCCCAAGGCATCCTTATCTCTACGGTAGGAGTTTCCATCAAGTGCATGTACTGTTGAAATTGCATGATAAACTGAATAACCTTGCTCCTTCTCGCCAAGTTAATCTCGTTTCTAGACTCTTTTGTTTAGATATTTTAATTCCATTTGATATGATATAGATTCAGTTATCCTTATCCTAACGGGTTACCAAACTTTTGCTATCAAAAATCTATCAGTTGGTCGCTATCGCAGGTCGCATTCACTGTACCCTTGCAAGAGGTCTGCGAGTTAAACAGGGACGTTTCAGCGATTGTTGGCGTAATTCTTCCATCGCTAATGCTAATTCTCATCATACCACATATCAACAAGATACTTAATATTTTCAAAGTCTTTTGCGTTTTTAATCGTCACTTCTGCATCTCCAGTCCCCCCCAACGCCTCACATTACGAACTTCACCTAGAATGCCCTTTGATTGCTCCTTGGGAAGATTATCAGGGTTCAACCTCATGTGAAGAAGGATGCTCTTTTGTTGAGCTTCGGCACAGACCAACCTAAAAAACAGTCGTGTATTACATCTGTTCAAACAGTCGGAGAGCTGTTAGGGGGCACAACAATCGCATTCACCTTTTTTGATACCTCCGTAAGTAGATCGGCAAAAAACTCCAGAACCTGTTTATCAATACCTGATGCATTTTCAGACTCAACGACGTATTGATCACCAACAGCAAAGCCAACAACTTCATAAATTTTGTCAGCAGTGATACTTCTATTTTTCGCATCTATAGTATGTTTTTCCTCCTCGTTGACAAGAATCTTTATGGATTTATCAGCATTCATAATCAACTTAATGACTTTTTCCATAGACTTTTAGCCTCTTTTCTATAGTTTCTTTTCCGCCATCCATGTTGTTTGCAATGAGGTCAAGGATATTGGTTTGTTCATCTTCATACTCTAAACATCCGTTATTGGTTGAAATTTCTCCATTATTATTCTTAACGAAGATTACGTTATCTACATCCAAGTTCACAACTAATAGCGGGTTATGAGTCACAAAAATGATTTGCTTTCTATCTCGGATAGCGTTAAAATATCCAATCAGCTTTTGGCTGATATTGTTATTAGATATATTATCTTCCGGCTGGTCTATTATTAAGACGCACCAGTCCTGATTCTCCTGCGTGAAGAATTTATAATAAGATAGCGACATTTCTCCAAGAGTATTCCCTACCTTTTGGTCAGCCCCATCCATTATATAATCATTTGTCTTTGTAGCATCTGCAATAAATTTTTCAAAATTCTCTGTCCATTTGGTGATGATATCTGTAGTAGAAGTGCAGCCCATTACCGCTGTAGAAAACAATTCAAATGTCTTGATCCTTTGAAGCTCTAGAGGGTTTCTATACTCCTTTACAAACATTTTCGTGTAAAAGCTATCCAACACAGAAACCCCGTTATATGCCGCCTCGCGGTTAAAATAAAACCCTTGCTTGGGATTCTTAGTTGCCCCTTCCAAAATAGGTGGGGCGGCAGGCCACTTAGTATCCGTCACAGAAACTTCGATAGCCTCAATGACAGCATCAATCAACTGCCGCTTTTTCTCGTCATACTCCTTGATCTCTCGATCCTTTGTTGATGAGTTTTCCCTCACTTTTCGTAAATAATCATCTACAGAACCATGTATAATGTTCTTGACATTTGCTTCATGGTTTACTGTTTTCCACTTGCGGTCAACATTATCACTTATAGATTTCAACTCACTAACAATTCGTTCTAACTGGTCTTTATACTGTTCAAAGTAAACATTACTTAATACGGCATTTGCTTTTTCCAGTAGGTTGTTAATATCTTTACGCGCTTTTTCGTGCGGGTTATCTGTGCTTTCAAAGCTTTCATTGCCTGTAACGTCAATGTAGTAGTTTTTCGCAATCATCCCATCTTCATAGGTGATGGTGTGCTTAGAAAGAGAACTCAATGCGTCTTGCTTCGCAATAAGTGTCTGAATCCCCTTTTTCAAATCATCGGAATATGTAGAATACGCTTCTTTGAACTGCAAACAATCCAATTCTTTGAAGTTGGTCTCATCACCAGCCGAAAACAAAGTTTTCTCATTAAACTTCTTTATTATTTGGCCTTGCTCAATATATCTTACTTTTTGTGGGTCAATAGAATTATTTGCTTTGAGAGCATTATCACGTACAAGTTTTTTTACATGAGCTTCTGATGTTTTCCCATTGAGTAATTTCAGCAGTGTGGTTTTTCCAGATCCATTTTCGCCGATAATTGCATTTATGCCATTTACAAGAGGAAGCTGCTGATCTTTTATTTCTATGCTGTCAATAATGCCTGTGTTGCTATTTTTACTGCAGTTAAACCTTGTCTCTGGCGAAGTAACAGCCATGAGCAGTCCTTTAAAGGTAGGTAATATTTTGGCCTTAGAATGATAGAAGTCTTTATTTTGGTTTCTACAATCATGATATGGATAACAAGACCAATCATGGCAGTCACTCCCCGAGAGAAGCGTAATGGGTAGCGACAACTCTTTTAGATTATTAAGCAGTATTCCTTCGACCTTAGGTTTTTGAAATTCAAGAGCATTTATATAGCCAACTCTAATGATTTCCTCTACATCGATTGCTGAATCGCTTAGCGAGTTATGGTTGCCATTTTGATTGTGAATGTCTTTTCTCTGCGATGCAATCAAAATCGTATTAAGCCCAATGGCTTTTAGAATGTCCTCGAAATCTTTCTTGGCATATGCTCCTTTGGTATCCGTCAATAGATTCGTTTGTAGGCCAGCTTTAATTTTATTAAACTTATCAGCTTCATTGTTTGTATCAAATATTGCTATAACGTGACATTTACCCATTCCCTCATCGACAATAACATCAAACTCTACCCCAGCTAATACAGCCTTGACATTAGGATATGAATGGTCGCCCTGCGCCAAAATACTGTTAATTTCGGCATAAAGCTCTGGTTCAAAGCGGTTATGATCTGTTATTGAAAAAAGTGCAACATTGTGCAAGTTAAGTTGAGTGAGAAGCACTCCGAGGTTTTCTTTAGTGGATTGGTCAACAATGCCTGCGCTCTCCTTGTATTCACTTGCTTTCGAGTGAATATGTAAATCAAACTTTATAATTGAATTTAGTACGTTCCCCACTAAGGCAACCTCCCTTGCTAATTTCTTTCATTCTGTCTAGTCTACGCCACCACTGCATTTTGACTGATTTTCTCAATCACAGCCCGCAAATTAATAAACACCGCCACATCATCAAGCAGCTCACTGATGCTACCCTGATCTATAAACGGCTTTCCTGCAATACCGACAAATCCTTCATCATGCCATTTTTCACGATATAGTTGACAATCTGCCGTACGAAGTACATCTGCCAAAACTCCGCTCGGCTCATTACCTTTTTGAAAAACACCAGATTTAAAGTTTCTGGCACATCAATTGAATACTATGCCCTATTATTTACTCCACGGTATTGTCCAGCCTCAAGCAAAAGTTTTGCCGACTCTAAATCACTTTTCGCACATGAGCCATATAATATAACAGACTTTAAATGAACACCATAAATCTTAACCAATCCCTGTATATACTGCCCTAATAACGTATGAAGTAACATTGGCATCCCGGCACCTTCCTTTTACTCTTTAAATCGCCGCATCATATATCATAAAATTCATTTCATTTTCATGATATCCGCAATGGAATAGTCTGGCTGTTCATACTTTTCCTTCGTATAGTCACCAACACCACCATTGTCATACTCTTCCAGGTACCTCGCCATACCAATCGGTCCCAGAGCCTTTATCAAGGCTTCCGTTCCTGCACGCCTGATTTCACTATTTTTAATCAACTTAATAGTCATATTCATTATTGTTCACCTCCAAAACAAAATCAACAGGATTTTGAACTTTTATCCCGATATCTAATCTATTCGCTGCTTTCATGAATTTTACATCTGTAGTCAGCAGTATATCTGCTCCGGCTTCCGCACTCGCCAAATGCAAGCTGTCAAATGCCTTAATTGAAGATCTGCTCATAATGTTTTCTGCCCTTTTTACAACTGATTCATCCAATGTGACAATCTTTGATCTCAGTTCGTGGTACATACTTTCAACATTACTTCTTTTTTCCACGTCAGATATCAGTGCCATTTCTTTTTCAAGAACATCTGAACCCACAATCATAAAATTGTTGTTATACGCCATCTGCATTACAATCAATACAGCTTCGCGCTCAAGATAATTCTTTATATTTGAACGGTCATCAAAAGGGCGGTTAAAACAGCAATTATCTAAGTATATTTTTAACATATTATGCTTATCATCCCTTCCTGTCTAATATATTTATATTATATCACGGAACGCTTTTTAAGTCATTTCCTTTTTCCCACCATATTTCGCCCCCTTATGCTACCGTCTCATTGTTTTTTAAAACTTCAGGAAGCTTAACCACCTGTCGCATTTCGCTGTCCGTTTTTACTTTCTTACGAATAGCAATGTAATATTTTCTCGTGGTTGATTCCAGATCACCAATATATGCAGCAATTTCTTCTACCCGGGCTCCATTTTCATACATCCTGGTCGCAAACGTCTTTCTTAAAATATGCAGCCCACCATTTATATCCTGCACCCCTGCATTCTTCAAAATCAATTTCAAGCGATGCTCCAGGTTTGACGCTGTGTTTAGTCTGCCAGTCCTTGTTGTTGAAATAAATTCATTAGGTTCAGCGGAATCACGGCTACCTTTGATTCGCTGCAAGATCCACTTTGCCTCGTCTGTCAGCTGTATAATTCTTGCCTTCTGATTCTTCGTGCTGCCTTCAAATGGAATAAAATTATTTTCCTCATCCTTCTTCTTGTTCCGATTCTTCGCCATCGAAATGCTTTTTTCGATAATAAGAACACTTTCATCCCAATCTTTCCAACGAAGTGCAATCATTTCTCCTACCCTCATCCCCGTAAAAAGCAACAAGAGACAATAATCCCCTGCGGGATATCGGGGCTTTCCATTTTTATGTGCACTTGATGCTTCCTTCACCAACAGGTCCATTTCCTCCTCTGACAAGACTGCTACATCTGCCTCATTCGCACCTTTTTGCGAGATCTTGCTGATCTTTTTCTTCAACTCCGGCTTAACCGCATGAACAGGATTTTTTTCTAAATCTCCCCGCCTTACAGACCATTCAAATGCAGCATTTAATACATCTATCGCCTTAGCAATTGAAGATCCCCCAACCCTTTTCTCCGCTATAAGTGCATTAACATGCGTTTCGATTTCCACTGGGGATACCGCTTGAACCTGCATATCTCCCAGATCATAACCCCGTATCTGGTTTTCAATCGTACACTCTCTCCGGTCAATCGATTTATGCTTCAAAGCATCGTTCTCCACCTGATATTTCAAATGATTATAGCATAAGTTGATAATGGTATCATTCAAATGGATATGTGACGCCGCCTTTTGACGATTCCACTCCGCTTCTTTTTTCTTCATTTCGCGGATGCAGGCCGTTTTATTGGCTGCTGTGATTGTCAATGTCTTCCTTTTTCCGTTTGGTTTATACCCCACCCCTTTTCTGTGCGTGATTGTTCCATCGGAATTTATTTTAAAACTTCCCTGCCCCTTGGAATTTCTTTCATCCTTATTCATAATCAAACCTCCCTCGTAAATTGCAGGGGCTAAAATCAGCCCCCATGTTGTTGTGTCCGTTATATAACAAAGTCCTTTCCTTCGTATTTTTTTAGCCATCGCTGCAATGCAGCCTTCTCTACAATATACCTCCGCCCAAGTCGTACCGAAGGAAACGCTTGGCTCCGCATCAAGCTATATGCCGTCTCTCTTCCAATTCCCAGAGCAGATTGTAGGCCTTTTACATCTAAAACAAGTAATTCCGACATCTCATTCCTCCTCAACTTGCACGGCCTTAACGATATGACCGGACTTCTGCAATTGCTCCAGTTTCAGAATCGCACGTTGCCCCTCCCGGCAGCGTTCTTCCATATTTAGAATTTCCTAAATGTGTTATGATTGGCCGATGCAGAGTTCTCCCACAGAGCTCCAGTTCTCCTAAGGTAATCGCCTGTCCAACGGGCAAACGGATTAATTCGGAAATCCACTTCTCGTTATGGTTCGGTTCAATCAATGCCGCCACATGTTTCGCATCGCTGGGATTCTGTCTAAAAAACAGTCGCACTGCCGCTTGGTTAATCACTGCAAGATCTTTCCTCGAAAATGTTAACAGAGTTTGAGTCGCTAAAATCAGTCTGACGTTGTATTTCCTCGCTTCTGTAAGCATTTGAAATAGCACTGACCCCTGATTCAGATTCAAATTTTGAAATTCGTCTATCACCAAGGTAAACCCCTTCCCGTTCGGCCCATCAATACGCATCTGTCTCCAGATTATATTTAGCATGATTTCAATGATTATTTTTTGCGTCCCAGGATTGATCCCCTTAAGTGAAATAATGTTTATCACCCCCTCCCGTATCGTTTTTACACTCTTCCTGAAAATCTCACCTTCTAGAATTGGGAAAAGGTGGTCATAAGCTCCTGCTGCTGCTTCGCCAGTTTGCATCTTCAATCCCTCAGCAATTGCCTCCATTTCTGTCGAAAATTTGTTCCTATGCCCAATCGCAAATTTGATCGCTTCCCGCACTGCTGCCTTCTGCCTTGCTCCGCGCATCGCCTTAGGACAAATTGTGTCCATAATATATCCCACCAAATTAGCCGACGTTTCTTCCCCCAATTCCACCAGCGTTGTGTCAAGAAAGTTCACAGCCAATCCATCTTTCACAGCCGATATGTGATTACAATATTTTGCCTCCACATCCGAATGTGTGCCGTTAACGTCAAACTCCAGTACCGTTCCTCCATCCTTTACAATTTTCGTTTCCAATTCTGCCGTCCGCATAGACTTTCCTGACCCGCTAATACCTGAGAGGATGATATGTCTGTTCGGTGAACTTTCAGCGATATTTACATCCCTCTCTCCGGCAGCTTTTCCAACATAATCTCCCATCAACTAAATCCCCCTTCATCAAAGCTTTGAGTATCTTGACCGAATACATCCTCTAGGAACAAATGATCAGGTGAAAGAAGGAAGTCTTTATAAATCCACATCATTCGAGGTCTTTCTACTCCTCCGTACACGTTGATAACCTGCTTTTTAACTGTGTAATCTGCTGAATTGCAATACAGAATCCCGCTATTTTTTAGCTGTTTTTTCAATTCAGGCTCCGATACCAGCTGTAAAACCGGTTTGCAAATTTCCTTTAGTAACCTGGGAGGAAAATAATAAAATTCTTCGTCAAACAATATGGCCGCACTGTTTGAAAGAGCTTGTATCACCTCCCCATCTACCATCGAAATGTTCACCAGAATAATTTCTTTTTCTACAGACAAGTGCTCCCAGACACTATGTGATAGCAACTTCGACAGCTCTATTCCGCCTGCAAATTCCGACATTAACCGAATCCGATTTTCACTCTCCTGCACATATCCTTCCAGAAACTCATCAGCTTCTCGTTCAGAACCTTTTTTTTGGAGGTATGTCCTGTAAATTATTCCAACGACTGCAAATGCCGAAAACAAATTTCGTGTATCCGCCGTTCCTTCATACTCCTCTAACACCCTGCTGTTCTCCAATCTCTGAAAGACCGCAGTTACTTCATCCACGTTCTCTACCAAGAAGCCTGTGAATTCTGCGATTTGTTTACCAAGTGCGTCGTCACGCATAAGACTGGCTGATTGTGTCCAGTTTTATTAATAGCCAGCCAAGCGTTCTTCGAAGTAAATCTCCAGCTGTGAATGGATGACACCCCAGTCTTGTCGGTGACCTGTCCACTTTTTCGTGATGTCCATTGTGGCCAGATACAGCATTTTCAGCAGGCTGTCGTCAGAGGGAAATATCGTTTTGCTTTTCGTGACTTTTCTTAGCTGGCGATTGAATCCCTCGATTGCATTGGTGGTGTAGATTAGGCGGCGAACCGGCTCGGGATACTTGAAATAGGTGGAAAGGGTCGCCCAATTATCATTCCAGGACTTCGATATTTTGGGATATTTACTGTCCCATTTATTTCCGAATTCCTCCAATGCGGATAATGCTGTCTCTTCCGTAGGTGCTGCATAAACACGCTTCAGATCTGCCATGAGCACCTTGATATCTTTGTAGGAAACAAATCTGGTTGAATTACGGATTTGATGGATGACACAGTGCTGCACCTCCGTTTTTGGAAATACTGCTTCGATTGCCTGAGGGAAGCCAGTAAGGCCATCAACACATGCAATTAAGATATCTTGAACGCCACGATTTTTCAGGCCATTCATAATGGACAGCCAGAACTTTGCACTTTCATTTTCGCCAACATACATCCCTAAGACATCTTTATGCCCAGCCATGTCAATCCCTATTGCAACGTAAACAGCCCGCTTTACAATACGGCCTTCATTACGCACGTGATAGTGAATGGCATCCATGAATACAACTGCATAGATTTCTTCCAGAGGACGTTCCTGCCATTCACGCACAATCGGCAGGATTTTATCTGTAATCCGGCTGATTGTACTGTCTGAGATATCAATGTCATAAAGCTCACGCATATGGCTTTCGATATCACCGGTAGTCATGCCTTTGGCATACATGGAGATAATCTTTTCCTCCATGTCCTGAGTAACCGTATTCTGATACTTTTTGATCACCTGGGGTTCAAAGTCTCCATTTCGATCTCGGGGAATTGCTACATTCATATCTCCGTAAGAGGTATGCATGGTTTTGGAAGAATGACCGTTCCTGCTGTTATCCGTATCCTTGTTTCGATAATCATACTTTGAGTAGCCTAGTTCTTCATCCAGCTCCTCATCCAGAACGCCTTCCAGTAGTACCGACATCATATCCCGCATAACAGAATTTACATCGGCACCATCCTTGACCTGGACATCATTGTTTTTCAGATAGTCCTTCATCATTTCTCGCATAGCTTGTTTCTGTGGTGAGTCGTTTCTCGTTCTCTTTGGCATAATAAAAACCTCCAAACTGTTGTAATTATCTTACATCAGTTTGAAGGTTTACACAATCTTTTGGATACTCCCATGGTGGCAGAAACCCCTGCTCCCAATAGCCCGTATAACCCATAACAATATGGAAAAGGACCCTACTGGAACATTGCTACTCGGTTGTGGTTGTTTCTCTTTGTACCCCTAGGGGCGGATCAAATCTTTACAACCTTTCCTCAGGAAGACCGGCGCCCCCCTTCACGCGAAAGTTCGTAGAATTACGCAGGGGAGATACCCAAAAACAGGGCATGCCTAAATTCTTTAGCGGCTTAGTTTGTTAAAAGCATAAATATCCCCCCTGACATATGGCTTTCGTAACTCTTCTTTTCTTGCCCTGAAAGTGTCCCGGGAGTTTGCATACCCTTGTTTTCACATTGAGGGCTATCGCTCAAAAAACTTACTTGTTATCGTAAATCCCTAAGTTGCTCCCCCAAACTTTTTTAAGATATAACGGAATTGAGACAAGAAGACTACTTCCCTTCGCTGTTCCCAAGAAACAATTAAAAGAACCAAGAAAATCGGGCGATTAAACGCTGGCCGTTAACTCCGCCGAGCGGCCGCTGGTAAACGCATCAGTGACCGCTGACCGGCGCAAATTGCACTCCTCCCTTTCGTATTTATTTTTGAGCACCCCAAGCATTACTTTATATGAATAATTAGAAGGTATATGAAAAATTAAAAAGTTCTTTATAGTCTCTATTATACTAGATTTGTCTGGGTTTAGAAGAAGGTTCTGTGCCATAGCATATGTTGTTTGAGATAAGTTTTATTTTATGTATATCCATTCTTCAACTCCTTATTTACTTGATTATTAATTAGAATTTGTTTATATCGTTGCGACCACTCTACAAGGAAGTCCTGTCATCTCTGCATAATTCATCGGATATCCCTTTCTTTTTCACCTTTATACGCTTTTAATCCTTATACAGCAGCATTTATACTCACTAATGCAAATTCCGGTCTAATTATTGACCGTCGAACAGCTTTAGCATGCAGTTTTTTTCTATTATCAAAACATAATAGTAATTCTTTACAACGGATAAAACACTAAGATAAAACAAGATACTGCTGTGCACTTTTACATAAAAAATTGTGTCCACAGCAGTAGGCTTGCTCGATGTCCCAAGCACATCGATATTATAAGAAGGGAGGCACAAAAATGCCAAAATCACTGAAAACTGAAACCATTAAAATCCGTACCACACCGGAGGAGCGAGAGAAATTAAATGCTCTTGCCAAAGAACAAAATTTAAATCTGAGTCAGCTTATACTGACTCAGACCTTAAACAAAACGGAATCTAATCCATTATTATCAAAAACAACGCATGACTTTCTGCTACACCTGGAAAAACTCCGCTACAATACTCGTAAATTAACTGATGATGCGTATACCAAAGAAATTTTAACTTTAATCGATGAGGAGGTGGCATATTTATGGCTTTTATCAAGTACATCCCAAAACAATATTTAGCCATGCAAGATCTGTTGAACCTGGTGACATATATTACCCGACAGGGGACAAACGCTAAGGTATCTACAAATTTAAGGATCAATCATTATGACCCGCTTCAATACATAGCAACAAGATGGACATATCCCCATCTATATCATCACAAAATCGAGAAAACACTTTGCTATCACTATGTCCTATCGTTTGACTTAGATCATGAATACCACTGCCTTAGGAACCTTCCTGTTGAAAGTATATTAAATAGCATTAGGAACTTATCTGCATTCCAGAATCTGTTTGTATTTGCAGGTGCCCATTTAATGTCTTCTGGCATTCCCGAACATATTCATATCGTCGTAGACTCTATCCATTCCCCAACTGGGCTAACCACTTTTATCGATATGGAGCAAGTAACAGAAGAACTCGGTATGTTTTTCGCTCAGTATGACATCGCCTTCTCCGGTTATAGTTACAAAACCATAGCTGGGACTTTAAAATCAGGTAATAAAACTCCCAGTATGTTATATCCCGGCTTTTAACATTGCAAACAATTTCGCAGAGAGTAGATTAAACTACTCTCTGCCATTCTTTTCTTACATAATTAATCAGCTCTTCTTTCGATACCTTCCAGTGCCTGCCTTCCCGGTAACCCCTTAATATATTTTGTTGGAGCAAGACGTAGATTCTGCTTTTACCGATTCTCAAGGCTTCGCAGGCTTCTTCTACCGTAAGCACATCTTCATACATTTCAAACATTGTCGATTACCCCCTTCCTTTATCGATATGTTTGATGTATGTTGTTTCACTTTATCTGAGTGACTCCGATTGTCATCTGCGTTCACTTTCTGAGAAGTTCTACTGCTTCTGGTTTACCGCACCCCCATGATATCCATATGAATTATATTTTCGTTTTTCCATCTGTAAAGGCGTTTGTTACAGATACTTCCTTACACCTCCGTTGTATCTTTTTTCAACCGGAACTCTATTCCCTCATAAATCCGTATCGGATTGCCCCGAGTGATACTCTGATGTGCACTCCATGCTTCCTGATCCTGCTGTCTCTTCCCCTCCTGTTCGATCTCATGTAAGATGGCTTTTAACTTCTTCATCGCTTCTTTTTTATTTAGATACTGGCATCGCTCCGATGTGGACGTGACCGTAATCTTAGTCGGCAGGTGGATTAGGCGCACACCCGTCTCCACCTTATTGACATGCTGACCGCCGCTTCCTCCGCTGCGGAAATGTTCGTATTTGACATCCTCTTCCCGGAATTGACAGACCGTACCCAGCCCGGAAATACGCCTGACCTCGATAAACCAATTTTTCCGCTTGTGGTACGGACGGTAAGGACTTTTGCAAATCCACTGCACGCTTCCGACAAGCCTTGATAAATCCGCTGTTGTTTGAAATAGAATCGAAGAATAGCCGCCCATCTGTCCGGATGCGTGACTGGACAGGCACTGGATATCCGGAACCTCCCGTTTCAAGGACTGGAACAACAGTCCCACTGCCAACTCACATTCTGCCGGTCCTTTTCCGGAACTGATCTGTAGTATCATAGGATCTCCCCTTTCTGCCGACTTTCTTCATTCCTTGTTACCAGCCTTGTAGTTATAAATGGGGCGGAGGATGGTGTCAATGGTGACAGTTTCCGTAATGGCTGCACGGATATCCTCCAAATCCCGGTAAGCAAACGGTGCTTCATCCAGCGTGTCTTTACCGATGCAAGTGGAATACACCCCTTTCATGCTGGCTTTGTATTCCGACACGGTATGCTGGTTCTTTACGTCCTCCCGCTTTTGGATTCTGCCGGAACCATGCGGACTGGAATCATTCCAATCCGCATTACCCAGCCCCCTTCCCAGCAGGATGCCCGCCTGCATATGAATGGGAATGATGACACGTTCTCCCTTTTTCGCAGAAATGGCACCCTTTCTTAAAATTCGCTGGTCTTCCATCTCTTCCACATAATTGTGAATACAAGTATAAGAATCCACCACCTTCCATTTCATTCCCCTTACCAGTTCATCTAAAATTGCCTCCCGGTTCAACCGGGCAAACTCCTGAACCAGAAACAGGTCATGCAGATAGTGCTCCATCAGCGTACCCTCAAGGCACGTAAGTTCATAAGGCACCTGTTTTCCGCAAGCTCTGTCTGCCGCCTGTCCTTCTTTTAGATAATACGCCGTGACCTCAGCTCCCAGATGACGGCTGCCGGAATGAATGGCGACATACAGATTCCCTTCGTGATCGGTATCCACCTCGATAAAGTGATTGCCACCGCCCAGCGTCCCAAGGCTTAGCGCCGCCCGTTCTTTCTGGAATCCCTTCTGGCAGTACAGCCTTGAAAAATCAAAGGTCTGGGCAAACCGATGCGATTTCTTTCTATTGTAAGACCCGCTGGGCACCCCCTCCCGGATGACCGTATCCAGTTTTTGAAACTCTATCTTTTTCTGCTTGATTCTTGCGATTGTCATGCCGCAGCCAATGTCACTTCCCACAAGGTTAGGAAGAATCCGGCTTCCTACCGTCATCGTCAGCCCAATGGGGCCCACCTTTCCGGGATGGACATCCGGCATCATCCGGATGTTGCAGCCCCTCGAAACTTCATGATCACACAGCATTTGAATCTGGGCGGCTGCATACGCCTCGATACCGCCGGACTCCCGGGGGTGGTAAAAATCTTTGCCGAACTGTATGTTCCTTGTATGATCTGCATCTAAAAACTCCTTTTCCGGGAGCACCTTTCTGTCAACATGAAAAAAGGCGCTCCCCTGTAATCCGTTATCAACATGCTGCAATCTGTTCTGTTTGATGGTCGTAGTAGTACGCATGGTTGGAGAGCCATTCTTCCGGCGTTACATGTTCTTCATTCACCTCTTGTACCATCTGGTTTAACAGCTCCGGCTTCAGTCCTTGCACATCCCACAGCAGGATGAGTTCATGAATACTGGAGGGGATGATGTAACAACTCTGATCTCCGGTCATCCGTTTGAATAACGCCAAGTCCAGCATTCCTGCCGCTCCGTAACGCATCTCCCGATTCGTCACCACCGACATCCCAGTATCCTCCACCGCCAAATCCGGCTGAAAAGAGGAGATGACACTGGATAAGGAGCGGATCTGGTAGCCATCCTGTCCGATATTTTGCAGTGCCTGGCGTTCCAATTCCCCTTCACTGATTCCCCAGGTGCGCAGCAGACCTTCCGTGATATAGACCCCCACTTCCCATGCAGATTCCTGTGCCAAGCGAATCTGATAGCAGACAGCTAAGTCCAGCCAGGGATGCCACAGGATTTCTTGCAGCCGTTCCGGTTTCACCTCCTGTGGAAATAACACCGGATAGACCCGTTCCCTTACGTCTTCCCAGCATAATGCTTTCCTTGGTTCCTGTTGTGTTCGTTCCATCTTATTTCCTCCTCTTGTACAGTTTTAGGTATCCTCTTTTTAATCTGGTGGATGGGAGACTGTTTTCCTCCCTGCTTTTTGCATCCCACCGCTGTTGTGTTCTTATCGTTCGTTGTCCGTTGAACCATTTATGCTGCCTTTGATTTCCGTAAACCGGACAACGCCTTTTGACAGGTGCCATGTTCCATCTCCTCCATGGAGGCAACCTGATAGCGGTCAAGAACGGTCTGCAAGGAAATCCCGGTACGCGCAAGCTCCCCATAGAGTTCCTGTTTCTCTGCTTCTGTGGCAGCGGTATCCGGTACTGGTTTTTGAAAGGAGAAGACCGTCTCTGCCCGCTGGTTGATCAGTTCCAGGGCAGTGATCTCCTTTGCCTTCGAGATGCGGATCTGTGCCACGGAGAACCGGTCTTTGACATACAGCTTTCCTTTTACGTCATAGACCTGGATCCGGCTGATGGGCAGAAAGATGAACGGTGCCGTATAAAGTTCCCTGCCGATGCCCAGATTAAAGCACGCACGCTTAAACGAATCCGAGGCGGCTCCCTTCACTTTTTCGGAGTAGCTCTCCACGCCGACATCCTGCTTTTCAATCCAGCAGTTCTTCTGCTCATCCCATACACTGACCGTGCAGTATAGTTCCGAGCCGATGAGGGCATGGTGTCTCTGCCAGCCCATGATTCCGTACGTTTCATCTAAGATCGCCTGATCCACCCGGGCATTTTTATAGAGCAGCAAGGTGACACCTTTTTCCGTCAGGCTGCCTTGCCGTACTTCAATCTCATCCACTCTTAAATTCCGTATGTTGGTGTTCATGTTCCCTCCTCCTATGCGACGGTCAGCCTGCGGTACGAACTCTGATTTTGATACTGCGCAAAGATTTCCGGCTGCTCCCGTTTTAGACGTTTGGCATCTAAGGACGTGCGGGAGATTTCCTTCCAGCTGATGATGCGCTCCCCAAGAATGCCCTGTTCATACTCCTGAAGTCCTGCCTTTAACTGGTTTACTGCCTGCTCCTTCTCATACTGCAGGCGTTCCAGTTCCTGACTGATACGGTCATACTCGCTAAGTACCTGTGAGAAAGAAGCATCCAGCGTGATGCGCTCTGGAATGGCCTGCCCGAATTTCTGATTCAGATACGCGGTGGTTGCGGGATTTCCATCCAGCTGCGGGCGTTCTCTGTTTTGCACGCACGCCCAGAACTCCTGCTCTTTTGCAAGCAGCTCCTGAATGAGATCCTCATCCCGGTATACCGTATGGAACACGAACTGGTTGCCGCCAATCAGAGCTGCGATAAATGCTTTTCGCATCCCCGTCACTTCCAGGTAATGCTGCAGCTGCAGCAGATACGCCTGCGGCAGGTTTCCCTCCTGCCACCGTGCTTCCTGATACTGAGAAGCGGTCTTAGCCTCAAAGATGCACGCCTCCCCGGTTTCATCCGTCACGATGCCATCCAGGTTCGCGAACAGGTAAGGAATCTCCGGATGAAAGATCATGGCATGTTTCTGCCGGACACGAAGCCCGGTGCGTCTGGAGAACTCTTTTCTTACGATGGGTTCCATGACCTCTCCCCAGTATGTGTATTCATTGCCCTCCTCCACCACGGGAACCTGCCCCATCTTTTCTTCCCACAGCTGTAAGCGGGAGCGGTAGGGATTGACATTCATAATAACCGATGCATCCGAGCCGCCAATCCCGGTTCTACGAAGCTGCAGCCACTCCTTCCTTGACAATCCCCTCGTTGCAAGCATCCTTTGCTTCATGCACTTTCCCTCCCTTCTTCTGCTTCCAGTTTCTGATACGTATCCTGCAGCACCTCCATTTCCTGCGTGAGGTTTTCCATCAGCTCCCTGGCAAACGAATCCTCACACCCCAACCAGCGGGAATAGAAAAAAGCCAGAAGATTCGGGAACGTTAAAAGCAGCTTTAACGCGGCGGTCGAAATCTTCTGGCTCATCGTCAGCAGGGTTTCATAAATATGAATCATGACATCGATCTGGTAGGCTTTTGCATATACGGCCTCGGATGACAACCGCAGGGTTTTCTGCCGAAACCGTTTGAGTTCCAGAGCGATTTTCTCACAAAACAAAGCTTCTAATTCTTTTCTTTGCATCGTATCCTCCTTCTACGCGGCACACACCATCTGATACGCCTTATCAATCAGTGGGTTCCCTTCCATGGTACGGGCAAACAGGTGCTCTTTATAATGGGCGGTCTTTCTAAGCGGTTGTGCATGCGTTGCAAAATCAGACACGGCATTGACGAACCGATACGCATTCTTTCCCACATCCTGTAAATCCGGGGCGTCAAAATACCGCTGTTTCATATCTTCTCGCAGCCTTTGCACGTTGCGGGCCTGCTGCACCGTGCCGCCCTCCTCCAGGGGAAGCAGGATGTCGATATGGTCTATGACCGTCTGATCTGACAGCTTCTTCCTACGCAGAGTTTCGAACTCCCGGCCAAGGCTCTCCATATATCGCTCTGCAAGAAGCAGGGTATCTCTCGCCTCTTCCATTTTCCCTTTGATATCCCCGGTATGAATCATCGACCAGGAACGCTTTGCCGTAGACAGGGCAAGGTTGAGCGTATTGTTGCAGACCACCCGGATTGGGGTAAGGGCCACCTTGATGGCTCCGGAGCCGTCATGGGTATTGGAAAAGATCAGGTAGGGGCTGATTTTCTCCCCAAACATGATATATTCCCGTGGCATACGCGCTAAGACCCAGACCTTTTTTCCGCCTTGCAGGCTGCCGGCGGTCTCGTAGCGTACCCCTTCGCCAAGCAGAGCATCGGTAAACGAAAACGCTTCTTCGTTTTGGATTACCCGATAGCGGTCGGTCACCACCCCTAACACCTTTCTGTCTCGGTCCCGTATATTCGCTTTATAGCCTGCGATTAGTTCTTCCGTTTCCGTATAGATGGGTTCCTGCATGACCTGCCAGTCCAGCCCAGCCAGCCTTAAGGCTTCTTTAGAAGCCGGTGCTTCCATCACGTTTGTCCCCAATCCATGCCATGGGGTCTTTCTCACATAAAACATCGTTTCCACATTTGCTGCCATGTTTCATTCCTCCTATCTTTTCATGATGATTTCAATCAGTTTCCGTGCTGCAATTTTGATGATAATGATGAGTTCCAATGGATCCCTCCTTTCCGGGCACAAAAAACAGAACCCCTTAAATGAGGTTCTGCTTTTGTTCAAAGTTATAATATATAACTGACCACTTCTACTTTTACTGCCTTTTTTGTATATTCTCTATTCAAAACAATATATTTGTATTATAATTCAGGTATCATTAATTTTAGGAGGAAAGACATGGAAGATAAGGAAGACTTAAACGTAATAATTTGCCGCCAACCCCAAGATTACCATTGCTCCCCTATTTCTATTTCAGAAATCAGCGGCGTACACTGGGACAATATTTCTGGGGGTGTCAAAAGGAAACAAGCAGGCTATTCCTTATATGGATACATCGATTATAACAAAGCAGTACAGCTTGTATCCTGTTCTGGTTCACATGCGCGCTATGATAATTCAGCCAAAGTATGCATTCCACGTTCTGAAAATAAATCCTCACCCTATAAGGAAGGATACAAAGAACTCAAAAAGAAAGCTGGTGAAAAACCAAAAAACTCTGTTAGACCCCCCGGCACTCCGCCATGTACAAGACGTATATTACATCTTTTAGATGGCAAACCATTGATAACCCGAGGTGAATTAAGAAACCTACTGTGTCAAGAGGGCTATCAAGTAACTACCGTACGAAATGCGATCAATGCTTTAAAAAACAGGGCAAAATACGCACGGAAGGATCCCCTCAGTCGTCTGGCCAAAAGATATATCCTATATAAGCTATGAGTTACCTCATATAAGAGAACCGCTCCATAAAGGGAGCACAACTTAGGGATTTACGGAAACAAGAAAATTTTTGACCGACTCTCTTCAAGCGGAGAATCGAAAGAAAAGACTTCACCAAAGGATAAAACCTTTAGAGCAGTCTTTCCTGTTATACATATGCTATAGCCTAATTATATCAAGCACGATACAACGGACTGGTTGAACGCTTTAACCTTGCCAAGACTTACCATACTGCAGCTACCGAATAAATCACCGCCAAGCAGACAAGGCTTAGCACGATGAATGCCTTCCTCAACATACTCCGCAAGCAAGACGATCTGCTTACCGATTTTGACGAAAGCTTTAGTGCAGCCTTGTGGATTACGCTACTGTTTATTGTAAAGACGTTGTACGGTTCATCTTTAAGGATGGCACGGAAATTCAGGCATAAGGCCCTCGAAAGCAAAACTCCTCGCTACCGATTCCTAAATCGCTGGTGAAGTGTTTTTAATTCACTTTAATAAATATGTGTATTACGGCATCTGAATTGTTCCATAAAAAATCCTTTTTAAGATACCTGATGGGTTATAAATAAAAAAATGCAGCAATTATTGAGATTACAATAGCATAGTAGTGATACTACTTCTTGTTCATTTCGCGAAGGAGAAAAACAGCAACGCTGGGCACCAAAAGCAATACAAAACCTACAATGGCCGGATTTTCATATAATTGGACTCCAATCCCAGCCATAAATGTGGTAAGTGAACCAGCCAGAATGCTGGCTTTAATCCACTCCGGAATTTTAGTACGATATATTATCAGACAGAGAACAATCCAAATAATCCCGTATCCAACCCGTACCGGCGACACAAAGCTGTAGGAACCATCCTGATTTGCTATATTCTCAAAGAGCATAAAGATCAGAAAATACAACATAAAGGCTATTGCAAGTGCCACTAAACTTCCTACAGTAACCAGAATTATAACTTTAATTTGTCCAGACTTTTTATTCATATCACCTCACCACTCCCTTAAAACGATAAAATTATTGGGTGACGTTCGGCTATATTAATGCGAATCAGTAATTTCACCAACAATCTGCGCGATTCCAAAATATATTGCCAGAGCACCAATCAAAATACATAAGTATACCATGGCTGATTGCTCTTTGTTTTTGATAACTGCTACAAGACCATTTATCGTGGAAATTATCGCACAAGAAAATGCGCCTAAAGTCATCACCGCCAGAGGCATATTGCTAAAGAAACCGGCATTACCCAGTGGAGTATCTATATTCATTCCTGCCATAATTACAATAGTTACCAATACAATGACAATAACGATAAATACTACCGCATACTTACCAGACTTTGTCTTAGGTAAAATATAAAATGAGTTCTGTATAACAAAATCCCCCTCCTTTATGAAATTTCCTAATGAAGAAATGCTATTTCTGCTGCTGTCCATAAAATAATCAGCAGGCCAATCGATATAGAAAGCAATGTCAAAATAGCTCTGTCTTTATTTTTCACAATTGATATAATTCCCATTAAAAAACCAACAACCCCTATCATCGCAAGGAACGGGGTAGGCAGAGGAAGTCGAATAAGCATAGTTAAAGCCGATAATTTTATTGCCATTAATGCGATAAAAAGTAGCGCTAGGATCGCTGCCCATTTTCCTGCTGTCGTTTTAGAATAAAGCTGCATTTTCATGATTTTTCTCCTTTTACTACCATTCAATATAAAAGTCTGAATTTGGTAGCTTGCCACCGATCGAATCCGGTGATAATTCAAAAAATATGTTCAGATATCTTTCCACAACTGGTCTGGCACCCAATGCATCAATATATTGTAAATTACTGCGCTGGATAACCTCCTGTTCCAGCTCCGCGGGAATTCCCACCTCATGTTTATTAAGCAGCTCTTCAGTTTTATCAGGGTTGTTGTTGATCCAATTGATTGAATCCTGATAATCCGCCAGAAACAATTTCCAAGTCTCTGTTTCTTGAACAACAATCTCCTTCTTGACAATCAGGGATGCCCGTGGCAAAGGTTCTATTCCATTGGTCTGCGTCCATTCATCCTGAATATTAACTGCGAGATCATAAGCTATGCCTTCGCTCAGAAGATCAGGCATCCATCCGCCGGTAATCACTGCAGCCAATTGATATCCCGCACCGCTATTATAGAGCTTTGATGCCATCTCCGTCGGAACGAGTGCAATATCAAATTCTCCTTCCAGTAACCGAGTATAAAGAACATCCTCATCCTCTTCAAATGCATATTGAACCGTATCACCCAACCTCACCGTTGGTTTAATTTCTGGCTCCATCGCTTTGATTAAGCTCAAGGCACTTGGACACTTTATCGAAACAACGCTAACGCTGGGGGAGCCTGCTTGTTCATAGGCATTTTCCCATGCACTACATCCACCTAATAATAATATTAATATTAATAATCCAATAGTAGCCTTCAGTTACATGATTTTTCACCCCTTTCTACAAGAAATATCAAAGGTCATGATTTAATTATCTCTTCCATTCATACATACTTTTTTGTTTCAGCATCCTGAACAGGCCAATGCTAAATCCAATTCCAATGCCAAAAGATGTTATAATCGCAAGGAAATTTAGATCGATGGGTCCAAAAACAGCCAGCAGATTTTCAATTTTTGTTTTTATAGGATGTTCCGAATTAAATAAGCCAACTAATATCCCAAATGGAAAAGAAACCATTCCACAGACTACTGAAAATACCCAAATCGATTTGCGCCCATAAATGAATCCGCCAAAAATCGCACCGCAGATTATACCCATGAATATGATTCCAATGATATTCTCAATGTTATAAATGTTGGGATTCTCGGCAATACCGATCAAAAAAAATAACAAATCTACTCCTCCCGCCAGAATGAAAGCTCCCCAAAATCCGATTGGTACAGCAATGAGGCCGGCGAGCGCCATTTTCCGAATCTCATGGAGCTTCAGAAGCAAGATACCAAGGAAAAGTCCACCTATTCCTCCGGCTAAGATCGTGTTAATAATTGCAAAACCTAAAGATGACAGCACCATGGACATTATGATGGCGCTTACAAAAAAAGATATAGTTCCAGCAAGCGTTGACCATATTAAAAATACCCAAGCGTTTTTCCTAATTTCAGACATTTCATTCACCCCCTTCATAAACTATGAACGTTTTTAAAATAAAAAAGCTTTTTCTGATTCCCTCGTTCATTGCTGTCTTTTGCGCTTCCAGTTCAAAAGGAACAGGATCCTGACAAGAAGTGCCGGTCCTGCAATAGTAAGACTCTAGGAAAGGCTCAGTTACCACTGAATTTCTGAATGGGTCGTCCTAAATACAGTCAGCCCCGAATACCCTCTAAGGGGTGCGTTTTACGTTACATAAATTTCTCGTTTTCTCTGGAAGCTATACTTCATAACTTCCAGAGAATTTTTGTAGCCAGAATTCTAATATCATTGCGATGCTACTGTAACCATAAAATACACATCTCTCATTTTTCTATGTAACGCTACTTCACGGCCGCAGATTTCACATCCGAATACCAGCCAAATCCTTTTTCTTTGTTGACAGCACGATAGGCGCGTACCTTATAATTGTACCGGAAGGGGATATTACTTTTCGTTGCTGATCAACTTTGCAAAAGCCAGATAATTTTAACCAGACTTATAACAATCGTTATTGTAACTTTTATTCAGTAGGTGTTAAGTCGTATTTAAAAGTCAAATCCATACCGCTTGAGGTCAGCGCTGTGACTGTGTCCCCCGTTATTTCATACCATTGTTTGCATGTTTTTATAAAATCGACGGGTTCGTTTCCTGTAAATGCCGGAGGCTTGTCTACGTTTTCCATAATTCCCAATATACCATCCTCTTCATTAAAAGAAAGTTGATAAAGGGCTGTGGTACCCTCTTCATCGACCAGGTAATACTGGGCAATATACCCGAAGGAGGTCCCGTAATACTCTGAATAGATGTTTTCCCTACTATCTTTGGTACCGGTGCAAATCAGCGCGTCGGCTCCCTCATTATACGTGGCATCAAACGAACATTGGATGCCTTCCGCATTTAAGTATTCAATTAAATAATGATTTCCTTCTTCCCCATACTTAATATCTGTTCCGCCCATAAACGCCATTCCGCTCACCACAGACTCTTTTTCCTGCCCCAGAAGAGAAGCTGGAAGTAAATCAAGATCTGCCGATACCACACCCAATATTGATAGGGAATCCCACACTGTATCTTCGTTTTTGGCAAGCGCCTCTCCCAATTTGGTAAGGAACGCCGCCTTTGTCTCTATATAGGTCGTATAGGATTGTGATACAACAGCTCCGTCTGCTGTGTCATCGATAATCTCTACTTCTTCGGCAGTTTCATCCACTTTGGTAATATCACCCTTATCTTCAACCGTATCGCTGATGGTCTCCGCTACCTCACTATTTGTTTTCTTCTCCTTTTTCTCCGAAGAGCAACCTGAACAACTAATACAAAGCAAAATGGCTATCAAAGTAACTGCTGTTTTTTTCATATTTATTCCTCCCATATAACAACCTTTTTGATCCGTTATTTTATCGCAAGCAGCACCGCACCCACGATGCCAATCAGTACGCCGATGCCCAACATTACGATGTCCGCCTTGTTGCTCGTTCCCTTTTTGTTGATTTCTGATGGCTTATTGGGGTTCACCATAATCTCTACTGTCTGCCCAATTACGTAGGTGTCGGCGTGATATGCCTTTGTAAACCGTTTGCTGTATTCAACGCCATCCACCCTATATGCGACAGTTGGGATATACTCCCATGTGGTTATTCCAACAAAGTCTCTGCTGCGGCCTTGTGTGCTCCTCCGTTCCTTCACGTCCGTTATGGTAGCCATGACCGCCTCCGTGCAGCGCCGCATTTTAACGGCGCGCACGAGGATGTTCTTTAAAGTGACCAGCATAAACGCCAGGGCAACCACCCACAATACAATTGTCGTAACCATAAATGTTTCCTCCTTCTATTAGCATGCTAATCAGAATATCTTTTGTTGGCGTCTTCTCAAACCAGGTCTTGGATAAATTGCCGTATAGCCATATAGTTTTCTTCTGTGCAGAACACAGCGGTGGTTTCGCCAAATCCCGTATATAGAAGAATGGTTCTGGATCGATCCAGATACTTTGCTTTTCTGATCCGTCTCCAAAGGAATCGCTGCTTTGTGCCTGCTCCCGCCAACATACCTGCCGCCGTAGCTGTGGGATTGGCTGTCAGTGCGCCCATCAGCGACGTTGCAGCCGCCATATGGAGCACCCGTTTTTTCTGTTTACCCTGGGTTTCGCATGTGATGCCTTTATCATCCAGCGTATACTGTACATCGTAAGTGCCTCGAAAGATGAACATCAGCAGTAGAAAACCCAGTATAAAAGTGCCACTCAACATTGCCAAACCACTCCAGGCCTGTACGAGCAAAAGAAAGATAAGCAATATGCCGAACGGAATCCCCAGCGCAAAACCAAGTTGATTTCGTATTACCCTATTTTTCAGAAGTGGGACGCGGATTGACCAACTCCATTCTGCCATGACACTTCACCCCTTTCGCGCTATGAGGATTGTTCCTGTTCCGTATTCCAGCCCGAAAGCATGGGCGTGACGCCGGTTTCATATTTCAACTTGCGGCATATTTCCAGAACTGTTTGCTTATCGGCGAGTCCATGGGGCAGTTCGATGCGCAATGGCTGGTTTTCTCCGCCAAAAGTCAGAGAGATCCGGCTTCGATCGAGGGTAATGGCAGTCAGTCTCGTTCCCTGAAAGCCGTCACATCCCCATCGGTAAACCCGTCCACCTGCAAGCACACCAAAGGTGGATACCACGGTTTCCTCCAGTTCCTGTGTTTCTCCGCTTTCCGGTCTTATGATCACCGCCGAGGGTACGGCGAGAATGCGGTTGTCTAAAATCAGCCGCGCATCCCGCAACCGACGCGATTGAGTGATGAGAAGACCCAGCAGCACGGTGCTCCCCGCACCGCAGATAATCGCCGCCTCTAGGATGCCATACCATAGGAGGTAAGCTGTAATGGCTACCCCTACGGTCAGCAGGGCACCGAGCATATTGCGGCGTTTTTTTATCGCATTCATAGTCGTTCCCCACCCCTTTCCAACTCCAGTATATAAAATGACAGGGAAAAACGCATCGACCAAAAGGATGATTTTATAAAAAAGGCCCTCCACACAAAGGTGGAGAACCAAAATTTACGGGCTGTTTTCTATTTTATTCTTCGCTTTGGTTTTTCAGTAAGGTACTAATGAGCTCTGCGCGGCTGGAAACATCGTATTTGGAAAAAATGCTGCGTACATGGGTCTTGACGGTGCTCTCGCTAATAAACAGCACCTGAGAGATTTCATGGTTGGATTTTCCACCAAGGAGCACTGCGAGCACTTCTTTTTCGCGACTGGTCAGTGGGTCAAGGGTTTTCGTTTGACGGATGACGGTCGTGCGTTGTTTTTCGCTCATGCGGTCATACGCAGCAAGGTAGGCGTGGCTTTTGAGCAGCAGAGCGAGGCGATGGTTGAGCGGAGAAAGCAAAGTCAGCGTGATACAGACGATAACCAAGGCGATAACCGCCACCTCCGCGCCGGAAAGGTGTATGGAGGTAACGCCGATGCCAACAAGATCACCGCAGAGCACGCCGAGCACGTTTGCGGAGAGTCCGATCCCAAATACTTTTGCGGGGTTATCATCGTATTCGAGCATCTCACCGAGGATACTCCACCAGAACAGGTCGAAGATTCCACATGCGCCCAACATCAGTGTGTTGACGATCAGATAGTCGATAGCACCCCTTTTAAGCAGCATAAAACTGATAAACGCACTCATAATCATCGCCATGCCAGCATAGAGGAAAACAGAGCGGCTAATCCTGCGGGGAAGGCTGCGCATGACCGCCAGCGCAACGATATAGGGCACGGCCCAGTACCAGCTTGCCAGTTCGGTCAGGTGTCCAAAAGCGGGGTTGATGACCTGATACATCAGGCCGGAATTAATCGTGATGATTGCAACGAACAGAAACAGTATTCCGAGGGATCTTCCGATATCGCCAGGAATTCGGCTGCCAGATTTGACGGGTTGGGTCTGAATGTTGGGCACGGGCAGTAGCCAAATGAACCCCATTCCGATGAACAAACAGACCATCGAACAAAAGAGGCCGATACGGGGGGAAGTCTTCAACGCAACGACGTTGATGCCAATCATCAAAAGATTGGAATAGATCAATACATCTGCGCAGGACTTGATGCGTTCGTTTTTGGCTGTAAAAGCCCTAAGGTAATATCCCCAGGAGGCTACCGCGCAGCCGCTCGCAAGACCGGCGGCAATCAGTCCGATCAACCACAACGCATTGGAAGGAAAAAAGAACGGAACCGTTGCGAACAGGCAGAACACTATGCTCATGAGGATCATATGCTTGGCATCCAGCGGTTTTTTAACTATAAATCTGCAACCAGACAGCCCCACAAAATGCGCGGTAATCGCACCGATAATGTAACCGGACGCTTCAAGCTGTTGGCTATCCAGCAAGCTGTAAAGCACCCTCCCCTCAAATAGGAAGGCCATCAGATAAGAAAAAAGAAAGGAGAAACCAATAACAGAAAGGACGCGGCCATTTGCCGACGCATTAAATTTTATCACCGTATAACCTCCGTTTTCCGTATGTAGATATATGTATCTATGCGCCTGACAGTTCCGATATTTTCGTAATTCAGGCAGATAGATTTAGAAATGCCTGCACTACAATTTAGATATTATTTTAGCATAGAGTTTCTCAGTTATCAATGCAAAGCGACTTGAGTTTCCGCAGTTCTATCCACAGGACCGCCTATCAGCTACGCTGATGATACACAACTTTTAAATTACTGCCAAACCATAAGGAATCTCAACCCTTTTTGTTGTAAAAAGCAGATGTTTCCGTTTGAAAACTTTCGGGTTAGGAAATTGAAAGCGATTAATGCCTTACATCTCCACCTTACTTTATACATGGCATTTTTTGCACATCCATCTATCTATGAATCCAGAAAAAATGCCCTGAAAGCGGGCATCATACAGAAAGCAGTTTCGATCAAAGAAAACATATCATTCTGCTATTATCGGCTAGCAAAAGACATCTCCGGTATACTATCCTATGTGAAAGAAAGTGTCCGGCTCTGGTTTCGGACAAAACGTCCTGAATATCGTCAACTTTGCTTTAAACTGGTCGTATAAATCGATAAAAGAATAGGTCTCCCAAATCCCGGCTCCGGTGGGGCTTATTAAAGTGCTATTAAACGCATAACTGTCATGCTATACGTTTCAAAATCGGCAGATTACTGCTTGGGGCAGGCATATTCATTTTTCAGCTACAGATTGCGGAAACTCAAGGAGCAACAAATACTATAGAGAAGGGCTCTGATTACATGAAAACGTTAGATCTTACTAAAATCGAAAAAAATAAAAGAGATATGAGTAGACAAGAATCTGACACAGGAATACGTCACCAATATTACTGATGTGAATACCAGCCACATCAGTAATATTGAAAATGATCGTGTCAAAGTCTCTCTTTCCACATTGGTACAGATATGTAACGCTTTGGATACCACTGTTGATTACATCCTTTTAGATGAGTATCACACAGCATCTTCAGTTTTAGATCGGGAAATCCTACACGAAATACACCCCTGTAGCGATGAGGTAAAATTACAAATCTTGAAAATTATTAAAGCTTTAAAGTAGTTGTATCATTTAAAAAAGCATTCCGCCATCAACCGGACTGCATATTGAAATCCTTTCACAAACCCGCCTTCCTCTGCCAGTTGTACCAGTTGAAAGGCCTGGTCTCTATGCCTTTCATAATCCTTCCAGTGCATCCGGCGTTCTTCTTCTGCCAAAAGCTTTCTGACTTCACCTTCGATTTCCTTTTCAACCTCCTCCATAAACTTTGTACCCTGTATCATCGTTCGGTATAGTTCTTTTATCATCCGATTCTTACCCCTTACAAGAGTCCGCTCCTGTCCCTTTCTGATTTTTTTCCGTATTGTATGATGGTCGCCCATATTCCCCCCGTGTCCTATGACCATCTTCACTGCCTTTCTCTCTCATCACCCACTTCCAGATAAAATAATAGATGTGACAGACCAGCCATCACATCCCCTAAGATTTCAAAACTATGAAGAATGTCAACCGATAAAGGCACACATCCTTCTCATGCTCTTCACGCATGGATACCACTATCCATACATTCGGAACCAGAATAGCCACATTTTTCTTTTCATTTCTTCATTCTCGCATTCCTATTCACGTTACATAACTCTTGTTAATGCTAATATTACAAGTCCTCCATCTCCCAGTGTTCGTTTTGTTCTTTAAAGCTGTAGTACACCTCCTTCTCTCCTAGGATGATATGGTCAAGCAGGAAAATTCCAAACAGATTACCTGCCTTCCTTATCCGGTGCGTGACCCGGATATCCTCTCTGCTAGGTTCCGTTTCCCCGGATGGGTGCGTATGAAACACCAAAATATATGCCGCATTTGATAAAACAGCCACCTTGAAAATCTCCGGGATAGAAACCTCGCAACTGTTTATCGTTCCAATCCCCACCACCTGAATACAGGTCGGCTTGCTTTTCACATCCACACAGCACACAATTAAATATTCCCGGTCCACCGTTCCCAGAAAAGAGTGCATCATCTTTGCTGCTTTTTCCGGCGTGTCAAGCTTCTGTTTTCCATATGCAATCTCATCGTCCTTCACCAGTTGTAGGTGCACAATCGGTACTTTGGTTATCTCCATTGATAAACTCCTCCTTATAAAATAGTGGAAGCGATGACCGGAACCATCGCTTCTACTATATAATATGTGATTCAAACCAAGGCACTTGACGGACGCATTTTTTTCTGACAATGGTTTTATCATGGCATGTAATATTTCGATACCATGAACCGAACACAAATCACGCTCCCTTACTATTACACGTCCACCGCCAAAACAATTGCAGACACAGCGGTTTAGGAGAGAACCTTCTAAAAAAGCATCTCTGCTGACGTTCTCAGCATCGATGAATTTTTAATGAAACTGCATTCACAGATTAATTACTAAACGAAATGTAACAAAACCTAGCAATATCAGCCCTTCACAACACTTTGATTTGGTGTTTACGAGGGCTTATTTTATTTACATGATTCCATTTATTAATAGAATCATTCACACATTCGTGATAAGATGTAAATAAATTGTCATTATGGTTGCTGTTATGGCTGTTCGCTATAATAAGCTGTTTAAGCTACTAATAGATAAGAAGATTACAAATGCCAAACTCGCAGAAATGGCGGGATTCAGTGCAAATATTATCACACGTCTTAAGAGGGATAAATATGTTTCCCTCGACAGCATTGAGAAGATCTGCATTGTTCTTCATTGTGGCGTTGATGATATATTGGAGTTTATTCCAGAAGATGAAGGAGAAAACAATGATTGATACAAAGAAAGAGCAAGAGCGTGACGAACTGCATCGTGCAATATGGGCAATAGCGGATGAACTGCGGGGTGCAGTCGATGGCTGGGATTTCAAAAACTATGTTCTTGGCACTATGTTTTATAGATACATTTCTGAAAATCTCTGCAACTATATTAATGGTGGAGAAATGGATGCCGGAAACGCAGAATTTGATTTTGCAAAAATGCCGGATGAAGAGGCAGAAGAAGCAAGAGAAGGTTTGGTACAGGAAAAAGGCTTTTTCATTCTTCCCAGTGAGCTGTTTTGCAATGTCAGAGCAATGGCTGCAAACGATGAAAATCTGAATGAAACATTGGAGAAAGTATTCCAACATATTGAGGACTCTGCGAAAGGCAGTGAAGCGGAAAATGATTTTGCAGGCTTGTTTGATGATTTTGATATAAATAGCAATAAGCTGGGTTCAACTGTAGCAAAGAGAAACGAAAAACTGGTCAAGCTGCTTAATGGCGTGGCCCAGATGGACCTTGGGGATGTAAAAGACCATGACATTGATGCCTTTGGCGATGCCTACGAATATCTGATGTCCATGTACGCTTCAAATGCCGGCAAATCCGGCGGAGAGTTCTATACTCCTGCGGATGTATCAGAGCTACTCACTCGCTTGGGAACTGTGGGTAAAACTGAAATCAACAAGGTATATGACCCAGCCTGCGGTTCCGGTTCTCTTCTTTTGAAAGCGGAAATGATTCTGGGCAAGGATGCAATACGCAACGGATTTTACGGGCAGGAAGTCAATATCACTACCTACAACCTTTGCCGCATCAATATGTTCCTTCATGACATCGGCTTTGATAAATTCAATGTTGCCTGCGAGGATACCTTGGTTTCCCCACAGCACTGGGACGATGAGCCGTTTGAACTGATTGTATCCAATCCTCCCTACTCCATAAAATGGGCGGGTGATGCGAACCCTCTGCTCATCAACGATCCACGTTTTGCCCCTGCCGGAGTTCTGGCACCTAAGAGCAAAGCCGATCTTGCTTTTATTATGCACAGCCTTTCTTGGCTGGCATCCAGCGGAACGGCTGCAATCGTATGTTTTCCCGGCATTATGTACCGTGGGGGGGCGGAGCAAAAAATCCGTAGATACTCCAATCTTGTTTCCTTGTCAATAAGGCTTGTGCTATAAAAAAGATCCATACAGATTTTCATCCATAAGCTCCACAACTCGAACCATATTATTATCCAGTTTAGTCCTCAACAAATTCTATTTAATTATACCCTAGAGGTAATTGTAAACCTATCAGGAAATAAAAAATAGCCGAGTAATCTCGACTTCCACCACTGCACACCCCTTTTTGAGTTTGCACACCCCTAAACATAGCACCTTTTAGGATAATTAAATTGTATCAATCTCTGTAGGATTATACCATGAAATATATGGAACTTGTTAAATTAATCAACGTTTGCCTGGTTTTGTTACAAAACTCTTTAGATATTTCCCCTAGTTCCATCCAAATATTCCAAATTCAAATTGACCTATCTTGACCTATGAATTGACCTATCCTTTCGGAAAAGACAAGGAAATCCAGTATGAAACAGTAAGTATCTCATCCCCTCACTTTTTACCGACCGCCCTCAAAAACCCAGAAAAATCCCGTAAACCCAGCATTTACAGGCAAAAAAAGAGCACCTCTTCTGAGATGCTCCAGCTGGGCTACAAGGATTCGAACCTTGAAATGACGGAGTCAGAGTCCGTTGCCTTACCATTTGGCGATAGCCCAATTTCGCGACAAAATGAATTATATAGCATCCCGGAAAAAAATGCAAGTACTTTTTACAATTTTTTTATTTTTATTGATTTTCAGACGAAAATCGTCTTATAAGCCTTTGTATGCGTTTATATCTTTTCTCTGAAAAATGCAATTTAACTGTGTAGCAAAACCTAATATCATACCCACTATTTTTGTTCGGAATAGGCGGTTAAAACCTAGCGTTCACTTTCCTGCAGGTAATTGGGGGCAATGCGATGTCTTTTAGTGCAGGCAATTCTCCCGTAAAAGAAGTAAGATTCATGAATGGCTGTTCTGCAGTATGCTCATGTGCCGCGTAGTGCAATTTGTTTTGCACGATTTTTAAAGAATCTGATGGATTTCACTACACGGGTTATTGTTATAGTCCACACGCGTTGCGTACAAATCAGGCTCCTGACGATATAACACCTTTTCAGAGGAGCAAATATCTCGGATTCCGTCAGGTAACTCTAATGCCAAAAACTCAAATACTATTTTTTATTGATTTTATAGATATAAATCGTCTTATAGTTGGTTTTATACAGTTTGGCACCATTTTAGCACCACAAACAAGGCAACAACCACAAGTATAGGGCAACTTTACCTCACGCGCAAAGACAGTTTAGAAACGCTCTTGTATTTACGCTTTTTGTTACGGCAATAGAGGCTCAATAAGCCTTGCAATCAAAGGCTTTTCAGATGCCAAAATCAATACAGCAGGGTGTTTATACCTTTTCCCTCAAAAATGACCTTTAAGTTCGTAACATTTCAAAGCAAGCCGCTATCTGTTTCATATCACGGACAGGACATTGAAAACGCCAAAAAGTAATTAAAACACGTACCTACCGTCAAACAAATAAAATCCTGTATCAACCAGCAATACAATAGCAATGATGACTAATACGGCATAAAGTGCATAGGTGATAGGCTTTATCTTTATCTTTTCCTCTTTCAGTTTATCGACAAATGCAACCAACTTGTCCAGAAGATTTAAGCTGTTAGCGGTATAGACAATTAGTGCCATAAACTGACTGACTACAAACCAAATTGTCAAGAGCAGAGTCGCCGTAAGAAAGTTTCCTGTCTCGCCGCCCAAGAGGATAACGGCATAATAAGTGGGATCGGTAAAACAGGAGATTGCAAATACAACCCCGGTACTTAGATACTTGATCCAAGTACCATTAACAGCTTTCTTCTCCGTTTCCTCTTTTTTCTCACTAACGCTAAAAAGCCTTCGCAGCACCCACACCAAAATAAAAACGGATACCGCAAACTCCAAAACTGCCCAAAATGGACTATTGTCCCCAGGCACCATGCTTTTGAGAATATCCACCGCCGCAGTGCCAAAGATGGCGGAAAGTACGGCACCGATAAGAACGCTGAATCCCGCATAGGAGAGGAAGAAGAACGCAAGATTCGATTTCTTCTCTTTACGCAACCCCATAGACAAAAGGTAAACTGCTGTAAACGGGTCAACGCCCAAAATGCCTAACCCGATTGTACTGATTACTTTGTGTATCATCATTATGTCCTCATAATTTTACTGCGGAAAGATGTTAGATATTTTTCCATTAAGCGCAATATCTCTTGATGTTCCTTAACGGTCATTTCCTCAAAGACTTTGTTTTCCGCCTGTTCAATAGGCAATATTTTTTCCCTTACAACTGCTTCACCTTTAGGGGTTAAATATATTTTCAATTCTCGTCCGACACCCGGTTGAAAGTCAATTAGTCCGTCTTGATTTAGTTTTTTTGCCGATGAATTTACGGTTTGCTTATTCAAGAGTGTGTACCTGTAAATTTCTGTCTGCGTACAGCCGTTTCCTAACACAAGAATTGCCTGCAAAATTGCATAAGCACTATCGGAAAGTCCCTGCATTGTTGCAATCTCGTGATAAAGTTCATCAATAGCATTATTCAAACGGTCAAACTCCTGCAGAACGGGATGTTTTTCAAACCTCATATTTATTCTCCTTCAAGTATGAAATGATACTAAGTAATATCGTATGGTTTCATACTCTTGTCAATACCTTTCGGAAAACAAATTCTGTCTCTTATACCCGCTGGTTTTTGGTCTGCATATATTTAAAAGGGTTAAGTCCAAATTGGGCCTTAAACTTTCTGGAAAAATAGCTGAGACTTGAAAAACCCGTTTTTTCCGCCACTTCAAAGACTTTTAAATCTGTTTCATCCAATAGCCTTGCCGCCTCCAATAAACGCACTTTATTCAGATAATTAGAAAAATTACACCCAACTTCCTTTTTAAAAAGCCTGCTGAAATACTCCGGGTTCAGGCAGACATATCGCGTCACCTCCGTCATACCCTCGATTACCGCGTAATTTTTGTGGATGTAATTCAGCGCCTGTTGGATTGCCTCCGAGCAGTTCAGTGACTCAAAATTCTCACGATATGTCCGCGCACAAACACACGATACCAAAGACTGCAGATCTCCCAGGTTTCGGCAGGCATTCACCTCATGTTCCAGCCGCATATTTTCTTCTGAAAACAAATCAAAATTATTTTGATATGTCCTGTGAAGAGTCTGCTCAACGATACTGCGGCACAGCATCCGGATATAATCAATATCCAGCGGTCTTTTCTCGGCTATCAGGTCAAAAAAATGTTCCAGGGAATCCCCCACTGCATCCGTATGACTGGAAATATCTTTTTTCACTTTCAAATATCGAAGATTAATTTCCTGCCTTACATCATACTCCAATACGGGATCGAAACAGTATCTCTGACAATCGTAAAAACTAAGCGCGAGCGCGTCCATCGCCTGTTTCATAAAACCCTGAAGGTTTCTTACATTGTCATTCGGTCTCGTTGCACTAAAAAAGCACGAAGGATTCTGGCTGCTCAAAGTATCCAGAAACAGGTGTATGGTCTGAATCTGAAGCAATGTACTCGGTGATGTGATCAGTTCTATACAGATGAGACGGACCTCTTTGCTTACCTTCATCTTAAAAGCGGGTTTTAAACTGTTATTTAAAGGCAGCACAATCTCAGATGCCGTTTCATTTTGAGAACAGACACCCAGCAAAAAATAGTTCTTTGCGGGAAGAGTCTGACCGCTCTCACAAATCAGATTTCTGCATTCCTCAAACGACATGGAAAAAAAGTCCCTGACATCACCAGCTATTGAAAGCGGCTTTTCCTCGGGCCTTGAAAGATAAGCCCTCGCCTCGCTGACCACCTCGTGAATTAAACTATCTGTTATCTCTGTTTTCAAAATATAATTTTTGATATTATGTTTCAGCGCTCTGCGGACAAAATCAAAATCATTGTAACTGGTCAATATGATGACATAGGAATCCAAATGAAAAGCATATATTTTTTCGGCAAGCTCCAGCCCTGTCATCATAGGCATTTTGATGTCCGCAAGGATAATCTCATGATGATATTGCAAAAACAACTCATAAGCCAGTGCCCCATTTCCTGCAAGATCATACTCAAACTCGCCCGGAAACTGTTGTTCAATACAAAAATGCAGCCATTCCCGAATAGGCTGTTCATCATCTGCAATTAAAATCCGCATATCAACTCCTCCTTGGCAGCAAAAATTCATGTAATCTTAGGAAGGTGCAGCCGGATACAGGTCCCGCTCTTACAGGCAGGCACTTCCAGTCCAAAATTTTCTCCATAATTTAACTGAATCCGTTTATGTATATTGGCCAGCCCAATATGGGACTGCGACTGATTGGGCTCCGCTCTCCCTATCTCTTCGATATTCTGAATTCCAACACCATTATCCCAGATATCAATCAACAGGTCATTGCCCAAATTTTTACATGTCAGTTTGATGATACCCGGTGCTCCTAAAGGTTCAATTCCATGAAAAATAGAATTTTCAACAATCGGCTGTATCAAATGCCTGAGAATGCGGCAATTGTTGAACTCGTCCGCAATATCAATAACCATGTGCAGTTTGTCTCCGTAGCGCAGCTGCTGAAGTTCAATATATTTTTGAATATACAGACACTCATTTGCGATCGTTGTATCGCGCTCTTTTTGCTCCAGTGCCAGATGCAGTGTGGATAGCAGCAGAGAAATCATCTGGCTTGCGTCTTTATTTCTCCCAAGATCAACTGTGCATTTAATAGAGAACAGCGTATTGTAAAGAAAATGCGGTGAAATCTGCGCCCGCAAAAAGGCAATTTCAGACTGGTGAATCTTACGTTCCTTTGTTGTGATTTCATCCATCAGGCTATGAATCCGCAGTATCAGACGATTATAGCTGTTGCTCAGTTCCTCAATTTCAATATAATCTTTCATAATCTGAACAGGCTCAAGAATCTGGTTCTTTTCCGCTTTATTTATATTGGAACAAAATCTGGCCAACGGCTTTGTGATAAAAGAACTCATGAAAACTGATATTAAAACGCACAGGAATGTGAATAAAATAACAAATCCTGCAGTACGCCCTACCACCGCGCCAAACGGCTGCATCAATGTTTCCATTGACAGTTTTTCAATCACCGCCCACCCGGAATCTTTTAGTTTTTGCCTGGAATAAAGCCATTCTTTACCTTCATCAGACGCCACCGAGTAATCTGCCTTCTCAAATACAGAAGCATACTTCTGTTCTGAAAACAGCGGCTGATACATCTGGCCCTGATTACTGGTGCTGACCGCAGTCAGGGTATTATCGATGACATAAATCTCATTGTCCTCCTCCAACATAAAGGAATAAATCTCCTCCAATGCCCTGGCATCAATGTAAACAATTACCGAAGCAGAATATCCCCGGAAGGAACCCCGCCTTATATTCTCTACAGCAGCAATTACATTCCCTGTTTCAGATTCCGCAGGGTTTTCAATCGCTGTAAGATATGAATCTTGTCCATTTTCCACGTTTTCGCTGAGCCACTCTGCCTGTTTCAGATTCTCAATAATCCGATCATTATAGGCCGAACAGTAAGTATATCCATTTTCACACAGCACAACAACACAAACCGGATAATCCTCCATATCAATATAAGACCGGTTTTTCAAATACAGCGATGAAAGATACGAGTTTAAACTATATTCACTGATGCTGTTCAAATTCGTGCTGATAAAGGAAGACATCATATTCTTATCCTCTGCTGTCATTCCGGCGATAAACCGTAGACGGTTTAACAGGTCGTCCGCAGACTGTGCAATTTCCTTCAGGGAAACATTGCGTGCCTTACTCAACTCATCAATCATACATGTCTTAAAACCAGAGTACAGAAAAATAGTTATCGCAAACAATGCCGCCAATGATACCGCAATCAATACTGCCATGAGTTTTGTTTTTAAGCTTCGCATCATGACAACAATCCCCCTTTCCGAACCGAACATTAATTTCATTTTACCATAAAAACATCATTACCAGCCTCCGTTTTCATATAAAGTCAAATAAATAACAAAAAGTCAAATAAGTAAAACATGAATTGCATGTTCTATCCCGTAATTCATTTTATTATCAAAAATGTTTTGAAAATAGTCAATATTTTTCATATTAAAACGGCTTAAAAACAGGTATATTGAATATAAGAAATGTAGCGCGTTACATGCAACCATTCACAAAGATTCTATACCAGAAAAAGGAGAAATGATGAAGAAAAAACTGGCAATACTTCTTATCATATGCCTGGCTGCCGCAGCATTAAGCGGATGTAAAGATTCAGGTAAAACAAATCAGGACAACACGCAGACAGAATCACCTTCCGGTAAAACCAAAAACGAAGCGGCCGGTACCGGATGGAGCGACAGTGAAACCGTGACCGTGCGGGCAGCTTCTCTCAGTAAAGAAATCGCGCTTCCCTTCTATATTATCCACGAGAATGGCTGGGATGTGGAAAACGGATTTGAAATTGAGCTTTCCGCCTATGACAGCGGTTCTCTGGTAAACGAAGCTCTGGGAGCCGGTCTGTGGGATGTTGCCGCTCTAGGTTCAGCAGCAATCCCCTCCATGGCAAAATATGATTGTGTACAGCTAATGCAGTTCCAGGACTGCGGAGCCGGCATGGGAGCCATCGTTAGAAAGGACAGCGGCATCTTATCTGAAAAAGGTTATAATCCGGATTATCCAGACGTATACGGATCACCGGATACGGTTAAAGACGCCACCATACTGGTTGCAGTCGGCAGCGGAAACCACATGCAGATTTCTTCCTGGCTCCAGGCTCTGGGATTAACGGATGCAGATGTAAATCTGGTACACATGGAGTTTGCGCAGGCCTGGCAGGCATTCAATGCCGGAGAAGGTGATGTGTTTGCTACGACATATCCTTATACCGCATATGCCATTGATGAGGGATATGTGTTTGCTTCCGATTTTGAAACACTGGATGTACAGTATGGGAACAACATAATCTGTACCCGTGAATTTTATGAAAAGAATCCGGATACGGCCGCCGCTCTGCTCCAGCAGATCATCCGGGCAAATGATGTACTGAAAGATGTGGACACTGCTGCCGAATGGATGGTGAAGTGGTACGGCGTCAACGGCAATGAGGTCGATCAGGAAACAGCCCGCACACAGATGGAAGTAAACCCGTATTTCGGAACCGAGGATGTCACCGCTGAAGATTTTGATAACAGCGCCATGATTTCCGTACAGGCCGATTTCTCGTTTGCAACAGGCGCTATCACGCAGGAAGAATACGATCAGGTATTGAAAAATATCGACGTTGGAATCTTTGACAAGGCAGTCGCAGACCTGAAATAAGTTTGCTTAAGGATGCCTGTGGAACTGCAGGCATCCTTTTTATGCCCAACACCAGGAAAGGAAGGATGCTATCTTGAAGCACAATAAAATTTTATTAAAAGGTCTGTCTGTTTTAGGTATTTTATCTTTTCTGTTTTTGTGGGAACTTTCCACAGATATCACGGGATGGTTTGCGCCGACTTCACTCCCCTCCCCGATCACAGTTTTTAATACCTTTCTCTCAAAATGGACAACGGCTGCACCCGACGGTTCAACCCTTGGAGTACATATTATCTCGAGCCTGAAAGTTGCATTCAGCGGATACTTTCTGGGTATCATAATCGGTATTCCGCTTGGTATCGCAATGGCATGGTATAAAACATTTGACAACCTTTTCATGCCCATCTTTAACTTTATGAGAACCATCCCGCCGCTGGCATGGATTCCGCTGATGATTATCATTCTTGGAATCGGCCTGGTTGCCAAAGCCGGAATTGTCTTTATTTCCGCTTTTATACCAAGCGTCATCAATTCCTACAGCGGCATCAAACATACAAGCAATGTACATATCTGGGTCGCCCAGACCTTCGGTGCCTCCAGGGAGGAAATTCTTTTCAACGTCGCCATTCCATCTTCACTCCCAATGATATTTACCGGCATGAAAGTATCTCTGAATTCTGCCTGGACGACTCTGGTTGCCGCTGAGATGCTGGGTGCTGTCAGCGGACTTGGCTTCATGATTCAGATGGGGCGGATGTACATACGGCCGGACCTGATCGTTGTTGGAATGCTCTGCATCGGCGTCATCGGTCTGATTCTTTCTGTGATACTAGATCTTATCGAATTGCGTTTTGTGAAAGGAGAAGTGGTGTAAACGATGAAAAAACTGACCGAGAGACATCCGAAATTTTTATGGAATACAGGGGCCTTTCTGATTATCTTTTTGCTCTGGGAAGGCGCTATCCTATTGATAGGGGAAACTGTAGTTCCCACACCAGTCACAGTAATCCGGAAATTTTTTTCCTCCTTTGTAAATCCTATTGGCCAGACTACACTCGCCTTTCATATTTTATACAGTTTATCCAGGGTGTTGGTAGGCTATTTTGCCGCAGCTGTTTCCGGAATCATTTTTGGTCTGCTGCTGGCAAGATTTGAATTATTTCGCGCCTATTTAAAACCGGTATTTGATTTCTTAAGACCAATTCCGCCAATCGCCTGGATTCCACTGGCAGTCTTATGGTTCGGCGTCGGAGAACTGCCAAAATATTTTCTGATCTGGATTGCTGCATTTGTTGCATTCGTACTGAACTCTTACGCCGGTGCAACCAGAGTAGACCCTCAGCTGATCGGCGCCGCCAAGATGCTGGGTGCGACCGAAAAACAGGTATTTACGAAAATTGTACTGCCCGCAACTGTGCCCTTTATGTTTACCGGCGCGCAGATTGCAATCTCCAATTCTTGGATGGCTGTTATCGGAGCTGAAATGGTAGGCGGTACAGAAGGAGTTGGCTGGATTATCAGCGCGGCAAGCAACTTTGGAAATTACACCCAGGTCTTTGTAGGCATGCTGGCGATTGCCATCATCGGGTATTTTATCGTATTTATTGTAAACTGGGCTGAAAGGAGGCTTTTAAAATGGAACATTCAGGGAAAATGACCGAAAAAAAAATCAAGCTTGTATGCAGTCATGTCAGCAAAACATTTCACAGCACAAAAAATACCAACGAAGTTATCCGGGATATCTCTGTGGAAGTCCGGGAAAATGAGTTTCTCGTATTGTTTGGTCCCGGACAGTGCGGAAAGACCACGATGCTGAATATCATTGCCGGACTGGAACCCTCCTCAGGCGGTACGATTTTACATAATGGAAAACCGGTAAACGGACCGGATGCAAGCCGCGGAATGGTCTATCAGACGCTCGCCATGTTTCCCTGGCTCACTGTTATGGGAAATGTTGAATTCGGTCCAAAAGCACGAGGGGCTGCCAAATCAGAATATAAAAAAAGGGCGCAGCATTATATCGACCTTGTCGGTTTGAACGGTTTTGAAAAATCCTACCCCGTACAGCTTTCCGGAGGCATGAAGCAGCGGGTTGGAATCGCCAGGGCTTACTGCAGCGATCCGGATATCCTTCTGATGGATGAACCTTTTGGCCATCTGGATGCCCAAACCCGCTATCTGATGCAGGAGGAGCTGTCAAAATTATGGCTGTCCGAACGACGTACCGTCATTTTTGTCACAAATAATCTGGAGGAAGCCATTTTTTTGGCCGACCGAATTGTGCTGCTGTCCGATTGTCCGACCGTAATACAGCAGGAATATGAAATTAAACTTCCCAGACCCAGAGATCTTGTTTCTAAAGAATTTCTGGAAATCAGGGAAACTATCGCCTCTGCGATGGATGTCAATAATCTGATGGGTGGTGTAAACTGTTGAGAGAGAAAGAAAATCAAAAAGTAAAGGTAAGTGTACGGGATCTTACAAAAAAGTTTGGCGATTTACTGGTACTAGACAAGGTATCCTTTGAGGTCTACGAGGGAGAATTTCTGTGCATCGTTGGCCCGACAGGCTGCGGTAAAACTACGTTTTTGAACAGTCTGACACATTTATACGAGCCTACCGGGGGTGAGATTCTGATAGATGGAGAATCTGTCAATTTAAAAAAACACAATATTGCTTATATTTTTCAGGAGTACTCTGCCTATCCCTGGCTTACTGTGGAAGAGAATGTCCGCTTTGGGCTCAAAATGAAAAATATGCTGGACAACGCAGATGAGAGAATCCGCAACGCCCTGAATATGGTAGGCCTGAACAAATTTAGAAATTATTACCCGAAACAGCTTTCCGCCAGTATGCTGCAGCGCGTGGTTATCGCGAGAGCATTTGCAACTGAGCCCGAATTGCTTTTGATGGATGAGCCTTATGGACAATTGGACATCAGCCTGCGCTTCAAGCTGGAGGACGAAGTGGTCCGGCTGTGTAAAGAAACTAATACAACTGTTATCTTTATCACGCATAATATCGAAGAGGCTGTTTATCTTGGAGATAGAATTCTCGTTCTGACCAATAAGCCGACAAGCATCAAGGAAAATATTGTTAATAATTTTGAAAGGCCGAGAAAAATCACGGCCCCTGAGTTTGTCTCTCTGCGTAACCGTGTGACAGATCTAATTAAATGGTGGTGAAAAATATGGCTAAAAATATTTTATTGTTAATGACAGACCAGCAGCGAAGCGATTATGTCGGATATCTCCCTGACGGAAAGGCGCTCACTCCAAATATCAACCGTATCGCTGAACACGCACATTTTACTTCCTGCATCACACCAAATCCTATCTGCACTCCTGCAAGAACCTCTTTAATAACCGGGAGATACAGCCGGCAGATTGGATCTCTAACCATGTCCGGCGACTTGTTCCCGCAGATTCCAACATTTATGCAGGCACTGCAAAAAGCGGGTTATAAAACATACGGCATTGGAAAATATCATTACAGCCATCTGGCAGGGGCAATCACCCCCAGAGGATGCGGCTATGATCATGTCGCTATGTCTGAAGAGACAAAGGCTTATGGATATGATTACGTCTGGGAACTGGCCGGCAAGCAGACGATGGTCCCTAACTATGATTTTTATATCGATTACATGAATCAGAAGGGAATGGCCAATCAGGTCCGTGATTATATGCTGGAATGCGGCGGTTTAAATGGAGACACTGCCGATCATAATTATGACACCGCTCTGCCATGGCCTTTTGATGAAGAAGACTTCATCGATATTGTGACAGGCCGGATCGCCAGAGAACAGCTGACACAGCACCCGGAGAATCAGCCTTTTTATATGTATGTATCATTTTGCAGCCCTCATAAGCCTTATGGAGTCCCCCAGCGCTATCTCGACATGTTCCCGTTGGAAGAGCAGGATGATTTCATCCTCCCGGACGGACAGGTCCTGACTGAGGCCGAAAAAATGACACTTTACAGACAACGCAGGGCGGCCAAAGCAATGATCCGGCTCATTGATGATCAAATCGGTCTGATCCTTGCAGATCTGGAAAAGCGGGATATGCTGAAGGATACTCTTATATTGTTTACCTCCGACCACGGAGATATGCTGGGGGATCATTATATGATTCAAAAAGGTGTTCCCTGGCGGCAGGCTACCAACGTTCCCCTCGCCGCCTGGCTTCCGAGAGAGGAGAAAACAGGCGCCAACCACCATGTGGTGCAGTTATTTGACATTGCAGCGACGATTCTTGATTATGCAGGACTTGATCCACAGATGGCACTGAGCCGGGACTGGCCAGCCTATAACAACCTGATTCCGAGCCGTTCATTCCTGCCCATACTTGAAGGCAAGAGTTGGAAAATTCGGGACTGGGCATACGCAGAATGTGATTTTACAGAAGAACATTTTGGAACGACTCCGGAAGAAGTCATGAAAAAACGTGGCTTCCAAAGAGGAAATGCATGGCGGATGATCGTGACGGACACCACAAAATACGTAAAGTATCTGAATTATGAAGTGCCGGGCGCTGCTTATGAGGAATTCTATGATATGGCGAATGATCCCTCAGAATCTGTCAATCTGATTGACCAGATCGCATACCAGGAACAGATACAGGAAGCTCGCAGCCGCATGGAATATGTAATTGACAAATATCCGCCTGCACAGACAAACTGGATTACAAAATTCTCAACCAACAGAGAGTACTGCTGATATGAGCGGCTTGATCCCTGCTCTTGTCAGCTTTCTGGCCTCTGTCATCGGCTCTGTCTGCGGCATTGGAGGTGGTGTGATCATCAAACCAACACTGGATGCCGTGGGAATCTTTCCCGTTGACACAATCAGTTTCCTTTCCGGCTGTACTGTGCTGGCAATGTCTGTGATCTCGGTCGTAAAAAATTTGTATTGTACTTCCGGCCCCCAGTTCAGCAGACAAACGGCATCTCTGCTGGCAGCGGGAGCCGTCATCGGGGGAATTGGCGGAAAAAATCTGTACCACTATGTAATAAGCATACTCCCTGACAGTCAAAGAGTCGGTACAATTCAGGCAGCGGCACTCCTTGTTGTCACGACCGGAACCTTGATGTACAATATTTTTAAGCAGCATATAACCACCCTCCATATCACTGCAAAAATAATCTGCATCCTGATTGGATGCGGACTTGGCATCATGTCCGCGTTTCTTGGCATCGGTGGAGGACCTGTTAATCTTGTCATTCTGTTTTACTTTTTCTCCATGAACATAAAGCAGGCAGCGGTTTATTCCCTCTACATTATCATGTTTTCTCAGATAGCCAGCTTGATCAGCACATTTATTCACCAACAGATACCGGATTTTTCCTGGTATACCCTAATCTTTATGACATTGTGCGGATTCTGTGGTGGTATGACCGGATCCAGACTGAACCAAAAGCTTCCGGAGCATTTTATAAATCGGTTATTCACAGGATTAATGGTTGTAATTATCCTGATCAATGGTTACAATATCTTTAAATACTATTAATAAAGCGCCCCAAAGGAGTCTGAAGTGCTAAGCCTTCAGGCTCCTTTTTTCATCGCAGGGACTATAGCGATGACCGCCTCACCCCCGGTATTCATATGCAGATGCCGCTCTGATCCCATCATCTCTGATAATTCAATTTTAGCCTCAATACTTTATGATTTCGGCCCGCATCTGATTTCGCAGCTTTGCGTCCAGATTGGACAGTGGTTCATCCATCAGAATATCACAGATGACCTTTTTGTAAGGAAATAAAAAAATTGGATATTTAAAGAGTAATTTGAGAATTAATAACTTTAGAGAGTGCATTTGACGACACGGAAGTATCCACTCAGTTCATCGAGCGGGACAGCGTAAAGGATTTAACCGTTTAATTTTGCCTGCATTCCCCGGGAAAACGACGTTTTTATTTACATTACATTTTTGCAGTGCTATAATATTTTCGTAACCGTTTCGGACGGCGGGAAGATAGCTATAAAAAACAGCGCCAAGCTTGCTTGTAAGCAGTTTTTTATAGCTATCTTCCCATCGGAGGAACGCTTTTCAGTAAGAATTTACTTAAGGAGAAATCAAATATTATGCGTGCTTTAAACCTTACCCTGCTTACAGATCTCTATGAGCTGACCATGATGCAGGGTTATTTTAAAAATCCCACTGACCAAATGGTGGTTTTTGATGCTTTTTACCGCCGTAATCCTTGTGAGGGCGGTTATGCAATCGCAGCAGGACTGGAACAGGTTATAGAATATGTCCGGGATCTTCACTTTACACCGGATGACATTGAATATTTAAAAAGCCTGAATATTTTTGACCGGGACTTTCTGGAGTATTTAAGAGGCTTTCATTTTACGGGAGATATCTACGCGATCCCCGAAGGGACGGTTGTCTTTCCAAGAGAACCGCTTCTGAAAGTCATCGCACCTGTGATGGAAGCGCAGCTTCTTGAAACGGCTATTTTAAATATCGTCAATCATCAGAGCCTGATTGCAACGAAAGCTGCCCGCGTAGTCTACGCAGCGCAGGGAGATGGTGTGATGGAATTTGGCCTTCGCCGGGCTCAGGGTCCGGATGCAGGCATCTACGGCGCACGCGCCGCCGTAATCGCAGGATGTATCGGGACATCCAATGTACTGACAGGGCAGATGTTCGACGTTCCGGTAAAGGGTACGCACGCCCACAGCTGGATCATGAGCTTTCCGGATGAATATACTGCGTTTAAAACGTACGCGAATCTTTATCCTGATGCATGTATTCTTCTCGTCGATACTTATGACGTATTAAAGTCGGGCGTACCGAACGCAATTCGCGTATTCCAGGAAATGAAAGAAAAATATCCTGACTTTAAGGGATACGGCATCCGAATTGACAGCGGTGATCTGGCTTACCTTTCCAAAAAGGCTCATACACTGCTGGAGCGCGCCGGTTTTGGCGATGCCGTCATCTCCGCTTCCAGTGACCTCGACGAACATCTGATCGACAGTTTGAAGGCTCAGGGCGCAAAAATCAACTCCTGGGGCGTAGGCACAAATCTTATCACCTCAAAAGACTGCCCGGCATTCGGAGGTGTATATAAACTGGCCGCAATCAAGGAATCCGGTGATGACGATTTCATTCCGAAAATTAAACTTTCTGAGAATTCTGAGAAAGTAACAAACCCAGGCAACAAAACCATTTACCGGATCTATGACAAGAAAAACGGAAAAATCCGGGCAGATCTGATCTGCCTGGCAGATGAGACATTTGATGACTCTAAAGATATGATTATTTTTGATCCGCTTGAAACCTGGAAAAAGACGAAAATCGAAGGCGGCACTTATACGTTAAGGGAACTTCTTGTACCCATTTTCCTGAAAGGCGAATGTGTCTACCAGTCCCCAAGCGTAATGGAAATCCAGGCAGTCTGCAAAAAAGAGCAGGAAACACTGTGGGATGAAACAAGGCGTCTTGTCAATCCACATGAAGTTTACGTTGACCTGTCAGACAAGCTCTATAAGATTAAAAGTGAACTGCTGGAAGAGATGGGAACAGAAGCTTTAAAATATCAGTAACATACTTTGCCTCCGGCCGTCATACGCTGTAAAAAGCTAAGATACCGGAGGTTTTTTATGAATTCCTATGCCCGTCTCATCAACCGAGAACACCGTTTATCTGAAACCTACGTACCGAAAGACCTGACGGAAGCCATTTTTCCATTCTGTGCTCCCCACGGGGACAGCAAAAAGCTGATGCGCAAAGAGGCCGCCGACTGGGCAGCTCTTCTCTTCGCCCAGGCGAGGTGGGAAGGGATTCTGCTGTACGGCGTTTCCGGCTACCGCTCCTATGCACGTCAGAAAGAGATCTACGATGAAAGAATTGCCGCTCTCGAAAACCCGGAGGATAATCTGTTTATCGCACCGCCCGGCGCCAGCGAACATCAGAGCGGACTGGCTCTCGATGTGTCATGTGAAAGCATTCACTATGATCTGATCGATGAATTTGCACGTACCAAAGAAGGCAAATGGCTGGCCAAAAACGCGGCTCTGTTTGGATTTATCCTGCGTTATCCAGCCTGCAAGACAGAAATAACCGGATACGCCTGGGAACCCTGGCATATCCGGTATGTGACCCGTTCTCTGGCTCTTTATCTCACACTGACTGGCCTGACACTTGAAGAGTTTTATCTGATGTAGCCATACGCCAGTTCAGCATGCGGGATGAATTCAGTACCACAAAAATTGAGGAAGCATTGTGAATCAGTGCGCCGATCACCGGATTCAGAAAACCCAGACTCGACAACAGTACCCCGCACACATTAACGATACAGGCAAATACAATGATGTTCTGCCGGATAACATGCGCGGTTCGTCTTGAGAGTGCAAGCGTAAACGGAAACGACTCTATATTATCGGCCATAAACGCAATATCAGCCGTTTCCACCGCTACATCTGTTCCGGCAGCTCCCATTGCAATTCCCACGTCTGCCAGCGCGAGAGCGGGCGCATCATTGATCCCGTCTCCGACCATCGCCACTTTTTCTCCCTGCCTTTTCAGTTCTTCCAGATATTTCAGCTTTTCGTCCGGCAAGAGCTGCGCGTGATACTCCGCAATGCCGGCCTGGCTGCAGATTTCCCTGGCAGTAGCCTCATTGTCCCCTGTCAGCATCACAATCCGTTCAATTCCCATATTCCTCAGTGCCTGAATCGTATCCGGAACCGATTCCCGCAGTGTGTCTGCCACAGAAATCCCTCCCAGAATCTTTCGTCCCCGGACAACCAGCATCGCCGTCCTTCCAAGCTTCTCTTCCCGATCTAAAAATGCTTCCGCTTCTCCATCGTCAGGATCACAGTCTTTTAAGATTATACGGTTGGAGACTTCATATACTGCATCCGCCATACTTACCCGGACACCTCTTCCAAAAAGCAGTTCAAAGTCCCCGTCGGGCAGATCGGATGGATCTGTCTGTTTTACAGATTTTAAATAGTCTCTTATGGCTCCCGCTATCGGATGCTGCGAGTTTTTCTCTGAAATGCCAAGCGCCCGAAGCGTCTCGTTCTCAGGCGCCCACGAGACAAAAGCAACGACTTTCGGTCTGCCTTTCGTCAGCGTGCCTGTCTTGTCAAGGCAGACTGCCGTAATCCCTGCACAGCGTTCGATCGCACTTCCGCCTTTTAGGACAATCCCCCGTTTTGCCGCATTCCCGACACTGGCGATCACCGCTGTCGGTGTAGCGAGAACCAGCGCACACGGACACGCAATCACAAGAATTGTCATGACACGCATGAGATCCTCTGTGACGAATCCTACGATCACGCAGACTGCAAGTATCACCGGCAGAAAGTAATTTGCAAAGGTATCGGCTATGCGCTGTGTGCTCCCTTTATTTTCCTGGGCCTCCCGCACAGTACCGATAATCTTTCCAAGTACGGTATCACTTCCGATTTTGACCGTCTTTATTTCGATCACGCCGTTTTCATTCAGCGTCCCTACAAATACAGTATCCTCCACCGTCTTATCGACAGGCAGGCTCTCTCCCGTCACAGACGCTTCGTTGACAGACGCCTGACCCTTCATTATAATACCGTCCACCGGTATCCGTTCTCCCGGTATAACTTTCAGGATATCACCGGGCCGAACAGTTTTGATCGGAACTTCACGGTATTCCCCGTCTATGTATTTTCTGCACACGGCCGGAACCAGAGATATCAGATCCCGGACAGCATTCTTCGTCCGCTCCATGGTCAGTTCTTCCAGTGCTTCTCCGAAAATCATCATGAACGCAACAATTGCACCCGACAGATACTCTCCGACATACGTAGTCCCAATAAGCGCAAGCACAACCAGAATCCCTGCCGTTACCTTCTTCAAAGAAATAACTGCAGATATTGTCGACCAGCAGACATATCCCCCCGCCAGGGTTAAGGGAATAACGGAAAACGGGATCGGAAACGGCACGTGCACTCCAAAATCCAACACGGCAGCAGCCAAAATCAAGATCACGGTAAGGGCCGGAAACCACATCGTCCTCCATAACGCATTTTTCATACTTAAGACTCCTTGTGGTGATGTCTGCGAAATATAGAACCCTTCTTTTTCTCCGTATTTTCGCTGTTTTCCTTGTGATGGTGATGGTGGCGTTCCTCATCCGGCACGCCAAAAATATCATCCATATCCTCCACCCCATCCAGTATCCCATGCTTTCCCTCATGTAAAATCAGTGTATCCGGGATCACCGTTTCATTCATCCATTCCAACATGACAACTCCTCCTTCTCGCATCCCCCTAGGGGGGATATTTTAATTGTATTATAACATTCCTGAAGAGGGTGTCAAGAAGGAGTTTTTCTATGATCAGTTTTCCATCTGCTTACCGAGAAAAACAGCCGCCATCTGTGCCATTTTCTTTTCCGCATCACCCATCTCTTTTTTTCCGCTTGCAATGATAACGGATCCGATAGCGTCACCGGCACTGATAATCGGCTGAATTACTGCTGACATATTATTCTCATCCTGCGCTTCCACAAAACGGATATGTTTATCACTGTTTCCTGTAATCTGCGCGCTTTCTCTGTTACCGATCATTTTTTCCAGCTCGGGGCTGATTGCTTTCTGATTGTATTCCTTCTGTTCCGGTCCCGCCGCTGCCACAATCTGATCATGATCCGAGATACATGCAAGGCATCCTGTAACAAAAGATATGGCATCTGCAAATTCTCTTGCATATTTGCTAAGCTCTCCAATGGGCGAATATTTTTTCAGAACAATCTCACCTTCACGTCCGGTAAAGATTTCCATCGGCTCACCCTCCCGGATGCGAAGTGTCCTTCGGATTTCTTTCGGCACCACTACACGTCCCAAGTCATCAATACGGCGTACAATTCCCGTTGCTTTCATATTCCGATTCCTCCGTTGTCTTTATCTGTTAATCCGTTTATACGACTTGATACTATTATCTGTTATTAATGGGATTTATATACACATAACGACCTAGGAAAAGGAAGATTTTCCATGCATTTAATTTTTTATTTTTTCATTAAGTTTTTTCATCTCCGGAACGATAAAAAATGCAACGATCACGGCAGATGCCACATCAGCAACAGGTGCCGAATAGAGGATTCCGTTAAGCCCCATGAAAAGAGGCAGAATGAGAATCAGCGGTATCAGCAGCAAAAGCTGTCGGAGCATGGAGAGCAGTGAAGCTTTTAACGGCTGACCCGTGGCCTGAAAATAATTTGTAGATACAATCTGGAAACCCGCACAGAATATACTGAACAGGTACGTCCTGAGGCACCTCACTGCGAAATCTGTAAACTCCTGATTTTCCTTTCCAAAAAGACCAATGATCGCCTCGGGTTTCGTCTGACATATGATCCAGCCCAGAAAAATCAAAACTGTCGCTGAAACAGCAGCCCATATGTATGTTTCTTTGATTCTCCTGTATTTCCCGGCTCCCTGGTTGTATCCCAAAATTGGCTGTGCGCCGATTCCGACACCAATCCCAAATGCACCCATGATCATGGCAATCTTCATAACGATACCCATGGCGCTGAGCGCCACATCACCTCCTATGGGGCTTTTATTACCATAATATACAAGAGAATTATTCATCACCACCTGCATAATACAGGCAACTGACTGTGTGATCCCCGATGATATTCCAAGCGTCAGAAAACTTCCGATCAGTTTTCCTTTCAGCTTCATCTGTTTCCTGCGAATTCTCAAATGGAGAGCTTTTTTGGAAGGCCGCACAAAGTAAACCCCAAGAACGATTGCGGAAATGATCTGAGAGGTGATAGTTGCGACTGCGGCTCCTTTCACTCCCCAGTGGAACACAAAGATATAAATAGGGTCAAGAATCGTGTTTAACCCGGCGCCAATGAGCATACCGTACATAGAAAGTCTTGGATGCCCATCCGTTCTTGCCAGATTTGATAGCACGATACTGATCATATTAAACGGAGTCCCCAGAAGTATAATTGATGTATAATCAACAGCATAAGGCATGACTGTCTCTGTCGCTCCAAATACTTTTAATATCGGCTTAAGAAATATAAGGCCCAATACCATTAAAATAACACTGACAAGAAGCGTAAAGATAACTGCATTGTTTAATGTCTGTTCTGCCTCATCTTCCTTTTTCTCTCCCAGACGAATCGCCGCATAGGCACTGCTTCCTGACCCGATCAGCGTTCCAAATGCCAGCAGAAGCGTCATAATCGGAAACGCAACCGTTGTCGCAGCATTTCCCAGGTAGCCGATTCCCTGGCCGATAAAAATCTGATCCACAATATTATAGATTGAGTTGATCAGACACGAAATAATTGCCGGCACAGAAAAAGACAGAAGCAGTTTTCTTACCGGCTGTGTTCCCAGTGGGTTCTCTGTTTTTTCCAATCCATTACTGTTTTTCTGTATCTGCTCTGCATGCGTCATATTTTTCACTCCGCTCCTTCCCCGTCGAATCATCCAGCGCCTGACAGGATTTCTCCGCCATCGCCTTCAGGGACTCATAGATCAACTTTTCTTCCTCTTTAGAAAACCCATCAAACAGCAGTTCCTGCCACTGCTCTCTGATTTTATATATTTCCTGGATATATTTCATTGCACCGTCCACCACAAACAGATGCCGGATTCTGCGGTCCCGGCTGTCTGTCTCCACACGGATGTAACCCAGATCCAAAAGTTTCTGCACCGCCTTTGTCACCGTTCCTTTGTCAAAATTCCCCTGTCTGGCAAGATCGTACATCGTAATTCCCTCATTTTCATAAATCCGCAGCAAAAAAAAGTGCTGACCGCTGCCGACAAGATCCTCCTCCATCGCCATATCAAAATATCTCCTGGAATTCCGATACAAGATTGATATAAACTTCGCAATTGTATGTTTCGGATGATTCATATACTGCTCCTTTCACTTCCCAATGTTGGTATCGCTGATCGGAAACTGAATCCGTCCAACGATCATATCTATAAGACGCAAAAAAAGTTGGCTTTGCAACTTTTATATAAGATATTATATCCCGATAAAGTTGAAGCGTCAACTATTTTACGCTTATGCAAAAGGTCATTTCTGTCAGTTGAATCCCACAAGGCTGCCATGCTATAATAAAGCCATTACAAAAAAGGAGAACGCAACATGGAAAAATCACCTCTTCGAAAGCGAATTTATGATATTGTTTTTTCGATCGCACGTTACACAGAACTGGTCATTTCCATTATCATCATGGCAGTCATCGCCGTTTTGATCCTGAACCTGGTGTATGACCTGACCCAGATCCGGGCGTTTCACACTGAAACCGAGTATTTTTCAACATTTCTGGCCAAAGCTCTGAACCTGGTAGTCGGCATCGAATTTGTCAAGATGCTCTGCAAGCACACCCCGGAAACTCTTGTCGAAGTGCTGATGTTTGCCACCGCCAGACAAATGGTGGTAGAGCATCTCGATACCTGGCAGACTTTTATTGGGGTTCTGTGTATCGCTGTACTGTTTGCCACCAGAAAATATCTGTTTCTGCGAACAGAAGAAAGCGACCGCCTGACAGATAAATTTTAGGCATTATACAAGGAGGGTGCCCCTAAACTGCGGGACACCCTCCAGGCAATCTGTTTAATACACTTTCGTTGTAATGGCCTGTGTATTTCCTTTTTTATCTTTTTCGGTCACCGTGATAACTGTGCCTTTTTTCTGTTTGGGAATCTTCCGGGAAGTAAACGCTCTTGATTTACTCACTGTCGCAGAATATGTTTTTTTACCAATCTTTATCGTAACCGATGATCCGGTTTTCCCAACGGTGCCTGTCACCTTTGTACTGCTCGTTCTGACTCTATTAACTTTCATTAAGTTTAAGCTTGTGGTATTCGCTTTTTTCGTCCGCGTAATCAGCACAGGTGTCTGTGTGGTACTCGTAAATTTATTATAACTGGTGACAACCGCACTGCAGTCAACGACACCGATGGCAAAGGCTTTCTTTACACTTTGCACTGTATTTCCCGAAATTCTGACGGAATTACACTTCGATACATAGATTGCATTTCGCGCCGGATTGTAAATTACATTTTTGCTGATCGTTGGTTTATGACTGCCCGCTGACAGCGAGATCCCGGAAGACCGGCTGCTCTTAATCTTATTTTCCAAAAGCGCACAACTTTCACTCTTCGTCACCTGAATACTGTTGTTGCCGCTGTACTCTACACGATTTGCCCTGGCAGTCGTCGAATGACTTGTACCGATACTGATACCAAATTTTTTTGGATACGTTATGGTATTATTCAATAATTGATTTCCTGTACAGGAACTGTACAGAACAATCCCGCTTTCACCGGGTGAACTGACTGTATTTTGGGATACCGCACTGTACACGACAGAGGTGTTAAGAAAAATTCCATACTGCGGCGCCTTCTGTATCGTATTGTTCGTTACCGTTACGCCCCCCAGAGGGTACTTTGCATTTCCCCCGAGTTCAATCCCTCTGCCTCTGCCGCTGCCCGAAAGAACATTTGAAATGGTATTATCATGGATATTGATATTATAATTGTACTTCTTGCTCTTCGACGGATATGCTTCTTTTACTGTCCCCGGCAGCGCAGAAATCAGCGATACCCCCTTCAGCAGATTATGGACAAAGATTCCCTTGCCCACTTTGTCCATCTTATTGTTTGCAATCTCAAGGTTTTTATAGTTATATGTCTTGATTGCTTCATATGTAATATTGGTAAATGTATTGTTCATTATCTTGATATTACTCATAAATACGCCGTCTATCGCACTGTGTGATCCGACTCCCCTTATCAGATCGTGAAATTTACAGCCGGATACTGTAATATTTTTCGGTGCCGCATCATCGAATTTACTGGTCCCCGGAGCGATTGTGCCGTCATGGACCACATCTAAATGGAGTGCCTCTTTTGCCATGGTTCCATGATACCCATAAAACTCACAGCCGCTAATATTCGCGCCGTCTACCCCTGCCAGTGTCAGAAGATGTCCTTTATTTCCGACGTCATGAATGACCGCATGTTTAACGCTGATATTACTTCCGTGAATAAAGCGCACAATTTCCCCGCCCTGTCTGTTTCCATCAAACTCGCCGCCGCTTATCATTACATTCTGTATATGTGTATATCCGCCTTCATCTGTCTGTTTCCAATTGTACGATCCCAGCAAGGTCTTCATATTTCCCGGCATCAGCACGTACTTTGCCCCGTCCGCAGAGTTTAAAGTCGTATTGGAATAGACATACAGAGTATTATATGTTTCATATAATCCGGCCGGAACATTCACTGTCAAATGTCTGTCCCCTCTCTGCCAGGCAAGCGCTTTGATGATATCGTCTGCCGTGCAGCCATCCTTTATATCGATGGTAACTTCATCTTCATACTCCGTTACCGTATACGCTGTTTCATCATATCCTGCACGGTTGGCTTTCGACTCAGATGAAACTTCCGGCAAAACTTCCTCCTCCGGAAGTCTTGCTTCAGGCAGCTCCTGCTTTTCATCTTCCCAGACAGTTCCTTCCGGCGTGTTCTCTTCTGCCCCCTGATCAGGAACTTCTTCCTCTTCTGCAGCCCATTCTTCTTCAGCGGATAAATCCGTCTGATCTGTCCATTCCTCTGCGCCCACATAAGATGCCGGAAACACCATAGCAGCCGCCAGCACGACTGCCAATACCCTTGTTTTCTTTTTCATATCGTCTCCCCTTGTTTGCATATACATTATATAACTTTATTTATACTGTTATTATATATGCCATATTTGGGAATATCAATACAAGCCTGGCATTTTTGGCATTTCACGAAAAAAGCTGCTGCACTATCGCGCAGCAGCTTCTGTCCCTACATCAGAATCTCTTTTTTCAGTTCCCGGATAAATTCCGGTGTTGTCCCGCAGCAGCCTCCAATAATCCCGGCTCCAGCGGCAACCAGTTTTTTCATATGCTGTGCAAAGGAAACTGCATCCATGCTGTAACTGACGTTTCCTTCAGAATCTGTCACAGGAAGACCTGCATTAGGTTTTGCAATGACAGGCACCGCCGCCTTTTCTTTTAACCGTGCAGTCACATCCAGCAGCTGATTCGGTCCAAGCGAACAGTTCACACCGACTGCCGCTGCCCCATGCGCTTCCAACTCCTGTACCGCATCCACAACATCCGTCCCATACAACGTCATTCCGCTTTCATTCACGGTGAAAGAGCACATCATCGGAAGTTCACAGACTTCCTTGGCAGCATCAAGTGCTGTCAGAGTCTCATCCAAACTCAGCATGGTCTCGATCCCAAGCAGATCAACCCCGCCCCTGACCAATGCCCTAATCTGTTCCGAATACGCACCAAATAATTCATCCCTGGTCATATCTCCCAGCGGCTCCATGAGCTGGCCTGTCATGGTAAGATCCCCTGCCACATATGCCCTGCCGTCCACCGCCTCTTTCGTAAGCTCCACAAGACGGATATTCAGTTCCTCAACCCGGTTCTCAAGTCCGTGTTTCTTCAGGCTTATGCCATTTGCAGTAAACGTACACGCATAAACAATCCGGCTGCCGGCAGCTGCATATTCTGACTGAAGTTTTTTCACAATCCCGGGATTTTGAAGCATCCACAATTCCGTTGACTCCCGCTGCGGCATACCCGCCGCCATCAGATTGGAGCCCGTCGCTCCATCCATCAAGATCAGTTCACGCCCGGCCCACCGGGCAAATTCCTGTTTCGTCATAAAGCCACCTTTTTATTCCGCTGCTTCGTTGTCTGTACCCTGGTCTTTTGTATCCTCTGCTCCGTCATCGCCGCCAGTTTCAGTGCCATTCCCTGCATTTTCATCATCACCGGTCCCGGCCGCATCATCAGATATTCCCTGTGTGTCAGTATCCGATGAATCTGTCGCCTCCGGAGTTACCATACTGAAAGATTCCTTATCCGTCAGCGTAACTTTTTTCCAGACTTTTTTATTTCGTGTAATGTCAGCTTCGTCGTACCAACCCTGAACAATCTCATCAAACGCTTCCTGCTGTTTTTCTTTTTTAATTGATTCTTTTTTAGAATCTGTTGCTTCCTGGTCCAGTTTCTGATCCATCCTTACCAGGAAATAACTGGAATCGCCCTCGACTACGCCGTCATACAGCTGTCCATCTTCCAGATCGGCCGCTTTTTCTTTCAGCGTTTCATCAAGTGAAGTGTCATCTTCTCCGTATGAATAAGAAGTTACAATAAAGGATTCATCCAGTTCCTTTGCCATCGCATCCATATCAGCTGATGCCGGATCTTCTGCAGCTTTAAGCTCATCCAGAAGAGTCTCCATCTTACTGTAAGCATCTTTCTTGGCATCTTCCTCCAGATTACCTGTCGTCAGTGCCGCATATGTCAATGTCGACTGTGCTGCTTCCTCATCAGTTACCTCAATCTCAACATCCGCAATGACCGGTTCATAGGCTTTTTTGTAATAAGTGCTCAGTTCCATGTATTCTCTGACATCACTTTCTGTAACCCCGATTTTTTTCAGTGTTTCTGCATCATTGGACTCGACAAAAGTTTTCGCTGCTTCATCCATTGCTGACTTTTCTTCATCTGTGATGGTCAGATTATACTCTTCTGCTTTTTCACGCGTCAGATACATTTTTTCCAAAGTTTCCAGACACTCATTCCTTGTCTGTTCTCCAAACGTGATTCCGTCCGCCGTCTCCTGATCCCACATTCCCTGGCTGGAATCCATTCCGTACATCGTATAAATAGATTTATAATAATATTCCGTCTGCGCCTGCTGATACCTAAGCGCAAAGCTGGCAACACCAAGCGGTATCTCCTCTTCATTTACCGATGCCACAGTCTGTGTACCGTCCACATCCTTGGATCCACATCCAGCCATCATTGTCATTCCAAGCGCGGCCGTCATCGCTGCGCACACTGCTCTTATGCCAAACTTCTTCATTTCTTCCTCCTGTGCTTTCATGTATGAAATCATTATCGACTTTCCGTATGATATCATGGATACTAAATTCCTGCTTTGCCAAGTGTTCCTATTATACCTTATGTTTCTGAAAAACTCAATATTTCACGCAGCAATTCTTCTGCATATTCCATCATCGGCAGGATCTCTTTTGCCCTTCGTTTTGCCGGCCGGTAGATAAAATACGGGTTATTATCAACCTTAAAAGTGACTTCTCCCTTAAACTGTTCCAGCAGTCTGGGAATCCCAGCAGGGTTCAGCTTTGCTCGTTCATGCATGGTTAACTTAACTTCATCTCCCCGCTGCTTTACTTCGACAACGTATGCCCGGTGTGCAAGCGCTTTCATGTTGGCGATCGCGAGAAGATTCTGCACACTTTTCGGCGGTTCTCCAAAACGATCCATGAGTTCCTCCAGAATATCTTCATACTCATCCTCAGACCCAATGCCTGCGATTCTTTTATAAATATCAAGCTTCTGAACTTCATTCATAATATATTTTTCCGGAATGAAGGCGTCAATATTCATATCGATGGTTGTTTCAAAGTCTTCCTGCTGCGGTATGCCTTTTTCCTCTTTCACAGCTTCATTGAGCATTTTGCAATATAAATCATAACCAACCGCCTCCATATGTCCATGCTGCTCTGCGCCGAGAAGATTTCCGGCGCCTCTTATCTCAAGATCCCGCATGGCAATCTTAAAGCCGCTTCCAAGCTCTGTAAATTCCCGTATTGCATGAAGACGTTTTTCCGCAATCTCTTTGAGCACTTTATCTCTTTTATACATGAGAAAAGCATACGCTGTACGGCTGGAGCGTCCAACCCGTCCTCTCAGCTGATACAGCTGTGACAATCCAAGCTGATCGGCATCGTGAATGATCATGGTATTAACATTGGAAATATCAAGGCCAGTTTCGATGATCGTGGTTGAGACAAGTACATCGATCTCTCCGCTGATAAATCCGTACATGATTTTTTCCAGTTCACGTTCATTCATCTGCCCATGGGCAAACGCCACGTTTGCCTCCGGCACCAGCTTCGCAATTCGCCCTGTAACATCAGCGATCGTCCGCACACGGTTATATACGTAGTACACCTGTCCCCCTCGGGCCATCTCCCTGCTGACCGCCTCCCGGACCATCTCATCATTATATTCCATCACATACGTCTGAATCGGCATCCGGTCCATCGGAGGTTCTTCCAGCACGCTCATATCCCGAATCCCGATCAGACTCATATGAAGTGTCCGCGGGATCGGTGTTGCCGTCAATGTCAGTACGTCTACGTTTTGTTTCAGTTTTTTAATTTTTTCTTTGTGCGTGACGCCAAAGCGCTGTTCTTCATCGATGATCAGCAAGCCCAGATCCTTATACTGTACATCTGCGGACAGCACACGGTGTGTTCCAATGACGATGTCCACCCATCCTTTTTTCAGATCCTGTACTGTTTTTTTCTGCTCAGCCGAAGTTCTGAACCTGCACAGCAGATCCACACGTACCGGGAAATCCTTCATTCTCTGCAGGAAGGTGTTATAATGCTGTTGTGCCAGTATGGTTGTGGGCACCAGATAGACAACCTGTTTCCCTTCCTGGATGGCTTTAAAAGCAGCACGAATGGCAATCTCTGTCTTGCCGTATCCCACGTCTCCGCAGATCAGACGATCCATGATCTTTTTACTCTCCATATCCTGCTTTGTGGCTTCTATGGCAATCAGCTGATCTTCTGTCTCCTCAAACGGAAACATTTCTTCAAATTCCCGCTGCCATACCGTATCGGCTCCGTACGCATATCCATCCTTCTCCTGTCTCGCTGCATAAAGCGCAACCAGATCCTTCGCGATATTTTTTACCGCGCCCCGCACCCGCGTTTTTGTTTTATTCCATTCCTGTCCGCCCAGTTTATTGAGTTTTGGCTTCTTGGCATCCGCTCCGGCGTACTTTTGCAGCATATCCAGCTGCGTCGCAAGAATATAGAGATTACTTTTTCCCGCATATTCGATCTTGATATAATCTTTCATGACTTTATCAATCTCTACCTTTTCGATTCCACAGTAGACACCAAGTCCGTGATTTTCGTGGACAACATAATCTCCGACTGAAAGCTCTGTAAAACTGTTGATTTTCTTCCCGCTGTACTCAGCTTTTCGTTTCCGTTTCTTTTTCTCTTTTCCAAAGATATCTGTCTCGGCAATGATCACAAACTTGATCATGGGATACAAAAATCCCCGGTGGGCATGACCGTAGGTGACCATGATCTCGCCCGGCTGTACCAGACGGTTCAGATCCTCCCCGTAAAAGCTGCTCAATCCCTCATTCAAAAGATCCTGCGCCAGGCGCTGCGCACGGGTCCTCGACCCGCACAACAGAATCACGCGGTAGCCTCCGCGTTTCCACCCGGCCAGATCTTTGACCAGCAATTCAAAACTGTTGTTATAGGAATTGACCGACTTTGCCGTAAGCTGATACTTTTCTACAACATCCCACTCACCTTTTCTGGGCTCAATGGAGGCCAGCGTAATACACTTACAGAGATTCAGCATACCGATGACACTTTGACATGACTTCAGCAGTTCTACCTGTCCCGGAAGCACATATCCTTTTTCCAGCCTGTTTGCCATACTCTGGCGAAATTCTTCCTCGACCGCATTTGCATTTTCCACAACACGATTAGGCTCATCGACACAAAACAGTGTGTTTTCCCTATCAAAATAGTCCAAAAAGCAAACAGTATCCTTGTAAAAATAATGCAGATAATTTTCAGCGCCGGATATATCATACAACTCATTTACCTTCTCGCAAATTTCTTCGACGCCCGCGGAAAGTCTGGCCGCTTCCTCCGTTTTCATATCTTTGCGGAGGCGTTTTATCAGAGAGGAGGCCTCTTTTTTGATCTCCTTTATTCCTTCCTCCACACCTTCTGCAGACAACACCATTTCCGACGCCGGATAAAGCCGGATTTCTTCCAGGTTTTCGATAGACCGCTGACTCGCGGCATCAAAGCTTCTGATGGAATCAATCTCATCTCCCCACAATTCGATTCGCCATGGATTTTCCTCTGTCAGCGGAAATACATCGATGATACCACCACGAACAGAGAACTGCCCGGATGTCTCCACCTGTGCACTCCTCTCATATCCCATAAACACGAGCTGCCTTTTTAATTGTTCCACATCTATCGCACTGTCATTGCGAAAAACCAGTATCCGTTTCTCAATCACCGAAAGAGGCAGCAGATAATCCATACAGCCTGGCATACTGGTCACAATTGTTACTTCTTCCTCTTCAAGAAGCGCCTTGATGACCTGCATACGCTGTTTTGTCAGCAGGTTTCCGTGAATATCTGCCTGAAAAAAAATCAAATCCTTTGCAGGATACCACAGCGCTTTTGGCTCATAAAACTTCAGGTCCTCATACAATTCTTTTGCTTTGATATCATTTTCTGCAATGACCAGCCTGCGGCCGTACAACTGCCCAAGTCCCTGTACAATATGTGCCTTCTGGGATTCGATACACCCTGTTATCTGCCGCACTCCTGCTTTCTTTTTTTTCAGACTGTCCGCGATCCCCTGAAACTCCGCCAATTCCTCCAGCGGTTTTAGCAATGCTTCCATCTCTATTCCTTTACTGTCTGTTTTATACAGTTATACTCATTCATAGCTTTATCAACCTCATCCTGAAGAAGCAGTTCCACCGCTTTCGCAGTCCGTTCAATCGCTTCATCGACCATTTTTCGTTCATCATCCGGAAAATGACCAAGCACATACTGCGCAAGATCCCAGCCTTTTGGTTTTTCACCGACCCCGATCTTAATCCGCAGAAAATTCTGTGTTCCAAGCTGGGCAATGATATTTTTGATCCCGTTATGCCCTCCTGCACTTCCTTTTTTTCTGATACGGATCTGACCGGGTGACAGGCTGATGTCGTCATAAAGGACAATCAATTCATGCTCCGGATCCACTTTATAATAATCAGTCAGCTCCCGAACTGCTTCTCCGCTTAAATTCATATACGTTATCGGTTTTGCCACAATCACCTTCTGCGAGCCAATCATACCTTTGCCGTACATTGCCTTATGTTTGACGCCGGAATAAGGAATCCGGTAGGCATCGATCAGATAGTCCACAGCGTCAAATCCCACATTATGGCGGGTGTGTTCATACTGCCTGGTAGGATTTCCAAGACCTACAATTATATACATGGTAGTTCTCCTCGCCTTATCAATTAAAATAAACCAGTTCTTCCACTGGCTTTTCTGCCGGTCTGATTTCTTTTGCATAAAGCACAGGTCCTTTGTCGTGATAGACCTGCATATACTCTCTGTGAATGGACGCGGTAACTAAAACCCAGCTCCCCATCTCAAGCGAGGGGGCATCCTGGTATTTGCACACGTACCCGATAAAACTGGTATCATCGGCACAGCACGTCATTGCCATCCGTCCCGGAACAAAAAACTGCGCGTCAAGATCCTCGCTTTTTAACACCATCCCCTTAAAACGGACCGTTTTCCCTTCATAATCTTCCGGGTTATCCATCATATCCACATACCAGATCCCGTAATCTTCCTCCATGATGTCGATGACATCTGCATCCAGATCGAACGGCATACTGTTCTCGAAGATATCTTCCACTTCCCGGTCTTCATTTTCAAAGATAATCTCCGCCGAAGGATTGACCACTTTGACACTGCGCCTGAAGGATGCCAGCGGCTGTTCTTTATTACACCGGTTAAACAAAACAAGCTCAGCGCCTTTCACCATCTCCACAAAAAGGGATTTCAGATTTTTCATATAAATCTCAAAGCAGCTGGCATCTACCGTCACAATATGCTGAATGATTCCCCAGCCCTTGGGAAGCTCCATCTGCATCAGCTTCGTCACGGACCAGAGTGGATTAAACTCTAAAAGTACACGCTCCGGCTCATGTTTTTTGGCCAGATAACGAAGCGTGTCTTCCGTGAAATCCTCTGCTTCTTCTATAATCTCTATTACGGTTCTCTGTCGCTTTTTCAGTTCTTCTTCATCGTACTCTATTTCTCCTTCTTCACACAGAATCAGAAGCGTCGTCTCTGGTATCTTAAAATAATTCTGATGGATCGTTCCATCCAGAAATGTTGTTTTTCCGCTCTCCAAAAAGCCAGTCACAAGATAGACCGGAACCTCAATATCTTCATACGCCATCGTTTTTTCACACCACCTGTTCTCATGAAAGCGCGAACAGCTCTTTCAATTTTGTCTCGTTGAGTTTCGATCCTATCACACACAGTCTTCCCGTAAATTCGGGACTTCCCGTCCGAATCTCATATTCTTCCGGAACCATATCAAAATAATGCCACGTTCCGGCTTCATCAGGCACCATCCCTTTGGCCCGCAGCACAATTCCATATTCCTCTCCGTCAGAAAGTGCCTTCAAGATTTTGTCAATCTCGTCCTTTTCATACGTTCTGGCTGTCTCTGTTCCCCAGCTTGTGAATACTTCGTCTGCATCATGGTGGTGGTCGTGACCGCAGCTGCACGTTTCGCCGTGTTCGTGATGATGCTCATGATCATGTCCGCAGCTGCACGTTTCACCGTGTTCGTGATGATGCTCATGGTCATGTCCGCAGCTGCACGTTTCACCGTGTTCGTGATGATGCTCATGATCATGTCCGCAGCTGCACGTTTCACCGTGTTCGTGATGATGCTCATGGTCATGTCCGCAGCTGCATGACTCCTCATGATCATGATGGTGATGAATCTCTTCTTCCAGTTTTGTCACATCATCTTCTATCACTTCCAACACCTTTTTCCCGCCAAGCTGTGTGATTGGTGTGGTAATGATATGTGCATGGCCATTAATTGCCCGGATAGAGTCCACTGCCTTTTTTATTTTATCAGCAGAAGCTTTATCTGTCCTGCTCAAAATTACAGTCCCGGCATATGCAACCTGATTTTCATAAAATTCACCGAAATTGCGCAGGTACATTTTACACTTATTCACATCTGCCACCGTAATATGACTGTTCAGGCAGATATCGCACTCTTTTTCCACCTTTTCCACGGCTTTCATGACATCGGAGAGCAGTCCGACTCCTGACGGCTCGATCACAATGCGGTCCGGGTGATATTTTTCAATAACTTCTTTTAAAGAGGACCCAAAGTCTCCTACAAGCGAGCAGCAGATACATCCGGAATTCATCTCTCGTATCTCGATGCCTGCATCTTTTAAAAATCCTCCGTCAATGCCGATCTCCCCGAACTCATTTTCAATCAGCACTACCTGCTCATCCCCCAGTGCATCTGTAAGCAGCTGTTTGATCAGTGTTGTCTTTCCGGCTCCCAGAAATCCGGAAATAATATCTACTTTTGTCATGTCTTTTTCCGTCCTCTCTCTGATATATTTACTAAAATCTATGATAAGCAAAAGAAAGAGGCTGTCATACAACAGCCCCCCTTACCTTACTTAATCAAATCATTAACCATTAATCATAAAGTTAAACAGTTTATCGATATCTTCTTTCTCAGAAGCAATAATCTCCAGCTCAGGAATCTCTCCGCCGGAAAAAATATTAGCCAGAGATACGTACTGGCAAAGTTTTGATTTCAGGTTCAGTCTGTCGCCTTCTCCTGTTACCAGTTCTACTTTTCCTTTGCAGCTGTCTACCACTTCAAAAAATTTGTCAACATCATTGATATTCTTAATTTTCATGATGATTACTCCTTTCTAAACCCAATCTGTTATTTATCTTGCTTAGCCATATTATATACCACAATCCCGCTAAATGCAAAGCTTTTTACAAAAAATTAATTGCCGCATTCAATGCTGATTTCGTTAAATTTGCCCAAAATCTCATCGATTTTTATGTCGTTTCTTGCGGTCCCGGAAACATCAATGATATTTTCTCCCTGATGCATCATAATCAGCCTGTTTCCGTACTCAACTGCATACCGGAGATTGTGTGTGACCATAATGGTCGTCAGCTTTTTTTCTCTGACGATCTGATTTGTCAGTTCCATGATGATTTCCGCTGTCTTTGGATCAAGCGCCGCCGTATGCTCATCCAGAATCAAAAACTCAATGGGCGTCATGGTTGACATAAGAAGAGAAAGTGCCTGCCGCTGGCCTCCGGAGAGCGCTCCGACCTTGGTGTCCAGTTTGTTTTCCAGCCCCAGATTCAGCGGACGGAGCATCTCCCCATAACGGTCTTTTTGCTTCCTGTTCAGGCCGCCTCCCAGACCATACCGTTTCCCTTTGTTGTCTGCAATCGACATATTTTCCAGGATTGTCATACTCGGGCACGTTCCTTTTGCCGGATTTTGATAGACCCTTCCGATGCTGCGCAGGCGCGTATACTCTTTTTGATTTGTAATGTCCTCGCCATTCATGATCACGTGTCCCCGGTCCACATCGATACTGCCGCAGATGATATTCAGCATGGATGTTTTCCCGGATCCATTGCTTCCCACCACAGAGACAAATTCTCCTTCTTTTATGGTCAGATCATATCCATTAAACAGGCACATCTCATTGACAGAACCCGGATTAAAATACTTGTGTATATTCTTAAGCTGCAGCATCCGCCTTCACCTTCCTTTTGCGCTCCATTCCCAAAACTAAAATAATCAGAAACAGCACGGCCGTTATAAATTTCAGATCACTCGCCGCAAATCCTCTGCTGATGGCAAGCGCAACACACGCTTTATAGAGAATCGACCCAATGATTACACTTGAAGTCACCCGCAGCAGCGTCACCTTTTTAAACAAACTCGTCCCGATAATTACACTGGCAAGCCCGATCACTACCGTTCCGGTCCCCATCGAGACATCAAAGTAACGCTGCTGCTGTGCATAGATGCATCCGCCCAGCGACACCAGCGCATTGGAAACCGCAAGCCCGACAATCTTAACGGTCCCTTGATCAACCCCCAGCGAAGTAATGATGGTAGGATTATCCCCAACCGCCCGCAGCAAGAATCCTGACTTCGTACTCATGTACCAGTCCAGTGCATATTTTGCTATCAGTGTGATGATGAAAATAATAATCACTGTTTTATAAGGGGCCAGACCGCCTGTAAAAATACCATTTACAATCTGGTTATCAAAAATTGTCTCGCTGTTATAAATCGGAAGATTTGCCTTGCCCCCCGCGATTCTCAGGTTAACCGTGTACAGTGCCGTCATCATGATGATTCCGGACAGCAGATCCCGCACCTTCAGCTTCACATGGATGAGTCCGGTGAGAACACCAATCAGCGCCCCTGCCAGCAGGGATACCGGCAGCGTCAGCAGAGGATTTACACCCTTGCTGATCAAAACCGCCGTCACAGCCACCCCCATGGGAAAACTTCCGTCCACGGTCAGATCCGGAAAATCCAGAATTTTATATGTGATGTATACCCCAAGGGCCATAATACCGTATATCATGCCCTGCTCCAATACACTAATCAGTAATGTCACGATACTCCCTCATTTCTGTTTTCATTTATTCTGCGATGCTGTCAAAAACTTCTGCCGCTTCTTTTACTTTTGTATCATCCAGCTGGAATCCTATGTTCTCTGCCACAGCGGTATTCACATAGAATTCCGCACCGGAACAGATTTCATACTTCATCTCTTCTGCCTTGGCTTCACCTTTCAAAACTTTTGCAGCCATCTCTCCGGTCTGTTTGCCAAGTGCAATATAATCGATTCCCATGGATGCCATACATCCATTTTTTACCTGTTCGATTTCACTTCCAAAAACCGGTATCTTAGCCTCGTTTGCATAGGAAAGTACTGTCTGCAATCCCTGTACTACCGTATTATCCGTAAGGTTTGTTATACAGTCTACTTTTTTAACCATATCTGCCGCAGCAAGATCTACATCTGCCAGCGCACTGATTCCCGTCTCAATGATTTCAAATCCGTAGTCCCCCGCAAGCTCCTTGTATTCTGCAATCGTACTTACAGAATTTGCTTCGCTTGTCGTATAAATAATTCCGATTTTTTTTGCATCCGGCATCAGCTCCCGGATCATCTGCAATTGTTCGGATACGGGCAGTGCATCTGAGGTTCCTGTAATACTTCCAACAGAATTTCCTTCCTCATCTGCCAGCCCGGCCTCCACCGGGTCAGAGACAGCCGTATAAATAACAGGAATATCAGAATTCATACACGCATTGTATGCACTTCCTGCACTTGGAGTCGCAATCGCACAGATCATATCCACTTTCTTTGATACATAATTATTGGCAATCGTACTGGCAGTTCCAGTATCCGCCTGTGCATTGTCATAGAGCACTTCCAGATTTTTGTCTTCTTCAATACCCGCTTCTTTTAACCCTTCCAGAAAACCTTCCCTGCAGTTGTCAAGAGATCCATGTTCTGCAAACTGTGAGATTCCGATCGTATAGGCTTCTTCACTGCCTGATGAGCTGCCGTTTCCGCTGCCCCCGCATCCTGCCATTGCCGCCGTCATCACTGCCGCCACCATTAATACAATTACTTTTTTCTTCATCATTCTTCTCCTTTTCTCTCCGCCGGAAAAGTTTTTGGTTCATCACGTCAAATCGGTCGCGGCTGTTGTGTCCCTTTACACCGCCGGGCACCTCGATTCCGCTTCGCTTCCTCTCGGTCGCGGCTTTCGCCGCATACCCGTGATCTCATAGCATGCGTGATATGCAAGCATCTGATTCTTCACTCTACGCCGCCGGGCACCTCGATTCCGCTTCGCTTCCTCTCGGTCGCGGCTTTCGCCGCATACCCGTGATCTCATAGCATGCGTGATATGCAAGCATCTCCCGCATGCTATGAGATCACGGATGCCCGGCTCATTGAATACACGCAAAAAACCGTCTCAAGCATTTTGCTTGAGACGGTAATAATTTACACTATTATCGCGGTACCACTCAATTTGACGTAATGTCCACTTTCTCACGTACTAACATACGCTCCTGATTGATAACGGGTTCGGTTCCCGGCAGCGCCTACTTTTTTCATTTCAGACTGCCCTCAAAAGTCCATTCAGTTAAAAACTCCATATGGCAATCCCACCATCTGCCACTCTCTGATATTTCGTTTTAAACCTACTCTTCTTTCTCGACGGTTTCATATTTTATGTATATACATTATTACAGAATTCTGTGAATGTCAAGAAATACTTGCCTCTCTCCAAATATTTTTCTTGTATCAATGCGGCAAAGCTAAAACACCACTTATTAGACACCCCCCTCATCTCCTGCACATCCTCCGGTTTCAGTTTCTGCTTTCCCTCAAAACAAAAAGCATTCAACAGATCTATGTTTACTTGACATTATTATATCAAAAACTCTTTTGCATCTGCAATCTCATACATTTGATATTTTTATTTTGATTCGCTGGATGTTTTGGCCGAATGGCCATAGATACTGGCATTGATGCCATTCATAGCGTGTATGTTATTTATCTTATCACAAAGTACAGTTTACAAGGGACTACACAGGGTAGGTATCTGACGGGAGGTGTGCTGCCCGTCAGATTTTCCATGTAATGTTCAAGCTGTCGCTTGTGGCGGCTACGGTGGCAATCATCAAATCCACCACCCGCCGTTTGCTTTCCGTTGTCGTTCTCCCCCCGAAAGGTTTTCCAGCGTTGGCACGCTCCTCACAACTTTGGGACAAAGTGTCCAGAAGTTGGCTCGTCGCGTGCTTCCCCCACCGGATATTCCTTTTTGGACGATCATTCTGTTTTCAACGAATCATGAAGGCGTATCACAGCCTATAATGAAAATAGGGGTCTGGGCTCCACTACTATTCCAGCTTTCTGCCCTGTTTTATAATAGATTTAGTCAGGATTAAGTTTGATTGCACCTTGGAGGATCTGTACCCCGTTTTTCAACGTAAATGTTTTGCCCTTGAGCACAGCATATTGTCGCACCTTTTTTGGGTAGCACGAGTAGCAAAGTCCGTATTACCTCGGGCAAACCTTCTGCCAATTCTATTGCAAAGGAGAGACTCCGCATGAAAGACCTTTTGGAAATTTCCTGTGGACTGGATGTCCACAAAGATCAGTTTCTCAAAATTCTTATGAACCATTATGACTCCTGGAAAGAGCATCTTAATGAAATCGAAAAAGCTCTCAATCAGGATATGGAACCATTTTCTCTACAGGTTGAACAGTTGAATAGCATCTATGGGATAAGCACCATCGCTTCCTGTGCAAGTATTGCTGAAATCGGTGTTGATATGAACCCATTTAAAACCGCAGAGCATATCTGTTCATGGGCTGGTCTATGTCCCGGAAAGAATGAAAGCGCCGGAAAACGAAATCCTTATCTTTCTGCCTGGTACTGGAGAATCAAGCAGAAAAAAGGTGCGAAAAAAGCCATTGTTGCCCTTGCCAGGAAACTGCTTGTCATCATCTATACAATGTTGAAACAGGGAACTGTTTTTGACAAATCCTATTTTGAGGTTAATTGGAGAAACATGGTTATCATATAGAAGCCCAAAGTCAGCTCATCTTTGTATCATTCATATTTCACTGTTGGCAGCCAATATCATGACTACCTATTAGTGAAGTTTTCATAACTGTTGAAATCATTTGTTGTATCCATCGATGAACTACCCTAAGTCTACACGAAAAAAATGCAATCCCCGGAATTTTGCGAGAATTGCATTTTGATGAAGTTTACACTTTGGAAATTGCATATTTTCAATCATTCTGTATAATGGAAATATGCGGAGGAGGTGCGTGTCTATGGCTTTACCCGGAACACCTGGACAGCGGATTTCCGATTTATGCAACGGAAACCAAATCACACAAAAGGAACTTGCGGAGAAGATAGGCGTTTCCGCTTCCCAGTTGAGCTGCATTGTCAGCGGCGAAACAAGGACGGTCAGCAGTGATATTCTCATAGGCGTGGCAAAAGAATTTCAGGTATCAACGGACTACATACTGAGCTTGTCCACCGTGAGCGTCCGCAAAAGCTACGATATTTCTGAATTGGGTCTGTCCGAATGAGCCGTGAGGGGGCTTGTGACGGGTGCTGTTGATGCGCAAATCCCCAACCACCTGTTGGAACACAAGAACTTTCCCAAGCTGATAGATTTGATACGGATTTATTTTCAAGATACGGCGGCAAAGGGATAACAGCAAGAAACCAGCTTATCGAGATTGCAACCGCTTCCCTGTCCGACCTGATGAAAGAACATCCGGAACATCGAGCGGAAGCAAGGCAGGATTTACAGCATTTGAACGCCCAGAAGATAGGAGAACACGAAGCGGAAATTGAGAAAATCAAATGTGTGTTCCTTGCTACCCTGCGGGGTATTAAGAAAGATATGGAAAGTGGGGAACAGACGGGGGAAACTGTGACCGCCGCCATGTTCCAGACCATGCAGGACGTACTGGCGGAGCAGAAGCAAACACCGCTTTCTGTTGACGATGTAGCGGCTATGATTGCCAGACAGATCGGACAGCTTGCGCCGATGGACGAAGAAACTGCCGACCTATTTCAAAAGCTGGCGAAGAAAATGTTAGCGCAGGCGGGAAAGTAATTTTATTTGGAGGTTAAAACATGGATGTAGCAACTATTATAAATATTATTCTTTGTATTTTGTCCTTCATATTGGCGGTTATATCCGTAGTCACAGTCGTTATTACTTTACGACAAAATCCGGAATGACAAAGATTATTTGTAAGGGCTTAATAATGCAGTTTTAGCTCCAGGACAGTCAAGGATTTGCACACTTGATTATGAAACAATACTCTTTCTATAATAATATATAATAATCAGCGCAAGGATGCAAGCAGTAATTCAATGTGAGTCATAAGACAATCTTTGTCACAAATGTCTAAAACAACCTATTCTTTTTCTTCAGATACAACAACACTGCTGCGCCAATTAAGCATACAACTCCAGCTCCGCCAAGACCATACACTACCGGAGAAACTTTATTTCCTTCATCCGAAGGTTTCTCTGCCAGGGGAACCTCTTCATCACCGATTGTAGCTGTATCGTCGCCGCTGCCGTCATCTGTTCCCTGCGGGTTCTCTGCCAATGGTACATTTTCGTCCGGAATAGTCGTTGTCCCTTCTCCGGCATTCGTTCCTTCATCTGCCGTACCCGTTGTATCGGCGGTTCCGGTCGTGTCCGCGGTTCCAGTTCCTGTTGTATCAGTTGTATCTGTCGTTCCTGTTCCCGTCGTACCCGTACCTGTCGTTCCTGTTCCTGTTGTCGTAGTTGTCGTCGTTCCAGGAACAGTTACCGTTGTCGTCCCGCCCGGTATCGTCACCGTTGTTGTGGTTCCGGGTGTGATGACTGTATTTGTTGTATTTTCTGCTGTAGAAGCGTACAGGAAGATAATTTCCTGCCCATCTTCAGTGATTGTCACTCTGGCGCTTGGTGCACTCTGTAATGCATATCCTTCTACTTCTCTTGCATATAAAGGAACTTCCGTACCCGCGTTGGTTCTTCCAACAATTGGCGAGGAAACATCATTTCCTTCGTTATCCATATAACGCACCGTATACTCGATGCCGTTTGCAATTCTTCTGTATTTCGCTACGTATGTTGTCTTTTCTGTCACCGGTTGATTGAGGTCAATTTCCCATCCTGAGAATACATAGCCATCTTCTACTGTGATATCCTGCGGCGCCCGTGCACCGACTGCAGTTCCTGCTTCATTCAATTCCATCTCATAAACAATTTTATTCTCTGCCGCCGATACCAGACCGTCCGCCATCACACTGTCTGTGTTAAAAGAACCATGGGAACCCGCCCGGAACACTACTTCATAAGTAGAAGCTGCGTAAACAGTTGTCATGCACATCATTAACATCAGGCAGAGGCTAATTGATGTCGCAATGATTTTATTCATTTTTTTCATCTTTATTCCTCCCTACTGCCCTTTCGTTTCCGATAGGCGACCAGTCCGATGATCAATGCCGCTCCCAATACCAGGATGCCGGCATACAAACCAAGTGTTGTTGTATCTCCGGTCTTTACCTTTGTTGCAATGTTGGAAATCACACGCTGAACGGTAGATGCTCCTCGTTTGTAAACTGTTTTGTCTTCTCCCTTTTGCGTTACTGTTGTGGTCGTTCCCTCATTTGCCGGTGGGTTATCGACCGAGAAGATAAACTGAATATCTGTCTCTGCATTCTCATATCCTGCATTGCTTGGCAATGTTTCATCTACTTCCAATGACATTACCACATCCGCGGTTTCACCTTTTGAGAGATCTGCAAGCATCAAACTGTCTTCCATGGCACCGCTGCTCATCTCTTTTAGTCCCTGAATGGTACCATTATAAAGTTCTTCATCATCTCGTGTTATCGTAATGATAAAAACTGCTCCAGCATCACCAAGTTCTTCCGTTGCCGTTGTCTTCATAAAAAAACGCATGCGCTCACTGTCATTGTTCGTCAGTGTTATCGTCTGTGTCCTGATTTCACCCGGAGCAACATCTTTAAAATTATCGAAGATATTACTGCTGCCATTTAAAAAAATAAATTTCTCCGCATCTCCCTCATAACTTACGTTAAAGTCTTCTGCGAAAACAATTGTATTCATGGAAAGCAGCAAGGTCAGCATCATAAGAATCGCTATTATTTTCTTTCTCATATTAACCTCCATTTTATTCCGCCTCTATTGATCCAATTGTCCCACTCGATGCATCGATATTTACTTCAAGTCCCCATTCTGAGAGGATCGCATCAGCCGCTTTTACAGTGTCAACGGCTCCACTTTCCAGTTTTGGAACCTGAACTTCCTCCGTATCCACATCAATATGTACCTTTTTCCCTGCATAGGTATCCTGCTCGCTATTAGAGATATCCGTTATCTTATAGGCATCCATAAACTCCGTTGTCTCTTCCTTAGCCTCTACCGGAGTTCGGTAATAAAAATAAACATCCTCTCCGTTATCATCCGCCTGTATAATCCAGTCGCTGTTTGTTCCGGACTCGATTTCTTCTCCGCCTTTCAGTAATTTAATGTAGGAACCATCTCCGTCAGGCATCTTTCCTTCCTTATCATGCCAGCTTTTATTTACCCGTACCCTTAGATAAGAAACATAATCTCCCGTGTTTGTCACAGAAGCAGGATATTTGAATTCGTCGCCGGGCATAGCATCCTTCACATGCTCTTCCGCATTCAGCTCGATGCCCATATCGTTCGTATTCATTTTGGTAACTGCTGTGGTTGAATATCTCGGGGCTGCAACGATCCCTGCTGTCGCCATTCCTGCGATGAGGACTGCAGCTCCGACTACTGCAATTTTCTTCGGATTCATTTTTTTCTTCATATATCTATATTCCTCTCTCCTTTTTCAGATTCAGCCAGGGTCACTGTATACTATGTTTACTATATACTTGAATTATAGTCATATGACGTCACAAGTCAGTCACACAAACCCTTTTTTCACAAAAAGATTGCGTGACTTTCTCTCCGTCTTCTCTAAAATAGGCCCCGAAGCGTTTGCTTCAGGGCCCGGAGGGTATGTTCCGGTCAAACAGAATACCTGTCTTTGCGGAACTGTACGGGAAAGTTCCCATACATAAAATGCATGCTGCATGGCCAGCCTTAAATATGGAAATGTTCCTTATTATATTGTGCGATCTCATCGCGAATGGTCTCGATGACTCCCGGATAAATGCTCCCCGGGCCGCCGTACGTCAGGCACGGAATAAAGGAACCTCCCGGTGCATAGGTATCACACGCACGGCGCACTTCACGGCGGACACTCTCTTCCGTCCAGTCCGAGCGGTCAATTTCTGCATTTATCCCGCCCATCAGAATCAGGGAGCCGTCAAGCTCTTTCTGAAGTGCACACAGGTCATTGTCCGGGATGACCCCCTGCCAGATCTGTACGCCAATCTCCGCCATATCTTTTACGATATTCGCACAGTAGCAGTCTGCATGATGGATCACCGTCACCCCGCGCTCCCGCATGTAGCTGTACAGTTTGCGGTAACGCTCTTTAAAGAACTCGCACCAGGTATCATAACTGACAAAAAGACTGTGTTTCGTCCCCCAGTCATCGTGGTGAATGATGACTTCCGGCTTCATATTGTCAATCAAAAGCCTAACGTAAGTCATACGCACTTCCAGCAGCGCATCCAAAAGATCATGCATGGCCTCGGGTTCTTCCAGGAAATTCATCAGTGTCTCCTCAAATCCCATCAGGAAATGAAGTCTTTCAAACAATCCGGTCGCCATGATACTGGTCACCAGTTTTTCATTTCGGTCAACTTGCGCCACCAGTTCCGCGTTCTTACTCCAGTCCAGATCCATCGCCGCATAATCCGGGAGTGCTAACTCGTTTCTCCAGTTTGTGACATCTTTGATCACTTTGTTTTCTTCTGTCACATGCGGCATTCCGCCCGGCTGATTCTCCGGCCAGATAATGGTGGTGCCGTAAATATCTTTGATTTCCTTTCCCTGAATTCGGATGCCCCGGTCCAGGTCAGTGACCGGATCGCTTCTTATAACCGCAAACGCCTCATAGTCATTGACCAGACGATCCGGGTTGTCCTTATTGACAGTACGGATAAAATTTTCTTTTGGTGTATACATAAACAACGCCTCCTAATTTATGCTCTGCGTTTTGCAATTTCCTGTTCCATTTTCTCGATATCGCTGTCTTTAATCCTGTAAAGCAGGAACATCACAACGGATGCAATGGAAAATACTGCCGGAATGATCAGAAATACCAGTTTGATACCACCCTGCGCAGCAGATGTCACTGCCGCATCCGGGTCATAGGCAATCGCTGCAAGAGCCGCAGAGATAACGATTCCGCGCAGTGCAATGGCGATTTTGATTGCCAGTGATGAACAAGCCATGATGACACCCTTTGTATCTTTTCCTGTACGGTATTCGCTGTCTGTACCACACATGGAGTACATACTGGTAGTCAGACCATATGCTACGCCGAAAATCGTCTGTGCAACGAACAGTATGACAAACACCAGTGCCTGAGAACTCGGCATAAAGTACAGCAGAACAAGGAACACCGCCAGACCGCCGGTCCCAAGGATGGAAGCCTTTTTCGTACCCAGTTTCGCCACAATCTGTTTTGACATCAGGGACCCCACGAGGGTACCTGCATTAAAGATCACCAGGATAATCGAAGTTGCGGACGGATTTTCAAGCACAATCTTCGTATAGAACGCCGCACACGCTGCAATCATATAGAAACCGATCAATCGCAGTGCATCCGCCACCAGCAGGATCAACAGCTGCGGATTCGTTACAATCGCCTTGAGCATATCCATAAGAGTAACACTCTTTTTGCTGACTCCGGCATATTCTTCCGGGCGGTCATATCCTTTCGTGATCTGATAATGTACAAAATAAGTAATGGTAAATACCAGTGATGCAATCGCTGCTGTTATTGTATATCCCCAGCTCTGTCCGGCTCCCATGAACAATCCGAGAAAAGCCGTTGTCAGCACCGGTACCAGATAGGAAGCAACGATTTTACCGCCGCTTGAGCCGGCTGCGATTCTTCCCGAAAGGAACGCGCGCTCCTTCGGATCATCAGACAGGCTGCCAATCATCGCGCGGTTCGCTGTCCATGCAATATTCCATACGCCGTGACTTACGATATAGCCAATGCTGCAGATGACGGCCGCTGAAAGGTTGGTTCCGATTTTGGTAAACATCAGGATAAAGAAAATAACAACAATCGGCGGACAATAGATCAGCCACGGCCTGTATTTTCCGTTTTTAAAAGTTGTCTTGTCGATAATGGCACCGGCAAGCACCGCGGTCACCGCATCAGCAATCCCGGAAAATCCGGTAATTACCGCCACCATAGCAAGCGGAAGCCTTGCAACATCCGTCAGGAACAGGATAAAAAAAGATGTCTCCATGGTAGCCATGAATGAGAATCCAATTTCACTGATCCCCCAGAACCTTTTGATACTCGCATTAATTTTTTTCAAGTTTACACCCCCTGTTTCTTGCATACAGTCGCGGCAGTATGTTAAACTTTTACATAACAGATTGTCGCAACTGTACAATTCAGTTACACGTTCAAGAGTCCTCTCTTTTAAAAGAATATATGGATTTTTGTCATTTTTCAACGGCGCGAACTATCATATTTATACTTTCATTTTTGTGCTTAATGCACAACGAGAATGCAGGAGGATTACACAGATGGATTTGTCCATGAAATTTTTATATCTGCAACTAAAAAAGCATTACGATGTTGTCCGGCTGAATCTGCCGTCCAATGACAACCTGCTCTGTTCTTCCGTTCGGCTGAAACCGGAGTCTACCTGGATCCCCGCCCGGGACACCCTGTACATCATGGACTGCTCCTGGGCGGAACTAAAAAAAAGTGCCCTGCCGCGCACAACACGCCTTATCCTATTTGATAATGAACCGCCTCAGAACTGTGCTTATCCCTGCCTGATATTTCCGCGCAGTTATTCCCGCAGCCAGGTACTCAATGATCTTCTCGCCATTTTTTACCGCTACGACCGCTGGAGCCAGCAGGTAACGGAGGCAATTCTTAAAAACCAGAGTCTGCAGGAAATCCTGCATATCACTCAGACTGTGGAAGAAAATCCGATGTATTTTGCTGATCCAAGCTTCAAAATGCTGGCTCAGGTCAGTCAGGATATGGAGGAATTCAGCGTCATCTGGCGCTACCAGCTGCGCTACGGTTATCTGCCGTTTAATGTCATGATGGACCTTGTAGAAACCGGAGAACTTGAGATGCTTCACGATGCAATTCCCGCCATATATGCAGATACCAAAAGCTTTACCAGTAAATTTATCAGCAAAGCAATTCGCTACAAAGGAAAAGTGCACGGTCATTTTTTTATTATTCAAACTTACCGGCACCTGAATCAATGTGATCTTGAGATCGCTGATTACCTGGGCAATCTGGTCTCTGCCGCCATTTATGAAGACGATAATTATCTGACGATGAGCAGCCTTTATCATGAACATTTCATGATTGACATACTCGAAAATACACTGCATGATAAGGATCTGATCAAAAACCAGCTCAAACCGCTCGGCTGGAAACTCACAGGCGACTACCGGCTGCTGGGCGTACATATGCAGGACGACGAAGACGCTCTGAAACGAAATGCCATCACTTTGCTGAGCGATGGCTGGAACGCGCAGGCCTTTTTATATGAACATTATCTGATCGTGGTTTATAACGAACCCCCGCGTAAATATGATGCACTGCTTGAACATATCCATCATTTTCTAAAGCTTTTGAACCGCTATGCTGCGCTCAGTGAGCCATTTTCTAATTTTACGGATATGTCGCTTTATTATCAGCAGATACTATTCACACTCCAGCACCGGGATCTTGCTGTTTCTGACCGCCGCCTTTTTTTATATGAAGACTATTTCCTGGCGCACCTCGTCCATCTGACAGCTGAGAACCTGCCGGAATATAAACCGGTGTCCGACTTACACGCTTACGATATGCTCAATCATTCCGACTACTGTCATACCCTGTACACCTATCTGATGTGCGAACAGAATACCGTCAAAACAGCGCAGCTGCTTTTTTTGCACCGGAATACATTAAAATACCGGATGGAAAAGATTCTGGACATCATAAAAGTGACTCTGGAGCGTCCCATGATACGCCAGCGAATCCTGTTCTCGCTGTACGCGCTGGAAAATGTGAAAAAAGAATGAAGTACTGGGATTTTGGTAACAGATAGTATATAATCGAATCACAGAATGAAAGCAGTTTTTTCAATAATGCTAAAAGGAAGAAGGATGATAGAAGATGTTTTATCCATTTTATTTTGACCCTACGTATTTTTTAGTGATCATCGGCGCCGTTCTCTGCCTGCTTGCCTCGGCAAAAGTACGCTCCACCTACTCCAGATATCAGCAGGTCCGAAGTGCTTCCGGTCTTACCGGAAGTGAGGCAGCACAGCGCATTCTCTACTACTCAGGAATCCACGATGTGCGTGTTGAGCATGTTTCCGGAAATCTGACGGATCATTATGATCCTCGCTCAAAAGTACTGCGCCTGTCAGACTCCACATACAGCTCTCCGTCCGTTGCAGCCATCGGTGTTGCAGCTCACGAGTGCGGGCACGCAGTACAGCATGCGAAAGGCTATGCTCCTTTAAATCTGAGAAGCGCATTGGTTCCTATTGCCAATTTCGGTTCGACAATTGCGTGGCCTCTGATCATCATTGGCTTTTTATTTAACAACCAGACCTCTCAGCTTTTGATTAACATTGGAATTTTGGCTTTTTCCCTGGCTGTTTTGTTTCAGATCGTGACATTGCCCGTGGAGTTCAACGCATCCAGCCGCGCCCTGGCGATCCTCGGTGATACCGGTATGCTGCAAAGCGAAGAACTGTCTATGACCCGAAAGGTACTTTCTGCAGCTGCACTTACCTATGTTGCCAGTGCAGCTTCCGCGATTCTTCAGCTGCTGCGTCTGGTACTTCTCAGCAACCGCCGTAATGACTGATAAAAGATGCCTGAAAACACGGAACACCGCGTTTTCAGGCATTTTAATCATAGCTAGTATTTACCAATCTCCCATGTCGTCTGGGCCCATGCGTCCATGTTCTCCTTCTTCGCCTCATCCAGCACGATCGAACAGTCCATAATGAATCCTCCGCCCGGAGCTCCGATATCCATCACTTTTTTTGTCTCCTCTATGATGCGTTCTTTGCTGCCGTAAGCCAGCAGCGGCGTCGAAACATTTCCACAGATGCAGGATGTCTGTCCCACGATCCGTTTTGCCTCTGCCAGGTCTACATCCTCAAACATATAGATCACTTTTCCTTTCGGCACATCCGCGATAATGTCCAGCCGGTGGTTGTATGCACCCTCACAGAATACATACGGCGTAACACCGATATCAATGAGCGCCATGATCAATGCCTTTAATCCCGGCCAGTAAAACTTCCGGTAATTGTCCGGACTCATGAAAGCGTCTATTCCGGCATGCAGCGGTATAAACATGAAGTCCAGGTTTGCCGCCTTGGCAGAATTCACCGCGCCTTCCACACAGAGCGGCGTCATGTACTCAAGAGCCGCCAGAAGCTCATCCGGATTATCATAGATGTCATTAACGGTGTTCATAAAGCCGCGGATATTGTCCCCAAACATATCAAACGGGCATGTCTGTGCTCCCGCAGCTCCCAGCGGAAATCCTTTTGCAGCGATCGCTCCTACAATCTGATTGAGTCCGCCAAACCATTTAGCTGCCGCCTCACCTCCGCGCATCAGTGTCTGCAGTGCTGCCTGAACTTCCGGATCAGCAAAAGATGCAAGCCCGATATACAGCCCATACTCCACAGGGTTGTTAAAAGCAATCTTAGACAGTCCGGATAATCCGGCAAACTTTCTCGGATACACCTTGGTCATGAAAAAGTGACTCGGATCACGAAGAAATTCCGGATATTCATCGTCCATCAGATAACATTTATCGTGAATCTGGAACGATGCATCCAGCTTCAGTCCGCTCTCCGGTCCCGGACATTTCAGGTATGTGCTGCCCATCAGCTCCGGCGGATCTGTCGGATACATGACAGGCGCCCATGCGAGATCCGGCACGTAATCGTCCAGAAAGCCCATCACACCAGGCACAACATTTCTGATGTCCTTCATCGCATCATACATCGAAATCCCATAACCTCTCGCGTAGTAATTTCCGATCTTCGGCGCAAAGGGCACACGGTCAGGCTCCTTCAGCTCAATTACGTCGCGAATCCGCTTATTTCTTTCCTCTAAACTGCCGCTCGGTTTACCCATGTTTTCCTCCTTTCAGACACTCCATAAGTTCCTCCGCAATATTTCTGTATCTATAGTTTATCACATGCAAATTGCACGGTCAATATTGTTGAAATCTTTATTATTTTTTACAATTTTACATGTGCTATTACTATTTTATGCTGTTCATACTGTTAAATGAAAAAAACCGCATTATGGATGTTCTCCATAATGCGGCTGTCCGCAAATCATATTTTATTCAGCTGCTTCTCCCGCAGCTTCCGGGGTCTCCCCTGAAGCCTCGTCAGCGGCAGCGGCACCGTCATCCGCCTGTCCTGCATCCTCTCCGGTTTCTTCGTCTGCAGCCACTTCTTTAATCTCGGCATTATCGACAATAAAACCGGTGACTCTCTGCAGCATAATCGACTGGTAGACACTTTCTTCCCCATACTGCTCATACAGTTCATCTTCCGTCATGTCATATTGTTCCAGATATCCATCCAGAGCTTCTTTGTACTCGTCATCATCCGTGCTGAAACCTTCTTTGTCAGCAATGGCTTTCATGACAAGCATCTGGGCCGCAACATTTTGACCATACGTCTCTTTCTGACTTTCATAATCCTCTTTGCTTACACCCTGGGCTTCGATATACTCATCGATTGTCTGACTGGAATAATCTGCATACGTTTTGATCTGACTCTCAAAAACTTCTTTCCCGTAGTTCAGCAGCTCCTCAGGATATTCATTGATCGTGGACGCATTGACCACCTGCTGCCACGCGGTCGTTGACAGACTCTCCGTAGCCTGGCTTTCATAGTATTCTTCCAGATCTTTGCGGATACCTTCACGGTATTCATCTACCGTCTTAAATTCAGAATTTGCCGCGACCCACTCGTCGCTGATCTCTGTCGCAGGACGTTTGATGGCATTGACGGTGACTGTAAATACAACGTCTTTTCCGCCAAGTTCCTCTGAATAATCCTCCGGAAAGGTCAGATTCAGTTCTACCGTCTGACCTTTGGTAGTGCCTACCAGTCCATCCTCAAACCCTTCGATGAACTGTCCCGACCCAATCACCAGGTCGGATCCTTCTGCACTTCCTCCATCAAATTCTTTTCCGTCAACTTTTCCGACAAAATCAATATTTGCGGTATCGCCTTCTTCTACTTTCGCATTCTCATCCGTCAGTTCAACCGGCGTGGAGGACAGCGCATACGTAATCTCTGTGTCGATATTCTCATCTGTGACCTGAGTCACTTTTTTCTCTACTGTAATACCATTGTATTCCCCAAGCGTGATACACTTTTCCAGGTCAATGCCTTCCATAGAGGGCATCTTCGGTCCGCTTGCCTCCTCACTGGACGTCTCTGTCTTGTTTTCACTTTCTTTTTCCTTATCAGACTTGGCACATCCTGAGATTACTGCAGCCGCCATAACAAAACACAGCAGCCCGCTCAACATTTTTTTCTTCATAATAATCCTCATAATCCTTTCTGTCACATAAATCGTGTATTATTCTGCCCCATCCCAGACCTCCAGTCCTGTTTTCGGGCGGTTTGTATCAAATACTGCTGATACATCAAATAAATCTGAGAGTTTCTCTGCACCGTTGTAAAGATCCTGATACATCCGATAGCCATCCAGATTTCTTCTTCCCTGGCGCACATAGTTCTCACGGATCTGAACCCAGTATTCATTGGAATCCACATTGCAGAAGAACCGGAATCCCTGGTCCCTCAGATAATTATACGTCTCATTGTCATCCGTATAATCAGTCCAGCTTGCGATATCAGTTCCAAACGGATATAAAATAATATCCGTCGGCCCGATCACATTAGCCACGCGTTCCTGCCATTTATCCGCATCTTCCTTGACTTTCTCAAAACTGCTTCCATAACTGATATGACCGTAACTGTGACTGGCAAGCTCCCACCCGTCATCAATGAGCGCCTGTACTACCGGTTTTGCGGCTTCAATTTCTTCCTGATAATTGAACACGCCGTACTCCTCCGCGTTTTTATTGCCTTCTTCCGCTGTCTTTGCAAGATCCGGATCTGTGCGATAGCCAAGCACACCGTTATATCCGGTAAAGGCAAGAATGGCCTTCGCACCCTGATAGGAAAAATCGGGATGCTCATCGATAAATTCATTCAAAACAGGCACAAGGTCATACGCCCCCGTCACCGTGGTTCCGTCCTGCTGAATGTATTCCGTTGTCGGACGTCCGTCTTCGCCAACTACCATACGGGATGCATAGCCGTCACCGATCATATAAAAATAATAGCAGACATCATCCTGTGACATCACAAACGGTTTCTTCCCTTCCGGAAGCATAATCTTTCCTTTTGTGAATATCGTCTCCCCGTTTTCTCCGGTTGTCTCTTCCACCATATCATGAATTTTGACAAGGACATAACCGCGGTCATACATCTGCTGCAGAATTCCCTTGAATTCATCAATCGTTGTCATGACCTGGTTATAATCACCGATCTTATATTCATCCGCCCCCGACAGATTCCAGGTAATCGAGGGATCCGCAACCAGAATATGAAAAAAAACATGCGGGATAGTCTCCACATCCGCTTCAACAAGCTTCGTCTTGGCAGTCTCGTATTCGGTGATCTTAGCTTTTGCTGTACGGTCATCCTTTGCTTCCGTCTGCAGCAGTTCAATGGCTCCGTCATAATCGTATCCCATGGCCATGCGCTCTGCCTGTGCAATGGTATCTTCCAACTTTTTCTGCTTCTCGTCAGCCTCTTTTTGTGCCTGCTCCTGTTGTACCTTGGCCTGCTCCTTTTTCTGGTTACTTCGTTTCACGCCAAGGACAACACCGCTGATGCAAAGAATCAGCACAAGCACAAGGACGCCGACAACCGCAAAACGCATCATCATAGCCCTGCGTTTCCGCTGACGCTGGCGCTCTCTGCGGACCCGTTCACGTCTTCTTAATTCGTCGTCCGTCATCTCCGCAAACGCTTTTTTCCCGGCAGAGCTTCTACTTCCTGCTGGTTTAGAAGCTGCAGGCTGATTGTCTGCTGCCGGCTTTTTGGCAGACGTACTCTTTTTCCCGTCCACAGGCTTTCGGGACTTCTTCTGGTTAAAAAGTCTGTCCTTCAGCTCATCCATTTTGCTTTTGTTTTCTTTCTTAGCTTTTGCTTTATTATCTTTTTCCATACGTACTTTTCTGCCTGTTCTGCTTAAAGACTCGGAACGTCAGTCCTTTTCTTATCAAGTACCGTAGCTGCATCAAACAAATCGCTTGTACGGTTCTTCTCACCATGAACATCGTTCCACAAACGGTAACCATCCAGATTTCTTCTTCCCTGGCGCAGATAATTGTCCCTGATCTGCAGAAAATACTGCGAAGAATCTACATTACAGTAAAAGTTAAATCCCTGACTTTTGAAATAAGCGAACTTTTCATTCTCCATGGAATAATCATGCCAGTCGGCAAGATCCTGTCCGTGGGCAAAAATAACAGTATCTGATCCGCCTATAAGGGGTGCCACATAAGACTGCCACTTTTCTGTATCTTCCTTGATCGTCTCAAGGCTGGAATCACCAATTCTTATATGCCCCCAGGTATGGCTCGCAAAATCCCATCCTGTTTCTTTGATGGCATCTGCCACTTTTGTAGCCTCGGCAACCTCTTTATCCCAGTCAAAGTCCGGATTTTCAGCAATCCATTTTTGCTGATCCTCTCCCAGGTTTTCTTTCGTCTTATAAGCAATGTCTGTCCGGTATCCCAAAATGCCGTTATAGCCGGTCAGTGCGACTGTACCGCGTGCTCCGCGGTAAGCACCGTCAGGATGCTCTTCCAGAAATGCATTCATCAGCGGAATACAGTCATACGCTCCTGTTACAACCGTTCCGTCATCTTGAATATATTCACACGTAGGTTTGCCGTCATCACCGATTACCATCTTAGATGCAATTCCTCTCCCATCATAGCTGTGATAATAGCTCAGGTCATCCAGCGATAATACAAATGGTTTTTTCCCTTCCGGAAGTAATATCTTGGCTTTCGTAAAATGGACCGTTCCGTCATCATCCGTCGTCTGATTCACCAGATCATGCAGCCTGACAAGCACATAGCCGTTGTCATACATCTGCTGTGTGATGGCATTGAACTCATCCACTGTTGTCATCCACTGACAGAATCCCGCTGTTGTGCTGTCATTTCCGGTAAATGCCTTTTCCGGCTCAACCACCAGCGAATGGTAGAAAACATGGGTAACCTGATCGATGTTCACCGACTTCAGTGTTGATTTGGCAGCTTCATATCCGGCAATCTTAGCAATAATCCCCGCATCCTTGTCATAATTCTCAATCGACTTGAGCAGTTCCACCGCTTTGTCATAATCGTAGCCTACTGTTGCAAGCTCGGCATCTTTAATCAGCTGCTGGCGTTTTTCATTTTCTGCTTCTTCTGCCTGTATCTGCTGTTCTTTTTTCGCCTTGGCCTCCTGCTTTTTCGACATTCCCTTTTTTACACCAAATGCAACTCCCGCAATGCAGCCTATCAGAATCAAAATGAGCACTCCAAGTGTTGCAGCGCGCAGCATCATAGCACGTCTCCTGCGCCTTTTTCTGCGTTCTCTGCGCATTCGTTCCATCCTTCTGCGCTGTTCGGGATCTAATTGTCCCGGATCTCTTCTTTGGTTCTCTCCCATTGCTGAATCCCCTATCTTAGGGTGACCATGTACATGTAAACCTGGCTCAAATGTACACGATCACCCCATATATTCTGTTTCATTATATCACATCCTTACCTGTTTTCTATCATTTTTTCATCAATTTTGCAAAAATTTATATTTGCCTTTTAAAACAAAGAATGATACAATGTGCTATGATAAAGAGAGGGTGAAGGAGGTTACTCATGAAGGTCTGGCATATTTTGCTGATTATTTTAATTATACTGATTATCGCACTGATTGTGTTGTATTTTCTTGGAAAAAAGGCACAGAAAAAGCAGGAAGCACAAAAAGCACAAATCGATGCATCTAAACAACAGGTGTCTATGCTGATTATAGATAAGAAACGACTGCCGATAAAAGAGTCCGGACTTCCTCAGATGGTCATTGACCAGACGCCAAAACTGATGCGGAGAACAAAACTGCCGATTGTCAAGGCCAAAGTAGGTCCGAAGATCACTACGCTCGTCGCGGATGAAAAAATCTATGATCTGATTCCGATCAAGAAAGAGGTCAAAGCGATGGTGAGCGGTATCTACATCGTAGAAGTGCGCGGTGTGCGAGGTCCTCTGGAAGCTCCTGAAAAGAAAAAAGGATTTTTCAAGCGGCTGCGCAGCAAAGCGACCGGCAATTGATTTCAGACCGCAGAACCATAGGATAAAGAAGCCAAAGATTCAGCTTAGTGCAAAATCTTTGGCTTCTTTTGATTTGATATTCATTTCAAGAGAACAGTCCGCAACGTGTTCCTCATTCACTTCCAGCGCATATTCAATCTTTACATCGATATTATTTTCCGCCTCCGAGATTTTTACGTGTGTCGCGGCAATTCCCATCTGCATCGTCCCGAACGGCGTCGTATAATAAGAGATATTCTTTTTATTTTCCTCAAACACCATATGTACGTTGATCACACCCTTCTTTCTGACTTCCAGTACACCTCCGGAAATCTTCAGCAGATTTTTGGCATCCTCCGCAAAACCTTCAAACGCCTCATCGTAGCGGATATAGTGATTCCCGTTTCGCTGATAGTACTCTCCCACCGTGATCACTTCCACCGGATCCGTATCCTCATCATAGGCTTCCCCGCTCATAAACTGAAGTCCCTTGATGCTGATCAATACTTGTTTTGTCATACTGTACCTTTCTAGAACTCTTCAATATTTACCTGCTGTGTCATACGCACATCATATGGCAGGATAGAGTTTGCAAATTGTTTAAATTTTTCTGCTGCATCACTTACGTAAAAGCGGTAGGGGAATTCTTCCTCTTTCACACCCGGATTATCCATATCCATGGTTTTCAGCAGGCCGCCCAGCTCCCGCGCCGTCTCATACGCCGGATTCACAAGTGTCACCCCATCTCCCATAATCTTTTTCACAGTGCTGCGCAGCAGCGGATAATGTGTGCATCCCAGGATCAGGGAATCTATGTTCTCATTTTTCAGCTCATCCAGGTAACGCCGTGCGACCTCCTCAGTCACAGAATCTTTCAGCCATCCCTCCTCAACAAGGGGCACAAAAAGCGGGCACGCTTTCCCAACCACCGTGATCCCGGGATCGATGTCGCAGATAAAACTGCGGTACATATGGCTGTGGATCGTGCTCTCTGTCCCGATAACGCCGATCCGCTTGTTCCTGGTCGTTGCCGCCGCCACGCGGGCTCCCGGTTTAACCACCCCGATGATCGGTATATCAAGCTCCTTTTCTATCTCTTCCAGCGCGAGCGCACTTGCCGTATTGCAGGCAACCACGATCGCCTTGACATCCTGTGTGCGCAGAAAACGGATAATCTGCCGCGAGTAGCGGATCACTGTCTCCTTTGATTTGCTTCCGTACGGCACACGCGCCGTATCCCCGAAATAGACAATCCGTTCGGCAGGCAGATTCCGCATAATCTCACGCGCAACCGTCAAACCGCCCACGCCGGAATCAAAGACCCCAATCGGGGCCAGTCTGTCTATACTCATATCAGTTAGTTCTCCATCTTTTTATATTCCTGCAGAGTGCCGCTGCAACGGCACTCTAGACCCATTCTACCCTCATTACAGGAATAATTCAAGAAAAACATCAGGAAAACCATCGGAAACGAACCTTAACCTGCCCTCCATTCATGATTGTCTCATATTCATCGTCTGTCAGGACATATGAGAGTTCTTCTTTTTTGTCTTCCGGTACAACCGCATGGACGGCGTCGGTAAAGCACAGACCCGGATAGAGTACGCACCACCAGTTTCTGCCCTCAGCTTCTCCGATCCTGATCTGCAGGGCCTCATATTCCCCCGCCGGAAACGTACAGTCCCCGTACTCTTTTACCGGAAACCAGGTGGTCACAAGACCTGCGCTGACCGGATAATCGTACCCGTATTTTTTTACCTGTTCACCGGCATAGTCCTGAATCCTTGGAAGGTTTTCTTCAATCAGCAGCCGGCTCTCTTCCACCGACCGGGCGTCTTTTAGCATACCCCGCATTTCTTCAACCACATCTGCTTTCACCTGCATCTTCAGTTCCTGGTCTTCCCTGGAATCGCTGTTTGCCAGCACATGGAATCTGATCACCGACCGGGCGATCCCCTTCTGGACGGCTCCCGCATTTATCGTTAAGATCCCGGCGGCACATACTGCGCACAACAGCGCAGCCGCAAGCACTAGCATCATCACATTTCTTTTTTTCAAAAACATATTACACATGGAAAATACCTCCTGTCACCTCTTAACAGAAGTATGGTCATATTTTCCATGTTTCATACTTATACAATCTCGGGAAAATCTTCTTTGACGTCCAGGTCCGGAAGTTTCAGGCTTTCTCCCCGATGCCATTCCCGGTAGATATCCTGTAAAGTAACCATTTGATCCTCACGGCCGCCCGGTCGGTTTTCATAGATACCGGTCAGATACGTACCCAATGACTCAACCCGGGTTCCGTTCAGTTCCAGGACCTGCTGCGGTTCTTTACTCACAAACACACAGGCGCCGTCCCCAAGGACGGGCTGCTGTTCAAGATATTGAAGTACCTGATCCAGATCTTTCGGCTGACTGACCAGGTTTTTCCCGAAAATAAACACCTGTACATGTCCCAGATCGAGGTAATTTTCCTGCGTCCGGTTATACATCTGAAGGATTTCCTGCATGTCATTGCCGGTAAACAGCAGTGTCGTTTTTCCATTTTCGCCTGAGTCACCTCCGCTTTTATCCTGTCCCGTTGAAAATGACAGGTTTGCCATTCCATAGATGACCTGGTACTGTCCGTCCTGAATATCGACACTGACCACCAGTGGATATGCACGTTTTTCCGGTTCCACACCGCCGCATCCACACATCGCCCACAGCATAATCATCAGTGCCGTCAAGTAACCAAAACGTCTCATGCTTTCCTCCTGATTCTGCAAACAAAAAGTCCAAACACCACAAACAACGGCATATACAGATATCGTATGGCCAGCGGATACAGATCTTCCAGACTTCTGCCGTTCCATTCCACAAACGCAGCGGCAAAGACAAGCACTGCAAACACCAGACGGACCGCAAGGTTATTCCTGTCATTGATCAGGTGATGGCTGTAAAACAGTATGGTCCCCACCGCATAAAAGAGCGCGAACAGCAGAAAGATCATCCAGATAATATCGAAGCGGTCCAGGAAGTTTCCCGGAAATGAGACCGCTGACATTAAAGCCGTCACTGGAAATTCTTTTTCCTGCATGCCATATACACCAAACACCGACTGCATCACACACAATCCGCCGACTGCAAGAACAGCTGCTGTTCCAGTTCCGATATACAGTGCCCTGACGCTTCCCTGGGGGCGTTCCACATTACTCATTAAAAACGGGATAACACCCGTGATAGAAAATGCGCAGAAGAAATCATACGCGCCTCCAAGCACCGTCCCAGCGTCCACCTTTGACACCATCTCGGAAGTAATGCCTCCTCCCTGGAAAGCCGCAAACAAAAGCAGAAGAATCAGTCCGCCGATAACCGGAACGGTACTGACCTCAGCAATGCGTGCCCTTCTCTGGATATCACTTCCCGTCCCGATCATGGCCGTCAGTATCAAAAGCCCTGCAATCACCCAGAGACTGTATTCTGTTACCAGTGCAGCCTTGATCATCCTCGCTACGATCCGTACGAGATATCCGCCTCCAAGTACCAGATAGCTCAGGTAAAACACTGCGGCGGCCATATATGCCGGCCGGCTCATCCTCTGCCGAAGGCTTTTTGCCGTTGCTGTATGGCGTACCATAAAAAACAGATATACCCATAGCACCCCAAGTCCGATCACACAGCTCAGAATTCCGGAAAGTCCGTACAATTGGGGAAGTCCCGGCACAACCAGTAAAAATGTACCGCTAAGTCCAAGCGCCAGCTGGCGTCCAAGCTGACGCCTTGAAATTCGATGATTGTCCGAAAACACTTATGACTCCTCCTTTTTCATGCGGACTCTCTGATCCCTGCGTGAAAAGATCGGCCGCCGCTTCAGCATACGGAACGGCGCACGCACCAGAGAATCCCTCTCATCGTGATATCCCGTGAGATCTGCACCGACAAACGGCATCAAATAGGGGATCCCGAAACTCACAAGCCCGGACAAATGACCGGTCAGCATATACAGTCCCATAACAATCCCAAAGATTCCAAAATAGCCCCCGAAGAAAATGAATCCGAACTTCAGCAGGCGAAACGGTGCAGAAAATTCCTCATTCGGAATTGCAAACGAGCTGAGTGCGCTAAGTGCGACGACAACAACAGACATCGGACTGACCAGATTGGCACTGACGGCCGCATCTCCGATAATGAGACCTCCCACGATACCAATCGTGCCTCCCAGTGGTCCCGGCATACGCACTCCGGCTTCCCGGATCAATTCAAATGCCAGCTCCATGAACACCACTTCCACAAGACTTGAGAAGGGGACTCCATGCCTGGCCTCCGCAAAAGAGAGCAAAAGATTCGTTGGCAGTACCTGTGTGTGAAACCGTATCACCGCAAGGTAAAGCCCGGACAGCAGCATTGCCAGCAGAACCGCCCCATAGCGAATCAGCCGCTGGAAGGAAACGATTTCAAAACGGTTGTAGCGATCCTCGCTGACCTGTATAAAACTGTTCAGCGTCGTCGGCAGAATCAAGGCAACCGGAGAATTGTCACAGATCAGAATAATTCTTCCATCCAGTACCTCCATGGCAGCACGGTCAGGCCGCTCTGTCGTTTGAAACTGCGGAAACAGCGAAAGCCAGCGCTCTTCTGTCAGCTGTTCCAGCATGCCGCTCTCCAGTATCCCATCGATCTCATACTGCCGGATCCGCTCCTCGATTTGTTCCAGCAGATGCGGATATACCAGGTCTTCAATATATACAAGCGCTGTCATTGTGTCCGAACGCAGACCGACCTGCATTTCTTTCACCTTTAACCCGGTACTGCGGACACGTTTGCGGATCAGTGAGGTATTGATTTTTACAGAATCAGAAAAACCTTCATTGGAGCCGCGCAGAACCTTTTCGGACTCGGCTTTCATCACACCCATGCCCGGATAGCCTTTGCTCCCGATCTTTATCGCCTTTTCGTAGCCGTCGACAAACATCACCGCATTTCCGGCAAGCATAGCCTTCATTGCATCTTCCATTGTGTCAAGTTGCCTGACGTCTGAGATACCAAGGCTGTTATCTTTCAGGAAATCATACATCTCCCGATCCGGAATGGTCCACAGTTTATTGATCAGTTTCCCGATCACCGATTCTTCAAGCGTCATATTGCTGACGGCAACTTCTATATAAACAACCAGACAGGAGATCTTCTTTCCTTCCCCAAGCTTCATTGGCCTTTGTATAATATCATCACAGCCCCGGCATTTCTCCTGCACGTATTCCTGATTGTCCTCAATCCTCAAAGATACCGGGGTTGTTGCTTCTGTCGCTGTCCTTTGCATAACGCTCCTCCTTTGAAAACAGAAAAGAGATGCCTGTATGGCACCTCTTTTAGGATATACGTTACCGCTTATTTTATTCACTTTGATGCAGACTTTTTATGATCGCTTTCTGCTGATTCTCAATATGATCCCGCATACAGTCATTGGCTTTCCTGTAGTCTCTCGCCTTCAGGGCTTCATAGATTTCCCGGTGTTCTTTTACAAGCGTCCGGCGGGCTGTACTGTCTTTGAGATATTCGATCCGGTAGCGATACATCTGTTCCCGGAGATTATTGATGATCTGTATCAGGCGCCTGTTCCTGGTGGCCTCATAGATCAGCTCATGGAATTTCACATCCGCCTGTGCCAGCGCCGTGATATCATCACTTTCCATTAATTTCTCGAACTCCAGCGCCGCTTTTCTGATCTGCTCCTGCTGCGCCTCATCGATTCGTTCACACGCAAACTGCATCGCCAGTTCTTCCAGTCCCAGACGGACTTCCAGCACATCATTTAAGTCTTTTTCCGTAATCTGCGCCACCTGTGCCCCTTTGCGCGGCACCATAATGACAAGCCCCTCAAGTTCCAGTTTCCTGATCGCCTCCCTGACCGGTGTTCTGCTGACTCCAAGGCGGTTGGCCAGCGTGATTTCCATCAGACGTTCACCCGGCAGCAGTTCTCCGTGCAGTATCGCATCCCGCAGTGTGTTGAATACGACATCGCGAAGGGGCAGATATTCATTCATGCTCACATGAAAATCACTCGTCATTCGTGTCTTCCTCCGTTGTTGTAAAACATCGTCAAAAAGCTCTGGCGGACCAGTTTGCTTTTCTTCAGATGTGTGTGTGCATACTCCGCTTTCTCCTTATCGTCAAACAGTCCGAACACTGTCGGGCCGCTGCCGCTCATCAGAGAATTAACGGCACCCCAGTCTATCATCTTCCGCTTGATATCTGCAATCACAGGATATGCCGGTATCGTCACGGTCTCCAGCACATTTTCCATGCGGCTGGCAACACCATAAAAATCCTGTGCTTTAAGCGCAGCGATCATCCCGTCAATATCCGGATGGCTGGTAAGGTCCGCCGCGTTCAGATTTCCATAGACAAATTTCGTAGATACGCTGATTCCAGGCTTTCCAATCAGCACATATCCCTGCGGCATGGGGGGAAGTCTCGTCAGCTTTTCCCCGATCCCCTCTGCCAGTGCCGTCCCTCTTAAGATGCAGTAAGGTACATCCGCTCCGATCGTCTTCGCCCTCTGCATCAATTCCTGTCTTGACAAGCCAAGGCCGAACATTTTGTTAACCCCCATCATCGCCGCTGCTGCGTCCGAACTCCCCCCGGCCATCCCGGCAGCCACCGGTATCACTTTTTTCAGATCAATGACAAGCCCTTCCCGGATACGAAATTCATCCATCAAAAGCTTTGATGCCTTATACACCAGATTATTTTCATTGACCGGAAGATAAGGCAGATTGGTCTTAAGTCTTATCCCCGGCTGCTTTCCTTTCTGCATGTCCAGCTGATCATACATTTTGATCGTCTGCATGATCATTCGCACTTCATGATACCCGTCCTCCCGTTTTCTTACAACGTCAAGTCCCAGATTAATCTTTGCCAAAGCTCTTAACCGCATAGTTTCTCCCAATATCTTGTGTTTTTCTGTTGTATTTTGTATACAGTATAGGCCATATTCACCGCCTGCGTCAACCGATATCTTAATCTTCGACTTTTTTTACCAATATCAGAGTATCCTGAGGCATGACCTCATCTGTCTCCAACTGGTTGAGCAGCTTTATCTCATCGATCGTAGTGAAGAAACTTTTAGCTATATCCCAAAGTGTGTCCCCGCTCTGTACAAGATAACAGGTGATCCCCGGCATATTATTTCTCTTTGCACGGTCAATTTCCCGTTCCTCGATATCCGTAATCAGCGATTCCCTCTGGCAGGCAAGCACAAGCGCATTCAGGTTCAGCACTGCCTTGATCTCGATCTCATTGCTGTCGGCCATGCTGGTGGAGAGCTGCTCCAGGTCAGTTCTTAAGTAGTATATACAGTTCTCATCGATATTACGCGCCTCCACAACATGTGAAAAAGGCAGCACAGATTCCATAGAGTAAAACGGCATATCATCGTCGCTTACAATATACAGGATCCGGACCTGAATCACACCGTCCACCTGGATTCCGTCCTCTACTATCTTCATTTCATCCAGCCGGATCACACCATCACTGTGACAGATCTGCAGAATCTTACCTTGTGTCGGTGCTGCCGCCACACGGTCTGATACTCTGCATTTTGAATAATTTTTTACAAGAAGGCTTTCGAGTACCTCTTCAATCCGTCTTGGAACGCAATCGATATGAGGTGTATACACATCCTGAAGGAGTGTATGCTCTTCTTCTTTATAAATTTTTATTTCCAGCTCAAGTACCGCTTCAACCTGCAGGATACGCTCTTCGCCGTCCACATCCGGTTTTACCTGCGCATCTGTCTGCTGCATGGAAATCTCAATATTTGGTATCATATCCTCACGGCAACCCGAGCATTCCACCTCTTTTGAAAAGGGAATCGCCTGTTCCACCCACTGCAGCGGATCATTGTCGTCATCTCCGCCATACAGCGCAAAGACAAAGAGCTCACCTTTTACAAAGACCTGATCCTGTCCGGCCCGGATATCAAGCCCTCTTACTTCTATATCATTCCACAAAATTTCGTGGATATTCGGTTTGTTTGAGGCCAGCGCTATCTCTTTTTTCAACCGCATGGTATCTTTTTTATGTACACCAAGCCCAAGCACCTGTATGCCTTTTTCCTTGACCGATACATCCTGTGGGTTTTTTAGTTCTGTCGGAAGTCCAATCTGCGCAAGTTCATCCACTGCCGCCCTGAAGGTCACCAGTGCTTTGACATTCAGCTTTCTGCTGTTGATCACATGAAGACTCAAATCTTCGATCTCCCATTTCAGGCAGATTTTATCTCCGCTCTCAATACCCTGCAGATGCAGAGTCTCGTCAATCGGAAGATCTCCACTCAGGCTGTAAATCCTCTTTTTTTCCGAATCTGATACATACAGGAGATAAAATCTCAGGCTCCCACGAATCTTGGCCTGGCCGTCGCTGACGACAACCTCTTCCATCTGGACTTCCCCTTTTTTCTGGATCATGCGCCCCACATCAGGTTTGGCATCCGGTACATTGTAATCTTCATCAAACGTTACCTGGTTGATCGCTTCACTTTTCTGGCGAAGCATGTGCAGATTCTTTTTTATCAGTTCCAATACGCTCCCTCACTTTACACAGTTTTCTTTTATTCTATGCTCGCAGAGACTGTTTTATGACGGCCCGTCAGCGGAAAACGACAGGCAGATCACGGTATTCTGTTTTCAAAACAATATACGGATACGACACCTCTTTGCTCATCTCCTCCCGGGTAGAGGGACCTACAAGCTGGGTTTCGCATACAATCCCTTCCCCCTTCTGCACCAGACTTAATACTTTGATGCTGTATCCTCCCGAATTCTGCAGTCCATAGCCTTTCATAATGTAGAGATAATCCTGACTCTGGTATGTCATCTGGAATTCCTGTGCTTTCTGCTTTTCAATGATTTCCAGTACCTCCGACGGTATCTCATCTGTTTTCACTACGGTATAAGAAAGCTCTGTCTCTTCTTCAGAATCCATATTTCGGATTCCGCACCCGGCGATAACCAGAGACAGGGTCAGTACCCAAAGCACCTGTTTTAATCGTTTCATATGCTCTCAGCTGTCCTCTTTTTAAGTTCCATATAGTTTATTAAACAGCTTGCGTGTTCATTCTATTTTTTGTATAATGTTACCATTGATGGATGATGACATCGATTTTGTATGCCGCCGTTCACCGTCATTACGTTACATATTACCACATGGGATTACAGAAGAGAAATCCCTGGAAAGAGGCTGTTTATGCTGAGATTTATACTAATCGTCATCATCGTGGTCGGTTATCTGATTCTCTCCATTCCACTCCTTCTTATCGAATGGATCATCGGCAAATTCAATCCGCGCGCCAAAGATATCAGTTCGCTCAGGATCATTCAGGGGGTTTTCCGTCTGATTCTTTTTGTCGCCGGCGTGAAAGTCACCGTGATCGGAGAAGAGAATGTGCCGAAGGATCGTTCGGTGCTTTACATCGGAAATCACCGCAGTTATTTTGACATTTTGCTGACTTATTCACGCTGCCCGGATCTGACCGGATTCGTCGCGAAGAAAGAGATGAAAAAAGCACCTCTCCTCAATTTTTGGATGATGTATCTGCATTGTCTGTTTTTGGATCGTGAGAATTTAAAAGAAGGATTGAAGACAATCCTGAAAGGAATTGAGAAGATCAAACATGGAATTTCTATCTTTATTTTCCCTGAGGGTACAAGAAGCAGAGGCGAGAGCTGTCTGGATATGCTGCCGTTTCACGATGGCAGTTTCAAGCTTGCGACAAAGACAAACTGCCCGATCATTCCGGTCGCAATGAACAACACGGCCGAAATCATGGAGGCACATTTCCCCAAGATCCGGCCATGTCACGTTGTCATGGAATACGGAAAGCCAATCATACCGTCCGAGCTTCCCAAAGAAGAAGTACGTCATATCGGGGAATACACCCGCGGTGTCATCCTGGATATGCTGACGAAAAATGCATCATCTGTCTGAATCACAAAGTTGTTTTACAATCTTATCAAACTGCATGAAATGAGATGCCTTGATCAAAAGGGTATCCCCTTTTTTTATCAGTCTGGGCAGAGTTTCCCGAAGCGTCTTCAGATCCGCAAAATGGACCACCTCAAGCTCTTTATTCTGCCCGGCGGCAGCCTTTGCCAGGTGCCCGCTTAGTGGTCCCGCACAGATCAGCAGCTGGATATCACACTGTCCGGCAAACGTGCCGACCTGTTCATGAAGCGCGGCTTCCTCCTCACCGAGTTCACCCATGTCTCCAAGAACAGCGACTTTTCGCCCCAGTCCCTGCTGCAGGACTTCCAGCGAGGCTTTCATGGATACCGGATTCGCATTATAGCAGTCATCAATGATCGTATAGTCTTTCGTCTCAATGATATGGAACCTTCCGCTTAAGGTCTCCATGCTCTCAATTCCTTTTTTGATCTCCTCTGCCGTCAGTCCGTAAATCCTGCCGACGCAGGCCGCTGCCAGTGCATTATATACCATATGCACGCCCGGCATGGGGATCCTGACCAGAAATGAGAGCTTGTCGTCCAGATGGATTCTGCAGTTAACTCCGTTCAGCCCACAGTTTTCAATCTCGTCGGCATAAACACCGTCTGTCCGCTCAATCCCAAAAAAGACAGGAGCATGCCCGCTAACCTCCCTGATCTGTGTCAGTTTATCATCGTCCCCGTTCAGCACCACATGGCCATCAGGTTTCATAAACTCAAACATCTCCGTCTTTGCCTTCATGATACCGTCCCGCGTCTTCAGATTCTCCAGATGGCACCAGCCAATATTTGTCAGTACACAGGTATCTGGCTTTGCTATTCTGGCCAGCCTGCTCATCTCCCCGAAATCACTGATTCCCATCTCAAGGACTGCAATTTCATCTTCTTCACGAATCCGGAAAACCGTAAGCGGAAGCCCCAGTTCATTGTTAAAATTCCCCTGTGTTTTTAACACACGGTATTTCTGAGCAAGCACAGCAGAAATCATTTCTTTTGTGCTCGTCTTACCGACGCTGCCGGATATCCCCACGACCGGAATGCAAAGCTGTGTCAGATAAAACTCTGCAATATCTTTTACGGACTGCAGAGATGATTTTACCTGGATATAAGAAAATTCCGAACCCGGCAGTTCTTTTTCCGAGAGGGTGCAAAGAGCGCCTTTCTCCATGACCTGTCCGATATAATCGTGACCGTCGGCCCGTGTGCCTGCTATTGGGACAAACAGACAGCCCGGCTCTGCCTGCCGGCTGTCTGTCGTAATACTCTTCACGCATTGTCCCAGAAGCGCGGTATCACCGTGAAACACACCGCCGCATGCCGTCACAATATTATTTAATGTGAGATTTTTCATTTTATTCAACACTCTTTTCATATTTTTTCAGCGAACACTGAATCAGCAGTTCACACAGCTGGGGAAATTCAATCCCCACTGCTTTTGCTTCCTGCGGCAGCAGACTGGTAGGGGTCATGCCCGGCAGTGTATTTGCTTCCAGACAGAAGATATTCCCCGCTTCATCCATCAGAAAATCAAGCCGTGAGTATCCTTCGTTCATCAGCAGACGGCTCCCTTCCTCCGCATAAGCCTGCATCTGTCTTGTCTGTTCTTCCGTCAGTTCGGCAGGACACGTCTCCACGGTTGCCCCCGCCGAGTATTTGTTTTTATAATCATAAAATCCCTCAACCGGTGCAATCTCTATAATCGGATACGCTTTGCCTTCGACTACTCCCACAGAAAATTCTCTTCCGCAGATATAATCCTCCACCACAATTTCTTCCTCATAGGCAAAGGCACTGGCAACCGCTTCCTCATAAGATTGCTGATCATGTACAATGTAGACACCCACACTGGATCCCCCGCAGCACGGCTTTACCACAACCGGAAATTCCATATCATAATCAGCGAGCCGAAGACTGCATTGCCCTTTTTTCAGCACAATTCCTCCTGGCACCGGCACACCGCCGTCCTGCAGAATAGTCTTTGAAAGTCCTTTATCCATGGAAAGTGCACTGCTTAGGCAACCGCTTCCTGTATAGCGGATATGAAACAGGTCAAAAGCCGCCTGTACTTTTCCGTTTTCACCGTTTTCACCGTGCAGTGCCAGAAAAACAATGTCCGCTTCGCGGCACAATTCCAGAACATTCGGGCCAAAGAAATCTCTTTTTTCTTTTTTCAGTTCTTCAATTTGATCGTTAAAAGATTTGATATAGGCAAGATCTGCCTCAAGATCATAGTCAGCCGGGAACGAATCTTCCGATTCTTCCAGTTCTCTTCCAATAAATACATCCAACAAGACTGCATGATGGCCCATCTCCCGCAAAGCTTTGCAGACCATGGTTCCGGAAACGATCGATACATCGCGTTCCGTGCTGATTCCTCCTGCCAACACAACTATTTTCATCATATTTTCCTATCTCTGCTCCTTTATGTCTAAGAATATGCCACACTTTAATATACGATAACAGGTGTCCCTATTTCCACAGCATTAAAAATTTTTTCCGCGTTTTCATACGGTGTATTCACACATCCATGCGAACCGCCTGTCTTGTAAATATCTCCGCCGTATTCGCTGCGCCATCTGTCCGCATCGTGAATTCCGACATTTCCATTGAACGGCAGCCAGAAAGTCACCGGCGAAGCGTACCCTTCGCCTTTTAAAATCGCGTCCTGCTTCTTGGCATCAATCGCCCAGACACACCCGGAAGGAGTGTCGTATCCCTTGGATACATTTCCCGTCACAACAGGTGTATCCACGATCAGAGATCCATCCTTGAAACACCACATCCTCTGTTCCTGAATACTGATCTCAACATATGTATTTCCGATATCGTTTTCCTCACGGCTTTTCGCCGTATACAGATATACGGGCTCGCGGCTCTCTACAACACCATCATTGATGGCCTGCACCAGCGCATCGGATGTCGCCGTCTTATTAATGCACCATCCATAGTCACCGCCTGCATTCAGTGTGATGGTGGAACCGTCATGCTTTGTAAACTGATGAGACAGCCCGAAGGTATCATATTTCAGCGCCAGTTCCTTGACATATGCAGCAACCTGTTCTGTATCCAGGGAATAAGTTCCATCATCTCCCCTGACCAGCCATTTTTTGATCAAAGAGCGGTCGACCACTTCGGTCCGGGAACCAAACGTATATGTAATGGAGGCAGCCGTCATTTTATTCAGGCTGTCCACTTCTTTCTTCAGGGTTTCATCATCGCTGTAAATTGTCGGATCGATATAGCAGTCCAGTTCCTCCAGCGAAATTGTTGTTTTCCCGGCTTTGATGGCATCAATAACCGCCTGTTTTACTTTCCCGCGGTCAAGCTCATTCCCCATGACTTCCGGAACAATCTCATACCCTGTATCATTTTCTTTCATATATGCATTTTGGGGTTTTTCGATATTCTCTTCCTGGAAACAACTCATGTCATCCATCACAGAATCCACAAGTTCTTCATCAAACGTTGTGTTCGCAGCCATCTCATAGGATTTGCTTCTTGAAAATGAAAGCGGCCACTTATACTGTTCCTGCTCATCCATCAGCTCGTCCACACGGTTATCATCCACATAACTCAGTTTTACCTGCGGTGCCATGATGGTCTCGGTCTTGCCTCCGCGTTCTTCTATTTTCAATGTGTACTCATTGATTTTTTCAATGATACTTTCCTTGACCTCCTCAACTGTCTTGTTGCTGCAGTCAATTCCGTTAATCGTTGACCCTTCAAAAAAATGACTCGAATAATAAAAAGCGATACCCAGATAGCCAATCATCATGATCGCAATATATCCGATTAAAACTCCCAGAATAATTTTTCTGGCCCTCTTTTTATTTTTCATTTAATTTCCCTTACTTCCTGATTTTCCTCTTGTTAGGCGACAAACTGTCACAATTTCCCTATCATTGTAACACCGAATTCATTGATGGTAAAGGGCTAAAAAAAGGAGTTTTTGAATTCACAAAAACTCCTTACTTTTTTAAATCTTCAACATATCTTTGTCTTATTTCCCACTCAGAATTTTATCAATGCTCACAAGTTTCACACTCAGTACAAAGATATCTGCAGCGACAGAAAGCTCTTCCGGAGTCGGGAAAGACGGGGCAATTCGAATGTTGCTGTCTTTCGGGTCGTTGCGGTAAGGGTAAGTTGCACCTGCACCAGTCATCACAAGCCCCGCCTCTTTTGCTTTGGCCACAATTGCTTTTGCACATCCTTCCATTGCATCAAAAGAGATGAAATATCCGCCTCTTGGTTTGATCCATGAACCGATCTCAAGACCGCTCAGCTCGCGTTCCAGCACTTCAAGCACCGCCTCGAATTTCGGACGCATGATTGCTGCGTGTTTTTTCATATGTTGACGCATCCCGTCAATGTCCTTAAAGAACCTGACATGGCGCAGCTGATTTAACTTGTCATGTCCGATGGTCTGGTAGAACATATACTTTTTCGCTTCTTCCAGGTTTGCCTCAGATGCCGCAAGCGCTGCGATTCCGGATCCCGGGAAGCTGACCTTTGATGTGGAAATAAATTTATAAACCATATCCGGGTTTCCGGCTTTTTCGCATTCTGTGAGAAGCTCCAGAATCACATCCTGATTTTCAGGTTCATCATAAAGATGATGAATCGAATATGCATTATCCCAGAAAATTCTGAAGTCTTTTGCCGCCGGTTTCAGACTGGCAAATCTTCTGACTGTCTCATCAGAAAAGGAGATCCCCATTGGATTCTGATACTTCGGCACACACCAGATCCCTTTGATGGATTCATCCTCAGCTACCAGTTTCTCTACAACATCCATATCCGGACCCGTCGGCAGCATCGGTACATTTACCATTTCAATCCCGAAATATTCTGTCACTGCGAAATGTCTGTCATATCCTGGAACCGGGCACAAAAATTTTACGTTGTCCAGTTTCGCCCACGGTGTACATCCCATGATTCCTTTTGTCATAGAACGTGCAACGGTATCAAACATAATACTCAGACTGGAATTTCCGTAGATCAGGATGTTTTTTTCCGGCACTTCAGACATATCCGCAAGCAGTTTCCTGGCCTCCGGAATTCCTTCCAGCACACCGTAATTGCGGCAGTCAACTCCTGCTTCACAGACCATGTCAGAATCACTTGCCAGGACATCCATCATACCATTGCTGATGTCAAGCTGTGCCTTCGCCGGTTTTCCTCTGGACATATCCAGCTTCAACCCTTTTCCCTTCACGTCTTCATATTTCAGTTCCAGTTCTTGTTTTAATGCAAGCAGTTCCTCCCTGCTCATCTGATGATATGCTTTCATACGCGCCTCCTCGCTTATCCTTTGCTTTTTAGCTCATTAAATGTTATTTTATGAGGCAATTGACGTAATGTCAAGCACATCCTTCATTTTTATTAAAAATGCCACAAAATACTTGGTGTTTCTTTGTCCGTTATGCAATTTTGTTTGTCCACTCTTTCATTATCGCCGGATTTCCTTCTTGTTCAAGGCCTGTATGAAGGGTAATCCTGCAATCACAGAACTCAGACAACGCAAAAAAATGTTCCGTACCAGCTTTTACATCAACCGCAGTTTTCCATCTTCAGCGATACAAATTACATAATTATCATACTTTCGGCAACTCACTGATGATGAGGTTATATTTGCCCTCTTCGAATGTGAGCTTCTGCTGACCCTCATCCTGTCCGGAAGCATGCCGGGTATGCCCAAAGATCCGGCGGAAAAGGGGTGCAGGAAAAATCCGCCCCTAAGAGTACCACAGATCTTTCAAGATACCGATCGTGAAATACAAAATATGTTGACTGATGACATTTTTCTATTCTTCTGCTATAATCAAACCATAACAGAAATGAAGGGATGGTTTCACGATGTGGATTGCTGATGGCTGGAAGGACTACGAAGTGCTTGACACTTCAAATGGAGAAAAACTGGAGCGTTGGGGAAAATATATACTTGTGCGGCCTGATCCTCAGGTTATCTGGGATACCCCCAAATATAATCCCGGCTGGAAAAAAAAGAACGGCCATTATCACCGCAGCAAAAAGGGCGGCGGCGAATGGGAGTTCTTTCAGCTGCCAAAGCAATGGACCATCCAGTATAAAAATCTGACTTTTAATCTGAAGCCGTTCAGTTTTAAGCATACCGGTCTTTTCCCGGAACAGGCGACGAACTGGGACTGGTTTGGTGACAAGATAAAAAATGCCGGTCGTCCCATAAAGGTTTTGAATTTGTTTGCTTATACAGGCGGAGCCACACTGGCTGCAGCCGCAGCCGGAGCAAGCGTTACCCATGTCGATGCTTCCAAGGGAATGGTCAGCTGGGCAAAAGAAAATGCGGTTTCCTCAGGTCTTGGCGAAGCCCCGGTCCGCTGGATCGTGGATGACTGTGTCAAGTTTGTGGAACGCGAGATTCGGCGTGGAAATCACTATGATGCTGTCATTATGGATCCTCCGTCCTACGGGCGCGGGCCCAAAGGCGAGATCTGGAAAATCGAGGAGGCGATTCACCCCCTGATCAGACTGTGCGCACGGCTGCTGAGCAGCGATCCGCTGTTTTTCCTGGTAAACTCCTATACTACGGGACTGGCCCCCGCTGTACTCACTTATATGATTGCCACGGAGCTGAAGCGCTTTGACGGACATATAGACTCTCAGGAAGTCGGATTGCCGGTGACTGACAGCGGACTGGTACTGCCGTGCGGAGCGTCCGGACGTTGGGAGAAACATTTTGAAAAAGGAAAAAGACAATGAAAAAAATTGCGGTGCTCGCTCCCTGTGCCGTGATCACTTTTTCTTTTGCATCCTGCCAACATCGGAAAAACAATGTCGCCTCCTCTGAATCCATCGAAAGCACGTCCCAGCAGGTGTCCAATCCTTTTGTGGATTGTGAAACCATGGATGAAGCCTGTAAGACAGCAGGTTTTGATTTCGACGTTCCCGATATGCTTGAGGGGATACGGACGGAAACCTCAAGACAATCAAAAATGATCTTATTCAAATCACATATCAGAACAAATCTGACAGTGTATTGATCCGTAAGCGGACAGGCAACGAAGATATCAGCGGCGGTTATAACAAAGATACAGACAACGTAAAGAAAATAACTGCTGCAAAACAGCGATACCGGCTGTTCTGCAGCAGTTCCATTTTCAGAAAGGATAGACGGCTATTTCTTATAAGCCCCCACAATTTCTGCAATATACATCGTATGGTAATCCTTATCCGGATACCATCTCTCATCGATCCAGGCTTCCTTGAAAAGCTCCGGTTTGATCTTATCCTCATACAGCTTTTTGCATACCAGTACAAGACTGCTCTCCTCAAACGCCGGCTGTCCATCCACCATCTCCACATGGAAATCAACCGCTCCTATCTTATCTTCATCTCTTCCGGATACACTGCCAAGGTGCCCCAGTTCCTTCTTGTGCTCTCCTCCAAAGAATGACAGCGTAAACATCTCCCCGGCATCAATAAATTCTTTCGTGTACCGCTGCGGGCGAATATAGAGCGTCACCACATTCTTGCCCCAGAGCACACCGGCTCCACCCCAGGATGCTGTCATCGTATTGACCTTCCCGTCTTTTTCGGCAGTCACGAGCATCCATTCGTCACCAATCATCCGAAATGGGTTTTTTGCGATATCCTTTACTTCTGTTTTCTGAAATGTCATCATAACTCCACCTTTCCAATCATGAACTAAAGTTTTATGTGTTACTGCTGTGAATCAACACCCCGAATTTCCATGACGATCTGAACCGGTTTCTTCACGCCGTCAATCTGTGCAAGTTCCCCGGTATCATCATCCGCCTCAAAATAATACGTGGCCACACAATTATCCGGGCCGTCTGATCCCTGAAGCTCCAGTATATACTGTTTCTCTTTTATCACCGGAATCTTTTCATCAATCACCTGGTACATACTCTCTTCCTTCACAAGTCCAAGTGTCGGCAAATCCCTTTCATAGACCACTTTTTGCGTCTCATAATCCAATATCCGGATATGAAGCATCGAATCATTGATCCGGTTGTGCATTCCAAACCGCACCTTTATGCTCTCTATGACATCGCCGTCCGCGGTGAACACCTGACGGACACTTTTTGCATCCGTGAGATTGACAGTCTCACATTCATCCGCCTTCACCTGTGTATTGCTGGCGAAGATTACCTCCTGGCGCACAACGGAAACCAGGCAGATTCCCGCCGGAATTAAGAAAGCGGCAACCCCCGCCAGAAATGTAACCCTCAGATAATTCATCATATGATCCGGGACCTCTGTCTTACGCACCGTCTGATATTTCGGATGGTTAAATACAAAAAACACCAGCAGTATCACAAAGATACAAGTCCCCAGGTTCACCTGATTACTGTAGCCGTATACATCAGCCATAGACGTGGCAAATGACCGCTCTCCGATCAAAAACTTGAAAATCCCGCTTTTCAGCATTGTCTGATCCGCAATGCCCTTCCACTGGTTGACGCTGAACATATAAAGCGCCACAATAAAAATATTCGTGACCAGGACGAACATCTTTCCGTTCCTGTTTCTGAAAATACTCAGCACCAGAAACGGAACCATCACCAAAAACCACTGCGGATTCCATCTGGAAAATGCAAAAATGGCGAAGCTGACGCCCGTTGCAAAATACAGCGCCCATGCTGTGAGCTCCTCGAGGAGCACAGGCTTTTTGATATATGCCCATACCATCAGGAATGCTCCTATTCCCAGTATCAGGCTGATCCCGGAAATATATCCGAACTCAAATCCATTATCCACGAAGCTGAGCGCGTGGAATCCCAGCACACAGCGGTAAAAATAAGGAGAACCGATATTCGGAATGATTTCAAGCAGTACCGGGGCGATCCCTGTCAGACCATACAGCGCCAGTTTTCGAAATTTCTTTTCTCTCAGCACCAGCAAGACCGCAAAATACGCCAGTGCCTGATACTTAAAGGTTGCGGCGATTCCCATGAACAATGCAAACCGGAATAAACCGCCCTTAAAATAATAATACAGTCCCAGTACCATAAAAAATACCATAAAGATATCATACTGGCTGAAAATAAACTGACTGTACACCGCAATGGGGCAGATCAGGAATGCAAATTTACAGACCTTTGATTTCTCTTCTCCAAAACCGATCAGCATCCCGATTTTATAGATGAGGTGTGCCGTCACGAAGTATAAAATGACGGGGAGCAGCTTATACCACATCAGATTCAGCAGTGCATCCTGCAAAATAAATCCGGGCACACGCCCCAGCAGATACAGCGGAAGATTCCAGACGGCAAATGCCAAAAACGTGCTTGGCAGGTAATTGGCGTAAAATCCCTGTGACTGCTCATAGCTGGCTTTATAAAAGTCCTGAAAAAAGCCTTTGTAATACAAAAAAGAACGGTTTCCTGTTACAATGATATCGCCTTCAAAAAAGGTGACAAATAAAAACACCAGAATCAACAGCGAAAGGATCCAGTCCAGCCTGCAAAGCTTCTGCACGCTGACAGTCGGAAGCTCCCTCATCCAGTTGATCTTTTTAATCTTCTCTTTCATTTCCATCCCCACACTCATCATCAAAATTCAGCCGCTCTTCTTCTACGACAAGCGGCCGGTCCAGAACCCGGGTATTGATACTCAGCACATATTCCCCGAGAAATCCGATGAAGAACAACTGAAGCGCTCCCAGAAAAAAGATGCCGATCAGCATCGGAGCAACCCCCGCAGAAAAACGGTCCCAGTACATGATCTTTAATATCAGATAAAAAATACCCGCCAGAAAACTGATTCCCGAGACAAAGAACCCCAGAAAGGTCGCCAGGCGCATCACAACCTTGGAATAAGACGTAATTCCAACCATCGCATAATCATACAGGCTGTAAAAATTATTTTTGCTCTTACCAGCTCTTCGCTTCTGCTGTGTATACGGTATCGCCTCGTAATCAAAACCCAGTTCCGCGATAATGCCGCGCAGATACGGCATCGGATCATGCAGATCCCTGACCACGTCCACAAATGCTTTATCATACAGTCCGAATCCGGTAAAATGTTCAATATGGTCGATATCCGTAATCTTCCGAATCAATTTATAATAGCAGGACCGAACCCAGTACATCAGTTTCTTTTCTTTACTCGATTTCTTGACTCCGATTACGATTTTGTGTCCCTGTTCCCATGCGCGGACAAAATCTACAATCATATCTACCGGATCCTGAAAATCCGCACACATGCGGATCACACAATTCCCCGCTGCCTGTTTCAGACCGTGTACCGGCGAACGCATCTGTCCAAAATTGCGGGCGTTGAAGATCGCCTTGACTTTTTTATTTTCCGCACAGATCTGCCTGAGTTTTACTCGCGTCGTATCTTTGGAATGATTATCAATAAAGATCACTTCATAATCATATTCCGAAAGCTTTTGTTCCAGAATATCCGTGATCGCTTTCGCAAGCGGACCCACATTCTCCTCTTCATTATACGTGGGAATTACTACTGATATTTTCTTTTGCATGATGATATTCTCCTTAACCACTCTGCCGTCTCCCTGATCCCCTCTTCGAAGGAGTATTTCGGCACAAATCCGGTGTCTTCGGTCAGTGTGCGGATATCCGCACAGAGATTCATGACCGCTCCCTCCGGGTATTCCCGTCTGCCGATCCCCGGTTCAATCCCCGGATCGACAGCATCCCTCATCGCATAGATATATTCTGAAAGCTGTCTCGCCCTGCCGCTTCCGACGCAGTAGACTGCCTGATCTTTCCCATTCTCCCCGATCAGATAAAACGCAGTTCCGGCATCCTTGCTGTACAGATAATCCCAGCGCTGTTCTGCCTTTGTAAATTCGGTTTCCTCTCCGTTTAACATCTTTTGAAGGTTTCCCGCAATCATCGATGACTCTTTATCATAAATGCCATAAACACTGAAAATCCTCGGCCAGATAGCTTCCATTCCCAGCTCTTTAGCCAGCAAAACTGCCAGCTTTCCTGCCGCCAGTTTACTGATTCCATACGGTGTCCCGGGATTCGCAGGAGCATCCGGGCCGATAGCGTTCACATCGAGCACACCGTACTCTGCCTGCGAGCCGGCCCCGATAAAACGGCGGCAGCCCAGTTCCTTCGCCGCTCTTACGGCATCCAGTGTATAGCGGATATTCACACTCTGCAGCTCCACACTCTGATTTCTCGCTGCGCCTGTATGCCCCCACGCCATATGATAAAAGGTATCACAGGGCTGTCCGATCAGCCCCGGCAGCCCTGCCAGTTCATAAAGCTCACATGGAACCACATGCAGTTTCTCATGTTCCGGCAGCCGCAAAAGCTTTCCACTTCCCTCCCTCACGGCCGCATAAACTTCAATTCCCTGCGACAGACATACTTCAATCAAGGCCACGCCGATCATGCTGGTCGCTCCCGTCACTACAATTCGCTTCATCTGTTACATCCTTTCGTCCACAAGCGGAATCCACATATTCTCCTCCAGCTCCTCACGGTCCAGAAACGGATACATATCTTCAAGCGGCGCTGAGAACATACTGCCGTCCGCCAGCCGTTTCGATGCTGTCTTCGGCTGTGTATACTGCTTTTTTGTCACAAACACCTCACAGACGACTGCCCCCGGCTGCCCCAGAACTTCGGCAAGATCCTGCCTGAGACTGTCACTGTGCCAAATCTTCCTGTAGGGAAAGCCGTACGCTGCTGCCAGCTTTTCAAGTTCCGGAAAGCTTAGATCTTTACTCTCCTCCCCCACACCGACCAGCGGCTCGCCAAAGAAGCTCATCTGTGTCTGACGGATCGAATGATATCCCTCATTGTTGATCACAAACAGTTTTACAGGAAATCCATTATGCCGGATCGTCTGCAGTTCCTGCAGGTTCATCTGCAGGCTTCCCTCGCCCGTTACACAGACTACCTCTCTGCCCGATGCCCGCGCGACCCCGATGGCAGCGGGCAGACCGTAGCCCATAGATGCCGTATTTGGATTGGTGATAAACCGCTGTCCTTTTTTAATCACAGCACTCTGGCTGCCGGCTACCCGTGAAGTCCCGACGCTGACCACCAGGCTGGCGCCTTCTTTCAAAAGGCAGGTCAGCTCATGATAAAATGCATAAATATTCGTGCGTCCTTCTTCCAAAACGCGGTAATGTTCTTCCGTCACGACAGGATAACGTGCTTTCCATCTCCTGCACTGTTCTTTCCAGTCTTTTTTGTCAAACAGCGGCTCTTCTTTCGTACATCCCGCGTCTCTCAGGCATTCCATGAGCATCATAATCAGATCCGCCGCGTCCGCCGCCACCGGAAAGTCTACATGAAGGTTCGGCTTTTTCAGCTCTTCACCGTCGATGTCATTTAAAATGGTATATGCTTCCCGCGCCCAGCTCTTATACTGAAAACCAGTCTGCAAAAAACTTTGCCGGCTGCCAATAGAAAGCAGCAGATCGCTGTTCTGTACGGCAAAGTTACCCGCGCGGTCACCCGTTCCTCCGTTTCTTCCGACATACAGGGGATCGGCAGTCTCCATCGCATCCACACTGCTCATACCGGTTACCACAGGAATTCCCAGCTGACCTGCCAGCTCGTGAAAGGATTCCATGGCCCCTGCCAGGCGAACCCCGTTTCCGACGAACAGTACGGGACGTGATGAGTGCTTTATTTTATCCAGAATTTTTTCTGCCGTCTGACGGCTCACTTTCCCACACCGCTGCATGGCATCCTCTTCCGGATCATATCCCCGCAGCCCGTCCGTCTCTATCACAGCTCCCTGCACGTCCAACGGCAGATCCAGCCATACCGGTCCCGGACGCCCGCTCACTGCAAGATACATCGCCCGTTCCAGATGATATCGGATATCTTTTGCGTCCGTGACCATCACCGCATACTTTGTCATCGGAGCAACTGACGGTACAATATCGTACTCCTGTACCCCCATTGTACGCAGCGCAAGACCCGTGCTTCTGACCGTCGTCGCATAGCGCACCTGCCCCGAGAACACCAGCATCGGGATAGAATCTGTCCAGGCGCACAGGACACCCGTAATGGCATTGGTGGCTCCCGGACCGGAGGTCACACAGACGGCCGCCATACGGTTGTCCACCCGTGCATACGCCTCCGCAGCCATCGCTGAAGCCTGTTCATGATGGTTATATGTGCACGTCAGCCTGTCATGATGTCCGAACGAATCATTCAGATGCATCGCGCCGCCTCCAGTGACCGTAAACACATCACGGATCCCCCGGTCCGCAATCATATCCGCTATATAATCAGACACTTTCTTCTTCATAATCTCCTCATCCCTCTACTGATAATCCGGGCATTTGTTTTCACAGACCATCCGCTTACCGGAGGCCTGAACCGGAATCTCATCTACGTATGTAACATCAATCATGGCTTCCTCTCCCAGGTAGCGGCGGTAAGCGTCCACCACTTCTTTCTCATTGATGCGGTCTCTGTCTGCATTCAGCAGCAGTTCATACCGCTTCTTTTCCCACTGAATGCATTTTGCCTGATGGACGACTCCTTCCAGATTGATCAGCACATTCATAAACACATGGATGGACAGCGGTTCCCCTTTGCAGTTGTACATCAGAGATCCCCGGCGGCCGTAAATTTCTTTTAATGCCCCGTGCTTTCTGCCCTTCTCATCAACTGTCACTTCCATGATCCCCGTATCACCCGTGTCATAGCGTATCATCGGAAACGCCCGGTTGTAATAGTCTGTCACCACGATCCGTCCAAGTTCACCCGGAGACGCCGGCTCATCACTATCCAGCTTCAAAATTTCAATATAAAAATTGTAAAGATCGATGGTATAGTCATTTCTGCCAGGAAGCGCGATGGCAATAAACCCATTCTCGTTATTTCCATAGGAGCGCACGGGGCGAAACCCGAAGATTTCCGTCAATGCGGCAAATGTAGCATCCGGCAGCGCCTCACCCATGGAAAAGACCATTTCCACATCCCACACCGACACATCAAGATTCTTCCGTTTAATGTAAGCGGCAAGCGCAGTCAGCGCACTGGAATAGCTCACCAGCACCTGAATCCTCTGCTTTCTGATCATTTCGCAAATGTCTGCAAGCGCTTCATCCCCCATATTGGAAATGTCAATCATAATGAGGTTGTTTTTAAAGGATTTCCATTTACTGATAGTGTTCTTACCTTCTATCCATACACGGAACTCACCGCGCTTCATCCCCATCCGGAATCCATTGAGTTCCATACAGGAAATAAAGTTCATGTTGATGCGGTTCATTTTATCCCCGTCACAGAGCACGGTAAACGGTGCACCGGTGGATCCGCTCGTAGAAAGCCGATAAGTCTTTTTGTCGTTCCCCTGATAAGCATCGCATAAAATACCGGAAAACTGTGCATTGTAATCCGCTTTGTTCATCACCGGAAAATCGGTAAGAGTTTGAGCATCCGCACAGCGTTCCCGGTAAAATGCTGAACTTTCTTTCGCATAGGACAGCAGTGTGCGCAGCCGTCTTTTCTCATACTCCTCCGTAATCCCTTCCACAATCTCCCGCTTATTCACTTTTTTCAGTTTTTCAAGCGCTCCGCCCTGCATGGCATCGAGCAGGTTAAATGCGGTTCTCCGCAGAATTTCACCAGCCTGCATCTTTTTTACACCTCTTCTATTTTCATGTTTGATTGTTTCTTCAACTTTATGAAGCCCAGAATCGTCACCGCCAGTACCCGCAGTATATTAGCTGCGAGAACTGCTAAGGAAAAGCCCATCATTCCATACCTCACTGTCAACAAAAGCACGAGACCTGTCATCAGGATCAAATGTCCCCCCTGAAGGATGAGCTGCCATTTCTCACCCGTAAATGTCAGTACCAGGATAAACAGGAACGCTGAGAACATGCCCAAAACCTGCGTGAGATTTACGACCGTCACCAGTCCCTGCACAGCCTCATACAGATCCGGATATAACAGCTTTACAAAGATTGGAGTCGCGATCTGGCAGAACATAAAAAAAACCAGACTGACAGCAGCTCCTGCCAGTACCGCCTTTCCAAATTCTTTTTTTCTCAGTGTCTGTTCTCTCTTTGTCAGGTAGGAAATGACAATCGTATTGACAGGCGCTATCAGCAGTACCATGGTTTTTCCAATCAACGATACGACATAATATTGAGTAACTGCGACATTCCCGATCATGTACTTCAGCGCTACACGGTCCATATTCAGTGTCACATTAGTAATCAGATAAGACAGCATCAGGAAAAAGCCACGGGAACATGCCACCTTAAAGCAGTCACTTGTTACAAAAAACCTGCGGAACACCGATCCTGTGACCCGGACATAGACCAGACTGGCAGCCTCTCCTGTCAGAAAGATCAGGAACCAGACATCTGTCAGCCAGTAAAGACCAAATCCGGCAATATACCCGACACTCATTACCAGGTAATAGATAAAAAATCTCCGGTAATTCAGATTCAAACGATATTCCACATCTCCATAATATCGAAACATAGTCAGCATCAGCAAAAGCAGCGTCAGCGCAACAGTTCCTGCACCGTTCATGAACCGGCTGGAAACCAGCACCGCGATAACGCTACCGATACTCCCGAACAAAAGAAGCGAACGATTGTAATCCCCGTTTTCAACTGCATGGGTTCTGCGCACCACGAGCCGGCTCGTATTGAGCGCCTGCCCGACGGACGGACAGAGGATACTGACAAGACCCATGATATACAAAAGCCCGCCCATCTGATCCGCTCCCATATGGCGGTTCAGCAGCGGATAGATCAGCAGCTGCAGCACGCCGTTCATCAGCAGCATGCCGCCCATCGTATATACCGTATTTCCTAAAATTTGTTTCTTTTGCGTTTCCTGCACGCCTTACTACCTGCTTCCCTTCCGGTTTTGATATCTTTCACACCGGTTTTCAATATATTTTCTCTTCCCCGACTGGAGTACGGGAATCTCGTCCACATACTCGATGGAAAGTTTGGCCTTTTCTCCCAGATACGGCTGAATCCTACTCCTGATGTCTTCTGCATCTATCTGATTTTGGTCGCCGTTGAGCCAAAGCGTATACTTCGTGACGTCCTCCTGAATAAACCGAAACTGTCTGACACCGGACACATCCCACATATTATTGGTGATGATATAAGGCGTTAAGGCCCTGCCGTCACAATCATAGATGAGATCGCTTCTTCTGCCGTAAAGTTCGGTCAGGTATAGTTTGTACCTTCCGTTTTTTACTTTTCTGGACGCAACTGCCGTGTCCCCATTGTCATACCGCAGAATCGGAAATGCGTAATTATACAGGTCTGTAATCACAATACGCCCAAGCTCTCCGGGAGCCGCCGGCTCATCGCTGTCCATCTTTAAGATCTCATAGTAATAACTCTCCGTATCAATCTGATATCCCTCATCTTCTTTATTCTGGATACCCATGATTCCGTTTTCCTCATTGGAATACCAGGCTCTCACCGGGCAGCCAAACTGCTCCTGCAGCTTTTTCCGGAAATCCGGAGCCATAGATTCTGAAATAGGAATGATAGAGCTGACCCTGAAGCCCGACGTGTCCGTGTGATGCTTTAAGATATATCGGCTGATCTCTTCGAGGGCAGATGAATATCCCACCAGGCATTTCACCTTTTTCCTGCGGATGGTATCCAGCATCCTGGCCAGCCCCTCGTCATCCATCTTGGAGCTGTCCACCATGATCATATTCTCCATCAGCAGTGAAAGCCGGCTTTTCTTAACATTGTTGACCCATACACGGATAAATGCTTCTTTCATGCCGATATAATATCCGCCCGCCGCGCCCAGAAAAATGCCGCCCGCCGTATTGTGATAAATCTTGTCCCTGTTCTGGACCATAGAAAGTGGTGTTCCGGTTGAACCGCTGGTACACATAATCCGGTTGTCCGGTGCGTCCTTATATACCGAGGACACAAACGCATCGTACTGGTCGCGGAATGTGTCTTTATTTACGACCGGCAAGTCCAAAAGGCTGCTGCCGGGATCATACGCTTCATAAAACTTTGTCGTACGCACAGCGTGGCTAATTAATTTATGAATCTTTGTTTCAGTCTCCTCCAGGGAGGTTCCCCCATAAAAACCGCTGCGTATCTGATCATAATATCCGCGAACAGGCGCGCCGCGAAGTTTATCAAGCGTCCAGAATCCAAACCATCTTAATTTTTCATCAAATGACATCCGTCATCCTCCCCATTATGCTTCCTTTAATACTTTTATCATATAATCTATCATCGCATCCGTCATTCCGGGGTAGACACCGATCCAGAATGTATCGGTCATAATACGGTCGGTCACTGCCAGATCACCTGCCACGCGGTAACCTTTTCCCTCTGCCCGCATCACGTCAAAACATGGATGCTTGATCAGATTCCCGGAAAACAGCATTCTTGTCTGAACGCCTTTCTTTTCCGCATACTGCACCACTGCATTGCGGTCCACGCCTTCCCGGCAGGTGATCAGAAAACCAAACCAGCTCGGATCTGAATGTTCACAGGCTTCGGGAAGAATGAATTTTTCCTGCGCATCAGCAAGTCCGGCCTTGAGCCGTAAGAAATTTTCCTTTCTGCGCGCTATGAAGGACGGGAACTTTTCCAGTTGGGCACAGCCGACTGCCGCCTGCATATCCGTCGCTTTCATATTATATCCAAAATGTGAGTACACATATTTGTGGTCATAACCGATCGGAAGTTCTCCATACTGCTTCTCGAACCGATGGCCGCAGAGGTTGTCACAGCCGGAGGGGCAGACACAGTCACGTCCCCAGTCACGGAAGGAGCGTACGATCTTGTGCAGCAGCGGGTTGTCCGTATACACCGCGCCGCCCTCCCCCATCGTCATATGATGGGGCGGATAAAAACTTGAGGTTCCGATATCACCGATAGTTCCCGTCAGTTTCGTCTCGTTATCAATCGTATAAGTACTGCCGAGTGCATCACAGTTATCTTCGATCAGCCACAGACCGTGCGCATCACAAAAGGATTTTACCGCCTGTAAGTCAAATGGATTGCCCAGTGTATGGGCGATCATTACCGCCTTGCTCCTGTCAGATACCGCATCTTCCAGCTTTGTCACATCAATATTGTACTGCGGAATCGTCACGTCCACGAACACCGGCACTGCACCGTACTGGATCACCGGCGCCACCGTCGTCGGGAACCCCGCTGCTACTGTGATGATCTCATCGCCGGGTTTTACCCGGCGCTCACCGAGAAGCGGGGAGGTAAGTGCCATAAATGCCAGCAGATTGGCAGAAGAACCGGAGTTCACCAGCGAACAGAACCTGATTCCCAGATATTTTGCAAAATTCTTCTCAAATTCGTCCGTGTAACGTCCGGATGTCAGCCAGAACTCCAGTGCACTGTCCACCAGATTTGTCATCTCCCTGCGGTCATAAACGCGGGAGGCGTACGGGATGCGGTCCCCTTCTTCAAAATCTTTTTTCTGGTTGTGATATCGATCGCAATAAGCGCCTACCATCTGCAGAATCTGATCTCTTGCTTCCTTCTCTGTCATATGTTCAAACATCTCTTAATCTCCTACTTCCGTAAATTCTTTGATCTGTGCTTTCATACAGGCACATACGTCTTTTCCGTCCAGATAGATTCTGGACCATTCCACTGTCTTCTCGATGGCTTTCTGCACATGCCAGCGCGGTTTCCATCCAAAGACATGTTTCACCTTTGAACAGTCCAGTTTCAGGAAGTTTGCCTCATGCGGTCCATCCTCTGACTGATTGATCCACGATTGTCCGTCCCCCCAGATTTTACAAAACATATCGACCAGCTGTCCTGTGGTGACACAGTCATCATCGTTTGGCCCTACGTTATAATAGCCTGCATAACGGCCGTCCTCAAACTGCTTCTGTGCAATCAGCAAGTATGCAGTAAGCGGCTCCAATACGTGCTGAAACGGTCTTGTGGAATACGGATTGCGTACTTTGACCGGTTCTTTTTTGACGGCCGCCCGGATGCAGTCCGGAATGATACGGTCACTTGCAAAGTCTCCGCCCCCGATGACATTTCCTGCCCTCGCTGTGGAGATGGCTGTCCGTCCATCTGCAAAAAAGGAATTCCGGTAGCTGTGAGTCACCAGTTCCGAACAGGATTTGCTGTTGGAATAAGGGTCATACCCATCCAGCGCATCGCTTTCCCGATACCCCCATTCCCACTCATGGTTCTGATAGACTTTGTCTGTCGTCACATTTAAAAAGGAACGCACACTGCCGTTCTGCCGCACACATTCCAGAATATTGACTGTTCCCATCACATTTGTCTCATATGTATAGACGGGGTTTTGATAGGATTCCCGCACAATCGGCTGCGCCGCCAGATGGAGTACAATCTCCGGCTGTGCCGTTTTCATAACCTCTGACAGATGCTTAAAGTCCCGGATATCCCCGATTACTGAATGCATCTGCTGTTCTACTTTACTCACAGAGAAAAGGTTCGGACTTGTTGGCGGTTCCAGCGAATATCCGGTCACCTGTGCTCCTGCATCGATCAGCATACGGCACAGCCAGCTCCCTTTAAATCCGGTATGTCCTGTAACCAGCACTTTCTTCCCACTGTAAAAATCTAACTTTTCCATCACTGCCATACCTTCCATGGTGCCCTGCCGGACATCCACATTTCCTCTAATTTTTCTTTTTCACGCATGGTGTCCATACACTGCCAGAATCCACTGTGCCGATAAGCATTCAGCTGTCCGCGGCGGGCAGCTTCTTCCAGCGGATACCGCTCAAACACGGTCTCATCGCCCTCGATCAAATCTATAATCTCCGGCTCGAGCACCATGAACCCGGCATTGATCCATCCGCCATCCTCTTTTTTCTTTTCTTTAAAATTCGTGATGGTTCCGTCTTCAAGGATATCCAGCACACCGAAACGGCCACCGGGCTGCGCCGACGTGATGGTCGCCATTTTCCTGTGTGTATGATGAAATTTTACAAGCTCTTTGATATTGACATCTGACACCCCGTCCCCGTAAGTAAGAAGAAATGTATCCTCTTCGAGATATTCACGGATCCTTTTGATGCGTCCGCCCGTCATTGTCATCAGCCCCGTATCGATCAGGGTCACTTTCCACGGTTCAGATATATTACTATGCACGATCATCTTGTTTTCTCTGGTAAAATCAAAAGTAATATCGCTGTTGTGCAGATAATAATCGGCGAACCACTCCTTGATCACATGCTGCTTATATCCGCAGCATATGATAAATTCATTGTATCCGTAATAAGAATACAATTTCATAATATGCCACAAAATCGGCTTTTCGCCAATCTCAATCATCGGTTTTGGCTTCAGATGGCTTTCTTCGCTGATTCTTGTTCCGAATCCGCCTGCCAGAATTACAACTTTCATTCGTTCTCCATTCCAACTTTTGTAAATTTATTCATACTCATACTATACTACAAAATGAGCGCCAAGAAAATGGTTTTCTGTTATTGTTTCAGCATCTGCAGCTCCTCCAGCGCAATACAATTTGGAATCGAATTCTCCTTAACTGCCCGAAAGCATTTCTCATATTCCATCCACCGCACAGATTCCACTTCTTCTGTCTGCAGACATAATGCTTCGATATTTACATCCCTCCACAACAGATAGACTCTGCTGACCTGATAATCCCGAAAAACCTGACCGTGAAATTTTCCCTGCCACCTGACACGCCGAACCCCTTTATCTATAAGTTCTTCCGGCTTTGCGGGCAGTCCCAGTTCTTCTTTCAGCTCGCGCAGCGCAGATTCCAGATAATCCATTCCGGCGGGAATATGACCGGCCGAAGAGATATCATAACATCCCGGATGTGAATCTTTATTCATACTGCGTTTTTGAAGAAGAAGTTCCATCCTGTGATCTTTATTTTGCCTGGCAATCCATACGTGTGACGTGCGGTGCAGATCTCCGTCCCTGTGAACAGCATTTCTTTCTTTTGTAACACCTGTAGGAATCCCATCTTCCGTTACTATATCCAGATACTCCATCTTTTTCAACTCCTCCTGCCCAGCCGTTTTTTTTATCCTATCATCAAAAAGCGCTAAGGACAACCAGATAAAACCGACTCTTATATGAAGATAGCGCAACAACTTCTTGTATCAGGCATGCTTTGCCGTCTCCAACTCGATCACCAACTCTCGGTCAGTGGTGTGGGGTTTCCGTTAACTCTTGATATTTCACCGGAAAAATGGACAGCTGCTTTTGTTCCCAGGATGCAGCATTGCTGGATGGCAAAATGAGTGAATAAAGCTGAACGAGTGCGTTACACATGTCGGATTAATATATGGATAAATAATTTTAATGCACCTGCCTGTTATAATCCCATGCAGGTGCATTTGGAATATCCGAATCCGCACGCATTGCGGTACAAACTGTACCTGAAACGTAACAGTTGTCAAGGCATGGCTGCATTTACCAAGAGTCCGACAGGCACCACGCAGAGTGTACAGAAAAGTATCGCACCGGACAATACAGCATACTGAATCATCGGAAATTCCCGGCGCTGCTGCACGATATTCAGTACAAATACAATGGCCATCCACAGCATAAATACACTCGTCAAAATTCGTTTTATGGTAAACCCGTAGGCCGAGATATACAGCAGCATCTTGCTGGCAGCCGTTGCAATCAGAAAAAGGGTCAAGACAGACATCAGAACATTCAGCCAGCGAAGCACTTTATTATCCTTCCTCGCTGTTTTAGAAAATGAATTGGCTCCAAGCAATACCGCAATATTCAATAATGAAATCTGACACAATTCAAAAAACCCCCGTCTGGCATATTCCGCATACGTAAAATTCTCTGGCCGCATCCCCGCAAATGCCGAGAACAGGTATGTGCTCTGCAGCCCGATGAACGCCAGATAAGCTGCGCAGACTGCCACAACTGCAGTGCCGACTGCTACATTTGGAACCGCATGAAGTTTCATGACTGCAGCACGGACACTGTCCTTATGAAAATCTCTTGTGCTTTTCCTGACAATTCCCCCATAGGCAAGCCCAAACAAATATGCCGCCACGGGCACAGACAGTATGAACCGAAGAAAATATCCCAGACAGTTTTCCCAGAAATAATCCATGCCCTGCCGCACCAGAACCTGAAACCCGGCGTCAGCTCTTCCCAGAAGAGGCAGTGCCACTGCAAGAACCGGAACGGCAATGCCAAGTCCCAGAAGCATACCTGCCAGCCGCCGTCCGGAACGTGTTCTTCGGATACCTGCGCGCATCTCCCTCCAGTAACAGAAGATATGCCTGAAAGGCACCTCCGCCACCGCATGCCAGACATCGGCCAGAATCCACTGTGATGTCTCATGCTGCTCAATCAACGCTCCGGAGGCCGAAAGAGTCCAGTAGGCAGTTGTAACCAGCAGTACAAGCACCTGTAGAACCGGCATAATGCTCCAAAATGCATACGGCACTGCAATGGCTCCCATCACCGCCAGCCAGAACCAGCTCTCCACCGCCATACGTATTTTTTCTTTCTGCAGCCAGAACATAACTACCGCTGCATATGCTGTGGTAATCAGCGGGATATTTTGACGGAAATGACTGCCGCTGCCGAAATCTGTAAACACACAGACAATCCCATAGCCCAGCAACAGATACATCCATACAAATATCCAATGGTTTTCAGGCGCACTTTCACAGGGTAAGCCGCTTTCGCTGCTCACCAGATCTTGATTCCCCATATTTTCCCCTTTCTGTGTTAATCTTCCCGATACTCCAGGATATCTCCCGGTTGACACTGAAGTACTTTACACAGCGCCTCCAGTGTAGAAAAACGGACAGCTTTTGCCTTGCCGTTTTTTAGAATTGACAGATTTGCCGGAGTGATTCCTACCTCTTTTGCCAGATCACCGGCGCTGATTTTACGACGTGCCATCATCACGTCAATATTCACAATTATGGACATATTGGCACATCCTTTCTAAATGGTATAGTCATTTTCTTCTTTTAACGCCAGAGCTTCCGCAAATACATTTTTTATTACGCGCAGGATCAGACTCATAAAAACCGCTATAACCGCCAGTGCCAAAAACGGCAGATAATAAACGGAACTGATCAGGCAGATGAGACCTGCAGCCAGACAGCACCAGGACAGTCCTCTCAGACACCTGACATTCCCCGCAAGAAATACATCGCCCCTTTTTATATTCCCCAACAGACGGTACAACAACATGAGTGCAGCTGTCACCGGAATGACCGTCGTATACGTACTGATAAGAAAATACGGCAGCGTGCCGTCAAGAGCTCCTCCCCGTATGCCGATAAACATCTTAAACAGCCACGGCGCCCCCACCGCTCCTGCCGCCAGTAATCCGGTGAAAATCCATACACATACCTGTGATAATGTAATACTCTTATCTTTGTTCCAGTTCATGTTTCTGCTCCTTTTCCAATAATTATCCCTGAATCCCCCTGAACTTTAATTGAATTATATCACTCTTCCTGTTGTTTTACAAGAACTTTTTATCGATTATCGATATTTTTATGTTGTTTCACGAAAATCATCAAAAAACGAGCTGTCATAATACTGACCGATTCCAGAACTCTTTTAACAGCCTGTCCCCTTTAATCTCTCTCCAGATAATAGTACAGCGCCTCCGCAAATTTGCGGTCCTTGTCATTTTGCATCGGCTGGATGCCAAAGTGCTCCTTTATTTTATTAAAACGGAAATTAAATGTATTTTTATGGATAAACAAGGCGGCACTTGCGTCATTAATATTATAATTCTGATTCATCAGTGCCCGTATCATCGAAAGATAATTCTCTTTCGTCGCCTGGTCCACCAGCGGTTTCGTCACATTAAAAATTCCGTCGATAATCGTCTGCGGCATCGTTTCAAAAATATAATCCTGCAGGTAGTCATAAAAATACTGTTCGTGAAGACCTTTCTTCTGCATCCAGTGGCTGTGCTGGTAAGAATAAAAATAGTTCTCCATCTGATTTTGAATACTGCCGATATAAGCATCAAATGAGATCCCTAAACGACGGAAATAGACGGACAGCGTCACCAGAAACACCCTTATAATGTTCCTGTAATCCCGGAACAGATTCTCCGGGCGTCCGGGAATATCCCGGAATATAATATACCCCTTCCCCTCCGCATAGAGCAGGATATCCTGATGATTCAGCAGCTCCGAGGCACAGAGCATATCAGCAAAAGAGGAAAAAGATAATTTTCTTTCTCTAATTTCTATCAAAATAGCAATCCGGTATCGGTTTACGTCATACCCGTTCTCAATCGTATAGCGGATCAATTCATCTGCATGTTGTTTATCACCGTCAACCAGCATCTTCCAGAATCTTTTTCGGTATCCGTTTTTCCGTGCAAGATCATCTTTGTAAAACTCGTACTCCAGCGCAGTTTCAATGCTCATCCTCGCCATGGAAAGTACATCTTTTACCTCTGCGGGAATACCTGTGATTCCAATTGCCCCGACGATTTCATTTTTATACATAATCGGCATATCAATTCCGCATTTTACACCAACGTACCGCGGAATATCTGCCACTTCAACAACCGCTATATTTTCACGGTTAATCATCATCCGGTAAGATGCTTCATGAAAATCGCCAATCCTCTCTTTTTCCGTCGCCGCTATAATAATCCCCTCCGGGTTAATAATAATAAAATTGTAATCGTTGTACCGGCGGCTGTTTTCAATAAATTTTTTAGCAAATACCTGAGATATCATATCAAACCCCTCTGCTGTCATAGAAATCAGTCTTGATCACTGTTTTCCAAAAATCAAGTCGACTATTCCGAAAATACCACATAATTATTATACATCACTGACATTTTTAACGCAATACAGCCATAGAGGAAGACTGTATGTGGCCTTCCTCTATGACTGTTATTTTTAATTCCGGTTTGCTTTCAAATCCTGCGGTTCAACTACAACTGCTATAATTACACCAATCAGCAAAGACCAGAAAGCTGATCCGATACCCAAAAATGAAAGCTGAGACAGTGCAATAATAAATGCAATCACCGCAGAAAGCTGAAACCTTCCCGCCTTAAAGGCATCCTGAAGTGAGCTTAGGATCACACCGATCAAAGATAAACCGCCGATAATATAAATCAGGTTAATCGGCATCGTATCCAAAAACGGTACGACAATGCTTGCAAATATTGCCACGAAGGAAGTAAAAATCATACAGATGACAGCCGCTGCATAACGGTCTTCTTTCGGTCCCGATTCAGGTGATGCTGTCATTGCCGTCATCGGCCCTGCAATGTTGGCATTGTGGCCTCCGAACAGAGAAGCAATCACACCGCCAATACCGGATATCACCGTCATCGCCTTAACAGGAGGTTCATACCCCTGGCCCTGCAAAACACCTACCGCCTGTGTATTCTCTGCACCGATAACGAGCAGCGTCAGCGGAATTGTAATAGAAATAAAGACATTTCCAAAGCCTTTAAATGAATAGCCCACAAATTTCGGACCACTCCATTTTAATCCCGCCAGTGCACTGGTGTCGTAAAGTCCGCACACCAGAACACCGACAACAACGATCACAAGTGCTGCCAATACCGGAGGAATTGCAGGAATCTTTAAACGTGTAAATACTACCCATGCCGCAATCGCCAAAAGTCCGATCACCAGCATCTGAACATTTGACGTCTGTGAAAGATCCGAAGACCAGTTAAAAAGATACTGTACGATATTTGTCCCGAACTTAAACAGACATCCTGCCGTCATTCCCATGACGATCGGCATGGGAATAAATTTCATCACTCTGCTGACAATTCCGCTGATACCCAGCAGAAATACAATAATACCAGACAACAGATACCCTGTACACAGCTGCGGCAGCGACAGACCGGCAGTGACACCGGATACCGCAATCGCCGCACCTGAAATCGACCAGGCCCCGGGAATTGGCGTCTTATACTTCAATGAAAGAATTAGTCCGTTCAGACATCCAAGACCCCAACATGCAAAAATCCAGGAAACAACAGTCTCTCTTGGCCATCCGCAATCATTGCCATAGGCATATAACAGAAGTGCAAAACACCAGCCTGCAACTCCTGTCACTATCCCCTGCGTGACACTTTTTATATGCACATGTTTTGGAAAGTCTTTTATTCCGTCTATGATTCGATGTTGATTGTCCATAACCTAAGCCCCCTTTTTCACAAAACCTCTTTTATTTGTTAATCTCCTCAACGCTGCGCCCCTTGGTCTCCGTACCAAATACCAGGGTCGAAACTGCACCAATTACGAAGACAACAGATGCCAGGATGAAGATATAAATCTGCGGCATATTCGCCTGCATCATTGCACCGAACAGAGTCGGAGCAATCAGAGACGCCATACGCCCGGCAGAAGAGGTTGTGCCTGTACCAATGCCGCGAATACGAGTTGGGAACACCTCGGAAGCATATGTATAGATCAACGACCAGATACCGAAGCTGAACATCTGCAGCAGTCCGCCAAAGATAATAATCTGTGTCATACTTGTTGCCCCGCCATAGAGATACGAGAAAGCCGCAGCCAAAATCAAATAAGAAAAAATCATCTTTTTACGACCGACAATCTCTACCAGATAAGTCGCGATCAGATAACCTGGAATCGCCGGCAGATACATCAAGATAACAAAGCCATTGGACTTAACCACATCAAATCCCTTACCAACCAGCAGGTCGGAGATCCACGTATTAAGACCGTAATGACCAAACAGTACACAGAACCACAAGATCCACATCGTCAGAGTTTTCCTTGTCTGATCTTTCGATTCAAACAGCTGGGCAAACTTGGATTTTCCCGAATTATCAACAACCTCCGCCACAGGATCCGGAATCGGAGCCAGTGCTTTTCCTGTACAGGCCCTTACCTTATCCTCATAAGTGGATACGATACGTTTTGCCTCTTCTATGTTCCCTTTCATCTCATGCCATCTCGCTGACTCCGGGATCAGGAAGATAACGATAAAAATACACAGTCCGCCAAGCCCCTGTGCGAGGAACACAGCACGCCACGGGAAGAACATCTGGAGAATCCATCCATATAAACCGGCAACGATACATGCCAGCGGATAGCCGCCCTCCAGCAGACAGATGCAGCGGCCGCGGCTTTTTGCCGGAAACAGCTCTGCCAGCATCGACTGCGTACATGGAAAATGAGCACCCATGCCGAAACCAAGGATCAGACGCAGCGGCCAGAATAATGTGACACTGCTCGTCAACGCTATGAGCAGACTGGAGATCGACCACAGACAGATAGCCGTGATTAACATTTTTTTACGGCCGATTTTATCCGCCATTAACCCCGAGATTGTCGCTCCTAAAAACATGCCAATGTAAACAACTGTTGCCACCAGACCTTTTGTGGTGGAATCAAAACCATATTCTGCGGCAATGTTCGTCATACAAAACGTAGTTGTACCAAGTCCAACGGAGCCAAGAATCCAGCAGATTTCATGACAAAACCATTGTTTCCACTGTACCGAACACGCGGGAAGTCTCTCCAAGCGTCCGGAGATATTATTGATATTTTTTTCCATTGTTTCTCCTTTGCTTAAGACTTGTTAATATTTACAGTTATCCTGGAATGTTTCCCACATCGCCATAAAGTTCTCGATCGGAACATCATCCTGAATATTGTGTACCGGTGAGAAAACAAAACCGCCGCCAGGAGCAAATGTATCCATCAGCCTCTTGGTCTCTTCACGGCACTGCTCGGGAGTCCCATTCGGAAGCGTCGCCTGTGTATTGATTCCGCCGCCCCAGAATACGAGGTCCTTGCCGAAATCTTTTTTCAGAGTAGCGGCATCCATTTTTGCAGCCGCAATCTGAACGGGATTCAGACAATCATATCCCGCCTCTATAATGTCCGGGATTACGTCATATACGGAACCGCAGGTATGCAATGTCGTCCTGATTCCCGGCTGGGCTTTTTTGATAAACTCATTCAGCTTTTTATGATACGGGAAAATCATTTCCCTGAGAATTTCCGGTGAACAGAACAGTCCCAGCTGCACGCCAAAATCATCCGCCTCTGCCGTCACGTCAAGTACACCACCGTACACCTCAAACATATTCGTGTACCATTCAACTTTTTTGTTATAGAGCGTTTCAATAAAAGGTTCGCATCGTTCCGGCTCTGCAACCAACATCATCAGCCAGTGTTCATAGCCGTATACCAGCGGGCCCGTCTGAAGAAAACCGTTGCCAAAAACCTGACATGTCGTTGTCAAAAACCCATTTGCAAGATATTCCTCCAGCTCCTTGCGGCCCGCGGGGTCAACTTTGCTCGGACATGGCCATACAAACTTGGCATCTTCTTCTGCGTCCTCAGCATCTCCGAGAACTGTCCCGCAGTTGTCATAATACAGAGAATTGACAAAAGGCATACGGTAAGTGGTGCCAAAATCATTCGTATAGTACGAATAATGCTCATCGCTCCATTCCTTGATATACGGACTCTTAAAATCAGGATTCGGCAAATATTTTACTCTTGCATTTCTAACATCGCATTTCAGTAAATCCATAACCTTATCAGAAGCATATACCAGCTGATACGGTTTCTGACAGATTTCCAATCTGTCCTGTTCATCTGTAATCCCAAAATAATCGAGCAGTTTTAAGTAAAAATATTTTGTGAATTTACAGGCATGTCCGGAACCCAGGTCCAGCGGAATCTGATCCGGCTCTTCATGATTTAATGCTGCTAACATACGTTCTCTGGATGTCATTGTAAAATCCCCCTTTTTTTAATGTGTTTCACCTCGGCGCGCTTGAAGTTTTTAATTGAAAGAAAAGCAATGTTTTCTAGTATTCATTATACAAATTATTAAATTTTTCGTAAATGTATGACGACACCAATTATAATATCCAAATTTGTGTCGTACGCACAAATTTTTTGTCGTTTAAACACAGCAGCCTTTCATTTGAATCAAAAGGAACCACCACACCTCTTAGATGATCAAACAGATAAAAAAAAAGAACAGATCATTGTCATCTGTTCTTTCTCGTCTCATTGGGATTCTCTCCATAAACTTTTTTATAGGTAACTGAAAAATAACTGTCGTTGTTAAATCCGACATCCCGCGCAATGTCAGTGATTGAATGTTCAGAATCCAGCAGCAGTTTTCTGGCCTCCTCCATTCGAAGCTTGAGCAGGTACTCGGAAAATTTGATTCCCGTTTCTTTTTTAAACCGCCTGCTGAAATAATCCTGATTCAAATGCACTGTGTCGGCAACCTCTGTCAATGTAATATTATCACTGAAATTATCCCTCATAAACTGTATGGCATCGTTGACCGCCCGAGAATATGCACCGTGTGCCACTTCCGATTTCCCAATGGTTTCAAAAAGATATGCTCTCAGTTCCTCAATGTTTTCGGATAATTTGATCATACCTGTATCCGGTTTCTCCCCGCTTAACATGGAATAATCCGTAAATATGGAATACAGCGTGTGCTTGAGAAGGTGGATACTGACGTTTGTATCTGAAGCATAAGCGAGAATATCCGGTATCAGCCCGAACAGTTTTTTATAATTTTTTTCCCCGATCAGATGATTTGCCCGGTTGGCAAAACCCTGCATCTCTATTTTGCGGTTTTTCCTCAGATCCGGCACTGTCCTGACGGCAGGATACGCTGACTTTCCGTAGTACTCAAAGCTGTAGGATTCGCAGGCTTCCAGCACTGCCTTTCTGAGCATGTTGATCCGGTAATAGACGGAGCTTACACCCACAGGCCCGTTCACTTCACTGCGAAGTCTGCCTACAATCTCCTGTACCCCTTCGTGCAGCTGTTTTCCGGATTCCCCGGACAGATTAGCGATCAGGATAATTTCGTATTCGTGATATGGAAAAATCTCCTGATTCTGCAGCAATGAGTGCCGGAAGGAGACAATTTTCTGCAGGTTCCGGCTCGAATTAGTGAATGATATCGCAATAAATTCTTTATCCTTGAGAAAAATTTTATGTTTTTCCAGATCGTAGGAATCAAACAGCAATGTCTCCTCACCTTCCATCAGCTGAATAAAATAAGAGTCACTTTCCAGATGGTGCAGAGATTCTTCCGCTGCCTTCTTTCTTTTTTCCTGAACCGCCCGAAGCAGATTCTCCATAAACGGGCGGCTGATCTCATCCTTCAGAATATAATTGTCAGCCGAGAGTTTAATCGCAGTTCTTGCAAATTCAAAGTCATTGTGGCATGTCAGCATAAAGACAGAAACTTCCGGATATTCCTTTTTGATCTGTTCCAGCAATTCAAGTCCCGTGATTTTCGGCATAGTGATATCTGCAAAAACAAGATCCGGCACCTGATGTTTCATCACCTCCATTGCCTTTTTCGCAGAACCGACACTTCCAATGACTTCATACTCCTCCCCGCAGTCCTGAATCATCTGTGTGATATATTTCCGAATGGGCACCTCATCATCTACTATCAAAATCTTCATGTCTGATTCTCCTCATTATTAAAATAGACAGACCGGTAGCCCGCGAAAACCAGGGTAACTTCCGTTCCAACGTTGACAGTACTTTTAATATTCAGCCGCGCTCTTTCCCCATAGATCAGCTGCAGTCTGCTTTTTACATTCTTCAGACCGACACCGTGATGTGAATTGACATTTCGTTTCCCGGCAAGTACCATCTGTATCTGTTCTTCTGTCATTCCCTCGCCGTTATCAGTAATTACAATGTAAAGATCTTCTCCCTGTTCATAAGCCATGATTGTTATGATTGCATTGTCCTCTTTTTCTGCGAATCCATGAAACAGAGCATTCGCCGCCACCGGCTGCAGAATCATCCTCGGCACCAGAACATGTTTGATTTCCTCGGGCATATGAATGTGCAGAAGAAACCGTTTGTCAAACCGGTACTCCATAATCGCCATATAATGCATCACAAGCTCGATCTCTTCGTAAACCGGGACAAACTGCTTATCCACCATCATCGGAATCCGCAGCAGCGCATTAAAATCATCCAGCATCGACATGGCCTTCTGGGATTCGCCAAGAGCAATCAGACTTTTTAATGTGAGCAGCGTATTTCTCAGAAAATGCGGTTCGATTTGTGCCTGCAGAAAATCAAATTCAGCTTTTCTCTTTTTGCGCTCATTGATTTTGATATTCTGTATCAGTTCCTGAATCCTTGCCAGCATCTTGTTAAAACGTTCCGTGATAATGTTGATTTCCACGTAATCTTCCTGGACAGGTATCTCCGTAATACCGTTGCTCAGGTCAGGCTGAAGCCCTTTGATATGCCAGGAAAACCTGGTCAGTGAATTCGTAACTTTGTCGATCAACACAAAGTCCAGCCCTACCATAAAAAAGGAACAAATCAGAACCCCTGCAATAACTACAATGATCATCCTGGAATAATCCTTTAGTTTGCTGGTCAGATCCAGCTCCTCTACAAATGTCCAGCCATTTTCCTCATTATGATAATTTGAAAGTAGAAGCGGCCTGTGATTTTTAGTTTTGACAGTATAGGAATTATACGGTGCCACATTCTTCTCAAATGTCGGCATATAATAAAAAGAAAACCCTATCAGACGAGGATTCGAATGACTGATGACAATGCCGCTCTCATCCAGAATATAGATCACATTATTCTCATTCAGTGTATTTTCATAACTCCGCAGAAGTGTCTGCTGGGACGTACTGATAATTACAATTCCCGCCGCCTCTCCCTTTTCATTCAGAATCGTCCTGCCAAAAGACAGCAGAATCCCTTTCTTGGAATCCTTTCTGTTGGAAAAATTCATATACCAGCTTTCAGCTCTCGACCCGCTGATCAGATACGTATACCGGACAGTTTTTTTCAGGGCATCGACACGGCTGAGATCTCCGTCGGATGTGTACGTCCCCACATCCTTCAGAATAATGTCCACCATGGAGTCCACGCCCATGTTTGAAAAACATCTCTGTGTCTCCTCCATCACCTGATCCGCCTGTGTTTTATCAAAATTTTCGATAGAATTTAGGTTGATAAATGATTGAATGCTGGAATAGAGATCCGTCATCGTATTTTTTACCGCGTTCATATTCAGCTGATTCAGATCACTGATCTGCTGCAGCACATTTACCTGGGTACGTCCGATCTCATTTTTCAGAAAGCTGCACACTCCTACAGATGTCACAAGCAGCGCTATGAGGATGACCAGATAATTACCCATCAGTATCTTTGGAAGCAGCAGCTCTTTTAAGCTTCGCATCCGTCTCTTCTTCTCTCTTCTGCCCGTCATCACATATCCCCTTTATCTCTGCATCCGGCGGCTCTGCACGATCTGAACTACCTCTCTTAATTCTTTCTCCCTTTCAGAAAAGAAACGATAAATCGCTTTGCAGTAATAATTTTTCTGTACTCCCGGCACATTTGTTGTCACCCTGTCCCTTTTGCAGCCATTCCGGCACAGGCTTACGTACCGACAGACTTTACATTCCTCCGGAACCGGGAGTGATTCTGTGATAAACCGCTGTGCTTTTGGACTGTCCACAATCTCCTGAAACGTCTTTTCCCCGACATTTCCGAGTTTCCATTCATCGTATACATAAAAATCGCAGGGGTAAATGCCGCCGTCACCTTCCACCACAAACTGAATGCTGCAGCATCCGTTCATATTACAAGCTTCCGGCCGTTCCCCCAGCATCAGATAAACCCAGTTATCAATATGGCGGATGCTGATATAATTTCCCTGCTTAAAATCTGCGAACCACAAGTCAAAAATATCAATCAGAAAGTCCCCATACTCCTGCACAGACAAATGGTAATTCTCGGTCCCGCGCTCTTCCTCCAGTGGTTCCAGACACGGAATGAACTGCAGATAACGGAATTTCTGTTTCACGAAGAACCGGTACATCCGCCGGATCGCCATTGCATTTTGCCCGGTCACTACACTCAGAACGTTATATTCAACCTCATAGCGGTTAAACAGCTCCACCGTATGCATAATTCTGGCGAAGGTACCTTCTCCTCTGATATCCACCCGGTTGCGGTCGTGGACATTTGCGGGACCGTCCAGGGAAAGTCCTACCAGAAAGTGGTTCTCATGAAAGAATTCTGCCCATTCCTCGTCAATCAGATAGCCGTTCGTCTGAATCGCATTATGGATATGTAAGTCCTTTTTTCCGGACTCGGCCAGGTACTGCTTCTGATAATCGATAACCTTTTTAAAGAATTCAAGGCCGGCCAAGGTCGGTTCACCCCCCTGAAATGCAAAGCTTACCACATGGTCTGCATAATCAATTCCGCTTTGAATCAGTTCCCGCAGTGTTTCTTCCCGCATCACTCCCATATCGGCAACGCAGCGCTGACTTGCTATCGCATAATAAAAACAATATTTGCAGCGCATATTGCATTTCGAGGATGCCGGTTTGATCAAAATATTAATTGGCGGCATATGTTCACTCCTTTTTAAAGTTAACGGCGATAAAGTTGTTGTAAAATATTGCTATTTTACAACAACTTCCCTCTGTTTATATGTATTTAATGATATTATATATATTTATCAGTATAATTACAACCATTAATCCCAAAAACAGCCGGTCCACATACCGCTCTTCGATCTTTTTATTCACCCTGGAACCCACAAGGCCTCCCAGAACTCCGCAGGCTACCATCAGCGCGATCATAAGAAATGTAAATTCAGGTACCTGACGACAGACGATACTGCTGATGAGACTGGCCGTCTGAGAAAACATAATGATGTACAGAGAATAAGCCGCCGCCTGCTTGGTCCCCATGGAAAAGAAGTAAAACAAGATCACAAGATTGATCGGACCGCCTCCAATTCCCAGAAAAGCGGACATCATCCCCAGCACGCACCCAATGATTATGCATGCCGTACTCCTTGACACCTCCAGAGTTTTAATCCGGCTTTTCAAGAGGGTATACGCAAGAGTTCCGATCGTTACGACCAGCAGAACTCCTGCCTGTACGGCTCCTACACGCTGGCTGTCAGAAAGTCCGCTTAAGATTTTCTGATACAGACCTTTCCCGAGAAGCCCTCCGATCACAGCCCCGGCAGCCAACATCGTAGCCACCCGTTTATCGAATGCCGGACGGTCCTTGTCTCTTAAATTTTTTGTCACGGATATAACGGACATGGACAGTACCGTGCATCCCGACAAAAAGCTGATTGTATTCACTGGGATAATTCCTGTCGCATCCAGCGTCGGTTTGATAATGACTCCGCCGCCGATACCGCAGATCGACCCTATCACCGACGCCAAGAAGCTGACCAAAATGATAATCACATACTCCATGTCCACCATCTCCTTTTAGATGCCCAGCCGTTCATACTGCTCTGTTGGAGCACCGTGCTGCTGCATGCATTCCTTTAGTTTTTTTACCATGCGCTCCAAAAGAGCCGCATCCTGTATCGGATGTTCCTGTGCATAATCCTGTTCCAGATCAAACAGCAGATTCTCCTCATTAAAGGGAGAACGCCTGGAGAATTCCTGAGAAGCATTGCTGAAATGGATGATGTCTGCCGGGAACCGGTAAACCGGATAATTGGTCCAGGACAGATACCGACCCATCTCAATTTTATCGTAATCTATCGTATCCACCGCGTCGTCCGCCCCCAGATACTGTCTGAGCAGACTTGGAACAGCCGTGTACAGATACAACGGTCGGTTCGACTCATCGGCAGCTGACTGGAAATACGTATATCTCCCGTCCGTATAGGCCACCTGCTTTCCAAAATAACCATAAATGGCGCCTTCCCGCACCTTATCCACACTTCCTTTCAGAAGTCCCAGCAGACTGTGTCCGTGAATCGGATACTGCAGAATCTCCTCACTCACTCCAAAGTACTCCATCAGCGACGGCATCACATCAATGTTCTGTGTCACCGCACTTAAACGGCCTGGAGCGACATCTGGATGACAGATAATCAGCGGGATGTGGAACACCTCGTTGTAGGGTGCCATGTAATTTTTTGCCATCAGCCCGTGCTCTCCCATATGGTAGCCGTGATCCGTGGTGAAAATAATCATGGTATCCTCCCACATCTCATACTTATCCATTACATCCAGAATCTCACCGATATGACGGTCGGTCATGGTCAGCAGCGCTTTATACCGGTTCTTCAGATGCTCCGTCTCTGCCTCCGTATAGATGTTTGGCTGATAGTCCGGATGAGTATAGTCAGGGCCGTCATAGTCCTCTTCCGTCTCGTACAAGTCCAGATAATGTTTTGGCGCATCATAAGGATCGTGAGGATCAAAGGCTTCCGCCCACAAAAAGAAGTTGTCAGCCTCATGATTTTCCTCCAGCCACTGGGCCGCATTGTAAAGTGTTTTCACGCTGGGATAATCATACTCTGTCTTAAATCTCCTCTTATTTGCCTCTTCCCCTTCAAAATATTCGCCCTTCCAGCCCTCAGGCCGGCGCTCCGGCCGGATCCCCGTCTTGTCCGGCTGAACACACCAGGGGTCCGCCTCCTGCCCGCGGTAGACATCCCAGGCAGTAAAACCTCTGGTATAATTCTCTCCGCCGGTTATGAGATACTGGGAATGATCCGCAAACATCATACTGTGTACATTTTTTTCCTGAAGCACCTGCTGTAATGTCTGTTCATATGGTTCTATGGCTCCCCACGGCTTTTCCAGAAAATTCAGCCGCCCGGTCATCAGATCCTTTCTGGCCGGCATACATGGTGCACTGCCGCACCAGTGATTGTCAAACACCATCCCTCTTTTTGCCAGTCGGTTGATATTTGGAGTAATTGCCGGGTTTTCCCCGTGATAACACTCCAGCATTCTGCGGTTTACAGTATCGCATAATATCATAATTGCTTTCATTTTTGTTCCCTCCTATAGGCCCAGCCGGATATACTGCTCACACGGAGCATCAAATGTCTGCAGCGTCTCTTTGAGCAGTGCGCACATCCGCTTTTCCTGCACTTCATCTGACAATGGGCACTCCGGCCCATAATCATGTTTGATATCATACTGCATATTTCCCTGAATCCCCTTCATGCGGACATGGAAATAGCAAGAATCATTGTTCCAGACAACGGCGCTGCCCGGTATCTTGTATACAGGGAACTTCGTCCACGGAAGATGTGTCATCTCAATCTTTGCAAAATCCTCTTCCTCCGTGGAATCGTAGCCGATATACTGTTCCAGCATGGTCAATGTGGAACCATAGATATACAGGAGCATATTGTCTTTTCGTACGGCGTTTCTCTGATAGACGTAAGTGCCGTCCGTAATATTGACGGATCTTCCAAGCATTCCGAAAATTGCTGTATCGCGGATGCTGTCTGCCTGCTCTTGCAGCAGCGGAAACCAGCTCCTTCTGTGAATGGGATTTCTAAGCTTTGCATCCTTCAGCTCGAAGTATTCCAGCAATGTCGGGAAAATACACCAATGTTCTGAGTCAGAGCTTCTATTCTGCGCGGCTTTACCTGCGGATGGTAAATCAACAGCGGTATATGCATCAGCTCATTGTAATCCGGCCAATACAGCTCCGGTTCCTGATAATCGTCCTCATACATGTCCAGGCACTCACCTGGGACCTCAAAAGGTTCGTGAGAGTCAAATCCCTCCGCCCACAAAAGGAAATTGTCGGCCTCATGGTTTTCTTCCAGCCACCGGGCAGCTCCGCCGAAGGTACGGGAAGTTGGATAATCATCGTCACACTGGTACAGGCCCTGCTGTCACCGCTCTTCCTCCCGCTCTCTTTCATATGCATAGATCTCAGGTGTGTAATGTTCAAACTGCTCAATGTTGCGGATCATGCTGCTGCGCATACAACTGCGCACTTCCTCATAATCCGGGTCGGCGATCAGGTTTTTATTTTCATCCGGATCCCGGAACAAATCATAGAGAAATTCTTCCGTATATCTGTCTGACCGGCTGTCCCGCACTCCATTCAGACTGCAGTCCGACACTGAATATTTGTACCGTCCGTCACAGACCGCCCGTCCCACCTGGGATTCACTGATCTGTAAAAACACCTCATCCCGCCAGTCTTCCACCTGTTCCCCCGCAAGGAACGGCACCAGCGACTTTCCATGGTAATGCTTCGGCACACCCACACCGGCCAGATCCAGAACAGTTGCAGGCAGATCCAGCAGACTGAACAAATGTTCCCACTCTCTTACCCCTTTTTGAACGCCCGGTCCATGGACAACAAAAGGAATCCGGGTGCAGGCCTCATGGCAGGAACGTTTGTATTCTCCGTTCCGTGTACGGAAATGGCTTCCGTGATCTGAAGTGAAGATAATGACGGTATTCTCGTACAGGCCATTTTCTTTCAAATTTTCTACCACGCGGCCCAGATTCTCATCAATTCGTTTGATGATGCCGTAGTAATCCGGAAGACTCTTTTCCCAGTCACCCTCTCCAGGACGGCATTTTAAGTCTCCCGGCACCCAGGCATCCTGATACTGTCTCGCGTATCCTTCCGGTGCCACATAGCGGTTCATGCAATTCTGATGGTGAGGTTCACACAGCGACATCATCATAAAGAAAGGATTCTCCCCGTCTCTTTCATCCAGGAATTCCAGCAGCAAGTCTGTCAGGAAATCCGGGCGATACCGGTGTTCAAAGCCTATGCGCTGGTTATTTTCATCGTAAAGCTGACCTTCGTAAGGCAGGGACGCATATTCCAGCACATCCACCGCCTTCCAGCAGTCCTTATAGCCGAGTCTCAGCTCCTCGGGAACCGGCCCGTCCATGGTCAGCGACCAGTGATTCTTTCCGATGTAGCCAGTCTGATAACCTGCACGGTTTAAATATTCCGCAAGCCCTGTTATTTTCTTTGGGTCCACCTGACAGCAATTGTGGTGAAATCCAACCGCTGTCGGATACATACCACTCTGAATCGCTACCCTGGCCGGTCCGCAGACCGGCTGACAGGTATAGGTTTTCTCAAACACCATACCGTCCGCCGCCAGCCGGTCCAGATTTGGTGTTAAATTTAATTCCGGATTATAACAGCCGCAGGTGTCCCACCGCTGCTGGTCCGTAAAAAAGACAAGAATATTTGGCTTTTGTTTCATAGCCGCCTTCCCTTCTTATGTATGATTCCGGGACCATACGGAGCAAAACTCAGAAAAATGTATGGGCAGATACAGTTGTCTTTATGACGGCTGCCAAATTCCCACATTTTCGTGCAAAGTTCCTTTATCATTCTCTGGTTCTCAGGTCTACGCGCTACATTTTTAAGTTCCAGGGGATCCTCCTGTAAATCATACAATTCATCATAATCAAATCCGTTAAACACATATTTCCATTTTTGGTTCCAGACCGCCCGCTGTACCCCGTACATTTCATTTCCATTCGTCTGGGTAAACAGCTCCGTTCTCCATCCCTCCGGCTTTTGGCCTTCCAGAAACGGGAGCAGGGACTGGCCTGTAAAATCAATACTGCAGTCAGAATCCGTCAGATCTAAGATCGTTGGCATCAGATCCGCCAGGGAGACCAGCGCATCATTTTGGCCCCTCTCCGTGACTCCTGCACCGCCCACCATAGCGCAGATGTTATAGGCTTCCCGGAAACAGGGCAGCCCTTTTGCCCAGAGTCCATGGGCGCCCATGTAATCTCCATGATCAGAGAGATACAAAACCACGGTATCCTCCCACAGACCTTTCTCCTCCACCGCATCCAGCACCTTTCCAAAAAGTGCATCCTCGTAGGAACAAAAAGCGTAGTATCTGCGCAGGTTTTCCCGCTGCTCATCAAAAGTCAGTGAAAACAGTTCCCGGGAACGCCGGTAGATCGCCGGCTTGTCCGCCATATCGTCGTCAAAAGAAGCCGGCAGCTTCATATCTTCGATGTCATAAAGATCCAGAAATTCCCGGGGAGGTGTGTACGGGTCATGAGGCCCTACCGTCCCGATATACAGAAAGAGCGGTTCTTCCCCCTTATATTCCTTAAGCCTGCGGACCGCGAGATCCACAGTATCCGTGTCCCCAAAAGGATTTTCATTGGTCCCGTAGGTGTAATATGTTGGATAACCCGGGCGGATAATCCTCCCGGGTTCCCAGCTCTCATCGCACCCATCGATTTTATCCGGGTTGCCATACTCGCTCTCCCACTCCTGATATCTGGGTACGTGTTCTCTGGTTCCCCGGCCGTAATTTGTGATATATTCTGTGAGTACCTCATCAAAACCTCTCTCCTTCGGACCGTCGTAGGAGCAGACATGCCACTTTCCTGAAAACACAGTGTGATAGCCATTCTCCTTCATAACCTCTGGAAGAACCTTCACACCGTCATAGAGTCCCCTTGAGATTGCCATGCTGGTCTCCACATTATTCCACACTCCGTGTTCCGCCGGATAAAGACCGGTAAAAAAAGTGGCCCTGCTGGGACAGCAGTGAGGTGCAGGACAGTAGGCCTGGGTAAACTGCACCGCCCGCCTCCTGAAACGGTCAAGATTGGGTGTCTTCACCGGATGGTCCGGCAGCAGCGTGTCCCCGGCCTGCTGATCTGTCATAAATACAATTACATTTTTCTTTTCTTTCATGCTTATATCCCCAAACGCTCAAATTGTTCCGCCGGCGAATCATACTGTTCCATCGTCTCCCTCAGCAGTTTCCGATAATGGCCAAGCAGCGCGGTGTTCTTCACCGGATGCTGCTGTTCATAATCTTTCTCCATGTCGTAGAGCGCTGAACGCGCGTTATCTTCCCCTCGCCGGTCGAAACGCAGGGTTGTGGGCATATCGACAATATCGGCCGGGATCTTAAATACCGGATAATCCGTATAAGGCAGATGTCTTCCCATCTCAATCTTTTTGTAGTCCTCCGGATGAATACCGTCCATTCCGGCCTGAAGCCGCAGCAGCGTCGGCATGGCCGTATAAAGGTACAGGGGACGGTTTTCCTCCGTCCCGGCAGCCTGCAGATACGTGTATCTGCCATCCGTAATATTTACCGATTTCCCGAAATATCCGTAGATGACGGCGTCCCGTCCCTTATAATCTTCCTCATACAGCATGGGCAGAAGCGATACTCCCTGGACGGGCAGCTGAGGTACCGTGGACGGCACGTCGAAATATTCCATCACAGTAGGCAGCAGATCAATATTCTGCGTCAGATGTTCTATGCGCTCTTTTTTCCACTGCGGATGCCATACAATCAAAGGCAGGTGAAACACCTCGTTGTAGGCGGGCATATAGTTCTTTCCCATATATTCATGTTCGCCCAGCATATAGCCATGGTCCGTCGTAAAAATCACCATGGTATCTTCCCACATCTGGTGCTCGTCCATCACCTGGAACAGTTTCCCGATATGATGATCCACCATGGTAAGCAGTGCACGGTACCGCCTGTTCAGATGCCTGGTCTCCTCCTCCGTAAAGGGATTCTGCTCGTAAATTGGCCAAAGCAGCTCATCCCCTTTATAGTCGTCCTCATACATGTCGAGATATTTGGCGGGCACTTCATAGGGTTCGTGGGGATCAAAAGTTTCCACCCAGAGCATATAGTTATCCGCATTGTGGTTGTCCTCAAGCCATGCAGCCGCCTTGTTCAGCGTGATAACGCTGGGATTATCCTCCTCGCCGTGAATCAGGGCGCGGTTGGCCGCGTATACTGCGGAATAATTGCCTCTGTAATGTTCCGGGCGTTCTTCTTTTCTTATCCCGTGCTCGTCCGGTGTGACAGCCCAGGGGTCGTACTCCTGACCTCTCGTCACATCCCAGGCCGTAAATCCGTTCAGATAATTTTCCCCTCCGCAGATGAGATACTGAGAGTGGTCCGTAAACATCTGTGTATGGACATTCTTTTCTTTCAAAATATGGGGGAGTGTGTGGTCGAAAGGTTCGATGCCTCCCCAGGGCTTTTCCAGAAAGGAAAGTCTTCCTGTCAGCAAATCTTTTCTGGCCGGCATACATGGTGCGCTTCCGCACCAGTGATTGTCAAACACCGTTCCCATCTTGGCCAGCCGGTTCAGATTAGGCGTGACAGCCGGATATTTTGCACCGTAGCATTCCAGAACTCTTCTGTTCGTAGTGTCACATAGAATAAAAATCGCTTTCATCGTTTTCTTCCTGCAGTACTTCTTTCTTAATTTCTGTTTGGGTACTCCTTCACCCAGTCAAAGACAGCCTTTATCGTCTCCGGGCTGCATCCTGGAGGCATCACGCCAGCCGACGTCAGCACAATTCCCCTGTGATGAGGCAGCTTCTCAAACTGTTCTTCAATGTACGCAATAATTTTTTCTGGATCGTCCATCACCCACTGACCGGCACCGCATCCCCCGATCAAACATTTCTCGGGACATTCGGCGCGTCCCTCGATGAGCGTTGCTGCGCCAAACGGCGGCGGTGTAAATGCCTCCTGAGCCTGATTTGGCAGCTGATTCAAATCAGAGAGCAGCAGTTTTAGATGACCGCACATATGGTAAGCCACCAGCTTGTCCGCATCCTGCATCATCTTCGTATACTTTTTCAGATACGGCATACAGTATTCCCGGAACTGTGTCGGTGATAATGTCGTCGTTGACGTATTCTCTTCTATGTACAGGATGTCCGCCGGACTGTGCTCCAGCTCTGTCTGTACTCTTTTCCGGCACCAGCAGTCTTCGGCCTCAAAAAGCGCTTCGATCTCATCTTCATAGTCCGCCAGCAGGATATGTCCCTCGGCAATACCCGCCAGATATTCGAGATAGTACATAAAGGGGGATTCCACAACGACCTCCGAAACGACAGCATCCTGTCCACATTCTGCATATCTGGCTTTCGCGATGTCGTTGGCCTCCTGATCAAAAACGAACTCGCTGCTGTTGTACCATTCCGTCATAATCTTGATGTCTTCCAGCGTCTTGATGCACATGTCTGTCGGATGCATGGATTCCGTCTCGGGATCGATTTTTCTTTTATTGACACACGTTCCATATTTTGTGATATATTTTATGGTAATCTCCCCGTCAATATTGGATTTCTCCATACCTGCACCGTTTCTGAATTCAATTTTTCCCGACGGAAGTATCCACTCATGGCGGTCACTGCCAACATACCGCTGCAGCTCTAAAATTGACATATCTTTAAACGGCTCCCGCTGATATTTTGGATACGAAGAACCAAGCTTCGCCCATACAGGGATTCTGTCCACCGGCTGCATCGTCATAGCTGCCAGCCAGCGTTCCTTTGCTGTCATCATATCTTTCATTTCTCTTCTATCCCCTCCTTATAATCCCAGCCGTTCATACTGTTCCGGCGGAGCATCTAATTTTCCCATCTCATTCTTCAAAAGCCGGCAAAATTTCTGTTCCAGCACTTCGTCAAGGATGGGATGTTCCTGTGCATAGTCTTCCTGTATATCAAACAGCATGCTTTCACCGCAATACGGAAAACGGTCATTGAACCCCTGAGTCGTGTCACACTTTACATCCCTGGCAGAAAATTTCAGCATGGGATAATCGGTCCACGGAAGTCTGGCACAGTCAATATTCTTAAAACTTTCCTTCTTCATCATATCCAGCCCTATCGATTCTCCCAGAATATATGGCATCGATGTATAGATATTTAACGGCTGATTTTCTTCTGTCCCGGGTGCACGCATGTATACGTAATGTCCGTCATTGATATTCACATTCTTTCCAAACTGTCCATACAGGGCATAATCCCTGTTTTTTTCCCTGCGGCCATCCATCAGCGGTATCACACTTTTCCCATGAATTTTATTGGCCAGTTCATCCTCAGAGATCCCGTAGACTTCCATAACCGTGGGGAGCAGGTCAATATTCTGAGTGATCGCTCCTATCCTTCCCGGCTTATGGTCCGGATGACAGATAATCATGGGAATATGCATCAGCTCATTGTAGTCCGGCATATAATTCTTTGCAAAATATCCGTGTTCTCCAAGCAGATACCCGTGATCCGTCGTAAATATTACTGCGGTATCTTTCCACATATCATACTTGTCCATTACGTCCAGAATCTTTCCTATATAATAGTCAGACATGGTCAGCAGCGCTTTATAACGGTATGTAATCTGTGTAATCTGTGCTTCTGTGTAACCGACTGTGACATCATAGGGAGGCCAGAAGAAATTTTCATCAAAATCACAGCAGTTGCTGTATAGATCCAGGAATTCTTTCGGTACATCGAAAGGTTCATGAGGATCAAAACCTTCCGTCCAGAGCAGAAACTGGTCGGCCTCCCTGGAATCTTCCAGCCATGCGGCCGCCCGGTCAAACGTCCTGGCTGTCGAATAGTTCTCCTTCTTTCCCTGATACTTATCTTTCGTAGCCTGATAGCATCTGGAATAGATCCCCAGCCAGTCCTCCTTAGGACTTCTGGCATGACCGATATCCGGGATTCCCGTCTTACAGGGACGCAGATTGATGGAATCATGTTCCGTCCCCCGGTTCATATGCCAGGAGGTGAACTGGTTCATATAATCTTCCCCTCCCATTTCCTCATAGTGGAAATGGTCCGTCTCCATATGGCTGAATATCTTATGATGACGCAGCACCCGCAAAAGTGTATCATCACACGGCTGAATACCGCCCCATGGGCATTCCAGAAAGCTTAAGCGCCCGGTAAACATATCTCTTCTGGCTGGCATACAGGGAGAGCTTCCCACCCAGTGATTGTCGAAGACCACACCTCGCTCGGCGAGGCGGTCTATATTCGGCGTTATCGCCGGTTCTTCTGATCCATAACATTTTAAAAATCTTCGGTTGACGCTGTCCAGCATTAATACAATTGCACGCATTCTCTCACCACCATTTAATCATATCCGTCACATGGTTACGCAGCTCTACGAATTCCGGAGCCGTGACATCCCTCGGATGCGGCATCTTATCCGGAATGACCGTCTTCACCTTCGTCGGCTTATTTGTCAGTACCATGATGTTCTGGCCGAGGTAGACGGCCTCCTCAATATTGTGAGTAATAAACAGAACCGTCGTACCAAGCCTCTCCCACAGTTTGATCAGTTCATCCTCAAGCTTGAACCGCAGCTCAATGTCCAGCTGGCCGTACGGCTCATCCATCAAAAGCAGCTCCGGTTTCGTCGCAAATGCGCGGGCGATGCTGACACGCTGCAGCATACTGGCCGACAGCTGATGCGGATACTGCTTGCGAAACTTCGTAAGCCCTACGATGTCCAGCATTTCCTCCACATTCTCCTGCGCCTCCTGCTTCGGCACGCCTTTGATGTCCAGTCCAAAACGGATATTATCCTCCACAGAGAGCCACGGCATCGCCGAATACTCCTGAAAAATGTAGGAGATATTGTGTTTCTTCGGATCCACGGATTCCCCGTTGACCAGGATTTCCCCTGCCGTCAGATCGTAGAGCTTTGTCAGACTGTTCAAAAATGTGGTCTTACCACATCCCGTGGGTCCTACAATGCATAAGAATTCCCCTTTATTCACGTTAAAAGATATATCATCCAGTACCAGGAGGTCCCCAAACTTTTTTGTCAGGTTTTTAACCTCTACCCTGGCTCCTGTTTCCTGTTTTTTCTTTCCTTCCATAGTCACCCTCCGCCTTACAATGTATGGTCTACGATTTCACTGATTTCTTTTCTGAGTTTTAAGAAATCGGGATCCGTATAATCTCGTGGTCTGGGCAGGTCTATCTTATATTCCGCCTTTACCTTCGTGGGACAGTTGGTGAGCACCAGGATACGGTCCGCCAGATACAGTGCCTCTTCAATATTATTGGTAACAAAGATAACCGTACGCTTTTCCTGTTCCCAGATCTTCATCAGGTCTTCCTGCATCAGATAACGTGTCTGAGCATCCAGATGACCGAACGGCTCATCCATCAGCATCACGACAGGTTCATTACAGTAAGCCCGGGCAATGCCGACACGCTGCTTCATACCGCCGGATATTTTTACCGGAAAATGGTTTTCAAATCCCTGCAGCCCGACAAGATCGATATAATGCTGCGCTTTTTTCCGGCGCTCTTTTTTCCCGACGCCGCGGACCTTTGGCCCATATTCCACGTTTCCCATCACGGTCAGCCACGGAAACAGGCACGTCGTCTGAAATACCATACCGCGCTCCGCGCCGGGCCCCTTGACCTCTTTTCCATCGACGACGATGCTTCCTTTTGTCGGAAGGTCAAATCCTGCTATCATATTTAATATAGAAGTTTTTCCACACTGTCCCGGGCCGAACAGCACCAGAAATTCGTTTTCTTTCACCGTAAAATTAAGATTTTCCGCAACCCGGAACATACCTTCATCGGCTTTCGGAAATTCTTCCATGACATCCTGACATACGATGAAGTCTTCTTTCATCTTCCCTGTTTGTTCCATGCGCATAATTTACTCTCCAATCCTCTCATAATCATTACAAGCAACATACCGACAACTGCGATACACACGATACCGGTCACGATCTGCACCATATTACTGCTCTGCTGTCCGGTGATAATGATCCAGCCCACACCCATATTGGACTGTACCATCTCGGCGGCGACGATACTCGCCCAGCTGTTTCCAAGCGCCACCTGAAGACCGGAAAATATGTAGGGAACGACGGACGGAATAATGATCGTCGTAAACAGCTGATTGTCCTTTGCCCCCAGCATCTTGGCTGCACGGATCAGCATCGGATCCACGGATTTCACACCGGAATACACACTGATCGTGATGACAAAGAAGGATGCGAGGAAGATCAGAAAGTACTTTGACATCTCTGAAAAACCATACCACAGGATGGAGATCGGGATCCATGCGATCGGCGGGATCGGACGAAGAAATTCGATCACCGGTTTAAAGATGGATTCCACCACCGGGTACCATCCCATCGTAACGCCAAGGACAATACCCCCGGCGGCTGCCACGATAAACGCTACCATAACACGTCTGATGGAAACCAGGATATGTCCAACCAGGGTTACTTTTCCCAGCGGGTTGACAAATTTGTCGCCAATGTTTGCGAGAACGGTGATCGGGTCCGGAAAAATCTCACCAAATGCGGTCAGCTTTGTTACCAGAAACCAGATTACCAGGAAAATAAATACTGCGAGTGTCCCATATACGATTTTATCTCTTCGTTCCTGAGCGGGTGTCTTTGTCTGCATTACCATTTACCCCCTTTCATTACCTTTTTCTCAATCAGAGAAATCGGAAGCATCAGCAGCGAACCAACGATACCGATGACGAACATACCGACAATGATGATATCCGGGCGGAGAATACCGCGTGCCTGCTGAATCATGTAACCAATACCCTTATTAGATGCCAGAAGTTCTGCCGCAACGATCGTCGTCCATGCGCCTCCCAGTGAAAGCTTTAACCCGTTGATAATCATCGGAAACGCTGAAGGAAGGGCAATCCTGCGAAGCAGCTGCCAGTTGGATGCACCAAAGGTAGCACCCACCCATAGATGAACCTGTTTCGTCTGCTTGATCCCTGAGTACGCATTGATAACATTTGCAACAACAGCCCCGATAAAGATAACGACGGCTTTTGATGTAAAACCAATGCCTAAGAATACAACCATTACAGGAACCCAGGCAATTCCCGGGACTGTACGGATCATATCAAATACCGGGCGGACCATCAGATCCGCTTTTTCATACCACGCCATCACAATTCCCAGAGGAACTCCAAGGACGACACCCAGCAGATATCCTGACAGTACGATCTTCAGACTGGAAATGAGATGTGCGAGCAGCGTCGCGCCATCCGGGTTCGGGTCTGTCAGTTTCTTGATAAATGTCTGTACAATCTTGATCGGGCTAGGCAGTGTGTTGGGTGTAAAGATTCCCATTCCGTCTGTGACGAGCCACCAGATAAACAGAATGAAGGCAATCGTCGCCACACTTAATATCCATAAATATTTACTTCTCTTTTTCTTCACGGCAAATATCCTTTCTTTTATGCTATTTTTAAGACAAAACAACAGGGCAACCATTAACAAGTATTTAATGAAGTTACCCTGTTGCTATTCGTCAGCCGGTTCTTATCCTTTTATATGCCCTGCCGGTATATTCGCGAACTATTCCAGCGCAGCTACTTTTACATCCAGACCCAGCGCTTTATTCAGGAAACTTGGATCAATGTTCTTCAGGTTACCCAGATTGGACTCCTCAATTACTCCAATCTCCGCAAAGAATTTTGCAGCAGAGATGGTACTGGTACCGAGTACATAATCATCTTTCTCCATGGTTTCTTTCGTAAACAGCGGACGTGCTTCGATTTCAGCCGCAACAGTCTCTTCTGTGTATTCACGTCCATTTTCCAATACATAATCCAGATATCCTTTGCGGAAGGTATCCATATCATTCATCAGCTCATCTGTGGTCTCATAGAAGACTTTCAGGAACAATGTCACATCATCTGCACGGTCCTGGCTCACGTCTTTTCTCGATACGATACCGGAGCAGTATGGGCTTCCGGTTGCTGTTGCATAGTCACAGATCTTTACCATGCCGGCTTTCTCGAGTTCATCAATGTAATTCAGCCCGTCAACAGAGATGATATCGCCCTCGCCCGCGATAAATGCCTGGTTTGCTGTAGAATAATCCATGTTCAGGAATTCATAGTCTTTTCCTGCTGTCAGACCAAATTTGTTCATATACGCATATGCCTGCTGCTGTGTCAGTGTACTGGTAGCGCCAAGACAGGTTACACCCTGCAGAGTCTCCTTGCTTCCCTTTACCCCGTCAACCTCAGCCGCTTTTACAATATCGCTGTCCGGTCTCGCATAGATTGCTCCTGTTGCACAGGCCTCAGATTCTGCGATCAGGTCACAGACTCCGCCGCAGACCGTATAGATCGTTGCAAGGCCATTGACGCCGATATCCAGCTGCTGTGCTGCCAGTCCTTCATTCATGGAAGAACCGTTGTCAAACACGATATATTCCACATCGAGTCCGGCGTCTTTAAAGTAGCCTTTTTCGCTTGCGTAGATGACCGGATAGCAGAAGCTGCAAGGCTGTACGCCAACTACAAGCGTTTCTCCGCTTCCCTTGAGCTCACCGGTATCCGCTGTGCCGCTGTCACCCGATGCATCGCTGCTCTCCTCAGTTTTTTGTTTCGACTCTTCTTTCTCTTCTGTTCCTTTTGAGCCGCAGCCTGCAAGTGTTCCTGCCGCCATAATTGCCGCAAGTGCAATCCCCGTCATTTTTTTCCATGTTTTTCTCTTCATATACAGCTCCCTTTCTTTTTTGTGTTTCTGTCTCCTGATTTACTATGGTTACATTATATCGATTCCAATGTTTTGTAACTATTAATATTTTGACCTGTTTTTTAGAATTTTTGACTTTTTTTATGGATATTTAATAAAAATTAAAGAAAGGTACCGCCCCGTTACTTTGTTCAATAACAGGGCGGTACCCTCCTTTAATATGTACAATCATACGATTGCAAGGTTTGATTATAGAATTAGAAACACTCTCTGTAAATTCTTTCCATCAGTTCAAGATCCATAGGCACGTAAGAATTCGTCAGCAGACGCTGCTGATTCGCCATTACGGACTGCGGGAATTCTACGATGTCTTGTTCTGTGAAGCCGCAGTCACGCAGCGGACGAAGCGGCAGGATCTTCTCCAGCATCTCGTTCAGCGCGGGGATTGCGTTCTCTACTGGGCAGCCCAGAATATCAGCCACTTTCTTTTTAAATACGATCAGTTCGCCATTCGGGTTTTTCTCATCGTATACTTTCAGGATCTCACCAAAAAGCATATAGTTGGACTCTCCATGAGGTACATGATAAGTACCGCCCAGAGGGAAGCTCATTCCGTGTACTGTCGCACATCCTGCTTTCAGGAACGCAATGCCTGCGAAGAAGGATGCAGTCAGAAACTCGTCGGAATACTCAAAACGGGCGTCCTGTCCATTGTCAATAATACGGCGGAAACCTTCCAGAATCATTTCCATTGCTTTTACTGAGAACATCTCAGAGGTAATGGTCTTTCTTGCCGGCGAGAGGAACGACTCTACCGCATGAATCAGCGCATCAATTGCACTGCATGCAAATACTTTATAAGGAAGCGTTTTCAGAAGTTCAGGAATCAGGCAAACCTTATTCGGGATAATATCATCTGAAACCAGTCCAAGTTTTGTTTCGCGGCCTGTCAGGACGCCGTCTTTTTCGTCCTTAACGATAGCCACGGAAATGTTGGTACACTCTGATCCGGTACCGCAGGTCGTCGGAATAGCGATAACTTCCTTCTCGTGTACAATCGGATCACGTTTGAAATATAATTCATGTACGGATGACGGACGCTGGCAGCCAAGCAGCTTACACAGATCCAAAATTGCACCGCCGCCGACAGCAATCACACGATCATAGCTGTCATACGGAATCGTATCATACATTGTCTGAATCATTTCTTCACTGGGTTCTCCGGCGCCAAATTTCTCCTGGAAAACGAAGTTGCATTTCAAGTTTAAGTCCTTCATAAAAGGGATGTAAATGTACTCATTAGTCAGTACAACATCTCTCTCGTTCAAAGAGAATTCTTCCGCCATCTGTCCAAAATTCTGAAATTTGTAAACAGTGGGCACGAAGACAATCTCACGTTTATCCGCCATCAGAGAAGCGGAAAATGAATCCATTGCCATTAATATCACTCCTTCTATTAAAATATTGAACTATACAGGCTTATTATACCAAAGGTGGAGCGGATTATAAAGAACATAATTTAAAAATTTTCATATGATGAAAAAATGATCCGACAGAGCTCTCTCAAAGAATTCAATTCTCTCTTAAACGTTCTATCACCGGCTGTTTTCCTCCTGCTTTCAGCGCAGCGGCAGGAACAGCTGCCCCCATACCAGCAAGATGGGCATCACGATATTTTCATAGACGTTCAGCACCGGTACCAGATTGTAATTCTGAAAGACGAATCCAATCTTTCTCATCCTTTAGAAAAAAAATATCTTTTCCATCTACAACCACACTTCCTGCAGTCGGCCTGTCAAGTCCGCCCAGCATATGGAGAAGCGTCGAGTGCACGCACCTGCGTATCTCCGCTGCCATAATATTTTCTCAAATCTAATGTTTCCAGAATCTAACAGCTTTTTATGACAACATGTTTTTATTACAGTATGCGCTTTTCTTAAGGTTGTCATCACACCCCGGCGCGCGTCGACCCCTGCACGATCAGCCTGCAGTCCAGCTTCACTTCCTTCTGAATCGCCGCTTCCCCATTCTGGATCAAATCAAACAGAAGCCTCGCCGCTTCTGTTCCGGCTTCTTCATAATACAGATGCACGGTCGTCAGGGACGGCTCCGTCACCCGTGACAGGGAGCTGTCACCGATACCGGCAATCTGTATATCCTCCGGAACTCTCTTCCCGACAGATTTCAGAAACTGCAGAGCTCCCACCGCAATCGTATCCGTAGCACAGACCACCGTATCGATATCCGGTTCAGCCTTCAGCAGTGCCTCCGCCTGCGCGGACCCCGATTCCATATCAAACATGCACTCCCGAATCCGTTCATCGGGCAGTTCCTGATGATGATTCTTCAGTGCATCCCTCACACCGCGCAGACGTTCCTTTCCGACCGCTTCATCCTTCTCTGTCACACTGAGATAACCGACATTTGTCCCTGTTGCGGCCAGATAGGAGGTCAGATCATATGCGGCGCGGTAATCATCTGAATAAACACAGGAATAACCATTCAGATATTGACTCAAAATAACGATGGGTACGGATAAACTTTTTAAAGCCTTCCTGTGTTCCGCTGTAAAGATGGTACCCAGCAGAATGATGCCGTCCACATGGTTTTCTTTAAAAAGATTCAAAAATTTAAGTTCCTCTTTCTCATTATTATGTGTACAGGCCAACAGCATCTGATATCCCGCCTCAGCAAGGGTACTGCTGATCCCGGAGACCATGCGGCTGATGGAGTCTGAATTGATCTTTGGGATGATGACACCGATAAAATTAGTTTTTTTGCTGCGCAGCGTCTGGGCGGAGCTGGAGGGACGATAACCCGTCTCTTCAATCACCCGCCGGATCCGGTCTTTTTTTTCTTCACTGACATAACCGTTATTCAGATATCTGGAGACAGTTGCCCGGGAGACCTCCGCCAGTTTTGCAATTTCATTGATATTCATAAGTTTTTCCCGCTTTCCTGACAATTATTTTTTCAATATGATACCAAATGAGAGAACGATTCCATATTGAAAATATTAGCATCCCCATAATGCAATGTCAAATAAAATGACGCGATTTTTCGCCCAACCCCCGTAGAAAAAAGAAACTGCACAAAAACGGGCGGTAAATTTTGTGTGTTCTGTCAATTTACAATCGCCTGTTTTCGGATTACAATGATACCATAAACATGAAATCGATCTCATATCACTTCTCACAATTTGATCTGCAGTTTACTTATTATCCTTTCATAAACAGCTTCACGATATGAGAACGATTTCACAGGAGCGGAATAAAAATTTAACAGGAGGGAAACTCATGGATTATGGAAAGGTAGCAAAGGCCGTATATGAGCATATCGGAGGCAGTGAAAATATTGTCTCAGCCGCCCACTGTGCAACAAGGCTGCGTCTCGTGATCGGGGACAACAAAAAGTGTAATAAGGATGCGCTGGAAAATATAGACGGTGTAAAAGGAGTATTTGAGGCCTCCGGCCAGCTTCAGATTATCTTCGGAACGGGTGTTGTAAATAAAGTCTATGACGAGTTTATCAAGATTGCCGGTATTACAGAAGCTACAAAAGAGGAAGTAAAACAGGCCGCTGCACAGAAACAGAACGTTTTCAAACGGGCGGTCAAGACGCTCGGTGATATCTTCGTACCGATCATTCCGGCGATTGTAGCCAGCGGCCTGCTGATGGGCCTGCTGGAGGGGCTGGCCAACGTCTGGCCGGCTATGACTGAATCCGGAACTTACACTATCATTCACCTGTTCAGCAATGCGGCATTCGTATTTCTGCCGATACTGATCGCTGTCAGTGCAGCAAAAACATTTGGCGGAAACCTGTTTCTCGGAGCCGTCATTGGCATGATCATGATTCATCCGGATTTATTGAATGCCTGGAGCATTGCAGGCATGAACGCCGCGGATATCCCGTCGGCCTCCGCGTGGTTCGGCCTCTATGACATCAATCTGGTTGGTTACCAGGGACACGTGATTCCGGTCGTAATCGCTGTCTGGCTGATGAGCATGCTCGAGAAAAGGCTGCACAGAATCGTTCCGGAGATGATTGATCTGTTTGTCACACCGCTTGTCACTGTGCTCGTAACAGGTTATCTGACCCTGACCGTCATCGGTCCTGTCTTCTCAGCCCTTGAAAACTACGTTCTCGCAGGCGCACAGGCACTGATCGCGGTACCGTTTGGAATCGGCGGATGCCTGATCGGAGCGGCCTATGCACCTACCGTCGTGGCCGGCGTTCATCATATGTATAATGCACTGGAAGCAGGCCTTTTGAGCAGCACCGGCCTGAACACCTGGATGCCGATCGCAACCGCTGCAAACGTGGCACAGGGCGCCGCTGCACTGGCCCTTGCGCTAAAGACCCGCAGCAAAAAGACAAAAGCCATCGCCCTACCGGCTTCTCTTTCCGCCTTCCTCGGGATCACAGAACCCGCGATCTTCGGTATCAACATCCGTTACATGAAACCATTTATCGCCGGATGTATCGGCGGTGCCTGCGGAGGGCTGGCGGCAGGACTCTTCGGCGTCGGAGCTACCGCCTACGGAATTACGGGAGTCTTTGGATTTTTAATCACCACGAATTATACGCTGCAGTACGCGCTGGTTATCCTCGTGGCATCTGCCGTTGCATTTATCATCTCCTGGATGCTGTACAAAGAGCCCAAAGAGCAGACAGCTGCTTTTAAGAAAAATACCGTATACAGCCCGATGCAGGGAACCGCTGTCCCTCTGACGGAAGTTCCGGATGATACTTTTGCAGCTGAGATCCTCGGAAAAGGAATGGCTGTTGTTCCGGAAGACAAAGAGGTGATCTCCCCCGTCAATGGTACAGTCAGCACGGTCTTTGATACAAAGCACGCGGTCGGAATCACTGCGGATGACGGTATGGAAATCCTGATTCACGTCGGGATCAACACGGTGGAGCTGAACGGACAGTATTTTACGGCACATGTAAAAGAAGGTGATCTGGTGAAAGCCGGTCAGCCGCTGCTGACTGCTGACCTTAAGAACATTGCCGACGCAGGATATAACCTGACAACGCCTGTCATCATCACGAATTCCGATGACTACGAAGAAGTTCTGATGACAGTGTCTGGAAAGGTGAACTTCCTGGATCAGATTCTGGAAGTCAAATGACAGATCGTTTGAACCCAGTTGAAATGGAGAAGTTTATGAATCATGCAGATATTTTAACACAGATAAACGCAGCAGAAACCGCATACGCCCGTCTCTCAGACAAGAAATACCGTCTCTGGTTTCACCTGATGCCGCCGGTAGGCTGGCTGAATGATCCGAACGGACTGTGTGTTTATAAGGACACTTTTCACGTATTTTTCCAGTACTCACCGGAAGCTTGTGACGGCAGCGGCCAAAAGTGCTGGGGCCATTACTCTTCCGAGGACCTGGTCAGCTGGGAGTATCATGGCGTTCCCCTCGTAACAGATACCGCGTGGGACAGTAACGGGGTCTACTCCGGCTGTGCGCTTACGGATGACGGAAGCCTGGAAGTATTTTATACTGGAAATGTAAAAGAAATTGGTGATTTTGATTATATTTTTGCTGGCAGACAGGCAAATATATTATATACTGAAAGTAAAGACGGAACCGTCTTTTCAGAGAAACAGCTGCTGCTGACCAACCGGGAATATCCGCCGTCTTATACGTGTCACGTGCGCGACCCCAAGGTCTGGAAACAGGACGGGAGGTATTATATGGCGCTTGGCGGCCGCAAAAAGGACGGGCACGGCGCGGTGATGGTCTACACCTCGCCTGACAAGAAAGCCTGGTCCTTCTTAAAAGAAATGGCTGCAAAAGAGCCGTTCGGCTATATGTGGGAATGTCCTGATCTGTTCAAAATGGACGGCAAATGGTTTTTGCTTTGCTGTCCCCAGGGACTTTTGGCAGAACCACTGCGGTATCAGAATCTGCATCAGTCCGGATATTTTCTGTGTGAGAATTTCACACTGACAGACGCAGATTACCGATGCCTTCCGGAAAGCTTTCGGGAACTGGATTATGGGTTCGACTTCTATGCCCCCCAGACTTTTACCGACGGGCATGGAAGACGCATTCTAATCGGATGGGCGGGGATTCCGGAGGAAAAACGTTACGGCAGCAATCCGACGATCGAAGAAGGCTGGCAGCACGCTCTGACTGTTCCCCGGGAGCTGACCTTTAACGGTGAACAGCTGCTCCAGTATCCAGTTCGGGAACTCGACAGTCTTCACGGTATCGGACTGTCTCTGGAAGAAAATGTGATTCAGGCACCGGCATTTGATATGCAGCTTACTCTGGCGGGGAATCATCAGTCCCTGCGTTTCAATGACGACCTGGTTCTGGAATGTACAGACGGGCTCGTCTGCCTGACCTTTTTGAACGAAACGGGAGCAGGACGCACATGCCGGAAAGCGCGGCTTCCGAAAAATCAGAGGGGAATAAAAGAGCTTCGGATTTTAAAAGACACCTCCATGCTGGAGATCTACATCAACCGCGGAGAACTTGTCTTTACCACAAAATATTTCCCGGAGGATACCACGCAGACCATGATTACTCTGACCGGTACCGTATGCGGGCTTCGTCTCTGGGCACTTGAAAAAATGAAAATAAAAAATCATTCAAAAAATGGAGGATCAAAATTATGAAAAGTTTTCAGTATGTAATCAAAGATGAAGTGGGGATCCACGCAAGACCGGCGGGTTTGCTCGTTAAAAAAGCGAAATCATTTCCGGCAGCCATCACTGTCAGCTGCGGCGGCAAAAAAGCAGATGCCGCGAAGCTTATGGCAATTATGAGCCTCGGTGCAAAAAAAGGCAGCGAAGTGACCGTAACCGTCGACGGCGAAAATGAAGATACCGTGCTGGCAGAAATGGAAACATTTTTTAAAGAAAATTTCTGATACAAGAACGGCGGTAATGCCAGAGGAGGAGTCATATGGAATGCAGACAGGGCAAAGCGATCTTCCACGGGGTCGCAATCGGAAAGCTTTCTATCTATGGAAAACAAAGGCAGCCGGTGAAACGTGAAAAAGTCGAATCGCCGGAGGCTGAAAAAACGCGTTATTTTCAGGCCAGAGACCGTGCGGTTGAAGAGCTGCATCGAATCTATGAAAAAGCCGTGCAGGAAGTAGGCGAACTGCATGCTCAGATTTTTGAAGTACATGCCATGATGCTGGAAGATGACGATTACACGGATTCCGTACTCAATATGATCGAGACACAGAGCATCAACGCGGAGTACGCCGTTGCAAAAACCGGGGACAATTTTTCGGAAATGTTTGCGGCGATGGATGATGAATATTTTCAGGCCAGAAGCGCCGACGTAAAAGATATCTCGGAGCGTGTCATTTCAATATTAACAGGCGCCTCGACGGAAACCGTTCTGGATGAACCGGTGATCCTGGCGGCCGCGGACCTGGCCCCAAGCGAAACGATTCAGCTTGACAAAAATCTGCTCCTCGCCTTCGTGACAGAGCACGGCTCAGCGAATTCTCACACTGCAATCCTGGCGCGCTCCATGAATATTCCGGCATTGATCGGCATTTCTGTGCCGGAAGAATGGAACGGAAAACAGGCAGCTGTTGACGGTCACACCGGTATGCTGTATATCGACCCCGATGAAGAAACCCTTGCACAGCTTCACCAAAAACAGGAGGAGGCCAGACATGCGCGTGAACTTCTTCAGGAAGTCAAGGGCAGGGAAAGCATCACAAAAGGCGGCAAAAAGATTCATCTGTATGCCAATATCGGAAATGTCGGGGACCTCGCGAATGTTCTGGCGAATGACGCGGAAGGCATCGGTCTGTTCCGCACAGAATTCTTATACCTTGAGACGGACCACTATCCCACGGAGCAGGAACAATTCCAGGCTTACCAGACCGTTGCCGAAACTATGGCAGGCAAAAAAGTTATCATACGGACACTTGACATCGGCGCAGACAAACAGGTGGATTATTTTGACCTGGAGAAAGAAGAAAATCCGGCAATGGGCTACCGCGCAATCCGAATCTGCCTTGACAGAAAGGATATATTCAAAACACAGCTGCGGGCTGTCCTGCGTGCCTCCGTATATGGAACTCTGGCGATCATGTTTCCGATGATTATTTCCCGCGAAGAAATCATCGAATCAAAAAAGATCCTGGCGGAAGTGAAGCAGGAACTGTCAGAGGAAGGCATCCCCTATCAGGACGTCGAGATTGGTATTATGATAGAAACACCAGCCGCCGCCATTATGAGTGATGAACTGGCAAAGGAAGTTGATTTCTTCAGCATCGGCACCAACGACCTGACACAGTATACGCTGGCAATTGACCGTCAGAATCCAAAGCTGGACGCCATATACGATGCCCACCATCCGGCAATTCTGCGGCTCATCGGGCAGGTGGCAAAGAATGCACATGCCCACGGTGCATGGGTCGGCATCTGCGGAGAACTCGGTGCTGATCTGACACTGACAAAGCGTTTTATTGAGATGGGCATTGACGAGCTGTCGGTCACACCGAACATGGTGCTTCCTGTGCGAAATGAGATTTTAAACACCTGAAATTTATGAGGCGGGCAAAATTGCCCGCCCTGACTGATCATTTTCCCGGTTTTTCTCTGAGGAGAACTATGGAAAACTCGGACCCCTTCACATAACCTCCCCCTCGTCTGCAATTGTAATCCTGTAAAAAACCGGATATTCTTCTTACCATTTTATGACTCCTGTCCCGTTATTTTTGGTAAAAACGCTTCGGTTTCTGTCAAAATATGATACAATAGTCCTGTAACATATAGTGGTAATGAAAGGAGGCATTTTCTATGAAAATCAGTGCACGTAATCAATTAAAAGGTACCATCATCCAAATCACAGAAGGCGCCGTTAACGGTATTGTACAGATCGATATCGGCGGCGGCAATGTTGTTTCTTCCACGATTTCCATGAATGCCATCAAGGAACTTGGCCTGGAAGTCGGAAAAGAAGCATATGCAATCATTAAGGCGACCTCTGTTATGGTTGGAGTCGATCACTAATCCCTGTTTTCCACAGTAGGCAGTCAGCAGTCTCCTGTCAAATTTCTGTTTGACAGGAGACTGATTTGTTCTTACAATAATTAAGCAGCATTTTAAGATAAATTACAGAAAGAGGCATAACGTGGCAGGACTTGGTACACTGATCAACATTTCCGGTATTTTAGCCGGAGGATTTATCGGACTTTTATTTGGTAAGGCAATGGAAGAACGTTATCAGCATACACTGATGACAGCAACCGGCATCTGCGTGCTGTTTATCGGCATCAGCGGCGCTCTGGAAGAAATGATGACTGTCAGCATGGGAAAACTGACAGGCAGCGGAACTATGATGATGATCGGAAGCTTCGCCTTGGGCTCACTGATCGGAGAATGGCTGAATATTGAATCGCGCATCGTGCAGTTTGGAAGATGGCTGAAGCAAAAGACCAAAAGCGAGCAGGATACTTCTTTTGTTGACGGATTTGTAACGACTTCTCTCACAATCTGCATCGGCGCCATGGCAGTCGTCGGTGCCATTCAGGACGGTGTGTCCGGCGATTATTCCATACTGGCTGCAAAAGCAGTATTGGATCTGATCATCGTGCTGGTAATGACGGCGTCAATGGGCAAAGGCTGTATTTTTTCAGTGATACCGGTTGCCATTTTTCAGGGATTGATCACGCTTCTCTCAACTTTTATCGAACCTGTCATGACCGAACAGGCGCTGTCGAACCTGTCACTCACAGGTTCGATGCTGATCTTCTGTGTTGGGATCAATCTGATCTGGGATAAAAAAATAAAGGTTGCCAATATGCTGCCGACGATTGTACTGGCTGTCCTATGGGCATTTCTTCCATTTTAAATAACACGGCATATTTAGATCTCAAAAGTTTGCCCGTCACGCCTTATCTCAGCAATCTTTTCTGCAAACGGCCTGCTTTCCTCTGACTGCCTGTATTCCCGTATCAGATCGAAGTTACCCCAAAAATGCATGGGAAATACATGTTCAGCCCCAATTCTCTCCATAAACCAGTCCATACCCAGACGATACCACTCCTCCTGTCTGGGATCAAGGGGTACGAACGCCACATTCAGGTTTTCCGTCCACTCCCGGAGCCGCTCCATCTCCGCCTGATACCTGGCAGTCATATTGCCAATCTCCTGTTTGGACTCACCCTTCCAGATCCACCAGTTAAGATCCCCCGCATGATATACCTGTCTGTGAAAAGATTCTGTCTCATAAGTCACCAGAAATGCCACCCCACAGTCTGTAGAATGAAGTGTCTGTATACAGAGACTGCCTCCCGCCCCATCATCTTCCCGGTACTCCTGATATGCTTTCAAATACGTAATGCGCTCCGCCTGCCTGCCGTCAGGCAAGAGTTTCTTCACTTGGTACGCAAGGTCCCTGGAGAGCACATAGCTTACGTCTGGATACTCCTCGAATACAGAAAAAATCCCCGGATTAAAATGATCCGCATGTTTATGGCTGCAGAATACAAAGACTTTTTTCTCATGTGCAAATTCCGGGATATCACCCTGGTAATAATCAAAGAGCCAGACACAGTGCTCCCATTCTATCAGGAAGCCACTGTGTCCAATATACGTTATCAACGCCATATCATTCTCCTATCTACGATTCTTTTACAGCGGCTGCTTCTGCAAGTTCTCCTTCCAAAATGGAAGTACAGTGCGGACAGCGCAGCGCATCAACAGCGATCTCCGTCTTACAAAACGGACAGATTGTTGTCGTCTGAACTTCTGGTTCTTCCTCTTTGTGAGATGTCTTATCCGAAATCTTATTCATAACCTTCACAAGACAGAAAATAACAAACGCCATCACCAGAAAATTGATCACTGCCGAAATGAAACTCCCGTACTTGATAAGCGGTGCGTCTGCTCCGGTCCCAAGTGTCAGCGAATACCCTGAAAAATCAATGCCTCCCAGGATAAAACCCAGAATCGGATTGATAATATCGTCGATCAGTGAACTTACAATCGCCTGAAATGCAGCTCCGATGATAACACCGACCGCCATATCCATCACATTTCCGCGGCTGATAAATGTCTTGAATTCCTGAATGAAGCTTTTCCCTTTTTTCATCAAATGATTCCTCCTTTGTGGTATTTATAGCTACATTCTAGGCAATATCCGAAACACTGTCAAACAATAAATGATTTACCCGGCAAAACAATCAGTGGCAACCGCCTGTACGATACTCTCAAATAATACTCCCTGTGTCGGACTTTTTATTTTCTGTACTGAAATATTGATACTGGGCTTTTGGGATGCCCCCTGTTTCTCTGCACGTTTTACAATGCGGTTCTTTACCTGAGAAAGAGCAAATGCCTCCGCCTCCTCATACGCTTCAAACATACGCATTTTCGTATCATCAAAAACTGAATACCCAATCAGCTGTGCGTTCTGATATTCTGCTCTTACCTTAACCTGCACTTTTGTCAGCACCTGGCCGGCGATGGCTCCGAGAGCATTGGCAACCTCTGCATGCGCCGGAATAACCGCCTGTGTTCCAAGCAACCTGGCAACCTCAGGGAGAAAAATATGAACCGGCGCTCCGACGCCAATCAACGGTATCTGCACTGCAGGCGGCATTGTGATCAACGGTTTTTTTCTCTTTCGTTTTGCATCCTGATAACTCCACTCAATAAAGTCCTCAAATTCTTTCGTACCACATGTTTTTGCTTTGCAGGGATGTTCCTGCATCATCAGGATCCTCACAATATTACAGTACATCTTTTTGACGACCATGTCATATACCATATCTGGGATACACGAAGCGTCAATTTTTGCATTGACGGCCAGGCACTCAAGCGCGGCAAGTGCCGCAGCGGAATCATATTGATCAAAGTCTCCTTTTACCACCATCATATCTGTGGGAGTTAAACCGCTTTTTATCAACACCCCCTCCGCCTCAAGACGTCCCGTCCGCAGTGAATAAATATCTGTCTTCAGCGTGTCCGCCAGCTCAAGCGGCATCAGCGGTCCGTCTTTTAACGCGCGGCAGACGGACTGTTCTTCTGCCGAATAAGCATGATCGCCGGAAATATCTTTCAGCAGCACATAAAATTCATACAGAGGTCTCGTGTGCACCCGCTCCAATTCGGCAAGCCTTAAAAGCCTTTCTGTAATACCTGGATAATCCTTTGCCAGTACAGAAACTGGTATCACGCGAACGCTGTCTACAAAAATTTTGTTTTTATCCGCTCTGACTGCGCTGTCCCCTCCCAGACCAAACGTATCGACATACAAACCTTTTACCATTGTCTTCCATTTGCCGATTGTGATCCCTTCTCCCGCCATAACCGGGGCATTGTCATGCACAAGCGCCACATCTGTTGTGGTTCCACCCATATCCACAATTACGGCATCCCTCTTTCCGGTAATGACCGACCCGCCGACTACGCTCGCGGCCGGGCCGGAAAGAAGCGTCTCAACCGGGCATTCCTTCGCCATACGCTCTGACATAAGGCTTCCGTCACTGCGCACGACCGCAACCGGAATATGCAGTCCCCGCTTATTCATTACCCGCTTTACCGCCTTTAAGAATTCAGCAATCAACGGTGTAAGGTGTGCATTCAGTAAAGTTCCGGCTCCTCTTTTCAAAACATCCGGCTCATCAAACAAATCATGTGCCATGGTAACAGCAGCAGGCAGCTTTCTCTGTATCATCTTTCCTGCAGTTTTTTCAAACTTTGCGCCATTGACCTGCGGATACATCTGGACAATCCCCACCGATGCACAGTCAGAAAATGCATCCTGCACACTTGCTTCAAAGCTTTCCCAGTCCGGTTCCTTGGCATACCGGAACATATCCTTTGGCTTTCCATCCAAAAATACAACCTGATCCATATCCCAGAATCCATATGCTTCATAAACATGCGCCAGAGACTCTGCGAGTTCCCTGTCTGCACCGATCATCAGAAGACGCGCACGGCTCCCCTTGTTTTCCACACAGGCATTCGTCGCCAATGTGGTAGAAAGAGCCATCATTTCTGCCTTTTTCACCAGTTCTGCATCCAATGTATTCAGCGCATTTTCGATACCAATTTCCAGATTTGTCTTTGTCGTCAGTGATTTTCCTGTACAAAGCAGCTTTTTTTCATTCATGTCATAGAGCACCGCATCCGTATACGTTCCGCCCGTATCAATTCCGATTCCAATCATCTCTTTTCCCCCATTTCTTTTCTGAATCTCGCCGGAGATGTACCGGTATATTTCCGGAATGTCCTGTAAAATGTAGTAACACTCTCAAAACCTGTGGAATAAGCGATATCAATTACCGCCTCATCCGTCTGAAGCAGCCGTTCTTTCGCCTCCTCCAGACGGAACCGGTTGGCGTATTCAAACGGTGTCACACCGTACTCCTCTTTAAAAATTTCCGTTATGCGGTGTTCAGACAATCCGAGTTCGCGTATCTGTTTTTGCAATGCGACCCGCAGATTAAAATACTGTTCAATAATCTCCTTCATTTTCTGCGCAATTTCCCTTTCCGGACGGTATTCCATTAAATCCGGCCGGCACCTTTTGCATATCTTGTATCCGGCAGCTAAAGCGTCCTGTACACAATCAAAGTATTCCACGTTTTCACGCAATGGCAGTTTGGATCTACAGGAAGGCCGACAAAACAGCCCTGTCGTTTTCACCGCATAATAAAAGACACCGTCGTACCGCTCGTCATTTTCTGCTACCGCATTCCATTTTTCATCATCTGTCATACCTGTTTCTCCTTGATAGAATGATTTCTTTTGTTTTTAAGTTCATGCTCGCCATTCGCCGTTCGTCAAACGTGCAGGCAAGCTCTTCTCACTAATGCTCATTATATCATCCTGCCCGTTTGGATTTCTTTCCACATTTTTATATTAAATTTTTAAATGTATACACAAATCTGCCCGGTCTGAAAACATTCTTTCAAACCGGGCTCATCTCACACTAATCTTAAACTGTTATCTCAATCTGATTCCCTTCCGGCCCCAGGATGCAGCTCTCATAATAGCCGTCTCCCGTAGTGCGCGGACCACTCAGCACCTGATATCCATCGTCCTTCAGCCGCTGTGTCAGTTCATCTACCTGTTCATCAGCTCCAGCCTCGTACCGTCATCAAACGTCAGAAAGAAAGACCGAAAGCCTGTTATCTGATTATGGTAACCATCATTTGACCTGGCATTAAAATAACCGGCAAAAAATGCTTTGACCCCTTCCAGATCATTGACATACATTGCAATATGTTCAATTTTCAAAAGATACCTCCCACTCAATCCAGATCCTGAATATGCATCTTATCCAGCTGCTTTTTACTCCTGATTTTTCCCCTTCCCGCAAGATAAATTGCGAGCAGTATGACCGTAGGGATATTGGACCTAAGAAACGTCCCGGCGATCACGCCGAATATTTCCCAGGAAGACATCGCATCCGTAATAACAACGCTAAAAATGCATACACGGTAATTGTCCCAATGATCATTTACTTTTCCCCCCTGCAGATTTTTTGTACGCCCCAATCAATATTTTTGCGGTATCAAAATCCAGGCTTTCATTGACGGCCAGGCATTTGACCAGCGAAATATAGGGATCGCTCTCCGCGTCATCGCTGATCTTGATCTTCTGCATCAGTTTATCCAGTCTCAGCCTCACTGTTGGATAAGTCACATCATACGGTCTTGCAATCTCCTTTAACGAACCGGATGCCAACAGAAATTTTTTGATAAAAGAGACATCTTCACCATCCACTCCGGGACAACCTCAATTGCCATAGCATCCCCTCCTTTAATCATATTAATTTCTTCTTTAAGCCGCCTGCCGTAATCCCCATGCAAATTTTAAAGAATCATTCCATTTTTACTCATCCTTCTCGGTATCCGGGGCCGGTCTTCTCATTGCAGCCACCTCCCAAAATCGTTTTTGGGACGCAGTTCCCGCAGCCGCCTCTTTTGGCGGAAACTCCCTGTCAAACGCAGCAGCCCTGGCCGCATACATATCGTCTGCCGTCCTTATGCCACAGTTCTCTGTCCGGACAAAGCCCTGCCGGGAGTAATAATCCGGGTCACCGCTTCTGTTTCACGGTGTTCTGAAATTTTTTCTCCTCGTAATACGGTCTCCGTCATCATCTGCTCCTGTTTTCCTCTCTTTTCACTGAAAATACCAAATGTGGCATGTCCATATTGTAATAATGTTTGACCAGATGACCTGTCACACTCATCCCATTTCGTTCCGCAACATTTTGTGAGGCAATATTGGTGTCCCGGATCATGGAATACACCTCACTTACATCCAATACGTTAAACGCATATTCCTTACATGCAATGGCCGCCTCTGTCGCATAGCCTTTGTGCCAATACTGTTTTTGAAAGAGATATCCGATCTCCGGTACCTGCTTGCCGTTGTAGTCCTGCATCGTAAGACCACACTGTCCGATCATTTCATCTGTTTTCTTTAAAATGACTGCCCACAAGCCAAAACCGTAATCCCGGTAACGCTTTATCTGATTGTCCAGCCATTCCTGCACTTCTTTTTCATCCAATGCATGCTCATAGGCGTACATCACCTGCTCATCCTGTAAGATCCTGCACAGGGACGTATCGTCCGACTGCTTCATTTCGCGAAGATATAATCTACTGGTTTCCAGTATCCTCTTATCGTTCCCCCCGCTGCTCAGCGATTCCCTTAAAGCCGTCATAACAGATCCCTCATAACGGTTGTGCACCGGTATACTTTTCTGTACATTTAAAATCAGGCTCAATGTTTATATCTTCGGTGATCACATCTGTCTTTGCCGCAGTTTTTTTGTGCGTTGAATTGTTCCCGGCAGCAGGAAGCCCATTTTGCCTGCAAAACTCTGCCAGTTCCTCTTTCAGACAATAAAAATCTCTGAGTGTGGTGCAGTCCGGGTGTCTATAAAGTCTCGTTCTTTCCATCCTTTTCTTGTTTTCTCCTTTTCCCGCTATTATCAAAAATCCTGTACAGCTTTATTTTTGCCGCAATCATTGTAAGTGTTCCCAAACAAATGCCGGTGTACAAACAGCCTGCCATCTGTACACCGGCACCTTTAAGAGAAATCCATCCGGAATCACTGCTCCTCTTCTTTAAATACATAACCGCAGGAGCATGCGGTGTCTTCCTTAATCTTGCCTTTTACCGTGAACACCTCCACCTCTTTTCCGCATTTGGGACAGATTCTGTCTTCCGGAACAGGAGTTCTGTATTTACTTTCACATCCATCCATAACTGACATACTTCATTCCTCCTTATAACTTCGTAAATAACGGTTTCTCTGGTTATGATTATACACGTTTTTGGATGACAATGAAAGTGATACTTTCACACTAATGATTTCAGTTATTTTTGCAGCGGTATTTTCACTTCGCCCTGCATCAGATAAATACTGTCAATATGGTCAACATCGATAATCCTTGTAAAATTCTCAGTCACCAGATATTCTGTCTGTTCTTCATCCGGTCCGTAAATTCCGCCTCCGGTAAAGTAATCTTCCGCCCGGTAATCCAGCTGTGTCCCGTCGTCATAGACGATTTTGCGAATCGCCAGCCTTGCATCTATTTCCAGCCCCGGGTCATCGCCCTCATACGTAAATGTATTTCGCTCATCCTCCTCAACCTTCATCGCGCTCTCATAGTCGGCGTATATCTTGTAACTCAGAGGTGAAATCTCAATGCGGTTGATCAGAATATCATAACCGCCGAAATCATACGTCTGGTTAATCTCATATGTTCGCACCATATCACTGCTTCCGTCAATCGCATATTCGAAAGACCACGGTCCTTCTGCGATCAGCGTTCCCTCATCAGGGGCCGGCGCTTTGATTCCCTGATAATCCCTTAAGGCATCAAACGTCAGCGTGATCGTTCTTCCGTTCCAGTCAACGGGGCTGCCGAACAGGTAGCTGATTTCATATGTCACTGTGTTTGAGTTCTCGGCATTCTCAGGTATGATAAATCCGCCGCTCCCGCCGCTGCTGCTTCCTTCGCAGATATCTCCGGCAGGTTTTCCGTCAATCAGTACATCCAGACCATTTGCAAATCCCAGATCGTCTGTCGCCTGCACTCCATCCGGCAGCTGCACTTCGCAGAGCATGTACAGATTGTAATCGTCATGCAGTACCTGTGTCAGAGTAACGCCAACCCCGTTATGTGTGACCGTCTGGCTGACATCCTGTATGATACCTTCTTCCGGCAGCGTCTCCTGCTGTTCCTCGCTTGGCTGGAACTTCTCAAGGATCGTCGGATTCCATCCAAACCATTCGGCCGCCAGAACAGTCCCCGAGGCCAGCACGCACACAGCCGCTGCTGCAACCATCACCCTGAACCCGATGCCCCTCACTTTTCTGGCCTTTCTTCTGTCCAGTTCCCCCAAAGTCTGCTCAAATTTTGCATGAAATTCTTCCGGCACCTCCGGCGCCACATGCTCCCATCTTTCTCTTTCTAACATAATACGCCCTCCCTGTCACCAAGCTGTACTCTGAGCTGTTCTCTGGCTCTGGACAGACGGCTCTTTACCGTCCCTTCCTTTATCTGCAGAATGTCTGCTGCTTCCCTGACGGAAAAGCCATCCAGATAATAGAGTGTCACAAGCACTCTCAGCTCCTGCGGAAGTTCCATGATCGCGAGGTACAGGTCTGTATACCGGTCCTCCTCCCAAAGTCTCCGATCCTGCATGTATTCCTCATAGGGAACCAGATTTTTACGTTTCTTCTGTATCCGGTAACATTCACGGATCAGGATACGGATCAGCCACGTCTTAAAATACGCATCTACTTTCAGGGTATGAAGCTTTTCAAACGCAATCATGAGCGCCTCCTGAACAGCATCCGCACAGTCTGCATCATTTTTCAGGATAGACATCGCCACGTGATACATCGTCTCCTCAGCGTCACGCACCGCGTCCATAAACTCTTGTCTTTTCATCGTAAGTCCTCCTCATCAACCGGCCGGTTGTTATTTCCTTACAACTATTAGAGACTGCAGACCATGCTTTGGTTCCAGGGAATTTTAATTTATGACTCCAAAAAACTGACCTCGGTCCCGAACAGTGCATGTTCGCTCAGATACTGGGCAAATGTCTTCTCCTCTCTCTTTGCGGGATAATCCTCAGACCGGTAATAGCCTTTCAGTTTGTCCAGATACTCCACCGCATCACATACGAAGACAAAAATCGTATCCGTATCACGGTTGTACGTAGCATATACATCCGGCAGAATGATCTTTTCTCCTGCATCCGGGTTTCCCCGCATTGCTTTTTTCACCAGTTTACCGGTTATTTTCTCCGTCAACATTTTCCTCCTTTCCAAGCACACTGCTCTGCCTATAAGATGCAGTATTAACAATTTTTTTTACGGGAGCAGATAAAATCTGTCAGGAACGTAAAAAAAGAGATCTGCGGTTTCATTTTGAATTCATTTATGGTAAAATACAGATAAATTACTTCATATTTAATATATAGACCAATGGAGGTTGTATCATCGATACTGCCTTATTTTTTTCCAGAAAACCATTTCAGAAAGGAGTTTTGCGGATGCAGTTGTATCAGACCAGATTTCCCGAAAAACTAAAAGAAAGCCTGAGTGCCGTACTTCCCATCATCGGCATCGTTCTGATTCTCAGCTTTACCATCGCTCCCATCCCCTCAGGCATTCTGCTTTCATTTATTCTGGGAGCAGTGCTGCTGATCGTCGGCATGATGTTTTTTACCCTGGGAGCCGAAGTCGCGATGACGCCGATGGGCGAGAAGATGGGTACGCGTATGACGAAGACACGGAAACTGCCTGTCATCACAGCCCTTTGTTTTTTACTCGGCTTCATGATCACCATATCCGAGCCCGATCTGCAGGTACTTGCCGAGCAGGTTCCTTCTATCCCCAATTATACACTCATTTTGGCAGTCGCATTCGGTGTCGGCGCTTTTCTCGTCATTGCCGTACTGCGTATGCTGTTCTCTATTCCATTGGCCCATTTACTGATCGCCTTTTACAGCATTGTATTTATTCTGGCCTTTTTTGTTCCAAAGGATTTTCTTTCAGTTGCTTTTGACTCTGGCGGAGTGACGACAGGACCGATGACTGTACCTTTTATCATGGCTCTCGGTATCGGTTTTTCAGCCGTACGAAGCGATAAACATGCGGAGAACGACAGCTTCGGTCTGGTTGCCCTGTGTTCGATCGGACCCATCCTGGCAGTTCTGATTCTTGGGCTTTTATATCATCCGGGAAGTGCCGGGTACGTACCGGAAGCTGTTCCGGATATCCAAAACTCAGTAGATCTGTGGGGTTATTTCGCAAAAGGCTTCCCCGAATACATGAAGGAGATTGCAGTCTCACTGCTCCCTATCGTCGTTTTCTTTGCTGTTTTTCAGTTGATCTCTCTAAAAATGGAACGAAAGTCCATCCTGAAGATAGCGGTCGGCATCATCTATACTTATACCGGTCTTGTCCTGTTTTTGACCGGTGTCAATGTCGGTTTTATGCCGGCAGGAAACTATCTGGGACAAATCATCGCAGGTCTGCCCTACCGGTGGATCATCCTGCCGATCGGCATGGTCATCGGCTTTTTTATCGTAAAAGCCGAACCCGCAGTCTATGTATTGATGGAACAGGTGGAAGAAATTACAGCGGGCGCTATCTCCGGAAAAGCGATGGGCACCAGCCTTTCGATTGGGGTCTCCATCTCCCTCGGTCTTGCCATGATCCGGGTGCTGACCGGAATCTCCATCTTCTGGTTTATCGTCCCCGGATATACCCTCGCCATTCTCCTGTCATTTTTTGTTCCCAAAATTTTTACGGCCATTGCATTTGACTCCGGCGGGGTGGCATCCGGTCCAATGACTGCGACTTTTCTGCTCCCCTTTGCCATGGGAGCCTGCCAGACCATCGGAGGCAATATTGTGACAGACGCTTTTGGGATTGTCGCGATGGTAGCCATGACCCCGCTCATCACCATCCAGTGCCTTGGTGCGGTTTACCGGTTCAATTCCGCAAGGCTTTCCGCTGCCCCTGTTGAACCGGTATCCTATCTTGACACCTGGGAGGACAATGATATCATTGATCTGTGAATACCTTGTATCCAGACTGAAAGGAATCTTTTATGAATGAAATTTATTTGATGGTGGTCATCACCAACCGCGGCATGCGCGAGAAATTTATCTCTTTCTATAAACAAAATCATATAACCGTCACACTTGCCACACTGGGCTTTGGCACCGCTCACAGCTCTGTTCTGGATTACCTGGGACTGGAAGCAACCGAGAAAGCCGTATATTTTTCTTTTGTGACCAGAGAAACCTGGAAAAATCTTAAGAAAGAACTTCAGAACAAGATCAAGATCGATCTTCCGGGCAGGGGGATCGCATTTATCATCCCGCTGAGCAGCATCGGCGGAAAGAAAGCACTGGAATACCTGACCCTGAATCAAAACGTGATCATAGAGGAGGAGAGTACCTTGAAGGAAACAACGTATGAACTGCTGGTAACCATCACAAATACCGGATATTCTGACACGATTATGGACGCGGCCAGAAGTGCTTACGCACCGGGCGGAACCATTATCCACGCCAAAGGCACCGGCGCAGAGGAGGCAAAAAAATATCTGGGCATAACCCTGACCGATGAAAAGGAACTGGTCTTCATCGTTGTGAGAACTGCCCAGAAAAATGCGATTATGAAAGCAATCATGGAAAAGGCCGGTTTAAAGAGCAAGGCGGGCGCCATCGTATTTTCCCTTCCTGTAGTCAGCACAGCCGGGCTGCGCCTTTTGGAGGAAGACACCTCTGAATAATTATGGTCACGGACTTTTCTGCGTACACGGAAGTCCAGCGAGGCATTTTCCACAGACTTCAGATCCTGAATCTGCTGCCTTTCCGCCCTCTTCAGAGGCATAGGAGTTTCCGAACTGTGTATAGACCGCCGCATTTTTCAGGCACTGAGCAAAGCACCGATATCTGTCATAACCTTCCATGGTCAAAGCTCCCGCCGGACAGCGGCTGACGCAGACACCGCAGCTTTGATTCCTTTTATACAGGCATGCTTCTTCCTTCTTGGGTTCTCCGGCCGGCACATCCAGATTTGTCACCAGCGCATTCAGGCGCCCCGCACATCCAGATTCCGTGATGAGCATATTGTTGAGTCCAAAGGTTCCAAGACCTGCGGCATATGCAAAATGCCGGAATGACCAGTGACTGATCACTTCATCGCGGTAAAAGACCGTGCTCTGCGGTGCCGCTGCCCCCCGGTATCCTCTGGATTCCAGAAAACGTATCATATGCTCATTGAGCTTTGGAAACATCGCATTGGTTTCTTCATAGATCTGTGCCCAGCAGGGGGACGCCAGCTCTCCCTGTCTGTTGCCTTTTGCCACCCATGGCTGAAATGGCACATAATACACCATCACCACTGTCGCTTCGGGCAGAACTTCTCTTGGCATCTGATGGGACTTATGTACAATATTCGGAAGATCCTTAATATAAGGATGTTCCACATCAGCGTACCCCACGAGGGGCTTTCCCCATTTATCTTTTAATTCCCCCGACGCGTCATACGCCCGGACAAATTCATGTACCTCACGTTCAATCTCCGTTCGCAAATCCATATTCTTTCCCTCTTTCGCAGATATGCATATTTCTGGACCCATTATATATGAAAAACATCAAATAAGAAAGTCCATTCTTTACTTTCCCTCCTGTATCCGGCTATAATAAACAGGATAACAGACGTACCCATTGATGCGATAGCAGGTGCTTATGAGAAATTACGATATTGGCGTACTTGCGACCTCTCAGGAATATTTCCATGTCGCAAGCATATTTGCAAAAAAAACATTGTTCTATCTGATATCCGGCGGCGATTATCAGTGCGATGATACTTATACCGTCGTAAAGGGCGGCATGCCGGAAAGCTTTTATGTGATGCTGATCCAGAAAGGGACATTGTACATTGAGATGAACCGCAGACAGTATATGGCGCCCCAGGGCACCGTGTTTGTGCTGGACAGCAAAATCAACTGTCACTACTTCGCCAAAGCCAGCCTTTCCATGCAGTGGATTCAGTTCAGCGGAATCATGGTCCAGAATTTTTTTGATATGCTGTATGAAAATAATGAACAGAACGGACCTGTATTTTACATCGACGATATCATGTCCATGTCCAAAAAATTCAGTTTTATCATGAACATGTTCGCTGGCAACCAGATCAACGAATTCCAGGGTTCCCTGTATCTGCATGATATTCTGACAGCGCTGACACTTTTAAACCCCCTCTCCCAGGAAGATACGAATCTCAGCATGATTGAGGTTGCCAACTACATCGATAAATTCCACAGCGAGAATCTGACGGTGCAAAATCTCGCCAAGGGCTGCAATCTGTCCGTCTACTATTTTATCCGCGCGTTCCAGCAGGTTCACGGCTGCACCCCGCACCAGTATCTCGCCAGTGTCCGCTTCGACAGTGCTAAGCATCTGCTGCTCACCAGCAACCTGAGTGTTGATAAGATCGGTGAGATCGTTGGTTTTTCCAGCGGCTCCAATTTTGCCAGGGCCTTTAAAAAGGAATTTGGGTATTCACCGACAGAATTTCGGAATTATAACCCCTCCTGTCCGCGATGAAAAGCCTCCGCCGTCTTGATCTGGCCGGCAGAGGCTTTTCTGATCATCTGTTATGCTTTTCCATTTGGATACAGTACCACTTCCAGAGCGCTTCCATCTTTCATTGCCTCAAAACCAACACCGAACTCCTCCAGCGACAGTCTGTGCGTAATCATATCTTCCAGCTTCATGGGGATATTGGCAAGCATCTGAATCGTATTATGCCACGTATATGTTCCGATATAGCTTCCGTAAACCGTCAGATCCTTTCTGGTGATCTGGCTCTGACAGATTTCCTGTGTGGCTGCCATATTAAGGCCGAACAGCAGAATCCTACCTGAGCTTCTGGCAAATCGGATGGCATCCCTGATGCAGAACCCAACCGCATCAATCACGACATCAGCGCCAAGTCCTCTGGTCGCTTCCTTCACCGCCTCATCCGCCTCATCCGGGGAGATCACTACATCTGCCCCCATCTTCCTCGCGTACTCTCTGCGGAATTCCGTCGGTTCCACAGAAATCACCTTTCCTGCTCCGTTTAATTTCATCAGCTGTATAAAATATAATCCGATGGCGCCGGCGCCAATGACAACGACGGTCTCACCGGGCAGCAGACGGACTTTATTCGCCCCGCTCATGACACAGTTCAAAGGTTCTGTAAAAATTGCCGTCTCCAGCGGGATATCCTGATCGATCTTAACGGCCAGCATATCCGGCACCACTGCATACTGTGCAAAAAATCCATCCGCATCGAATCCCAGACATGTCAGGTGTTCACACATGCTCGCATGGCCGGTTCTGCAGAAATAACACTGTCCGCAGGGCATGTTATTGTCACAAACTACGCGGTCCCCGGGCCGAAATCCGGTGACGCCCGCTCCTGCTTCCACGACCGTTCCCACCATCTCATGTCCAATCGTAATCCCTGTCTTTGCCGGATATCCCGGAGGATTTCTTAAAATCATCATATCGGAACCGCAGATGCTGCAGATATCGATCCTGATCAACATCTCATTGTCTTTCTTAATCTTCGGAACCGGTTTTTCTTCAACCGCAAACTTGCCCTCTTCTTTCAGGACAACAGCATTCATTTTTTCCTGCATTCTTAAACCCCTTTCTGAGAAATTTATGTTTTCTTTTGCAAAACCCCGTGTTTTCTTATATTATAGGGTTTCTATAAAAAATAACAACTTAAATTATTGTCAGAAATCCATTCCAAAATTGCTCATATGCTTTTTCAAAAGGCAAAGGCCCGAAACGCTGCAGCTGCAGTTTTTCGGGCTCAAGAGTAAAATATAAAAATATTAGGAAGTAAAAATGGGCTTAAGGATATCCGATTGCTTCCGCCTGCACATGCCACTCAATAAAGGATCCGTTCTGATCCAGGACTTCCCATTCTTTTGTACTGATCTTATAATCAGCGGCGCCTGCAAACTTTGCTTTTTCTTCTGCATAACGCCGGGCGAGCTGACAGGCAAGTGTTTTTGCCTGACTATATGTCAGTGCGCGCAGACGTTCTTTTTCTGTATATAAGTAATAAGAGTCATTCCATTTATTTCTTCGAAGCAATACACCGGAGGTCTCAACTATCTGTCCCACAGCAGCCCCCACCGCATTTGCGACTTCGGCATGTTTCGGCACCTCACAGTGCATTCCCAGTTCTGCCGCTGCATCCCGCAGCCATATCGGGGCGGGTGCACCCGTTCCGACCAGCGTCCGGATACCGCTGTTTCCAAACATGTCCATACTTTTTTGACAGTATGCCGCCAGCCTCTCAACGATCATGCTGCGCAGCTCCTGTGCCGCCTGCGACGGCGTCCGGTATGATTCCGGGACTGTGCACTGTGCAAATTTTAATAATTCATCTGCCGGTTCGGATGGATCCCACTGTACGTATTCTCCCGTCACATGCAGTACATCCGTCGGCGTAAGCCCGGACCTTCCGCTGCACACTTTTGTCCTGCAAAGAGGTACCACACGCTGCGGTCCAATCTGTATGCCGCCGTTCAAATCCCTTCTGATTTCGCTGTCACCGCCAAGTCCAAATGTACAGATCTCAAGTGCCTTCACCCGTGTCCGCCATCCCCCCAGGCAGGTACCATTCTCCGAAACGGTGCACTGCCCGTCTTTCAGACTGGCAATATCCGTCGTTGTTCCTCCCATATCGACAACGAGGCAATCCAGAAGTCCGCTTAAGAATCTGGCACCAATCACACTCGCCGCCGGCCCGGAAAGAATCGTCTCCACCGGACGGTCCACGGCGTAGTCTGCCCTCATCAGGCTTCCGTTTCCGCGAACGATCATGACAGGAGCACCGATTCCCCTCCGCCTCGTCTCTTTACAGACAGTTGTTATTAAATTCTTTATAATCGGTATCAGCCTTGCATTCAGCACAGCCGTTACGGTACGCTCATAAAATCCCAGGGCACCGGACAACTCGTGGGCACAGACAACGGGGAGTGCCGAAACTTTTGCGACACGCCCTGCCGCCTGTTTTTCATGTTCCGGATTCCGAACGCTGGCGTATCCTGAAATCGCCACCGCATCACACGAGCTGCACAGTGAGGCAAGTTTCTCATCCAGCAGGTTTTCATCCAGAGGGATCCTGATTCCGCCTCGGATATCGATTCTGGCATCCAGTTCTTCGATAACATCCGCCGGAATCTCTCCCTCCGGTTTTTCTCCCAGCAACAAAAGACCAACACGGCCTCCTTTTCCTTCCACGATGGCGTTGGTTGCCAGCGTCGTGGAAAGACTTACCATATCGATTTGATGCCAGGATTTAAAACCAAGTGCATCCATACAGTTTTTAATGCCTGCTGTCAGATCATACTGTGTAGTCAAAGCCTTGGCCGCATACAGCACCTGGCGGGTATCACGGTCCACGATCACACTGTCTGTATAAGTACCTCCCGTATCAATTCCTAAAATCAGCATAGCTGCTCCTGTCTGGTCCGCCGCCGGTTAATTCATCGTCTGTCCACCGGAAATATTGATTGCCTGACCCGTCATATATTCCGCATAATCAGATGCCAGAAATACTGCAATATCCGCCACATCTTCCGGCGTCACCCAGCGTCCCAGCGGAATTGCCGCCTGCCATTCTTTCAGAGATTCTTCCGGTTCGATACCGTCCAGCTCGTAGACCGCCTGCGCCTCGCGCATGGTCATTTCGCTCATCACGGAGCCAGGACAGAAACAGTTGACACGGATTCCGGTATCTTTTAATTCCATAGCCAGTGCACGGGTGAATCCGATCACCGCTGCCTTTGTCGCACAGTAATGCACCTGTTTCGGGATCGCACCTTTTCCCGCTTGGGAAGCCGTATTGATAATACGTCCATAACCCTGTTTTTTCATCTGTGGAATCACGGCCTGTGAACACAGGAACACACCTTTACAGTTGACCGCAAAGATAGCGTCCCACCATGCTTCCGGCATCTTTTCAATTTCGCTGACTGTACAGATACCTGCATTGTTGTACAGCAGATCTACTTTTCCGTACAGTTCCACTGCTTTATCAATCATCGCCTGTGCATCTTTGGCCTCAGTAACATTTACCTGCATCGCACTGGCTGTTCCTCCATTTTTGCGGATTATCTCTGCTGTTTCCTGTGCCTTATCCACTGCCATGTCCGCTACAAGGACTGATGCACCGTGTCCTGCCAGCTGAATACAGATTGCGCGTCCGATGCCGGAACCTCCGCCGGTTACAACAGCTGCCTGTCCCGCTAATACTATCTGATTTTTCATATACTATTTCTCCTGTCTCATTATAGGATGTTGTATCGTAACTGTTCAGGACGGCTTATCTTCTTGACCGAAAAACCGGTCAAGAAGCATCGGATATTCATCCGATGTGGAAATTGGTCCGGAACTGTTACGTTGTATTATTTATATATAATTATCACTTCGTTTCCCTCCCCCCGGCCGGTTGGCTGCCAGCCGGGACTTCTTTTGAGCTAAGGGAATATAGAAGTTTGTAAGAGGGCCTTATTCACGCATACATTGAGAAAACTTTTTCATAAATCTTTAATGCGTCATCCAGTATATCCAGAGAGCAGTAGTTCAGGAATGTTTTGTTTCCCCCTGCCGTCAGGATCCCGTTTGCCGCCAGTGCCATCGCAAAGTCTGTCATTCTCGCGGACGCAAACTGGCGTTTTGCTGCCTGTTCTTCTTTGGAATATTCCGGGAAGGTCGCGACGTGTTTCATACCTGTCAGGTCAATCTGAAGTACAGAACCTGTACTGGAGATGATCGCCGGAATGTCGTATTTATTCGCCAGATCTGTCAGTTTTCTGGTAAATTCAAGACCTGCCTGGTTCAGCCGGTTTGGAATATCTTCTTTCTGCAGTTTGCAGAGTGTCACATAACCTGCACAGCAGGAAATCGGGTTGGCTGTCAGCGTACCGCCGACAACAATCTTATTCCCCGCAATATGTGCCACGCCCGCTGTCAGCACGCTCATGATGTCCTCACGGCCGCCGAATCCCCCGGCAGATGCGAAACCTCCCGCGATGACTTTCCCAAACACCGTGATATCCGCACGGGTATCAAAGTATTCCTGGGCACCGCCGAGTGCCAGGCGGAATGCCGTCACGACCTCGTCATAGATCAGGATCACATTATATTTGTCACACAGTTCTCTGACACCCTTATGGTATTCGCGGGTTGTTGGGAGAACACCGGAATCCTGACCCATGGCTTCCATGATAAAGCATGCCGTTCCGCCGTTCTTCTCATTTTCTTTGAAGCGGTCTTCCAGCGCGTTCAGGTCATTCACCATAACGGCTGATATATTGCCGAAGCATTCATCCGGAATACCTGCAGCAAATGATGTCTTGGAATCACAGTAACGGATATCATAGATCAGCTGATCGGAAATACCATGGTAACAGCCTTTCAGCTTTACGATATTTTTCTTTCCGGAAAATGCACGCGCCGCACGGATTGCCGCCATACATGCCTCAGATCCGGAGCCCATCATACGGAATTTATCGACGGACGGGAAAAATTCTTTTACTTTCTGTGCCAGTTTATATTCATATTCATGGTAAAGGCCTGTCAGATAACCCGTTGTGTTCAGTGTCTTGATTACGGCATCGTGAACATCCGGATCATTATTTCCAAGTATGGAAGGACCTCCGGCGCCGATAAAGTCAATATATTTGTTGCCGTCGATGTCATAGAGGTAAGCCCCTTCACCTTTCACGCAGTTCAGTGCAAACGGATAGTTATTGGCAAGATTGTGCTGTACGCCCCCCGGAATTGCGCTTTTTGCTTCTTCAATCGTTCTTTTGGATGTTGCACAGTGAGTATCAAACCACTCCAGACACTCTTTTTCCGCCTCCGGTTTCAGCCTCTTTGTATGTTCCAGCACGTATTTTGCTCTCTCATGTACAGCATCGTAATTAAACGCATCTAAATATTCCATCTTCATAATCGTTCTCCTTTACCTATTGGTTTCGTTCAGTTTTCGGTACATATCTTCCAGACTTCGGTAACTTTCCCGGTAACATTCGTACATCCGGTCATGTCTCTTTTGATAACCGCGACGCGGCGCGTACGTTTTACTGCATGTCACTACGTCATCCAGTACAGTAAAATCCTTTGCTTGGCCCAGGCCGACCTCGATACAGGACTGCAGTCCCAGATTCCCGGCGAACCGCGGATTCTCAAGCGGAGTAAACGGCGTGTCCAGTACATCTGCGAGCATCTGAGCAAACACCTCACTCGCCATACCTCCGCCGATCCCCCGCAGGAAATTCGGATTCCAGCCGTTTCTTTCCCGGTGTATATCACGCATCCAGCGGAGATTAAAGCAGACTCCCTGCATCACGGCCAGCGCGATATGGCGGCGTTTCGTACTTCTGGTCAGGTTCAGCAGTGAAGCTCTCACTGTCGTATTGGAGATCGGCGCCGACGCTCCTGCCAGAAACGGAAGAAACAGTACATTCTCATCTTCCTCCTCAAGAGCCGTCTGAACCTCCTGATTCATCAGTGTATACACGTCCGCTCCCCGTTTCATTTCATCCGTATAAAACGTATTCAGCAGATAGTCGATGCAGCTTCCCCCGGAATCCGTATCATAGAAATGATATCTGAGTCCCGGTACCGGTGACGGCATCCGTCCCGGCAGGGGATCATCCTCCGATGTCGCCGCCGCCAGCCATGCACTCGTTCCCATATAAATATGCGCATCGCCCGGCCGGATGCATCCGGTCCCCAGCATTGCCGTCGCATGGTCCGAACATCCTCCGAACAGCGGAATCCCCGGGACAAGTCCCAGATCCGCTGCCGCGTTTTGGGTCAGCAGTCCGATCTGTTCCGTCGATCCTGCGATCCTATCCGGCACCAGCCGGCGCGGAAAGCCAATCAGCTCAAACATATCCTCATCCCAGCAGCGTCTTCCCACATCCACCAGGCATGTTGCACGGGAACCAGTGAACTCATATACCCATTCCCCCGTCATACGGTGAAAGAGAAATGCTGAGACATCCAGCATAGCATAAGCACGTTCAACGATATCCGGCTGATTTTCCAAAAACCACAGAAGCTTTGCGATCACGTTCTTGCCGCTGAAGCGTTTTTCCTGAAGCCGTTCGTTGATCTTTTCCGCCTGCTCCTCAGCCCTTCCGTCCATCCACATCACGCAGTCTATCAGCGGACTGCCGTCCACATCTGTAAAAATGATTGTGGTCGCCGTCTGCGCGATCGCAATCCCTGCAATGTCCGCAGGGTTTACTCCCGTTTTTTTTAAAAGTTTCCTTGTCGCCTGACACATTGCACTCCAATGTTCCTCAGGCTTTTGTTCCGCCTGGCCAAACCTGGGAAAATACGTGGGATAAGGTGCATTTTCAATGCCGCATAACTCAAATTCCCGGTTAGACAGTGCTGCTTTGACACTGCCGGACCCAAAATCGTAGGTCAGATGGTATGTCATCATGTCAGCCGCCTTTCTGCTTGTTAAATTTCAATCACCACTTTACCCGCTGTACCTTTCACCATCAGATCGATGCCGTCCAGCAGCTGCTCAAGCGGCAGTCTGTGAGTGATCAGCTTATCGATCGGAATCAGCTTGTTTTCTATTATCTTGATCGCCAGCGGGAAGGTTCCCTTCGTGATATACGTGCCGCGTATCGTAAGTTCCTTTTCCGTGATCGGATACTGCGGGATTGTCACCTGCGCTGTCTGATTGACGCCGAACACCACGATCTGTCCTCCCTTTCGGGCGATCTGTACAGCGGCCGGGAGCATCACGCCGACTGCATCCACCACGATGTCAGCGCCTTCGGGTGCGTATGCTCGAAGTTCTGTCTCAAGATCTCTCTCTTTGGGGTTAACGGTCACATCACATCCCAGCTTCAGTGCCAGATCCCTGCGGTATTCCATCGGCTCGGATACAGTCACGTGCGCCCCCGCCGCCTTGTAGAGCATCGCAAAGATCAAACCGATCGGTCCCCCTCCCAGTACAACCACTTCATCACCGGGCTTGGCTTTTACGGTTGTTGTGCCGTTTAACACGCACGCCAGCGGCTCTGTCAGCGCTCCGATATAAGAAGGCACCTCGCTGTCGATCACGTAAACCATCCGCTCCTCGATACAGAGATATTCAGCCATTGCACCGTCTATACGGTCTCCGATATGGCGGAAGTTTTCGCAAAGATTAATATGTCCGGTACGGCACGGCTCACATTTTCCGCACCAGATATTCGGGTGAACGACAACCTTGTCCCCAACCTTACAATTTGTCACGTCGTCTCCGACTGCCTCGACGATACCGCAGCCCTCATGGCCTACGACGATACCGTCCACGAAGTCAAATGCCGGAGGATTTGCCAGTGCCCGCACATCCGTACCGCAGATGCTCACCGCCTCAATGCGGATCAGGACTTCATCCGGTCTTGTGATTTCCGGTTTCGGCACCTGAACGACGGGACATCTCTCCTGTCCGACCCCGTTTTTATTAAATTTCGTTCCACGCATCATTTCCATCATAACAGCCCTCCCTGTTCCACAATGTCACGGTGATGTCCGCTTGTTCCGAACAGGCGCAGTTTCTTCTTCGCTACCTCCTTCACCTGTTCACGGGCATACGCCGAACATACTCTTGGTTCTTTTTCACCTTTATTAAACATTTCCTTCATAGCGCCGGACCACGCATACTTCAGTTCCGTGCCCACATTAATCTTGCTGATTCCGCAGGAGATCGCCTCGCGGATCATCTCATCCGGTGTTCCGGAACCGCCATGCAGTACCAGCGGCACATCCACAGCTTCCCTGATCTCCCTGATACGCTCAAAGTTGATCTTCGGCGGCTTCGTGTAGACCCCGTGCGCCGTCCCGACTGCCGGAGCCAGAGAACATACTCCCGTCTCTTCAACCATACGCACACAGTCTTCTACTCTGGCGGTCTCGTCACCGTCATCCATCTGGTCATCATCCACTCCGACCCGGAAGATTCTTCCCAGTTCCGCTTCTGTATAGATTCCGGCTGATTTCGCCACCTTTACCACTGATTTTGTCAGCGCAATGTTTTCATCCAGAGGCAGTGCCGATCCGTCCACCATCACAGAAGTATAGTCGCTGCCGATGCAGCGCATGATCAGCTCATAGTCCGTCGCATGATCCAGATGCAGGTATGCACACGTCCTGCTCTGCGCAATCGCCTCCAGACTCGCCTTTGCCAGAACCTCATGGTGCAGGAATGGAACGTATGCACTGTACGGCTGTACAATCACAGGCGCATCCTCCTCCTCAGCTGCTTCCAGTACAGCGAACAGCACATCCAGGTTATAATAGTTAAATGCCGGTACCGCGTATCCTTTTTTCTGTGCATCCGCCATCATTACTTTAGGTGAAGCCAACATTTTCCACACACTCCTTCTCTATCGGCTGTGATTCTTGATCAGCACAACCGTTGTTTTTATGTCATTGTCTCCCTGTATTCCCATATCACAGAGCATCGGCCCGACTTCTGTCGGCTCCGCATCTCCCGGCAAGATGGTATTCAGTTTTCCGCCCATGAAAAAGATGTACTCTCTTCCCCTCTCACGGGCGAGATCGAGCAGCTGTTTTCCGTAATCCAGTGCCTGACCGTTATGGCAGCTGACGCCCACGTATGGTGTCCCGTCTTCATCCGCCGCATCCAGCAGATCAATCGGATCCATATCCACTCCGATGTTAATCGTAACAGCCCCCATCTCACGCAGCACTCCGTCTACCAGCTGCAGACCGTACGCATGTGCGTCACCTGATGCGATTACAATCTTTTTCCCGGCAAGGCTTCCGGCAAGTCCTTCTTCCTTCAGCTCCTGTATGATCTCATCACGCATCTCATTCGTCTGACGTCCGAGAACTGTGGGGTAAAAAGGAATGACTTCTTCATTCTGTCCGTTTACCGTAGAGGAATGAAATGCCTTTTCCAGCTTCTGCGGTGCGAATTTTTTCAGCAGCAGCAGCATTTCCAGCGGGTCTTCCGTATCAATGCCAGCCTCTTTAAACGCCGACATGGCATTGTGGAAATATGTCTTCGCCTCCTTCACCATCACATCCTTCATCTCGATGATCGGTGTCCAATCGATCAGCGGCATCCACTCATCCGCTTTTTCTTCCACGCGCTTGCCGCAGCTGTAGATATCCAGCAGCTCCTGCAGCGTCGGCACGGCAATCTTTTCCGTGATCGACACCGGGTTAATAGCAAGCGCCATGTGAAACTTTTTCTCAGCACAGATTTCCAGCAGCATCTCCTGCGCCGCAAACCCGTAGTTGCCGTGGATGTCATGATCCCACTGCATATTGGTGGATCCGTTGATATAGGTGAGCACCGGCTGTTCCTCCGTGCTCATCAGTTCATGCAGTGCCAGTGCCACGGCGATTCTTGTGTTCCCCTCGCTCAGAAGTCCGCCGAAAGAGATCACGTATCTCGCACCGCACAGTTTCGTACAGATATAATGCTCAAGCAGCGCATAGCCCACGTACGAAGCACAATCCATGAAATACCCGGGGAAGCTGTCGTCCAGATATGTCTCCACCGCAAACATATCATCCCGTTTGCTTGCCATGATCCCGAGGGAAGTGACCATATCCGAATAGCGCTTCACATCGTCCGTAAATCCCGGGTAGTCCCACAGGAACTGTCCGAAAGAACCGACCCGGACCGCCCCTGCTTTCAGTGCATTCACCGTCGTCTCGATAGAATTCGGGCAGACCAGATGGTGGTCGTTCAGGCTGATATCGATCGGTGCCGCATTCCTGAGTGCCATCCAGTCCTCCAGGCTCTCCAGCATAAAACTTGTGGTCTTGGGAGCATTTTCCCTGTATTCTTTCGGCAGTGCCACATTTCCGCTTGGGATGTGCAGCATGGATCCAAGCTTAAATCCGGTCCGCTCCTGGAATTCATAAATCTGTTTAACAGCATCTACCTCGTCCGCAAGCGTCGCAAGTCCCATCAGCAGACACCAGTAGATCCTGCCTTCCCGCTGACACGCCTTTTTAAATTCCATATGATTCGCATAGCCCTCATACCAGGTGAGCGGTGCCTCAAAACTGTTTCCAATCTCGATTCCTTTTTTCACCAGCTCACGTCCGTCCGCGTGAGGAGCCGGCTTTAACCCGCGGATATATTCTAACGTTGCCACGTCCATTCCTTCACACCCCTTTTCGTATCATTCGAATAAATCAGTCGCCCTGAGGTAACGAACCTCACCGTGAATCGCACGGATGGCATTTTCCCGCGTCGTGTGCGGCTCCAGGGTACACATACCCTGATATCCGTCCTGTGCCAGCCTGTGTACCAGACCGTCAATATTCACAACACCGTCCTTGGCTTCACAGTAGTAGATCGTCCCCGGCTCACACGTCATCGCCCCGCCGAACCATTTCGTATCCGGGCAGAAACCGCCCGGCCGGTAAAGTCTTCCATTCTTGATATGTACGTATGCGATATGCTTCTGCAGCAGTTCGTATGCATAAGGAAATGCCTCGCAGGATGCATGGTAGTAGTTTGTCGCATCGAAATTTGTCTTAAAGTTCGGGGAATCAAAGGATTCCACGATCTTCAGCATATTTTCCGGTGTCCGGCTGGCATCTCCGGCTTCATTTTCCAGTGCCAGGATGACACCGAGTTCTTCTGCTCGTTTTACCGCGGCATCGAAGTACTGGTGCAGCCGTTCGATCTCCGGTGTGAGTCCCGGCTGAATCTTATCGGAATAATGATTCACAACCTTTGCTCCAAAAAATGCCGCTGCCTCCACTGTCGTCACCAGTTCCTGTGAAAATAATTCCGGATCACTCGTCATCTGCGTATCCAGCCCGAGCCCGGAGGAGAGAGCACCCACGGTCATCCCTGCAGCCTCGGCCTGTTCTTTTGCCTTTCTCAGGTTTTTATCCGAGAAGGCGTAGAAGTTCACACGTTCTTTCCCGTTCGGCTCCAGATTCGAACCCCAGAGTTCCAGATGGTGGATCCCGAAGTCTTTTGCCAGCGGTATCAGCACATCCAGCGTCTCACCAGGAAATGTATTTGTATTCAGACCAATTTTCATCATATCTGTTACCTCCCGTCCTAAAATTGACCCATTGCGTCTTTTAACACATAAGATTTCTCCTGAAGAAATTCTTTCAGCGTCTCCGAAGATCCCTCTCTTCCGATGCCGCTCTTCTTATATCCGCCGAACGGCATCGCTGCCGTGCGGTAATTGCCGCCTCCGTTGATGACAGCACTCCCCGCCTGAATATGTTCCGCAAATGAGATCGCCTTTGTCATATCTCTCGAAAACACGGCGCTGTTCAGTCCATACGGACAGTTGTTCACAAGTGCGGCTGCCTCTTCGATCGTCTTGAATGTGATAATCGGAAATACGGAGCCGAAGATCTCCATATCTTTTGCCACATCCATATCCCCGGTGACACCCGTCAGTACTGCCGGTGACATAAAGTTTTTCCCCCATGCCTCACCGCCGTATACAAGTTTTGCACCCTGCTTCACCGTGTGGCGAATCTGATCAACTACTTCATTTCTCGCATCTTCTGAGATCATGCCGCCAACATCGTTTGAACGGTCCGTCGGGTCACCGATCTTCAGTTTTTCCAGAGCTGCTACCAGCTTCTTCGTAAATTCCTCTGCCACCGACTCGTGTACGATATACCGTTTGGATGCACAGCACACCTGACCGGCGTTGTTGATACGGCTCTCCAACGCCTGTCCGACCGTCAGATCAATATCTGCATCCTCCAGAATCACAAAAGCATCGTTTCCGCCAAGCTCCAGATAGCATCTCGTCAGGTTGCGGGCGGCCATCCCGGCAATATGTATCCCCGTCTCGGTGCCGCCTGTCATAGTGATCGCCGCAATTTTAGGATTCGTGATCAGAGCATCACCCACGACAGATCCCCGGCCGGTCACCACCTGAGCAGCCTTCTTCGGAACACCCGCTTCATGCAGACATTCGACCATCTTAATAATTGCCAGCGGACAGTCCGAAGGCGGTTTGATGATCACGGAGTTTCCCGCCGCGAGAGCCGGTGCGATCTTGTGTCCGCACAGCTCTACCGGAAAGTTAAACGGCAGCAGGCATGCGATCACACCGAGTGGTTCATATCTTGTAAAGATAATGTCATTGTGGCAGGACGTTGCATCTGTCCCGTTCGGCAAAGATTTTCCGTAGATATGACTTGCCTTGTCGCAGTAACTCTCGATCAGGGCGGCTACCGTATCAACTTCCTCCTCCGCCTCCGCGATCCGTTTTCCATTTTCCGAACAAAGCAGCGCTCCGATCTCCTCCCTGCGTGATAACACAATCTCTGCAAATTTTCTGAGGATCCGGTTCCTCTCAGTCTGAGGCTTCGCCGCCCACTCCTTCTGTCCTTCCACTGCCGCATCCACCGCACGTGCGATATCCTGATCCGTCAGCGCCGGAACATGGTCGATGATGATTCCCGTCATCGGATTAAAAACTGGTAACATATCATATCCCCTTCCCAGGTGTTCTCCACCAATCTGAACATACATTTTTTTCCTCCTCCGCCGCATCTGCTGCAGCTTAGATCATCGATGAATGAAAGCTTTCTTTTAACTCTCTTTATAATTATATATTTTATTTATCCTATCAAAATTAGGCAAAATATTACGGCCATACTCCACGGATCTTCTTTGCCTCAACTACCCGCTGAATAGCGATCATATATGCAGCCTCGCGGTAACTTACATTTTTATCTTCTGCCATTTCACATACTTCCTCAAAGGAACGGTCCATGACGTGCTTCAGTTTGGAGTTTGTCTCCGTCTCCTCCCAGTAGATCGCCTGCTGGTTCTGCACCCATTCCAGATACGATACGACGACACCTCCGGCGTTGCAAAGGATATCCGGAACAACTGTGATCCCTCTCCTGGAGAGTATCTCATCGCCTTCCAGGCTCGTAGGCCCATTCGCCGCTTCGATCACAATCCGGCATCTGAGTGAATCCGCCGTCTCCTCGTTGATCTGGTTCTCCATCGCCGCGGGTATCAGTACAGTACATTCCGTTGCCAGCACTTCTGCATTTGTAATATGTACAATCCCTTCCGCCTCATAATCCTCGAACAGCTTATCCGGATTGTTCTTAGTAAAGTCCAGAAGTTCGTATATGTTCAGCCCGTCTTTGCAGTACAGCCCTCCTGACACATCACTGACTGCGACAACTTTGAATCCTTCTTTGTAGAGCAGCCTTGCAGCCGTTCCGCCCACATTACCGAAGCCCTGAATTGCAATTTCGGCATCCTGAAACGGAATCCCCATCTTTGTCAGGATGTTTTTTGTCGTAAACATCACGCCGCGTCCGGTCGCCGACATACGACCCGGAATTCCGTTGATCGCCAGAGGTTTTCCGGTAACCACACCCGGCATGCTGTGTCCCTTCAGCATGGAATAGGTATCCATGATCCAGCCCATGATCTCCGGATTTGTATTCACATCCGGTGCCGGAATATCCTGATCCGGTCCGATGATCGGTGCGATCATCGCCGTAAAACGCCGCGTCATATGGCGGAGTTCTGATTTTGACAACTTCCTGGGGTCAACCACGACGCCGCCTTTTGCTCCGCCGTACGGAATATTGACCACCGCACACTTAAACGTCATCCAGGCTGCCAGCGCTTTTACCTCATCTTTGTTGACTGCCGGATGGAAACGGATACCGCCCTTTGCCGGGCCGCGCGTCGTCGAATGCTGAACACGGTAACCCTCAAATACATGAATTGATCCATCATCCATCCTGACCGGGATCGAAACCTGGAGTTCACGTTCCGGATACTTCAGCGCCTCATAGTCTGCCGGCTCATATCCCAGTTTCTGTGCCGCATTCTCCACAACCGCAATCACATTATCAAACGGATTATACTTTTCCATCTTGCTCTACCTCACTTTTTCACCTTTCAACTCAACACATTAACCTGAACACAGGACCTATGATTTTCCTCCCTCCGATCGTATCCTGCCAATCATAAGATCATTTTTAATTTACTTATGATTTTACTTTTTAAAATATCTTTTATATATTATCTACATAATAGTTCCGAATTCCTGATTTGTCAATTGTTTTTCTGCAATCCAGGTATTTCTGTGTAATCAGCCGAAAGCATTCCTGGTTTTTTGTGTAAAAGTAACAAAAACCGCTTGGTCATCCTTTGAACATGTCTCCAAATGCTTTTAAATAACAGATGCCGTACAATAACTTATATTGATAGTCATTGTACGGCATCCGCTGAATTATTTTTTATCATCTGCCCTTAAATATATTCGTGCTCTTCTGTCACCTTTTTTCAATTATAGATTTACGCTAAACAGATCCCCCTAAAACTGACGCTCAACCAGCGCCACGCTGCATGACAATTCCGCCAGCGCAAGATTCAGAAGACCATTGACATAATCGTCATGAATATCGCTTCTCAGAATAATATGCGGCATATGCTGTGGTTCGATCAGCTCCAGACACTGTTTTTGAATTCCCTCAATGTTTTCCGCGTCAAAGAAACCGCCTGCCAACGCCACGGTTCCCGGATTCAGAATCGGTACAATAGATTCGATAATATGCGCTGCCATTTTCAGTCTGTTTTCTGCAGAATTCAGATTCTCCAGATGAGGCGCTGGAAGAAATGCCACTTCACCTGCAAAACCAGTTGCCCCTCGAAGAATCCGCCCCCCTGATACGAAGCCTGCACCAAAATCAACGCCGATATTCAGTAATCTCTTCTGCTCATTACTGAGTATTTTTGTATCTTGTTTATCCATCCCGGTCAACGGTTCCAGCGGTGAATATACGAACGCGATCGTATCATTTTCAATCCTGCTGTTATTCTGATAAAAACCGAACGCCGCAGCATTCATATCATTTTCCACTAAAGTCCGAATATCCGGAAATTTTTCCTGCAGTATCTTCTGCAGCGGCACTCCGATCAGATTTGCAAAATTACACAGACCAATTCTGTCCCCGGTTATATAACCCGGTATACCAACTGCTGCCGCTCTCAATTTGTCGTACTTCTCAGCAAGCTCTGCAAGTGCATCTTCGATGGTCCCGGAGGTCACTTCCTCAATCTCTTTGACATACTCTTCCTGCACCTCACCCAGCAGATTGCTGACCATCGCGGAAAGCTTTATTTTACTACAATCCGTCTCCACGTAGAGGCAGGCAACCATCGCATAATCACCATTGTAGACATAAGATTTTGCAGGACGTCCATATCCGCCCGATGTTATCTCCGCTTCCTGCACTTCCCCCGTTGTACATAATTCATTTAGAATCTTTCCGCAGGTTGCCACACTGATCCCTGTGGTATCGGCAATCTGTGCCTTCGTCGCCATCCCCAGACTTTTTAGCGCTGATTTAATAAATTCTGTATTAATTTCTTTTACTTTGGTTATATCATTTCGCATTGTCAGCATTGTATTTTCCCCGTTTCATCAAGGCATCTTATATCGTTTATCATAGCATTTGGAATGATGAACTGTCAATCAATGCAGACACAAATTACAATACCTAATAAATTATTTTTTTCCCTGTCCCCTGATCGCTGCCTGTGCTGCCGCAAGCCGTGCAATCGGTACGCGGTACGGGCTGCAGGATACATAGTCCAGGCCCACCTTCTGGCAGAATTCCACCGAACTCGGGTCCCCTCCATGTTCCCCACAGATGCCAAGCTTGATCCCAGGGCGCGTCTTCCTGCCCTTCCCGGCCGCCATCTCCACCAGCTGGCCCACCCCGTTTAGGTCCAGGCGGGCGAACGGGTCAGACTCGTAGATCTTTGCCTTATAGTAGGCGTCCAGGAACTTCCCGGCGTCATCCCGCGAGAACCCGAACGTCATCTGCGTCAGGTCGTTCGTTCCGAACGAGAAGAACTCCGCTTCCTCCGCGATCTCGTCCGCCAGCAGCGCCGCACGCGGGATCTCGATCATCGTCCCGATATGGTACGCGATGTCCGATCCCTTCTCTTCCTTTACTTTCTCCGCCGTCTCCACCACGATGTCCTTGACGAACTTCAGCTCTTTCTTCTCACCCACCAGCGGGATCATGATCTCCGGCACGATGTCATAGCCCTGTTCCGCCTTCACCTCGATGGCAGCCTCCATCACCGCGCGGGTCTGCATCCGTGCGATCTCCGGGTATGTCACCGGCAGGCGGCAGCCGCGGTGCCCCATCATCGGGTTGAACTCGTGCAGGTCGTCGCATTTCTCACGCACCTCCTCTGCACTCAGGCCCATCTCTGCCGCCAGCGCCTCGATGTCCTCCGGCGATGTCGGCACAAACTCATGCAGCGGCGGGTCCAGGTAGCGCACCGTCATCGGCCTCCCCTCCAGCGCCTCGTACATCGCCTTGAAGTCGCCTTTCTGGAACGGGATCAGCTCCGAGAGCGCCGCCTCCCTCGCCTCCGGGGTGTCGGACAGGATCATCTTGCGGATCTTCGGGATCCGCTCCGGC
>CAZUNG010000005.1:0-256814 GCA_964621905.1 uncultured Ruminococcus sp. | reverse complement strand
CGCCGGCCACCACGTCCTCCCCCTGGGCGTTGATCAGGTATTCCCCGTAGATGCCCTTCTCCCCGGTCGAGGGGTTCCGCGTGAACGCGACACCCGTGCCGGAGGTGTCCCCCATGTTCCCGAACACCATCGCCTGCACATTCACCGCCGTCCCCCAGTCCCCCGGGATGTCGTTCATCCGGCGGTACACGATCGCACGCGGGTTGTCCCAGGAACGGAACACCGCCTTTACCGCACCCATCAGCTGCTCGCGCGGCTCCTGCGGGAACTCCTCACCGCCCATCGCTTCCCGGTAGACGGCCTGGAACTTCTCCACCAGAACCTTTAAGTCCTCCACCGTCAGTTCCGTATCATACTGGACACCCTTTTTCTCCTTCTGCTCATCGATGATCTTCTCGAAGAAGGATTTCGGCACCTCCATCACCACGTCCGCATACATCTGGATGAACCGGCGGTAAGAATCGTAGGCAAAGCGGGGGTTCCCCGTCTTCCTGGCAAACCCCTCCACCGCCTCATCATTTAACCCCAGGTTCAGGATCGTGTCCATCATGCCGGGCATGGATGCACGCGCACCGGAACGCACCGATACCAGCAGCGGGTCGCTGACATCGCCGAACGTCTTTCCCTGGATCTGTTCCAGTTCCCCGAGCGCCGCAAAGATCTGCTGCCGGATCTCATCGGAAATCTGTTCCCCGTTCTCATAGTAGTTGGTGCACGCTTCTGTTGTCACTGTAAATCCCTGCGGGATCGGAAGGCCGAGGTTTGTCATCTCCGCCAGGTTGGCGCCTTTGCCTCCCAGCAGATTCCTCATATCTGCATTGCCTTCCTTGAACATGTAAACCCATTTCGCCATCGTATTTCCTCCTGCTACCTTTTTGGTGGTATTTTATAATACAATCTTAACATATATGATATTCTAGTCAAGAATATTTTGAGATGATTTGTGCAATTTACACAATTATTTTCACGCAGTAAAAAAACGCTTTTCGGCAAATACTGCCGAAAAGCGTCGGTATCTCGGATTTTATACAATTTTATGATTCGCGTGTATCTTGCGCGGCATTATTTTCTGTAAGTAGATTTGTTTAATACGAGGTGTCTCGGCAGACCTTCTACCATCATCGGTGTCAGTTCACCCATGATCAGCGGGCGTGCGTATTTAACGTATTCATCACTTACATCTGTACCATTGTTGATGATCCATTCAGCCGGTACCGGTCTTTCCACGTTTGCGATCGCATGGATGTCGTAAATATTGTATGCCACTTCATATGGATCACGATTCACTACTTCGATCGTAACCATCATACCTGTCTGTCCTTCATCAGCCGCCTTACATGCCAGATATCCCACGGTAAATGCTTCGTTGATGTCTGTCAGAGATGCCAGATGAGTAGCTGCCCTCTGCAATGTCGAGTATTCGATCGCACGGGACTTCAGGCCCAGTTCAGACTGGATCTTGTTGGTCAGGACAACCGCACAGCCGGACAGCTGTTTGTGTCCGAATGCGTCCACATAATCTGATGCAGAACCAAGTTCACATACGAAACGTCCGTCAGCAAGTTTGATACCTTCGGATACAGCGATCACTACGGAGCTCTTCTCTTCTGAAAGTTTTTTCACTCTCGCCATGAAGTCATCCAGATCAAAGTCTGCTTCCGGAAGATAAATCATATCAGGTCCTTCACAGTCTTCACCTCTTGAAAGGGCTGCCGCTGCTGTCAGCCATCCTGCATGACGTCCCATGATCTCAACAACAACAACGGTTGGTTTCTCAATACCGAAGCTGGAGTTGTCACGGATTACTTCTTTTAAGGAAGCGGCGATATATTTTGCTGCTGATCCGTATCCCGGTGTATGGTCCGTGATCGGCAGATCGTTGTCAATCGTCTTCGGAACACCCATGAATCTCTGTTTTTTACCTTTTAATTCTGCATAGTCAGACAGCATCTTGATGGTATCCATGGAGTCATTTCCGCCGATATAGAACAGGCATTCAATCTCGTTCTTTTCCATGATTTCAAAGATTTTGTCATAAGTCTCTTCATTTCCTTCAATCTTCGGAAGTTTGAAACGGCAGGATCCGAGGAATGCAGAAGGTGTTCTCTTCAGAAGTTCAATGTCATTTTTATCTTTTACATATTCAGAGATATCAACCAGATCTTCGTTCAGGAATCCCTGAATTCCGTGATGCATGCCATAGATTTTGTCATAGCCAAGATCTTTGGCAGCGGCAACTACGCCTGCAAGACTGGAATTGATAACAGCAGTCGGTCCGCCGGACTGACCTACAACGATATTTCTCTGTGCCATAATAATTTCCTCCTAATTGTTAAAATCATCTCTGTTCGATTATAGCAAAAACAATCGTCTTCGACAACTGTTTTTCATGAAAAGCCTGTGTTAAAAGCGGAACTTTTCCGCCATGTAGCATTTCAGGTCCTCAATCTTCACCCGCTCCTGTTCCATCGTGTCACGGTCACGGACCGTTACAGCGCCGTCTTCCTCTGAATCGAAGTCATACGTCACGCAGAACGGCGTTCCGATCTCGTCCTGACGGCGGTAGCGCTTCCCGATATTTCCGCGGTCATCAAATTCACAGTTATAATCTCCGGAGAGCATCTCAAATACTTTCAGTGCGCCGTCGTTCAGTTTTTTGGACAGCGGGAGCACGCCGATCTTCACCGGTGCCAGCGCCGGATGGAAATGAAGTACTGTACGCACATCATTTTTCTCGGCGTCCAGAACCTCCTCATCATACGCGCTGCAGAGGAATGCAAGTACCATACGGTCTGCTCCGAGGGACGGTTCGATGACATACGGTACATACTTGATTTTTTTCTCGTCATCAAAATATGTCATATCCTGGCCGGATGTGTTCTGATGCTGTGTCAGATCATAGTCGGTGCGGTCTGCGATTCCCCACAGCTCACCCCAGCCGAACGGAAACAGAAACTCTACATCCGTTGTTGCTTTACTGTAGAAGCTCAGTTCTTCCTTGTCATGGTCTCTGACACGGATTTCTTCTTCATTAAGCCCCAGTTCTTTAAGCCAGTCGAGACAGAACTGTTTCCAGTATGCGAACCATTCCAGATCTGTATCCGGTTCACAGAAAAATTCCAGCTCCATCTGCTCGAACTCACGGGTACGGAACGTAAAGTTGCCCGGTGTGATCTCGTTGCGGAAGGATTTTCCAATCTGACCGATTCCAAACGGAATTTTCTTTCTGGAGGTACGCTGTACATTTTTAAAGTTCACAAAGATACCCTGCGCCGTCTCCGGTCTTAAATAGACGGTATTCTTGGCATCCTCTGTCACTCCCTGAAAAGTCTTGAACATCAGATTAAACTGGCGGATATCTGTAAAATTATGCTTACCGCATGTCGGACACGGAATCTGGTGTTCTTCAATGAAGCTGCGCATCTCTTCCTGTGACCATGCGTCGACGGAAGACTTCAGTTCAATTCCGTGTTCTGCACTGAAATTCTCGATAATCTGATCTGCACGAAAACGCTCGTGGCACTCGCGGCAGTCCATCAGCGGATCTGAAAAGCCGCCCAGATGACCGGAAGCAACCCAGGTCTGCGGATTCATCAGAATCGCACAATCCACACCGACGTTGTACGGATTTTCCATGATGAATTTTTTCCACCACGCCCGTTTTACATTGTTTTTCAGTTCCACGCCGAGATTTCCATAATCCCAGGTATTGGCAAGTCCCCCGTAGATCTCGGATCCCGGATAGACGAATCCTCTTGACTTTGCCAACGCAACGATTTTGTCCATTGTTTTTTCCATCACATTTCTCCTCTTAATTTATTGATAGATGATATAGGCATAACCTGCTATACTGGTCTGCGCATTTTCATTATCCTGGTTTTCTCCAGCCAAAATCCGGGCTTTTTTCTCGCCCAGAATCTTTACATTTTCACTGACGCACAGGATCTTTCCCCGCGTCATCACATCCACAGGTTCATTGGATACCGTCACGCGCGCATCGGGATACTGAGCACGAATCGCGGCGATATCCGTCTCATTTCCGCCGGTGTCCAGAAAAACGCCCGCGAAATCATACGTCTCCCCCGCCTGCGCCATCGTCCCGTCAAACAGTGTTACCGCATTGAACGCTTCATAATCACTGCAGGATGCATATTCCATCTTCAGACGGACCTCCTGCTGCTTTTTGTCAAACTTTAACTGCCCCATCGATACCTTATCATCACCCTGTTTTTTATTATAGGCGGCAATGGCTTTTTCCACCGCGCTCTTAAGCTTTTCCGTATCGTAATAGGACTCGTCAAAATTTTCCACAATCTCAGAGGTCACTTTCCCCTTCTTGTCAATCGTGACTGTGCTGTTATCTGCCGCAGCTGTGCAGCCTGTGAGTAATATGAACAGTATACCGGCCAAAAGCACTATGTATTTTTTCAACGTTTCTGCCTCCCGCGCCAGTTTAAGTTGTATAGGATCACCCTGACTTCAAGTTTCAATTATACCCTGTGGTGTTCATATTTTCAACACATCATTTTCAGTATTTCAAGACTTTTAAACTTTTTATCTGTATAAACATCAAGATACCGGTCCATCAGCTGTTCAAATTCCCGCAAAACTGCATCTGTCACGGTAAAACTGTACAGTTTTCCGATGGGGGATGCGATCACATACTGCATGGTATACAAAAGGGAATCACTGATCGGAATCCCTGCGTCATCGCCTCCACAGCAGTCCGCACAGAGCACACCGCTTTTTTGGAGGCTGAAGAGCCAGGGGCTTTCCTTTTTTCCGCACCGGACACACGCAAACACCTGCGGGTATTCACCGTTTAATGCCATCAGCTTCAGCTCAAACACCCGCCGCACCAGACGGTCTGGTATCTTCAGATTTTCCAGGCCCCGCAGCGCCACGTACAGCAGATTCACCATATCCGCCCCGTCGACGCCCTCCCGGCCGTAATAATCCAGAAATTCCAGAAAATAAAATCCATAGTAGACTCCCGGCTGCTCTCTGGCCAGTTCCGTGAAGTGGTGTGATACGTCTGCTGCAACCAGGCTGTACGCACTGCGCCCTTCATAGACCTGGAACGCGGCAAATACAAAAGGATTGGCAGCCGCCAGAAGTGCACTGGTGCTTTTCCTTGCCCCGCGTGCAAATGCCGTAATCTTTCCCCGTTCCCTGGTCAGCAGCACCACTCGTTTATCATATTCCCCCACGGGCGCTGTCAAAAGGACAACACCGTTCACAGTTACCGGTCCGCTCATCTTTTCTCTACTTCCTTTTAAGCCTCATTCGTTCTTCACCGCGTTTTACGGTTTCAGGCGTTTTTATCGTATCCAAAATTCTTCATCAGAAAGTCGCTGTCCCGCCAGTCTTTTTTTACTTTCACCCACAGCTTCAGGTTGACCTTGCCCTCAAGCATCTGCTCAATCTCATACCGCGCATTCGTCCCGATTTTCTTGAGCATCGCCCCCTGCTTTCCGATGATAATGCCTTTGTGTGATTCGCGCTCACAGACGATGGTTGCCTCGATATCTGTAATATGCCCTTTTTTGCGTTCCTTCATCAGATCCACGGAGACGGCGATCCCGTGCGGGATCTCCTCATCCAGTGCGTGGAGCGCCTTTTCCCGGATAACCTCCGCCACGATCTGGCGCATCGGCTGGTCCGTCACCACATCTTCATCAAAATACTGCGGTCCGTACGGCAGATATTTAAAAATGCTGTCGATAATGTCATCCGTATTCTGCCCGCGCAGCGCAGATGCAGGGATAATCTCGTCAAATTCATACAGCTTGCGGTAGGCATCGATGAACAGCAGCACCTCCTCTTTCGGCACCGTGTCCACTTTATTGATCACCAGGATCACCGGCAGATTCAGCCCCTCAAGCTGCTGTGCAATATGCTTTTCTCCGGCTCCGATAAACGTCGACGGCTCCACAAGCCAAAGGATCACATCCACTTCCTTCAGCGTGCGCTGTGCCACATTGACCATATATTCCCCCAGCTTGTTTTTCGCCTTGTGGATTCCCGGCGTATCCAGGAACACGATCTGTCCCTGTTCACAGCTGTAAACCGTCTGAATGCGGTTGCGCGTGGTCTGTGGTTTCTTGGAAGTGATGGCAATCTTCTGGCCGATCAGCTGATTCATCAATGTCGACTTGCCGACATTCGGTCTTCCGATAATGGCGGCAAAGCCGGATTTATAATGTTCGTTCATTGTTTCCTCCCATGCCGCCTCTTCTGCGCGGCTCATACAATCAAAAGCTGCGCTGCAGCTTCGATTGTCAAGATTCTTTCGTATCTCCGATCAGATGCTTGATCATGAAAAACTTATCTTTATTTTCATCAATGGCAGCCTCGCTTCCGATCACACAGATATGATTCTGTGCAAGCACGGATTCCACAATATCTGCCAGCTTCCGGATATCTTCAGACTGGGCGCCCAGTATCTCATCTCTTTCTTTCTGCAGATCCTCCTCCGTGATTCCTGAGAAATACGCATTGAATGACAGCATCCCTTTCCCCTGCGGGGTGAGCGGCGTATCCAGCCCGCTGATCGTCCCGATGATATACTTGGTCATCTCATGTTCGTCGGCCGTAAAGTTTTTCAGATACTCCGGTGTCTTGTCAAAGACAGCCAGTGTGTTGTCCAGATTCGGATCGCGGTACGATACGAAATAACTTTCTCCCGTCCGTTTAAAAGCGCTCATACAGCCGTACGCTCCGCCCTTCACCCGAATATTTGTCCAGAGATAGTCATAGCTCAAAATCAGCTTCAAGATCTGCAGCGCACCCGTATATGTGTGGCCGTCTGTTCTGAAGTTCCCGCCTTTCGCCACATACTGTACCTGTCCGGATGTCTTAAACCCTTCGTTGCACTGGTACGGGGTGAACTGATACGGATGTTCCTCAACCGGATCTGTACACAGAATCTTTGTAAAATCCGGCACCGCCTGTTCCAGCATCCGGTATCCTTCTTCATCCGCCGTATAGTTGAGCATCAGATTCTCCGGGCGGAACAGTAATTGCATCAGTTGTTTCAGATTCGCGATGGCAGCATCTTTTCGCTCCTCAAAATGTTCTTCCAGTCCCTCGATAAACTTATAATAGCCAATGCCGCTGATCTGTTCCTGCAGACAGCCGCTCACAGAGTAGTAGGAGGTCACGCGGGATACCGCAGAGGCATGTCCGGAACTTGGAATTGACATCTGCAGCCTTGATTTTTGCTGTGCAATAATCTCATACAGACGTTTTTCGTCGTCCAGCTTAGATGAGGTCAGAATCTCAGTGATCATGTCAAACACAAAGCAAAGCTGTGAGTAAAGGCATTTCGCCTTAACGCCGAACAGACCTTTGCACGACTGAATATCATCCGCCTTCGACAGAATGTGGATCCCGCACAGGATTCCTCCGGAATTGGCATTGATTTCGTTAAATAACTCCGCATAGGAGAACCGTCCGGTGTCAACGTATCCCAGCACAGACTTCAGCAGCCCCATATAAGGAACAAGCTCGCGCGGCACTCCTTTTGTGTCGAACAGCAGCGTCAGATAACCGATCTGGTTCGTCGGAAGCTTGTGGAACAGAACCGGCATCCCGCCAAGCGTGCGCGTCTCGTTGTACAGCTTCGCCGCCTCACGCCCGATATCACTGCGCTTTAACATCGGAATTGCCGCAAGCGCCTCCGCTGTCTCCTCCTTGGACTGGTACTCTTCCAGTGCTTTCGTCCTGTCAATCAGCGCCCGTCTTTCCTCTGCAGACAGCGAATCCTTATAGGCAGCCAGCTTTTCTGCTGTTTTCTGCTCCGTCTCTTTCGCCAGACCCTTTTTCGGTTCCACGACAATGACCGCCGTGTGTGGATTATCCAGGAGATATTGTTTCAACAGCTCTTCAAAGTAACCGGTTCCCGTCTTTTCTTTCAGTGACGCAAAGACATTCAGCTGGTGCAGATAATCAAACGGTTTTCCATCGTCATAAAGCCAGCTGTCAAACACATCAAGGCCATACATCAGACCTTTGGGGTAAGATGCATAGTCCGCCTCCCGGAAACGGAATTCAAAGTAATTGATTCCCGCCTCCAGCGCCTTGCGGTTGATTCCCTCTTGTGCGAGCTGTTTGAGTGTGGTGCGTATGAGTTCAAGAAACCGTTCCAGATCTTCTGTCCTGGCATTCTTCGCGATGACAGAGAAAAACGGCTGGAGAATCCCGTCTTCATAGGAACCCATGATATCCTTGCCGAGCTTCGCGTCCAAAAGCGCCTGCCGGAGCGGGGCTCCCGGTGCTGAAAGCAGTGCATATTCCAGGATCTGAAACGCCATGTTCCGCTCAACATCCAGACTGTCACCGACCACCACGTTCCAGGTCAGATATGAATTGTCTTCCTCCGGTTCATGGTCTGCGATCGGATAATACAGTCTGCGTTTTACCGGCACAGCAAACGCCCGCTGATACCGCACAGCGGAATCCGTCAGGACCGCATCGAAATGACTCAGATATTCCCGGTCCAGCCACTCCAGCCGTTCTTTCATATCCATATCGCCGTACAGATAGATGTAACTGTTTGACGGGTGATAATATTTTCTGTGAAAATCCAGAAACTGTTCATAGGTCAACTCCGGTATATGCTCCGGATCGCCGCCGGACTCTACCCCGTATGCCGTATCGGGAAACAGCGTGTTGAAGATCTCACGGTCCATCATCTCCTCCGGCGAAGAAAATGCCCCTTTCATCTCATTGTATACAACGCCGTTGTAGCACAGAGGACTTTCTTCGTCCCGCAGTTCATAATGCCAGCCCTCCTGACGGAAGATTTCTTCTTTCTCATAAATATTGGGATAAAAAACGGCATCCAGATACACGTGCATCAGATTTTTAAAATCCTGATCATTGCAGCTGGCTACCGGGTACATCGTCTTGTCCGGATATGTCATGGCATTCAAGAAAGTATTCAAAGAGCCCTTGACCAATTCGACAAATGGATCTTTCAGCGGAAATTTTCTGGAGCCGCACAACACACTGTGTTCCAGAATATGCGCCACACCCGTACTGTCCGACGGCGGTGTGCGGAATGCAATATTGAACACTTTATTTTCATCGTCATTCTCAATCAGCATCACACGCGCCTGGCTTTTATTATGCACCAGAAGATATCCTCTGGAGCCGATATCCTTTATGTCTTCCTCCGACAATACGGTATATGCATTTAAATCCTCAAATTTCATATCAGTCCTCCAATTCGTTCATGCGTATAGATGTAGTATATCACATTTTGTTTATTTTTTTCACACTTTCTTTAGTTGTACTGCTTATTTATATCTGCTACAATAAATGAAACGGATCATGGATATCCGGGGAAGGATGTAAGGAGTTATGAGGAGAAGAAAAATATTATTCACATTATCGCTCGCCGGTCTTCTGATGTTTGCGGCATACGGCTGCAGTTCCGGACAGACTGCGGATTCGGCGAAAGAAAATAATCCAACAGCGGAAGCAGCCGCAAAAACCGATCCAACGAAAACCCCTGAAAAAGAAGAAAAAGATGATACAGCGGATTTGAAGGATACCGGCAGCAGCTCAGAAGCCGAAGGCGATGAGGACGATACCGAGCAGACGCCCATCGATGAAATCGGCGGTGAGGGAACGACCGACACGACCGTCCCTGATCTGGACTCCATCGAATCAGCGCCCCTCAAAAAGGAATACGCTGTCACCGGTGAGTCAGGAGCTGAAGTATACACGCTGACGATTGATGCCGTTTCCACAACGGATGAGCGCGATTCAAACAATCCGAGTAACCCTGAAAATGTTGTCGTCATCGATTATACGTATAAGAACACGTCTCCAGAACCGCTGCTGATCGACGATATTCGTTTTAAGCTGGTGGACGGTGACACGGTATACACCCCATATTATGCAGGTTTCCTGGAATCTGCAGAGCTGATTGACGAAGGAGGGGCATGTTCCGCACAGCTTGCCTTTGAAGTCGGAAAAGATTTCAAGAAAGGGACACTGGTATTCTCCAACGACCAGAATCAGGATGAAATCTCCTTTGAACTGGAAATAAAATAATGAACGGCGCTGATTCATTTTTAAGTGAATCAGCGCCGTCTCAATTATCTGATTTTAACCGGTCCGGTGGTCTCTCTGTGGATCAGCTTTGTTCCCACAGTTACCTTCAAGATCTCCTGCCGGTCCTGTCCCTGCATCATCTGCAGCCGTTCCACAGCCAGTTCTCCCATCCGCTCCAGATCGGCGTGAATCGTCGTCAGACCGGGAATGATCATATCACAGATACCGGAATTGTCAAATCCAATCACCGAGATATCCCGCGGCACACAGTATCCAAACCGCTGAAAAATCCCGATCGCTGCGATCGCCATCACATCGTTGCAGGCCAAAAAGGCTGTCGGCAGCTCCGACTGGTTCTTGATATAAGATTCCAGACTCTGTTCCGCCTCTTCCCGCAGCATGTTCAGATACACCACGTACTCCGGTCTCACTTCCAGGCCCAGACGTTCCATCGCCTCAAAAAAGCTGCGTTTCCTGTGCGCAAGCGCTCCTGATTCCAGATCGCTGGTCAGATACCCGATCCGCTGATGACCAAGCTGCATCAGATAACGAATCGCCCGATGCAGACTTCCATGATTATCGATATTGATTGTGTTAATTTCTTCTTCCTCAAAATAACGGTCGATGCACACGAACGGTACATCATTCGAAACCATGATCTTATCTGCGCTGTGTGCAAATTCTGTTCCGAGAAAAATAATGCCGTCTGTCTTATCTTTTTTAATCTCGCCAAGTACCCTGCTCACATTATCATAATTCGCATTGATGACAGACATGGAACAGTGGTATCTGGAGCATGCCCGCTCCACACCATCCAGAACCCGGATCAGGAAATTGTCCTTCCGGTTGGCGATCCAGTTCGTGCTTTTGTAATAAACAAAACATATATTTCTTTTATCCGGAGATCGTTCCGGCTGATTCTTCAGTGTATATCCATTCTCCAGCAGGAGTTGTTCCAGCTGTTTCCGCATTTCCATGCGTACCCCTGGTTTACCGTTCAATACCAGGGAGACGGATGACGGGGACGTACCTGCCATTTTTGCAATGTCTCTTATCGTGACCTTCATTCTTTTTCACCTCAGCAGTTCTTTTATAAGAATAAATGATTTTCACTGCAATTGCAAGCGTCCCATACATCCAAAATCAATTTATACGATGCCGTTCGGATAAATGATCACCCGGCATGCTTTCTGTTCACGCAAAAGCTGAATTCCTGTCAGGATATCTTTTAGTTCCAGCTTATGGCTTACAATCTCCTCAAGCCCCAGCCGTTCGTCCTGTAAAAGGTCAATCGCATACGGAAAGGTATTGTGTGCACAGTATGTGCCCATCACTGTCAGTTCATTGCGTGTAATCACTGCAGGCGGAACCTGTGAAAGTGCGTTTGCATTCTGCCCGAAGATCAAAAGCCTGCCGCCGGCATTTAAAAGGCCGACTGCATCGGAGAAGATCTGTCCCGCTCCGACGGCGTCTATCACAATGTCAAACAGACCGCCCCACTTTTCCATCGCCATTTCTCTGACATTTTCCTTTGAGGAGTCAATCACCAGATCGGCACCGCATTTTTTGGCCCACATCTTTCTCTCCTCTGACATCTCACACACTGCAAGCTGCCGTACCCCGTACAGTTTCAGAACTCTGATAAATGTCAGGCCAATCGGTCCGGCTCCGTACAGCAGTACGCGTTCCGAAGGCATGGGATTGATCTTTTTCATTCCATTCATGACACAGGACAGAGGTTCCGTCTGAGCCGCCAGCTCTGACTTTACTGATGACGGCATGTGGAACAGCTGCGCTTCCGGGATCACTGCATACTCTGCAAATCCTCCCGGCTTTGTCTGTCCGTAGATCTCTGCATCCGGGCACAGGTTGTCCATGCCCCGTCTGCAGTATTCACAGACATGACATTTCTCTATATTGTCAACGACAACGGTGTCACCGACGGTAAACTGTGTCACCTTGTCTCCGACGGCATCTACGACTCCATAAAATTCATGCCCCATCACCGTCCCCGGTTTCGCATACTGTGCCGGGGGGACATGCAGCACATGCAGGTCACTGCCGCAGATTCCGGCTGCCAGCACCTTCACACGCACGTCCGTCGTTTTTTCAACCTCCGGTACCTTTCGTTCCTCCAGCTCTAATACCCCGTCTCCTTTAAATACCGCCGCTAACATTTTATCCATAGGCCTCTCCTTTATCTCAATTCAAAGATTCGTCTTGCAATCTCCATATCTTTTTTCACAGTCTGAAACTGGTCATTATCCAGTCTTACGAGCGGTTCCTGATTATAATAATTCTCCAGCAGCAGCCACTCGCTGCACGCCGTTTCTTTGATCACCGCCGCCGTCTCCAAAAAACCGGTCTCCCCCGTTCCGAGCAGTGCACTGCTCAGCTTGCGGTGATAGCCGTCTTTCAGGTGGATCTGCACGACATAAGGTGCCAGTTCCCTCAGCTGCTGCGCTGTGTCAGGCACTCCGGCAAGGAAATAATTCTGTGTATCAAATATCAGTTTGAAATTTTCACAGTTTACTTCTTCCATCATCCGCCTGCTGTCACTGACGGAGAGCGCATTTTCCCCCGCAAGGATCACCCCTGCATCCTTGGCGCATTCGCACAGCAGTCTGATCTTTTCACACGTGTTCAAAAATCCTTCTTCATCCAGGATGGCTCCGTCATGAAAGCTTGGCAGCTGAACCACCGGAACTTCCATCTGCGCCGCCGCGTCAATCGCTCTCTTGCATCCCTCCATCGCGATCATTCCTTTTCTCGTATCCAGCGGGTTCGTCAGCCCGTACCTGTTTAAAAGCTCAACCGCAACCGATGTAATCTTGATACCAAAATCCCGGCTGACACTTCTGTATTCGTTCTGAATCTTCGGATTCGCGAGCGGATACCCATTTTCATACGGTCCCAGATCAATCTCTGCCCCTTCAAATCCCATCTCCGCTGCTATCCGAACCCCTGTCGGCCCCTGCATGGGGAACCCCCACATACAGATACCCAGTCTGAAACCTCCCATCATGCCCTCCCTTAACCGGTCATGGTACGGCGGCTTACCGCCGCCGTACCATTATTCATATTCTGCTGCATTGTCTTTATCGATGATCCACTGATCCGTGTAGATGATCTTCGTTGCTTCATCATCATACGTAAGGGATTCTCCATCCAGATTTTTCAGGAACACATCAACCGAACCGGAACCCATGCCGTACGGGTCCTGTGCAACAGTTCCCAGCACCGTACCGTTTTTGATTGGCTCAAATACATTTGTCTGGGCATCATATCCGATGATCTTTACATCCTCCCCCGGTACCAGTCCGGCATCGGCAACTGCCTGCGATGCGGAGATTGCCATCGGGTCATTGCTGCAAAATACAACTTCCACATCCGGGTTGGCAGTGATGATATCCTGCATACAGGAGTATGCGATATCCGGTTCTGACTGTCCGGAGAGTTCTGCTACGACTTCCCATCCGCCTGCTTCCACCGTATCTTTAAATCCGTCGCTTCGGACAATATTGGTATTGGAAGGGTCAACCGTGATCATCGCTGCTTTTTTTGAACCTGCTGCATCCGCCAGTTTTTCTAAAACATAGTTTCCCGCAAGCACACCCCCGTCATAGTTATCCGATTTCAGACAGGCCAGATACCCCTGTGCCTCGGTACTGATATCCGCCAGAACAACGGGAATCCCTTTTTCTTCCGCTATTTTATAAATATTTGCCGCAGCCTCAGGCTTACATGGCGTCAGCACAAGACATGCGATATTCTGGTTCAGAAGATCGGTACATCCCTGGATCATAATACTCTGATCACTTTGCTGGTCATGTTCCACATACTCATAACCTGCCGCTTCCGCTGCTTCTTTGACTCCTTTTGCCAGCGTCACATAATATTCCCAGCTCATATTATAGCAGGAGTATGCGATCACACCTTTGGAATCGCCGGCCGGTTTTGCCTCATCCTTGTCTGCCTCTTCTTTGTTTTCGGCCTTGTCAGGTTCCGCCGTCTCCGACGCCGCGCTGTCGCCGCCTTTTGCATTTTCATCCCCCGATGAAGAGCTGCATGCAATCAGCTGCAGTGCAAGTACTGTGATCAGAATTACTGCCAGCAATTTTTTAATTTTTTTCATATTCTTCTCCTTTTTGTTTGCTCTTTGATTTTGTCTCTACACACTCTGCGCCGTTTTTTTCTGAGAGTTTTCCCGCAGCTTTCCGGCCATACGCTGAATGAAATCAAATGAGAATGCCAGCAGCAGAATAATGCCCATACAGATTCTCTGCCATTTTGCATCCACATGATACAGATTCAGGCAATTGGCTACACTTGCATATAGAATTGCTGCGATCACAGTGTTAAAGATACTACCCTCCCCTCCTGTCAGTTTTGTTCCTCCCAGTACAACAACAGTTATTGCATCAAAATGAAAATTCGTCGCAACATCGGGACTCGCACAGGCCTGCCTGGCTGTCACGATCATCGTCGCCGCTGCCGTACAGAATCCCATCAGCATGAATGCCAGGGTTTTAACCTTCTTTGTATTGATTCCGCTGATGCTGCAGGCTTTGATTGAATTTCCCAGCGCGCGTACATTTCTTCCATAGACCGTTCGGTTCAGGATCACCGCTCCGATCACGGCCAGCACAAGCAGAATGAGAAATGGGACCGGTATGATGCCGATGCTCCCGTTTCCGATCTGGAGAAATGCCGTTTCTGAACACATAATCGTATTGGCATCATTCAGTATGTACGCCAGCGCCCGGAAACTGTAGTACGTCCCAAGTGTTGTGATAAATGCCGGCACATTAAAATAAGAAACGATCACTCCGTTTAGCAGCCCGCAGAGCAGTCCGGCGACACAGACAACGATCAGTGAAGGGACAATGCCTGCCACATTCATGGTGCCCGCCATAAGAATGCCGAGAAAGGCAAGCATCGAACCGATTGACAAATCGAAATCTCCCATGATGATAATAAACGTCATCCCCAGTGCGGCAATCCCCGTGGAAGAAGCCTCCCTTAAAATACTCGCCAGGTTATCGCTCATGCGGAAATTGCGGTTCAATGCGAACATAATGATCCAGAAGGCCGCCAGGATCAGCACAACGATATGTTTTCCGACACTCACTTTTTTCATGACTTACCCCTCCCTCCTGATCTGTTTCTCACTCTTCATCGTTTTGATTCCGTTTACCACCAGCGCAAAGATCAGAATAATCCCGATCACGAGCTGCTGATAATAAGAGTTGACGTTATTGATATTCAGTCCATTTTTGATAACGGCGATGAGTATCGAAGCGATCAGTGTTCCTGTCAGATTCCCTTTTCCGCCTGTGATCAGCGTCCCGCCGAGGATAACCGTCGTCATGACATCCAGCGCAAAGTCTTCTCCGATCGTCGCTTTGCCAAACATCACCTGCGCCGTTTTGATCAGACTTGAAAAAACTGCTGTCACGGCGGTCAGCACGAAAGCTGCGATGATCATTCGGTTCGTTTTAATACCGGAAATTCTCGATGCCTCTGAATTGGATCCAACGCCCCGTATCTTCATGCCGAATGCCGTCGCGTGATAAAGAAAGTAGGCACATGCATACACGAGAATCGTCAGAAGAATCGGAAACGGAATTCCGGCAATGCTTCCCGATGAGATAAACTTCACACTTGTCATGGAATAGAGCGGAACATCCGCACCATTTGCCAGAAGCACCGCGATACCTCTGATCAAAATCATCGTTACGAGTGTTGCTGCAAAGGCCTGAATGCCCAGTCTTGTCACGATCAGGCCATTGATGATGCCGACAACAACAGCGATGGCAAACGCTGCTAAAATCGCCGGAAACAACCCGGCTGTCGTTGCAACTTTTGCGACCACGACACTCACGAGCGCCAGAATCGAACCGACCGACATATCAAAAACGCCTGCGGTGTAAGCAAATGTCATCCCAGCAGCGGCGATGGCCGTCAGGGAAACCTGGACCAGAATATTTTTAATATTAAACGCTGTCATCATGTTCGGCTGCATAACCGAAAACACTGCAAACAGCACGATGATCACAACTCCCAGGCTGATATTTTCACTATGTCTGGATATTAACTTTTTCATCCCGCGCCTCACGCCTCCTTCCCTGATGCATACGTCAGAATTCTCTCTTTATTGAATTCTTCTCTCGTCAGTCCTCCTGTCACCCGTCCGTCACAGAACACCACGACACGGTCACAGACTCGGATCAACTCATTCATATCCGAAAAAACCGCGATAATCCCCATCCCTTTACCGGCCAGCTCTGACAACAGATTATAGATCTCTTCTTTTGCACCGACGTCAATCCCCCTGGTTGGTTCCAGCATGATAAAAACTTTATGATCCAGCAAAAGATCCCTCCCCAGCAGTACTTTCTGCTGGTTTCCTCCGCTCAGATATGAGATTTTCTGTTTCGGATGCGCATATTTGATCGCCATGTAATCTGTCATTTTCTGCAGCTGTTCCTGTTCACTTTTAGGATCCAGGTAAAACCCGAACTTTTTCTTCAGATTCCGGATGGATATCAACGTCACATTTTCTTCCACCGACATCATGGGCAGTATCCCTTTATCCTTACGATCATCCGTCAGAAAGCAGATGCCGTGCTCAATGGCGTCCTGAGGATTTTTAAATGACACTTCCTCTCCGTCCAGAAACACCTGTCCGCTGTCATAGCGGAACAGCCCATAGACCGCCTGGAGGACTTCTTCTCTCCCGCAGCCCATCAGCCCGGCAACTCCGAGGATTTCCCCCTCGCGAAGGCTAAAGGAAACATCCTCAAACACATCCTTGAGAGTCAGCCCTCTGACTTCCAGCAACACATGCTCCTTGGCATAACAGGGACGTACTGCATCATTGTTGATCTCGTGTCCTACCATCAGTTTGATGATAGCGGCTTCTGACAATTCGCCGATTGGTTTTGTATCTACATATTCTCCATTCCGCAGTACGGTAACGGTATCCGCCATATCGAAGACTTCTTTCAGCCGGTGGGATATGTACAGAATCGTCTTGCCTTCCCCGCGGAGCATATGTACAACCTCTTCCAGTTTCTCAACCTCCTCTTCATTCAGGGAAGCTGTCGGTTCATCCATAATGATGATGTCGGAATTCCTGGAGAGTGCCTTTGCGATTTCCACCATCTGTTTCTCCGACACGGAAAGATTTTTTACAAACTCATCGGGATCTACATTGATCTCCAGAAAATCCAGCAGCTCCTTCGCCTGATTGGAGCGTTTTTTCTTTTCCACAATCCCGAGAAACGTTTTTTTCGGAATATCCGATATAAAAATGTTTTCCGCTACCGTCAGTTCCGGCACGAGGTTAAACTCCTGATAAATAACGCTGATTCCGCACGCATCCGCATCCTTGACATTGCTGATCTTCCTCTCTCTGCCGCCGATGCTGATCGTACCGCCGTCCGCCTGGTAGGCTCCTCCCAGAATCTTCATCAGTGTACTTTTTCCGGCACCGTTTTCTCCCATGATGGCATGGACACTTCCTTTTTCAATGTCAAAGCTGATATCTCTCAGCGCATACACGCCATAAAACTGCTTATAGACATTACGGATCTGAATATATGCCCCCACATTTCACCCTCCTTTGTTTTATATTTGTTTTATGTTTTAATTTTTGTTTTACTTTTTTATATTATGCATCATTTAAGCTTTTCTGTCAATATTATGGATTAAACTTTTTATTTAACAGCATTTTTACTATATTTTTGTTTTGTTTTCTATTAATATTTACAATTATTTGCTTCTTATATTTTATTTTTCACTAAAAATAGTTTTACTTTTTCTATTTCTGTCAAAACAAAAAAATCCCGTTTATGATACGTAGTCATATCACAAACGGGATTTTCCTATCACTCAAACCATTTCTCTGTTATCAGCAATTTTCACAGCGAAAGCTTCCACATTCTGTTTCTTCACAGGAACAGGCATTAGAGCCTTCGATTCCGATTTCTCTTGCTGTACATTTTTCATGATCATTAAATGTACATTTACATGCCTCACAGCAGATGTCGATGGTTGTACATCCGCACCCGCCGTCAGCGCTGTTGCTCATAGAATCGCTGCGCTCAACGAAGCTTGCACAACAGGTATCGTCCGGACGACGTGCGTCGTCACCTGCGACTTTGATTTCTCCTTTTGAACAAAGCTCATCTTTGTTGTAAATGCATGTTGTTGCTGCACAACTTAATACTGGCATACATACTACCTCCTTTTCATTTTGGAATAGTATGTGCGCTTTCTAACTTTTTATACACCTTTAAATACCGTACTTTTTTAATTTTCAACTTCAATTTTGCGAATTTCTTTTGTACGGATTTCACGGCAGATATCGTCGATAAATAAATCCAGGGTCTTCTGTCCTTCGTCCCCGAGGTAACGGCTTCTCACGGAAACCACTCCTTCTTCCTCTTCCTGTGCGCCTACGACCAGCATATAAGGAACTTTCTGAAGTCTCGCCTCCCGGATTTTATAGCCGATTTTTTCACTTCGGTTGTCCATCGAACAGCGGATGCCGTTCTCTTTGAGCTGTGCCTCCACTTTTGCCGCATAATCCTGATATTTTTCTGAGATCGGCAGTACGCGCACCTGTTCCGGACACAGCCAGGTCGGAAACAGTCCGGCATATTTTTCAATCAGCCATGCCAGCGTCCTCTCATAGCATCCCATCGCCGTGCGGTGAATAATATACGGACGTTTCTTTTCTCCGTCTTTGTCAACAAAGCTCATATCAAAGCGTTCTGCCAGAAACATATCCAGCTGAATGGTGATCATGGTGTCTTCTTTGCCGTATACATTTTTTGCCTGGATATCAAGCTTCGGTCCATAGAATGCCGCCTCCCCTTCAGCCTCTGTGAAGTCAATGCCGATGTGGCCCAGGATCTGGCGCATCGTATCCTGCACTTGATTCCACATTTCCTCTGTACCCAGATATTTTTCCTGATTTTTCGGATCCCACAGGGAAAGACGGTATGTCACATCGTCCTGCAGGCCAAGTGTCGTCATACAGTATTTGGCAAGGTCCACACAGCCTTTGAATTCCTCCTCAACCTGGTCCGGACGGATGATCAGATGACCCTCCGAGATCGTAAACTGCCGCACACGCGTCAAACCGTGCATCTCACCGGAATCCTCATTTCGAAAGAGTGTGGAAGTTTCACCGTAGCGCAGCGGCAGATCACGGTAACTGTGCTGTTTTGCTTTGTATACATAGTACTGGAACGGGCATGTCATCGGACGAAGTGCATAGACTTCCTCGTCTTTCTCTTCATCCCCCAGCACAAACATTCCCTCTTTATAATGATTCCAGTGATCGGAGATCACATACAGATCTTTTTTCGCCATCAGCGGTGTCTTCGTCCTGATATAGCCGCGTTTTTCTTCCTCATCTTCAACCCAGCGCTGTAATGTCTGTATGATCGTCACGCCGTTCGGCATGATCAGCGGCAGGCCCTGTCCCACCACGTCAACGGTTGTGAAGATCTCCATCTCACGTCCCAGTTTGTTGTGGTCCCTTTTTTTCGCCTCCTCCAGCTGCTGCAGATACTCTTTCAATTCATCTTTTTTTGCGAATGCTGTCCCATAGATACGGGTCAGCATCTTATTTTTTTCACTGCCTCTCCAATACGCTCCGGATGAAGAAATCAGTTTAAATGCCTTGATAGATTTGGTGCTCATCAGATGGGGGCCTGCACAGAGGTCCACAAAATCCCCCTGCGAGTAAAAAGAAATTACGGCATCCTCCGGAAGATCCCTGATCAGTTCCACTTTATACGGTTCGTCTTTCTCCTGCATAAAAGCAATCGCTTCTGCTCTTGGCAGCGTAAACCGCTCCAGCTTTGCACCTTCTTTGATAATTTTCTTCATTTCTTTTTCGATTGCATCCAGGTCTTCTCTCGTAAAAGACTGACTGTCAAAATCATAATAAAAGCCGGTATCGATAGACGGTCCGATCGCCAGCTTGGCCTCCGGATACAGGCGTTTTACAGCCTCCGCAAGGACATGAGAAGTCGTATGGCGAAGCGCAGCCAAACCTTTCGGATCATTTGCCGTCAAAATGCTCAGCGCACAGTCTGCATCCACAACGGTTCTCAGATCCACAACCTCCCCATCTACCTCTCCGGCCGCCGCCGCCCGCGCCAGACCTTCACTGATATCAAGAGCGATGTCATAGACCGACATCGCCTGCTCGTATTCCTTCACCGTTCCATCTTTCAATGTAATCTTCATGATCATTCTCCTCATATCCATTCATTTTTATGCCAACTTTTTTCCTTCCGCACGAAGCGGTGATGCAAATCACAACTCAAAAAAATCGCCCCGGTCTGCTCTCACAGACAGGGACGACTTGCGCGCGGTTCCACCCTGATTGTACCGGCATCACTGTCAGTACCACTCAAATTGATGATAACGGAATCACCGGGCCGGATTAGGGCCACTCAGAGTTAGTTTTCAAATGCTTTCCCATAAGATGCTTCCAGCCATCGGCACCTCTCTCTGAATGGTTTCCACATTTTACTCTTCTCTTCACCGTGATGTTCATAATTGTAGTATTATTATAGCATTCCGTACCTTTTTGTCAACCTTTGCCGGCCGATTTTTCTACTTCCTTTGTCACTCTTTCAAATGCTTCTGTCACGCACGCCGGAACTTTGCCTCTTTTAAATGTATAATATGAAATCTGAAGGCCTCCATTTTTACTGGCCTGCTTCATCGTTACACCGATATTATATCCCGACTCTCCATAGAAGCTGCTGTTTCTGTCCAGAATGATATTTTCCATGATCTCACTGACATGTTTTGGATCGCTGAATGTCACCGAGCCGTCTTCATTGACCATTGTGATCCCTGAATAATTCTCCGCCTGCTGTGAATAATCTTCTGTATAATTGTAGACGGTAACCTCACTCACATTTGAAATTTCCGGTTTTCCCTGCACGTCGTATCCCAGTTCTCTCATCAGATCCAGTGTCTCAGTAAAGCTTTCGTATACACAGTAGGAAGTGGCAAGTTCCTCATAGGAATCCTTATAAAAATCTAAAACTCCGGCAATTGTTTCCGGCTTCATATCATCATAGGATGCTTCTTTCAGCTCTTTTTGATACACCGTCAGAAGTTTCTGTGCATCTTCGCTTGTGAGATTCATAATCTCATTCATATGGCAGGCATCACTCAGTTCCACCTGTTTGATCGCGAGATTTTGAATATTCATATCAATCAGCGGATACTGGCCCGCCTTGAATCCAGGTGTGTCATACAGAGATGGAATCATGGCTTCCAGCTCCACGTCCTCAATATGGTAACTGCGGTATTTCACACCGCCTCCCTTAAGACAGTACTCTACCGTTACCAGTGACCAGCTGCCGTCTTTTGAATCTTTATAACTCTGTGTTTTCTCATTTTTTACGCCCTGCTCGGCAAGTGCATAGGCTGTTTTGATATCTTCCATCTTTCCATATTTGAATCGGTACTGATCCATCGTATAAGAGTGCAGCTGCTCATCCGACTGTGCAGAATAGTTGATGTAATCATCCAGTCCGTTTACAGACACTGCCATGGATTCGATTTCATTTTCCTGTGGTATCCTTGTATCGTAGCCAAAAATATCAAAACGGAAAATTGCAGCAAACAGCAGCACCGCACCAAGTGATATGAAAAATGTCACTTTATGAGACAGTACTTTTTTAAACTCATAGGAGTAGATCACTTCCACAATGCAGTGCAGTATGACCGTTCCGAATATAATACCGAATGCAGCCCAGAAATCCACTGCTTCCATCGCCATGCCTGCAAAAAACAGACCGCTTGCCGCGGAGAGCACTGTCACCAGCAGTACCTTGATCAACGGCCTTGATTTTGGAAATACCATGGAGTGCAGCGCCGCTTCCGACGGGCGCTTTTTATACAGCCAGACTGCCACAGCCAGCAAAATCGCCGCTGCCACAATAACCGCCGCCAGCATCAGCCGGTTTTCAAGCAGCACAGAGATGCTGTTCTGCTCGTTTTCATAAAATACAGTCATATGATTGATATACATGGTTGCCGGCGATAAATACCCCAGTATCTTATGGAGCAGACCGTCTCCCGACATATAAAACGTATCAAAGTACGTCTGATAATAACCGCTGATGACCACCTGCAGCACCGGAGCATACCCAAAAAATACAATTGTTCCGAATACACTGACCAGAATTCTGCCCGTCATCAGTATCGCAATGATCACCACGTGGTAAAACAGTACAAAATATAACAGCTGGATCAGAATTCCCACAATGAAACTGTTCATCACAGCGGCAGTGCAGACAGTACGTGTGATACACACAATCAGCATCAGCAGGATATTGATACCGTACGGAATCAAAAAGATGAACAGCCCGCTGACATACTGGACACCGAACAATGTCTCCCGCTTGACGGGAAGACTGTGAAGCATATCCAGTTTTCTTTTCGACTGCAGATAGGCAAATCCTGTAAATGCCGCCAGCACTGCGCCTGCCACAACACCCAGCGCAACCAGATAATTATCCGCGCTGACATAACGTGCTGTCATCTCAAACAGATCCGCCGCCTTGATGCTGCCGTCAGACAACATCCTCTGGTAATTTCCCACCTTCAGCATGCACCCCAGCGGCAGCACAATAAAGAATCCAAGAAACAGCAGCGCCATGACCCACACTCTTCGTTTCATATCACTGTATACCATCTTAGAAAATGAGATTTTTGATGTCATATCCTGCTACCTCCGTTTCGCTGATAAAGATCTCCTCCAAAGTCAGAGGAAGTATCTCACAGAAAAGTGGGTTTCTGCGCTCCACCCGTTCCATAATCTCACTTTTCGCTCCCCTGGATGTAATCGTAAGCAGAGAACCGCTTCTCGTACACTGCAGCACATCCAGTTCCTTGAGCAGCTGCTCCTCGTCCGACGTCACCGGAATGACACACTGCACTTTATGAATCATACACTTCATTTCTTCCAGGTCTTTGGAAAACAGGATTCCGCCCTGGTGCAGAAGCCCGACATGGTCACAGATATCCTCCAGCTCCCGAAGATTATGGGATGCTATGATCGGTGTGAAATCCCTGCCCATGATCTCTGATACAAACATACTCTTTACCGCCTGGCGCATCACAGGATCCAGACCATCGAAAGTCTCATCACACAGGAGATATTTTGTATTGGCACAGATCCCGAGCAGCACGGAAACCTGACGCTTCATCCCTTTTGAAAATGTATTGATTTTTCTGTCCATATCCAATCCGAATTTTTCCAGATATTCTTTGAATTTTCTTTTATCAAAATCCTGATAGATCATTGCATAATATTCCATCATAACTTTCGCAGATGCATTTGGAAAATAATACTGGTCGTCGGAGATAAAAAACAGCTTTTCTTTTGCAGCGCTGTTCTCATATACAGGCGCACCATCGATCAGTACTTCTCCGTTATCCGGTTTCAGGATACCGCTTACAATTCTCAGAAATGTACTTTTTCCGGCACCGTTCGTTCCAACCAGACCAAAGACTGCTCCTTCACGGATATCTGCGCTCATATCATGAATCGCCGGTACATCACCGAACTGTTTGCGGATGTTCTTTATTTCAATCATCGGCTCCCCTCCTTATAGATTGTATCTACGTGAGAATGCATGTCGTTCTTCTCAATTCCCAAATCATATCCCTGTTCGAGCAGCATATCCAGGTCCTCAAAGAAGCAGCGTCTTCTCTCATGAATGAAATTCCTTCTGGAAGAGACAAAGTTCCCCCGTCCTTTTATCGGATAGATATATCCCTGCTGCTCAAGAAGTCCATACGCCCTCTGGATAGTGTTGGGATTGATTGACAATTCCATAGCCAGATTTCTGACAGACGGCATTTGTTCATTCTCTTTTAAAACCCCTTTAATAATCAACATCTGCAGTTTCTCAGTGATCTGCTCGTAAAGCGGCCTGCGGTCCTGATAATCCAACACAATCATGAATGCCTCCTTCCACCACTCGTGTATCAAGTGTACTAATGGTATTAATACACTTATACTATATAAAAACCCTGACACATCCGTCAAGGCTTTTATGTTTTTTTAATATTTATTTACCGCAGCATTTTTTATATTTTTTACCGCTTCCACACGGACATGGGTCATTTCTTCCGACTTTATGCCCTTTTACGATTGTGCCGGATTTTTTCTGTTCCAGATACAGCTCTTTTTGCTGCTCCGCGGTGAAAATATCATTCCAGGCCGGCAGCTCATACAGCCAGTCGGCTTTCGCGTCAACCATGTTTTTATACAGCAGCTCTTTATCAAATCCCAGACTGACTGTGGTGTCCTCATCCATCTCTTCGATCGGATTCGCTTCCTTCAGGCTGTCATTGATACCGTCCAGGAAACCAACCATCGTCATCACGTCGATCTCATACTTCTCAGCCAGCTCTTTTACCGTTCCCGTCACAACTTCATCCGGATTTGCAAGAAGCTGTTCATAAATCCCCTTTTCAACCAGAAAATATTCCGCCCAGAATCTCTGAAGTTTTCCCTTATCTGCGTTCTGATCGTACGCCTGTTTTCTCCACTGCTCTAATAAAGTCATCGATACATCCCTTCCTTCACTTCGTACTTCCACCACACCCGTGATGCTAACAGATATAGTATATATGATACAGCGTTTTTTTTCAACTGCTTTTATTTTGCCCGATTTTAATTATAATAGATACTAAAGACACGATCTTATCACACAAGGCCAGCGAACTTGGCAATAGAAGCCTGGGAGTGGAACCGATTGATATCGCCGATGCCAGGGATGAAAGTAAGGGGATTGGGGATAATTTCGAACTGGTCCTCAATAGCTTTCCCCAAAACCTTAATCTGCTGATCCATGTAACGCATGGTGGATACGGAAACGGACATTGCCTGGTTAACCGAAGCGTTTATGGTTTTCGGAAGGCGATAGAAGCCCCTGGCCGCAGCTTGTACGGTTTTTGCTGTGTTCTCTGGATTCGCAAATCGACCATGCCCAGCCCTGGCTACGAAGTCCGACAGCGTTTCTAAGTCGACGTTTGCAAGATCGTCTACTGTTTCGAACGCTTCAAGTAAAGCAAGGACTGTGGCACTGGTATTCTTGATGTCAGCGTCCTGCGCCAAGCCGGAGCACTTGAGAAACAGGTATGAGGTATGTGGCATTACCACGGCTACCCACATCAATGTCAACGAAAAGCTTGTGCACGAATATCCCCTCCTCTGGGGTGGATTTTCAGGTCAACAGGCTTTGGGATACCCATGATACCCGGAGCATCAACCCCTCGCGAATCAGAATCATTCCGGAGGAGACCAATGCGATAGCCCTCACTGCTAAAAGGACGGCCTCGCATCCGGCAAACAGCCAATGAGTATGCAGCTAACTTCCGGTTCAGGGGAACGGACTCTCGCAGAAGTAACCGTTCGGTTCAACGAGGAGGTTTAGAACTTGCCCCTGCCGACCTGACAGCATTATATCACGGGCATCTCGAAGCCTCTTAACCAATATTGGAGTGCTTATGCAGGGCACTTAAAATCTCTGCAAATCTTAGTATACGAGGAAGATTATTATGAAAGACGTTTTAGATACACATACGCATACCATCGTCAGCGGACACGCGTACAACACCATGACAGAGATGATGCAGGCCGCCGCCGAAAAAAAACTGGAACTGCTTGCCATCACTGACCATGCCCCGGCAATGCCCGGCAGCACTCATCCGTACTATTTCAGCAATTCGGACATGATTGACCGCGAATACTATCAGGAAAAATTCGGCGGTTTCACCAGATACCTGATCGGAGTTGAGCTGAATATCCTCCCGGGTGGTGAAATTGATTTAAGCCAGAAGGACCTTTCCAAAATGGATGTCGCTATCGCCAGTATCCATCCGCCCTGCTACCCCGGATGTGATATCGATGAAAACACCCGCGTCTGTCTTCGCATCATGGAAAATCCCTGTATCAATATCATCGGCCATCCGGACGACGGCCGTTTTCCCGTGCACATGGAAGCGCTGGTCGAGGGAGCCAAAAAGTACGGAAAAGTGCTGGAGCTGAACAATCATTCGCTGGACCCGCGGACCATGCGTCAGAATGCCCGCGAGATCGACCTAAGGATGCTGCAGCTCTGTAAGGAATACGGACAGCCGATCGTCGTCAACAGCGATGCCCATACTGTGACGGAGATCGGCAATCACGCCGCCGCTTATCAGCTGCTTTCCGAGACGGAATTCCCGGAAGAGCTGGTACTGAATACCTCTGCCAGCCGGTTTCTGAGCTTTACCAATCTTCCCCTCAGGGATGCACGGTGATCACAGATTGAACATATGATTGAGCGGACCGCTCCCGTGGCCCAGGTTCAGATTCGCACGCAGCGCCCCGGAAATATATGCTTTGGCAAATTTTACGCTGTCTGTCAGAGTATGACCTCCGGCAAGCCCGCATGCAATCGCAGAGGACAGCGTGCATCCCGTTCCGTGGGTATTCGGATTGCTGATGCGTTCACCGTTCAGCCATTCAAAACCGCCCGTTGTATACAGCAGGTCATTGGCATCATTGAGATCATGCCCTCCTTTGATCAACACTGCACCTTTCGTAAAGTCTGCAATCTTTACAGCTGCTTTTTCCATATCCTCTGCACCTTCTATATCCAGACCGGCAAGCACTTTTGCCTCCGGGATATTCGGCGTGATCACCTCTGCAAGCGGAATCAAGGCATGAATCAGGGTCTCTGCTGCATCCTCCGCCAGAAGACGGCTCCCGCTCGTAGATACCATAACCGGATCCACCACGATGTGCTGTGCCCCGTACTCTTTTAATTTTTCTGCAATCACCTCGATCAGTTTCACTGCGGATACCATACCGATTTTCACTGCGTCCGGGGTCATATCTTTAAAAATACAGTCCAGCTGGTTCGCCAGAAATTCCGGCGTTACTTCCATAATGCCGTAAACTCCCGTCGTATTCTGAGCCGTCAATGCCGTGACAGCGCTCATCGCGTACATGCCGTGCACCGTGATCGTCTTAATATCCGCCTGAATTCCGGCGCCTCCGCTCGAATCACTTCCCGCAATCGTCAATACTGTCTTCATTTGCTTTGTCTTCTCCTTCCATCAATTCACTGAAATCATGAATATATCGGTCTGCAAGCGCTGTCATCGCATCCTTTTCATACGCTGAATACCGGTCGTAGACTCCCACCGTCTGAAACCCACCTGCCTTTGCCCCCTGGATTCCTTTTAAAATATCTTCAAACACCACACTGTTCTCTGGTTCCGTCCGAACTTTTTCAGCCGCCGCCTCATAAATGTCGGGATATCCTTTCCCGCGCATCACATCGCGGGCCGTCACGATATGTTCAAAATAGTTGGCTATCCCGTTATTTGCAAGTGCCGGTTCAAACAGTTCTCTGTCCGACGATGTCGCTGCCGTGATCCGGATTCCTTTTTCACTCAGCATGTCAAGATATTCACGGACATACGGTTTCAGCATAACGGTACTGGCATACGCGTCTTTCGCCATCGTGTACCATTCCCGGATGATATCCTGTGGATTTTCAGAGAGTTGGAAACGATCCACGGTATATTTTGCCGCCGCATCAAATCCCATCGGCGTGATAATCTCCAGATAATCATCCGGCAGAGCGATTCCTCTTTTCCCTAAAAAATCGATATCGATCGTCTCCCACACTCCCATGGAATCCAGGAGTGTCCCGTCCAGATCAAATATCGCCGCCTTAAATTCTTTCATAGCATCACTCCCGAAACATCGTCGCCATATCACGTGCCGCCTGTTCGATATCCTCCGCGGCAATCACAGCGGATACCACTGCCAGACCGTCGATGCCGGTGCCTTTAAAATTATGGAGCGTTTTCTGATTGATCCCTCCGATGACAACGACCGGCACATCAACTGCACTGCGGATAAGCGCCAGTTCTTCCATGGTGACCGGCCGTGCATCCGTCTTGGTATCCGTGGGAAACATCGCCCCGACGCCAAGATAATCCGCACCGTCTTTCACCGCCTGTTTTGCTTCGCAAAGCTTTGCGGCAGACACCCCGACGATTTTATCCTCCCCGATGATGCCGCGCACCACATTTGCCGGGAGATCGCTCTGCCCCACATGCACACCGTCCGCATCAACCGCAAGCGCAATATCCACGCGGTCGTTGATGATCAGCGGAACCTGGTACTGTCTGGTGATCCTGCGGATGTTCACCGCCGTCTGATAGAATTCACTGGAAGAACAGTTCTTCTCTCTGAGCTGGACAACCGTGCATCCCCCTTTTATCGCCTTCTCAACCGCCTCTTCCAGTGTCGGTGTACTCATCAGTTCCCGATCCGTGCAAAGATACAGTGTATAATCAATATTATGCTTCTTCAATTTTCCCCATCTCCTCTATCATCTGTTCATCCAGCCCGGACAGTGCATCAATCAGAGCCACGTGAAAACTGCCCGTCCCCACATTACCAGCCTTTTCATATGCAATCTCTCCTGCAATTCCCATCGACATCACGCCCGCCGCAGCTGCTGTAAACGCATCCTGTCCCATGCCTGCATAACCTCCGGTAATTGCGCTTGTCATACATCCGGTTCCGGTCACCTTCGAAAGCATTGGATGCCCGTTTGAAATCTCAGCCACGCGTCTGCCGTCGGTAATAACATCAACGGCACCCGTAACGGCCACCGTACAGCAAAGTTTTTCCGCCGCTGATTTTGCAACAGCCTGCACATCTTTATCGAGATCCGCCTCCGATGCGTCTACTCCCTTGGTGGAAGCAGAAAGACCTGCCACGTAGGATACCTCCGAGAGATTTCCTCTTAATATTGTAATTTTTACCTCGTCCAGAATCCTCCGGGTCGTCTCATTCCGAAAGGCTGACGCCCCTGCCCCCACCGGATCAAACACAACAGGGATTCCCAGCTCATTTGCCTTCTTACCCGCTGACAACATCGCTTCAACTGTCCTCTGATTCAATGTTCCGATATTGATGACGAGCGCCGAGGATATGGCTGTGATATCTGCCGCTTCGAGAATGTCATCCGCCATGATCGGAGAACCTCCGATGGCAAGCAGGGCATTCGCACAATCGTTGACCGTCACATAATTCGTCATATTATGGACCAGCGGTACAACACTTCTCATTCCGGTATTCAGTTTCGCTGCTTCGTGCTTTATACTCATAGTTTTCTCTCCTTTGTCCCCGGGATTTTCACTGCAGCCTGTCACCTTGTTTCCTGTACAATGAAAAATGCCCGGGTGCAAATACCCAGACATTCTGTTTCATACTGTGTTTGTTTGCTCCCTACGACGGTCTTAACCGACAGGTTCAAAGGGTCAGGGGCGTCACCTGCCGTGCGCCGCCTTCTCAACTGCATCAGTTCCCCCGCAATTATGAAATTATCTTTCATTATAGCAACTTTGACTTCTGTTTGCAAGTTCAGGAAAATTTCAAGTTTCTCTAAAGTTAAATATAATCGAAACACTTGATTTTTGAAAAAAAACTGCTATAATAAGTTACATGCAGATATAGTTTATCGGTAGAATGCTAGCTTCCCAAGCTGGAGAGGGGGGTTCGATTCCCCTTATCTGCTGTCAGTTTGAAAGCGGAATAGCTTTCCTTTTTGGAGAGCTGTTCTTTTTTACGTTATACAGTCTTTTACAGACGCCGTGGAGCATGAGGAGGAACGGATGGCAAAGGGAAAGAAAAAGGAAATTACATTTACAGAAGGTTCTGTGTTTCAGGCGATTGTGCGGTTTGCCCTGCCTGTACTGGGCGCTCTGGTACTTCAGGCCGCGTACGGAGCCGTAGACTTATTGGTCGTCGGCCAGTTTGGAGATGCGAGCAGCATCTCTGCAGTCGGAACCGGAAGTGCCTTTATGCAGATGGTAACTTTTATTATTACCAGTCTCGCTATGGGTGCAACCGTCGTGATCGGCCAGCATATCGGCGAAAAAAAGCCGGAAGAAGCCGGCAATACGGTCGGCACGTCCATTGTGCTTTTTGTGATCATCGGCATCATAGCAACCGGACTGCTGGAAGTATTTGCGGGAAACATCGCCCGCCTTCTGCAGGTTCCGGCGGAGTCATTTGAGCAGGCGGTCACTTACATCCGTATCTGTTCGGGCGGTGTTCTGATTATTATTGCATATAACGTGATCAGCAGCGTACTTCGCGGTGTGGGAAATGCCAACCTTCCTTTTCTGTTTGTCGGTATCGCATGTGTCGTCAACATAATCGGAGATCTGCTGCTTGTCGGGGTTTTCAAAATGGATGTCGCCGGTGCCGCGCTGGCAACAATTGCGGCCCAGGGAGTATCTGTGGTGGCTTCTCTGCTTGTACTGAAGCGCCAGAGCCTCCCCATCTCCTTTTCTTTGCGGCAGTGTAAGATGTTCTCCCGGGAACTGAAGCTGATCCTCAAAATAGGGATTCCCATCGCACTGCAGGAAACCATGGTGCAGATTTCCTTTCTGGTCATCAATTCCATCATCAACGGAATGGGCCTGCAGCCTTCCGCCGGGTACGGGGTTGCCCAGAAGATCGTAACCTTTATCATGCTGGTTCCTTCCTCTGTCATGCAAAGTGTCTCCGCCTTTGTCGCACAAAATGTGGGCGCTGGGAAAATGGACCGGGCCAAAAAGGGGTTTTATACCGCTATGTTCTCGGGAATCGCCGTTGGAATTGTGATGTTTTTGGCAGGTTTCTTCGGCGGCGCCGGACTGTCCACAATTTTCACATCCGATCAGGCGGTTATCGCACAGAGTGCCAGCTATCTGAAAGGATTTTCGGCAGACTGTATTCTCACCTGCGTTCTGTTCAGCAGCATCGGATACTTTAACGGCTGTGGAAAAAGTATCCCCGTCATGCTGCAGGGCATCACTTCCGCATTCTGTATCCGTATCCCGGTATCCATCCTGATGTCCCGTCTTCCAGGTGCATCTCTGATGATGGTCGGTCTGGCAACTCCGATCACCACGGTATACGGCATTGTGTTTTTTCTGATCTGTTTTAAACGGCTGAACCGCAGCGCAGGCATTCCGGGATAAAACTGCCGTCAAGGACATCGTACATAGATTACGGGAGGATAAACTGTGACACGCAAAGAAATCAAAGACCGGTTATATCAACTGGCTGATACTGAATACAAATCATTTAACGACAAGCTGATCCCGGGAGTGACTGATACGCTGGGTGTGCGCGTTCCGACTCTGCGGACTCTGGCAAAGGAAATTTCCAAGGGGGACTGGCGGTCATTTACCACCGATGATGCCAAATCCTGTTATGAAGAACGCATGCTCCACGGTATGGTAATCGGGTATGCGAAGATGGATCTTAAGGAACGTTTTGCACAGCTCGATCGGTTTGTCCCCCTCATTGACAACTGGGCGGTCTGTGACTCCTGCTGTATCACGTATCAATTCATGAAAAACGAACAGGAGAAAAGCTTTGCCTACCTGCAGAAATACCTGCGCAGTGACGCTGAATATGAAGTCCGCTTTGCACTGGTGTCACTGCTCGATCACTTTATCAATGATGCGTATGCCGGCCGCGTGCTTGACATCTGCAATCTAATATCTCACGAAGGCTATTATGTAAAAATGGCTGCTGCATGGGCAGTGTCTGTCTGTGTTGTGAAATATCCAGAGCAAACCTATACATTTCTTGAAAACGACCGGATGGATACGTTCACCCACAATAAGGCAATCCAGAAATCATGTGAATCGTACCGCGTCTCCCCTGAGTTCAAAGCGGCGCTGCGAAAGCTGAAGAGAAAATAACACAGATGCTAAAGGCATTTACATTACCCAATCACTTTTCTCATAATCTCAGACCACTCGGTCAGACGCTTCGGCTGATAACAGACGGTGGAGATATCCTTCAATGTAAATTCTACCGGACAATTATATTTCCTTGCCGCATTCAGACGGGTTCTCAAATCTTTCTCCACGGTCTCCGGATTCCATCCCGGTGAAGCCACAAATGCAGGTGCCGGCTTATTAGAATATACGTATTTTCCTTCCATCTCCTCCGCCATGCGCTCAAAATCCTTGACCCATGCACTGACGGAAATCTTATGAATTCCCTTTATCTTTTTGACATATTCCATCCGGTCGTCCAGCGGTTCACAGCATCCGTAATATCCCAGACCGAATTTGTCATACCATTCGCTGGCATATTGAAATTCAAATTCATCGTGCATTTCCGGTGAGACGGTATAGAGAATCTGTGCCATCCCGTACGTCCAGACATCTTTGAAATCCGGTTTTTGGGGATTTTCCGGCAAAAGATCCGTCCAGGCTCCGGTACAGTGAACTACCTGCTGCTGCCGGTTCAGACAATCCATATCCCTCAGTTTGCTGATAATCCCCAGATGTACATCGAGGGTTCTGCGCATCAGCGCATGCACCCAGTCCTCATCGTAGAGCATTTTATCATAAAGTGTGTCGATATCAGACCACATCATAAAGTAATCCCATGGACTGTAACAAAACCTCGGACCGTCCATAATGACTTTCAGGATATCTCCCACGGCCTCCTTTGCCATCTCTTCTCTTCTGTCCGTTTCATTCTCATCCAGCCACAGACCGGGCACCTGAATTTTGTCGATATCATCCCATTCTTTGAGCTGGCTCGTATACGAATGAGCCTCCACTGTGTTTCCGTCATCGCGGGTCAGTTTCTCCTCAACGATCTCCAGACCATAATGAAATCCGTGAATCACCTTCGGAATATAGATCAATGGCTCGTACACCCAGTCGTCCTGAATATGTTTGTTCCTGTACAGAAGCCTTCTTAAAATTGTCTCCATCTCCTGATAGAAAGAATCCTCACAGCGCAGTGTCAGCTCATCATCGATGTTCATTTCATTCCAGGGAAACTCGCCCATCAAAAACATCGGTTTATCCACTTTTCTTGCATTCAGATGATACCACTGCTGTTTTCTCTCCTGTTGCACGGGAAGCGCGGAGATCTCTGCCAGCTCGTTTGCCAGTCCCCGCAGCACTTCTATATCCTTATTCGGCATCTGCCCTTTCCTCTCTTTCATAATGTGACGGCCGCGCTCTTTCACGCTTTCATCCATCACAAATTCACTACATTGACCGGATTTCCTTTTACAAACTGTGCCAGATTATCAACCGCAATGTCCATGAGTCTCTGACGGCTTTCTTTCGGCGCCCACGAGATATGCGGCGTGATCAGGCAGTTTCTCGCCTTTAAAAGCGGGTTATCACCACGGATCGGCTCAGTACTCACAACATCCAGACCTGCCGCATACACTTTCCCACTGTTCAGTGCATCTGCCAGATCCTGCTCGGCAATCAAAGGACCCCGGCTGTTATTCAGTATAATCACGCCGTCCCTCATCCTGGCAATCGTATCTTTATTAATAATCTCTTTCGTCTCCGGAAACAGCGGACAGTGAAGAGAGATCACATCAGAAGATTCCAGGAGGGTGTCAAGTCCGACATATTCTGCGATTTGACGTCCTGTCTCATTTTCAAAGCTGTCATAAGCCAGAACCTTCATTCCCAGCGCTTTGGCGATTCTTCCCGTAACCTGACCAATTCGTCCAAACCCCAGGATTCCCATAGTTTTTCCGGCCAGCTCGATCAGCGGATAATCCCAGAAGCAAAAATCAGGACAGTCTTCCCATCTTCCCTCATGCACCGCCTGACTGTGATATCCGATATGATGGCATATCTCCAAAAGCATCGAGATGGCAAACTGTCCGACCGCATCTGTGCCGTACGTTGGAATGTTCGTAACCGGTATCCCCTTTTCTCTGGCATAATCATAATCAACCACATTGTAGCCTGTTGCCAGAACTCCGATATATTTGACGGTCGGACATGCATCAAGAGTCTCCCGCGTGATCGGTGTCTTATTCGTGTAAATGATGTCTGCATCACCGATGCGTTCTGCTTCAAGCCCCTGCGGTGTACGGTCGTACACCGTAAGTTCCCCAAAATCTTCAAATCCCTCCCAGGACAGATCTCCCGGATTCTCGGTATATCCGTCAAGAATTACAATTTTCATAAGCAATCTCCTTTTTATATTCCCATCTCCAGATACCAGCTTCTCTCCCCAAAAGGTTCCAGAGGCTTCACGAGCCCGTATCGACCGGCAATATCCACCCTGTCATAGGGGGCAGTCGCCGGTTCTACGATTCCCCAGCCCTCCTCTTCATCATTGAACAGCAATCCCAGATACGGCGTTTTCTTCGTATCGAAATGAAACTTAAGTTTTCCTGCGTCAGGATACAGAAGCTGGACAAATCCATTTGTTAACGGCTGGCGGATGTAATACTTCTGCTCACACCCATCACGTCTCTCAAACCGGAAGGTAAGATCCTTTTCTCCTCGTTTCATCCCCGGAATACCCGCAAGATCAAACACATCTCCATATGCCCCCAATACGTCTCCGCCGCCGCAGATTGTGTAGCCGGTCCGGCATTCCGGCGGTATCATGATGATAGTTCCTGCTTTAAGCTGCAGCATGGGATGTGCCGCCCAAAGAAAAGGAAACGGAAAAGAACTGTTATTTTTCAGCCGGTATTCCATGCGGATGGTTTCTGCATTCGTAAATTTTACCGTTTTTTTAAGTGTATACGGAAAACGTATACCTGAGACAAGAAATGAAACTGCATGTTCCTCTGTCCGTGCCTCCCAGTCCAGTGCCCATACCTCTCCGTGGTCCGGCATCTCCGTCCCGCGCCATGGTTCCGCCTCGCAAAAACACCGGTCAATCGTCGGAAACATTTCATCAAACCCACAGGGATCACAGTCCGGCATCGATGAACCGTATATTCTGGGAATAAAGCAGTCTCTGTCACTTTGCAGCAGGCGTTCCGCCCCACACGTCTTATCATAGAAAGAAATCATTCTTGAGCCGCTGGCAATAAACTCCACGCATAACTTTTCATTTTCCAGCAGATACGACTGTTTGTTAAAATACGTTCCTGTTTTTACGAAAGCCATCGGTTACCTCACAAGATTACTGACTTCCTCATATGTAGCGGCGGCTCCTGACATCGCGTAGGACACATCAGAACCTACAAAAATATAATTTGCCCCGCGGTCTGTCCACTGTTTTAAGTTCCCTCCGCCGCTTCCGACACTGTATCCGGTGGACACACCAAAGGGGATGCCTGCCTTCTTTGCGGCCTCTGCAACGATATCAAAGCATTTCTGGACATCCGGATGATCTGTCTGGCCGAGCACGCCAAGTGAGCCGGAAAGATCGTTCGGTCCAAGTACAATCCCACTTAAATATTTTACCTTCAGAATGTCATCAATACATCTGACCGCATCCACATGTTCAATCTGAACAATCCGGAAGGTATCATCAAGATACGTGTCAAAATATTCCTGACTGCCCATCATTCCATATTTATTAGCACGGATCGGACCAAAACCGCGAATGCCGTGCGGAGGATAAATACAACTTTCCATCGCCTGTTCAACATCCTGGGCAGACCGGACATACGGAAAAATAATACCATCCACCCCCATCTCCAGGACCGGCTTTGCCAGGACCGGATCGTTCCATGGAATCCTGACGATGGCAGCCGTGCGATAGCCATTTAACGCAATGATGCTGTTGAGAAGATCCTGTCTGTCAATCGCCGTGTGTTCGGTGTCAATCCACACTGCATCAAATCCCGCGATGCCGAACATTTCCATGATCGGCTGACTGCCCAGCTGTGCATGAGTGCCGACAGCTGTTTTTCCATTCTTTATTTTTTCCAGAAATTTATTCATCCTTACCTCCAGCGGCGCTCTGCGCCCGTTTTGTCAAATCTCATGGTTTCACAAGAATCTTTACTGCATCCTGATTGCGCGCCTGCAAGATCTCAAACCCTTTCTCGATATCTTTAAGATCTATTTTGTGCGTCACAAATTGAACCGGATCGAGATATCCGTTCTCAACCAGGCTGATGACTTTGCGGAACTGTTTTGATGTAACGCCGGCTACTCCTCTGATCGTCATGACCTTCGTGACAAAATCATTAAAGTTCACTGGCACCGGCGTCTCGCCTGGTACTCCTTCCACGATCAGACGGCAGTTTTTTCCGGCAATCGTAAGCGCCAGTTCACAGGCTGAGATGGTGGTCGCACACATCAGTACCACCTGAGCTCCCGCCCCATGGGTCAGCTCGAGGATGCGCGCTCTGGCGTCTTCTTCCCGGATATTCACAAGTGCATCAGCCACTTTCCCGGCATACTTCAGACGTTCCTGTCTGGTACCAACCATGATAATCTGCTTTGGGCTTTTCAGTTTTGCGCACAGCATGGCATACAGCCCGATTGGACCCGGACCAATGATAACTACATGATCGGTGGGCTGTATATCTGCCGCCTCCACGATTGCAAGTCCATTTCCTGCAGGCTCTGTAAGCGCGGCCTGCTCCATCGTCATCTTTGTGAATTTATGGCAGTTTCGGGCCGGTACCGCACAGTACTCGGCAAAACCGCCGCCCTGCATAAAACCAAGTTCACTGTAATTTTCGCAGGAGGAATATCCCATATCACATTCGGGACATTGACGGCAGAGAATCATACACTCACAGACAACCTTATCCCCCTCTTTAAATCCTTTCACCCCGGTTCCTGTCTTTATGACCGTCCCGGCAAATTCATGGCCGGCAATATTCGGATAGCTGATCAGATGTTTTCTGTTTCCCGTCAGCATATCAATATCAGAATGACAGATTGCAGCATATCCGACTTTGACCAGTACTTCCTCCTCGGAAATCTCTGGGGCCGGTGCGTCCACAATACCGTATTCCCCGGGTTTTTTGATTTCAAACGCTCTCATGATGCCTTACCTCCATTCGGTCTTATACGGTTTCTTCTTTGTACGTTTTCCAGCGTTCTTTCACCATATCGTAATTCCTTTTTCTGATCACCGGATCATCATCCCACCAGAGACTCACGATCATCCTCACATCAGAGCGGATCAGCATGTCAATGGCGTCAATATCTTTCACGTCGGCACGGCAATGAATCGGAAGGCTCGTGCCCCCAAAAGCTTCTGCAATCTTTTCCGGAATATTGGGACTGGGATCCCAGGGAAGGCTGATTGCCAGATCGATCATGGAGCAGTATTCCATGCTTTTCACCATATCAAAATTGAAATGCCATTTTCCACAGGAATGCATACCGGCGCCGCCGAGTTCTTTTCCGATTTTTTCATCATAGGGTTTTGCAAATTCTTCATAGAAATCTCTGCCGCACATCGCCATCATATCCGCAGAAAGGCTGATACCGCTAACCTGGGAAGATGACCACATGGTATGGCCCGGTGTTGCGGGCTTTGAACAGATCGCACGCTGCTTTTTTGTGAATTCAATAATCAAATCTGTGATCATACCCATTACCCGGTGAAACTCTTCCGGATATTCCGGCGCCTCCAGCAGCAGCCAGTCCACATCACAGATAAGGCTCATGGTATTCAATGGCGACTGGGTATCTGTCGCTGCGATCGCAATCTGCCCGTTTGTCTGATCATTAAAATATTCCGTCGTCTCCAAAACCCTCTGCAGCATGCGGGAGTCTGCGATATCCGGCATTTCCAGACGTTTTAAATCTTCAATATCCCTGACAATTGTGTTGGTCCAGGGCGCATCCGTATCATTGAACGCGAAAGGACAGCCAAAGGCTTCTGCAAATACCCCGATCCCGTGCCACGGCTCCAGATATGGGATCTGATCAGTCTCAACTTCCAGTGTTCTGGTGATCCCGTCAAGCTGTGCGTCCAGCATCATGTCTTTATCACGGCAGTTCGTACCATAGATACCGTCGCCAAGTGTCCAGCAGGTTACCGGAAGAAATTCTCCCCGGTGAAAGCCCTTTGCACGTTCTTCTACATCCTCACATATTCTGAGATACTTATCGTAGTTAAATTGATCTGCTTTCATATTGATACCTCATTCATTCCTGTAATGTGTACTCTTCACCGACCGCCAGAACTATTGGATGCAGCGGCGGATGCTTTTCAAGACATGCATTTACAAAAGTCTGCGGGTCACCTCCATGTTCCATGAACATCCAGTAATGACACGGAATCACAAGCTTTGCCTCCAGCATAGATGCAATGTCTGCAGCCTGCCCGGAATCCGGGTTGCCATACTGACCGTTGATGGCCACCATCATCACGTCAAATCCCTTTTCTCCCAATGTCAGCTCCTGGTAATTTTCATGCCAGGTGCCATCCCCCGCAAAAAAGATCCGTTTTCCCGCTATATTAAAAATAACACCGATGGCATCCGGGGTTTCCTCTCCGTGATCAGCCGTCACAGCCTGCAGGCAAAAAACTTCTTCCTGGAACTGCATTCCTCTGTCAAGCCTGATAAAACGGCTCATGTCAAGTCCCATATTATCGGCAAACGTTATCACAGAGGAAGGACATATAATTTTCATCTTTTCATTTATTTCCAGCATCTTTGGCACAGAGTCCACATCAAAATGATCACCGTGGTCATGTGTGCTGATCAGATAGTCAAGGGCAAGATCTTTGACTTCGCAAGGAGCCAGTGTCAGCCGCTTAAACGAACCATCCGCACCGCGACAGGCATCCGACAGATAAAGGTCAATACCAATCCTGATTTTTCCAAAGGTAATCAAAAATCCAGCCCCGCCAGTCCATGTAATTTTAATTTGTTCTGTATTGGATTGCTTGTAAACATGCATCCTCTATGTCCTCCGTTTTCCTGTTCACTGCACGGCGGCCGGACATTGCCGGCCGCCCGGGAACATAAAAGCTGCTGTCAGCTGTTTTCAATCGCGTCCATAACAATGTCATTGACAGCTCTCCAGGAATCATAGTTATCCATCGTTACAATATCATTGGCTGTAACTTCCACATAATCCAGAGTGTCAAGCTTTCCGTCGAGAAGGTAGTCAACTGCCTGATAAACTGACGTGTATCCTGCGGAGTAAACGCCCTGTTCCAGAAGGCAGACGTTGGTTCCCTCTTCCAGACAGTCGAGGTGCGTACTGGTGGCATCGATACCTGCAACAAACATCTCATCCGTCACGCCGAATTCCTTGAATACCGTTGCAGCGGAGACACCTGCTTCGCCGGTGTAGGCAAGCCAGATATTCCATGACGGATCCGCCTGATAGGCATTTGAGATTGCTTCAATCTGAGTTGCACTGTCTGTGGTAACGATAACCGTCTTTGACTCAATCCCCAGTTCATCACAGATCTTTGTCGTAGCGTCCACGATAATCGTTTCATTGTCCGTATTCCCCTGGGACATGATCACAACTTTTGGTTCTGCTCCCTGATCCTGTGCATGTTTGACCATGTGTTCTGTAACCTTTGTACACTGTTCAATATTATCGTTTACACACCATCCGGCAATCAGATCATCATACTCTTCCATATGATCACCCCACCATGCAAATACCGGTACCTCTTTTGATTTTGCGTATTCCCACGCACTTTTAACAGAAGATGCATTGTAGCCAGGGGTTATCAGTGCATCATATCCTTCATTTACCCCCTGTTCCTGAATACCATTGATCTCAGCCGCATCGGTTACAGTGCCGGAACCCGCTTTGAAATCGACTGTAACATCAATCCCGTATTTCTCCTTGATTTCCTGGGCAGCGTAAAGCTCACCCTGGTAGAATGTCACATGAAACTCACCGAAGTTATCCTGTGCGGAAAGAAGTTTATATGACTGTCCTTCCCCTTTTACATCGCCCAGATTTTTCAGCCCCTCAAGCGGGTTTTTGGATGCCGACGCATCTGTTTTGGAATCATCAGCCTTTGCATCTTCCGCCGGTTCTTCTTTTTCCACCTCTTCTTCTTTTTCAGTTTCTTCTGCTGCATCTTCTTTTTGGGTGTCCGTACCGGATGACTCTCCCCCGGATGAACCGCCGCAGCCAGTGACAGCCACAGATACCATCACAAATACACTGATCATTGCTAACAATTTTTTCTTCATACTTCTTCCTCCTTGATTTTAAAGGTTTTATATTTATACCCGCCGCATGATAATTGCAGCCGGCACAGTTCCAGATCTTTTGCATTTTTGTTACCGGACCTGAGTCATGGTCACCCTGGTACGCCAATAGTCAAATACAATTGCAAAAATCATGCTGACGCCCATCCCCACATACTGCCAGTCGCCGTCAAGACCAACCATGATCAACACATTCAGCAGGATACGCATATAGACAATTCCAAGCATCGCGCCTACGATGGAACCCCGCCCGCCGTAGTTGCTGGTGCCGCCGATCATTGCGGCGATCATCAGCTGCAGATCCCACTCACCTCCGGTTCCGCTGGTTGCCTGTCCGGTTCTGGCGGAGAACAGTACCGCCGCCAAAGCCGCAAGCATGGACGTAAGAATGTGAGCTGTCCTGCGGATAGTTTTTACCTTCATACCGCAAAGCTCCGCCGTTTTGTCGTTGGTACCGATCATCAGCAGCTGGTGGCCAGACACTGTCTTGGCCAGAAAAACACACCCGATGACTCCTACCGCCAGAAATACCAACATTTCAACTGTAATAAAATCAAACAGCTTCCATGAGCCAATATCTTTAAACCAGTCCGGAAAACCAGTGATCGACACCCCTTCCACCAACTGAGTGGCGATACCGAGCAGCACAAACTGCATACTTAAGGTTACAAGAAATGAGGGTACGCCGACATCGACAATTAAAAATCCATTGATAAACCCGATCAGCGCTCCAAAAAGCATAATGATAATAAAGGCTACCGGAACGGGAATATTCATCTTACAGCACATGATGGCAAAGATAACGGAACTTGACGCCACCACCTGGCCAACGGAAAGATCCATACTTTTTGTCATCAGCAGAAATGCAACCGGCACAGCCACGATTCCCATGAAGCTGGCTGTCCTTAAGAGTGACCACCAGTTTGCTTTATTCATAAAATTCGGATTGATCGCAATCCCGATTATCAGCAGTACAATAATCGGCACGACGGCGCTCATCTCTTTAAAATTAAGCAGTTTATAGGCAACAGAATTTCTGCTTAATGCTTTGTTTTTCGTTTTTCCTGACATGTTTCGCCCTCCTTTCTACTGTACCGCATACTGCATAATTGCCTCTTCTGAAGCTTCTTTCCGGCTCATCTCACCTTTGATCGTTCCTTCTGCGATAACAAGGAAACGATCGCAGATGTTCAAAAGCTCCGGAAGTTCTGAAGATATCACGATGATGGAGATCCCAGCATCGGCCAGCTGATAGATCAGATGATAGATCTGATTTTTCGTCCCCACATCGACACCGCGGGTCGGTTCATCTAAAAGCAGAATATCCGGCTGTGCCAAAAGTGATCTTCCAAGTACTACTTTCTGTTGATTTCCTCCGGAAAGAGAGGTGACACGGCTGTCGATACTCTCTGCCTTGATCTGCAGCTCTTTCATCATTTTATCCGAAGCAGCGGTTACTTTTTGTCCGGACAAAAACATGCCCTGTTTCAGTCTTGGAAGGATGGACGCCGTCAGGTTATTTTTCACCGTCTTGTCCTGCAGGAACAGGCCACTTTCATGCCGGTCTTCCGTGAGCAGGGAGATACCGTTCTTCATAGCATCCTTTACACTGTTGATCGTAACCTCTTTCCCGTCGATATAGAATGTTCCGGATGTACGCTTCAGACTTCCATAGATCCCATTGCAAATCTCACTTCTTCCAGCGCCCACCATTCCGGCAAGACCGAGTATCTCTCCTTTATACAGTCTGAACGATACGTCATCCACCACATTTCTCCCTTTTACCCGCTTGTGGGGAATGGTCAGGTTCTCAACTCTTAATTTTTCCTCTCCGATCGCCGGCGTACGCTTTGGATAGACATCACCGATATCCCGGCCGACCATCATGGAGATGATCTTGCCTAGCTCAAACTCTTCTTTTGGCATAGTGCCGATCGTTTTTCCGTCACGGATGACCGTGCACGTATCTGCCAGTGCAAAAATTTCATCCATTTTATGACTGATATACAGGAAGGTGATCCCTTCCTTCTGAAGCTTGCGCACGACGTCCATCATATGGTCGACTTCCATCTTGGTGATAGAAGAGGTAGGTTCATCCAAAATAATGATTTTGGCGTCTTCTCTCACTGCTTTGGCAAACATCACAAGCTGCTGCTGACTCGTATTTAATTTTCCCATCAGTGTCCGCGGTTCAATGTCCAGTCCAATCGCCTGAAACACTTTTTCACATTCCCTGTGCATGGCTTTATAATCTACAAGTCCCATTTTGTTGTAAAGCATCTTGGAAGAGAAAATATTCTCTGAAACTGTCAGTGTTCCCAGACAGTTGATCTCCTGATAAACCATAGCGATGCCGGCTTTCTGTGAGTCTGAAGTGTTGGACGAACAAAGTACCTGCCCATCCATACGTATCTCACCTTCATAGGTACCGTATGGGTAATAACCGTGAAGCACCTTCATCAACGTTGATTTTCCTGCTCCGTTTTCCCCGCATATGGCATGAATTTCTCCGCGTTTTACTGAAATGTTCATATCCTCAAGCGCTGTAAAATTGCCGAACCGCTTGGTAATATTTTTCATTTCCAGAATGTAATCTTCTTTCATATGACTGCCTCCCCACTTACAGCTTTTTCTTTCCTTTCACAGTATCAATCAGAATAACCAGAACCAGAATGACTCCCAGCACCGTATTCTGATATCCCGGTGCAACGCCAAGGGAACGCAGCGAGAACTGAATGATGGTCATCACCGCCGTACCAATCAATGACCCCACAATCGTCCCTTTTCCGCCATAGATACTGCATCCGCCGATTACCGTTCCGGCATTTACATAAAATTCATATTTGGCACCGGTACTGGGCGGGATAGAACCGTAAGTAAGCATAAAACAGACGGCACAGAGCCCGGCGATAAATCCAAGACAGGCAAATAAAATCAGTTTTATCTTTGTCTCGCTGATCCCCGCCTCTTTGGCCACTTCCAGGTTGTTTCCTATGATATATGTAGAACGCCCGAATTTTGTGTACTTCAGGACAACATGTCCGACAATCGCAAGGATAATCAGCACCCAGACTGATATCGGCAGTCCCAGCACCGAGCTTGGGATCCCGGACGCCTTCACCGCTTCTCCACATTCAACAGACGCCTGCTTCGACAACACCCAGAAAATCCCTTTATATACATAGCAGGTTCCAAGTGTTGCCATAAATGCCTGGATCTTCAGAACGCCGTGAAGAAAACCATTGATCAGTCCCAGAAACGTTCCGAGTGCCAGTGCTACCAGTGCACCGACCCAGAAAGACACCCCGAAGTCACGCATCAGGATTGCCGCGACACAGCCTGACAATGCCACTGTATTGCCAAGTGACATATCGAATGCCAGCGCCACCATCAGGAACGTCAGCATGACGCCGCAAATGCCATAGAAGGAATACTGCTTCAGTATAGAAACAAAGTTTCCAACCTGTAAAAAATCAGGACTCAGAACAGCGGTGACCGCAACCAGCACTACCATCACATACACAGTAATCATCTCTGACCGAAGCAGGAATTCTTTGACTGCATCCGGAGACCTCCTGTGGACAGCTTTACTATCTACTCCACTCATAAATTATTCGCTCCTTTCATTCATTCTCAAACCGCATTTTCTGCCTACACTACATTTGTTTTTTTCATGAGACAGGCAGCATAATCGGAATTCAAGATGTTTCTCGGGACTCTTCCCTCAAACAGATCGATGATATTATCCAGCGCCCTTCCTCCGGTCACCAGTTCTGACTGGTCATTCCATCCGGCATTATGTGGAATCAAGACGACATTGTCCATTTTCAGAAGCGGACTGTCCTTAGGAAGTGGTTCTCTTTCAAAAACATCAAGTCCGGCTCCGCGAATCACGTGATTTTGCAAAGCCTGAATCAGATCCTTTTCATTTACAATTTCACCGCGGCTTGTGTTGATCAGAAACGCTGTCGGTTTCATCATGTCAAACAGGCGTTTGTTCCACAAGCCGACAGTTTCCGGTGTCTTTGGGGTGTGCAGACTGACAAAATCGGACTCTGCAGCAATCTGCTCAATTGTCGCCTGCTCCACGCCAAGCCGTCCTGCCTCCTCACGGTCAAAACAAATATCATATGCCAGAATACGGCACCCAAACCCTTTAAGATATTCAGCCAGTTTCTTAGCAATACCGCCGAATCCTACCAGACCAACCGTTTTTCCATCGAGGCTTCCGTTCGCAGGTCCGACAAACCATCCTTCGTTCCGCAGCTTTCTGTCACAGAAAGCGATGTCCCTTGCCGTTGATAAAATCAGTGCCATAGCCTGCTCTGCCACCGGCATGGACATCGTTCCCATCGTATTTGTAACGGCGATACCGAGTTCGCTCGCGGCCTTTAGATCCACCTTGTCATACCCAACCCCGAATCTGGCAATGATTTTCAGATGACCGGCCTTCGCAAGCTCCGTGAGAACATGCCTGTTATATTCATCTCCTCCGGCAATCACCGCGTCACAGTTTGACAGTTTTTCAATCACTTCTTCGTCTGTAGACAAATGATCACAAAAAACCGGCTCAAACCCATGATCACGAATTAATTGCTGAAGTTTCAGCATCTCATAACCATCCCTTGCTTCTATCGTAATTGCAACTTTACGACCCATACTTCTCCTCCTTCTGTCGTTAAATCGTTTTTCTTTACTTCAATAATACCCTTGTCTCACCTTCAAGTCAACATTAAATCGATTTAACCATCAACTTTCTATAATTTGCTGAAAAACAGCTGCTCTTTTTTGTTAGATATCACAAGACAATTAACATTTTTTACCATATGTTATCCTATGGCTTTTGTTTGGCAAGTTTGTTAAAACGTTTTTCCTTTTGTGACAAAAAAGACAGAGAATCTCTTTTGATTCCCTGCCTTAACTAGAAACTGCTATAGAATCATACCATCTGCCTCAATCTCAGCAGCCAGCTCTTTGGAAGCTTCGTCTTCCAGGTATGTAATCTGTATCCGGTCATCCTTCCAGTCAGTCTGCAAATCCTGAGCCAGCTTCTCACGATTTCTGACCCGGTCAAGCGCGATCTCCAGAATCATGCCCTTACCGTCATCCTTTACTTTGGAACTCCATATAATGATTTTCTCAGCGCCGTGCTGCCGAAAATAGTGCCTCAGGTGATTGTATTTATCTGTAATTTCACTGGCGTTCATTGCTTTCCTCCATGCAAAGTTATCTCCTCCTTCACTCTTCCTGTGCTCTCGCGAACAACAAAGAGCGGCTGAATCATAATGTCACTCTCTGTCATTTTTTGGTTGTCGATCTCTTCTTTTCCCTCAATGACATCAATCAGCATTTTCGCCCCCAGGACTCCCATATCTTTCATGCGGCCGTCAACTGTCGTCAGTCTTGGGTGCATATGACCGGCTAAAATGGTGTTATCATATCCCACCACCGAGATATCCTCCGGTATACGAAGTCCTTTGTCCCAAACTGCACTCATGGCACCGTACGCCACCGTATCGTTAAATGCAAATACGGCAGTGGGCGGATCCTCAAGCTCCAATAGGCACATCATCGCCCTGTAGCCGCCCTTCTCCGTCTGATCCGACTCCTGCACATACTCCACCCGGTAAGGAATTCCATTCTCGTACAGCCCTTTCCGGTATCCTTCAAACCGCTTCAGTCCAGAACGCGAAAATAACTGTCCTGATATATGGGCTATTTTTCGATGCCCCAGCCGAATCAGATGTTCCATCGCCATGGATACCCCCGCCAGTTCATCCGCCAGCACTCCCATCACCCCATATTCCCTGGGATTTCTGCGCAGCATAACCATCGGTACACTGGAGTATTTGAGCTGCTGCAGAGTCTCTTCTTCGACATAGGAGGAAGCCAGAATCGCACCGTCCATACCGTATTCATAGACAGTTTCGATATACTCGCTGCCCTTTTTTCTGTCTTCTTCTGTTGAAAACACAGAGATAATATAGCCTCTCTCCTCCGCAACCCGGACAATGCCCTCCAGAACTGTAGTAAAATAAAGGTCGCTGAATTTTGATATCAGAACAGCGATCATCCTTGATTTTTTTGTGCGCAGCATCTTCGCTGTCCTGTTTGGGCGGTAGTTCAGCTTTTCTGCCGCCTCCCATACCCGTTCTCTCGTTTCCTCGCGGACTTTTAACGTCGAATCTTTGTTGAGCACGCGTGAAACGACAGACGGATTCACCTCAGCCTCCCGGGCAACATCTTTTATCGTTACTTTATTTTTTGGCATATATCATTTTCCTTCACTATCCATAATATTTCTCTTTCCGGTATGTAATTCACGTCATCCTTTTTGTCTGTTAACCCCATTATAATTGATGTCCCGGAAAAATTCTATAGTAAAATCGATTTAATTAATTTTAAAAAATAAGAAACCCCCGAAAACTGCGGGGTTTCCGCAATCACGGGGGTTAAAGGGGAGGATAAGTATTTCTTTTTTTCTTTCGTCATTCACCCATTGGAGGGGGATTCCAATGTGTTTCCTGGTTATCTGCAAAAAAACGTCACGCCGTTGTGATCATCTCTCTGTAGATATTTATAGTATGACCGCATCGGCGTTTCTTATACACTTTATTTTCTTTTTTTTAATTTTTTTCTTTTCGCCCGGTATTTTGCCTTTGTGTAGCGGACTGCTTCTTTTTCTTCCTGACGCTGCATTTTCCTGGCACGTTTTCTTTTCTCACTGATCTCCTGCCAGAACGTAAACAGCACGTAGAGCACAACAAGAGCTGTCTGTACTGCAAATACAAACTTTCCCGACCATTTTTCCGGAATCTTCATATCCTCTCATCCCTCTTTCATGCGCCTGCCATCAGCACGGACGGCCGCAGCAGCAGTTGCAGAACAGATTGACTGCCAGGCACTGCCAGCAGCAGTTCCCCATTCCCGCCTGAGGACGCTCATATCCGTATCCGGTTCCCATATTCTCATACCACTGACTGCCGGACTGAAGCTGATTGACCAGCGTCTGATACTTCATATTATTCGGGTCTCTGCGGAGAGCTTCTCTCGCATCTTCCAGTGCGCTTACATTATTTCCAAGGCCTGCATTTGCAACCGCATGGAGATAAAACCAGTCACCGCTGCGGCCTGTGATACCATTCAGCACATTCATGGCTTCATTATAGTGCTGACTGTTGATATAATTGGCTGCCGCCTGCATCTTAATCGTCTCTTCATCGCTTCCGTATGAGGTCCTCTGAGTATCCCGTCCATACCAAGAGTCATATTCACTGCTCCCGCGTTCACGCTCCTTCAAAATCTGATTGTAAGCTTCCTGTACCTGTTTGAATTTTTCTTCTGCCTGTTCCTTATTTGGATTATTTACATTGGCATCCGGATGATACGTGCGGCTTAGCTTTCGATACGCTTTCTTTATATCATCCATGCTGGCACTCGACGGAATTCCCAGCACGCTATATGGATCTAACATCAATGATTCTCCTTGGCTTTTTTCTTCAACATATCATATTTTGTCCAAATACCAGAATACAGGATATTTCGTAAAATGTCCACATTTTCTACAATCGGAAGTTTTTCAAATTCTCTGGCGCATCCACTCATCATCATGGTCAGGATCTGTTCGCTTTCCGCGAGAAAGTCTTCACGTTCGCTTGACTTCATCCACGGATTGTAGTTTCCTGTCTTCTTATCTTTCTCAATATCATCGTACGCATCCATCAGATAAATGAATTTTCCCAGATAAAAGCCCAGCTTGCGCAGTATCGGCGCCCAGATGTCCTCTTCATATACAAGAACTTCACCGAAGAGTTCGCCGGTCAGGCCCGCTCCAAGATCCAGATTCTGACTGTTTTCCCGTTCACATTCTCCCAGACGTTTCATATACAGACGGACTGCCCTGGCCTGCCGCGGATATCTGCCGCAGACTTTTCTGAACTCAGAGCGTACCAGTTTTGCAACCGTATATGGAATGATTCTTTTCTCATCAAACCAGTCATCCATGAGGTTATAATAGCAAAGCAGCAGATTCATATCCGCTGCATAGCTTGTATAGGTGTTGCGAAGGCACCAGTGCTTTTTCACCGGATGAACAATACACCTGCATTGTTCATCTTTGACCGGTCCTTCATAGAGTCCGGTAAGGAGTACCGCAAGAAACGTCATATCATACGTCAGGGTTGACTGTGCCGCCATGCCATGCCTATCTTTCAGGTCCTGACAGACTCCGCAGTAGTATGCCTGGTATCTCCGCATATCTTTTATTTTTAATTCGTCTTTATTGACCGTAACATATCCAAACATTGTTTTCTTTTACGATTGCCATCCTTTATTATGTACGTTTAATAAATTCCGCATGGCATTTCGGACAGCGGATGGAAATCTTTCCTTTCCCTTTCGGAACCCGGACTTTCTGTTTACAGGCCGGGCATTTAAAATAACGGTGATCTTTATCCTGCCCCTGGCTTTTGACCGCCGAGAATCTGCCGCTTATCTTATATTTCAGATTCAGAAACTTTCTGTTCTCTTCATAACGCCTGGAAACATTCTTTGAAAATATCCGGAAGTATGCATACGCCAGAACTGCAATCGCCAGTATGTATACAATCCGGTAACGGATAAACATGGACAAAACCAACAGGATCAGCGATGCATAAACCAGTACCCTGCCAAGATTATCCACACCATACCGTCCAATCATGAACCGTGCAAATTTGTCTCGTAATTTTCCCATTCTTTCCTCCCATGCAGTACTTGCTGCGGCTTACATCCGGGATGGATGAAAGTTTTCTTTCACTCTTTAATATAGAATACTACTACTGTATTCCTTTTTATGCATAATATCAACCGGATATTCTATAAATTTTTTCTAAAAACTATGAACTTTTGGTGTCCCCATCGTTCCTTTCATTGACGGTAATCACACCCAGGATCACTGCAAGGCAAATCAGACCCACTACAAGCCCTGCCCAGCCATTTCCGGCGATCCCCGCCGTCAGGTAGCCTGCAAAGCAGCATGCCGCCACAAGAAGTGCATACGGTATCTGCGTCGAGACATGATTAATATGGTTACACTGCGCCCCTGCCGAAGCAAGTATTGTCGTATCTGAAATCGGTGAAATATGGTCTCCGCAGACTGCTCCCGCCAGAATTGCCGCAACGGTTACGGACAGCGATGAGACATCACCGGTACCCATAATTGCAAGTGCAATCGGGATCAGAATGCCGAACGTCCCCCACGATGTTCCCGTCGAAAACGCAAGTCCAGTGGCGATCAGGAAGAACAGGCACGGAAGCAGAATCCCCACCAGTGAACTTCCTGCGACCAGATCTCCCACGTATCCGCCAATGTTCATATAATCCGCACTGCAGACTCCGGAAAGTGTCCACGCCAGACAAAGGATCATGATAGGCGGCGTCATGGAACGGAATCCCTGTACAAAACTCTCGCAAAATGCTTCAAATGTCAAAATTTTTCTTCCAAGATACAGCACAAATGTAAAGACGAGTGCAAAAAAGGATCCGAGCACAAGGCTCAGGGACGAATTACAGTTAGCAAACGCAGTTACTACGTCTGCACCTTCCAGAATACCTCCGGTATAGAGCATTGCTGAAATGCACAGTACCACCAGCACAACGATGGGCAGAATCAGATCTTTCACCTTTCCCCGTCCCATGATCGGCAGTTCGTCAGACCCGACCGTCGTTTCCTCTCCTTCGGCCAGTACTTTTTCGTTATATCTTTTCATCGCTGCAAAATCAAACTTCCGGATAATGATAAACAGCATGAAAACGATCGTGAGCAGTGCGTACAGATTAAACGGAATGGTCCTGAGAAACAGGCTGAATCCGTCGATTCCGCTGTTCTCCGGAAGCGAGGAGCCCACAGCAGCGGCCCAACTCGATATCGGCGCTATAATACAGACCGGTGCTGCCGTCGCATCAATAATATATGCAAGTTTTGCTCTGCTGATTTTGTACTTATCCGTAACGGGACGCATCACTGTACCGACTGTGAGGCAGTTAAAATAATCATCCACAAAAATAAGCATCCCGAGAGCCGTGGTAGCCAGAAGCGCTCCCCGTTCCCCCTTTATCCTTGCCGTTGCCCATTCCCCATAGGCTTTTGATGCACCTGATTTCGTGATGAGTGCAACCAGGATACCCAGAAGCACAAGGAAAATCAGGATGTTGACATTGTCGCCGATCTTCATACCCATAATTTCGACGGTTGTCTCCACCGCTGTCAGCACATGAAAATTTGTGAACAGCAATGAGCCGGTCAAGATTCCGACCAGCAGTGAGAGGTAGACCTCCTTGGTGATAAGTGCGAGTGCTATTGCCACAATGGGCGGCAATAATGACCATATTGTTGCTGACATTTGTATCCCCCTTCATTTTTCTTATGTACTGCTTTTTATTATAGCATACCCCGAAATGACTATGCAATTACAGAAGAAAGATGTATAATAAGAATTATTTACAGAAGGAGGATTTTTTTATGAAACGAATTCTTGCGTTCCTTGGTGTCGTTTTGATTCTGTCCATGTACGGGGCGACCCTGTTTTTTGCGGTCACAGACAGCCCGAATTCAGCCGGATGGTTTAAAGCATCCATTTTCTGTACAGTCGCTGTCCCGGTACTCCTGTATGCATACATTCTTGTCTATCGTTATCTGAAAGGCAACAGAGAAAACGACGACTTGAAAGAACACAGGAAATAAATTTAATTGCCGGCGGGAGTAAGGCTTCCGCCACCGGCAAGTTCTATCGTCCGTCCATTCAGCCATTCATTTTCTTCTGCTGACGCGTCATAATAGACGGTATGCCCATTCGATTCGATATTGGATAACGTCTCATCACTGTCTGTTATCACAGACACATAGGAATCTCCCGTCACATGCCATGTACTTCCTTCATCCATCGAAATCTGCACTTCTCCCGTATGGTCTGCATCAATGCTTCCGGTAAACTTTGTATTGTCACTGAGTTTCAAACTGATCGTACTGATCTCATCACATAAAATACTTCCCTCAAGGGTCTGATTGGCTGCTGAAAATGTCAGATCTCCTCCATTGTCTCCCGGTGTTCCCCAATTGTTAGTCTCGTTCCCCGATGCACTGATCAGAACACCCGAACTGGAATTTAAAATCACATTGTTCAGGTCGACCTGTGCCTCGGTATTGGTCACATAAAACACCGGGCCATCGGATGTTGTCGTGATCGTACTGTCTCTGGCAGTCAGTACACTGGTTCCTTCGTCCGCATCACCGGAAGTACTTTGATACAGCATCACGCCGTTCTCGCCGGCGCCGCTCAGATCGCACCCTGTGATCGTGATGGAATTTTTTCCCTCGATCACCATCGTCTGTGCATCCGCCGCCTTTCCTGTGATATTTTCCGCAGTAATATCACCCGTGGAGTAGATACACGGGGATCCTTCCCCTGATGTACTGACGGTTCCATTGACTGCTTTTATCGTTCCTTCGCCACGGTCTGTCGCCAGTGCCGCGCAGTGTGCACCTTCTGTTGTAATATTGATATTGCTTGCAGAAACTGTTCCTCCATACGTGGCATCCAGCCCTCTGGACGAGTTTCCGGTTGTATGGATTGTGATATCATCAGCTTTGACCACGGCATTGCTTCCGGTGGCAAAAATGGCATTTGCGCCTTCTGCATCCGAATTGATTTCCGTATTACTGATCGTAATCGTGCTGTCTGCCGTCACGGCCGCCACGGCATTGACCGCATAAAAATTACTCTCATCTTCGCTGGTTGTATCGCCGGTTTTCGCAAGCTTTGCACCGCTCAGCGTCAGGTTCCCCCCATTTGTCACAAGTACGGTGTTTTCGTTCGCATTTTCGGATGCGTATGTCTGGTCTTCTGAAGATAGGTCCTCTCCATCCGCCGTGTAGACACCGGTCAGTGCAATGCTCCCGGTTGTTGAATGATTCATTGCCTCACCCATCCCATCGGAACGGACGGTTATCCTGGCCGCATTGCCGTCCGCATCCAGGGTAATGACAACCGTATCACCTTCTTTAATATCCTCCCATGTGATCTCTTCTTCCTGCATTCCTCCTGCCGGCAGTTCTCCATCCTCCGGCTTCTCTCCATCTTCCGGCGGTTCCCCTTCCGGGACTTCTCCATCCTCCGGCTTCTCTCCATCTTCCGGCGGCTCATCCCCCTGTGGCTTTTCAGGGGCTTCTTTATTTTCCTCCATGCCGCCAGGTCCCTGATTTCTCGTAATCTGCGTGTCTTCTGCTATCGCAACCGTCTGTTCTTCTCCGGAAGCCTCCTGATCCGCCGCGATCACCGTTATGCTGTTCTCTTCAATCGATTTTACTTCACCTGTGATACTTTCTTCCTGATGACTCTCTTCCGCCTGAGTCGTCTGTTTTCCTGTTTCCGTATGGTTTGAGCATCCTGTCACTGCAACTCCCAACATGACGCCAAGAATAAGTGCTGCATATTTTTTCTTCATATTATAAATCCTTTCTCCGTCATTCTATGCCTGATTATGGCAGAAAATTGTGTTAATTATATGAAATTTCCGTGGTAAATTTGTCAAAGATAACCAAAACAAAATAAAACTGCTGCCGTACATCTGACAATGTACAGCAGCAGCCTGTGAAAATTCTATATTGTATTCTTAACGATAAATAATATCGTTTCTTCCCGGTCCATTTGAGATCATCGTGATCGGAAATTCTATTTTCTCCTCTACAAATTCAATGTATTTCCGGCAGTTTTCCGGAAGATCCGTATACTTTTTGATACCGCGGATGTCGCATTTCCATCCGGGAAGCACCTCAAACACCGGTTTAGCCTTCTCCAATTTCGTCGTCGTCGGGAAGTCGGTCGTAACCTCGCCGTCGATTTCATATCCGACACACACGGGAATCTCATCCAGATAACCAAGCACGTCGAGCACGGTGAACGCTACATCCGTAGTCCCCTGAATCCTGCAGCCATACTTGGATGCAACACAGTCAAACCATCCCATACGTCTCGGTCTTCCTGTGGTTGCGCCGTATTCTCCGCCGTCGCCTCCGCGTCTTCTGAGCTCATCAGCCTCTTCCCCGAAAATCTCGGATACAAATGCACCTGCGCCCACAGCACTTGAGTACGCCTTGCAGACCGTGATGATTTTTTTAATTTCATAGGGAGGAATGCCTGCACCAATCGCCCCATATGCGGCAAGTGTGGAAGAAGATGTCACCATCGGGTAAATACCGTGATCCGGATCCTTTAAAGAGCCAAGCTGTCCCTCCAGCAAAATCTCTTTTCCTTCTTTGATGGCATCCCACAAAAATGCGGAGACATCACAGACATACGGAGAGATCATTTCCTTATAACTCATAAGTTCCTGGAAAATATCCTCCGGTTTGATCGGATCTTTGTGATACAGGTGCTCCAGAACAACATTTTTGGTCTCGCAGATACGTTCTACTTTTTCTTTGAGCGCTGATTCATCATACAGCTCGCTCACCTGAAATCCAATCTTGGCGTATTTATCAGAATAGAACGGTGCAATCCCGGATTTCGTGGATCCAAAAGATTTACCCGCCAGACGTTCTTCTTCGTACTGGTCAAACAGAATATGGTAAGACATCACCATCTGTACACGGTCAGAAACTTTGATTTTCGGCATCGGAACCCCCTGGTCCACAATCCCTTTGATCTCTTCCATCAATGTCGGAATATTCAATGCCACACCATTTCCGATGACACTTGTTGTGTGGTCATAGAAAACACCGGATGGCAAAGTATGCAGTGCAAATTTGCCATAATCGTTTACAATCGTATGACCTGCATTGGCACCGCCCTGGAATCTTACGATAATGTCAGCCTCTTTTCCCAGCATATCGGTGATCTTGCCTTTTCCCTCGTCACCCCAGTTTGCTCCAACGACAGCTTTTACCATATTTGTTCCCTCCTGAATCATTTCCATAGCTCGTATTTTTATTCATCTTATTCCCGCGGTAAAAAACCGCTACCCTATTGAGTATACTACATTCTTTTTCATAAGTAAAACCTATATTTCGCTTAATTGGCAGAAATTTTTACATCCGTCTCTCTTTTTCGGAATAATATAAAAAGCAGTGCACTGACCGCCATCAGCACCGGGTAAAACATGTACGGAAGAATATGAAACGGAGTCAGATTCGTGAGCGCCGCCGCCGACAAAAGTTGTGCCCCGTAAGGAATCAGCCCTTGTCCGACTGAGGCAAAGATATCCAGCAGGGAGGCACTTCTCTTTGGAGATATTCCATATTCCTGGCTGATTTCTTTCGCGATGGGACCCGTCATGACGATCGCCACCGTATTGTTGGCCGTGCAGCAGTCCACCAGAAGAACCAGCAGTGCAATTCCGAGCTCCGCACCGCGCTTCCCATGTACATGCCTCTTGATTTTAGCCAGTATAAATGCGATGCCGCCATTTGCCCTGACCAGAGCGACAATAAACGCAACGACGAGAGAAATCACCGTGATATCATACATGGAAGTCACGCCGTCCCCCAGCACCTGAAAGATCGCAGATGGTTCGATAGAACCTGTCGCCACACCGACGATCAGCGACAGTACGATTCCCGTCAGCAGCACCAAAAACACATTAAATCCAATAACCGCACCGATCAGAACCACCAGATAAGGCAGCACCTTCAGCAGATTATAGTCGAGATCATCAAATGACGGGGCAGTTCCTTTCCCCGACACAAAAAAGAAAAGAATTGCTGTGATGACCGCGGCCGGAAGTACAATCAAAAAATTCTCCCGAAACTTATCTTTCATCTCACAGCCCTGCGTACGTACAGCAGCGATTGTCGTATCAGAGATCATCGAAAGGTTGTCTCCAAACATGGCACCGCACATAACTGCACCGACACAGACAGGCAGTGCAATTCCAGCTTTGGTACTGATCCCGGCGGCAATGGGCGCCATCGCAGCAATCGTCCCCATCGACGTTCCCATCGATACGGAGATAAAGCAGCTGATCACAAACAAACCGACCACGGCCACATTGGCCGGCATAATGGATAGTCCGAGATGCACCGCGCTCTCGGCACCTCCCGACATATCCACAGCTTTAGAAAATGCACCTGCCACAAGAAAGATCAGACACATTGTCACAATATTCTCATCTGCTATTCCGCCTGTAATCAGCTGTATCTTCTTCTGAAAATCCACTTTTCTGTTCTGAAGAAAACCTGCCAGAAGTGCAATCAGAAACCCTACAATCGCAGGTGTACTGTAGAAATCACCGGTGATGCATCCAAATCCCAGAAATATCAGCAAAAAAACTCCAATGGGCAGCAGTGCCCATGCATTCCCCTGTTCCGTTTTCCTTTCCATGTAAAAAGAACACCCCTCTCATATTTTAAAAGGGGATGAAGCGGTACCGCTCATCCCCTTTCTAACACATCGTTCCCTGATTTCAAATGTCTGTTCAGAGATTATACATTGATTTCCGCTTTCACACCCAGCAGTTCCTCATTTTGTTCCAGTACCGGCTTGACCACTTTTGCAAGGAAGGTATCTACCTGCTCTTTTGCCCTTCCGGTATACTTCGTCGGATCCATCGTCTTCTGAAGATCTTCCAGTGTCAGATTAAACGCCGGATCTGCGGCAATCAGTTCCAGAAGATTGTTGTCTTTTCCTTCCGCCTTCACATTTTTTCCGGCCTCCATGGAAAGCTCACGGATTCTCTCGTGAAGCTCCTGACGGTCACCGCCGGCTTTGACTGCATCCATCATGATGTTCTCTGTAGCCATAAACGGAAGTTCTGACATCAGACGTTTTTCAATAACTTTCGGGTATACAACCAGTCCGTCTACCACATTCAGGCAGAGATCCAGAATACCGTCAACAGCAAGGAAACCTTCCGGTATACTCAAACGCTTATTTGCAGAATCATCCAGAGTTCTCTCAAACCACTGTGTTGCCGATGTGATCGCCGGATTGAGTGCATCCACCATAACAAATCTGGACAGAGATGCAATACGCTCGCTTCGCATCGGATTTCTTTTATATGCCATCGCTGAAGAACCAATCTGACTTTTTTCAAAAGGTTCCTCGACTTCTTTCAGGTGCTGGAGCAGGCGGATATCATTAGAGAATTTATGCGCACTCGCCGCAATTCCCGCCAGCACGTTGACAACCCGGGTATCTACCTTACGGGAATATGTCTGTCCCGATACCGGATAGCAGTCTTTAAAGCCCATTTTCTTCGCGATCATCGGGTCAATCTGGTCAATCTTTTCGTGATCGCCATCAAACAACTCCAGAAAGCTCGCCTGCGTTCCGGTTGTACCTTTGGAGCCAAGAAGCTTCATTCCATTCAGTACATAGTCCACATCCTCCAGATCCAGCAGAAACTCCTGCATCCAGAGGGTTGCACGTTTTCCGACTGTTGTCGGCTGTGCAGGCTGAAAATGAGTAAATGCCAGAGTAGGCTGTGCTTTATATTCGTTCGCAAATTTCGCAAGCTCTGCGATTACATTCACCAGTTTTTTCTTTATCAGCTTCAGCCCCTCTGTCATCACGATAATATCTGTATTATCACCCACATAACAGGAAGTCGCGCCCAGATGGATGATTCCTTTTGCTTTCGGGCACTGTACCCCATATGCGTAAACGTGTGACATCACATCATGGCGGACTTCTTTTTCTCTCGCCTTTGCGACATCATAATTAATGTCATCCGCATATTCTTTCAGCTCATCTATCTGCTCCTGCGTAATATTAAGGCCAAGCTCTTTCTCCGTCTCGGCCAATGCAATCCAGAGTTTTCTCCAGGTACGGAATTTCATATCCGGCGAAAAGATATACTGCATTTCTTTGCTCGCATATCGTTCCGACAACGGACTTTGGTATCTGTTTGTACTCATAAATTATAATCCTTTCTCTGAAGCGCACTTTATGTCAGTGCTCGTACTCCCCGCGGATATCCTCTTTTGGAGGCTCCATCGGGTATTTCCCATTAAAACATCCCGTGCAGATTGGCAGTCCCTCTGCAATCTCACTCAGTCGATTGAGTCCGAGATATGCAAGAGAATCGGCTCCAATGATCTGGCGGATCTCATCAACAGAACGGTTATAGGCAATCAGCTGCTCTCGTGCCGGCACGTCTGTCCCAAAATAGCACGGCCATAAAAACGGCGGAGAACTAACCCGCATATGGACTTCCTTCGCCCCAGCTTCTTTTAACATACTGACGATACGGTCACTCGTCGTTCCGCGCACAATCGAATCATCGATCATGATCACCCGTTTTCCGTACACCGCTTCCTTCAGCACATTCAGTTTCACACGGACGCTGGACTCCCTGCTGCTTTGTTTTGGTTTGATAAAGGTCCGCCCAACATATCCGTTCTTTACAAATGCCGTTCCATAAGGAATACCGGATTCCAGAGAATAGCCGAGCGCAGCAGCATTTCCGGATTCCGGAACCCCCACCACCAAGTCGGCTTCCACGGGGGAATCCATCGCCAGATATCTTCCTGCCCTGATGCGTGACCCGTAAACGCTGACGCCATCGATATGGCTGTCAGGCCTTGCAAAATAAATATACTCAAAAATGCATCTTGCCTGTTCATCTCTGGACAGGCACATGCTGGTATCAGACGATATTCCGTCTTTTGTAATCGTTACAATTTCTCCCGGCTCCACATCGCGCACAAATTCTGCACCCAGAGTCTCAAGTGCACATGTCTCCGAGGTTATGATATATGCCCTGTCACGCTTCCCGATACACAGAGGCTTAAATCCGTAAGGATCCCTCGCCCCGATCAGCTTACGCGGTGACATGACAATCAGTGAATAAGCGCCTTTCATTTTCTTCATCGCGTTTCCGACAGCCTCCTCGGCGGTAGCTGTGTTGACACGTTCCCGGGCAACGTGATAGGCGATAACTTCTGAGTCAATGGTGGTCTGAAAGATTGCACCGCCGTATTCCAGCTCCCTTCTCAGTTCAAGAGCATTGATCAGATTGCCGTTGTGAGCGAGCGCAAGCGTTCCCTTAATGTAATTCAATACGAGCGGCTGTGCATTTTCACGCGTACTGGCCCCTGCCGTCGAATACCGCACATGACCAACCCCGATATCCCCGGGCAGGTCATCCAGTGAACCGGGCAGAAAAACTTCATTGACCAGTCCCATCCCCTTACAGGAGCTCACTTTTCCTTTCGGTCCGTTCGTATCGCTGACTGCAATCCCGCAGCTTTCCTGTCCGCGGTGCTGCAGCGCAAATAATCCGTAATAAATTGAAGAGGCAACGTCACTGCCGTTCAAGTCGTAGATGCCAAATACCCCACATTCTTCCCTAAGCTTATCTGTCACTTCTGTCTGTTCGTGTATCCTGCTTCGCATCATGGATTTCGCCTCTTTTCCAGATTAAAGTCCGAGGCGGTTAAATACTTCGTTATATGCTTCTTCTACATTTCCGAGATCTCTGCGGAAACGGTCTTTATCCAGTTTTTGATTGGTATTGACATCCCACAGACGGCAGGTATCCGGGGATACCTCATCGGCCAGAATGATCGTTCCGTCAGGAAGTTTTCCGAACTCGATCTTGAAGTCGATCAGTTTCATTCCTGCATTCAGGAAATATTTTTTCATAATTTCATTAATCTTGCGTGTGTAGGTTTTGATGGTATCAATCTCTTCCTGTGTTGCCAGTCCCAGTGCAAGCGCATAGTCATCATTGATAAACGGGTCGCCCAGATCATCATCTTTATAGCTGAATTCAACAATCGGACAAAGCAGCTCTTTACCCTCTTCAACGCCCATTCTCTTTGAAAAGCTTCCTGCAGCCACATTGCGCACGATAACTTCAAGCGGAACGATATCTACTTTTTTCACTGCAGTCTCGCGGTCGCTCAATTCTTCAACCAGATGTGTCGGAATTCCTTCTTCCTCCATCATTTTAAATACACGGTTCGTCATGCGGTTATTAATTACACCTTTACCGACAATCGTTCCCTTTTTCTCACCATTGAACGCCGTCGCATCATCTTTATAATCCACGATGACAATTCCATCAACATCCGTTGCAAAAACTTTCTTCGCTTTTCCTTCGTATAACTGCTCTAACTTTTTCATAAGTCTGACGCCTTTCCTTATCCACATAGTATTTTTCAAAGTTATCAGTGCAACTGGTTCAAACAGCTGTCCTTTAAGCAGGCTTAACATCTGCCTCTGTATATATTTTTCCACCGTCCGAACTGTTACAAGTTGATTATATCTTACATGTTTTCCAAAAGCAATACCTTATCTCCGGTTGAATTTCCCCAAAAACTCTTTCATTCTCGTATGGTCTGAGGAAAATACATCTGCCGGAGTTCCCTCAAGTGCAATCACTCCTTTGTCCATAAACACGATACGGTCAGAAATATCCCGTGCAAATGCCATCTCATGAGTGACGATTACCATCGTGATATCAAGATCCGCCAGCGAACGGATGACCTTGAGCACTTCGCCTGTCAGTTCCGGGTCAAGGGCAGATGTCGGCTCATCAAAGAACAGAATTTTGGGATTCAGTGCAAGGGCCCGTGCGATGGCCACTCGCTGGCATTGTCCTCCTGAAAGCTGACAGGGGTAAGCATCTTCTTTATCTGACAGTCCCATTTTCACAAGCAGCTCCCGTGCTTCCCCAAAGACCTCATCCCGGTCTCGCTTTTGAATATTGATCGGAGCATCCGTCAGGTTTTTCATAACGGAATAGTGTGGAAACAGATTAAAATTCTGGAACACAAGACCAAAATAAGAGTGAATCCGTTTCATATCTTCTCTTTTAGGATGGCATGCTTCTCCTGAATTTCCCACCCAGGCCGCTTTCTCCCCCATATAGGAAATCTCGCCCCCGTTAATCTCCTCGAGCATCGTCGCACACCGCAGCAGCGTTGATTTTCCGGACCCGGACGGTCCGATAATCGACAGAATCTCTCCTTCTTTCACCGACAGGGAGATATCTTTGATGACTTCCAGATTGTCAAACTTTTTATTAATATGGTTCATTTCCAACAGGTTCATTCATAATCCTCCCTAGTGATAATAATTCAGCTTCTTCTCAAGCCCTTCCATCACAACCGCAACAACCAGATTAAACACATAATAGAAGACACCTGCCACGATAAATGGCATAAATGTGGTGTTCGCTGCTGCAATCTGTTTTGCGATCGTAAACATTTCCATATAGGCAAGTGCAAATGCAAGAGAAGTATCCTTAACCAGCGTAATGACCTCGTTTGTGACTGCCGGCAGAATACGCTTAATCACCTGCGGAAGAATGATTTTCACAAATGTCTGCTGTTTGCTGTATCCAAGTACTTTTGCCGCTTCGTACTGTCCTTTGGGCATAGATTCGATCCCGGAGCGATAAATCTCTGCAAAATAGGCCGCATAATTCAGTGAAAATCCAATGATAATAGCGATAAAACGGTACGCACCGCCAATTGACATCTGGAACAGATAGAACGGACCAAAGTAAACGACCAGCAACTGCAGCATCAGGGGCGTTCCGCGCATAAGTGAAATATATACTTTAAAAATTGTGCTGACCAGTCTGTTGCGGGACATTCTTCCAAAGCAAATCAAAAGTCCCAGCGGCAGCGAAAACAACAGTGTCAGTACAAAAATCCCGATGGATTTGACCATCCCCTGCGACAACTGTTGCAGCATCATTGAAAACTCCATATCTTTCTTTTCCTCCTGTAGTAAAAGCCAGGGAACCCCCGTGATCAGCCGCCAAGGCGGCAGATCCGGGGGTTATACGCTCCTGACTATTTTGCCTGCAGGCACACCATATCTGACAGTTCGTATTTTTCTGCCAGTTTTTCAAAGGTACCATCCGCCAGCAGTTTCTGAAGATCTGCATTTACTTTATCTCTCAGCTCTTCATTGCCTTTTTTGAATCCGATCGCATACTGCTCGGTATTCAGTTTTTCGTCCATGATCATGAATCCTTCGCCTCTGGACTTGATCTGGTACTGAGCCACACCAATGTCCATTGCGATCGCGTCAATCGAACCTGCCTGCAGCTCTACGAATGCACTGTTATAATCTGCAAACTCCTGCAGATTTCCAAACGTATCTGCCAGTTCTTTCTGTCCTTCCTCATCCTGAAGGAGTGTCAGTGCTGCAGATGCGGCCTGTACACCGACAATTTTTCCTGACAGATCAGAAAGTTCTTTCATCCCTGCGCTCTCAGCCACAACCATAACCTGGCTGTTATCTACGTACGGATCAGACCATGTATAATCATCTTCTCTGCCATTCATGGTAAATCCATTCCAGATACAGTCAATCGATCCTGAATTCAGTTCCATATCTTTGGAATCCCATGCAATCGGTGTCTTTACAAGCTCCCAGCCCTCCAGATCGCAGACTGCCTGCGCCAGTTCCAGATCAAAGCCGGTATATTCACCACTCTCATCCATATATCCGTACGGTGGATACTCAGCGTCAAATCCTACTGTAAATGTAGTTTTGCTGCCCGATGCATCCTCTTCTTTTCCTGCATCCTCAGCAGGTGTTTCTGCAGAATCTTCCGCTGCGCCGTCATCAGCTGTATCCTCTGTCTTCGGCTCCTGGCTTTCTCCTGCCTCGTTTTCCTTCGATCCACAGCCTGCCAGCAATGTCACAGCCATCGCGCAGGACAGCATCATACATAACACTTTCTTTTTCACTTTTTCAATCCTCCTGATCTTTTTCGTCCATTAGCTCACTAGCACTCTACTAGGCTAAAACCATACGCATAATACTAGCATATCTGTCAATCCATGTCAACTGATTCGACATCTCCTAAAACCCTGTATTCTTGTGATATTCCTCCGTCATTTCTTCTAATATTGCATCCATCGTCCTGAGGTAGGATTCCATGTCCTGGGCATCCCTGCTCTTCATCGCATTCTGGAAGGCTTCCTGTTTCTGTCCCTCCTTGGAATTCTCTTTTGTAATCTCCTCCTCAAGCTCCTTCAGCGTCATGCCGTCTGCACCGAGCGCGGCCCCTTTCTCAAGAAAAGATTCCCTGGATTCTCCCAGATAAACACAGCTGAGATAACTTTTCAGTACCGCTTTTGTATGCAGCATGGAGTAAGCCTTTTCAAAACATTCCGACGCCTCTTTCATCTGAAACATTCTGGCATACGCGCACCCAAGATTATGCCACACACTTCCGGAAAACTGTTCGCCCAGCGATGAATCCGGCTTTTTTGTCAGCACTTTTTCATATACTTTGATCGCGTTCCCATATTTGCCATATGCCACCAGCGCATCACCCTTTTTTTTCGCAAGCAGCAGCGGCGGCTGTTCTTCCATATTTTTCACCTGAGCCAGCAGTTCTTTGCTCTCCGCCTGTGAAAGATAATGAATTTCTCTGAATACTGGCATAATCAGATCACTGACAGCCGCCTGATCTTCAAGCATTTTAAGAAACCGCTGCCCAAGCGCAGAAAGCCCCAGCTCTTTGACAAACCATTCCCCCAGTTCTTGATTCAAAATTGTCTCATCCAGCAAATACAGATTATTGCTCATATAAAAGCACAGTTCTTCCATGGTAAAGATGCCGGTGCTGATATTTTCAATATAGTACGGATGTTTTGCACTTTTTTGCTGGCATAAACGATATCCCGCCATTTGTTAGCCTCCTTTATCCCGTTACCACTTCATTCCATTCCATCCTGCTTGCCGGATACAGTTCGCCAAGCCCCAGATCTGTCACCCGGATGGTGCACTGCTTCGGAGATTCATATTCCAGATGCAGTCTGAGTCTGGTTGCTCTGCTCGGTCGCACGGGAAGTCCCGGAAGCTTCATACAATAGCGCTTCATTTCATTCGTCTTCATCTTGCCAACCAGGAAGATCAGATCCCTGGCATCTTCCAGCAGGATCTCACAGTCTTTCACCGCCTCGTACCAGTGAATTCCTGGCTCCACAAGCGGATAATAGGACTGTACTCCGGATACCAGCAGTTCCATTCCAATTCCCGTCAGTACCAAATCCTCCCCGAGATAGAGATAATCCTTAAGTCTGCGTTCTTCCACCTTATCAAGGGCCGCATAGCAGGCTCCTTTGCTGTACAGATTATTTCCATAGAATACGTGCCGCTGATTTTTACAGAGCAGTGGAATGGAGCGTACCGCCCAGTCTTTATCGAATCCACTGCCAACCAGAAAGATACTGGAATAAATCTCATTTCCAAGCGACTCCTGAATCAGTTCATAAAACTGCAAATCACGCTGTTCCGGCGCGGTATCCAACACGATACGTTTTCCCCTCTGAATAGATGCCAGCGCCGGCTTTGACTGCCTGTCAATGGAAAGTGACTGGAAATCAACTTCTTCCCTGTCAAAGGAAAACAGCCCGACCTTCCGGCTCCAGAAATCCGGTTTCTGCGACAGCGCATAATAATAAAAACTCTCATCATAATCCTGCAGAAAGCAGCGGCTGACCGGAAACCCCAGCATGGAAAAAGCACTGCGCATGTTATCTACAAATGCCTTGTTGAGCCGCGGAACAGTAACCATGATCCCTGAAATATTCTTTACCGGATTGCTGATTCCCAGCATCAAAAGCGCCTGCCGGAAAAATTCCGTCAGCAGACGGGCCGGTTCCACCATCTGATCGTCCACCTCAATCTCTTTCGTCAGAAGGCAGCATTCATAGAGGTTTTCGATCAATATCTCATCCTGATGAGAGGCAAAATATTCTGCCTCCACACCATAATGGTAGACTTCTTCACCCGGTTTTTTACTCAAACACGTCGGAAATGTAAACTGACTGGTGCCGGCTTTTACAGCAAGCGATATCGGCTCTTTTTCACTCCGGTCATAATAGCAGAGCTGCGAAGTCGTTTCTCCAAGCTCAAATCCCACGATAATATTTCTGACTTCATTCATAATCTATGCCTCCACTCATTCCCCGCGGAATTATTCAATAATCATAAACAACTGACTGGTCTTTTGTTCCATCCAAAGATAATCCTCCATCACCCGCACCAGATCCTTATCTTTCCCAAGCTTTCTGTCTGCAAGCATTTGATTGATGCGTTCATATTTGGTGGCTCCGTCTGTCGCAGGTGCTTCAGGCATGACGGTCACCGGTTCTGTCTGCCGCAAATTCTGCCCCTCCTCAATCGTCAGGTAATATGTCAGCCGTTCTCCATAGAACAGCAAAAATTCCCTGGAGAAAATTCCATGAAACCTGCTTTTCATAGGCTCACTGTGGAACACAGGCTCTTCCCCATTTGCATGCTGCAGCGCATAATATAAAGTCACCTGTGCATTCGGCGCTACCTGCTCTTCCACAAAGATCTTGTCCTCCAGCTGATAGCCGCGGATCAGTTCCGGCGGAAGCTCTTTAAAGAATGCAAACCGCAGTCCCAGCTCCCCGCAGTGTTTCATGATGCTGCGCACATTTTTCTGCTGGTATCCGGTCAGCTTTTTGCAGAAACGATACCGCTTAAGCAGTGCAAGTTCACAGATGATATCCAGTTCCCATCCTCTTTCATAGACGCTTTCCAGTCCCTTGAAAACAAACATATCAATTCTCAAATCCTGCAGAAAATAGCCATAAGAGAGGAATGTAAACACAGCCGCGATCACAATTTCTTTTCCATGACTGCGGATATAACGTTCCAGAACTTTCGACAGTTTTGGAAGATTGGTCCGCGTATACATGGCAATCAGCAAAATTTCCTCTTCCAGAGTGTACGAATCCATCTGAAACCCGCACAGCTTCTCCCAGAGCAAAATCATCTCCTGCGCAGGACCGATATAATTGTCCCGCAGATATCCCAGAACAACTTCATCATATTTTCCCTGCTCCGCCACATAGTGTGAGAGGTAGATCAGCTCTTCATGCTCTGTAAATTCCATATCCAGAATCATCCGCCTGCAGAGTTTAAACAGGCTCGCCGTCTCAATTCCCTCATACCCATACTGAAGGATCAGTTCAAACGCTTCTTGATAAAATCCATGCCGAATCAGTACATCCTGAAGCAGCAGATAATCCACTTTATAAAATTCCTGATAATCCAGTCTGCCCAGATATTCATTCAGAGTGTCATCCCCCGCATTCTGATCATAATATTCCAGCAGCCTGCGGCGCACCATGCACCGGTACGAATCTTCAAATGCATCCGAATCAGCCGCCAGCTGAAAACAGCCGAGATTTTTCACGGTAATACGTGAATTCAGAGGCTCATCCCCGCACACATACAAAAGCAGTCCCGGGTGGGCAATATTCATGGTCATACACTGGTAAGCCAGCTCTTTTCCGTCGAGCAGTTTCTGCAGGTTATAATCAACCGTTGTCAGATACCGCCTGCGCTTTGCATCCTCAAATATAATCTGGGAATCTTTGGAATAAAGGTTAATATATGCCACGCCATCGATGCAGGAATATGTCTCCTCCTGCTTCAGTGCACTGTGACACACAATGACATTGCGGACTTTCGGATCGTCACTGTAAAGGCGGTGTGTAAAAATCACACGCGCCGCCGCATCTCCCTGCTTATCATCTCTGATTTCCGTAATAAACTCCTGATACAAAACCGCATAGTCTTCATTATTCTTTCCATCCAGAAGGCTCTGTACCGCAAATGTCTGCATGGCGTCCCGGTACAGCCGGTAAGTGTCCGGATCCTGTTCCTTATTATGGATGACTTTCGCATAAATAAACGCTTTCCGGCTGTTGCTCAATGTATTGTTATAGGAAAAATACAGCCGCACCGATTTGGGAAGCATCTCCTGATAATTGCGGCTCATGGTCTCGATATAAAATTCATATAGTCTGGTAATTCGAATATCCTGTTCCACTGCCAGTGCATACCACTTGAAGTACTCTTTTCTGCCCGGCTGTCCCAGCATGATCAGTTTGCACACAGCTTCCAGTGCATCTTTTCCGGGATATACCTCATACGCGTCACAAAGAAGACGGTATACACTGCTGCGAAACTCCTTTTCATGGCGCGCAAGATAGGCAATCCGCATCCCCAGTTCTTTCGTCAGCAGCTTTTGTTTTCCGGCAAATGCCAGCACCTGGATCATAAACAGCGACAGCTTTTTAAACTGACTTTCATCTTTTTTTATGATCTCATACGCTTCCAGATACAAAAAGGGACTTCTGCTGCCCATTTCATACTGCTGTTCCATCAGATGCAGCTGTTTCACCGGTGAGTTTTTGATTTCTTCATCCTCATGCAGCAGAATCGTGAGGAGTACGAGACTTTCGGGATTTCTGCGGTACAGTGAGCGGATGCGCTCGCTGATATTACTGAGTGCATCCGGGAGCAGCCCCGTCTTTTTCATCAGATAGAGATGCATTCCTTCTTCCTGTGTCTCCTCCGCAGTAAATTTCCGGTCCTCCAGCACCTTAAGCGCTGCCCGTGCACGACCGATATCGTCGTCTTCCAGATAGATGCCCGCTTCATACAACTGCATCATCGCATCGTAATCGCCGGCGTTCTTCAGCTCCTGCAGACATCCGACGGCTTTTTCTTTCCATGTCCGGTAGTCCCAGACTCCGGCCCTTAAGTTCAGGTATCCCAGGGCCAGATCCCGTTTCATCCGGCTCTCAAAAGCGTGCATGCTGATCTGGTAATCCCGTTCAGCCGACGCCAGAATCTCAAAAGTCAGAACTTTATACACACTTTTAATCCGGATGCGCCCTCTGTGTCTGCCGCTTCCGAGCTTGTCCCGCAAAATAATATATTCCAGCCCGTAAACGCTGCCGATAAAATCTTCCGAGGTAATGATCTTTTTATCAACCTCCAGAAAATCACCTTCCACCTCCACTTCCATCCGGGTATAGCCCCAGGTGCTCCTGTAAATATACACAGAATCCTTCATGGAACCACCGAGGCGAAACGCTTCTTTTCGCTCCTTATCAAGTGTGATCTCCACCGGTTCTTTCTTGCCGGCTCCGATCAGAAATTCTTCCATATTCTGATACGTCACAGGATTATGAGCCATACCCTTGTATAGCCCGATATAGGTGCGTTTATCTTCTCCGAGAAAATCCGGAAATTTTTCGCTTGTAAATATCCGGAACGCTTCCCGGTAATCTGCTTTGGCGAGCACTGCAAAATCATCCAGATTGTGAATTTCTCCAAGAGAGGACTTTACCTGCCCCTTTTGAATCACAAACCGGACCTTAATCCGGTATTCTCCCAGATTGCTCAGAATCATGATCTCTGCTTTTTCTTCGATGCCCGCTTTCAGACCATTCGTGTCAATTCCATATGCAATATGTATCGTATCCCCCGAAAATCTGTCTTCCGACAATAAAATCCTTCGGTTGGAGGCGGTCAGCATTCCTTTGATCCTGCTGTTATCCTCCGCCGCGAAGAAAAATTCTCCGCGGTATGCTTCCCCCTCATGCAGCTGCAGGCTGACCGCAGTCTCTGAAAGGATCAGTTTTGGCGCCTTATATTCAAATGTTCCGCTGACTAACTCTTCTACTCTTTTCTTCATTCTATCTACCTGTGCTTATATTCTTGACTATTCTTTTGCAAACGCTATAATAAATATACGTAAACTGTTCAGTACGGCGGGTCCCAGGTTCAAATGCCTTATCATGCAGGCATGAACGGCATTTTGACCTTTTGACCCTGTATTTTACAATTATACACTACCAGACAATCTGATGCAAGAAAGGCCGGAAAGAATCTGATATCCCGGCGGAAAGGAAAATCATGTTAAAACATAAAGACCATTTTCACGGAAGCGATCTGGAAAAAATCGAATCCATTTACCACATAAAAAGAGAGGATATCACAAGCTTCAGCGCCAATGTAAATCCTCTTGGAATCTCCTATCATCTGAAAAATACGCTTTCCCAGCAGCTGGACGCGATCACAAGCTACCCGGACCGGGAATACACACAGCTGCGCCGCTGCATTGCTGATTACGCGGACAGCCAGCTTGAAAACATCATCGTGGGAAATGGCTCCACTGAGCTGATCTCTTTGTTTATCCAGACACAGCGCCCAAAAAAGGCACTGATCCTGGGACCTACGTACTCAGAATATGAACGTGAGATCACACTTGGCGGGGGGACAACGAATTACTATCCGCTCAGGGAAAGTGACGGTTTTCGGATCAACGCTGAAGATTTCTGCCGGCATCTGAATGACTCTCTCGATCTTCTCGTTCTCTGTAACCCGAACAACCCGACCTCGACCTCCATCAACCGTGACGAGATGCGTCTGATCCTGGACACCTGTCTGCAGTACGGTATTTTTGTGATGGTTGACGAGACATACGTGGAATTTGCACCGAAAGAATCCCGTGTGACTGCCGTGCCGCTGACGAATTACTATAATAATCTGATCATCCTGCGCGGTACTTCTAAATTTTTCGCAGCGCCCGGCCTGCGTCTCGGTTACGCAATTACCGGAAATCAGGATGTGTGCAAGGCAATCAACACAAGAAAGAACCCCTGGACGATCAACTCCCTGGCTGAGATTGCAGGACGCCTGATGTTCTGTGACAACGAATACATTTTAAAAACCCAGCAGCTGATCACTGCCGAGCGGACGCGTATGTTTGAAGAACTCTCCTCCTGGGACACGGTAAAGGTCTATCAGCCTACTGCCAACTTCATACTCATGCAGATCCTGAAAGAGGATGTGACCTCCGATGAACTCTTTGACCACTGCATCCGCAAATGCATGATGATCAGAGACTGTTCTACCTTCCCGTTCCTGAACGACAAATATGTCCGTTTCTGCATCATGCACCCGGATCAGAATGATCGCCTGCTCGATGCTTTCCGGGAACTGCTTCCGTAAAAAACTGCCGCACACGCCCCCGTCAGTGAGGAATGTGCGGCAGTTTTTTCAGCCTGTTTTAAAGTCAAAAATAGAAATCTGATTGGAGTCCGGGATGTCTCCGAACAGATTCAGATCATCCATCAGATCGATGACTGTCTTGCTGACTTTCGTTCTGTTGCGGAAGTCATCCTTTGACAGAAATTTACCGTCTCTTGCAGCGAGGACAACGGCATCCGCCGCCTTGTCTCCCAGACCTTCAATCGTATCCAGCGCCGGCATCAGTTTCCCGTCCACGATCTGGAACCGGTGTGCCTGCGCCGTGTAAAGATCAACCGGTACGAATTCAAATCCACGCGCATACATTTCCTGTACAATCTTCATATCCTTGACCGTATCCTGTTCTTTATTGGTCAGTGTATCACTGCGTTTTTTATAATCCGCCATATGATACTCCAGACGCTCTTTTCCAAGGCACATCAGCTCATAGGAAAAGGATGAGGCTCGGATACTGAAGTACGCCGCATAGTAGGCCAGCGGATGATAAATCTTATAGTAGGCGATGCGGTAAGCCATCATAACATAGGCCGCCGCATGTGCCTTAGGGAACATGTATTTGATTTTTTTGCAGGACCAGATATACCAGTCCGGCACACCGTGCGCTTTCATATCTTCTTCCCACTCCGGCTTCAGACCTTTGCCCTTACGCACACTCTCCATGATCGTAAACGCCTGTTCACTTTCAACCCCCTGCTGGATCAAGTACGTCATGATGTCGTCACGCGTACAGATAGCCGTGGAAATCGTCGCTTTCCCCTCTTCAATCAGGGTCTGTGCATTTCCCAGCCATACATCCGTACCATGTGACAATCCCGAAATGCGGACCAGATCGGAGAATGACTGCGGTTTCGTGTCCTGAAGCATCTGAATTACAAAATCCGTACCAAACTCGGGGATCCCCAGACTTCCCAGCGGACATCCGCCGATATCTTCCGGTGTGATGCCAAGTTCCTGTGTCCCCTTAAACAGACTCATGACCGCCTGGTTATCCAGCGGGATCTCCTGTGCATCCAGTCCCGTCAGATCTTCCAGCATACGGATCATGGTCGGATCATCGTGTCCCAGGATATCCAGCTTCAGCAGATTTTCATCGATCGAGTGATAATCAAAGTGTGTCGTCACGATGTCTGTCGTCATATCGTTTGCCGGATGCTGGACCGGCGTAAATGCATTAATGTCCTCCCCGATCGGGAGTACAATGATGCCGCCCGGGTGCTGTCCCGTCGTCCTGCGGATTCCCGTGCATCCTTCTACGATCCGTTCAATCTCGCAGTTGCGTTTGTGTACTCCATGCTCTTCATAATACTTTTTCACGTATCCAAATGCCGTTTTGGCAGCCAGCGTACCGATCGTTCCCGCCCTGAACGTCTGTCCCGCGCCGAAAATAACCTCCGTATACTTATGTGCCTTTCCCTGATAATCTCCGGAAAAGTTCAGGTCAATATCCGGCTCTTTGTTCCCCTTAAACCCAAGGAAGGTTTCAAACGGTATGTCAAACCCCTCTTTTCTGAGCGGCGCACCACATTTTGGGCATACTGCATCCGGCATATCGCATCCCGCCTTCCCGGCATAGGCGCGCACGGCATCGGAATCAAAATCATAGTAGTGGCATTTTTCACAGTAATAATGAGGACTCAGCGGATTAACCTCCGTGATTCCCGCCATTGTCGCAACAAAAGATGACCCGACGGAGCCACGGGAACCAACGAGATATCCGTCTTCATTTGACTTCCATACGAGTTTCTGCGCGATGATATACATAACCGCATAACCGTTGGAGATGATAGAATTCAATTCTCTCTCCAGCCGCTCCTCAACGATCTTTGGCAGCACTTCCCCATAGATCTCATGGGCACGGTTGTAGCAGATCTGCCGCAGTGTCTCATCTGAATTGTCAATGATCGGAGGAAATTTCCCGGCCCGTATGGGCGATATCTTCTCACACATATCACAGATCAGCTGCGTGTTCCTGATCACAACCTCTTCCGCCTTTTCACTGCCGAGATAGGCAAACTCTGAGAGCATCTCCTCCGTTGTCCGCAGATAGAGCGGTGCCTGATCATCCGCATCGGAAAATCCCTTACCCGTCATGATGATCCGCCGGTACACTTCATCCTGCGGATCGATAAAGTGCACATCACACGTCGCTACCACCGGTTTTTTGAACTGTTCGCCCAGCTTCACGATCTTGCGGTTGATGTTTTTCAGATCTTCTTCCGACTGAATATCATCGCGGTCGGCCCTGAGCATAAACGCATTGTTGCCAAGCGGCTGTATCTCAAGATAATCATAAAAATTCACCAGCCGTGCGATCTCCTGTTCCGGCGCACCTCCGAGCAGCGCCTGATACAGCTCTCCCGCCTCACACGCTGATCCGATGATCAGTCCTTCCCGGTATTTCAGATAAACACTCTTTGGAAGACGCGGTCTCCTGTTATAATATTCCAGGTGTGACTGCGAGATCAGCCGATACAGATTCACACGTCCGATTTCATTTTTTGCCAGCACAATCGCGTGATATGTCGGCAGTTTTTTTAAGGTATTCGGCGAGAACTGACCACTCTCATTCAGTATATTCAGATCCCGGATTTCCTTTTCGTTCAGCATATCCAGAAATTTCAGAAAAATTTCAGCCGTACAGGCGGCATCATCCACGGCACGGTGATGATTCAGCAGCGGAACGTGAAGTGCCTTCGCCACCGTATCCAGCTTAAACCTGTTGAGTCCCGGCAGCAGAAAGCGCGCCATGCCAACTGTGTCCACGGATGTAAATTCCTGTGCAAGCCCCAGATCCTCACAGTTCTTTTCAATAAAACTCATATCAAATCCCGCATTGTGCGCCACCATCACGGAGCCTTGGCAGAATTCCAGAAACTTCGGAAGTACCGTATCGATTGTCGGTGCATCGATCACCATATTGTCGTTGATCCCGGTGAGATTCTCGATGCGGAATGAAATCGGCACCTGCGGGTTGACGAAACTGGAAAAGCGTCCGCTGATCCTGCCGTTCTCCACACGGACGGCCCCGATTTCAATGATCTTATTTGTCAGCGGACTGAATCCCGTCGTCTCAAGGTCAAATACCACAAAATCCCCGTCCAGACTCTGCCCCCTGGGGTTTGTTACCATCCCTTTCAGGTCGTCTACCAGATAGGCCTCAACGCCATAGATCACCTTAAACGGACTGGATATCGCCTTCAGCTCCTGCTTTGACACCTCCGGATGCTCTTTGGCATACTGGTCGCGGTAGGCACGGTCAATATCCTCCATGGCGTGGTTTGCCTCCGGAAATGCCTGCACTACACCGTGATCAGTGATGGCAATGGCAGGATGGCCCCAGGCGTGTGCTCTTTTCACCAGTGCTGCGGCATCCGTCACACCGTCCATATCACTCATTTTTGTATGACAGTGCAGTTCCACACGTTTATCCGGACTGGTGTCCATCCTGGAGGAGGTAAAGTCAGCAGTCTTTTTCACTCCGATCACAGAGCCGATCGTCAGCTCATGGTCAAATTTATCAACAATCGTAACTCCCTTGATCTTAATAAACGCACCTTTTTTGATGTTCTGCATCACTTCCGGCACTTGTTCGTTTCTGAGAAACATCTTGACTGTGATTGTATCCGTAAAATCCGTCAGATTAAACATGAGAATCGTCTTCTCATTCCGGATCTCCCGCGCGTCCACAGATAAAATTTTTCCGCGGACTACAACGTCACCCATCTCACCGGCGATGCCGTCGATGGTGATCGCATCTTCGTCAAAATCTTTTCCGTAAAGCACTTCGGGGTTATCCGACTTCTTGATACCCTGTCGAAAATCACGCTTCTGGAACTCCCGTTTTGTCCGCTTTCCATTTTCCTGTTTTGTCTTTTTGGCATCACCGGATTGTTTTTCTTTTCCGGAAGCACTGCCGGCCGCTGTTTCCTGATCATGTTCCTTTTCCCCGGGATTCCCGGCATGAGCAAGCGCTGAACGTTCCAGAACATGGCGGGCCTCCTCCTGAATCTTCTGCTCGCTGTTCCTGCGCGCTTTACTCTCGCCGATTTCCACATAGTGCGGCACAATCTGAAGCCGCAGGCCGCTCCGCTCACAAAATATTTTATCCAGAATATCGATCAGTTCCGTTCCGCGTTCTTTTGAGATCACATTGTCCGGCATTGAAATTTCCAAAACATCTTCTTGGGGAAAGACAAGTTTTGCGCTGACAAAAAGATTGTAGGTCAGCGCACTGTAGTTCTTTAATTCCAGCATGATACTGTCGCGGTATACATCCAGAAACTTCTCCGGCGTGTACTGGCGGGACAGCTCAAATGTTTCAATGATCTTTATTTCCATCTGCAGGCCGGTAAAAAACTGCTCCCGAATTGCCTCTTCCAGGAAATAGATATGCTTTTTATGTATCCACTGTTCACTGCGCAGATACACACGCAGCCGGGTCTTCTCCGGATTCGAAGTTACCCGCGTCACTTTTGCATCTTCAATGAGTTCACGCAGTTCATCCTCTATGAAAAGTTTTGGAAATACTTCAAAAAACTTTTTTCCCATATTATGACTTCCAATTCTCCAATTCTTCCCTCAGACATGCCAGCAATTCTGCCTCCGGTACTTTTTTGATGATTTCTCCCTTTTTGATCAGCAGCCCTTCTCCTTTTCCTCCGGCGATTCCGATATCCGCTTCTTTCGCCTCCCCGGGACCGTTTACAACACACCCCATCACCGCGACCTTAATGTCCAGCGGAATATCCTGTACCATATTTTCAACATCATTTGCCAGCCCAATCAAGTCAATCTGGGTCCTTCCGCAGGTCGGGCATGACACCACTTCAATTCCGCCTTTTCTGAGTCCCAGCGTTTTGAGAATACATTTTGCCGATTTGATCTCCTCCAGAGGGTCACCCGTCAGAGAAACCCGAATCGTATCGCCGATTCCTTTTGAGAGAATTATCGCAAGTCCCGCCGCAGATTTGATATTTCCGGAAAACAAGGTGCCGGCCTCCGTAATCCCAACGTGCAGCGGATATCTCATTTTCTGGACAATCAGTTCATGTGCTCTCGCACACATCATCACATCCGACGATTTAATGCTGACCACAAGATTGTCATACCCCAGTTCTTCTATCATGTAAACTTTATCAAGTGCACTCTCAACCAGTCCCTCAGCCGTCACACCCTGATATTTTTCCACCAGATCTTTTTCAAGGGAACCACTGTTTACACCGACTCTGATCGGAATCCCGCGTTCACGGGCAGCGTTCACAACTTCGCGAATCTTATTTCTGCCTCCGATATTCCCGGGATTGATCCGAATCTTGTCCGCTCCATTTTCGATCGCGGCGATTGCCAGATTGTAATCAAAATGGATATCCGCCACAAGCGGAATTTCTATTTCTTTTTTTATCTGCACAAGGGCTTTGGCCGCCTCCATCGTTGGAACAGCACAGCGGATAATCTCACAGCCAGCCGCTGTCAGCGCACGGATCTGTTCCACTGTCGTTTTTATATCCTCAGTCTTTGTATTCGTCATAGACTGAATCAATACGGTATTTCCTCCCCCGATAAAACGGTTGCCAATCTGTATTATTTTAGTTCTCTGCCGATACATCCTCTTTCCTCCTGCTAAAATAAAAGGATGCCGCATCTTCTGACAACACCCTCTTTTGTCGCCTACTGCCTGATTTCCAGCAGTTTGCTTTTCAACTGGTTTTCCATACTCTGAAGTTCAGCCTCTGCAGCTCTTCGCTTTTCTCTTCCCTCTGTCTGGATCTTCATCACCTCATCCAGCGTTGAAATCAGGGACTCATTGGTGTGCTTCAAAGTTTCCATATCCACAATTCCGCGCTCGGATGCTTTCGCGCTCTCAATCGTTGCCGTCTTCAGCGTGTCCGCATTCCGTCTCAGAAGTTCATTTGTCATATCCGTCACTTCCTGCTGTGCCTTTGCAGCCTGTGTCGAATGCGCCACTCCGAGCGCAATCACCATCTGACTTTTCCACAGGGGAATTGTATTGACAACTGTCGACTGGATCTTTTCCACCATCACCGTGTCACTGCTCTGCACAAGCCGGATCTGCGGCGCTGTCTGTATGGCGATCATACGTGTCAGCTCCAGATCATGAATCTTCTTCTCAAAACGCAGACACAGGGACTCCATATCTTTTGCAGCCTGGGCATCCTCCGGCAGTCCGCTCTGTTTTGCTTTCGCCAGCAGCAGCGGCAGTTCTTCTCTTTGTACCTTCTGCAGTTTCTTTTTCCCCGCAAGAATGTACATGGATAATTCTTTAAAATATGTCAGGTTCAGTTCATACATTTTATCCAGGATCGCGATATCCTTCATCAGCTGAATCTGGTGATCTTCCAGTACCTGACAGATTTTGTTGACATTGACTTCCGCTTTATCATATTTTACTTTCATAGCAGAAATTTTATTGGATGTCTTTTTGAACAGACCCAGGAATCCCTTTTCCTCCTCCTGCACATCAAAACTTTTCAGCTCCGTCACGACATTTGTGAGAAGGTCTCCCACCTCCCCCAGATCTTTGGTCTTTACGTTTTCCAGTGCCGTCTCGGAGAAATCCGCCATTTTTTTCTGGGTTGCCGCTCCGTACTGGAGGATTGCATTGGAATTATTGAGGTCAATTTTTTCCGAAAATTCATCCACCATCTTTTGCTCTTCTTCCGTCAGGACACTGTCGTCCAACGGTTTCTCCTCCTGCAGCTGTGCTGCCTGTACAGCAGGCTCCTGTGGATCCTCCAAAACATCAAACGTCAGTGTCGGTGTTGCTGTAAACTCTTTAAATTCATCACTCATGGCTGTTCTCTTTCCTATCCTTTCGTCGAAGTCGGCATTTTCAGTCCTTCATCCACCAGTCCCTCCTGTGCCAGCATGGATTTCATCACAGTGATATCCGATGAAATATCCCAGGCTGTATCCTGGAAAAACCGGTCAAGCAGTTTTTCAAATGCCCCGTTGATGGTATCGAGTGTGTTTTCAATCTCTTTTTTTGTACCGGCAATGTTGGTGCCTTCCACAAACTGATCATCCAGCTCCTGATAGGCATCGATCAGCTTCGTTGTTGTCGGAAGATAATAGTTCATGAATTTATGCATTTCCGGTGCAATATCCGGATCTTTCTCTACCTGTGAAAAGATTTTCGTCATGATCAGCTCAAGCCTTGAGAGCTTTTCCGACATCTCGTCATCCAGAATGGCATCATTTGCCTGATGGATACGCAGAATATACCGCTGGCCCTCCTCCACAATCTTCTCACATTCATCACCAAGCTTGCTGTCCTGGGGCGCAGATTTTCTGTCGGCGGCCGCTGCCTGCCGGAGTTCCAGTTCCCTCTGTGCGTTCAGATACTGTTCATAGTCCTGCTGCGTCACAATCAGACATGTCTGCTGTTTATCGATATGCCCCTGAAGGAACATGCCCTTATGAATCATCACCTTGACATCTTTTTTTACAAATTCTTTTGGTTTTCCAACCGCCGAACTCAGCTCCTGGAAGGAACAGTAGCCCCGGTCCCCGATCTGACGGATATATTTCTTAAACCGCCGAACTCTTCCGTAGGCAGACGCACCCACGCTTCCGACGATCATGCCGGCAATGCCGAGCAGCGTAAAGATTCCCCCGGTAAGTGTGATCCCAAACGCACCGGCCACAAGCCCCATGGCCAGGAATGCCAGCGCCATCACGATAAAAATGCCGCCAAAAGAAAATCCCGTTGCGGCCATCACCGGTCCCGCGATCCTGCCCTGTGGTGAACGCGCAAAAATCGCTGTATTATAAGGAACCCCGCGCACAAGCTGCGTGCTGTAGTTTGCATTTCGAAAATTCCCTTTGACTTCCTTATTCGGATACCGTTCATAAGTTCGGGAATTCTGTGTCTCATATGCGTCTGTCGCCTTTTTCATCCCCTGTTTCACACCGTCAACCGCAGAATCTACCGCTTTATTGATCGTGCTGCTGACTGTCTTATTCAATTGGCTGAAATTCTTGGAATCCACAGCAGACTGTACCATATCACGAATCTGCTCTCCCAATTCATACCATTCATTGCTTTTCATGTGCTGCCTCTCATCATCAGTCTGTCAGACTGTTTTCTTTTTCCGTTCATACTTTACAAACGTAAATTCCAGGTCAAAATATGTCTGTTCCTCACTTGTCGCCGTAATTTCCCATTCCGGCATCTCATCCAGATTCGGAAAGTGTGTATCTGCCTCATAGACAAAATTGATCTTTGTCACGTGCACCGTATCACAGTACGGAAGCATCATCCGATAGATGCTCTCTCCGCCGATCACATAGATTTCGTCATCCCGGTATTTCTTCAGTTCCTCCAGCAGTGCCTCCCGGCTGTGAAGAACGACTGCGCCCTTGACATCAAAATCCGGGTTCTGAGTCAGTACAATATTCGTGCGGTTTTTCAGGGGCATGCCGTTCGGAAAGCTTTCCAAGGTCTTCCTTCCCATCACAACAACTTTCCCGGTCGTCTCCTCGCGAAAGAACTTCATGTCTGAAGGAATCGAAACCAGCAGCTTGTTGTTGCACCCGATCCCCCAGTTTAAATCTGCCGACAATATCATATTCATAAGAGTTCCTGTCCCTTTCTTTTTCTACACTGCAATCGGAATATTTTTGATCTGCGGTCCCGCTTCATATCCCTCCACATGAAGATCTTCTACTGTAAATTCATAAAAATCTGTCACCTCGGGATTCAGCCACACCTTCGGTGCGTCATGAACCGGACGTGAAATCAATTCTTTGACAAGCGGTATGTGCCGGTCATAAATGTGTGCGTCCGCTATCACATGCAGCAGCTCTCCCGCCTTCATCCCACAGACCTGCGCGATCATCATAAGCAGCAGGGAATACTGGGATACGTTCCAGTTATTAGCCGCCAGTACATCCTGTGAGCGCTGGTTTAAGACCGCATTCAGCGTCAGCCTGCTGCTGTCCTTTTCCTGAGTCACATTAAATGTCATGGAGTACGCACACGGATAAAGATTCATTTCATGCAGATCCTGATGCACATAGATATTGGTCATAATGCGCCTGCTGTATGGATTGTTCTTCAGATCAAACAGGACACGGTCCACCTGGTCCATAGAACCTTCTCTATACTCATGCTTTACACCGAGCTGGTATCCATAGGCTTTTCCGATCGAACCGTCTTCATCTGCCCAGCTGTCCCAGATATGACTGTTCAGATCTTTAATATTATTGGATTTCTTCTGCCATATCCACAGAATCTCATCAAATGCACTTTTCAATGCCGTCCTGCGCAGCGTCAGCGCCGGAAATTCTTTTGACAGATCGTATCTGTTGACTACGCCAAATCGTTTGACTGTATAAGCCGGAGTCCCATCCTCCCATACGGGGCGTACTTTTTCTCCCTCTGTGCTGAAGCCGTTTTCTATTATATCTGTACACATATCTATGAATAAATGATCTGCTAAACTCATCGTACCGCCCTTTCTGTGTTATGATTCTTCTTTGATTATAATATACCCCCTGTCCGAATTCAAGTAAAAGGAATCTAAATGAAGTTTTGACATCCGCCAAAAGTCATGCTATAGTGTAGGGCATAATTTTGGAGGAGCTTAATTTATGAAGCGTTTTATTATTTTTTTATTGAAACCCCTTTCTTTTCTCCCGGCAATTATCATGATGTACATCATTTTTTCTTTTTCAGCAATGCCGGGGGAAGAGTCCAGTGAACTCAGCTATAAAGTCAGCTATCAGATCGTCACCATCGGAGCCAAGATTCTGGACAAAGACCTTTCCGTCAACGGCGTGGATTATTATATTGATAAAATTCATATCTATATCCGGAAGCTTGCACATATGACGGTATACTTTTGTCTTGCTGTCGCAATCTCTTTTCCGCTGTATGTATACGGCCTGCGGGGATTTCCGCTGCTGTTTGTGGCAGGTCTTATCTGTTTCGGCTTCGCATGCACCGACGAGTATCATCAGAGCCTTGTAGAAGGCCGGGGACCGTCAAAACGTGATGTCGCCATCGACTGCGTCGGCGCATTCTTCGGAATCACGCTGGTTCGGATCATCTGTTATACCGCGCTGCTCGGCAGCACTGACCGAAAAAAGAAAAAACGCCGGAAAAAGAAAAAGTACTAACCCATTTAACTCTTGACGTACCTTTTATTCTCTGTCAAAATGTTACTAGTACATATATTTAGTACCAATCATATTTTAAGGAAAGGGAGGTATACATAATGTATATTTCAAAAGATCCTGTACGTGGTTATAACGAATATCTGCGTCTCGATGAAGGCGAAGGAATCAAAGCGATGATGGATGTAGCTCTCCTGATTATGGAAGAAGGAGACACTTACACATTCCAGGAAACAGAAAAGGAAATGGCATGGATTATGTTCGAGGGCAAAGCCAAAGTAGAATTTGGCAGCAAGACGGTTGAGATGGACCGTCCGAACCCATTTGACTACAATCCTTACTGCCTGCACCTCTGCAAAGGCGATACCTGTACGATCACTGCTCATGCCAGCAGCGTATTCTATGTACAGAAAACTTTAAATGACCGTACATTCGAAGCTAAAATGTACATGCCGGAAGATACCGATACCTGGGCGCGCGGTGTAGACGAACTGCAGGGAACAACAAGAAGAAATGTAAGAACCTGCTTTGACTATGAAAATGCTCCGTACTCCAACATGGTTCTCGGAGAGGTCGTAAACCTGCCTGGACGCTGGTCAAGCTATCCGCCTCACTGGCATCCGCAACCAGAAGTTTATTTCTTCCGTTTTGACAAACCACAGGGCTACGGCGCCGGCTGGGTAAACGGTGATGTTGTGGAGATCGGTCATAACGGACTGGCTGTCATCACAGAAAAACCACATCCCATGGTCGCATGCCCTGGATATGCACTGTGCTACACCTGGGGAATCCGCCACATCGACGGCAATCCATGGGTAAAAACACGAATTGACGACGAGACACACGCATGGATGCTTGACCCGGAAGCTAAGATCTGGGACGGATCCAGCATGTGATATTTTTGAAATCCATCACTTACTTCAGATGAGCGGATAAGTAAAAACTCTATGTGACTGAGAATATCTTTCACATAGAGTTTTTATTATCCACCCATTCACTTTTGTACAGAAACATGACGGGCCGGCATCGCCGACCCGTCATGTTTCAAAGCTTTATGATTCTGTTACCTCTTTGTCTGAACTCTGTTCTTCTGCCGTCTCTGAAGGCTGGTCTTCAGAAACTTCCCCTGGCTGTTCTTTTGCAATATCTGCAGATGAATCCTCCAGAGCCTCTACGCTTTGGTCATCCAGTGTTTCCACTACTTCGTCCGTCTGTTCCTCCTCAGCCTGTGCGGCTTCTTCCGCCTGCTGCTGACTGACCGTTTTCATACCGCGTACACCCGCTATCATCAGAATGACACCGATGATAATAAAAACGACTGCACAGACTGACACCAGCACACTGTGCCCTTCTGTTTCCCCATTCATGACAGCGCGGAGAATGCTGTAAGACAGGTAACACAGATATGCCCCCGCCACCGTACGCAGAATGTAAGAAAATTTCTCATTTCCACCTTGCATAATTTACCTTCCTTCGTATTAGTCGATGGTAATCATTATACCTGTTTTCCCGAAGTTTGTAAATCTCTATTTGCCGGCCGTACGTTCTCATTCCATCAGAATCGGTCATTCAGTTCCTTTTCAGATCAATTCAAGAATCTCCTCCAGATTCAGAATCACCTGATCAGCACCCGCTGCCAGGAACCTCTCCCGTATTTTTTCTTCACGTATCCTGCGCTCTTTTCCATCCATCGTCTCGTATTCCTGCCGGGTAAGCCCCATCTCTGAACTGCCGCTTATCACCCCGATAGTCCACACACCGGCATTTTTTCCTTCCCTGATATCGGATACCGTATCCCCTACCTTTGCGACATTTCTGACATCCGTAAGCAAAAGCGCCTCCATATTCCGAAAGATCATGTAAGGATATGGGCGGCCTTTCTGACCGGTGGAATCCGGAGTGAACCACACATCCGGACGATAGCCTTTCCGTTCTGCGATTGGAGCCACGATATTCATCATCTCATCCGTATAGCCGGTCGTCGATCCGACGGCAATTCCGTGGGAACGCAGCTCTGACACCAGCTGGCAGACCCCAGGCTTCGGCTCGGCAAAATCCTTTAAAATTCCAAACAGTTTTTCCTCAAACAATCCATACATAGCCTGTGCACTTTCGTCATCCGGCCCAGTCCCATACTTCAAAATCCATTCCTGTCTGATCCTCGGCATTGCGAGCATCGTTTTAATATGATCAATCTTGAGCATTCCCATCGGTTCACGCACTTCATCCATTGTCGGTTCCATTCCATAATGCCTGAACACTTCCACGAATGCCTGTACCGGTGCAAAACAGCCATAATCAACTGTCGTCCCCGCCCAGTCAAAGATAATTCCTTTCAGTTTACCGTTCATTTTGCTTCTCCTCCAGAAATTCCTTTATAATATTGCACAGGTCTTCGATGTCCTCCCGGTAAATCTCACCGATGTTTCCGATACGAAATGTATCCGCCTCCAACACCTTTCCCGGATAGATGGCGTATCCTCTCTCCTTTACGTAATGATACATCTCGGAAAAGGAAAAATGACTGTTTCCCGGATAAAAGAATGTTGTGATGATCGGTCCCTGACACCGTGTGTCAAGATATGGCGTGAATCCCATTTCTTTCATCTTGTCAATGAGCAGCCGGTTATTCTGTGCATACCGTCTGTTTCTGGCAGGTATTCCGCCTTCTTCTTTTAGTTCTTCCATGGCCTTTGCAAAGGCCAGCACGGTATGTGTTGGAGATGTAAATCTCCACTTGCCGTCCACATCCATCGTCTTCCACTGGTCATACAGATCGAGAGAAAGACTTCTGGCTTTCCCAGCGCTTTTTATCAGCAAATCTTTGTTTGCAATGATAAACGAAAATCCCGGCACCCCCTGAATACATTTATTCGCACTGCTGATCAGGAAATCAATCCCCCACGCTTCCACCGGAATCTCGACTCCGCCAAAACTGCTCATCGCATCGACAATCATCACTCTGCCGGCTTCTTTTACCACCCTGGAAACGGCTTCAATGTCATTCAGGATTCCTGAAGTCGTCTCACTGTGCACCATAGCCACATGTGTCAGAGCCGGTCGGTCTGCCAGTATCTTTTTGATCTTTTGGGCGTCCGGAATATGACGATAATCCTCCATGTATACCTCATGCCGGATTCCCGCATGGGAGGCAATGTCTGCCATACGCTCTCCGTATGCGCCGTTTGCCACGATCAGCAGTTCTTCATCTGTTCCAATTACGCTTGTCAGTACAGATTCCACACCGAAGCTTCCGCTTCCCTGCATCAGCACAGATGTATAAGTCTTTGGCGATACATGCGCCAGCTTTAACAGCCCGTCTCTGATCTTCTGTGTAATCTTTTTATAGTCATCATCCCAGGTACAGTGGTCGAACATCATTTCTTTTTTCACAGTCTCCGTTGTCGTCAGCGGCCCTGGTGTCAGTAATTTATAATTCTTCATTCTTTTCCCCTTGTATTATTTATTTGCAGCTCTCGGATAATTCCTGATGCTGTTTCAAAAGATCAACCGTCAGCTTCTCGTCAAATACTTTCGGGTTGCCCGACTGGTTCAGACTGTCTGTTGTCTCTCCCTCATAGAGAGCGATCGGATAATATGTGATCAGTTCTTCTCTGGCATTTTTGATGATACACTCAGCCATCTCCATCGCTTTTGGATTCGTCTTATCACCTTTATCCACAACAGCTACCGACTCAGTCAGTGAGAAATTTCCTTCTGCCGGATCTACATAGTCAATCGGAAGTCCCTCTTCTTTGTCCGCAACCGCCTGCTGTCTCAGGCCAAATCCAATAGCCACTTCACCTGCCCGCACTTTTTTCAGCGGTCCTGAACCGGATTCCTCAATGTGAGGGCCGGCATTGTCATAGATACCCGTCAGCACTTCTTTCGCTCCATCCTCCCCGTATTCTGATACCAGCGCCTGGATCAAAAGCCATGCTGTCGAAGAAGAAGAGACGTCCGTTACAGAAATCATATCTTTGTATTCCGGATTTGACAGATCCTTTATGGCGGATGGCGTCGGAAGATTATTTTCCTTCATCATCTCTGTATTGAGGATGATGGTGCCTTCCTGAGCCGTGATCGGAGCACAGTATGCCGGATATTCTTCCAGCGTTCCCGCATCAAAGGTCAGGTCCATGAACATCTGATTCTGCTCCTCGGCACTGTCAATGTAAAAGGTACTCATCGTCACGAGATCAGATTCGATGTCTGACCCTTCCGCCAGCAGTTTGCCTCCCAGTTCCGAAGTGCCGAAGGTCTGAAGAATATACTGACCTTTATATCCATTTTCGTCCAGTGCATGTTTCATACATTCCACCGCCTCATCATCTGCATTGGAATAGATGACCACCTGCTCTTCTGCAGATTTTCCGCAGCCGCTTATTGAAAGTACGGATAAACCAAGTGCCAGTGTGAGGACTCCGGCCACTGCTCCTTTTGATTTTCTTAATGTTAACATTTTTCGCTTCTCCTTTTTTTCTGTGATTTTTGCAAGTTTTCCGAACAGCCATTTTCCAATGGCATTCGTCAGCAGAATCAGCAGTGACAGTACAAAAATTTCATTGAATTTATTGTAATACTGCAGTTCTTTAATCTTTGTTGTGATGACCATGGTCCTGGCTCCCGCGATAAAAATCACTGCACTGATGGTCACCATGGCATTGACAAAGTAATAACTGAACACCTCCAGAAGTGTGGAAAGGGCATTCGGCGTTACCACCCGCACAACCGTCTTGGTCCAGCTGTCTCCCATCAGCATCGCTGTCGTCTCCCAGGATGCATTCATTTTCACCAGAGAATTTTTCATCATCAGATATGGCGTCGAGAAAAAATGCACCACGTTGCAGACAACCAGGATGGCAAACGTATTCTGCAAAAAGCTGCCGGTGAAGCTGAACAGGTAGGCAAGGCCGAGCACCATGCCGGGAATCGTATTTGTCACCAGTGCAATTCCCTCGATGACGCTTTTCGATGCTTTCCCAAGTGTACTTCTGGCCGTAATGAGTGCTGCCCCGTAAGAGATCAGCGTTCCCGCTGCAGCTGTAACCAACGCAACCACGACAGAGTTCGTATAAACGCCGGACAGTGCACTGTCAGAAAATACGGTTCTAAAGTGTTCCCACGTAAAGCCTGTATCGTAAGGCCAGTCTCCCACAAACGGTATCACAAAAATAACCGCGAAGACGGATAACACTCCGACCATGATAACCGCACTGGCAAGCGCGAAGAGTGTATCCCTTCCTTTACTTTTCTTCAGCTCAATTTCAGATATCCTGTTGTAACGGATATTATATTTTTCAAGGAAACGCAGTATCGCGATACTCAAAACGGAAGGAATCAGCATGACCAGAGCGACCACAGCGCCCCTGCCAAAATCAGGCACACTGCCAAGCATCTCATGATACAGGACGCTTGAGATCACCTGGAATTCACCGCCCACCGATGCCGGAATTCCGAAATCTGTAAAGCACAGGAAAAATGTCTGAATGAAAGAAGCCGCCAGTGTTCCCAGCATCGGGCGCAAAACAGTCACGCAAAAAGTTCGAAATGCTGAATCATTCATAATCCTTGAAACAATGACAAACTTTTTATCGATATAGCCCATCGTATTGTTGAGCAGCATAAAGGAAATCGGTAATGTATAGATGACGTAACCGAGAAGCAGACCATGGAATCCATAGATCTCAAACAACTGCCCCTGGAACAGCCGGCTGATCAGCCCCTGTTTTCCAAAGGAATAGATAATGGCAAAGCCGTAAGTGATCGTCGGCAGCAGCATCGGAAGCACCGCAACCCGTTCAATCAGCTTTTTGTAACGTCTGCCCAGATTTGTGTAATGTACCGTATATGCAAGGATAAATGCCAGCCCGGTTGTGAGTACCGCACTCACAGAAGAAACCAGAAAACTGTTTCCAAGCGCAGTCATAAATCCCTTCTTCATCAGTACTGACTGGTAATTTCCGATCCCGGTCCCGGAATCTGTCACAAATGACTTCATCAAAAGCCTCACAATTGGAACTGCCAGAAAGATCACAAAGATGACGGCCAGCACTGTGAACATGATTTTCAGTTCACGTTTTTTTGTTTTCTGCATAATACCCCCCGTTAAAAAGCCTGCGCCGGATTGTTGTGGGCAGAAAACAGGGAATAAATATTATTTTTCTTGATCTCAAGCTGATTCAGGATAAATGTCGTCACAAAGCTGTTTTTTGGCTCCGTGATGATTTCTTCCGGTTTTCCGTACTGGGAAATTGCTCCCTCATTGACGATCATCACACGGTCTGAAAGTGTCAGTGCCTCTTCCGGATCATGTGTTACGATGATCGTTGTCAGATGAAATTCTTTGGCGATCATTTTGATTCTGTCTTTGATTGACTCTTTGATCACACCGTCGAGCGCACTTAAAGGCTCATCCATCAGCAGAAGTTTCGGCTTCATTACCATCGTGCGCGCAAGCGCCACTCTTTGTTTCTGTCCTCCCGAGAGCTGGTCAATCCGTTTTTCCAGATGTTCTCCCAGTTCCAGCAAAGAGATCAAATCATCCACCTCTTCTTTCGTGGACACATCCGGTTTATTTCTCAGTCCGTATGTAATATTTTTGTATACGTTATAATTTGGAAACAATGCATAATCCTGAAATACGATATTGAATCCCCTCTGTTCCATCGGAACATCTGTGATGTCTTCTCCATTAAACAACAGCGTTCCTTCATCTGCGTCCGTAATTCCCAGAATCAGATTCAGAAGTGTCGTTTTCCCGCACCCTGACGGACCCAGGATCGATACGATCTCGCCGTCTGCAACCTCCATACTGATATCTTTCAGTATCGTAACGTTATCGTACGATTTCTTTACATGTTTTAACTCAAGCATGCCTGATCCACTCTCCCTTTCTTTTTACTCATGTTTCAACTGGAATGCTGTCATTATATCAATCTGAATTTTTACTGACTATCAAGTCCGGCTCAATTCTTTGTAAAGAAAATGTAAATGTATCAAAAAATATAATAATTTGGATAATAAGAAGAGCAGACAGATATTCTGCACGAAATGTAAAAAAAGCACCGTGCAGGGAGGATAACCTCACTCTGCACGGTGCTATTTGGTTCTCTTATTAAGGATTGTTTTATCACCTCATGAAACTGCGAACTGACTTCTGTACAGTTTTGCATAACTTCCATCCTGTTCCAGCAGCGTTTCATGATCCCCTGTCTCAATGATTTTTCCGTCTCTCATCACAATGATCAGATCCGCGTTCTTGATTGTCGAAAGCCTGTGTGCCACGATAAAACTTGTGCGCCCCTTCATCAGCTCCTCGAACGCTTTCTGAATTCGTATTTCCGTCATCGTATCAATCGAGGACGTCGCCTCATCCAGAATCAGAACCGTTGGATCCAGCAGCATCACACGCGCGATACACAGCAGCTGTTTCTGACCCTGCGAGATGCTTCCTCCTTCTTCCGTCACATACGTATCGTACCCATCTTTCATCCTTTTGATAAAGCTGTGGGCGTGTGCGCGTTTTGCCGCGTCCACCACTTCTTCTCTCGTCGCCTCCGGCTTTCCATACGCAATATTTTCCAGAATCGTACCGGACTTCAGCCACGTATCCTGCAGCACCATTCCGAAACTTGCGCGCAGGCTGCTGCGGGTGATTGCTTCGATCGGGTATCCGCTGACTTTTAGGATCCCCCCTTGAATATCATAGAACCGCATCAGCAGATTGATCAACGTTGTCTTTCCACAGCCTGTAGGACCTACAATGGCAATTCGCTGACCCGGACGGACCTTCAGATTGAGATCTGTGATCAGCGCTACATCCGGCCGGTAAGAAAAGGCTACATGTTCAAACGTGACCGTACCGTCTGCCGGGGCCAGAACTGCGGCATCCGGGGCGTCCGGAATCTCAGCCGGTTCATCCATCAGTTCAAAAATCCGCCGTGCCGATGCAAGCGCATTCTGAAGTTCCGTCACAACACCGGAAATCTCATTAAACGGCTTCGTATACTGATTCGCGTAATTTAAAAAACACGACAGCTGCCCGACAGAAAGATTTCCCCGGATCGCCGAGAATGCTCCGAATATGCCGACTCCAGTATAGACAAGACTGTTGATAAATCTGGTCGAAGGGTTCGTAATCGATGAAAAAAATGTAGCCTTCACTCCGCATCTGTTCAGATGCTGATTGATTTCATCAAAACGTTCCTCCGCCCTCTCTTCGTAAGAAAACGCCTTTACCACCTTCTGATTTCCAACCAGTTCCTCGACCAGGGAAGTGAGACTTCCTCTCGCCTCTGACTGCTCCTGAAACATCGCAAACGTACGTTTCGCAATAAAGTTTGCCACGAAAAAGGAAAGCGGCGTTATCACTACAACCACAACTGTAATTTTGATATTGATAGAGAGCATGAAGCCTAAAGTTGCAATGATTGTCATTGCCCCGGTAAACAACTGTGTAAATCCCATCAAAAGCCCGTCCGCAAATTGATCTACATCGGTGGAAATCCTGCTGATCATATCCCCCGGCTGATTGCCGTCAAGATAGGAGAGCGGAAGTTTCTGCATATGAACAAACGCATCATCACGGAGCCCCTGCACAATTTGATATGTGATATGGTTCGTCACAAGCCCCATCAGCCACTGTGAAAGCGCAGTCACGGCCACAACAACGGCAAGTTTAACAACAATCACTGTAAGCTGCGCAAACACAACATTGCCGTATCCGATCAGGTAGTCCACCCCGTTTCCGATCAGAACCGGTGCATAGAGTGTTGTGAAAACCGTCACAGTTGCCAGAGCCAGCGTCAGAACAATAAAGGCGCGATATGGCCGGATCAGTTTCAGGACTCTTCCCACCGTCTCTCTGCTTGTCATAATCCCGCCACCTCCTCTTTTGAAAACTGTGACAGACAAATCTCCCGGTACACATCGCATGTTTTCAGTAACTCCTGATGTGTTCCCTTTCCTGCCATCTTTCCATCATCCAGCACCAGAATGCAATCTGCATTTTTAACGGTTGCTGCCCTTTGTGACACCAAAAAGACCGTCGCATCCTGTGTATCCCGGCGAATCGCCTTCCTGAGCGCCGCATCCGTTGCAAAATCAAGCGCAGAGGCGCTGTCGTCAAGTATCAGAATGCCGGGTTTTCCAACAAATGCCCTGGCAATTGTAAGCCGCTGCCTCTGACCGCCGGAAAAATTCTTTCCGCCTGACGCCACCACAGTATCCAGTCCCTCCGGCTTTCCATAGACAAATTCTTTTGCCTGCGCCGTAGCAAGCGCATCATCCATCTCCTGCTGCGTGGCATTTTCTTTTCCCCACCTCAAATTCTGACGGATCGTTCCCGCGAAGAGCATTGCTTTTTGCGGTACGATGCCGATCTTCTGCCGCAGCTGTGAAAATGGATACCGCCTGACATCAATGCCGTCCACCATCACACTGCCTTCCTGACAGTCGTAAAATCTTGGAATCAGCTGAACGAGCGTGGACTTTCCCGAGCCCGTACCTCCGATGATACCGATCGTCTCGCCTTTCCCGGCCTCAAATGAAATATCTGTAAGCGATGGTTCTTTCGCATGGTGGTACGAAAACGTCACATGGCTGAATACAACCCGCGGCCCTTCCGATGCCTCGCTCTGTTTTTCATTTCCCTGGTCCGTCATGGTAATCCTGCTTGCAAATACTTCATTTACGCGGCCCGCACTCGCACTGGCTCTCATCACCGTCACAATCAGATTTGCCAGTGCTACAAGAGCCAGCAGAATCTGCATCATATAATTGACAAGTGCAATCACTTCCCCCTGCGTGATGCTGCCGTTGTACACCTCCCGGCTCCCTGCCAGCAAAATGCAAATAATCGCCAGATTCACCAATACATAAGTGGCCGGATTCATCATTGCCGAAATTCGACCCGCACAAAGCTGTGTTTTTTTCAGATGGTCTGTCGTCTCCTGAAACTGCCGGATTTCCTCATCCTGTCTTGAAAACGCCCGTACTACCCGCGAACCCACATAATTTTCCCGTGTCAAACGCACCACCACTTCCAGAATATTCTGAGCTTTCCGGTAAATCGGAATCGTCAGTTTGACGGCCAGAAAGATGGCGAACCCGATCATCGGAATTGCCCCGAGGAAAATCAGCGTCAGCCGCGGGCTGATGGTAAACGCCATGACAACCGCTCCGATGACAATAAACGGTGCGCGTGAAAACAGCCGCAGCAACAAATTCACACCGTTCTGCACTTGATTCACATCACTCGTCATCCTCGTGATCAGAGTTGAAGTACCAATCGTGTCAAGCTCCTGATAGGAAAAACGGTTAATATGTGCATATAAATCCGTACGCAGTTCCGTGGCAAATCCCAATGCCGCCTTCGCCGCAAAATACTGCGCCGTCAGCGAGCAGGTAAGCCCCAATATCCCAAGGCCTACCAGCACCAGGCACATGCGCCAGATATATCCCTGATTTCCGTTTTTGATACCAATGTCGATGATCCGCGCCATCACAACCGGCACGATTAATTCAAAACTGGCTTCCAGCATCTTAAAGAGCGGTCCCACGATCGCCTGCAGTTTATAATGCCTCAGATATTTTACTAACTTTCCCATAACTGACTTCCTATTCTTTACAGTCTTCCATACACACCGCTGATACTGCGGATTCTGTCAGCCAGCTCGTCTGTAAACTGCCCCTCCCGAAGCCTCCATTTCCAGTTATCTCCGAGCGTAGACGGTACATTGATCCGGGCCTCTCCTCCCAGGCAGAGATAATCCTGCATCGGAATCACTGCCCTTTGTGATACACTTCCAAGCGCCAGGCGGATCAAAGCCCAAATCATTTTTTTTGGATCATCATCTTCCAGATTCAGGTAGGCCTTCACATAGTTTCTGGTATGCTCTCCCATCGTGCCGATCCATCCGGCAAGTGTATCGTTGTCATGAGTCCCGGTATAGACGATACTGTTTTCCGTAAAATTATGCGGCAGATAAGGACAGTCCGCCCCATCATCAAACGCAAACTCCAACACCTTCATTCCAGGATATCCGGTATCTTTCACAAGCTGTATCACGCTGTCTGTCAGAAATCCAAGATCTTCCGCTATCACGCTTAAATTCTCCACTCTCTCCTTTAATGCGTGGAAAAGTTCCAGTCCCGGACCTTTCTCCCAATGTCCGAATTCCGCCGTCTCATTTCCATAGGGGACGGAATAATACTCATCAAACCCCCGGAAATGATCCACGCGGACCACATCATACAGGCGCAGACTGTGCTGCATCCGCTGAACCCACCAGCTGTATCCTGTTTCCCTGTGGTATTCCCAGCTGTACAGCGGATTCCCCCAGAGCTGCCCTTTGGGGGCAAAGTAATCCGGCGGGCAGCCTGCGACAGCTACCGGCTGATTATGCTCGTCAAACTGAAACAGCAGCGGATTCGCCCATGCATCGGAGCTGTCAAACGCGACGTAAATCGGCATATCACCGATGATCTGAATGCCTTTATTGTTAGCATACCGTTTTAGCTTATCCCACTGTGTATAAAATTTATACTGTTTGAACCGGTAATACTGAATTTCATAGGCAAGTTCTTCGCGTGCTGTTTGAATTGCACTCGGCTGACGGTCTCTGAGTTCTGGCTCCCATTCAGTCCAGCTCCTGCCGTCATGGCTGTCCTTGATTGCCATGTACAGTGCATAATCTTCCAGCCAGTAACCGTTGCTCCTTGTAAATTCTCCAAAGTCCTCCCCCGGCACAAAACGCTCGTACGCTGTTCGCAGCAGAACGTTGCGTGCATCGAACACCTTGTCATAATCTATATACGCCGGATGTGTTCCATATGTGAACGCATCACACTCCTCTGTTGTCAGAAGCTTTTCCTCAATCAGTGTTTCGAGGTTAATAAAATAAGGGTTCCCGGCATACGTAGAAAAAGACTGGTACGGAGAATCTCCATACCCGGTCGGCCCAAGCGGAAGAATCTGCCAGATCTTCTGTCCTGCTCTTTCCAGCTGATCTACGAATTCGTACGCTTCTTTCGAAAAACTGCCGATACCGTATTTCGACGGCAAAGATGCAACCGGCAGCAAAATACCACTACTTCTCATTTGTTTTCTCCATTCCGCAACTGTTTTTTCATATATTTACAGACGTCCGAAAAGACTTTCTGCTTGTCTGTCTCATTCAAAATTTCATGACGCATTCCCGGGTATAATTTCCCCTTTACATTCCGGTATCCTGCCAGCCGCATTGCCATCAGCGCTTTTTTAAACTTTCTGACGTTTCCGATACAGGGATCATCCGCCCCTGCCGCAAACAGGACGGGGAGTTCTGGTTTTTGACAGTTCCATCCTTTTGCAGAATACACCGCCTCCATCAGCCCGAACAGCGCAAGGTATGCATCGTCTGTGAATACAAATCCGCACTTCGGCGATCTCTCATATTCGAGACAGACCTTCCGGTCAGAGCAGATCCACGCATACCTGTTCTTTTCATCTGCAAACCGGCCGGCAAAACTCCCAAAAGAAAGGAACTCAATCAGGCGGCTTCTGTGACGGTCCCCAAATATCAGTTTCTCCAGCCTGGCAAGGCATTTCCCAAGTCCAAGTGCCGTATTCTCCGATGGCGATCCGAAGAGAATCAGCAGATCCAGTTCACTGTCATACCGCTTCGTGTAAGCCCGCGCAATCAGGGAGCCCATACTGTGACCGAACAGGATAAAGGGAACGCCGGGAAATCTCTTTTTGCACAGCGTCGTGATCTGATGCGTGTCTTCCACCAGTGCCCGGGCTCCGCCTCCGTACATATAACCCAGATCTGCTTTCGACTTCACACTGTTTCCATGCCCGCGATGATCATGTATTACCGCCGCAAATCCCTGGGCATTCAGATATTCCATAAACGGAAGATACCGTTCCTTGTGTTCGCTCATCCCATGACAGATCTGTACAACTCCTTCCGGCGTCCCGGCAGGCTCGCAGATCATGACCTCCAGCAAAAGTCCGTCTGTGCCGGAACGCACTTTTTGTACCTCCATACCCATGATTCATTCCCCTTTCCTTTTCTTATCATTCAAGACGTTCCAGTACCGTACGCACCAGCTTCTGAAATGTGTCGGTCACACGGCCGGACACCTCCTGTACCTCCTGATGCGAAAGCGGTCTGTCTGTCATGCCGCAGGCGAGGTTCGTGATACAGGAAATTCCACATATCTTCATCCCCATATGATTGGCTGCGACGGCCTCGCATGCCGTGCTCATTCCAACTGCATCAGCGCCGAGGATCCGGCACATTTTCACTTCGTGGGGAGTCTCATAATTCGGTCCCGGAAGCTGAATGTACACCCCTTCTCTCAGATCGATGCCCAGTTCATCAGCACAGGACTTCACCAGATTCCTGAGTTTCCTGTCATATATTTCACTCATATCAGGAAAACGCTCCCCGAGTTCCTCTATATTTTCTCCTCTCAGCGGAGACGGTACGAAGGAGGCAATCTGATCCGTGATCAGCATCAGGCTGCCTCCTTCAAATGCTGCGTTCAGACCTCCTGCAGCGTTGGTGAGCAGCAGCGTATCCGCTCCCAAAAGTCTCATCACGCGGATCGGCAGCACCACCTCCCCGATCGTATAACCCTCATAATAATGTACACGGCCCTGCATCACAACCACAGGAAGAGTGCCGACATATCCGAACACAAAACGCCCGGCATGTCCCGGTACGCTCGAAGTCGGAAAACCGGGGATCTCCCGGTACGGCAAAACGGCACACACATCGACAGCCTCCGCAAAGCCGCCAAGACCGCTTCCCAGCACGACCGCTGCTTTCGGTTTGAAATCCACCCGCTTTTGTATTACCTCCACACATTGTTTTAACCGTTCATATTCCTTTTGCATAACTGCCTCCTTCGCCCAGATACACCGGAGCGCACCTGAATTTAAAGATAAAATCAGGGACAGAGGAAATCACTTTCCTACTATCCCCGGATTTTCTGTTATCCATTATTCTTAAAAAATTTCACCAGAATGATCATAGAAATGACAATCACTACGATATAAATGATACTGGCAATTGCAGAATTACCGAAAAACAACAACAGGAATTCGGCCAGCAGCCAGATTCCGGTTACATAACTCAGCTGTCTTCCCATCTTCTTTTCTTCTTCCGGAGTTCTGGTCTTTGTCGAATTCTTGGACTTCAGCATAAAAGATCCATTTCCTGTAAACAGCAAAACTGTAATAACAGCCAGCGCAACGATCAGAAATATTTCAAACGATCTGCTGAATAATATAGAACTTGCTACCATCGTACGTCTCCTTTGTAATGTATACTATATTTTTTAAATATAGCACAATTTCAATTCCCTGTCTACTGCATATAATCCTTACAGATGTAAGCCGTAGAGCCCTGGTACGAAATCCGGTACCAGTTTCTGATCTCTCCCGTGATGGCAACCGTATCACCCTGTTCCAGGCTTCCCAGAATATCACTGGCCGTATTCGGTCCGCTCCTCACATACGCCGGAGAACTGCATACCCCCGTCTGACTGAGCGATGTAATCTCTTCCTGGGGAACCGGTGTTGCCTCCGGAGTTGTCTCCGGCGTCGATTCCGGCGTCGGTTCCGGCGTTGCTTCCGGGGTCGCCTCCGGTGTCTTCTCCGGCGTCACCTGGGGCGTTGTCTCTTTCGTCACCTCCGGCGTCACAATCTCATCCTCCTCGGGTGCCTTCGTCTCCTCAGGTTTCAATATCTCCTCATCCGGAGTCCACTCGAAACCATACACCGCTTTTTTAATAGCCTCCAGGGTTTGTTCATCATCACTCAGCACCATTGCGCTCGCCAGATATACATCATCTCCCAGGATTGTACCGTACAGCACACCATACGTATAAGTCGCTTTTTTATCTGTATACCTGATTACCGCCTTATAGGATTTCATGGATGAGATCTGATTTTTTTCAAACGATTCCACCTCATACCCTACGCTCGTATAACCCTCTGCGTCCAGAATCTTCTTCAGATCCGCTTCTTCCTCAGGATACAGCTCATCTCCCTCATTCGCCGTATGCGAGATCATGATCAGCCCGTCCACAGAAGTAAAAATGTGAAGGTCATTGCTCTCTTCATCCGTCGACCATGTATGATCCGGCAGATAAATTACCATATTTTCATCTTTGGACACGTATTTCTGAGGCTCTGCCGTCACTGCCGCAGCGTCTTTAACCTCTTTGTCTTTGCAGCCGGTTGCCAGCGCTGCAGTGCACCCCAGCATCAGGGCAGCCAGCAGAATTTTCCTACTTCGTTTCATCATGTTCTCCTCTCTACTGCTTTTGGAATCAGGTTTTTAAGATTTTCCTGTAAAATACAAAAAGCCCTGAAATTCGCAACATGCGTATTCCAAGACTCTCACTAGTAAGAGCGCGAGACGGGACTCGAACCCGCGGCCTCGACCTTGGCAAGGTCGCGCTCCACCAACTGAGCCACTCGCGCCTGTCATTTACTGACCGATCTATAATATACTATAAATCCCATTACTTGTCAATACTTTTATGCCCTTAAAATAACACTTAATACATACTGGCTGTTCGGAAACGTTTTCTGGCTGATTCCCTCAAGGCGGATCAGGTCAACGTCAAGCCAAAGCTCTTCCGCTACCGCCATCATGTTGCTGAACAGGATACCGAAATTCAGCTCCGTATATTTTCCCAGCTGGCTTGATTTATGCTTTTTGGAGAACACATGAATTCTGTTATCATACACAACAAATCTCCACGGCTGCGAATTCATACTGGAAGGTGCCAGCCGCCCAGCCTCCAGCAGCTGATTCATCCAAAGTCTTGGTTTTTCTTTATAGACACAGAGTTCTTTCAGATCCATCCGCTTGGCTTCGGATACTTTGCGCGTATAGCCTCCCTTGCTCTTGCCAAACGCCACGAGACATACAAGAGTCTTCCCGTTTTTCTTTCTCAGGGACGGCTTCATCACTTTCATCCCAACGTAACAGCTTCCCAGCCCGTGACTGCAGAGGTACAGGACTATCTGCTGCATGATATAACCTGCATTCATCATGCATTTTTCCTGTTCTGTCGTATATAAAGCAAGATAGTAGGGGGCCCTGACACTTGCCAGGCCGATACCGCTTTTCCCGTCTTTTCGTTTATCAACGATAACCAGATCAGTTTCGATACCGGTAAACAAACCCTCTACTTCCTGATAAAATTTTTTAATTCCATCCAGCACTTTTGCACTGATCGCATCCTGTGCAAAACTGCGCACAGATTTTCTGGCATATACTGCCTCATATAAATTCATAAAATCACCCTTATTTTTTTGTAATATTATTGTAACATATTTTTCATTTATTTCAAGATGATAATTATGAATTTTTTCACAACAAAGAATAAAATTTATGATTCAACACGAATGACCATGCTGAACTCCTGGTCTTTCAGGCAGCCGCTTTCCTGCAGAACACCTTTGATCTTCTGATAAAGGACTTCATTTTTCTCTTCTGCTTCCCCAGCATTCCATATAATAGAAACGGATTTTTTTTCTTCCGCTACAATCTGGTAGCTTCTGCGGTCAACCGCGCCGATTTCTTCCAGCACATTCAGCATCCGGTACACCGTTGCCATTCCGATGTTCTGTCCCTGACGAAGCGCTTCGTAATAAATCTCCTTACTGGAAGTCCAATCGGTTTCCAGAATAATTTCAATCAGTTCCCGCCGCTGCTGTGTTACGCGCTTTCCCCGTTTATGCAGTTCCCGAATGATTTCTTCCTGTGTCCACATCGTCTTCCCGCCTTCCCTGTTTTACTTTGTCTTTTTCTCGGTGTGACATATCGATGCAGCAGAACACCCTCCGCAGCCACCGGAACAGTTGCCGCAGGAATTTCCGGCTTTTTTATTCCTGCGGATGCTGCGCACCACCAACAGGATAATACCCAGTAGGAGAAGTCCGATGATGATCGTTGCCAGGTTACTTGTAATAAATCCGAGCATATTACCCCTTCTTTCTCAGACTCAGGCTTTTGCTTTCTTCAGGCCTTTCACAGATACGTTCAGTGTCTTACTTTCCTTGTATGGTCTGAACAGCAGATAGATAAATACAATGACGATCAAAATTGCGGCTGCCGTTCCGATTGTAAAGCCGCCTCCGGCGATACAGTTCCAGATCTGGTACACGCACAGGGATACCGCATAGGCAAAAATAGTCTGATAGCCGATTGCAAACCAGGTCCATTTTGCACTGTTCATCTCCCGTTTAATTGCGCCGATAGCCGCAAAGCAAGGCGCACACAGCAGATTGAATACCAGGAAGGAATACGCTGCCGCTGCAGTAAAGCTTGCTGAGAGTGTTCCCCAGACTTCTGCGCCGTCCTCCGCTACTTCCGCAAACCCATACAGGATACCAAATGTACCGACAACATTTTCTTTTGCCACAAGACCTGTGATCGCTGCCACAGCCGCCTGCCAGTTCCCCCAGCCCAGAGGTTTAAACAGCCAGGCGAGTGCGGACCCGATTGCTGCCAGCAGACCGTCACTCAAGTCTTCTACCATTCCAAATTTACCGTTCACGAATCCAAAGTTGGATGTAAACCAGATAAAGATCGTTGATAAGAGAATAATCGTTCCCGCTTTTTTGATGAAGGACCATCCGCGCTCCCACATGCTGCGCAGTACATTTCCGACTGTCGGCAGGTGGTATGCCGGAAGTTCCATAACAAACGGCGCCGGATCACCTTCAAACATTTTCGTTTTTTTCAGGATAATCCCGGAGCAGATGATAGCTGCAATCCCCACAAAGTATGCGCTTGGCGCTACCCAGGAAGCGCCCCCGAACAGAGCGCCTGCGATCAAAGCAATGATCGGCAGTTTTGCGCCGCACGGAATAAATGTCGTCGTCATGATTGTCATCTTTCTGTCGCGGTCATTTTCAATCGTTCTGGAAGCCATAACCCCCGGAACGCCGCATCCGGTACCGATCAGCATCGGAATAAAGGATTTTCCGGAAAGTCCAAATCTGCGGAAGATACGATCCATGATAAACGCGATACGCGCCATGTATCCGCAGGCCTCCAGAAATGCCAGGAAAATAAACAGTACCAGCATCTGCGGCACAAATCCAAGCACTGCTCCGACGCCGGCGATAATACCGTCAACAATCAGTCCATGCAGCCAGTCCGCACAGCCAACAGAAGTCAGCAGATCACTCACAGCACCCGGAATTCCCGGAATCTGAAGTCCAAACAGGCTCCATCCGTCACCGAACACCCCGTCATTTGCCCAGTCCGTCGCCCAGGTTCCCACTGTCGTAACGGATACAAAGTAGACAATATACATAACCACGGCAAAGATCGGAATGGCCAGAAAGCGGTTCGTTACGATTCGATCAATCTTATCAGATACGGTCAGCTTTTCTTTGCTCTTTTTCACATAACATTTTTTAATTACAGATGCAATATATATGTAACGTTCATTTGTAATGATACTCTCTGCATCATCTTCCATCACGTGTTCCACATCCAGAATCAGATGCTCAACGTCCGGTACGTTTGTCATCTGTTCCGTGATCTTATCATCCCGTTCAAACAGCTTTACTGCATAGAAACGTTTTTGTTCCAGAGGAACATCGTTACCGATCCGTGTCTGTATCTCTTCAAGTGCAGACTCTACCTCCTCGCCAAAGGTGTGGATCGGCGCTTTGGCGTTTTTGTTCTGTGCAAGACGTACTGCCTTTGATGCGGCATCTTTTACGCCGTCACCTTTCAGCGCGGATATTTCCACAACCTCACATCCAAGTTCTTTCGAAAGTTTCTGAATATCAATCTGATCTCCTTTTTTACGCACAACATCGATCATATTGATGGCCATGATCACCGGTATCCCCAGTTCCATCAGCTGCGTTGAGAGATAAAGATTTCTCTCAAGATTCGTACCGTCCACAATATTCAGTATCGCATCCGGGCGTTCTCCAATCAGATAGTTTCTTGCAACCACTTCTTCCAGCGTATATGGCGACAGCGAATAGATTCCCGGAAGGTCCATGATAATCACATCTTTTTGACCCTTTAATTTTCCTTCTTTCTTTTCAACTGTTACGCCAGGCCAGTTTCCCACGAATTGATTCGATCCGGTCAACGCATTAAACAGTGTTGTTTTACCGCTGTTTGGGTTTCCCGCAAGCGCTATTTTAACTGACATATGCTGTTCTCCTCCTTAATATTTATTAGTCTCTCCTAACTGTCGGGTTTAAAAAATAGTTAGATGTTTCTAACTTCTTATCTTAAAAAATGCAGAGTACACTCTGCCGCCTTAACCTTTACTGTACTTCAATCATCTGTGCATCCGCTTTTCGCAGTGACAGCTCATAACCGCGCACATTCACTTCCACAGGGTCGCCAAGCGGCGCAACTTTCCGCACATAGACCTCAGTCCCCTTCGTAATCCCCATATCCATGATCCGGCGCTTGACTGCACCCTCACCGTGAAGTCTCACGACAGAAACCGTCTGTCCGCATTTTACATCTTTTAATGTATTCATATCCTAAGATGTCTCCTTTCCCACTCATTCATATCATGATCTTATTTGCCATTTCCCGGCTTATCGCAACACGGGATTCTTTCACATTTACTATAACATTCCCGTTATTCTCCGATACTACAGTCACGAAACCGCCCACTACGAATCCTAGATTCTCCAGAAAACGCTTCACCTCATCTTTTCCACCAATACGTTTGATGGAATTCACTTCACCTGTTTTCGCCAATGTTAAGGGCATCATCATCACTCCTTTTCCTAACGACATTATAATGCATACATGTCAGGAAAGATTCTCCGTAAGCCGAGAAACTTTCTCGATAGTTAGCTTTTTCTAACCATCTAAAGGTTAACACCAACTAACCAAAATGTCAAGACCTAATTTCCAACTATTTCATTTTTTTAGGTGTCTCTCAGGCTGTAATCCTTTGATATTTTTTTCTTTCTATGTTATGCTGTATCTATCGATTTATATGTGAACATAATTCCATTCATAATAAAGCAGCAAGGAGAGATTGAAGTGAAAATACAGGAATCCGCAGAAAATTATTTGGAAACTATCTATATGCTGAGCCGGCAGAAACCGGAAGTTCGTTCAATTGATATCGTAAATGAACTTCATTACTCAAAACCCAGCATCAGTGTCGCCATGAAAAATTTACGGGAAAATGGTTATATTGAAATGGATAAGGATGGTTTCATCACATTGACCAGCGCCGGACGCAAGATTGCTACGACAATGTATGAACGCCATACCATGCTGTCGGACTGGCTGATACATCTGGGGGTTGACCGGGAGACGGCAATCGATGATGCCTGCCGCATTGAACATGTGATCAGTGCCAAAAGTTTTGAAGCCATCAAATCACATGCGCTTAACGGTTTAAAAAAAGGGGAGTAATCCCCTTTTTATTTATGTCTATGACACGCACTGTTTTTCCAGAATTTCTGTCAGCGCCGATTTACTGCTTGTGTGACAGCGAACAACCGGAATCTCATTTCTTTTCGCCTCCTCCATCGCACATTTGACCATCTTATGCGATACCGTATTTGTAAACAGCACCAGCAGATCCGGCGTGCCGATCTTCTTATTCAGATCTGCCGGCATCTGCGTAAACACTTTTGCTTTACACCGGTATTGTTTGCATATTTTTTTGTAATAGCAGACCATGCGGTCATGGCCGCCCACAATCACAACACTCATAGTAATTCCCCCTGTAACTCAGGCTGCCTTTCCTGCAAGATCAGCAAGCTGTCTTCCCAATCTCAGGCACATCTCTTTTGCCCCTTCATCCGGCGTTTCCACACAGATCGCATCTTCTCCTCCGAACACAAAAGCTCCGGCTTCCTCCATCCGCGTCACCCAGTTGCGCATCCATTCACCGTCGCCCCATCCGTAAGAGCCAAACAGAGCAATCTTCCTGCCCCCCGCAAACCCTTCCACTTCCGATACGAACGGCTCCATGATTGTCTCCTCCAGTTCTTCCGCTCCCATGGACGGGCAGCCCAGCGCAAAGACCGGACAATCTTTAAGATCAGCCGGTTTCATCTCTTCCACCGGTATCACACTCACGGACTGTCCTGCTTCCCGCACTCCCTGACCGATCAGCTCCGCCATCTCCTGTGTATTTCCTGAACCGCTCCAATATGCTACAATTACTTGATTCATTGATTGCTTCCTCCTTACTTAAACTGCCATCACCGCATGATTTGGTATCATTTGCCATACATGTTTTCCCTGGTAGAGTTCTTTGAGCATTTGCTGTTTTACACTCGTATATACAGAAAACAGTTTACGTGCCTCTGCTTCATTTTCGTAGACCTTCCAGTACCCGCAGTACAGAAAGTCTCTTCCGCGATGCCGGATAAAACCCTTCACATCGCCAAGCGGATATCCCAGGAAGATTCCCATCTCGTGAGGAAATTCCAGATTTTTTTGTTTGTAGAACCGAAACCTGCGCCCGAGCAGCCAAAGCGCTTCATCCACATCCTGATACCGGTATCCGAAACACCTCAGAAATTCCATCTTCGGTTTGTCTGCCAGTATCTTCGTCAGACCTTCTTCCCGGTACAAAAGCCATATGGAATTACCTGCACCTCCTGACAGCAGTCTGCAGTTCACAGGTGTTCCCTCCAGCATCCGCATGATCCTTTCTGCGTTTCCTTCTTTCAGAATCAGAATATTGGATGGCTTTACACCTGCCAGAACCGGAGCGCACTGCCTGGCAATCTGAATCTCAATGCTTTCCGTTGTCCAGTTATGCATCTTCATACCTCCTGGTTATTCCCATAGTTAGTTACAACTAACTTTTAATTATCATAACCTCTGCCGCCATATATGTCAATATTTCTTATTGATAAAAAACCCCGCATTCCGATTGCCAGTATGCGCAAAGTGTGCTATGTTAATCCTTGTAGAAAAAAACGCAGCACTTTTTTCATGGAGGATTCAATGAAATCATTAGTAATTGCAGAAAAGCCTTCGGTGGCAAGAGACATTGCACGTGTTCTGAACTGTCAAAAAAAGTTAAACGGTGCACTGGAAGGCTCCCGGTACGTCGTTACATGGGCACTTGGCCACCTTGTCACACTTGCTGACCCGGAGGATTATGATAAGAAATATAAAGAATGGAAACTTGATTTACTTCCCATGATGCCCAAAAAAATGGAACTCGTTGTCATCAAACAGACCGCCAAACAGTACGGCGCTGTAAAATCCCAGCTGTTCCGCCAGGATGTCGGAGATATCATCATTGCTACAGATGCCGGACGCGAAGGTGAACTGGTTGCCAGATGGATTCTGGAAAAGGCAGGATGCCGCAAGCCAATCCGCCGTCTCTGGATCTCCTCTGTCACGGACAAGGCAATCAAAGACGGTTTTGCACATCTAAAAGACGGCCGTGAATACAACCATCTTTACGCTGCCGCTGTGAGCCGGGCACAGGCTGACTGGCTGGTCGGAATCAATGCCACCAGAGCTCTCACCTGTAAGTATAACGCACAGCTCTCCTGCGGACGTGTTCAGACTCCGACACTGGCGATGATTGCCAGACGGGAAGAAGAGATCCGCAGCTTTAAACCGGAAGCATATTACGGAATCAGTCTGCTGGCGGGAAATGTAAAGTGGACATGGCAGGATCGTAAGAGCGGCAGTTTTCGTACATTTTCCCAGGAACGGATGGAAGCAGTTGCAGAAAACCTCAGCAAAGGTGAGCTGACGGTGCGCTCAGTTGATAAATCTGCCAAAAAAACTTACGCTCCTGGTCTCTATGACCTGACGGAACTTCAGCGGGACGCCAACCGGCAGTTTGGATTCTCCGCCAAAGAGACGCTGAACATCATGCAGCGCCTGTATGAAACTCACAAAGTTCTGACCTATCCCAGAACGGATTCCCGCTATATCGGAACCGATGTTGTCGGTACCTTAAAAGACCGTCTGCGGGCATGTTCCACAGGTCCTTACAAAAAACTGGCTGGAAGCCTGATCATGAAGCCGCTTGCCACAAACGCTTCTTTCGTCAACGATAAAAAAGTAAGTGATCACCACGCGATTATCCCCACAGAACAGTTTGTTCAGATGGACCACATGACAAATGAAGAAAAGAAAATATATAATCTGGTCATCCGCCGCTTCCTGGCTGTCCTGTATCCCCCTTTCGAATACGAGCAGACGACTTTGCAGGCGGAGGCAGGCGGCGAACATTTTACAGCCAAAGGGAAAACCATACTGTCTGCCGGCTGGAAAGAAGTTTATGAAAATCATTTTGAAGAAGAGGACGACGAAGAGGGGACGGAACCCGCTTTAAAAGAGCAGTCACTCCCCAAACTTCAAAAAGGCAGTTCTCATCTGATTCAAACGGTAACCGTCACAACCGGCAAGACAAAACCTCCCGCACCATTTAACGAGGCTACCCTGCTCTCAGCGATGGAAAATCCGGTCAAATACATGGAGAGCCGGGATGCAGCTGCAGCCAAAACACTGGGCGAAACAGGAGGTCTTGGAACCGTTGCCACGCGTGCTGACATTATCGACAAACTGTTTCACAGTTTCCTGATGGAAAAACGCGGGAAAGATATTTTCATTACCTCAAAAGCCCGCCAGCTGCTGAAACTGGTGCCGGCGGATCTGAAAAAGCCGGAACTTACGGCAGACTGGGAGATGCGTCTGTCTCAGATTGCCAAAGGTACGTTGAAAAAAGATACCTTTTTAAATGATATCGAAACTTACACAAAGGATATCATCCAGGAAATCAAGACAGCAGACGGCACCTTTCGGCACGATAACCTGACAAACACAAAATGCCCAAAATGCGGTAAACGGATGCTGTCCGTCAACGGCAAGAACAGTCGTATGCTGGTGTGTCAGGACAGGGAGTGCGGTCATCGTGAGACAATCTCCCGCACCAGCAACGCACGCTGCCCGAAATGCCACAAGAAGATGGAACTCTATGTAAAAGGCGGCGAGAATATCTTCCTCTGTCCCTGCGGATACAAAGAAAAGCTGTCTGCCTTCAAGAAGCGCCGTGAAAAAGAAGGCGCCGGCGTCAACAAAAAGGACGTTCAGCGCTATCTCAATCAGCAGAAAAAAGAGGCACAGGCCCCGATCAACAATGCATTCGCTTCTGCTTTTGCAAACCTGAAGATCGATGAATAACAGCTCTTCTCTTAGCATAACTGTTAACTGCTGAAAAATAGAATCCCGATTGCCAGAGGTCTTATCCCCTTTGGCAATCGGGATTTTTGTCTTTGTGGTTTTTGTACGGAACACTTTGTACCCGAACCTTCCGCCTTTCAGCAGTGTTACACCAGTTCTGCAAATTCCTCCAGGTATTTCTCAAATACCTCCAGCGCTTCTTCTACCGGCTGCGGACTTGTCATATCAACCCCGCAGATTTTCAGCAGATCAATAGGGTCTTTTGAACTTCCGCCGCTTAGAAATTCTTTGTACTTTTCCACGATACCAGGTTCTTTGTTTAAAATTTTACTGCTGATGGCGATCGCCGCAGAGAATCCCGTGGCATACTGATAGACATAAAACGGCGTATAGAAATGAGGAATCCGTGCCCATTCCATAGCGATCTGCGGATCAATCACCATCTCATCCCCAAAATACAGGCGGTTCAGTTCAAGATAAACCTCACAGAGAACATCCGCCGTCAGACTTTTCCCCTCCTGTCCCATCTGGTGAACTTTTTGTTCAAATTCCGCAAACATAGTCTGACGGTAAAGTGTCCCTTTAAACTGATCCAGAAAATAATTGATCAGATATCTTTTTTCCTGTACATCAGCGGCATGCTCCAGAAGGTCATGGATCAGCAGCGCTTCATTGCAGGTAGAAGCTACCTCTGCAACAAAGATACGGTATCTTGCATACGGATACTGCTGGGCATGATCTGAATAATGGCTGTGCAATGCATGGCCCATCTCATGCGCAAGCGTAAACACGTGATTCAGGCTGCCGTTATAGTTCAGCAGCACATACGGATGTGTCCCATATGCGCCCCAGGAATACGCACCGCTTCTCTTTCCCTGATTCTCATAGATATCAATCCAACCGTGACCGAATCCCTCCTTCAGAAGGCTCAGATAGTCCTCGCCCAGCGGAGCAAGTCCTCTTAGCACCATCTGTTTTGCTTCCTCAAAAGGATAGCGTTTATCCTGCTGTTCCGCCAGCGGAACGTAGACATCATACATGTGCAGTTCATCCACACCCAGGACTTTTTTTCGCAGTGCCACATAACGATGCATACTATCCATATGCTTATGAACCGCTTCAATCAGCTTCCCGTAAACCGAAACCGGAATATTGCCGCCGTCGAGCTCCATTTCCATTGAGGAGTTATAGTTGCGCATCTCTGCAAAAAATCGTTCCTGCTGGACATTTGCATCGAATGCGGCAGCGAGAGTATTCCTGAACTGTTCATATGAGGCATACAATTTTTCAAACGCCTCTTTTCGCACCCGCGCATCTCTGCTTTCCAGAAACTGTATATAGCGGCCGTGTGTCAGCTGGATATCCTTTCCGTCCTCATCTGTCACGGTTCCGAATTCCAGATCAGCATTGTTAAATACCTGAAAAATATTCTGAGGTGCTTTCCCCATATTCGCAGCCTTTGCAAGCACACGTTCCATTTCTTTTGAAAGAATGTGTGCCCTCATCCTGCGCTTTTCCTGCAGATAACGTCTGTAAAGATCCAATGACTTACATTCATCCAGAAACCGTCCGATCACCTCATCCGGTATCTCCAGTATCTCCGGTTCCAGAAAGGAAAGTGCTTCCCCGATGCGGCTCATCAGCACCTGCGCACGCATCATCAGCTGCTGATATCTGCCGTCTCCCATATCCTCATGGTTTTTCTGTCCGGCATAGACATAAACATTTTCCAGAAGCATGTTGATCTCATCCTGCTCCTTCAATGCATGGTACAGCTGATCCGCACTGCGGGAAAGGGTTCCCGCATATCCGCCAAACTCAGATGCCAGCTTTTCCAATTTCGAAACATCCGTTTCCCAGTCAGCATCTGACGCGTACAGATCCTCCATTTTCCATTTATCCTGCAAAGCGACTTCATCACGCTTTGGCAGCTGTTTTGTTTCCGCCATGATTCGTCCTCTTCTTTCTCTTAATTAGACAGAGAGCTGTTGTAAATTGCACAACAGCTCTCTGATAGTTTGCTCTGATTAATGGTGAAATAAACGGATTCCGGTAAATGCCATCACCATCTGATATTTATCGCAGCACTCGATCACCAGATCATCCCTCACAGAACCTCCCGGCTGTGCTACGTATTTTACGCCGCTCTTTTTCGCACGTTCAATATTGTCTGCAAACGGGAAAAACGCATCCGATCCAAGCGTTACGCCGCTCATCTGATCCAGCCAGGCACGTTTTTCTTCGCGTGTAAACACTTCAGGTTTTACCTTAAAGATTTTTTCCCATGCGCCGTCGGCCAATACGTCCATATATTCATCGCCAATGTAGACATCGATCGCATTGTCACGCTCCGGACGGCTGATCGTCTCTACAAACTGCAGATTCATAACCTTCGGACTCTGACGGAGCAGCCAGTTGTCCGCCTTCTGTCCTGCAAGCCGGGTACAGTGCACACGTGACTGCTGCCCTGCTCCGATTCCGATTGCCTGTCCGTCTTTTACGTAGCATACCGAGTTAGACTGGGTATACTTCAGCGTAATCAGGGCAATCTTCATATCCCTTAATGCATTCTTCGGTATCTCCTTGTTCACCGTCACGATATTGGAGAGAAGTGCGTCATCAATCGGAAGCTCCTGACGTCCCTGCTCAAATGTGATGCCGTATACTTCTTTGTGTTCCAGACTGGCCGGGCAGTAATCGGTGTCGATCTGGATCACATTGTAGTTTCCTTTTTTCTTTTCTTTCAGAATCGCCAGTGCCTCATCGGTATATCCGGGAGCAATCACACCGTCGGAGACTTCGTGACGGATCAGCCCTGCCGTCTCTTTGTCACAGACATCTGACAGCGCGATAAAGTCACCGAAAGATGACATTCTGTCTGCACCGCGCGCCCGTGCATACGCGCATGCAAGCGGTGTCAGTTCCTCTTTGTTTTCCACCCAGTAGATTGCTGCCATCGTGTCATCCAGCGGCAGTCCAACCGCTGCTCCTGCCGGTGAAACGTGTTTAAATGAAGTCGCCGCAGGAAGTCCCGTCGCTTCCTTCAGCTCTTTCACCAGCTGCCAGCCGTTAAATGCGTCCAGAAAATTGATGTATCCCGGTTTTCCGTTCAGTACCGTAATCGGGAGCTCTGAACCATCTGCCATATAGATTTTGGACGGTTTCTGATTCGGGTTACAGCCATATTTTAATTCTAATTCTTTCATCTTCCACACCCTCCTGCATCAATTATTGATTCTTGTTTACAATTTTCGTTTGATACGTTCCCGCCGCAATATCAATATAGCGCACGAACAGTGAAACTTTATTATCTTCATTCAGACTGTTCCAGAGCATGTCTGTAAATGTATCCATATCATCCATGATCTCCACAGATTTTGGTTCTCCTTCAAAGCTTGGAAGAGGACTGCCGTCACACTGATACGTATGAATAAAATGCCCTTCGCCGGCTGCCGGATTTTCATAGGAAAAGGTGAATCTGCTGCAGCTGTCCGGACATCCGTTGTTGCTTTTCAAAATTGACATCTCATAGCAATAACTGCCGTCTTTTACATACATCACACCGGAAATACGGGGCGTATAATTCGGTGCGTCAGGCTCAAATTCTCTGCTTCTGAGCGACTGTTCGAATGTCAGTCCTTTCTCCATTCCTTCATACACCGTGTCGGTCTGATCCCCGTTTGTCACAATCGTTTTTTCATCCAGCACCCGCACCGGCGCATAGATGATCAGACTTGGGTCTGTCAGTTTGGAAGGATCGAATGCCTGTGTGCGGATTCCTTTTCCTTCTTCAACAAAAATACGGTTCCTGCTGTTTTCACTTCTGCCCATGATAAAGTACGCAGTTACCGCTTTCGTTCCGTCTTTTGATCTTCCGATGACAATTCCCCTGCCCGGATATGCATTTCCTCTTAATTCCTGTTCCAATGAAACCATCTGCATGTTTTTATCCTTTCTTGTAATCATCTTCTGTGATATAACCGCCGGAAGCCCTGTTTTCTTTAAGATAAAAAGGTCCGACGGACCTTTTATGTTTTTCCTGTACGGCATTCTGCCGTACAGTGACTAATCTTATGTTACAACAAAAATTGCCATTATGCAATAATATTACTAAAAAACAGAATCCATTACCTATTATCCTAACCTTCTACAAATTTTACATAGAATTTGCGGTATCTGGGTCCATCATACTCGCAGAAATAGATATCCTGCCACGTCCCGAGAATTAATTTTCCTTCATCGACAATGACTGTGGCTGACGCCCCCATCGCAGATGATTTCATATGAGCATGACTGTTTCCCTCATAATGACGGTAATTTCCGTCCTGTGTCGGAAATACTTTTTCATACCCGTACAGCAGATCGCGCTGTACATCGGGATCTGCATTTTCATTGATCGTGACGCCAGCCGTAGTATGCGGACAGAATATCACTGCGATCCCTGATGTGATGCCTGATTTTTTCAGGTCTTCCCGCACATATTTTGTAATCTTCACCATTGTCTGCGGTGCTGCCACATTAATTTCATGTTTAAACAGATTCATGATCTTTCCCCTTTTTCAGCTCTTCCAAAGCAGCCGTTACGTCTTTCAGAAACTGCTTCCACGCATCCTCATTCTCAACAAAATATTTTGGACAGTCTTTTCCCGTTACATCGTAATGACGGATCACTTCTTTTACAGGCACATCGAAGCGGCTGCAAAGCCAGGAAGTCAGTTTCACCAGCGATTGATACGTCTCATCCGTAAATTTTCCGGTCTCATCTGGATGACAGCACTCGATAGACAGTGTGTCACTGTTGCGGTCATTTGATGCATAGGAAATCTCTGAGCTCGGAATGCATTGAATGATCTCCCCTTTCAGTCCGATTACAAAATGACTGCTCACTTTTGTCGTGTGATCATCCTTCAGTCCCTCAAAGTAATTGCGGTTTGCCTGCGCCGTACTTCCCGGATTGGCTGTATAATGAACAACAATTCCCTTTACTTTCTCAAGAGGTATGCCCGGTCTTGAATATTCATTGACCGTCAGAAGCTGCACATCGAGAGGCGGCGCCCCTTCCCAGTCCTCATCACTTAAAACATCCGCTGATGCCCCCTGCGCATCAGCCTTTTTTGAAAATAACAGCCGGTATCCGGCCACCGCCACAATAATCATGACCAGCACTGAAAGAACCAACAACAGGATCGCCCTGTTTCTCTGTCGAATTCTCTGCTGCCTCGTCATTCTCCGCCCCTGATTCGTATACCCTCTGCGTCTTTTGCCCATGCGTCTTCCTCTTATGTCTGTTACGTAAAATGGCGACAAAAATCTTGTCTTCAGATTCCCATCGCCATTTTTATTCTGTAATTGTAACTGTTCAGGACGGCGCATCTTCTTGACCGAAAAAGCGGTCAGGAAGATGCGGATGTCCTGAACAGTTACCCTTAATTATTCATCTACACTGTAATTTGGAGCCTCTTTCGTAATATGAATATCATGCGGATGAGATTCTTTCAATGAAGCTGCTGAAATCTTAACAAATCTTCCGTTCTCGATCAGCGCCTGAATCGTCGGCGCTCCACAATAGCCCATACCGGAGCGCAGACCGCCGATCAGCTGGAATACAGTGTCTTCGACGTGACCTTTATAGGCAACTCGTCCTTCAACACCTTCCGGAACCAGTTTCTTTGCATCCGTCTGGAAATAACGGTCCTTGCTTCCATTTTCCATCGCTGCAATCGATCCCATACCACGATATACTTTATACTTTCTTCCCTGATACAGTTCAAATTCTCCAGGACTCTCATCACAGCCTGCGAAAATACTTCCCATCATACAGACATTCGCACCTGCCGCAATCGCTTTTGTGATATCACCGGAATACTTGATGCCTCCGTCGGCAATAATCGGAATTCCAAATTCAGAAGCAGCTTTATAGCAGTCCATAACGGCAGTAATCTGCGGAACGCCAATACCGGCTACAACACGTGTCGTACAGATAGAACCCGGTCCAATTCCAACTTTAACTCCATCAACACCGGCTTTGATCAGATCTCTCGTCGCTTCTTCTGTTGCAACATTTCCTGCAATGACCTGAAGATCCGGGTATTTCGCCTTGATGTCCCTCACTGTCTTCAGAATATTTGCAGAATGTCCGTGCGCAGAATCAATCACAATCACATCGACCCTGGCATTTACAAGTGCATCCACACGCTCCATAAAGTTCGACGTGATTCCGACAGCTGCGCCACAGAGAAGACGTCCCTGCTCATCCTTTGCAGACAGCGGATACTTAATCTGTTTTTCAATATCTTTGATCGTTATAAGACCTTTCAGATTGAAATCTTTATCCACAATCGGCAGTTTTTCTTTTCTGGCTTTTGCAAGGATTCTTTTGGCTTCATCCAGAGTGATACCCTCCGGAGCTGTAATCAGTCCTTCCGATGTCATGGATTCTTTAATCTTTTTGGAAAAATCTTCTTCAAATTTCAGATCACGATTCGTAATAATACCAACAAGTTTACGGCCTTCTGTGATCGGAACACCGGAAATTCTGAATTTCGCCATCAGATTGTTGGCATCCTCCAGTGTATGCTCGGGTGAAAGGAAAAATGGGTCTGTGATTACGCCGTTCTCAGAACGTTTTACTTTGTCTACCTCGTCTGCCTGCTGTTCAATGGACATATTCTTATGAATGATCCCTATACCGCCCTGCCTCGCCATTGCAATTGCCATACGATGCTCCGTTACAGTATCCATTCCTGCACTCATCATCGGAATATTCAGCTTTACTTTTTTTGTCAGCCAGGTTGATAAATCTACCAGATTAGGAGTCACTTCTGAATAAGCCGGAACCAGCAGCACATCATCAAAAGTAATTCCTTCCCCAATAATTTTTCCCATTTTTCAATCCTCCGTTTCTTACTTGTTCACTCGTGTTTTTACTGATTGTTCCTTAGTGTAACAAAAATCGAGTCCTGTGTCAATCGCCTTTATCAGCAGTATACCACAAAAAATGCAAAGAATAAACCTGGACTCAAAAATCCTGTATCGGAATGCCCCCATGGGCTTATTCCGATACAGGATTCAATGTTAGGCTTTTACTGCAGCATTCATTACATCATGCCCATTCCCTGTCCGCCGCCTGCCGGCATTGGAGGAATGTCTTCTTTAATAATAGATACCACAGATTCTGTTGTCAAAAGCGTAGCTGCAACACTTGTTGCATTCTGCAGAGCACTTCTTGTTACTTTTACAGGATCCAGAATTCCGGCTTTTACCATATCCACATATTCTTCATTGTATGCATCAAAACCGATTCCTTCTTCAGCTTCTTTTACTTTGTTCACGATGACAGATCCATCAAGACCCGCATTTGCTGCGATGTGATACAGTGGAGAAGTCAATGCTTTTACGATGATCATAGCACCAGTTTTTTCATCTCCATCCAGCTCTTCCGCCAGCTTCGCAACTTCATCAGTCGCGTGTACGTAAGCAGATCCGCCGCCTGCGATGATACCTTCCTCCACAGCTGCTCTTGTAGCTGCCAGAGCATCTTCCATACGCAGTTTTGCTTCTTTCATTTCTGTCTCTGTAGCAGCGCCTACACGGATAACTGCAACACCGCCTGCCAGTTTTGCAAGACGTTCCTGTAATTTTTCTTTATCAAAGGAAGAAGTCGTTGTCTCGATCTCACTCTTGATCTGGTTAACTCTTGCTTTGATTGCTTCTTTATCACCGGCACCGTCAACGATGATCGTACTTTCTTTCTTAACTTTAACAGATTTTGCCTGTCCGAGGTCATCCATTGTGATTTCTTTCAGATCCAGTCCGAGTTCTTCTGAGATCACTTTTCCGCCTGTCAGGATTGCAATATCTTCGAGCATTGCTTTTCTTCTGTCGCCATATCCCGGGGCTTTTACCGCTGCAACGGCAAAGGTGCCTCTCAGTTTGTTGACAATCAGAGTTGTCAGCGCTTCACCTTCCACATCCTCTGCGATAATCAGCAGCTTGTTTCCGGATTTTACGATCTGTTCCAGAATCGGGAGCAGATCCTGAATGTTGGAGATTTTTTTGTCTGTGATCAGGATATACGGATTATCCAGAACTGCTTCCATCTTATCCATATCTGTTGACATATACGCTGACAGATAGCCTCTGTCAAACTGCATACCTTCTACCAGATCCAGTTCCGTCTGCATGGTTTTTGATTCTTCAATTGTGATAACACCGTCATTTGAAACTTTTTCCATTGCATCGGAAACAAGTTCCCCAACCTGATCATCACCGGAAGAAACAGCTGCTACTCTTGCAATCTGTTTTTTACCGTCAACTTTTTTGCTCATTGCTGCGATTACTTCAACTGCTTTATCAGTTGCTTTTTTCATACCCTTTCTGAGTACGATCGGGTTTGCACCTGCTGCCAGGTTCTTGATTCCTTCGTTGATCATCGCCTGAGCAAGTACTGTTGCTGTTGTCGTACCATCTCCTGCCACATCGTTTGTTTTAGAAGCAACTTCACGGATCAGCTGGGCACCCATATTTTCAAAACCATCTTCCAGCTCAATTTCTTTGGCAATTGTAACACCATCGTTCGTGATCAGCGGATTGCCGTATGACTTATCCAGTACTACATTTCTTCCTTTCGGTCCAAGAGTTACACTTACCGTGTTTGCCAGCTGATTAACGCCGCTTTCCAGCGCTGCTCTAGCTTCTGCTCCGAATTTAATTGCTTTTGCCATAATTCTTTACTCCTCCAGTCTTCTTATTTAACTACAGCCAGGATATCCTGCTGTTTGATAATGATCAGTTCTTCACCGTCGATTTTCACTTCAGTTCCTGCATATTTGGAAAATACAACCTGATCGTCAACGGCAACTTCCATTTTTACTTCTTCAGTTCCGGGTCCTACCGCAACTACAGTTGCCATCTGAGGCTTTTCCTGTGCCTGTCCAGGCAGTACAATTCCTGATGCTGTGGTTTCTTCTGCTACTAACTGTTTTAATACAACTCTGTCTCCCAATGGTACTAATTTCATTCTATATTGCCTCCTTTTTTAATCTCTTTGCTTTATTAGCACTCACTTGATTTGAGTGCTACTTGATAAATCATATATTAGTGAACCTTCGGATTTTTAGCAACTTTGTCTTTTGTCATAAATCAGCATTAATATTTTTATTTACTCATTTATACTCTTTTTATCTCTCGTTTTCTCACTTTTATATTTTTTATATTTTTTTCAGGAACATTCTATAGTATGAGCACCTTTTCCCAAAAAGAATACCGCCTCTGTAAATCTTTGTTACAGAGGCGGTATTACGCCGATCCGTTTTAAATTGATTTTTCTCCGTGTTTTCCGTTTTTACTGTTCTTCAATTCTTCCAGCTCATCAAAAATCACATCGTTAAGTACTTTAATATAAGTTCCTTTCATTCCACTGGATCTGGATTCGATTACGCCTGCACTTTCAAACTTGCGCAGTGCATTGACAATCACAGAACGGGTGATCCCGACCCGGTCGGCAATTTTACTTGCAACCAGAATTCCTTCATTTCCATCCAGCTCGTCAAAGATATGGATAATCGCCTCCATCTCAGAAAAGGACAGCGTGTTAAAAGCTGACTTTACAACCTGCACTTTTCTGGCTTCCTCTGCGTTCTCTTCATTGACAGAACGCATCATCTCCAGACCGACAACGGTTGTGCCGTATTCACTTACAATGATGTCTTCAATATCATAAGGTGCATTGCTCCGGTACATAAATACCGTTCCCAAACGTTCTCCGGCGATATCAATCGGCGTGATGATTGCCTGATAACGGCTGACATTGTTGCTGACAAACCCAAGTGTTTCGAGGTTTACATTCTCCTTCGTTGAAAGAACACTTAAAAATCTGTCGTTCAGCAGAGAATCCACATATCCTCCTACACTGTCATCAATCAATTCCGTTATTTCTTCCACTCCCGGACAAAGGCTGACTCCCAATACTTTGCCTTTCCGGCTGATGACCAGAATATTGGAATCCAGGGTTTCCATCATCACCTTACAGATATCATTAAAGACTACTTTAGTAGAGTTGTTATTGTGTAAAAGCTTATTAATTTTTCGAGTTTTATCTAGTAATTGTACACTCATTAGCGCTCCTTTCCTGCACCAGCATCTTATAGTATTTATACTTTATCACATATTAAATGTAAAATCAATAATATTTCTTATATATTTTCATATTATTTGATAATTTCTGACAATTAATATTGCATGAATGTTATCGGCTGTTTTATTAATCATACCAACAAATTACACTACAGAAAGAGCCGCCAAGCGACAGCTCTGGCGGCCCTTTTCTATTTTTTCGTCACATAACCACACTGTTCATTATGGCATACCAGTTTATTTCCCTTCTCTACCATGTAACCGCCGCATTCCGGACATGGCTGATCAGACGGTTTCTGCCAGGACATGAATTCACATTCCGGATTGTCCTCACATCCGTAATACTTCCGTCCCTTCTTCGTCTTCCTGAGAACAACCTCTTTGCCGCAGACCGGGCATTTCACACCAATCTTTTCCAGATACGGCTTCGTGTTCCGGCATTCCGGAAAACCGGGGCATGCGAGAAATCTTCCATGCGGACCATATTTTATCACCATATTTCGGCCGCATTCTTCACAGATGACATCTGTCACCTCATCTTCAATCTTATATTCCTCCAGCTCCTTTTCGGCCTCCGCTACGGCCTGTGCGAGATCCGGATAAAAATTCCTGACGATCGTTTTCCAGTAGATGCTTCCATCTTCGACACCGTCAAGAAGTGCTTCCATATTTGCAGTAAAATTCACATCGACAATACTGGGAAATGCATCCTTCATCATATTATTGACAACTTCACCGAGTTCTGTCATATAGAGATTTTTATTTTCTTTCACCAGGTAACGTCTTCCCAGCAGTGTTGTAATGGTCGGAGCATACGTACTTGGACGTCCAATTCCGAGTTCTTCCATCACTTTGACAAGAGATGCCTCTGTGTAATGAGCAGGCGGCTGCGTAAAATGCTGCTGACTTACAAAATCCTGAAATTCAAGTGCTGTATTTTCATCAATGCTGCGCACAAGTGCATTATTCTCTTCTTTTTCCTCGTCACTCTGTACATATACTGACATAAAGCCGTCGAACTTAATCCTGGAGGCAGCAACCGTAAAAAAATACTCCCCGCCTGCGATCTTTACAGAAATTGTTTCATAGACCGCCGGATTCATGCGGCTCGCTGTAAAGCGCTTCCAGATCAATTGATACAGGCGGAACTGATCTCTTGTCAGAGATTCTTTAAGCATAGCCGGAAGCCTCGTGATATCGGTTGGCCGGATCGCCTCGTGGGCATCCTGCACGTTATTGTTTCCTTTTTGTGCCTGCCCTCCGGCATCGGCGGCATATTCACTTCCATACTGTTCACTGATGTATTCATAAGCCAGGGTTTTGGCTTCATCTGAAACCCTTGTAGAATCGGTACGCAGGTATGAGATAACACCGACGGTTCCATTTCCCTTGATATCAATTCCTTCATATAACTGCTGTGCCAAACGCATTGTCTTCTGCGTAGAAAAATTGAGCGTCTTTGCCGCTTCCTGCTGCAGCGTACTCGTAGTGAACGGCAGCGGAGCCTTTTTTACACGCTCCCCCTTTTTAACTTCCGCTACATGATACGATACGCCTTCCAGCTGTTTTTGAATCGCTTCCAGCTCTTCCCTGGAGTTGATTGCAATTTTTTCTTTCTCTTTCCCATAAAATTTGGCTACCAGTGGTTTCTTCGCGCCGTCTATCTGAAACTGTGCATCCAGGCTCCAGTACTCTTTGGGAATAAATGCATTAATCTCATCTTCGCGGTCACCAATAATACGCAGTGCAACCGACTGCACACGGCCTGCACTCAGCCCGCGCTTGATCTTTGCCCAAAGCAGCGGACTGATCCTGTAACCAACCATACGGTCAAGCACACGTCTTGCCTGCTGGGCATCCACCAGCTTCATATCAATATCTCTCGCATGCTTGATTGATTCTTTCACTGCTGATTTTGTTATCTCGTTGAACGTGATTCTGCGCATTTTCTGGTCTTCCAGCTTCAGCGCCTTCGACAAATGCCAGGATATGGCTTCCCCCTCCCGATCGGGGTCAGTTGCCAGATATACCTTATCGGCCTTCTTGGCTGCCTTTCTGAGACCCGCCAGCAGTTCACCCTTTCCCCTGATCGTAATATATTTCGGTTCATAATCATTTTCTATATCAATACCGAGTTGACTTTTCGGTAAATCCCTCACATGTCCGAATGAAGCAGCAACTTCATAATTTGTTCCCAGGAATTTCTTCACTGTTTTTACTTTCGCTGGTGATTCTACAATCACAAGATATTTTGCCACAACAGCCTCCTATATCATACATTAACTTTGACATACCAATTTCGGAATGGCTCGAATATTCTCCCCTCCAACTGCAGTTTTAACAAGATTTCCATCGTTTTTTCTGCTGAAAACGGCACTTCCTCTAAAATTGTATGCAAATCTTTCGGTTGTAAATCTACACAACTATACACCAAATCCAAATCTCTTGCAAGTCCTAATGCTGTATTTTTCTCAGTACGCGTGCGGTTTTTCTGCAAAATTCCAAATTGCTCAAGCAGTGTCTGAGGACTGCAGGCAATCCCGGCTCCCTGTGCAATCAGCCGGTTGCATCCTGCGCTCAGAGCATCCCCGACTCTTCCCGGAACAGCAAACACATCCCTGCCCTGTTCCAGTGCAAAATCCGCTGTAATCAGGGAACCGCTCTTTTCTTTCGCTTCTATCACCAGTACGATATCTGCCAGCGCACTGATAATCCGGTTTCTCATGGGAAAGTGACACCGCAAAGGTTTTGCACCCTCCGGGAATTCCGATATCAGGCCGCCGGCTTTTGGTATTTTTTCAAACAGATGACGATTGCAGGCCGGATAGCAGATATCAAGTCCACATCCCAGCACAGCAAATGTCCTTCCACCGGCCTCCAGCGCCCCATTGTGGGCGCAGCCGTCTGCCCCCCGTGCCATCCCGCTGATAACGGACACACCATGCGCTGCCAGCACACGTGCAAATTCCTGCGCCTGGATTCTGCCATACTGACTGCACATTCTGGCCCCGACAATGGCAACTGCCGGTCCGCTGCCCGGAAGTTCTCCTCTCACGTAAAGCTCCTCTGGCATCCCAGGGTGTTCCGTCAGCCTTTTGGGATACCCCGTTTTTCCTTTTCGCACACAGTATATCTCACTATCCACGTTCGTACCCTCCCGAATGTTCATCCAGACTCCGGTAACTGACCGCCTTGCTGATATGCCTCTTTCTGATAATCTGACTGTCATCCAGATCAGCCGCAGTTCTTGCTACCTTTATAATTTGATGATATGCTCTTACGCTCAGCCTCATACATAGAAATACCTGTCCCAGAAGCTTCTCAGCCGCCTCATCCAAAGGACAAAATTCATGGATCTCCTCTGCACCCAGCTGTGCATTGAACCGGACCTTGCTGTTTTGATACCGCTTCTTTTGAATTTCATGGACACGAATGACCTCCCTGCGCATTTCGGCAGAACCAAGTACCGTGCCATCATTTTTAAGCTCACCGTACGGAACCTGCGGTACTTCCACACATAAATCAATGCGTTCCATCATCGGCTGACTGATTCTGCTTTTATATCTTTGTCTCTCTGCTTCTGTACAGCTGCACCGGTTTAGATCCGGATAACAGCCGCACGGGCATGGATTCATCGCAGCGAGCAGGAGAAACGATGCCGGGAAGCGGAACGTCCCGTTAAGACGGGCAATCGTGATCTCCCGCTCTTCCAGAGGCTGGCGGAGAACTTCGATGCTTTTTCTCGGCATTTCTGCCAGTTCGTCCAGAAACAGCACGCCGTGATGTGCAAGCGTCACCTCCCCCGGGACCGGGATTCTGCCGCCTCCCGCAAGAGCCTGTGGAGATACCGTATGATGCGGTGCCCGAAACGGACGTTTCCATAAGCATCCTTCTTCCGGCAGAATTCCGGCAATGCTGTGGATTTTCATCACTTCCAGACTTTCTTCCCTGGTCAATGGCGGCAGAATGGACGGTATCCGCTTTGCAATCATCGTCTTTCCGGATCCCGGTGCTCCGCACAGGAGAAGGTTATGGAAGCCGGCCGCAGCCAGCAGTACAGCATCTTTCACTGATTCCTGTCCGCTGATCTGAGCATAATCAAGCCTCTCCGCTGCACTTTCTTGGAGCTGTTTGCCATACCTGCTTTGTTCAGGTACGGTTCCATGGCAGGCGAAATCGATCAGTTCCTTCAAACCGGACATTCCGATCACCCGGATTCCCTCAACGACAGATCCCTCTGCCAGATTCACCGCCGGTACAAGACAGGTGGTACACCCCTCCTCCCTTGCACGGAGCACCGCAGGCAAAATCCCGGTTACACCACGGATACACCCATCAAGCCCCAGTTCTCCCATAACCAGCACTCTCTCCATTGATGCCGGCGGGATCCTGCCTACTGCAAGCAGTATCGCAGCCGCCACCGGCAGATCAAATGCATTCCCATCCTTTCTTAAATTCGCCGGTGCCAGGTTGATCGTTACACGCTTCGCCGGAATTGCAAGTCCTGCGTTCCGCAGCGCTGTGCGGACACGTTCCTGTGCTTCCTTCACCTGCGCAGACGCATAGCCTACCATGGCAAAACACGGAAATCCGCTGCTGATATCCGCCTCCACAAAGACTTTTTCTGCTTCTACCCCCCATATAGCCGCCGACATTACACTACTGAACATAGAGATTCCTCCTAAAACCATATGACAAACAGGGCCAAACAATCGTTGCCCCATACTTTTTAAGTATCATGATGTAACTGGGATATCACGCCGGAATCGGCAGATTAGTATCAGAATTATTGGTAGTTGGATTTTACCACACTCCCTGTCAAATTGCAACCGAAAACAGGTGGAAAAGCACGAAAAGGCTCTTGGCGACATAAGATAGAATAAATCCTTTCGAGGTGCTGTTTTTGAAAACATTTCAAAAGCCACTGACTATTGAGGAGGAACGACAATATTTCCAAAAATACAAACAGGGCGATCTGGATGCCAAAAACATCCTGATTGAGCGCAACCTGCGGCTGGTTGCACATATTGTCAAAAAATACCAGGGAACAGACATCGACACGGATGATCTGATCTCCATCGGTACGATTGGCCTGATCAAAGCCATTTCCACGTTTGACAGTGACAAAGGGAACCGGCTTGCTACATACGCAGCACGTTGTATAGAGAATGAACTTCTCATGATGTTCAGGGGCAAAAAAAAGACCTCCAGAGAGGTCTCTCTTTACGAACCGATCGGTACTGACAAAGAGGGGAATGAAATTCATCTCCTCGATATTATAGAAAGCAGCAGCGCGGACGCTGCCGATACCTGCGCGCTGAAAGAAGATATCACCAAACTCTATGAACTGATGAACTCAGCACTGTCCGAGCAGGAATACTTCGTTTTGAAGCTCCGCTATGGACTGTACGGCGAATCAGAATACACACAGAAAAAAATCGCAGAAAAAATGGGAATCAGCCGCTCTTATGTCTCACGCATCGAAAAAAACGCTCTGCTAAAGCTCCGGCGCTGTTTCCTGTCTCCTTAGAATGTCGTAGCGCTCAAGCCTGACTCCGAGATCAATCCACAAGCTTTGCTGAGGATGGGGTGCACTTTCCATCGCATTGCCTTCCTCATCAAAGATCGCCCGAACTGTCACCGGAATATTTTCGCCGTCCGGTTTCATCACTTCTATCACTTCACCGACAGAAAACTTATTTCGCTGAGAAATGTGGAACTGCCCGCGTTCGTTTTGTTCCCCTACAATTCCCAGATACGTATACTCTTTTACATAAGTATTATTGTCATAAATCTGTGCGGATTCATCCGGCTTTCCATAAAAAAATCCAGTTGTAAACTGCCGGTAAGTACAGTTCGAGATCTGGTCCCGATACCACTCCATATTTTCTTCATACAATGCCGGATCCTTCAGATAATCATCAATTGCCCTGCGGTATGTCCGCGCCACAGTGGCCACATACAGAGCCGTCTTCATCCTGCCCTCAATCTTAAAGCTGTCAATGCCGGCCTCAATCAGTTCAGGAAGATGTTCGATCATACAAAGATCCTTGGAATTGAAGATATACGTTCCGCGTTCATTTTCGTAGACGGGCAGATATTCTCCCGGGCGCTGCTCTTCCATCACATAGTATTTCCACCGGCAGGGGTGTGTGCAGGCTCCCTGATTCGCATCTCTGCCGGTAAAATAATGACTGAGCAGGCAGCGCCCGGAATAGGAAATGCACATTGCTCCATGCACAAATGTTTCGATTTCCATATCTTCCGGTATCTTTCTGCGAATTTCCCTGATTTCCTCAAGTGACAGCTCCCTGGCAGATACTACACGCTTCGCACCCAGTTCATGCCAGAACTGATAGGTCCCGTAATTCGTATTGTTCGCCTGTGTGCTGATGTGGCGCTCAATGTCCGGACAGACCTCTTTTGCGATCATAAAAACTGCAGGATCTGCGATAATCAGGCCATCCACAGCCATCTCTTTTAATTCTTCAAAATATCTGCGCACGCCGGGCAGATCTTCATTATGTGCAAGGATATTCGCAGTTACATAGACTTTTACGCCGCGCTCATGTGCAAACGTAATTCCTTCACGCATATCCCGCATGGAAAAATTCTTGGCTTTTGCCCGAAGGCCAAAAGCCTCCCCGCCGATATAAACAGCATCGGCGCCAAACACCACAGCCTCCTTTAAAACCTCAAGACTGCTGGCCGGCACCAGTAATTCCGGTTTTCTCATCATCCGTCCCCTTTCGCACGCTGACTGTCACACCGTCCCCGAGCGGCAGCACCGAAGTCACCAGCTCTTCACGGTGTTTTAATTCATACAGATATTGCCTCATCCGTTTATGAATGGTACGGTTTCGCCTCTCAACCGCAAAGCGCGACTCGATGATATCACCGTCCTGCAGCACATTATCCGAGACAAGCACTGCTCCCGGTGCCATCAGACGCAGAACCTGCGGCAGAAAATGAAGATACTGGCCCTTTGCAGCATCCATAAAGATGAAGTCAAAAGGGCCATCCAGTGTCTCTAAAATATCTGCCGCATCCCCTGAAATCAGGGTGATACAGTCCTCCCGGCCAGCACGGCTGAAGTTCTCGCGCGCCAGCGGAATCCTTTTTTCATAGTTTTCTATTGTTGTGATATGACATTTCACAGGATTATACTCACACATCAGCAGCGCAGAAAATCCGATGGCGGTCCCTACTTCAAGTATCCGTGCAGGCCGTTTCAGTGCCAGCAAAATTTTCAGAAAGCTCTGCATCTCTCTTCTGATCACCGGCACATAGTCCCCGCGTGCCGTGCGCTCCAATTCCTCCAGAAAAGGTGTATTTCCGGTATCCAGCGAATTGATATATGTCGTCATTCTCTCATCCACAATCACTCTTCGCTTTCCTCCTTCTCTGAAGCCATAACCTCGATCATCTCATCCGGCGTCTGCGCAGTGGAAAGTGTATACCGCCCGGTCTTTATCTGTCCCCGGTAATCTGAAAGCTGCTCCTGCACCCAAAAGATCACCGGATCTTCGATCAGACCTTTGCTCTCCAGTAGTTTTCCAATCTGATATACAGACATACCCTCCTGTATGATGATTTCTATCTCCTTTTCCCTCGCTTCCGAGGTCATCGGTTCCTGATCAAAGACAGCGTATCCAAAACTGTATGCGGTTTTACCGAGCAGCGCAATTGCCACAATTACCAGTACGTAGATCAGAATACGGACCGTTTTGCCTGCATGTTTGACCGCAGACTGATGTCCGCCATCCCGCTTCTTCTTTTTTGCCATACCTTCTCCTGTCTTCTGGATTTACAGCTCTGGGATCTGTACGTCAATCGCCATATTGATCATATCTTCTGTCGATTTCAGAAGTTTGCACAATTCATATTCGGCCTCCAGAAACGCATTGACTTCCGGAATTCTTCGAAGCTCTCTGTGCTCTCTTTCTATTTTATCTGTTTCATCATACAAATCCACTTCATCCAATTCATTATACATCCGGAATGTGCGCGCACGGAATTCATCCAGTCTGCCTTTTACTTCCGGCTGTTTTACAACTTTCTCCAGGCTGTCCTCAAATGATTTGTAATACTCGCTCTCTTTGATTGTCTGAATCAATTCATACGTTTTCTGCTCAATCGCATTCATGGTACCTTATGCCTCCATTATTATCGGAAGAATCATCGGACGTCTTTTTGTTCTCTTCCATACAAATTCACTCAACCCATCTTTAATGACAGTTTTTATTTTTCCCCAGTCAGAAACCTGTTTTTCAAGGCATCCGTCCAGCGCGTCCTCCACTACTACTCTGGCCTCGCCCATCAAATCTTCTGACTCCCGTACATACACAAAACCGCGGGAAACAATATCCGGTCCGGCGAGCAGCTGATTGCTGAACTTCTCCAGAGTCAGGACTACAATGATAATTCCGTCCTCCGCCAGATGTTGGCGGTCACGAAGTACAATGTTCCCCACATCTCCGACACCGAGTCCGTCTACAAGGATTGCACCCGTATGCACTTTGCCCACGATTTTAGCCTGTTCCTGGTTCATCTCCATCACTTCTCCGGAGTTCATGATAAATACATTCTCCTTCGGCAGTCCGAGATTCTGTGCAATCTGTGCATGCGCTTTCAGATGACGGTATTCTCCGTGCACCGGAATCGCATATTTCGGCCTTACAAGAGAGTAGATCAGTTTAATCTCCTCCTGACAGGCATGACCGGATACGTGTGCATCCTGGAAAATAACATCCGCTCCTTTTGCTGAAAGCTCATTGATCACCTTTGATACCGCTTTTTCATTGCCAGGAATGGGGTTGGAACTGAAAATAATCGTATCGTTCGGCTTGATCGTCACTTTTCTGTGGATATCTGCTGCCATTCTGGACAGTGCAGCCATGGATTCCCCCTGGCTTCCCGTCGTAATCAGCACCATCTGTTCATCCGGATAATTTTTCATCCGGTCAATATCTATTAAGGTTTTATCGGGGATATTCAAGTATCCCAGTTCTGAGGCTGTCGAGATGACATTTACCATACTTCTTCCTTCCACAACAACCTTGCGTCCATATTTATATGCAGAATTGATAATCTGCTGCACACGGTCAACATTGGATGCAAATGTCGCGATGATGATCCGTGTGTTTTTGTGTTCGGCAAATATATTATCAAATGTTTTTCCAACAGTACGTTCTGACATCGTAAAACCGGGGCGTTCCGCGTTCGTACTGTCACACATAAGGGCCAGCACACCCTTTTTCCCGATCTCAGCAAATCGCTGAAGATCTATAGAATCACCGAAAACAGGCGTGTAATCTACTTTAAAATCTCCCGTATGAACGACGGTGCCCGCCGGAGAATAAATCGCCAGAGCTGATGCATCTGCAATACTGTGGTTGGTTTTGATAAATTCGATACGGAAACAGCCCAGGTTGATTGACTGGCCATGTTTTACTGTTTTTCTTTTGGTAGCTCGAAGAAGATTGTGTTCCTTTAATTTGTTTTCAATTAATCCCTGTGTCAGTTTTGTCGCATAGATCGGTGCATTTAACTGTTTCAATACATAAGGAAGCGCACCGATATGATCCTCATGCCCATGTGTAATCACAAAGCCTTTTACTTTGTCCGCATTGTCTTTCAGATAAGTCACATCCGGGATCACCAGGTCAATCCCCAGCATATCATCTTCCGGAAATGACAGCCCGCAGTCCACGACAACAATACTGTCTTCGCACTCAAAGGCAGTAATATTCATTCCAATCTGCTCCAGGCCGCCCAGCGGAATGATTTTCAATTTTGAATTATTATTTTTTTTCAAGAGTACCTCCACTCACTAATTTTTATTTCTGTTCCAATTCAATGTCCACGTCCTCTAACATGTCCGCAAACAGACGTGATATCGTCTCCAGTTCCAGATCGTCGTCAACCATTACATATCTGGAATCCTGGTCTGTATCCTCAGATAAATCTTTTAAGATATAAGCACATGCCTCATCATCCAGAGATTCTGTCACCAGCAGGTAATTACATCCGTTCATCCTTGTCTGTTCCTCTACGTAAAATTCTGTTTCCGTTCCGTCTTCTTCTAAAAATATGATTTTTTCCATATCGTTTACCTATTCTCCATGATTTACAGACTGTCGAGGTAGTTCTGAAGAATCAGAACCGCAGCCAGTTCATCCACACGCTCCTTGCGGTGTTCCCGCCGAATGCCCCCTTCCATCAATACGCGTTCTGCTGCAACTGTCGTCAGCCGTTCATCCCACATGACAACGTCCAGACCTGTCCGTCTTTTTAAAGTCTGCTGAAACTCTAAAGACATGGCAGCCCTGTCCCCTATCGTGTTATTCATATTTTTGGGAAATCCAAGTACAATTTTTTCAACCTGATATTCCCTTATCAGTTCCTCAATCCGCGCCAGTGTCTGCCGTAATTTATTCTCAGATTTCCGCCAGATTGTCTCAACGCCCTGAGCAGTGATCCCGAGAGGATCGCTGACAGCCACCCCTACGGTTTTGGAGCCGTAGTCCAGTCCCATTATACGCATGAAATCAGTCTCTCTTCCAGGATTGATTCTCGATATAAGCCTTTAACAGCTCTTCTACCAGCTCATCCCGTTCTACTTTCATAATCATGCTTCTGGCGCCCTTGTAACTCGTAATGTATGTCGGATCGCCGGACATAATATAGCCCACAATCTGATTGACCGGATTATATCCCTTTTCAGCCATCGCATTATACACGAGATCAAGCACGTCCTTTACCTGTATTTCCGGTTCTGTTTTCACTTTAAAATACTGTGTATTACTAATATTCGCCATTTTTTCACGCCCTTAAATTTGATATCTATCTTATTTTAATACAAATTCTCCAAAAATACAATGAAGAATTTATGAAGATTTCTCATGGTTCAGAAACTGCCAGCAGTGTTTCATCTCCCAACAGTCCACAAGCCTTTACCGAAACCAGCGTATTTCTGGGGTTTCCATCAAGTTTTACTGCAACTTTCAGGTACTGCGGCGTATAGCCTGCCCAGTAAGTTTCCCCCTGGATCACTGTCTGCTCCTCCACCAGAATCTCCAGTGTCTGTCCCAGGAACTGCTCCATATATGCCTTCTTTTTTTCTCTGCCCATCTGAATCATGAGATTGCTTCGCAGCGTCTTGTCCGCATCCGTAATCTGATGCTCCAAATCTGCTGCCTTTGTACCTTCCCGCTTGGAATACTTGAAAATATGTGTCTCATAAAACGAGATTTCCTCCACAAACTTCCGGGATGATTCAAATTCTTCAGGCGTTTCACCCGGAAATCCCACAATCACATCCGTTGTCAGCGCCGGATGTTCAAAATGTCTGCGCAGAATCTCACATCTTTCTCTGTATTCTTTTGCGCCGTACCTTCTGTTCATCCGCCTCAAGGTTTCATCACATCCACTTTGCAGAGACAGATGAAAATGCGGACATACTTTCGGAAGCTCAGACAGAGCACCGGCAAATTCTTCGGTAATGATTAAAGGTTCCAGAGACCCCAGCCGGATACGCTCGATCCCGCTCTCCTGGTGTACGCTCTGTATCAGATCAAGCAGATTTTCATCCTTCCGATCTGTCCCATAAGAGCTCAAATGTATACCCGTCAGCACAATCTCCCTGCAGCCCGCCCTTGCAAGACGCCGCACTTCACTGAGAACGTCTTCTTTTCGCCGGCTTCTGACCCTGCCTCTCGCATATGGAATAATACAGTAGGTACAGAACTGGTTACAGCCATCCTGCACCTTAATATAGGCTCTTGTATGCTCCGTCATCCGTGATACATAAAGTTCCTCATATTCTTTTGTATGATTGATATCGATCACACTATTCCTGTTTTCCAGTTTTTTCTCATGTTCTTTCAGAATGTCAATCAGGTCTTTCTTCCTATTATTCCCAATAATAAGATCAATCGACGGATCTTTTTCTAATTTTTCTTTTCCCGCCTGAACATAGCATCCGGCCGCAACGACCAGCGCATCGGGATTCATCTTCTTGGCTCTGTGAAGCATCTGCCTGGATTTTCTGTCAGCAATATTGGTCACCGTGCAGGTGTTGATGATATAGATATCTGCACCCGGCGCAAAATCCACAATTTCATATCCGTTCTCCTGCAGCAGCTGCTGCATGGCCTCCGTCTCATACGCATTCACTTTACATCCCAGGTTATGCAGTGCCGCTTTTTTACCCACGTTTTACCTCCGTTTTATTTGTTTGCCCTTGACTTTCCCATCCATAAAATGTAAGATGTTCATATCATCATTAATAAATTAAGGGAGGGAACATTATTATGAAAAAAGTTCAGATTTCTTTAAACTCCATCGATAAAGTAAAATCCTTTGTAAATGAAATTTCCAAATTTGATTTTGATTTCGATCTCGTCTCCGGAAGGTATGTCATCGATGCCAAATCCATCATGGGAATTTTCAGTCTGGATCTTGCAAAACCGATTAACCTGAACATCCACGCCGAAGGCGAAGCTCTGGAAGAAGTATTAAAGAGCCTGGAACCATATATTATCTAAGATTATCAAAGGCTTCGCATTTAAGCAAAGCCTTTTTTATTTTCTCAAATGCATTTCCTAGAAAACAGTGATCACTTCTGCGGTGTCAATCGCCGTCTCCAGCATTTCATCAATTTTTTCCTGCAGCTTCATCTCTGAGCGTTTGATCACATTCAGATTCGGTTTTGTCACCGGATGCTTTGCCACAAAAATCGTACAGCAGTCTTCAAACGGCTGGATTGATGTTTCATACGTATCGATCTTCAGCGCCACATCCACAATTTCCTGTTTATCAAATCCGATCACCGGACGGAATACCGGCATGGTGCACACTTCATTCGTCGCAGCAAGGCTCTGAATTGTCTGACTTGCGACCTGCCCGATACTTTCTCCCGTAATCAGACCCAGGCAGCCTGTCTCTCTCCCAATGCGTTCCGCGATCTTCATCATATAACGGCGCATAATAATCGTAAGTTCATCATGCGGACACTGGTCGTAGATGTAAAGCTGTATGTCTGTAAAATTGACGATATGCAGTTTGATGGGGCCACTGTAGCGTGATACCAGCCGCGCAAGATCCACCACTTTCTGTTTTGCACGCTCACTCGTATACGGAGGAGCGTGAAAATAGACCGCTTCGATCTGGACACCGCGTTTAGCTATCATATATCCCGCAACCGGACTGTCAATTCCTCCGGAAAGCAGCAGCATCGCTCTGCCGTTCGTCCCGACCGGCATACCTCCCGGTCCCGGAATGATTTCCGAATAGATGTAGATCCTGTTCCGAATTTCCACATTCAGCATGATATCCGGCTTGTGGACATCTACTTTCAGCTCTTTAAACGCATCCAGAAGCCTTCCTCCGAGCTCACTGTTGGCCTCCATAGAACTCATCGGATATGACTTCTTCGCACGCCTGACATTCACTTTAAACGTTTTGTTTTTATCCGGGTACTGCCGGTCCACGTACGCCGTGACATCCTGTGCCAGCTTCTCAAATCCCTCATCCTCAACGATCACCACCGGACAGATTCCCGAAATTCCAAATACGCGCTTCAGCGCTTCCACTGCCTCATCAAAATCAAAGGCACTCTTTGCATTGACATAGATCCTGCCCTGCTCCCTGGTCACATCAAATTCACCTTCCACAGGCTTAAGCGCAAACTGAATCTGCCTTACAAGGGCATCCTCAAACAGATATCTGTTTTTCCCTTTGATTCCAATTTCGGCATATTTTATCAAAAATGCTGTAAACATGTTCTTTTCTCCTTTTACCGTCTCATGTAACGCCGCAGCATCGGCAGCAGCTCACCGAGTACTTCCAGTGTGTACGCAATCTCCTCCGGTGTCGTCTCCTCAGAAAAGCTGAAACGCACCGCCGACTCCATCGCTTTTGCATCAGCGCCGATGGCCGACAGCGTTGGACTTTTACTTTTCTTGTGTGTGGAACAGGCAGATCCCGCAGACACATAAATCCCCTTCTCCTCCAGCGAGTGCAGCAGTACCTCACTGCGCACGCCCAGGAATGAAGCATTTACAATATGCGGTGCGCCGTCGCGCGCTGTCATTCCGTGAATCAGCACATCATCCATTTTACACAGTCCCTCAACCAGCTGGGATTTCAGCCTGTACATATACTCGGCGTTTTTCTCCAGGTTGCGGCAGCACATCTCTGCAGCAAGTCCTAGCCCTGCAATCCCCGGCACATTATCCGTTCCTGAACGCATCCCGTTTTGCTGTCCTCCTCCGTGTATGACAGGCAGCAGCTTTACTTTATTTCTTACGTACAAAAAGCCAACACCCTTAGGACCGTGAACCTTATGCCCGCTGACGGACAACAGGTCAATGCCCATACGCTCCGGGAAGATCCTGTATTTTCCGTAGGCCTGTATGGCATCCACATGATATACAGTCTCCGGGTATGTTTCCTTCAAAAATGCTCCGATAGCCGCCACCGGCTGTACGGAACCAATCTCATTATTCACGTACATTGCCGACACGAGAATCGTATCCTCCCGCATTGCCTGCCGAAGATCTTCCAGTGAGACGCACCCCTGACTGTCGGCGGGAAGTCTCGTCACCTCAAATCCATGTTCCTCCAAAAATGCCGCCGGGGCCGCTACCGCCGGATGCTCTATCTCCGTGATGATGATATGTCTGCCGCGTCTTCTGGCTGCCTGCGCAGTTCCGATCAGCGCCCAGTTGTCTGATTCTGTCCCTCCGGAGGTGAAATAGATTTCCCTGTCGGATACCTTTAATGTCGCAGCGATACGGGATGCTGCCTCTTTTATATAACGTTCTGCCTCCACACCTTTTAAATGCATGGAGGATGGATTTCCATAATCCTCGTACATTGCCCGGCTGACAATCTCACAGACCTCACGATAGCAGCGTGTGGTCGCCGAATTATCCAAGTAAGCTTCCATCTTCTTCATTCCTCCAGTAAAAACATCAGAATCGACAAAGTGGTCATCCCTGCTGTCTCTGTTCTCAAAATTCTTTTTCCAAGCGTAATCATCTTCATTCCGCTTTCACGCGCCAATTCGGCCTCTTCCTCGGCAAATCCGCCCTCCGGCCCGATAAAAACCGCGATTGACTGACCCGCCTGAATACCTGTCAGAAGCTCTTTTGTTTCTTTCATACCGCTGGCCATTTCATACGGCATCAGTCTGACATCGCAGTCTGCTGCATATTTCACAGCACTTTCAAATGTCATCACCGGTCTCACCTCCGGAATGATCATCCTTCCCGCCTGTTTGGCGGCGCTCTCTGAAATACTGTTCCAGCGTTTTCTTCTGTTCTCCTCTTTTTTGGAATCCAGTCTGACCACGCAGCGCTTCATTGCCACAGGGATGATCTGATATACCCCCAGTTCCACGGCTTTCTGGACGATGATATCCATCTTGTCACTCTTAGGGATGCCCTGAAACAGATAAACACGGGAGCTCAGCTCAAGATTCTTTTCCTGCTTATAGTGAATCTCCAGCAGCACTTCCCCTTCAGGAAATTCCAGGATCTCACAGTGGTATTCATAGATTCCGCCGTCCGAGACACATACTTCGTCTCCTTTTTTCAGCCGCAGTACATTTTTAATATGGTTCACATCTCCTCCGGTGATATGAATCTTATGTTCTCCGATCTGATCTTCTTTCACAAAAAAACGATACATAACTGCTCCTACTGTTTCCGCGCCGTCACAGACACCCATTCTCCCTGATATGTCACTTCCTCTATCGTAAGACCTGCGTGCAGCACTGCGTCTCTTACAACCCCTTCTTTTTCTGCCAGAATCCCCGATGTAATATAGATACCGCCCGGTTTCATCTGTCTTACAATAACCGGGGTGAGCATAACCAGAACATCTGCCAGAATGTTGGCAACCACAATGTCATACTTTTCATATCCGACAGCATCCTGTGTCTCCTTGTTGTCAATGATATTTCCGATCATCATGGTGAAGGCATCCCTGTCAATATCATTGGCCGCTTTATTTTCTTCAACCGCAGGAACAGCACAGACATCCAGGTCCGTTCCCAATGCATGACGGGCACCCAGTTTGAGCGCAACGATAGACAGAATTCCGCTGCCTGTACCGACATCCAGCAGCTCTGTAGCCGGTGTCACATACTTCTTCAGCTGGCGGATGCAAAGCTGCGTCGTCTCATGCATGCCGGTGCCGAATGCTGTACCCGGATCAATGTGGATCACCAGTTTCCCCCTGTCCTCTTCTTTGACTTCCTCCCAGGAAGGAATGATCAGTATATCATCCACATAAAACTGGCGGAAATATTCTTTCCAGTTATTAATCCAGTCTTTATCCTCCGTCTGTGATTCCTCGATTGTCGCCTCACCGATATCCATGAACTGCCGCAGTTCATCAAGCGCCTCTCTGACTCTTTTCAGGATATCTTCCTTATCTTCCGCTTCATCCAGATAAAAATTAAGATAAGCAATCCCGTCATCCGCAGGCATGTCCGGCAGAATATCCACAAACATCTGCTGTTTGTCCGCCTCTGTAAGCGGCTGACGGTCCTCAATCTCGACGCCCTGGATCCCGGCTTCCGCCAGCGTGGAAATCACAATATCTTCTGCTTCTGTTCTCGTCTTTAAAGTGAATTTATTCCATTTCATATCCCGTTCTCCTTCTTTCTCAAATGATATCTTCTCAGATAAAACCGGCCGAGAGTGTCACGCTGAAAATCGAAAGCAGCGTCGTCAGGATGATCCCTCTCGCCAGTAATTTTGTGTCAGCATTATATTCCTGTGCCAGCATCAGCGGCATATTTGCAACCGGAAGTGCCAGACAGAATACCGTAATCTCCCGTATCAGATCATTTGCAACCAGAGATTTCAGCATCACCGCAGCAGCAGACGGCACCAGAAAAAAACGGATTGCTGTAAAAAGGTACAGCTTTTTATCCCCAAACACTTCTCTCGCTGACATATTTGCAATGGAACCGCCCAGAACCAGCATCGACAGAAATGTGGTGCATCCTCCGATATAAGAAATGCTGTCAGAAATCACCTGATGCACCGGGGGCTTCAAAAGGAAAATAAGTACCGTCAGAACGCCTGACACGGTTCCCACATTAATCATGCGTTTCCACTGAAATCCGCTGTTTCCCGGGAGTTTTGATGTAATCACCTGCATTCCGTGGGTGTAGATAAGGATATTAAACATCAGAATGAATACCGACAGGTAGATGAGCGCCGAGCTCCCCAGGACCGCTGACACAAGCGGTATTCCAATAAAGCCAATGTTCCCGTAAACGGTCATCATGCTGTAAAACTTCTGTTCTGGTCCGGGAATCCGCAGAACGCGCGGCAGCAACCAGCCCAATATCAGAAGCGCCACATACATGACTGCTGCAACCAGTGCCGCTGTTATCAGATCTCCGGTTGTCGCCCCTGTGTTGTCACCAAATGCACTGCCGATCATAATCGCAGGATTGCATACATTGGTAATCAGTCCTGAGAGATCCTTTGAAGCTGCATGCGAAAAACGGCCGGAGCGGAACATAAAAAAACCGACCGTAATCAATATAAAAACAACCAGCATTTGCTGGAACACAATCCATGTACTCATAATAAGCTTTGCTCCTGTCACTTACCATATCATACACGAAAAGAAAAAAAACCGCAATACCGTATGAAACACAGATTTGTCCAAAACGGAATTGCAGCTTTTTGAGTGATTTATTAATCTTCAAATGTCTCTTTCAGCTTATCCATAAAGCTCTTCTTTTTTTCTGTCTGTTTGGAATGTGCCGCAGCCGGCGCATTTCCACAGGCAGCATCAAACTGACGAAGTGCTTCCTTTGCCTCTTCGCTCAGCTTGGTCGGCACCTGTACGACCAGTGTCACGTAATGATCACCCCGAACGCTCTTATTGCGCAGCGAAGGAATGCCTTTACCTTTTAGACGAATCTTCGTATCCGTCTGTGTACCCGGCTTCACCGTATACATCACATCACCGTCTACGGTACTGATTTTCACATCCCCGCCCAGTGCAGCCTGTGCATATGTGATCGGTGCTGTTGAAAATATATTCATATCCTGTCTCTGGAAGATCGGATGGCGGGCAACCTGAACTTCTACCAGCAGATCGCCCCGCGGTCCGCCGTTCTTGCCGGGTTCCCCCTTCTCGCGGATACGGATGCTCTGTCCGTCATCGATACCAGCAGGTACTGTGACCTTGATTTTCTTGCGATTTGTAAGATATCCCGTCCCGCGGCAGGATGTACATTTGTCCTTGATCACCTTGCCGGTTCCATTACATTCCGGACATGTCTGTACATTTCTCACCATTCCAAACATGGACTGCTGTGTATATACGACCTGGCCTTCACCATTACATTTCGGACATGTCTGTGGCTCGGTACCAGGCTTCGCACCTGTACCATGGCATGTGTCACATTCATCTTTCAGATTGATCTCCAGCTCTTTTTCACATCCAGCCACTGCTTCCTGGAATGTGATATGGATCACAGCGCGCAGATTTGCACCCTTCATCGGACCGTTACTTGACCTTCGTCTGGCGCCTCCTCCGCCAAACAAATCCCCGAAAAGATCTCCAAAAATATCTCCCATATCCTGACCACTGAAGTCAAAACCGCCAAATCCGCCAAATCCACTTCCACCTGCGCCGCCCTCAAATGCTGCATGGCCGAACTGATCATACTGCTTTCTCTTCTCGGGATCGCTCAATACTCCATACGCTTCTGTCGCTTCCTTGAATTTTTTCTCAGCCTGCTCATCCCCCGGGTTCATATCCGGATGGTACTGTTTTGCGAGCTTTCGATATGCTTTTTTTAAAGTGGCATCATCCGCTCCCCGGTCCACGCCCAGAACCTCATAGTAATCTCTCTTTTCTGCCATGATGTTCACCTTTCATTTTACAGATTTTTAAGTATGCGTAACTGCAACTCACGAATACATACTGTATCCGTGAGTCGCTTTGTCACTTACGCTTTTATGTTACACTTCTTTGTAATCAGCATCAACAACATCATCCGAATCATAGCCAGCCTCAGAACCTGCACCGGCTCCTGCTCCGCCCATGTTCGGGTCTGCTCCTGCAGTCCCCTGTGTCTGCTCATACATTTTTGCAAACAGTTTCTGAGCGCTCTGCATCAGTTTTTCCTGTGCCGCTTTGATTTCCGCAACCTGAGCTTCTGTCGTCTCTTCCGGTGTGGATTTTGCAAGGATTTCCTTCAGTGCTGCCAGGTCAGCTTCCACTGCTGTCTTATCGTTAGCATCAATCTTGTCACCTGCTTCTTCCAGTGCTTTTTCAGTCTGGAATACGAACGCATCCGCATCATTTCTTGCATCGATCGCTTCTTTCCGTTTCTTATCCTGAGCCTCGAATTCGGCCGCCTCTCTAACTGCCTTATCGATATCATCATCAGACATATTAGAACCTGCAGTGATTGTAATATGCTGCTCTTTTCCTGTTCCGAGATCTTTGGCAGATACATTTACAATACCGTTTGCATCGATATCAAACGTAACTTCGATCTGCGGTACGCCTCTTCTTGCAGGCGGAATACCATCCAGCCGGAACTGTCCAAGGGATTTGTTGTCTTTCGCAAACTGTCTTTCACCCTGAACAACATTGATATCAACGGCAGTCTGATTATCTGCTGCTGTGGAGAAGATCTGGCTCTTCTTTGTCGGAATTGTTGTATTTCTTTCAATCAGTCTTGTTGCCACACCGCCCATCGTCTCAATCGACAGGGAAAGTGGTGTAACATCCAGAAGAAGGATATCACCTGCGCCTGCATCACCTGCAAGTTTTCCGCCCTGAACGGAAGCACCCAGTGCAACACATTCATCCGGATTCAGCGTCTTGCTCGGTTCATGTCCGGTCAGCTGTTTTACTTTATCCTGGACAGCCGGGATACGTGTGGATCCGCCTACCAACAGGACTTTGCCCAGTTCCGATGCGGAAATTCCAGCATCAGAAAGTGCACGTTTCACCGGTTCTGCAGTTTTTTCTACCAGCTCATGTGTCAGTTCATCAAATTTAGCTTTTGTCAGGTTCATATCGAAATGTTTCGGACCATCAGCTGTCGCTGTGATGAATGGCAGGTTGATATTCGTTGTGGTTGCGGAGGAAAGTTCTTTTTTAGCTTTCTCTGCTGCTTCTTTCAGTCTCTGCAAAGCCATCTTGTCATTTGAGAGATCTACGCCCTCCTGTTTCTTAAACTCGGCAAGCATATAATCGGTGATCTTTGCATCAAAATCATCGCCGCCCAGTTTGTTATTTCCGGCTGTTGAAAGTACTTCGATGACGCCATCACCGATCTCGATAATTGAAACGTCGAATGTACCGCCGCCCAGGTCATAAACCATGATCTTCTGTTCTTTTTCGTTGTCAAGTCCATATGCCAGAGCCGCAGCTGTCGGCTCGTTGATAATACGTTTTACTTCAAGTCCGGCAATCTTTCCGGCATCTTTTGTTGCCTGACGCTGAGCATCATTGAAGTAAGCCGGTACTGTGATCACAGCCTCTGTCACCTTTTCTCCAAGATACGCTTCTGCATCCGCTTTCAGCTTCTGCAAAATCATTGCGGAAATTTCCTGTGGAGAATATTTTTTGCTGTCAATCGTCACACGGTAATCTGTACCCATATGTCTTTTGATCGATGAAATTGTTTTGTCTGCATTTGTCACTGCCTGACGTTTTGCGGGTTCCCCTACCAGTCTTTCACCGGTCTTTGTAAATGCGACAACAGACGGTGTTGTTCTTGCGCCTTCTGTATTTGCAATGACGGTCGGCTGACCGCCTTCCATTACAGCTACACAGCTGTTTGTTGTTCCAAGGTCGATACCAATAATCTTGCTCATAATAATTTACCTCCTGATTATGATTTCTATATGATAGTTTTTATACTTCTTTCCAAGAGTCTCTCAACTAACTTAAAAACTGTTAGTTTTCTCGCGTTCACTAAGTTGCTTATTTTCAGTTTCATCCCTCCACTAAGCTCGCGCTTTCTGCGCTCCCTAAGGGTCGGGATGGACCTCGCACTAAGTTCACGCTTCGCCTCCGGCTCGCGTTCACTAAGTTGCTTTCGGTCAGTTTGCTACTTTTACCATACTGTGTCTGACCACGAAGTCTTTATACAGATATCCCTTCTGGAATTCCTCCACGATGATATTTTCACCGGCTTCTTCATCTTCCACATGCATCACTGCATTGTGCAGATCAGGGTTAAATTCCTGCCCCACTGCCTCGATTACCTTGACACCCATTTCTTCCATCGCTGTCATCAGCTGCTTGTAAATCTTATCCATACCGTCCACGAAGGGATCTTCTCTCTGATCATCCGGCACGCTTGAAAGACCGCGTTCAAAATTATCCACAATCGGAAGCATTTTTTCTACAATCTCTTTTGCTCCGATCACGTACATGCTCGCCTTTTCTTTATCGGTGCGTTTCCGGTAATTATCGAATTCTGCCATTTGGCGTTTCAGCTGATCTGTCAGTTCTTCGATCTTCTCATCCTTTTTGTCTTTCTTATCTTTCTTTTTTCCAAAGCGTTTCTTTGTCTCAGTCTCCTGCTGTTCTTTTTCTGCCGGTGCATCTGCTGCGGCTTCTTCTAAAGCTTCAGTTTCCGAAGCTGCTTCCGCTTCCTGAGACTCTGTTGCCGGTGTGTCTTCGCTCTGTGTCTCCGCTGCTTCTTCAGTGTCCAATGCTTCTTCTTTCTTTATTTCTTCCGCCATTCTCATTCCACCCTTCCGACAGCCTTGTTGCCGGCTGCTACTCTTTCTTAAATATTGAATCCAGCTGCGCTTTCAGCGTTTTCAGATTGTCTACTACATTTTCATAATCCATCCGCTTGGGGCCAATAATACCTATCGTGCCCTTCATGCCTTCTCCCAGTTCATACGTTGCTGTCACAACACTGCAGTCCTTCATTGTCTGAACCGGCGACTCACTTCCGATATATACCTGAATTCCTGTATTCTCTGATTCATCATCCCCTACCGTTTCTTTCAACATTTCAACCAGCTGTTCTTTTTCTTCGAACGCAGAGATCAGTTCACTGGCCCTGCTGCTGTCTGAGAGTTCCGGATAGCGAAAGATATTGGTGGCTCCACTGGTAAAAACAGGAAACTCTTCATCGTTACTGGAAATTGTCTCCTCAAGTCCATCCAGCACGCCGCTTACCACAGCGCTGTGGATGCCTGCCTGCTCTTTGAGCGCCTTGATCATTCCAAGACTGATTTCCTCTATCGTCAGGCCATTCAGCTGTGTGTTCAGCAGAAGATTCAGCTTCAGGATCGTTTCATCATCCATCGGTTCTTCCAGATTGATAATCTGATTTTTTACCATATTGCCTTCCACAACGATCACAGCCAGAATCTGGTCTTCCCGCAGTTTGGATAGCTGGATGAATTTTACTTTCGTCCTGTGATAGGATGGACCGGTGATCAGGGTCGCATAGTTTGTATTGGAAGCGAGTACTTTTACCACCTGCTTTAATACCTTTTCCATACGGTCCGTCTTCTCAATCATAAGCTCTTTAATCTCTGAAACTTCCTGATCTTTTTCTTTCATCATCTCATCAACATACAGGCGGTATCCTTTATCAGAAGGAATCCTGCCGGCTGACGTGTGCGGCTGAAGAATAAACCCCAGCTCTTCCAGATCAGACATTTCATTTCGAATCGTTGCTGAGCTCAAATTCAAATCGGTATATTTTGAAATCGTCCGGGAGCCCACTGGTTCGCCTGTTTCCAGGTATGTCTGGATGATGGCTTTCAAAATCTTTTGTTTTCGTTCATCTAAGCGTTCTTCCATACATAGCTCCTTTCTGATTTTTGTTAGCACTCATTTAGGTGGAGTGCTAACATCTAACGCTAATATACACCCAGCCTCTACCTTTGTCAAGAGTCTGGGTGTACTTTTTTGATTTTTTTCAGTTAATATCAACATTTCTTTACTGCATGATTTGCACTCGGAAAATGAAGTTGTTTAAGTTATTTCCTATTAGATATGGGACAGACACTAAAGACATACCTGTGCCAAAGAAAAGTCCGTCTTTACCTGCCGTTTGGATACAGGATAACTTCCAGCGCGCTGCCGTCCTTCATCGCCTCATACCCAACCGCAAAGTCTTCCAGCGCAAGACGGTGTGTGATCATTTTTTCCAGCTGCAGATGGTCATGTTCCAGCAGCCGGATCGTATCATGCCAGGAATAGGAGCCGATATAGCTTCCGATCACCGTAAGCTCCTTTCTGGTGATGACGCTTTGGCAGATCTCCTGAGTTCTGGCAAAATTCTGACCGAAAAGGAGAACTCTTCCCGAACTGCGAACCCAGCCGAGTGCATCTTTGATGCAGCTGCCCACAGCATCCACAACAACGTCCGCTCCCATATCAGCCAGCAGCGGCAGGTTTCCCGCCTCATCCGGTGAAATAACAAGATCCGCTCCTGCCTCTTTCGCCATCTTCTTACGAAAATCACTCAGTTCCACCGCAATCACTTTTCCAGCACCATTTTTCTTCAGGATCTGGATAAAATAAAGACCAATCGGACCTGCACCGATCACCACCACCGTCTCTCCCGGTATCATCCTCAGCTTATCCACAGCCCCCATCACACAGTTCAGCGGTTCTGCGAAAATTGCAATATCCAGCGGCAGGTCCGGGCTGATGATATACGCCGAGGCATCCGGGATCACTGCATACTCTGCAAAGAATCCGTCGTCGTTAACCCCGAGACACCTCACATGTTCACACATGTTGGCATGACCGCTGCGGCAGTAATAGCACTGCCCGCATGGTATATTATTGTCGCAGACAACCCGGTCACCAACTTTAAATGCCGCTGCTTCATTTCCCGTCTCAACAACCGTTCCTACCATTTCATGTCCGATGGTCGTGCCTGGTGTTGCGGGATATCCCGGCGGATCACTTAAAATATGCATATCCGATCCGCAGATACTGCAGGCGTCTATTTTCACCAGCAGTTCGTTCCCTTTTTTTATTTTCGGAACAGGCTTTTCCACAACCGCATATTTCCCTACTTCTTTTAATATAATGGCTTTCATTTCGTTCTTCTCCTAAGCACGATGTCTACACCTGTTTCAAATTTCTTCTGGACAGATCAGATTACGCATTCTCGCTGCTGGCCTGTGCAAGCCGGCGTTTTTTCTCGCTCTGCTGTGTTCTGGTTACATCAACAAGTACCGCCAAGATAATAACGATACCAAGCACTACCTTCTGCACGTCCTGAGATGCTCCCAGCAAGTTCAGACCATTGTTGACAACTGCAATGATCAGTGCGCCCACCAGCGTTCCGCCGACCGTTCCTTTGCCTCCGCTGAACGATGCACCGCCGATTACGCACGCTGCCACCGCATCCATCTCATATCCTTCACCGGCAAGCGGGTATGTAGAGCCAACCCGTCCGACCAGTACGATCGCTGCCAGTCCGCACATCAGACCGGAAAGCGCATAGGTGGTCGTCAGCGTAAAATCAACTTTAATTCCCGCAAGACGCGCCGCTTCCAGATTGCCTCCCACCGAATAGATCTGGCGCCCCATCGGTGTTTTATTTAAGAAGACGCTGACAATCACTACCACAACAATAACCAGCAAAAAGCATACCGGAATGCGGAAGACAGATGCTGATCCGACCCAGAGCACCGGTTTTGCAAATCCTGATACCGGTTTAGACTGCGTGATAATCAGCGTTATCCCGCGCAGCACCTGCATCATACCCAGCGTTGATACAAATGGATGCGGTAAATGCAGTTTTGTGAAGACCAGTCCGTTGATCAGTCCGCACAGTGTTCCCACCACGATCGGCAGCACGATCATTAAAAATGAATTCTCGATGCCGCTCAAATATAGGAACGTGATAATTCCCATTGAAAATCCGACAATCGACCCCTGCGACAGATCAATCCCGCCCGTCAGCAGTACGAACAACATGCCGAAGGCAACCAGCGCATTCACCGATGTCTGTCTCATGATATTTAAAATATTATTCATCGTCAAAAACTTATTGGTCACCACAGACAGTACGATGGATAACAGAATGACCGCTAAAATCGGTCCCCAAAGCGTAGAATGTTTCTTTTGTTTTTTATTCTTTGCAATATGATTACTCATGCTCAATCTTCCCTCCCCATGCAGCTTTCATGATATCTTCCTGATTAAAGTACGTTTCTTTCCGATCAATCTCTCCCATAACACTTCCCGTTCTCATGACAATCACCCGGTCGCACATCCCCAGTATCTCCGGCAATTCTGAAGAGATCATAATCACACAGTTGCCTTCGGCCGCCAGCCGGTTCATCACATGGTAGACCTCCAGCTTTGCACCTACGTCAATTCCACGGGTCGGCTCATCAAAAATAAAGATTTCAGAATCTGTGCTGAGCCATTTTTCGATTACCACTTTCTGCTGGTTTCCTCCGGAAAGATTGATGACCTGAGCTTCAATGGAAGGCGTCTTGATCTTTAAAGCATCCACCGTTGTTTCCGCCTGTTTTCTCACGCCATTGTCATTGATGAGAACACCTTTCACGAATTTTCTTAAATTTACAAGAGACAGATTGCGGGATACCGACTCTTCCAGCACCAGACCCTGGCCTTTTCGGTCTTCCGAAACATACGCCATGCCCAGTTTAATGGCGTCACGCGTACCGCGTATATGTACTTTCCTGCCATTTACATAGATCTCTCCGCTGTCAACCGGATCAACACCGAACACACAGCGGAACACTTCCGTCCTCCCTGCACCCACCAGTCCGGAAAACCCGAGAATTTCTCCTTTTTTTGCAGAAAAGCTTACATTTTCAAAGGAGCCGTAACGCGTCAGATTTTTGACTTCCAGCGCAACTTCTCCGGGATTTGAAGTCTTTTCCGGATACATGTTGCTCATTGTCCTGCCGACCATATGCATGATCAGAGTGTCCTTCGTCATCTCTGATATCGGAGCAGTGATGATATGCTCCGCATCCCTCATCACCGTCACCACATCACAAACTTCAAATAATTCTTCCAGTTTATGTGATACAAAAAGAATGGCAATGCCCTTTTCCCTCAGCACACGGATCGTTTTAAAAAGCTCCTGCACCTCTTTTTCTCCCAGACTGGAAGTTGGTTCGTCCAGAATCAATACCTGTGCATCCAGCAATATTGCTTTTCCAATCTCGATCATCTGCCGCTGTCCCATGCCCAGTTCCGCACAGATCGTCTCAGGATCTACATCCTGGTTCATGTCCTGCATGATCTCGCGCACTCTGTTGTCCATAAAAGCATAGTCCAGAAATCGTTTTCTCTTCGTCACATAATTTCCCATAAACATGTTGTCCGTGACAGACAGCTCCGAGACAATATTCAGTTCCTGATATACACAGGAGATTCCCTTTGCTTTGGCTTCATTTGGATTTTGGAACTTTACAGCTTCTCCATTGACCAGGATCTCTCCGCCGTCCGGTTTATAGACCCCCGTCAACACCTTGATCAGCGTTGATTTTCCTGCTCCATTTTCTCCAATCAGCCCATGTACTTCTCCCTTTTTCAGCTGAATGCTCATATTTTTCAGCGCTGTCACACCTGGGAAAAACTTTTTGATATCTTTTAATTCAACTACCACATCGCCCACTGCAGATTTCACCCTCTTTCCCGGACTGTTCCGATTATCACAGGAAAAGGAAGCGGTTCAGAACCAGGTTCCATTCTTTACACGCCTCCTTTTTATGTTTTATCTTGCTCCCATCAACAGTCCTTTGCTAAATATTTCATGTAATTTTCATCAGAAGCCTTTAAATTCCTGATAATTTTCTGTCGTGATAAGGTCTGTACCAACGTCGATAAAGTGTTCTTTTGGCTCTTCCCCTTTTGTCAGAATATTCACCGCGTTCTCAACTGCCTGATATCCACAGTCATATGGGTGCATACCTACGGTCATGGACATCTTGCCGTCCGCTATCGCATCCAATGCAACCTGGAATCCACCGTATCCCATCATCTTTACATTATCGATCATACCTGCCTGTTCAAGCGCTGTGATCGCACCAAGTCCCATATCATCCGACGGAACCAGCACACCCTTGATCTCATCCCCTTTGGAAGTGATAAAGTCTTCCATCGCCGCTGTTGTCTTTGCTGCCGTCCAGTCTGTGTACTGTGATCCGAGCACTTCAATTCCGTTTGCCTCGCACGCCTCCGTCATTCCTTTCAGACGGTTTTCACCATTTGTATCTCCCTGGTTTCCTGCGATAATGATCACGCCGTCCCCCTTCTCAAGATAATCCTGACAGAATTTCTCAGCACCTTCATACGATGCCGTGTATTCATCCAGGCCGATGGAACAATTCGTAACATCATTTAATCCGCCGACAGAATCCACATCGATAACGACAACACCCTCGTCCTTTGCATTCTGAAGTGCCTGTTTCACAACATCAGATGAAATCGGATCGATAATGATAACATTCGCCCCAAGAGACATGAAATCTTCAATCGCCTGTACCTGCGATTCTGCATTTTCCTGGGAATCTGCATAGACAACTGTCGGATCCGGCAGTCCAAGATCTTTACACGCCTCTTTCACACCGATACTCTGCTGCTCCAGCCATGCATTCTGCCCCTTGTTAGCGAAACAGACCACAATGTCTTCTGCCTTCATCAGTGTGCCATCTGCGCCGCTGTCTGCCTCTGCATCATCTTTTGCCGCATCTTCCTCACTGTCGGCCGCCTCTGTCCCAGAAGCCTCTTTGCTCTCTGCTGCATCGCCGCCTCCGCAGCCAATCATGGAAACAACCATTGCCATTCCGACCAACAATCCCAATAATCTTTTCTTCATACTTTCCTTCCTTTCTTGTATCTTTTTATCTTGCACCAGCCACAGTCTCCACGCTGTGTACTGAGTACGTTCGCTTATACTTTACATTTTAATTTACATCGTATCTTATGTTTCCTTTGCTTTCTTTGTGTTAATTTTATGATTATTCGTTGTTTTTGTCAATAAACTGCCATATATCTTGTTATTATTTATCTATTCTGCCATTTTTACTTTTGCGTTCTCGTGAACGCCTCTTTTCATTCTGTGCATTTTTACGTTCATATGAACGAATATGAAATCAACGTTACATTTTATGTTGACATTTCATTTCTTTGCCTATACAATCATAGTAGAATGTTAGCATTTTTACTTTTTGTCAATTCAAAGGGGGATTTTATGAAAATTACCACTCAAGCCATAGCCGATCTCGCAGGCGTATCCCGCGCAACCGTAGACAAGGTGATTCACAACCGTCCGGGCGTCAGCGATGCTGTCCGCGAAAAAATAAAGGCAATTATTATCGAAACCAACTATCAGCCGGTTCACCTGAGAAAGTACATGAGGGAAGATAAAAAGCAGATACGCATTGCGGTTATTATCCCGGAACTTCAGGATGATTTCATGAATTCACTCAAAGCAGGAATGGATACCAGTTATCTGGAATATCAGCCCTACGGGCTGCATGTTGACTATTACTATTGTACGAATTACGAGCCGCAGCAGCTGATTGCCATATTGAAACACCTGAAAGAACTCCCCATAGACGGCATTGCACTGCGCGGTATCCGGAACAAACATATCACGGAACTGATTTCTGATTTTGCCGACCGCCAGGTTCCTGTTTTTACGTACGACGCCGACTTGCCCAGCAGCCGGAGAGTCAGCTTCATCGGTGAAGACTTGTACCGTACCGGACAGATTTCAGCCTCCCTGCTTTGTAAATCCATTGGTTACGAAGGAGACATCGCACTGCTCACCGGTTCTATGAATGTCAACTCCTGCATCAAAAGAATCGAAGGATTTACGTCATACTTAAAGGAACACGCACCTGATGTGCGCATCGTTGCCATAGAAGAAACGCTGAGTCAGCATGTGATCACCTATCAAAAGACCGCCGCAATTCTGAAAGCACATCCCGGCCTGAAAGGGATGTGGAATTGTGTCTGTTTCTCCGAAGATATGGCACAGGCGGTTATCGATGCCGGAAAACAGAGAAAGGTGAAACTGGTCTCTTTGATTTTTGCTCCGAAGGTCATGCACTATGTAAAAGAGGGCGTTATCGACTACACCATCGGTTTAACACCTTACAAATTGGGGAAAATTGTCATCAAATCACTTTATGAATATCTGATCTCCAATATTGCACCTCCCCCCGTCAATATCCGGACACCGATTTATATCGGAACGGATGCAAATATTGATATGTTCCAGGATGAGCATCTGAAAGATTTTTAGACATAAAAACAGCAGATTTTTCTTACTCTCAAAGAAAAATCTGCTGTTTCTATCTCACTGCCCTATTGCATGCTGCTGGCAGTCGATCATCCTGCCAAGTTCCTCCCGATCCCTGCTGATCAGCTCATGTGTCAGATACTCCGGCGCAATATAGTCAAGCAGGTCACGCACTCCCGGATCAGTAAATGCCCGGTGCTGATCCATCTGAAAAATATGAGAGAATACCTGGCACCAGCGGTCCCAGTATTTTTCTGCAAGCACCGGCTCTTTTCCCATCATTTCTTCCACATATTCTCCGGAGAGAGAAGCATTCAAGTGTACTCCGCGAATGTAAGGCAAAAACTCTTCCTGCATGTTCAACACCCGGTAAATATACTGCACAGCCTCCTCCTGTGTACGCAGACTTGTGCTGCAGTTCATCAGATGGCCGGTATCCAGCATCAGTCCTTTTTTTTCGTACCTGACGCCGTCCAGAAGCCGTTTTACCATATCTGGCCGCTGAAGGTTAAGACCAGGCCACCAGAGATTTTCCATCAGGAACTCAAAGGATGCCTCTCTTTTATCCATCAGCAGATTGATCAGCTCGCACGAGGCGTCGATCACTTCTTCATCAGAATACGCAAATTTTCGATGATACGACTGCGGAATTGTAATTTCCGACACGTGGAATACCACATATTTCGCTCCCAGCTTCTGCGCCATATGCAGTTCACGATCCAGCTTTCGGATCATAACTTCACGCGCAGTACCTCCGTAGTACTCTTCCACAGTTTTCATATCCCCGAATTCTTCCAGCAATCCCCCCTCATTTCCAGTCCAGAGGTCCATCCAGTTGTTCCAGAAGGATAAATGGACCCCCTGCACCAGACCCTCAGTGAGCCAGCTGTTTCCCGGATCCTGATACATCTGCAGTTCAATCCCCGAACAGCCATGTGCTTTCGCAAAGTGTCTCATGTCCTCAGCTCCCCGAAAACGTTCCAGTTCATCGTCTACGTTGGTAAAATTAAATGAGTGTATCATACGTTTCCTTTCCGTGTCCCTACAACGCAAAAAGCGACCGCTATGACTTTAAAAATCACAGGCGGCCGCCTTTTTATTGTTATATCATGCTGGTATCATACGATTACTTTTCGCTTCCGTACAGAACTGTCAGCTTCTTCAGATATTCATATCTTTCTTTCGCTTCATTCTCAGATTTTGCGAACAGTTTTGCTGCTTTATCCGGATTCGCACGCTTCAGTGAATTGTAGCGCACTTCTCCATCCAGGAATTCCTGATAGTTTTCCGTCGGCTCTTTGGAATCCAGAACAAATGCATCTTTACCCTCTGCTTTAAGCGCCGGATTGAAACGGAAATTATGCCAGTAACCGGATTTAACTGCCAGCTCTTCTTCTGTCTGAGCTTTGCTCATACCTTTCTTGATACCATGGTTGATACATGGAGCATAAGCGATGATCAGAGATGGTCCCGGATATGCTTCTGCTTCTGCAATTGCTTTTACTGTCTGGTTAAAGTCTGCACCCATGGAAATCTGTGCTACGTATACATAGCCATAGCTCATTGCAATGCTGGCCATATCTTTTTTCTTCACTTCTTTACCGCCGGCAGCAAACTGTGCAATCGCACCTGTCGGGGTAGATTTGGATGCCTGTCCGCCGGTATTGGAGTATACTTCCGTATCAAATACCATAACGTTGATATCTTTGCCGCTTGCCAGAACATGGTCAACGCCGCCGAATCCGATATCGTAAGCCCATCCGTCACCGCCGAAGATCCACTGGGATTTCTTAGCCATGAAATCTTTCTTCTTCAGCAGTTCTTTTGATGTATCACAACCGCATGCTTCTAGTGCAGCGATCAGTTTATCTGTAGCCGCTCCGTTCGTTGCGCCGCAGTTATAAGTATCCAGCCATTCTTTTCCGGCTGCTTTTACGTCTTCATTCTGACCATTTGCGACAAGGTCTTCCACTTTCGCCTTAACGCCCTCACGGATTGCATTCTGAGCCAGCAGCATTCCGTAACCAAACTCAGCATTGTCTTCAAACAGAGAGTTGGACCATGCCGGACCTTTGCCCGCTGCATTTACCGTATATGGTGTGGACGGTGAGGAGTTGCCCCAGATAGAAGAACAGCCCGTTGCGTTTGCAATGTACATTCTGTCACCAAACAGCTGTGTGATCAGTTTTGCGTACGGTGTTTCTCCACATCCTGCGCAGGCTCCTGAGAACTCAAGCAGAGGAGTCTTAAACTGACTTCCCTTAACAGTGGCCTCTTTAAATTTTGCGATAACATCTTCTTTTTCCGGAAGCGTCACTGTATAATCGAAGTATTTCTGTACTCCGGCATTTGCTTCCATATTTTCCATAGCAAGGGCTTTCGCACCTTTTTTGCCCGGACATACATTCACGCAGGAACCACATCCTGTACAGTCCAGAGCGGAAACCGACATGGTAAAGCTGTATCCATCCATACCGGTAAGCGGCAGTGTCTGCATCCCTTCCGGAGCATTTGCAACTTCATCTGCTGTCATTGCCGCCGGGCGGATAACTGCGTGCGGACAAACATATGCACAGCGGTTACACTGAATACAGTTTTCCGGATTCCACATCGGGATATCCACTGCAATTCCACGCTTTTCATATGCCGAAGACCCGGAAGGAGTTGTACCGTCAACATAATCTTTAAATGCAGATACCGGCAGGGTATTGCCTTCCTGAGCATTTACTTTTGCCTGAATGTTATTAACGAAATCAACAACATCTTTTCTTCCGCCCTCTGCATGCGTCATAGCCAGTCCTTCGTCAGCTGCATTCTTCCAGCTTTCCGGAACCTGAATTTCCACGACCTGTTTTGCGCCGGCATCAATTGCGTCGTAATTCATCTGAACGATTGCATCGCCTTTTCTTCCGTAAGTAGCCTTTGCAGCTGCTTTCATCAGGCTGATTGCCTCTTCTTCCGGAATAATATTGGCAAGTTTAAAGAATGCTGACTGAAGCACCGTATTGATACGTCCTCCAAGTCCGATCTCTTTACCAATCTTGATACCGTCGATCACATAGAACTTGATATGGTGTTCTGCCATATAGCTCTTAACCTGTCCAGGAAGATGTTTTTCAATACCTTCCATATCCCACGGACAGTTCAGCAGGAAAGTCCCGCCGTCAACCAGCTCCTGAACCATATTATACTTGTCAACATAGGACGGATTGTGACATGCAACAAAATTTGCCTGTCTGATCAGGTATGTCGATTTGATTGCTTTTTTACCAAAACGAAGGTGAGACATCGTAACACCGCCGGATTTCTTTGAATCATAGTCAAAGTATGCCTGCGCGTACATATCTGTGTTGTCACCGATAATTTTGATGGAGTTTTTGTTGGCACCTACGGTACCATCTGCCCCAAGGCCCCAGAATTTACAGTTGATTGTTCCTTCCGGCGTCGTCACAAGCGGAGCACCGAGTTTCAGTGACAGGTTTGTCACGTCATCTTCAATACCGATTGTAAATACTTTCTTTTCTGTGTTTTCAAATACTGCAACAATCTGTGCAGGAGTTGTATCCTTGGAACCAAGACCGTAACGTCCTGTAAATACAGGAATCGCGTCAAACTTGGAACCTTTCAGCGCTGCTACAACATCCAGATACAGAGGCTCGCCAAGTGCTCCCGGCTCTTTTGTTCTGTCAAGAACAGAAATCTGTTTTACAGAATCCGGAATCGCCTCAATCAGTGCCTGTGCGCTGAACGGTCTGTAAAGACGTACTTTTACAACACCGACTTTTTTACCAGCTGCCATCAGATAATCAATCGTCTCTTCAATCGTATCACATGCGGATCCCATTGCAACGATTACATGTTCAGCATCGGCTGCACCGTAGTAGTTGAACAGTTTATAATCTGTACCGATCTTTTCATTTACTTTATCCATGTATTCCTGTACGATTGCCGGAAGTGCATCGTAATACGGATTACATGCTTCTCTTGCCTGGAAGAAAATATCAGGATTCTGTGCAGAACCTCTCTGACATGGATGATTTGGATTCAGTGCATTCATGCGGAATGCGTCAACCGCGTCCATATCTACCATATCTTTCAGATCTTCATAATCCCATGTTTCAATTTTCTGAATCTCATGAGAAGTACGGAAACCGTCAAAGAAGTTGATGAACGGAACTTTTCCTTTCAGAGCTGCACAGTGTGCAACCGGAGTTAAGTCCATGACTTCCTGAACGCTGGATTCACAAAGCATTGCGCAGCCTGTCTGACGACATGCGTACACATCGGAATGATCTCCGAAAATTGACAGTGCATGGCTTGCAAGTGCACGGGCAGATACGTTGAACACACCCGGAAGCTGCTCCCCGGCAATTTTATAAAGATTTGGAATCATCAGCAGTAACCCCTGTGATGCTGTATATGTAGTCGTCAGGGCACCTGCTGCCAGAGAGCCGTGTACTGCACCTGCAGCACCTGCTTCAGACTGCATTTCTGTAACCTGTACTTCCTGTCCGAAAATGTTCTTTCTTCCCTGGGTTGCCCATTCGTCTGTAGCTTCAGCCATAACAGATGATGGTGTGATCGGGTAAATTGCTGCCACATCAGAGTACGCATAGGATGCATGAGCGGCTGCATGATTACCATCCATGGTTTTCATCTTTCTTGCCATTGCTTATATTTCCTCCTTATTTGGTATGAACAGACTATCATTGTCTGTCATAGTCACTTTGTGCTTTATTATACCACCAAATTTTTGCAATGTCCATTTACTGAGGCAATTTATTCGCCATGTTTCCTGAAAAAAACAAACCTCATCTTATATTCTTATTCGCTCTGCCATTCAGCCCTTGGTGCGCTCCCAGACGCCCGCTTTATACGGCCCTCTTTTCACGAAAGCTGCAGCCACACACGCCCCTGCAACCGACAGAATATCTTTGAGCAGATATGGGACGCTGACCAGCAGAAAGGATTCCGGTATGCCCTGCTTCATAAGGAACGCAAACCAGAAAGCACCGCAGATATGACAGACGGCAAGCCCCGCCATGCCGATTCCTATTCTGGCTGCCTGAAACCTGATCCGCAAAGCCGCTCCGCAGAAACTGACCAGACCAAGAAAACCAATCATAAATCCTCCGGTAGGTCCCAGGATGACACCAAATCCGCCCCTCATCCCGGAAAACACCGGAACTCCCAGTCCTCCCAGAATGATATAGAGCAGAATCGTCACAGCCCCCCGCTTAGCCCCCAGCACATAACCCGCAAGCGCAACCACAAAGGTCTGGAGCGTAAACGGCACGCCGGACGGTGTCGGTATCTGCAGCACGGACAGCACGGAAAGAATCGCCGTAAACAGTCCAACCATAACCATATCGCTTGTCGCAAATCTTTTTCTTTTCATTGATTGTAAACTCCTTCTTATTTGTTAACCATTTGATATTATCAGTTTACAATCATATTGTCAACTCGCTTGCAGATAAGTTTACATTTCGTTCAATTCTTTTTTAAACGTCTGAATATACGCTTTCACAACATCCGTATCATACCGACTCTCCTCCAGCAGTCTGATAAAGTGTGACCCTACGATAGCACCGTCAATCGTATCTGAGACCATTTTTACATCCGCTGCCTTTCGAATGCCGAATCCCATCATCACCGGAATCTTCGATATACGCTTAACCTCTTTTAAATACGATGTCACTTCTGAATAGAATTTTGCTTCCTGTCCCGTCACGCCCATAGATGAAACGCAGTAGACGAAACCTCTTGCCTCCTCCAAAATCATGGGAATTCTCTGTCTGGACAGCGGTGATACCAGCTGGATGAGCAGAGGCGCATCTTCCCTTTTCATCAGTGCATGTTTCAGCGGTCCCTGCTCCTCATACGGGAGATCCGGGATGATCAGACCGTCTACTCCAGTCTCGGCACAGCGCTCCACAAAATTTTCCAGCCCATAGTACAGGATGGTATTATAATACATCATAAATACAATTGGCACATCGGCCCCTTCCTCCCGCACTTCCCCGACCGACTGAAACACAGATGCCAGATTCGTTCCCTTTAAAATGGAGCGGTACGATGCATCCTGAATCACAGGACCGTCAGCGACAGGATCTGAAAACGGAATGCCCAGTTCAATGATATCAATTCCGGCTTCTTCCTGTGCCCTGATCATCGCCTTTGTCCCCTCCATATCCGGAAGGCCCGCCGTCATATATGTGATAAACGCTTTTTCACCTTTTTCGTTCAGCTTCCTTAAATGTTCTTCTATTCTGTTCATGGCTGGCCTCCTTAGTATAAATAATCTTTTCCTTCCAGATAATCCGCAATCGTATGGACATCTTTGTCTCCGCGTCCGGACAGACACACAATGATACTTTGATCCTTCGACATTTCTTTTGCTATTTTAGATACATGTGCAAGCGCATGCGCACTTTCAATCGCCGGAATAATCCCTTCCAGCCTGCACAGTTCCATCAGCGCATCCATCGCCTCCCGATCGGTAGCAGAGACATATTCTACTCTTTTGCTGTCTTTCAAATAGGCATGCTCGGGCCCCACACCCGGATAATCAAGCCCTGCTGAAATAGAGTGTGCCAGCTGGACATTTCCGTTCTCGTCCTGAAGAAGATAGGACAGCATCCCATGCAGTGTTCCCGGCTTTCCGAGAGCCATAGCGCTTGCGTGTTTGCCGGTCTCAATGCCAAGTCCTGCAGCCTCCACACCGATCAGCTTTACATCCTTTTCGTCAAGAAATTCAGCAAACATGCCGATGGAATTGGAACCGCCTCCGACACATGCCATAACGACATCCGGCAGCTTCCCCTCTTTTTCCAGGAACTGCTGCTTCGCTTCCCTGCTGATCACACGCTGAAACGTCTTTACCATTTTGGGATACGGATGAGGTCCAACCGCTGAACCGATCACATAAAATGTATCCTCCGCAAGTTCTGCCCAGCTGCGGATCGCTTCATTTGTCGCATCTTTGAGCGTATTGCTCCCCGAGGTCACACTGACCACTTTTGCTCCAAGCATTTCCATGCGGAGCACATTCAGCTTCTGACGTTCCATGTCTTCCGCACCCATAAAAACCATACACTCCATGCCGAACAGCGCTGCTCCTGTAGCAGTCGCCACACCGTGCTGACCCGCTCCCGTCTCAGCTATCACCTTCGTCTTCCCCATTCGCCTTGCAAGCAGGATCTGTCCGATCACATTGTTGATCTTATGTGCCCCCGTATGATTCAGGTCTTCCCGTTTCAGATAAATTTTCGGTCCGTATTTTTCCGTCAGACGCTTTGCAAAATACAAAGGTGTTTCCCGCCCCACATATTCTTTCAGATAATACTCATATTCTTTCAAAAATGACGGATCATTGACCGCCTCCTCAAATGCCTGTTCAAGCTCCGCAAGCGTATTCATCAATGTCTCAGATACAAACTGTCCTCCGTACTGTCCATAATATTTATCCATTCTTTTGCACCCTCTCCACAAACTTTCTGATTTTATCTTCGTCTTTTCCTTCACCGTTTTTCCGTTCTACGTAAGAACTGACATCCACAATGTCCGGATCCATAATCCGAATCCCCTCTCTGACATTCTCTGCAGTCAGTCCGCCAGCCAGCACCAGCTTTTTCCCTTTCCTGTCAAAATCACGCATCGCACTCCAGTCAAACGGCTCTCCATTTCCCGCTGCCGCACCATCCAGCACATAGCCGATAATCTTGTCACTGTCCTCCGTCTGCACTTTTTGCTGTTCCTGAATATTATAAGCCCTGAAAATTGGCAGTTTCGCCGTCTCGACAACCTCCGGCAGCAGTTTCCCGTGAACCTGCAGGATATCATACCCCATATGTTCGATCATCTGAACCTGTTCTATGGTCGGCGATACACAGACAGCAATTTTCTGAATCTGGCTGCCCAGTACCGCGGCAAGTTTCCAGGCATTTTCCGGCGCGTTATTTCTTCTGCTCTTTTCGCAGAATACAACGACCCCCGCATAATTGATTTTATATTTCTGCACCAGCCTTGCATCTCTCATTGTTGTAAGGCCGCATATTTTTATTTCCGGTATCTTCATGTGTCAGCAAACAGCTCCTTCCATCTCAGTCCCAGCGCCTTTGGATTCTCCGATTCCATAAAGGCCCGGCCAATCAGCAGCGCATTCACTCTGCAGTCTTTCAGGTACAGGATATCTGCCTCCTTCGTCACACCACTCTCTGAAACCAGAATCTTGTCGTCCGGTACCATGGATGCCAGACGTTTCGTCGTCTCCAGCCGGATGGAGAAGTCTTTCAAATCTCGGTTATTTACCCCGATAATATCTGCTCCCAGATCAAGTGCCCGCTGCATTTCCTGTTCATCGTGAACTTCCAGCAGGACATCCAGTGCAAGGCTTTCTGCCAGTTGATACAGTTCGCGCATCCGCTCATCGTCAAGAATCGCCGCAATCAGCAGTACGGCATCCGCGCCAATCACCTTTGCCTCATAGATCTGATACGGATCAATCACAAAATCTTTCCGTATCATCGGCAGTGCACTCATCAGTCTGACCTTGTGAAAGATCTCTGCGCTGCCCTGGAAATAATCCTCCTCCGTCAGGCAGGAGACGGCATCCATCGCATCATTGTACTGACCGATCCTGTCTGACAGATCGATGCTGTGATCAATCGTCCCCATGCTCGGCGATGCTTTCTTGAACTCGCCGATAATAGATAGTCCGGGTCCGGCAAGCGCCCGGTAAAAAAGATGTTCATTGCGCGCTCCTTTCTCCGTCATACAAACCGCTGTCTGGCGCATTGTTTCTTCATCAGTCTTTTGTTTATGTTCTTTCAGCCGCAGCCTTTTGGCCTCGACGATCTCGTCTAATATCATCTAAATCACTCCATTCACAAAATTTTCAATCAGCCGTTTTCCGTGTTCCGTGTAGATGGATTCCGGATGAAACTGCAGCCCAACCACAGGATATTCCCTGTGCTTTATCGCCATGATCTCCCCGTCGTCTGCCCTTGCCAGAACCCTCAGGCACTCCGGCAGGTTCTCTTCAATCACAGCCAGCGAATGGTAGCGTGCCACTCTGAGCGGCGAATCAATCCCGGTAAAGATACTGTCTGCATCATGGGCAATGAGCGACTGCTTTCCGTGAAACAGCTTCTTTGCATAAGACACGGTCCCGCCAAGCGCTTCCCCGATGCACTGATGGCCCAGACAGATACCGAGTATCGGTTTTTTCCCCGTATAAGCTCTGACCACATCCATGCAGATCCCCGCTTCTTTCGGGTTCTTGGGTCCCGGAGAAAGTACAATTTTTTCCGGATTCATAGAACTGATCTCCTGCAGCGTCACTTTATCATTTCTGACCACTTTGATATCCGGCGCAAAGATTCCCATATACTGATAAAGGTTATAGGTAAACGAATCATAATTATCAATCAACAGTATCATAAATGTTCCTCCTTTACCAGGGTCTTAGCAAGTGCCATCACCTTATTGCAGCATTCCGTATACTCTGATTCCGGAACGGAATCCGCTACGATTCCGGCCCCTGCCTGAAGATAGACTTTTTTCCCCTTCTTTATCATCGTCCTGATCGTGATACAAAAATCCATATTGCCGTTAAAATCGATATAACCGACTGCCCCGCCGTACAGACCGCGTCTGACAGTCTCCAGTTCATCGATGATTTCCATTGCCCTGATCTTAGGCGCCCCGCTCAGAGTCCCTGCCGGAAGAAAAGATGCCGCCAGATCCAGCGGATGGTATTCTCCATTCTTTTTTCCCTCAACCAGCGAAACCAAATGCATAACATGAGAATAATTCTGCACCTGCATAAACTGTGTCACCTTAACGCTCCCAATCCGGGCGATCCGCCCCATATCATTTCTCGCCAGATCCACCAGCATGACATGCTCTGCTTTTTCTTTCTCATCCCCAAGCAGTTCCTCTTTCAGGCGTTCATCTTCCTCTTCCCCTTTACCTCTGGGGCGCGTCCCGGCAATCGGGCACGTATATACTCTATGATCCGTCTGCTTTACCAACATTTCCGGAGAACTGCCGATTATTTCAAAATCGCCGAAATTAAAATAATAAAGATATGGAGACGGATTCAGAATCCGCAGTTCCTTATACAGATCCAGCCCCGTGCGCTTCGTCTCAATCGTCCAGCGCTGAGAGAGTACTGTCTGGAAAATATGACCCTCGCGAATGTACTCTTTTATCTTTTCTACTTTTTTGGAATACTGCTCCAGTGAATCCGATTTTTTCTTCAGAACTCCGCTGTGATCATACGTACACGGCATTTCTTTCATCTTCGCTCTCGCATCCGCTATGAGCTGTGCCGCTTCCCGTTCCCCTTCGGCGCGCCCTTTCGGAGTATCCTCCCGCAGGCATACACCAGTCAGCGTCTCTGCCACATGATCAATGACAATATATTTTGTCGTCACCATGAACTGTACCGTCTCAATGCCGATCTCATCCGGATTGTCGTTAGGCAGCTCTTCTGAATACCTTACAAAATCATAACCAAGCGCTCCTACGAATCCCCCCGTAAAAGAAAGCTCTCCGTCATCTTTCGTGACCTGAAACTGGTCATAATATGATTTCAGAAGTGAAAGCGGATTACCCTTTTGTGTTTTTACCCTTCCGTCTCTATCCTCGATTTCAATCCCGTCTTCGACGGATCTGATGATTTCTTCAGGGTCCACTCCCATAAATGTATACCTGTCATAATCTTTGTCATAACTTTCAAGCAGAAATGCTTTTTTCCCTGCGGACATCCCCTCAAACAGCGCGACACTGGATTCATTTACAATACTTACCGTTTTTCTGTATGCTCTCAATACTCGTTTCACAATATGCTCCTCCTGTTTTCAACATTCGGTCTGGGGGCTGATTGATATAACAAAAAACGCCCCTGGCAAAAGCCAGGGACGACATATACAAATACGCGTGGTACCACCCTAATTCAAGAATCCCTTGCCTTTTCGGCAGCGACTCTCCTCTTATTCAGATACGGAAGTCTCCTTCGATATCTTTCCCCTGTAACGTGAGGACACGGCGTCAGCTACTGTAATTCACCTTGCATCTCCCAAACCCATTCCAGACATTTCTCCATACCGGTTTCCACCATTACCGGCTCTCTGTGATGTTTCCATTGACTGTACTCTCTTTGTTCCTTGATTTTATCTTTTAATTTGTTTTAGTTTAGCACTTTACAGCAACACTGTCAACTACTGTTTTTCAATTCTTCCGGTTCTTTCATACCAGACAGCAGCAGGCAGCAGGATACAGCCGCCTGCCGGCACTAATCATCTGTCATAATTTTTTTAAACAGCGGCACCGCCTGGATCACATCGAAGATTCTCTTAAATACAAGATTTCCCAGGACAATGGTCAACACTACCGATCCCCCTGTCAGCACAAGCCACCCGACAGCATCCGGCAATCCTGCGACAAATTCGGCACCACCGCTGTACACAAAGACGCTTTTCAGCAGCACATGCAGGATATAAATCTGCAGTGTTCTCGGACCAAATTTTGAAAACCATGTTCTGCACCGCGGAGCAAGCAGCACAAGACATGCAGACAACAGGAAAGCCACCATATACCACACAAGCCTCACGAGTGCACCCGCCGCCGGATTCCACTGCTCTGCAAATGAATAATAGGCTTTCCCGCCATAGGAGATGGGAAGATACGGAATCAGCTCTTTATAAAAAATCATACATGCAAGCAGTACTAAAGCCATCACAGCTGCGGCTGCCAAACGCAGCCTGTGCTTCAGAAATGCAGCGAGCCGCTCCTCCGTCAGGTAAAATCCGAGGACAAAAAACGGCAGATACACCAGATTTCTGGACATGGAGAACCTGGCCCCGATCACTCCCACATATCCGGCCCCAAGCCCCACTGCCACAGAAAGAATCAGCATCCAACACGGTTTGATCCGTTCAATCAGAGGTATCAGCAGATACCAGACTGCCATCGACAGCAGATACCATGGAGCAGCGCCATCCTCAAACAGCTCCAGTTCAAATCCTTTTCCGAACAACATCCGGATCACTGCCAGCCCTGCCTTGAACAGCAGATACAGCCATAGAAAGGACAGTACTTTTTCCGCCCTTAGTTTCCCATCCGCATGCACCCGTTTCGAAAGATAACCCGAAACAAGCACAAAACACGGCATGTGAAAAAGGTAGACGAATTGATAAACCGCATTCATCTGATACAGCCCGCGGCAATTTGCCGCAAAATGTCCAAACACCACAAGCACCATCAAAATGACTTTCAGATTGTCGATCATATAATTTCTTGGATGATTAGATTCCTTCATACATCCCGCTCTCCTCAAGCTTTCGGATCGCTTCCACAACCACCGGTTTATCCTCTTTATAAGTGACTCCATACCATTTATCCGGCGACTTCAGCACCTGAACAGTAGCAGCTCTTTCTTTCAGAAGCTCGCCTACCACGGAAGGGAGAAAATATTCTCCTTTCATCGGGTTTTCTTTCAATGTGGATTCCAGAAACTTCGGAAAACGCCTGCGAAGTTCAATCAGGAAACTCTCCGTAAAGCCCCAGAGATTCATAGATACCACGGTATCACGATCAAGGCAGGTCCATGTTTCCCCGTCATCCTCCGTGTAAGCGGCACCATCTCCCCGCTTCTCAATTCTGGTGCGTTCAAAAATCCCGGTAAGGAATCCGCCATCATCCGTCTCACACACACCACGCGCCACATGGCCGTTTTCTGTAAGTGTATTTTCCAGATGATAACCCACCATGGCATACCGGTAAGTCCCATTATCGTCATGTGTCATCAGATACTTATAAATCATGGAAAACGCCTTGCTTCCATAATAGTCATCCGCATTGATCACAGCAAACGGGCCGTTGATCTCATTTGCCGCACACAGAACTGCATGGCCGGTCCCCCACGGTTTTACACGTCCGTCCGGCACCTGTATTCCGTCCGGAAGGTTTTTCAGTTCCTGATAAACGTATGCCACTTTCATTTTCTTTGCCACACGGTCACCGATCGTTTCCCTGAAATCTGCTTCATTTTCTTTTTTGATAATAAAAATCACTTTTTCAAATCCGGCTTTTCTAGCATCGTGAATTGAAAAATCCATAATGATATGCCCCTGGTCATCGACCGGATCAATCTGTTTCAGCCCGCCATAACGGCTACCCATTCCGGCTGCCATAATCACCAGTACCGGTTTTTTCATAAGTTTGTCCTCCAGAATCTAATTATCCTCTTCCTGCATTGTGTAAATCTGACGCTTTCTCGCCATCTCATCACTCGCAAGATATTCATCATAAGTCGTAATCTTATCGATCAGAGCTCCTCCCGGCACAATTTCCATAATCCGGTTCGCTGTCGTCTCCACGAACTGGTGATCGTGGGATGCAAAAAGAATCACTCCCGGAAATTTAATCAGACCATTATTCAATGCTGTAATCGCTTCCATGTCAAGGTGGTTCGTCGGCTCATCCAGAATCAGGACATTGGCACCCGAAATCATCATTTTAGAAAGCAGGCATCTGACTTTTTCTCCTCCTGACAGAACTTTTACCTTTTTCACACCGTCTTCACCCGCAAACAGCATCCGTCCTAGAAAACCGCGCACATATGTCGCATCCTTGATCTCTGAATACTGAGTCAGCCAGTCCGCGATTGTCAGGTCATTGTCAAATTCTTTCGTACTGTCTTTCGGGAAATACGCCTGGCTTGTGGTAACACCCCATTTGTAAGTTCCTTCGTCCGGTTCCATCTCTCCCATCAAAATCCTGAAGAGCGTCGTCTTTGCCTGCTCGTTGCCGCCGACAAACGCCACTTTATCATTGTGCCCCAACGTAAAGGTAAGATTATCCAGTACCTTCTCACCGTCAATACTCTTCGAAAGCCCCTCTACCATCAACACTTCATTTCCGATCTCACGGTTTGGGCGAAAGTCAATATACGGGTATTTGCGGCTGGACGGGCGAATGTCATCCAGCTGAATTTTTTCCAGTGCACGTTTACGTGATGTCGCCTGTTTTGATTTCGAGGCATTTGCAGAGAAACGGGAAATAAATTCCTGCAGCTCTTTGATCTTCTCTTCCTTCTTTTTGTTGGCTTCCTTCATCTGTTTTACCAGCAGCTGGCTGGATTCAAACCAGAAATCATAGTTGCCGGCATACAGCTGGATCTTACCGTAGTCAATATCCGCCGTATGTGTGCACACTTTATTCAGGAAATAACGGTCATGTGAAACCACAATCACCGTATTGTTGAAATTGATCAGGAACTCTTCCAGCCATGCGATGGCATCCAGATCCAGGTGGTTCGTAGGCTCATCGAGCAGCAGGATATCGGGATTGCCAAACAGAGCCTGTGCGAGCAGTACTTTGACCTTCTGGCTTCCCGTCAGATCTGCCATCCTTGTCTCATGCAGTTCCGTCTCAATACCAAGTCCGTTCAGCAGCTGAGCCGCATCCGATTCAGCTTCCCAGCCGTCCATCTCCGCAAACTCTCCTTCCAGCTCACTGGCTCTTATTCCATCTTCGTCCGTAAAATCCTCTTTGGCATATATCGCTTCTTTCTCTTTCATGATTTCATACAGACGTGCATTTCCCATGATGACAGTATCCAGTACCGGATAGGCATCATATTTGAAATGATCCTGCTGCAGAAATGAAAGACGCTGTCCCGGCGTGATACTGATATCACCCTTTGTTGTCTCCAGCTGACCGGAAAGGATTTTCAGAAACGTCGATTTTCCCGCACCATTGGCGCCGATCAGTCCGTAGCAGTTGCCTTCTGTGAACTTGATATTGACGTCCTCAAAAAGTGCCTTCTTTCCTATTCTAAGAGTTACATTACTTGCTGCTATCATGTTCGTATTTACCTCATTTTTCTAAACTGACTAATTTTTTTCCAATGAATGTATTCTGACACAGCAAAAACAGGTTGTCAAGCATTTAGGCAACCTGCTTCGCTTATATTTTTATTTGGGTGGGTCAATTTTGTATACCGGTATGATCCCCGGTCCATCTCTGCCCATGTATTTTCTTCTTTATCGCTCTGTACACATGCCTCCGCAGACAGAAGGCCTTCAACACCGTCATTAATGTCTGCAGCAGCCGCGATACATATTGGCAAAGGCTTCATAACAGCCTTTCGCTTCATTTGCTTTGTTACAGCTCAACCCATACATTTCCTCCGGCATTGCTTTTCACACACGCTTCGATAAAGCGCATGCTTAGTACCCCGTCTTCGATCGTCGGAAAATGTAGTTCGTCCTGCCTTTTTCCCTCTTTCAGCAACTGCAGATCCTGGCAGAAGTTCCGGAAGATGTTGGAAAACGCCTCATAAAAACCTTCCGGATGTCCCGCCGGCAGTCTCGCCTGTCTTCCCGCCTCTTCTCCCAGATAATTTCTCCCGCAGACCAGCGTCTGCGACGGTTGATTCAGCGGATGATACAAAAGATGTCCCGGGTTTAAGTGGCTCCATTCCAGTGAGCCTCTGCTGCCAAATATCCGCAGTGCTATCCCGCAGTCATTCCCCGCCGCTGCGATGGATGCCCACATCAGTCCCTGAATCTGATTCTCATAGTCGATCATCACCTGTGCTTCAGTCTCCAATGGCAGCTTTCTGGGATATGTCTGAAAACGTGCCAGTATTCTCCTTGGATTTGCACCGCTTACATACCGCATCAGGTATTCCAGATGTGTACCGATATGTGCCGTACACCCCGCCTGTCCCGCCCTCTCCGGATCCATCAGCCAGTCGCTCATCACATCTGTATCATCCGGTGTCAGGATCCAGTCCTGCGGATATTCTGCGACAATGCTGAAGATTTCTCCCAGCATCCCCTCCCGGATCATTTTTCTCGCCTCCTGCAGAATCGCATAATTGGCATACGTATAACAGACACCAAACAGCAGATTTTGTTCTTTTGCCAGACTGCTCAGCTCTTTGGCCTGCGAGCTGTAAAGGGCTACCGGTTTATCGCAGATGACATGAATGCCATTCTCAAGAAATACCTTTGCAATCTCATAGTGCGTAAAATTTGGTGTCGCGATAGAAATAAAATCTACGCCGTCATTCCTTTTTCCCTCCGCCTCAGCCATTTCCCGGTATGATGCGTAGATACGTTCCCGCCCCACTCCCCACAATTCGCCGGTCTTCCTGTTTGCCTCCTGATTTCTGGAAAAGCAGCCAGCGGTAAGCTCACAGCAAAAATCAAACTCTGCAGCTCTTCTGTGCACACCCCCGATAAATCCCTGGTTTCCCCCTCCGATCAGTCCATATCTCAACTTCATGATATCTGCTCCTTTACTTTGGATAAACGATGATCTTCGTCGCCTCTTTGCTCCTCATCATGTCGATTCCTTTCCCGATCTCTATAAGGCTGATCTCATGTGATATAATTTCTTCCAGTTTCAGCACCGGATGCTTCATCATCTCAAGTGCCGGAGGAAAGCTGTTTTTCGTGCTCAGGGCTGCAAATACCGTCAACTCTTTCTGATTAATATCCCCCGGCCTGATTGTAGATTTCTGCGTCATATTCTGGCCAAAAACCAAAATCCTACCGCCGCATTTCATGATGTCAACCGCCTGTTCCAGAACAGTCCCGGCTCCCACCGCATCCACAGCCAAGTCACAGTATTCTCCCCATGTACTGGTCATCCAGTCACACAGAGATACTTTGGCAGGATTCATCACGTAATCCGCTCCGCATTTGACCGCCTCTTTCCGCCGGTTCTCATCCATCTCACAGACTGCCACGTTCACCACCCCGAAACACTTCATCAGCTTGATAAATATCAGACCGATCGCTCCGGCTCCGAATACCATCACTTTTTCATGCGGCATCGGATTCACACACATCATTCCGTTCATCACACAGGCAAGCGGTTCGGCGAGCGCTGCCGCCCGATCCGAAATCCCCTTGGGCACCACGTGCAGCTGACTCTGAGGCACCACACAAAATTCAGCGAAACCGCCGTGTTTCCATTGACCCATATTCTCCGCATTCCTGCAGAGGTTTTCTCTTCCACTCCTGCATTCCGGGCAGATGCCGCAGCGGATATTAGGTTCAATCACGACACGCATTCCCGCTGAAAACTGTGTCACTGCCTCACCGGTTTCTACAATTTCAGCCACAAACTCATGTCCCATGACAGTACCGGGATCCCCGCGCTGCCCCGGAGGCACACTTAAAATATGCAGATCACTTCCACAGATACTTGCCGCTTTTATTTTCACCAAAACCTCATCCGGATGTCCGATTTCCGGAACCGGTACTTCTTCTACTGATAAGATTCCATTTCCTTTAAAAACTGCAGCCTTCATCGCCCGTTCTCCCTTTTCCCTGTTTTCTCACTGATAGAATTCGGGTTTGTCAATCATATCGATTTTTACAGTACTTTTGGTCAGCCGCGCATTGGTACAAGCCTCCGCGACAACCGCCGTGACATATCCATCCCACGCTGTCGGACAGCCACTCAAATCATTTTTTATCACGCAGTTTACCCATTCCTTCATCTCCGCCTCATAAGCTTCTTCAAACCGTTTCGCCCAGCCGGAATAGATTTCATAGGACCGGCCGCCGTCTTTTCTGAAAATTGCGTTTGCAGGGTCTGGCAGCCTGACTGTTCCCTCTTCGCCGACCACTTCGCACTGTATATCATATCCGTATCGGCAGTTCATATAAATTTCCAGATCAACATGGATTCCGGACTTTGTTTTCAAAATAACCATCTGCGGGTCAATCAGATCCTGATCCGCATGCTTCGTACTCTTTGGACAGATCAGCTGTGCCATCTCATATTCATCTCCAACCAGCCATCTTGTAATGTCAAATTCATGGACCAGCGCACCATTTACCGACATTTCGGTGGTATGTTTTTCACCGGTCGGCGCGGCATTGCGATGCTGTGCATGGACCAGCAGCGGCGCACCGAGTACTCCGTTCTCGATGGCAGCTTTCATCTGGCGGTACCCTTTGTCATACCGTCTCATAAAGCCGACCATAAGCAGCCTTTTCCCGCCTGCAATCTCCGCGTCCATGATATTTTTACATCCCCGCGATGTGTTTGACAACGGTTTTTCACAGAATACGTGTTTTCCGGCTTTGATTGCAGACACAACGAATTCTTCGTGCGTCCTGTCCCATGTTGTCACAATCACAGCGTCCACATCCTCCGCTCTGATTAATGCGTGAGGATCTTTCTCACAGCGAATACCGTATTCCTGTGCCACTTTCATCGCTGATTCTTGAGAAATATCATTGACCGCAACTACCCTGGCATCCGGTATACCGGCTGCAATCCTCTTTACATGGGCACGGCCAATGCCTCCGGTGCCTATCACTCCAATTCTGAGCATTTTATTCATCTCCTCCTTTTATCCCAAGGTATTTGCCAGTATTCTCTCCTGCGTCATCATTTCTTTCTGCGTTATCTCCAGGGAAACACTTCCCTTTCTCATAACATAGATCCGGTCACTCATTCCGATTAACTCCGGAAGTTCCGATGAAATCATCAGGACCGCCACACCCTGTCCGGCAATATTATCGATAATCTGATAGATTTCTGCTTTTGCATTGACATCGATTCCTCTGGTTGGTTCATCCAGCATCAGCAGATCCGGTTTGCTGGTCAGCCATTTTGAAAATAACACTTTTTGCTGATTTCCTCCGCTCAGTGTACTCACAAGCTGTTCCATACTGCGGCAAATGACATTGAGTTCTTTGATTCCGGCAGCCGCAATCTCTTTTTCTTTTTTTACATTGATCACATGATTCTTAAACAGCTGCGGAAGGGACGCCAGTGTGATATTCTCTTTGATATTCTTATCTACAATCAGCCCGTCAATTTTCCGGTCCTCCGACAGATATGCCATACCAAGAGAGATCGATTTTGACGGCGTTGCATTCACATATTCTTGCCCCTGATACATCACCCGCCCACCAAACACCGGCCGGTCACCAAAGATGCTCCTGGCCAGTTCGCTCCTGCCGGACCCCACAAGTCCCCCAAGACCCACAATCTCACCGCGGTTCACAACAAGATCAACCGGCTTTGTATTCGGCGAGATTTTCACGCCCTCAAGCCTCAGAACTTCCTGATTGGTCACTTTATGTGTACAGTTAAACATATTTCCGATGGTTCTTCCGACCATCAGTTTTACGATATTGTCATAGTCAAAATCATCCATGGACAGCGTTGTGATGGATTTTCCGTCACGCAGTACGGTGATGCGGTCGCCAATCTCGCGCAGTTCATCAAAACGATGCGAGATATAGATGATACTGATCCCGTCCTTTTTCATCTGCTTAATCAGCTTGAACAGATGGTCAATCTCTTTTTGTGTCAGGCTGGCTGTCGGTTCATCCATGATAATGATCTTTGATTTATAGGACATCGCCTTGACGATCTCCACCACCTGCTGACGCGCCGTTGACAGATCACGAATCATGGTTTTAGGGTCAATGTCCTGATAGCCAAAGAAATCCAGGTACTCTCTGCTCTTTTGGTAAATAGTCTGATGGTCCACAAAACCATTTTTTACAGGCTCTCTGCCCAGAAAAATATTATGTGCAATATCCAGATTCAGACATAGATTCAGTTCCTGATGGATAAATGCAACCCCTTTTTCCCGCGCCTCTTTTGGTCCCTTCACCTCATACGTTTGACCGTTCAGCATTACAGCCCCTTCATCCGGAGGGATGATGCCGCCAAGCACTTTCATCAATGTCGATTTACCGGCGCCATTTTCCCCGACGATCACATGCACCTCGCCTTCCTGCAGGTCAAAATTTACGTCCTCCAGAATCTTCACAGATGTATTCCTGATGGCTTTGCCGTATTCATCGAATATATACTTCGTGATGCCTTCCATCTTTAATATTGTTTTTCCCATATTGTCTCCTCTGTCAATGCCGCACCACTTACTGCGGCCTCATTACATGTCCTACTGCAGAATCCGGTTTTTCAGATTTTCAAAAACAATCGCTGCAAGGATGATAATACTTAAAATCGCTGTATACATGTAGTAATTGACTCCCAGCAGGCCCAAACAGTTTTCTATGATATAGATCGTCATAACGCCGAGCACCGACCCCCATGCACTGCCGACACCGCCAAACAAGCTTGCTCCGCCCAAGATCGCTGCCGTTATTACCTGGAATGTGAACTCTGTTCCCCCCAGTGTGGGAACACAGTTGTTGACGCGAGTCGCCATCAGTACTGCCGCAAGTGCCGAACAGACTCCGCAGGCTGCATACGCCATCACCGTCACATATCCCGCTTTGATTCCGCTTAAACGGCTGGCCTTGATATTCAGCCCGACCGACATCAGGGTCCGCCCATACGTAGACTTGTGAAGTACGAACCAGCAGATCAGCACCACAGCAGCGGCGATGTAAACCATGCTGGAAATTCCAAGAAACCGTGCTCTTGCAATCGCCAGGACATGTTCCGGAAGATTCGTAATCGCGCTCCCGTTACTGATGATCTGAGCAATTCCAAAAATAATATATCCAGTCCCCAGTGTCACGATAAATGCAGGGATCTTTACAATCTGAACCAGAAGTCCGTTCACCAGTCCGCAGATACCGCCGATGACCAGTGTCAGCACCAGCGCTGCGATAACCGGAAACTCCATTTTGATCGCAAACATGCCGAACATATAGCTGCAGAACCCCAGCGTATATCCCACTGAAAGGTCAATGCCTCCTGTCATCAGAACAAACGTCATGCCGAGACATGAGATCGCAGGGATAGCCGACTGTGTCACAATGTTCAGGTTATTATCCAGATTTGCAAAATTTCTGACAAAGATCATTCCTGCCAGCCATATAAACAGGAAGATGATCACATTCCCTCTGTTTTTCACAAATTCTCTGATTACTTTCTTTTTTTCAGGTGCCGGACCGGCACCACGAACTGTATCGGTCATATGATGTCACCTCCTGTTTAAAATACTTTTGCCGCTTCAAGCTCTTTGTTGCGGTTATAGACGCTGATTCCGACAACGATGATGATCGCTGTTCCAATTGCAAGGTTTTGGAAATATGGATGGATCCCCAGCATATCGAGTGCATTTCTGAGGAATCCGATAATCAGAGCACCCAGCACCGACATCCAGGCCTTTCCTTCACCGCCCAGCATACTGACGCCTCCGATCACAGAGGCCGCAACCGCATCCAGCTGATAAGTAGATCCCTGCGTGGGATGTACGGTGTTCATCTGTGCACTCAGCAGGATTCCCGCAAGCGCTGCATACAGGCCACAAAGTGCAAAAGCAAACACTTTTACTTTATCCACATTGACACCTTCCATCTTAAGTGTCGTCTCATTGCCACCCAGGGCATAGATATGTTTTCCCATTCTGGTGTATTTGAGAATTACCGTTGTGATAACCAGAAAGAACAGCATAATGTACGTATTGACCGGTATCCCGAGAATCAGGGTGTTGCCGATCGCCTGATAAGAGGGCGGCATACCGCTGATGGAACGCCCCTGTCCGATCACAAGAGCCATTCCAAGCGTAATCTGTCCGGTTACGTACGTGGCGATAAATGCCGGTATTTTAATTTTTGAGACCAGCATTCCATTCAGAACACCGATCACAAGACCAACTGCCATTCCTATCAGGATCGCCAAAAGAACAGGAACACCCGAAAGCATAAGCATGCCGCTGATCATTGCGCAGAACGCCATAACACCTCCCGTTCCCAGATCAATCCCCTTGATAATTAAGACAAGCGTCATTGCAAGTGCACAGATTGCAATGGTTGAGCTCTGCCGCGTCACATTCATAATATTATTGAAGGTAAAATAATTGGGAATCAAACTTCCCGCAATAATAAACGCCGCCAGAACCACAAGGATAAAAATATATTTTTTCTTAAACCTTACTTTTTTCACCGTGAGCCTCCTGACTATTTTGCTGTCAATGCTGTTAAAACATTCGAGCCATAGAGACTATGGCTCGAAATTTGACATATCCTGAACGTTAATAAGCGATCTCTCTGGATTCTTCAATATTATCAGGATTCATAAAGAAGTATCCGGAATCAATAAATTTGTCAAGCGTCTCCGGATCTGTCTCTTTACTCAAGATACTGAGCAGTGTCTCAGCAGATTTCTGCCCAATCACACCGGGATACTGTGCTACGACACCGTAACACGTGCCCGCTTCAATTGCATCCAGTGCAGAGATATTACCGTCAACGGAGATGACGCAGACATCATCACCTGTTTTCCCTTTGTTCTGATAGGCGCTGATGACTCCCGAGAGCATACCGTCAGAGCACAGGAAGATTCCTTTGGTATCCGGGTTGGCAGTCAGCATATTTTCTGTGACCTGCATCGCCACATCGCTCTGCCACTCACCACTTTGTTCATTTACCAGTGTCACCTTACTGCCTTCCAGTCCGTCTGTGAAGCCCTGCGCACGCAGTTCTCCGCCCATAGCTCCGGAAGCGCCACGCACCATCACAACTTCACCTTCACCAATTTTATCAATCATCTGCTTAGCTGCTTCCTGACCGATTTTATAGTTGTCGGAGCCAACGTAAGTCGCATACAGATCCTCATGGCCTTCATCGATCGCCGCATCTGCGATAATAACAGGAATGCCGGCAGTCTTGGCTTTTTCCAATGCCGGAATCACGGCACTTCCGTCCATAGGAGCCACGATCAATCCGTCCACATTTTTATTGATCGCATTTTCTATATTCTCCACCTGCTTTGCAACCGCCAGTTCATCTCCGGAGAGAATCAGCTCAAAATTATAACCGGCAGCCTCTACGACTTTCTGTGCCTCCTCCGCCATAACTCTCTGGAATTCATTGTTTGTTATTGTTTTTGTACTGAATACAATCGTACCTTTTGAATTCCCGGTATCACCGGAATCTTCTGTCTTTGTGTCCGCCGCATCATCTTCCGGCACCTCCGCACTGCTCCCTGAATCCCCTGAGCTGCTGTCCCCTGCCGGTGCACTCTGCTGTGTCGTACATGCCATCAATCCGACTGCCATTACTCCCGCCAATAAAACCGCCAACATTTTTTTCATTTTCAAATCTCCTTTCTTTCCTGCTTGCTTTATGATTTTTTCATGAACAGGTTCTTTAGTTTCTGCCTGTTACCCGGTTGATTGCGTTCAGCATCGCTATCACATTTTCAACAGGTACATTCTGGCATGTCATGTGATAATGGTTGTCCAGATATTCATCAAACACATCCCATGTCTGAAATCCCATAGCGTCCACACTTTTTGCTTGCCCGTCCCCGCCGCAAACGCTATCCGGCTCGGCAGATACGCGGTATCCGTTCTGATTTTGTTTTCATCTCCTGTCAATCCTCCTTTACGCTCATCAGGATTTGTATTCTTTTTTAATTTGTATTCTATATTGTCTGTTTTTTATTCCGTTGTTTTCTCTTCATGTTTTTAATTGTATTTTATTTGTATATTTCTGTCAACTGTTTTATCTGCTTATGTCTTATTTTGTATATGTTATATAAGCTTTGTTTTATAATTTTGTATATTTTTTAATGTTTCAAGAATTTTTTTGGATTTAAGTCGTATTTTTTTGTACTTCTATTTTTTTGCTTGTATTTAATTTGTATTTATTTTGTGCTCTTATTGCTTTTTCAACATACCAATTGTATAATAAAGAAAAAGTGAATCTATTTAATTAAGAACAGAGGTGTGTGATGGCAAAATATCTACAGGTCTCGGATTGGATTTTATCCAACATTACCGAAAACAATTTAAAAAAAGGAGACAATATTCCTCCGGAGCTTCAACTCTCACAGACACTCCATGTCAGCCGCCAGACGGTGCGCAAAGCAATCGAGCATCTGGCTTCCAAAGGTATCCTGACAACGATCCAGGGAAGCGGGACTTATGTGGCACATCCCCCGGAAATCCGGACTTCTCCCGTCTCATCACAGAATATCGCTGTCATCACGACATACCTGGATTCCTACATTTTCCCTCAGAAAATCAGCGCCATCTACGATGCGCTCTCAAAATCCGGATTTCTTATGAATCTGCTGGGCACAAACAACAGTATGGAAACGGAACACTACGTGATTTCCTCGCTGCTGGATAAGGATTTTGCGGGAATTATCCTGGAGCCGAGCAGATCGACACTGCCGCGCATTCAGCCGGAGTTATATCTGAAGCTGAAAGATACATTCCCCATTGTTTTAATCGACTGTAATTATAACGGCATCGATCTGCCGCGCATTGCCCTGGACGATAAGGAAGGCGGATATCTTGCTACAAAGTATTTGCTCGAGCATGGACACCGTGATATTATGCATATCGGGAAGCTGGATGACCTGCAGGGCATCTACCGTTATCAGGGCTATCTGCGCGCGCTGCAGGAATATCAGATCATCCCCAGGGAGACCAATGTCCTCTGGTATACGAATGAAACCTCCCCTGCCATGTTCCTTGAAGTACAGGAGGAACGGATACTTGCCTGCCTGGAACACCACTCCGCCATCTTCTGTTACAACGACCTCATGGCTTCTGCGCTGCTCGCCTTTCTTCGGAGCCACGGCATTCGGGTGCCTGATGATCTGTCTGTCGTCGGATATGATGACTCTCCGCTGGCAACGCAGGGAACTCCGCTCACAACAATCGTGCATCCCAGTGTAGAGATCGGACTGAAAACAGCAGAAAACCTTGTTAAACTGATAGAAAATCCCACATTTGATGCGAATTATACGTTTCTCCCGAAGCTGGTGGAACGTGATACTGTAAAAGATCACAGATAAACTGGAGGCGATACCATGAAACCGATCGGAGAAGCCGGCATTCTGGAACCATCGGACCTTTATATTAATTTTCCATCGACATTCGCCAGGAAAAATCTCTTTTTTCTGGACAGGTGCGGACATTATTTTTTAAACAGGCACTACCTGATTTCCCGCAGTGCTCCAACAGAAATACGTTTTCTCATACTTTATGTCACAAAGGGAAGTCTTTCCCTGATCGTAGGTGCAAAAGATTATACGATCCATGAAAATGAAATCGCTGTCGTTGACACACGTAAATACCACATCTACGCGTCCAATGAACTCACCGAAATGTACTGGATCGGTTTTGACGGCTGTTCCTCGGAAGCACTGGTAACTGAGATCTGCCGTTACGGACACGTCTACGTTCCCATTAACCTGACACGGACGTACGATATCATCCGTGAAATTTTAAACGGCTATCGAAATCAGGCTCCGCTCTGCGAGGAACTTACCTCCAGTTATATCCATCTGATACTGTCCGATATTTTGATGCGCACAAAAATGAAAAAAAACGCCAGAGATTCCATCATCAGTGAAATCATGAATTATATTCAGATTCACTATCAGGAATCTCTGACACTGACGGGACTGGCAGACATCGCCTGCCTTAATCCCAGCTATTTCTCCACAAAATTTAAGGAGGAAACCGGAATCTCCCCCAAAGAATATCTCTTAAATACCCGCCTGAATGCAGCAAAAATCCTACTCTCGGACACTGGTCTTACCATTCGCCAGGTTGCAGTCAGTACCGGTTTTCAAAATGACGCCTATTTTTCGTATTATTTCCGCAAGAAACTGGGGGTATCACCGAGCGAATACCGTCAGGCCCATTGAATACTACGAGGCGCACAGCATCGATATGCCCTGCATGATCCCTGTCAGCCCAAGGCTGTACAGGAAAATAGAGAGTGGCTTGCCAAGCAGAATGATGAGCGCGAACTTTCCAAATTTCATCCCGGTAAGTCCCGCCAGATAACACAGCAGATCATCCGGGGCAACCGGGAAAAAGATCGCTGCCGCAAATGCCTTGTCAAATTTCTTTCCTTTGTCAAGCCATCCGATATATTTATCAAATGTTTTTTCCTTAAAGACTGCCGCAACCAGTGGTTTGCCGTAACGCCTGGACAGCAGAAACACAATGACAGAGCCGATACAGATTCCCGTATAATTATAGACAAATCCCCAGAAAGGCCCGAAGATCAGGACACCCCCCAGGCATCCGACTGCTCCAGGAAGAATCGGTACGACAACCTGAATGATCTGCAGTGCTGTGAAGATCACCGGCGCAAAGATTCCGAATCCATCCAGAAACATCTTCAGTGATTCCTGGGACGTAAAGATCTGACTGTTAATTCCATATATGATAAACGCAGCGGTCCCGATGAGTCCCAGGGCCGCCACCGCATTCATGCAGTAAACGGTATATTTTTTTCCCATATCTTCTCCTTGTCTGTCTTTAATATTCTGCCGTTTTTCTCATTGCTTTTCCCGCAACCAGACTCAGATAATACTGTCTCCATAACCGGGCCACATGCTCTCTGCTGTAAAATTTGTGTCCCGCAAACGACTGGTGGGCCGCCTCCATGTAAAACCCGGGTTCCCTGCTCAGGCGTCTCAGCAGAATCTTAAACTCTCTGTCAGTATTTCCCTTCAGAACATAATCAAACAGAATCGGCTGATAAATTTCCAGATCTCTCACCACGATCGGAAGTCCGCAGTTCATCGCCTCCAGAATCGTCATCGGAAATAATTCTTCGTAAAAAGCCAAAAACATGACGTCTGCCATATTATAAATATCATTCATCCGTTCCCGTTCCACCATACCGAGAAATCTGACATTCTCCGGCAGTTCTTTCAGCGCTTTTTTAATCTCATCATAACCGTCCGATATCTTTCCGAAAGAGAAGCCTCCGGCCCACACGAACTGGATCTTCGGCATACTCCGGGCAATTCGTATAAAATCCATAACACCTTTTCGTTTCTGAAGCTGCCCCGCACTTAAGACCGTAAACGTTTCTTCATCCAGACCATATTCTCTGCGCACTTCGCGCCGCCTTTGCATCGGCAGCGGACAGAACCGCTCTTCCGACACCACATTCGGTATATATGTGACCTTCTCTCTCGGCACCCCGTACTTCTCCAGCGCATTGATAAAATAAGGATTGACCGTCACCAGATGATCCATCTTTTTATAAAAAGTGATCATATACCAATCGAACAGTTTTCTGGCAAAGCCCGGAAGGCGTATACTGTTTTCCACAGTCTCCGGCAGAAAGTGAACGTATCCGACAGTCGTTCCCCTCTTTTTATGAAATGGGACTGCCGCCAGAAATTCCGGGTTGATGGAATGATAATGCGTGATATCGCTCATTTCTTTAGCGTTCTCCACAACCTCAAAGCTGTCACCCAGCATATCCCTCACAAGCGCTACCTGTTCATCATGTGCAGACAATACCCCGTGCCCTTTTGCAGCATCAGCCTTCGACATCATATTGATTTTGTACATTTTCTTCCTCCTCTCACACTGTCGGACACTATCATCCGGTATAACACCTGCTCCATACCGGCTGTCGGCCGGCTAACAGCATGTCTGTAAATCTGTTCCATACTTTCCCCAAAATTCTCCATTGAATAACGCCAGGCAGATTTTCCGGCACAGACTGCCATTTCTTTTCGCAATTTCTCATCGTCCAGCAGCCGGTTGAAATATTCCCGAAACTCTTCATAATTTCGATACTGATATCCATTACGGCCATCCGAAATCACATGCGACAGACACTCATCCTTTCTGCAGAGCGCTGGGAGTTCATTGGCTAACGCCTCAATATAGGTAAGCCCCTGCGTTTCACTGTTGGATGCACTGACAAAGATATCACCCAGCCGGTAGTAATCTCCTACATCCTTTGGCTTTACCATGCCGGCAAAGACTACCTGTCCCTGCATTCCAAGGCGCACTGTCTCCTGCTCCAGTTCACTGCGGCATGGTCCGTCTCCCACAAGAAGGTATGTGATATCTTCGCGTTTGGTATTCTTGATGTACTGCAGCATTTCTGTAATATTTTTTTCTCTTGCAAGTCGTCCCACACTTACAATTACTTTATGGTCTTCTGGTATCCCAAGCTGTTTTTTCAGCCGAGCCGTGCGTTCTTCATCCGGTGACTGCTGATATTTTCTGAGATTGATGCCGGTCGGCACAACAGAGACCGGTGTCTCCACACCATATGTTTTCAATAAACCGCGCACTTTCTCTGTCGGAGCCACTACCGCATCAACCTTGGACAGAAGACGACGGCTCCAAACCGACACAACCTTTCTGCCAACCGTAGCTGACGGAGAAAAATAATGGGTATAGTCCTCATATACCGTATGATACGTATGGACAATCGGGCATCCACATTTTCTGGAAATCTTCAGCGCGCTTAAAAACGTCGTAAACTCACACTGCGAATGTACAATATCCGGATTCCACCAGATGAGCTCTTTTACGTATTTGTTTTTCGGTGAAATTGCAGCTCTCGCATCCGGATATATTTTTCCGATCCCAAAAGATTTCAGGTAATATACATTGTCTTTTTTATACTGCCTGCCATCCTCAGCCAGCGTGAGGACTCGGACCTCATGTCCTCTTTTCTCCATCTCTTTTTTCAGATTCAAAACGGACGTCACAACTCCGTTCACTGCAGGTATATACCAGTCTGTTGTAATCAGTATTTTCATCGGATTCCCTCCTGTCCGCATTTTTCATCAAGTATATCTCAAGTTTAACATTCCGTTTGAACGCCAGCCATCGATTTGCCTGACATGAATCTTACATTTTTGTAATATAGCTTTTGTATTCTTCCCCTTCAGGATAATATGGAGCATTTAAGATTTCATATTGAAATTTCTTAATATTTCTTTAAAACTGATACCAGACTATTTAAATATCTGATAAAATATCAGAAAAAGAAGGAGATAAAAAATCATGAGAAAATTATTGATTGTTGTCGATATGCAGAATGATTTTATTACCGGCTCTCTCGGGACAGCAGAAGCAGAGGCAGCCGTTCCAGGCGTTCTGCAAAAAATCCGGCAGTATCAGGCGGAAAATGCCCCTGTCATTTTGACGATGGATACGCACACGGAAGAATACCTGGACACTCTGGAAGGCAGAAATCTTCCGGTAAAACACTGCATCCGCGATACAGACGGCTGGAAACTGCAGCGCGATGTCCAAAGTCTTATAACGGGACGCCCCTATACAGTCTATGAAAAAGCAGCCTTTGGTTCCTCGGCATTCGCCGCGGATCTTGCATCCGGAACGTATGATGATGTTAAAAGCGTGGAGCTCATCGGTCTGTGTACTGATATCTGTGTGATTTCAAATGCCCTGCTGGTCAAAACATTTCTTCCGGAAGTTCGAATCCTGGTAGACGCCTCCTGCTGCGCCGGGGTTACACCCGAAAGTCACAAAAATGCACTGAATGCGATGAAGATGTGTCAGATAGAAATCATTTAAAAAGGTATCGGCCGTCCTTTTTTGCGGACGGCCGATACCTTTTTTAACTTTCAATGATTAAAACTCAAACCTGTAAATTGTCGTTGAATCATATTTCTGCCCTTTTTTCAAAACCGGGCTTTCAAATGCCGGCTCATTTACAGAGTTTGGAAAAAACTGCGTCTCCAGACAGAGTCCCTGCCGCGGCTGGTAAGCCGTCTGACCTTTCCCCACAGGACCTTTGATAAAATTTCCGATGTAAAACTGCATGCCGGGGGTATCTGTCAGTACTTCCATGGATATCCCGCTTTCGGGACTGCTGACTTTCGCAGCAGGGCGCACCCTTTTGTCATACTGGTTCAGGACATAATTGTGATCATATCCGCCTGTATACTTCAGCTGTTCGTATCCCATATCCATATTTGCACCAATTTCTGTTGTCTTCGTAAAATCCATCGGGGTTCCTTTTACCGGCTGGACTGTTCCGGTCGGAATCGCCTTTTCGTCTTTTACCGGCGTGAAACTGTCCGCGTTTATCCATACCGTATGATTCATAATCGATGGATCCTCATGGCCGCTCAGGTTAAAATACGAATGGTTTGTCATGTTGACAACGGTATCCTCATCTGCCGACCCCGTGTAATGCAGAATCACTTCATTTTCATCTGTCAGTTCATACGTTACGGAGATTTCCAGGGTTCCCGGAAATCCCTGATCCATAGCCGGGCTGCAAAGTGTAAATGTCACCTGTCGGTCAACAGCTTTTGTCACGTTCCATATGCGGTGTTCATACAGATCCGGGCCGCTGTGGAGGTTATTTCCATTATTATTTTTGCCCAGCTGATATACGGTTCCATTCAGCCGGAAGGTTCCATTTTCAATGCGGTTCGCTCCCCGGCCGATGACAGCCCCGAAATGAGGCGGATTCATCTCATATCCTTTCATATCGTCATAACCAAGCACGACATCTTTCATATTTCCGTTTCCAGCCGGTATCCGCACTGAAACCAGTATGGCTCCGTAATCGATAAGCCGGATGGACATACCGTTTTTATTGCTGATTTCATACTGGGTAACGGTCTCCCCTGATGTTGTTTTCCCAAAAACACTCTGTTTCATATCCATGGTCCTTTCTCACTAATGACTCTTCCAAACTGTATCTATGACATGATTATAACTGATTCTTTCCACATCCGCATCAGAATTTTTACGAACGGCTGACAGCCCCTTTCATGATTTTTACAAGCTGGATCAAGACCGTTGGAACGACAGCCAGCAGATAGACAATGCCGATCTGATGTCCGGTCAGCGTCGCAACAGAAAATACTCTTTTCAGGAATGGCACAAACATCACCAGGCTGAGCAGTACGACACCTGCCGCAAACGCACCGAGGCTGTACCAGTTCCTTCTGAAACCAATTTTAAATATCGACTGGTCACTTCTGCAGTTAAATCCGTGAAACAGTCTTGCCAGCGTCAGTGTACAGAAAGCCATGGTACTGGCAACAGCGGCATTCTGGCTTCTCAGTCCGACGGTAAATGCCGCCATTGTACAGACTGCAATCAATCCTCCCTGCACAAACAGTGCGATCATAAAATCTTTTGTCAAAATCCCGGTTTTGGGATCCCTTGGTTTCTGTGAAAGCAGGTTTTTTTCCGCCGGCTCCATACCAATCGCAATCGCCGGCATGGAGTCCGTCAAAAGATTGATAAACAGCAGATGCACGGGAGCAAAAGGAACCGGAAGTCCCATAACAGAAGTATACAGTACAGACAGGATACCCGCCATGTTCCCCGACAGCAGAAATTTTATCGCATTCTTGATATTCCGGTATACATTTCTTCCATTCGCAACGGCTTTCATGATCGTCGCAAAATTATCATCTGCCAGAATCATCGACGCCGCATCTTTCGATACTTCCGTCCCGGTAATTCCCATGGCTACACCGATATCAGCTTTTTTAAGTGCCGGAGCATCATTGACGCCGTCTCCCGTCATTGATACGATGTTCCCTTTGCGCTGCCATGCGTCCACAATCCGTATCTTATTTTCCGGCGATACTCTGGCATACACAGATATTTTTTCAATATCCCGGTCCAGCTCTTCCTCGGACATGGCATCCAGTTCTGTTCCTGTCACCGCCAGATCCCCGTCTTCAAAAATCCCTATCTGTCTGGCAATAGCAGCTGCGGTCACTTTATGATCCCCGGTAATCATGACCGTACGGATCCCCGCCCGTTTTGCATCAGCGACCGCCCGGACGGATTCTGTCCTCGGAGGATCCACCATGGCGATCAGTCCCAGGAATGTATAACTGTTTTCTGATTCCAGAGAGAGAACATGATCCTCATCCACTTCCTTATATCCAAATGCCAGCACACGAAGTCCCTGCGAAGAAAACTCCATATTCTGCTCTGTGATCCTGCTGCGGTCGGCTTCTGTCATTTCAAAAATGCCTTCCGTCGTTCTGATATGCGTGGTTCTCGGCAAAAGCACATCAACCGCACCTTTCGTGAGAATCGTCGGTACTCCGTGAAGTGCATACTTGGTACTCATCAGTTTCCGTTCCGAATCAAACGGAATCTCTTCCATCCGCATCATCATTCCCCGCATAATCTCGTCATCCACACTGGTCTTTCTGGCCATTTCCAGCAGCGCAAATTCCGTAGGATCACCGATCCCCTTCCCGTCAACGATCGCAGAATCATTGGTAAGGATCGCATTGTAAAGGATATACCGGTGCAGCTGGTTATGCAGATCCAGCTGTTCGGGCTTCAGAATCTGACCGTCAATATATATTTTCTGAACCGTCATCTTATTCTGTGTCAAGGTTCCCGTCTTATCGGAACAGATAACAGAAACACATCCCAGACTTTCCACTGCTTTCAGCTCTTTGATGATTGCATTTTCCCTGGCCATCTTCTGCGTTCCCATCGCCTGCACGATCGTAACGATCGAACTCAGTGCTTCCGGAATCGCAGCCACGGCAAGTGCCACAGCAAACATCAGCGAATCCAGAATCGGCATTCTGCGGTACAGACTCAAGGCAAATACGACGGCACAGATAATCATAATGACGACGGCCAGTTTACTGCTGAAATTGTCAAGGCTGACCTGCAGCGGTGTTTTTTTCTCCTGCGTAGCATTCATGAGACTGGCAATCTTGCCCATCTCCGTATCCATTCCTGTTTCTGTGACAACCGCTTCCGCACGGCCATACGTGACCAGGCTTCCGGAGTAGATCATGTTGACCCTGTCACCGAGCGGAAGTTCCCCTTTTAACGTCACTTCTGTTTTTTCCACATTGGTTGATTCCCCGGTCAGAGAGCTTTCATTGACCTGCAGCGAATAATTGTGCAGAATACGTCCGTCCGCCACCACCATATCTCCGGCCTCAAGAAGAAGAATATCACCTGGCACCACTTCCTTGGAATCAATCTCAATCTTCTGGCCGTCACGAATGACTTTGGCGCTCGGGGAAGACAAAGACTTCAGGCTTTCCAGAGATTTCTGCGCTTTTTCATGCTGCACCGTCCCCAGAATCGCATTCAGAATAATAACTGCCACAATGACAATGGTACTTTCCACATTTCCGGAGAACATGGAAATGACCGCCGCCACAATCAGAATGACTACCAGCAGGTCTTTAAACTGTTCAAAAAACACCTGTACAGCACTTTTTTTGGTACCTTCCTGAAGAACATTTTCACCTTTTTCTTTCAGGATGTCCGACGCCTTTCCGGCCGTCAGTCCGTCACTGGATACCCCCAGTTCTTTTAGCACCTGCTCACCATTTTTCTGGTACCACACCATACTTTTTTCCTCCATTCGTTTTGTCTTGTTTTGACTGCACTGTACAATAACACTGTGAATTTTCCCAAAAGAAAAAGACTTTTAATGTACTTGTGGAATTTCGCATCTTCCATAAGTACATTAAAAGTCTTGTAACCATTCTTTCAAAGGCATGCATCACCAGACTGCATCCCGCAGCCGCGTTTGTTGACAATGCATTTAAACTACTCCCTTTTAATGCAATTCGATTGGTTTCAAGTATAGCTTTTTTACGCCTGTGTGTCAATTGTTTTTTTATAATGTCATAATAAACTGTACAACGAATACAACCGCGCAGGCCCCTGCCGCCACGGGAAGCAGCCCTTTTCCTTTATACGCAAGGAACAGTGCTGCGGCAAACCCGCAGGCGGCCGATACCATATCACCGGTCGCATACAGGATAGCCGGAAACGTCATCGCCGCAAGCGTCGCATAAGGCACATAATATAAAAAAGACTGAATATACCTGTTTGTTATTTTTCTCCGTATCAAGGTCAGCGGCAGTGCCCGGACTGCATATGTCACTGCAGCCATGACCAGTATGTATAGATAGATATTACCCTGCATGTTCCGCCTCCTCACGCGGGAACAGCCATGCTGCCGCCCCCGCTACAATCAGTATGATGATAATGATCTGCATCCCCGAAGAGATCCTGCACAGAACGGGTGTACAGCGCATAACGCAGCCCAGAATCATCGCACAGATCACAACTCCCGCCACCACTTTATCCTTTTTCGCAGCCGGCAGGATCACTGCCAGAAACATCCCGTATATCGCAATACCAAGAGCATTGATGATACTGACTGGAAGCACATTTCCACAGATAACCCCGACGAGCGTTCCAAGTCCCCATCCGGGAACGGCGACTGACATCAGGCCATAAAAATACCCCGGACTTAGCGCTCCCGGACGGCACACGCTCACGCCGAAAATCTCATCCGTCACTCCGTACGCCATAAAAAACCGGTGAATGGGATGCATACCGTAAGATATTTTCTGAGACAGGGAACACGACATCAGAAAATAACGCATATTGATCACCAGCTGCAAAAATGCCATCTCAAAATACGTTGCAGATGCTGCAATCGTATCAAGCGATGCAAACTGCCCGGCTGACGTCAGATTCGTCACCGACATGAGCACCGCCTGAAAAGCTGTCATCCCCACAGAACGCGCCTGTATGCCGAACGCAAAAGACACTGCAAAATATCCAAAACAAATGGGAAGTCCATCTTGCACTCCCCGCCGCCACTCCTTCATATTACCCATATTACCTCCAGTGCCGCACCTGCTGCGGCTTATATCAGGGGTTATTTTACCACAGTTTTTTCGATTTCTCAATCAGTGAATCTTTCATTCTGAATTTTTTCGCCAAGAAACTTGCAACTGTTCTGTGAATAACATAAAATGAAAGAAATAAAGTTTGACAGAAAGGAGTCCCTGTTATATGCCAGACTATTTTAACGATATAAAGAAGATTCAGGAAGTACTTCATGAAGGGCGGACAGGCCTGTGGGTCATCGAATTAGACGAGGGCAGCAATCCCCGGATGTATGCAGACACAGCGATGCTGGAATTACTGGGACTTCAGGAGGATCTTCCCCCCGAAGACTGCTACAGTTTCTGGTATGGGCGCATTGATCCGGAATACTATCCGCTTGTCAAATCCGCTGTACAAAAGCTCTGTGCTAATGAACGTTCTGAAGTGCAGTATCCCTGGAACCACCCGACGCGGGGACAGATTTACATACGCTGCGGCGGAATTCGCGACTGGAATTATACTGGGGGCATCTGCCTGCGCGGTTATCATCAAAATATCACTGACACTACGATCATGAAACACGAGTTTGATACTGTCATCCAGACGTTGGGAGAAAATTATACAGGGATCCTGCTGTGCAATATCAACAACCACAGTTATAAGATCATCAAGCTTTCGGACAGATTCCGAAAACAAGCAGAAAAATATACCGATTTCCGATTATTTTTCCAGGATTATGTAAACAAGGAATCTGCGCCGGAGTATAAGGACCTCCTTCTTGGACTCACCGATGTCAAAAATATCCGTCTGCATCTAAACCATGGAGAAAATCGTTTGGAAACCTTGTACCGGAATGCTTCCGGAAACTGGCGCCGTATCCTGGTGATTCCATCCACACATTATACTCCGGAATACCCGTGGGTGATTGCCGCATTTGACGAGCAGGACAGAGAGATCGAAAAGCGAATTGACGATGCCGCTTCCCAGACGGCCTTTTCTCAGATTTACAAGCTTGCCCTCAATGTAAATCCTGAAAAATCAGAATACCATTGTATTCACTACTCCGGTAACTTCCTGCAACTGTCACAATATGGTAAACTTGAAGACTTTTATCATCAGCTCGCAGTCGCTATGCCCTCCGAAGACAAACGGGAATTTCAGCGTATCTTTCATCCGGACAGCTACCGGAAAAGCGATTATATGGAGGGTTCCCTCCGCGTGTATTCAGAAGATGGCTCTCTGCATTACTACCGTTATTACTCGTCCAGAATTCTTCAGGATATGGAAGAACGGATCCTTCTGACCATAAGAAATGCAGACGACCAGCAGGAAGCCGAGCAGAGAGTGAATGTACTGTCAAATTTGTGCCAGTGCTATTACTCGATCTATATCTTCGATCTGGAAAATGATATTGAAAAACCCATCTGGCAGGAGATTGCGATACAGGATCAAAAAGCCTTTCCCAGCGGAAGTCTGTCGACTTACTATGAAAGATTTGTACAGCAGCTGGTTATTCCTGAAGATCAGGAAAAGATGCGAAGAGCCGGCAGCCCTTCATTTCTCAGACAAATCCTGACACCTGAACAACCGGTATATGATATTGATTTCAGACGAATTTATCCTCATGGCATCGAGTGGGTTCGCTCCCGCTTCAGTATTTCCGAAATAACAGACGGCAAAGTGACCAAAGTCATCTTTGCCAATATGAATATTAACGAGCAGAAACTTGAGGAACTGGAGGAAGAAAAACGAAAAAAGCTCTACTTTGAATACCAGAATATTATCCAGGGTCTTTCTTCTTTTTACCACTCTGTCTTTTATGTTGACCTTGAACATGACACCTTTCAGGCGTTTGCATGCTCCGAGGATCTTACAGAATATCTGAGCGCTGCTGACAACTATACGATATTAAAGAATGTTTATGTGACACATGCGATCCACCGGGAAGATCAGCTGCAGTTCTCAAAAGATCTTTCATCGCAGGAGATTATCAGACGCATCAGCTCCGGCGAGACAATCTATGCGCTTGAGTTCCGCAGAAACTACGGGGGCTATTACGGCTGGATGAGAATACACGTGATTCTGGCCGAAAGCCGCAACACCATACCGACCAAAATCATCCTGGCGGCACATAACGTAGAAGAAGAAAAGGAGCTGGAAGAACAAAGCCGCAGAGCCCTGCTGGCAGCATACGAAACCGCCAAACAGGCAAATGAAGCAAAAAGTAACTTTCTGGCGCAGATGTCCCACGATATACGCACGCCAATGAATGCTATCATTGGCATGACCTCCATCGCGACCTCCCAGATTGAGGATATTGATAAAGTAAAGGAATGTCTGGATAAAATTCAGTTTTCCAGCAGACATCTTCTGCATCTGATCAATGAAATCCTTGATATGTCAAAGATTGAAAAAGGAAAACTGGAGTTGACAGAAGAACCGTTTTCTTTAAAAGAACTGATGCATGAAGTTTATACTCTCCTTCGCACAGACTCTGTGCGCAAAAAACAGCACATGACGTATGAGCTTCTGAACGTCACGCATGACCGGCTGCTCGGTGACACCGGCCATATTCGGCAGCTGCTGATCAATCTGGGAGACAATGCTGTCAAATATACTCCCACTGAAGGACGAATCAGCATAACCGTTCAGGAAATCTCCGGTGCCTCGCAGTCCACCGGATGTTTTGTCTTCACGGTGGAGGATAACGGAATCGGAATTGACAAAGAATTTCAGAATTGTATATTCACCCCATTTTCCCGGGCTGAAAATACCAAACTTCAGCATATTCAGGGAACGGGTCTTGGCATGTCCATCGCTCAGGGAATTGTGGCTGCCATGCAGGGAGATATCCAGATCGAAAGTGAACCTGGCGCCGGAAGCCGCTTTATCGTAACTTTACATCTGAACATTGCACAGCCGGAAAATTGCACGGATACCTCTGCAAATGATACCCGCTTTCATACAGGCGATTGTCTGTCCGGAAAACATATTCTTCTGGTTGAAGACAATACATTGAATATGGAAATTGCACAGACGCTCCTTCAGCAGGCGGGACTCATCGTATCCACCGCAGAAAATGGACTGGAGGCCTTTCATATGTTCACTGCATCTGAGCCCGGAACATACCAGGCAATCCTCATGGATCTGCAGATGCCCGTCATGGATGGCTGCACTGCAGCCCGCAAAATCCGCGGAACTGTTCACCCGCAGTCAGAAACGATTCCGATCATCGCACTGACCGCCAACGCTTTTGCAGAAGATATTGCCAGGTCCCTGGCCGCCGGCATGAACGATCATATATCAAAGCCGATCGATTATCAAAAACTGCTGGAACGGCTCTCCAAAGCTATCCGGCCGGAGTAAACTACGCAAAACTTTTTCGCAGAGAATCTAAGGAAAGAATGACCATCTGCCTTTTTTCGGCAGTCCGGCCATTCTTTTATTATTTTTCCCGGTATTTATCCTTCTTCCACCAACACACCATGTTCAAAATAACAATTTTATCTGCGAACTCAATTGTCCACCTGCACGGATTATCTTCGGGTCCTATTATATCCCCTTTCGTGCCATACGTCAGTGTTACATCTTCATAATTTGCACTGCTGTACATGTTTGGCTGCATCAGTATCAAAATCATGAGCAAGACGGTGATGACAGCCTGTTCCATGAGAAGCTCTCATTTCACAGCAACGTTTATGATATTGTTATTTTTATATATCCGCGGAAAGTATGTCCGGAATGGCGAATGTTGTCGTCATACTGATATAACGTCCCTCTTTGGCCGAACGGATCACACCCTCCATCACTTCCAGTGTATGCAGCGCCATGGCTCCGCCCGCACGCGGTTCACGTTTTTCATTGATTGCGTATACCATATCCACAAGTCCTATACCACGGCTGTTTTCTTCATGGCTGGTGGAATTATGTCCGTGTCTGACCGGCATTTTCTTCCACTCTGTCTCGACAGCTCCTTGCTCTCTCGGCATGCCTATCCAGCGATAATTTTCTCTGTCTCTCATCAGTACATCCCCGCCAAAGAGATTCGGTCCGTCGCAGGGGTCCGGCTCCTTCATGCACAGAGTGCCTTTTGTTCCGTAAATCTCCATTCGCGGCAGTTCAGAATCCCACACGTCAAAACTCATAATGACAGTCGCAACCGCACCGCACACGAATTCAAGATTTGCTATCACATGCGTATCCACATCGGGATGTACCTCTATCTTCTGTCCGCGAAGCGGTCCTCTTTCAATCACCCGTTCATTTTCCGCAGTTTTTTTCATGGCGCATATTTTTTTCACCGGCCCCAGCAGCGATAACAGCGCTGTGATATAGTAAGGCCCAATGTCATAGAGTGGTCCTGCACCGGGCTGGTAAAAAAATGCGGGATTCGGATGGAACCATTCCGCACCGCGGCTTACAGCCGTAACAGTAGCGCCAAAGATTTCTCCCAGTTTTCCGCCTGCGACCAGTTCTCTGTACGTCTGCAGACGGCCTCCCATAAAAGTATCCGGTGCACATCCTATACACTTTCCGTTCTGTTCAGCCAACGCTAAAAGCTCTTTCCCTTCAGCAAATGTGGCAGCCAGCGGTTTCTCACTGTAGACATGTTTTCCCGCCTCCAGAGCTTTTTTATTATAATGATAATGCACTTTGGGGGTGGTCAGATTCAGAACAATATCGATCTCGGGGTCCGCTATCAGTTCATCTCCTGACGCATAGCAACGAGGTATGCCATACTGTTCAGCCTTTTTTCTTGCCTTTTGAATTCCTCTCGATGCGCATCCCCACAATTCAATAACATCCCGATACTTCAACAAATTTTTCAGATAAACATCACTGATGTCACCGATGCCGATTACTCCTGCCTTGAGTTTTTCCATTGTTTTTCCTCCACCGGTCAACGCCCTGCTATTCAATTGTATCTACATTGTCGGGCGTGATGACAAACACTTCCGCAAAAATCTCTTTGTCAACTTTCTCTCCTTTTGCGAGCGACAGTGCAGTGTCGACAGCCAGGGCCGCCCACTCTTTTGACGGATAACGAAGGGTTGCACAAAGTTTTCCCTCTTTTATCGCGTTGATATCATCTGCTTCGCAGTCAAAATCATAGACGTCAATCTGATCGGACATCCCCATATCTTCAATGGCCTGAATCGCACCCATGCCCATCAGACTGCTTGCTGCCCATATCACTGAGACTTCTGGATTTGCGGTCAAAATATTTTGCGTGACATTATAAGCTTCATTTTTATCCCAGTTGGCCGGCTGGGAAGCGACAACCTCAAATCCGCTCTTTTCTACAACTTCCTGAAACCCTTCCGAACGTTCTATCGATGCATTGGTTCCGCTCAGACCTTCCAGAATCGCTACCTTTCCAGGTTCAGAATTTTCCACACAGTATTCAGCTACCATACCTGCAGCCTCTGCAGAATTCAGCCCTACCAGGCTTTCCACATGGCCTCCAATGCTCTCCAGGTCCTCCTCATCGACTGTATCATTAAACAGTACAACCGGAATCCCTGCATCATTTGCTTTTTTGATTGAAGTATTGAATGCAGCTGTGTCTGAGACGTCGATAATAATCGCATCGACGCCCTTTATAATACTGTCTTCGAGTATCTGTATCTCTCCCTCAATATCCTGCTGTCCGCCCTCCGGCGCCAGATAGGACAATTCAATTCCCAGCTCAAAAGCTCTCGCCTCTGCCCCTTCTTTTACATCGATAAAAAACTGGTCCGACATTGCTTTTACAATAAATGCAATCTTTACTTTTCCATCTTCATCTGCACTGCCGGATACCGCTTTCTCCCCGTCAGACTGATTTCCACATGCCGCCAGAGACAGCACCAGTAGTATTGCTGTTAAAATTGCCGTCATTTTTTTCTTCATAATGATTTGATCTCCTTTTATTTTTTCTTATTAAGTGCTTCGCTTCTAAATGAATCTACAAGAACCGCAATCAAAAGAATAATTCCAATCACCACTTTTTGAACGTAGGCAGAGACATTCATCAGATTCAAACCGTTTTTAATAATTCCAATGATCATCGCCCCCATCAAAGTCCCCCATACACTGCCGAATCCGCCCAACAGACTGGTCCCTCCGATAACGGTTGATGCTATCGCATCCAGTTCATAGCCTTCACCGGCTGTCGGAACTGCAGAATTCAACTTTCCAACTGTAATGACGGCCGCGGCCGCGGCCGTTGCCCCGCTGATTACATAAGCGCCGATCTTGTATTTCGTCACATTCACGCCGGATAGTCTAGTCGCCTCTTCGTTGCCTCCGATGGAATAAATGTATCTGCCGAATTTTCTGTAGCGCAGGAGATAAAACAGTAATATGTAAAGGATCAGCATCAGGATAACCTGAATGGGAATTCCCAGCAGTGTACCATTTCCGAACCACCGGAACTCCTGAGGAAATCCGCTGATCGTACGTCCCTGGGCAATCGTCAGCGTAATCCCTCTGGCAATCTGCATCGTTCCCAGCGTGGCTATCATGGGCTGCAGTTTACATTTTGCTACCAAAACCCCATTTAACAGGCCAAACAGCACGCCGATTACGGTTCCCAGGATCACCGCCAGTATCCCATTCAAACCGGCCATCATAAGCTTGCCCATAATAAATCCCGATATTGCCATTACCGATCCTACCGAAAGGTCAATTCCGGAGGTAAGAATTACAATTGTCATACCCACGGCTATCACTGCATTCACCGTAATCTGCTGCATCACATTCATAAGATTGTTTGCACTTAAAAATGAAGAAGACACGATTGACATCACGATAACCAAAACAATCAGAACCAGAAAAGCCGCCATACTGCTGGAATTAAACTTCTTTTTTTTCACCTTTTGCACCTCCGTTAGTTTCTGTCGCATATTTGATAATCTGCTCTTCACTGCTTTTTATTACCTCTTCGTACTCCAGGCAGCCGGTGATTCTTCCCTCGTGCATAATATACATCCGGTCGCTGATTCCCCTGCACTCTGCCAGTTCTGACGAGACCATAATGACAGCTTTATCATTCTTTTTCAGATCATTCATCAGCTTATATATTTCTACTTTTGCACCTACATCAATCCCGCGTGTTGGCTCATCAAAAATCAAAATATCAACCTTGGCATTCAGCCATTTGCTGATCACTACTTTCTGTTGATTGCCTCCGCTGAGATATTTGACCTTTTGATGTAATGACGGTGTCTTTACATTCATACGCCGTATCAGATTCTGATTGTTTTTATCTTCCAGTTTTTGGCTGATTCCAACCGCATTCATAATTCCCGACAGATTCGTCAATGAAATATTTTCACCCACACCAAATTCCAGTATTAATCCCTGGTGTTTTCTGTCTTCCGTCAAAAGTGCAATCCCCAGCTTTTTCGCGTGTTCACAGGATCGTATACGCTTTTCCTGACCGTTCACCAGTATTTTTCCACTGTCAAACTTATCAGCTCCAAAAACTGCACGCATGAGTTCCGTTCTTCCTGCTCCCATCAAACCATAAAACCCAGTAATTTCTCCGCGTCTGGCAATAAATGAAAGATCCTTTAAGACAGAGCCCTGACATATATTTTGGGCCTGCAATGCGATTTCCCCATGCCCAGACGGAATTCTGGGATAATAGTCATTCATTTCCCGTCCTACCATCATGGAAATAATTTCATCGATTGTTGTCCGGTCTTTTTCCATGGTTCCAATGTACAGACCATCACGAAAAACTGTAATTCGGTCACTGATTTTCATAATTTCTTCCATACGGTGTGAGATGTAGACAACTGCAACCCCTTTTCCCGTTAACGTATCAATAATCTTAAAAAGGCTGTCTACTTCTTTTTCTGTCAATGCCGAAGTCGGTTCATCCATAATAATAATATCCGCCTCAAAAGACAGTGCTTTTGCTATTTCCACCATCTGCATCTGACCCACACTCAGATCTCCCACAAGCATGCGTTCACTGATATCAGATCCTATAGAGTCCAGAAGTTCTCTTGCTCTTGTATTCATACTTTTCCAATCAACACTTCCACTCCCTGTGACCGGCTGCCGACTCATAAAAATATTCTCTGAAACCGTCAGATTCGGCAGCAGGTTCATTTCCTGAAATATCATACTGATTCCTCTGCTGCGCTGTTCATTGATATCCGCACAAACTATTTCACTGCCTTTATACAGAACGGTCCCTGTATAATTGCTGTTGATACCGGCCAGCACTTTCATCAGTGTCGATTTTCCCGCACCGTTCTCACCGATCAGTACATGAATCTCGCCTTTTCGCAATTCAAAACAGGCTCCGTCTAATGCTTTCACCCCAGGAAACTCTACTGAAATGTTCTTCATTTCGAGAATCGTCTCTGTTTTCAAAATTGTTTCCCTCCATCCTACATTATGCTGCATTCTGAACACGTTCATAAGTTGTATATACAATCTCTTTATAACACACCGAAACGCATCATTCAATAATAATCCGTTAATTTTAACGCATCAATTACGCATTATGCGTTTCTTCAAAAGAAAAAAGTGATAAAAAATGTACATTTTCCATTTTTTATCACTTTTTTCTTTTTACAATTTGAAATTCCTATTTCCCCATCAGTCGTTGATGCGTAATTGATTCGCCTTATTCAGGCGCTCTGCCTGTTGATTCACGAATGAGCAGCGAGGGCTGTACAATCATGTGAATGGCATTATCCTTTTTGCGGTCTATTCTGTGCAGCAGCCTTTCAACCGTTAATGTACATAATTTATTCTGCATCTGATCGACCGTTGTCAATTTGGGCCGGCATATCCTCCCATGTTCAATACCGTCATAGCCAATCACTGAAATCTCTTCCGGAACCTTTACTCCCCTGTCCCCCAGAGCCGATATGCATCCAAGCGCCGATGTGTCGTTCTGGACAAAAACAGCGGTATACTGTTTTTCTATTCCCGTATGCTCCATGATGTATTCATATCCGCCGTCAATAGTCCTCGGTATGAACACCACATCGTCATCCGTCACGTTCAGATCTGCCTCTCTCATGGCCTCCCGGTAACCAGAGGTTCTGTCCCCGAATTCTCTTCCCTTGGATGTCAGCGTCAGGATCTTCTTATGTCCCAGTCCGATCAGATGCTGTGTCGCAAGGTATCCGCCAAGATACTGGTCAGAATCAATGACATCGATTGTTTCAAGCGAATATCGCTCAAAATAATGCAGATATACGTGAGGAATCTTTAAGTCCGCCAGATAACGTTCTACCTGGGGATCAAACATCCGTTTGATGACGATGTATCCTTCCACCAGACCTGCCCTCGTAAAGTCATGCACTTTTTCCAGGATCGATTCATCACTTCCTGATAATAACATAGGGAAATAATTTTCTTTCGTCACACAGCTGACAATGATATTATAAAGCTCAACCAGATAGGCATCCATTTCATCCTTCTCACTGATCAGAACCGCTATCACTTTCCGTTCACTGGTAGCATATATTTTTTTCTTACTTTTCCTGACAATATAACCATGTTCTTTGGCCAGATTTCTGATTCTTTCTTTCGTCTCCGCTGATATTTCATGGCTGTCACTCAGACTTCTGGATACGGTAGACTGACTGACCCCGGCCAGTCTGGCCAGTTCTCTTGTTGTAATCATCTGTTTCCTTTCCTGCGCTCCCAGTTCATAGAATATACAGCGCATATAACGCATCATTTTACGTTTATCATATGATATGATTCGTAAAATAGCAAGACAGATGTGTCAAAAGATCAAAAAAATTCATCACCAGCGATTTCAAACTGATGATGAATTCTGCACAAAAAATATCATTAAAACGGTGTCCCATATAAATCAAACGGCGTGCTCTGATAGACGTAGTAATTCAGCCAGTTCGTGTAAAGGTTATTGGCTGTCGCACGCCATTTCAGATCGGGTTTATTCTCCGGATTGTCGTCTTTATAATAGTTCTTCGGAATGTCAATCGAAAGCCCTTTGGAAAGATCTCTTTTGTATTCTGTATCAAGTGTCACTCTGTCGTACTCGGGATGCCCCATCACAAAGATCTGACGGCCTTCCTGTGCCATCGCCAGAAAGATGCCTGCCTCGTCCGATTCCGCCAGAATCGTCAGATCCTTGCAGTCACGTATCCTTTCGATCGGCACATCCGTATGTCTGGAATGGGGCGCCAGAAATACGTCATCAAATCCGCGCACCAGCGGTATTTTCCTGTTTTTCACCCTGTGCCAGAACAGTCCGAACAGTTTTTTATCCAGCTGTATCTTCGGAAGCCCATAGAAATAGTACAGGGCCGCCTGTGCTCCCCAGCACAGGAAAATCGTGGAAGTTACATTTTTCTGGCTCCAGTCCATGATCTGTGTCATTTCCTGCCAGTAATCCACCGCTTCAAATTCCATCTTTTCAACGGGAGCGCCCGTCACGATCATCCCGTCAAACTTCTGATTTTTAAGCTCAGCAAACGTCTGATAAAACTTGTTCAGATGACTCAGGGATGTATTCTTTGATTCATGGGAACTCACTTTCATAAACGTCACATCCACCTGCAACGGAGTATTCGACAAAGAGCGCAGAAGCTGCAGCTCTGTCTCCTCCTTGAGCGGCATCAGATTCAGAATCAGAATCTGTATCGGACGAATATCCTGGTGCATCGCCCGGCGTTCATCCATCACAAAGATATTTTCTTTTTCCAGTATCTCTTTTACCGGCAAATCACTCTGTATTTTAATTGGCATATCCGTTACCCTCTCTCTTTACAATCTAAAATCATCAGCGCTACATCAGCGGTGCAAACAGCCTCAATACCCTTCCCGCAGCTTTCACTCTCAGCTTTTCCCGCCTGCAGTCTTCAATCGTAATCCTCTGGCATTTTTCCAGAGTTTCCTGATAATCCCTCTCAATATCCGCGATACACGGAACTTTATACATATAAGCAGCACATTCAAAATGCAGATACAGGCTTCTGAAGTCCAGGTTAATCGTGCCAACAACCGCCTGTTCATCATCTGCCACGAAATTTTTTGCATGTACAAACCCCGGTGTATATTCATATATCTTAACGCCAGTCTTTAAAAGCTCCTGGTAATATGTCTTCGCAACAACAAACGCATACCATTTATCCGGTATATGCGGCATGATAATTTTAACATCCACACCGCGTTTGGCCGCGAACTGAAGCGCCTGCACCATCTCATGATCCAATATCAGGTAGGGAGTCATAATGTGCAGGTAATCCGTGGCTCCATAAATAATATCCAGATAGACCTGTTCTCCTACGGGTTCATTATCAAGCGGACTGTCTCCATACGGTATCACAAAGCCAGGTGCGCCATAGGACGGCATATAGTGCGGTACATCGAGATAACGGGAATAATTTTCCTTCTTCACATCAATATCCCACATCTGCAGAAACATCAGCGTAAAACTGCGGACTGCATCGCCCTGTATCATGACTCCGGTGTCCTTCCAGTGGCCGAACCGGATTTTCTTATTGATATATTCATCCGCCAGATTGATGCCTCCGGTAAATGCCGTCTCTCCATCGATCACCAGTATCTTTCTGTGGTCGCGGTTATTCTGCGATGTGGAAAGTGCGGGGCGGATCGGTGCAAATACCTTACACTGAATCCCCAGTTCTTCCATCTGCTTCGGATACTGGGACGGAAGGAGTGCAAGCGTACAGGTTCCGTCATACATCAGCCGGACCTCCACACCCTCCGTTACCTTTTCTTTCAGAATATCCAGCACCGTATCCCACATCAGTCCTTCCTGGATAATAAAATATTCCAGGAAAATAAAGTGTTTCGCACGCCTCAGCTGAATCTTCAGCTCTTCGAATTTATCCTCACCCAGCGGAAAATACTTTACCGTTGTATTCTGATATACGGGAAAGGATGCTCCCTCGCTCAGATATCTGGCAAGCCCCACCACCTGACGGTGTTCATCCTCAAGACGCAGCATTGTTTCCTCATCCTGTCTGGAGTACCCTTTCGTCTCCTCCGCCAGTTTATAGAGCCGTTTATTCAGCATTCTGCTCCCCAGCTGCAGTTTGATAAACACATAGAACAGTGCTCCCGAAACCGGCAAAACCAGGATCGGTACAATCCATGCCAGTTTAAATGCCGGATTTCCCTGCTGGTTGATGATCCAAATCACCAGAACCGCCATGAATACCTGATAGATGGCGTAAAAATATACCATATCAATATACTGCCTCAGATATTGAAACGCCACCAGCAATACCAGCAGCTGCACCAGCAGAAGTGCGATGATGATCGCAGTTCTTCCGAAGATCACCTTCAGCACACCGCGCTTCCCGCGCTCCACTGACAATTTTTTCTCCGTCAATTGTATTTCTTCATTTTCCAAACGTCATTCCTCATTTCGTATCCCCAGTCAATCACTCTTTACGTTAAAAGCAATTGTAACCAAGATAGGAAAAAATGTCAATCTGTTTACTGCAGCATCTGAAGAAACTCCTCCTCAGAAATCACCGGAATTCCAAGCCCGGCGGCTTTTTTGTTTTTGGAGGATGCCGACCCGGTATCATTGTTGATCAGGTAATCTGTTTTTGAAGAAACACTGCCTGTGACTTTTCCGCCACGTTTTTCAATCTCCTCCTTGAGCTCACTGCGGTTCGCGAAATGGGCAACACTGCCTGTGATCACAAAATTCTTTCCTTCAAATATCTGTGCCGCCTCCTCCTGTTTTTCAAGCACCACATGGCGAAGCAGATGATCCAGCTTTTTCTGATTCTCTTCTTTTTTGAAATATGCAGCAAATGCCTGTGCAATCACTGCCCCGACTCCTTCGATATCCTGCAGCTCCTCTTCTGTGGCATTTCGGATTTTCTTCATATCATTCTGAAAGTTCCGGCAGATCATTTTCGCATTTGCCACTCCGATATTCGGTATGCCAAGGGCATATAAAAGACGCGGAAGCGTTGTATGGCTTGCCCTTTCAATGCTGTGAATCAGATTCTCATATGACTTTTCCCCGAATCCTTCCATGGATGTGATTTCTTCTTTATACCGGCTGATCTCAAAGATATCCCCAAAATCTTTCAAAAATCCGCTTCCTATCCACTTCTCCAGTGTTGCTTCTGACAGTCCGTCAATATTCATTGCATCCCTGCTAACAAACAGGGTAAAGGACTTAATCGCTTTTGCCGGGCATTCTGCATTGGTGCACATCAGCACTTCAACCTCACTGTCCTGCTGCACATGCGTCTCTTTCCCGCATGCCGGACACGCTTTTGGTATCTCACAAGAACCACTCCTGGTCAGATTCTCGGCGATCTGAGGAATAATCATATTCGCCTTATAGACTGTGATTTCATCCCCGTTTCCCAGTGCAAGCGCTTTCAGAATGCTCAGATTATGCACACTGGCGCGGCTCACCGTCGTCCCCTCCAGTTCCACAGGTTCAAAGACAGCGATCGGATTGATCAGTCCCGTTCTGGACGGACTCCACTCAATCTTTTGAAGATATGTCTGCCGTGTTTCATCTGCCCACTTAAACGCATATGAGTTCCTGGGGAATTTTGCAGTGCTTCCCAGCGACTCGCCATATGCGATATCGTCATACACCGCGACAAGTCCATCTGACGGAAAGTCATTCTCTTCAATCTGCGCTGAAAACCAGTCAATCTCTTTTTCTACATTTTCCGCGTCAACCATCCGGTATTCAACCGTCTCAAACCCTTGTTCCTTCAGCCATTCCATCTGGGCCTTACGGGAATTGCAAAAATCAACGCCCTCAGCCTTTACAAGGCCAAAAGCGAAAAATTGTACGCTGCGTTCAGCCGTAATCCTGTTGTCCAGCTGACGTACAGAACCGCTGCAAAGATTTCTGGGATTCTTGTATCTTGCATCCACATCCGGTATCAGACGATTGATCTTTTCAAAATCTGAATACGTGATGATGGCCTCCCCTCTCAGGATCAGTTCTCCCTGATACGGAATCTTAAGAGGGATATTCTGAAAGACCCTAGCATTGTTGGTAATGACTTCCCCGATCACCCCGTTTCCTCTGGTGACCGCCTTAAACAGTTCTCCTTCCCGGTAAGTAAAAACGATCGTCAGACCATCCAGTTTCCAGGAAAGCAGCGTCTGATTGCCGCCGATAAATTTTTTAAAGGCCTCTTTGTCCTTCGTCTTATCCAGTGACAGCATCGGACGTTCATGCTCTTCTTTCGGAAGTTCCTCAAGTGACGCATAGCCGACGGACACTGTCGGGCTGTTTGCCAGCACAACTCCTGTTTTCTCTTCCAGTTTTTCCAGTTCCTCATAGAGTCTGTCATATTCAAAGTTACTCATCAGTTCTCTGTTTTCCTGATAATATGCCTTCGATGCCTCATTCAGTTTTCCGACAAGCTCTTTCATATACTCCTGCTGGTTCATACTCTCTCCTTCCACGGCAGCGATGTCGAATCTTTTAACAGTTCCTTAAGTTTCCGGTATTCCGGTTCTGTGATCTTCCGGTATTCTCCGGACGCAATGCCGTCCAGCTTCAGATTCATAATGCGGACCCGCACCAGTCTTTCCACATGGCAGCCCAGATACTCGCACATTCGTCTGATCTGCCGGTTCAATCCCTGCGTTAGAATAATACTAAACGTATTTTTCCCCGTTTTCCGTACTTTACACGGCCTCGTTACCGTATTCAAAATTGGCACGCCATCGCTCATCTTTCTGATGAACGTCTGATCAATCGGCCGGTCCACCCATACACGGTATTCTTTCTCATGAAAGTTTCCCGCTCTCATGATTCTGTTCACAAGCTCTCCGTTATTTGTCAGAAGCAGCAAACCTTCGGACTCTTTATCAAGACGTCCGATGGGATATACCCGTACGGGATAATTCAAATATTCAATAATATTTGGTTTTTCCCTGGTCTGTGCCGTGCAGATGATCCCTCTTGGTTTATTCATCAGCAAGAGAATCATCTCATCCTTTTTCCTGATTTTCTTTCCACACACAAGCACGGTATCCTCTTTTGATACACGCATACCCGTTATGGCCGGCTCACCGTTCACAGTCACCTCTCCAGCCGAAATCATGCGGTCCGCCTCTCTTCTTGAGCATACGCCCGCTTCGCTTAAAAATTTATTCAGTCGTTCTTTTTCCTGCATTTTCTTCCCACCATTTTTTTGACATACTGCTATTCTACCACATACCGCAAAAACAGTTCAAACCCTTTGCAAAAGAAATGCCATACGGCTTTATAAAAAACCGCACGGCATCAGCACTTCAGACAATTCCTCAGCTTTTTATCGTCTGACCTTTATATTTATCAAGCATCACTGCGATACACAAAAATGCCACCGCGAACGCGAGCTGTATTCCCATACTTTTAAAGATATCCATTTTCATCGCGCTGTCCAGTACGGCATGCGAGCTGACGATCTGATGAACATGCTCATACCAGTAAACCGGCAGGAACTGTGACACCCGGCGTACCTGTGAACCGATGATCTCAAGTGGTACGAATACGCCGCAGAGAAAGCTCATTCCCAGCGCCACCACATTTACAACGGCATTGACGGTAATTTCATTTTTGCAGCAGATGCCCAGAAGATACGCCATCGAGAGGGAAACGAGCATCATCATCAGACTGTTCAGAAGGTACAAAAGAACGTGGTTATCCCGTACAAAATCCATGCCATTTAATACCAGCGTCATCAGGACACACAGCAGCCAAAAGCCGATTCCAAACAATGCAGTCGCCAGAATCATCTGCATATTCTGGCTGCGCACGCTGACCGCGGAGCAGAGCATCCTGCTGCGCACTTCTTTTTTCCGGAATGCGATCAGCACGTAGCTCATACAGTAACAAAGCACGGCCATCATCACGTATGGCATATACTGAAACATAAAAGCGTACGGCGGCATTTGCCCTCCATGCCCACTCTGGTCGATCATCGTAACCTGCGGTTCTTCTTTTGAAATTTCCAGAATCACCTCCGCCGCCTCCTGTGCATCAAAACCAGAATCCAGCAGCACCCGCATATCATTTAAAAAGGTGTTGATCTGCTGATCTGCATAAAACGCTTTGTTGGACCCAGGCAGTTTGATCGTCTCCAGAAGCTCCTGCTGTTCAAAACATTTCTGCTCAAAATTTTCGGGAATGACGATCACATAATCAAGATTGCGGTTAAACATCTCTTCTTGTATCAAGTCTCTGTCATCCTGTATTTCTTTTAGTGTGTGATACTGTGCCAGATATTCCTTAAACTTTCCGGCCACTTCTTTTCCGTCCTTGTCAATCACAGCCACCTCAAGCCTTAACGCCTCAAATCCACTCTGCTCCATCTCACCCTGAAACTTTTGTATCATCACAGAAATTGTCATAAATATAACAACATACATGATAATGATATGGAGATTGCTCTTAATAATCTTCAAAAAACCTTTAAATACTATCATACCGTTCCCTCCTGATACCAAGAAATGAGATCGTCACAAACAGGACCGTCATGATCAACATCGTAATCACATTCCGCAGGAAACGATCAGGATTATCATATACCGCCATACAGTAAAACGCATCGGAGAGTACTGCTGCCGGATTCAGACGGTTAATCACAGGACAGCTGTGCTCAATGATATCTTTCATATTGCCAACCATCATACCTGCCAGAAAACTGAAAAGGAGACTGGTTCCGGTCAGAATTCCTATCTTGACTCCCTTGTCAATTTTTTTCAGGCAACCGATCATAATACCGTAAGCTACGCCGATCATGCTCCCCAGCAGGCACACGCCCAGCAAACCGCCCACCCGGTCTCCCAGATTGATTTTCAGTACAAATTTCAGATACGCTACGACCAGCAGTATATTGACGTAATGAATCAGGAACACCACTGTCATATCACACAGGATCAGCTTCAGACGGTGGGTCGGCGTGATGCTCTGTCTTGCCCCCAGCGCCGACAGATTCGGTTTCATATCATAGATGGACTGAAGGCCGAGAAAGGCTCCGAACAGACATGCCATGCCAATCAGTGCAAGAAAATACGTAATATTATTGTCAAATGTTTTCCCGCCGGGAGACACTTCTTTTGTCATCACCTTGTATTCTTCAAGCGAATGAACCGCCTCCTGCATACGTTCGGGATGCTTTTCCGCGATCTGTTCCATCATGGCAGCGTTTTTCTGGTAAGTATCCAGCAGTGATGTTAGGATACTCTCACTGATGCCCGATGCACCAACCGTCAGAGATGGTTTTTCTCTGGCATAAAATATCCCCGCAGCTTTTCCGCTCTCAAGAGCTACCTGTGCCTCCTGCTTTGTCATTACACTTATCTTCAGGACGTCACCATCCATTTCATCCAGAAACGCCTCAAACACAGAAGCTTCTTCCTCCCGGACAACTGCAGTGGAGATGGGTTCCATATTCTCCCCCATATCTCCCCTTCCAAAGGAAAAATAAAAGAATGTTCCCAGCACAACAGGAAACATGAGCGCCCAGAACATATTTTCCTTTGCCCGGACTGTCTGTATAAACAAATATTTCATTAAATGCAGCATTGTTTTTCCCCCTTAATCCCGAAGCTGTTTTCCGGTGATTTCAAGAAATACATCGTTTAATGTAGGAAGTTCCGAAAACACTCTGCCGAAGGCAATATCCTGATCCTGCAGATCATTGAGCACCCGAATCAGATTGTGTCTGCCTTTGCTGCAGCGGATCTTCAGGATCTGATCTGCATACTGTACGTCAAATACGTGCGGGAGCTGCCGCAGTTCTTCTGTTTGCGTTTCATTTAAAATCACTGATTCTATTGTGATCGTCTCACCGGTTTTTATCATGCTTTTTAAGGATTCCCCGGTGCCAGTTGCCAGCACTCTGCCATGGTCGATGATGGCAATTCTGGAACAGATTTGCTCCACCTCTTCCATATAGTGAGATGTATAGATGATCGTAGACCCCTGCCGGTTCAGTTCCAGTATCCCCTCCAGAATCTTATTCCGGCTCTGCGGGTCTACGGCAACCGTAGGCTCATCCATAAATATCAGCCTTGGTTTATGCGCAATGCCGCAGGCAATATTCAGCCGCCGCAAAAGTCCTCCGGAAAGCTTTTTGGGTCTCATTTTCACGAAGTCTTCCAGACCAACGAAGGCAATGGCCTCCTCTACCAGCTGTTTCCTCTTTGTCTTGTCTCCGATATACAGTCCGCAAAAATAATCAATATTTTCGTAAACCGTCATCTGTTCAAATACCGCTACATTCTGCAGCACAACGCCGATCTCTTTTTTGATCTCATAACTGTCCGGCCTCATCTCTTGTCCCCGGATCCGTATCGTCCCCTTATCATATTTTAAAAGTGCCAGCATACAGTTGATCGCCGTCGTTTTGCCGGACCCGTTCGGCCCGAGCAGGCCAAAGATCTCGCCCTCTTTTATCTCCAGATTTAAATGATCCAGTGCCACCAGGTCACCATACCGTTTCACCAGATTTTCTATCGTAATCATCATACACTCCTCCTGTCATCCTTTATAATGCCAGTATATAGAATCTCAAATTCCAAACACAGTGAACTGTGTCAAAACAACATGTGACAAATGTCATGAATTTCTCCCGCTGTTGCCAATCACCCTTTCGTGAGATATAATCTAACCAGAAGGAGGGAGGGCTTATGAGATCAATTGCCAGTACGTTTCTGTTATTTGTATACAGTCTGTTTGCGATACAGTTTACCGATATTACGCCTGCTTTCATACTGTCTTTTTTGATCAGCATCTCCGTTGTCTGCTCCTGCTCCTTCATGGAAAAAACATACCGTCTGGCGATTCTTCTGGCTTACGCTGCCGCTTCCTTTTTTCTGCCGCAGCTGTTGTTGTTTTTGCCGGCCGTCACTTATGCTTTAGCCGCTTCCCGGCACTTCCCTGCCGCAGCTTTTTGTATACTTTCTCTGCTCCGGTACTGCATTCCCGGACAGGCGGTCCTCTTTCTCTTCATCCTGCTTGGATGCCTGATCGCTGTGCTTTTGTTTTCACTGAATCACGCTTACCAGACCCTGGATCTTCAGTTTAGACGCACCAGGGATGATACCACAGAATTAAATCTGCTTCTGCAGCAAAAAAACCAGTCGCTGCGCGATAAACAAGATTATGAAATCTACGCCGCCACCCTGCGGGAGCGAAACCGGATTGCCCGTGAAATCCATGACAATGTCGGCCATCTGCTGACCCGCTCCATTTTAATGACCGGCGCTTTAAAGGCAGTTAACAAAGAGCCCTGCCTCATACCATCCCTGGATCAGCTGGAAGATACCCTCTCTTCTGCAATGAACAACATCCGCTCCAGTGTCCATGATCTCCACGATGAATCCGTCAATATGGAAGAAGCCGTCAAAAACCTGATCGCAGAATTTACGTTCTGTCCGGTCAAACTCGACTACGATATCACATCTGCCGTTCCCAGAGATATCAAATACGGTTTTATTTCGATTTTAAAGGAGGCACTGTCCAATATCATGAAACACAGCAATGCATCCTCCGTCCATATTATAATGCGCGAGCACCCGGCATTGTATCAGCTTCTGATCGAAGACAACGGAAATCCGGGGAAATCACTGACGAGTTCCGGCATTGGCCTTATTAACATGAAAGACCGGATCCGAAGCCTAAACGGCAATATACAGTTTAACAATGATCATGGGTTCCGTATTTTCATCACGGTCCCCAGAGAAACGGAAAGGAGGGTAATGCGATGAATATTGTGATCATCGATGATGACTGTCTTGTCTCCGGCGCTCTAAAGAACATTCTGGAGACTGACCCTGAGATAACAGTCACTGCTACCGGAACTGACGGCGCCGAAGCGGTTCCTCTCTACGAAGCATTTTGCCCGGATGTTCTTCTGATGGATATCCGTATGCAGAAAACAGATGGTCTGGACGGCGCTAAACAGATTCTGTCCCGGCATCCTGAAGCCAAGATTCTGCTGCTGACCACATTTTCCGACGAGGAATATATTGTCAGAGCCCTAAACGCCGGGGTGAAAGGTTATCTTCTGAAACAGGATTACCAGAGCATCATCCCCGCTATAAAGGCAGTCTGTACCGGACAGACGGTGTTCGGTGACACGATCACCGCCAAGATCCCGGATCTTCTCCAAACTTCTTCAAACTTCGACTATGGCGCTTATCATATCAGCAGCCGTGAGTATGAGATCATAAGACTGGTGGCTGACGGAAAGAGTAACAAAGAGATTGCCAAGTACCTGTTTCTGAGTGAAGGCACCGTAAGAAATTATCTCAGTCTGATACTGGAAAAACTAAATCTTCGGGACCGGACACAGCTGGCAGTTTTTTATTACCAGCACTTGTAATATTCTTCCATCTGGATTTTTTCTTGCAAATTATGTCGAATCCGCTTATCATAGTAGCATGGGAAAATACAAATAAGGGGAGTTTTTTATGAAAAAGCTGAAGATAACAGCCATTTTTATCGGAATTCTGTTTATCATAACCTGTCTGCTTTTTGGACAGCAGATTATGGCATACGTGCAGGAGGAGATTGCTCTCGCCAAATGGGAACCCACTCCGTCTGAAGATTCAGATGAGCCGCTCTCCCACTGGGAACTCGACGAAAAAGGCTGGCAGTATATCGAAACTACAGGGGAACCCATCAAAGATACCTGGTTTTCTATCGATGGAAAAACTTACTTTTTTGACAAAGACGGGTATATGAAAACCGGATGGATCGAACAGAGTGACACCTGGTACTATCTCGACTATGCCGGCGAGCGTGAAACCGGATGGCTTAAGGATCAGGGCAAACACTATTATCTGGATGAAAACGGCGCCATGGTGACCGGCTGGTACACCGTCGACGGAACCAAATATCATTTTGATGACAGCGGAAGTCTCTCGACCGGATGGATTTTGACCGATGACCAGTATTATTATATCGATGAAGATGGTACACGCCACACCGGATGGCTGATTGATAATGACAAATATTATTTTTTGAACGAAGAAGGAATCATGCAGACCGGATGGCTGAAAGACAGTGATGTATGGTACTACCTCGGAAGCGACGGGGCCATGGTGAACGGATGGCAGACGATCAATGACAAAACTTACTTTTTTGAAGAAACCGGTTCCATGAAGACCGGATGGCTGGATTCGGGCGGTACCTGGTATTACTTCAGCACAGACGGCGATATGCAGACCGGATGGCTGGAACTGGCAGACGGCACGTACTACCTGAACGGTGACGGAAAGATGCGCACGGGGTGGCTGGTGGACGGACAGAAAGCCTACTACTTTAACAGCAGCGGCCGTTACAATCCGGGCGCGGGAAAAGTTCCCGCCGGAACAAAGATTGCCCTTACGTTTGACGACGGTCCCGGAGCATATACAGACCGGCTGCTCGACTGCCTGAGTGCGAATGATGCCTCCGCTACCTTTTTCCTGCTCGGCAATCAGGTAGACAATTACAAAGACACCGTCAAACGGATGTACGATATGAAATGCCAGGTCGGGAACCACTCCTACGACCACTCCTCGCTGACTTCGCTGGAGAAAAAGGACGCAAAAAATCAGATCACTTCAACAAACAAAACGATCAAGACAGTGATCGGGAAAAATCCCTGGGTGGTACGTCCGCCCGGCGGCAATTATGACGAAGAAACTCTGAAGACAGTCAATCAGCCTGTAATTCTGTGGTCTCTTGATACCCTTGACTGGAAAACAAAAGATGTACAGACAACGGTAGAGACAGTACTTAACAGCGTACAGGCCGGAGATATCGTCCTGATGCATGATATCCACAAACCTTCTGTGGAAGCAGCTGAAGTGCTGATTCCAACGCTCAGATCACTTGGATATGATCTCGTGACTGTCAGCGAACTGGCTGAGGCCAACGGTGTGAAGCTGGAACGCGGCAAGGCATATTCATCTTTCAGATAATCAGAAATGCCCCCTTAAGACCGTATCTTATCTATGGTAATAACAGTCTTAAGGGGGCGCATTTGTTATATCCTCACATCAGCAGTCTGATCCATATACCCGGCAATTTCTTCTTTTATATTATCATTCCTTTCGTAAAATACAAGATTTGACAACATTATTTCAGATCTGGAATCAAAAAGATCAGGAAAGAATTCCACTTCACGGATTTCTTCCCTGATCTTCCTCGATCTTTTATGTTCTATATCACTTTTTTCCAGTTTGGATCCTGCTTATTCGGAAAATACACACGGATCTCAGTGCCCGCTCCATATTCGCTGTCCAACTCCATCCTTGCATGATGCTGTGCCACAATATGCTTGACAATGGCAAGCCCGAGTCCGGTTCCTCCGGTAGATTTTGAACGGCTTTTATCCACACGGTAAAACCGCTCAAAGACACGCTCCTGATGCTGTATCGGAATCCCGATACCCGTATCTTTCACGGAAAGCATGGTTTCTTCTTTGCCTTTTTTCAGGCTGACAACCACACTGCCGCCGGGATTGTTATAGCGGATCGCGTTGTCGCACAGATTATAGATCAGTTCATCCAGCATCTGACGGTTGGCACAGATCGTACACGGTCCGCCTTCCAGTTTCAGCGTGACATCATGCTGCTCTGCAGTGAGCTGAAGCATATCAATGCACGCCTCGGCCAGCTGATAGAGATTTACCATGGTATATGCAACATTCATATCTTCGACATCCAGCTCTGACAGCCGGATGATATCATTAATCAATGTCAGAAGCCGTGATGAGTTACGGTGAATCTCTCTGGCAAAACGCCTTACATCTTCCTCCGATGCCATCCCCGTCTCGATCAGCTCCGAGTATCCCGAGATAGATGTGAGCGGTGTCTTCAGCTCATGCGAAACATTTGCCGTAAACTCCTGCCGCATCTTTGCGTTTTTCATGATATCTTTGTGTTGACTATGTATCATGGTGATAAAAGGTGTCAGCTCCGGATACGTTTTGATCTCGTCCATATTTTCGATGTCACCCGCCATCTGTTCAATCGGCTCGACCAGACTTCTCGTCAAAACACGCGCAAGAACAACACAGATCGCAAGGATCAGCAGTGCAATGATAGCGATCACAGGCAGTGCACTCCAGAAAATACTCCAGATGCTCCCCGCCTCCTTGGCAACCCGAAGAACCTGACCGCTCTGCAGTTTCACCGCATAATAAAAGGTATTTTTGTCAAGTGTCTCCGATTTACGTATCGCTTCACCCGTCCCGTCTTTAAATGCCGCAACGACTTCCGGTCTTCCTGCATGGTTTTCCATTGCAAATGTATCCGCGTTGCTGTCGAACTCCACACTTCCGTCCGAATTGATCAGCGTCACGCGCATATCGCTGATCTCATACGCAACCTCTTCCTTATCAATGTCCCGCTGTGTCATGATTCCTTCCAGAACATTCGCGTAAGATTTCAAATCTTCAAGCACCTGTTTCTGAAACAGATCATAAAACACTGCAACCGATAAAAGCAGCGTCGCTATGACTGCAATGGCGGCAATGCCGATAAACTGGATATGAATCTTCTTTTTCAAAGTCTGCTCCCTCACTCGTTGCTCATAATGTATCCGACATTTCTCACTGTCTTGATGAACTTTCCGGCGGTTTTCAGTTTCTGGCGCAATGTTTTAATATGCATGTCCAGAGTTCTGGACTCTCCCTCAAAATCCGTCCCCCATACCCGGTCCAAAATCGTGTCTCTCGGGGTTACAATTCCGGCATTATGCAGCAGCAGCTTTAAGAGCTCATACTCTTTATATGTCAGATCACACGGTTCGTCTTCCACGAACACCATACGGCGTTCATTATCCAGAAACAGACTGCCCATCGAAAGAAATTTTTCTTCTTCTACATCCATACTCCGGCGCAGCAGTGCCTTGACCCTTGATATCAGCTCCATAACGCCAAACGGCTTTGTCATATAATCATCAGCGCCCATATCCAGCCCCTTGACCTTATCGATTTCCATCGTTTTGGCTGTCACCATGATAATGGGGACTTTTCTGGTCTCAGACCTCGAACGCAGCTTCTTAAGAATCGTAAGACCGTCTTCATCCGGCAGCATAATATCGAGTATCATCAATGTCGGGGTTCTGTGCTGCAGCCGTTCAAAGAAGGTCTTTGCACAGTCAAAGTCCTCCACGTCATATCCGACATTTCTGAGGGCAAACGTCTCAATCTCCCGGATATTCTGATCATCTTCTACAATATAGATTGCTGCCATTTCTTACCTCCGTTCTTTTTCTGTATTTTACGGCAATGCATATTTTTTTGCAAATTCTATAACCTGTTTCTTGAAATTCTCATCTTCCGACTGACGCAGTACATCCAGATACCCATGTACCCCCATCTCATCGTCCTTAAGCTCCAGAAGACAGACCGCGATATTGGAACAGTGATCCGCCACACGTTCATAATTCGTTGTGAGATCCGCAAGGACAAATCCCATTTCAATCGTGCAGGTACCTTTTCTGAGACGTCTGACATGACGCTTTTTCAGTTCCTCCTGCATGCCGTCGATGACTTCCTCAAGCGGTTCAATTTTTTCCGCCAGCTCAAGATCTTCATCCTTGAACACCTTGACTGCAGTGTCAACAATCTCACATACAGCATTCATATAGATATTCAGTTCGCGTTCCGCTTTCTCCGAAAAGAACAGTTCTTTCTCGTGCATCTCCTTTGCACCTTCCATAATATTGACTGCATGATCTGAAATCCTCTCAAAATCACCGATCGAATGCAGAAGAAGCGACAGCGTATGACTGTCTTTCTGGGATAAATCCCGGCTGCTGAGTTTCACGAGATAGGTTCCAAGCTGATCTTCATAGTGGTCTACGTTATTTTCCAGTGCCACAACCATATCTGCTTTTTCCTTTTGATAATTATTGATCAAAGTCATTGCTGTGTAAAGGCCTTTCTGTGCCATTTCTGCCATATGAATGGCAACTGTTTTACACTGACCAATCGCGAATGCCGGCTGGTCCAGAAATCTGGTGTCCAGAAACTGAAGATCTGCCGTCTCCTCCGCCGGCAGCTCCGTCTTTTCGTCCGCCTTGATCGTAAGGTAAGCCAGCTTCTCCAGCCCCTTTGAAAATGGCAGCAGGACAGCTGTTGCAGAGATATTGAAAATACTGTGAATCACAGCGATACCCGCTGGGCTTGCGGCATCCCCAAGGAATGTGAAACCTACGATGCCGTTCAGAATATAAAATACAGCCATAAAGATTATGGTACCGATGATATTAAAGTAAAGATGCACAAGGGCTGCCCTTCTTGCATTTTTATTCGCTCCGATACTTGAAATCATTGCCGTCACACAGGTTCCGATATTCTGGCCCATAATAATAGGAAGAGCGGCACCGTATGTCACTGATCCCGTCACACACAACGCCTGCAGAATACCAATCGACGCCGATGAACTTTGAATAACCGCAGTCAGAACTGCCCCTGCGATAACACCTAAGATCGGATTTGAGAACATCAGCAGGATATTGGTAAATTCAGGAACGTTTGCAAGCGGTTTAACAGCCGAACTCATTGTGTCCATTCCAAACATTAAAATTGCAAATCCTACCAGAATCATTGCAACATTTTTTTTCTTCTCACTTTTTGAAAACATGAAAATAGCCACGCCAATGACCGCCAGGATAGGCGAAAATGAAGTTGGCTTTAACAGCTGAATGAAAAAATTACCGCTTTCAATTCCCGTAAGACTCAGGATCCAGGATGTAACCGTCGTACCGATATTGGCACCCATGATAATTCCGACCGCCTGTGAAAGTTTCATAATCCCGGAGTTTACAAATCCGACAACCATTACCGTTGTCGCAGATGACGACTGAATAACCGCTGTAACACCCGCGCCGAGCAGTACGGCCTTAATCGGATTTGAAGTCAGTTTTTCCAGAATCTTTTCCATTCTTCCGCCCGACGCTTTTGAAAGACCGTCCCCCAGAAGGGACATTCCATACAGGAATAGTGCAAGCCCCCCGACCATTGTCAACACATCAAATAAATCCATACGCTTCTCCTTATTTTCTCTTATCGTTTTCCGGAATCACACGTAGAGACCCCAGTATCAATTTACATTCTAAACGATTCAGGTAAATTTCATAGGCATAGTTATGTAAAATCTGTGTAAATTTTATGATACATAGAATTTATTTTCGGAACCTGACGTTTCCAGTCGGAAAAGAAGCCGCAGCATTATACAAGGTCTCATAAGCAGCCTGAAACAGCCTTGTTGCCGATCCAGAAAATCATCATCCATCCCGTTTTTATTTAATGCTTTGATCCTTTTTGCACCCCGGTTATTTTGCATGATGCCCCAAAGACAGCTGACTTATCGTGCAATTCTTGCCACCATAGAGTCATGGTTTTCAATGACAGTCGCCGGACGGACTGCGTGTGCCCTCCGCAATCTCCGGCTCAACTTTTGAGTCTATGCGGTGCTGATAATAAAAATCTATATACTCGGCATCCAGCTTTTTCAGACTGCCTTCCAAACGTTTCCGAATGTGTTCTTTATGACTGTTGCATTCAGCTCTAAATCGGCAATCGTATCCTTGGTGGCAGGGCAGACATTGCTGTCCTGTTCGTCAGCCGCCAGATCAACAAAGGGGTTGTACTCGGCAGTGTAAGGCGTTTCCGGCTGTGCAGAAGGTATTTCGGCAGATACCACTTTGTCAGAAGAAGCGGTCTGTTCTGTACTTCCCGACGATTCCCGTCGGTGGGGTAAGTCATCACCTCCGAATGCAGCACGTCCATAGGAGCTGACCCATGCCCCCATTCCTGCGCTGCCGAACCGCACAAAAGAGTAGCACTCAATATCTGCTTCCCGTTCTTCTGCATAAAAAACCGAGACCTCAACAGAAGCCTCGATTTGTTCACTGGTCCTATACCCAACGGTTATAACTTCTTTTTTGTTTGACTGCCCGCCCGCTCCGCTTGTTGCTGCTTTAGCCGTTTCTTTGCCTCGGCAACAGACTCTTTTTCTCATTTGCTTTTACCAGTTTTGATTTTGCCATTCTGCTTCTCCTTCTGAAAGATCATCTAAATTCCTGCACCTGCAATCAAAGTACACACTCCCGCTCCGGTCAATGCGTTCATAAGGCTGATATCCCGGTTACTCATGCCTCCAAAAGATACCAGCATGGATCTTTGTAAGGTCAGAAGCGATGCTGCTGCATCAGCACAGCCTATATTCCGTATGGCGGTCAGCCAGGAGGATTGCTGTCTTCTGGCCTTAATCGCATTCACGATTGCCATTGCAGCCTTATAAAATGTATAAGCTGCAATGGTAATCATCATAATTTCCTGACTTTCTGAAAAGGGAGGTTTTTTTACGTTTCTGTGGTCGTACAGTATGGCAGAAAAACGCATAACACTAAGAATCATGTAGTACGCACAGAGTAACAGCAGCCATAAGAATCCCGTCATCATGCCGCTAATTCCGTGATACAGAGCATACGCCAGATTCATTCCAAATCCTGCAGTTGCCGAAATGATAACCCGGTCATGCTGATTTTTAAGGTATCGCTTTACAATCACATTTTTTTACTTGCCGTAACATCGTTGGTTACTTAAGCCCCTTAGTCAAGGGAATAAGACAAAGCAGCACAACGATGCCAAGAATCAGTGCACCGATGATGCCTACAACTGCAGTCAGAATTGCTTTGCCAGAGAGAGGAACAGGCTGTTTGCCTTCCATCTTCCGCCAGATGATTACCGTAATTAAGCCGAGAATCAGACCCACACAACCGAAGATAAGCCCCGGCTTAAATGCGTTCCATTCTGGCAGGAGCACCATACACATACCAAGTCAAGTGTTGGAATAATGGGGCCTTGGATATGAACACGAAAAACAACAAAAGAAAAAGAGAATCCAGCGCGAAAATAGAATCTGTCTTTGTAGAACTCTTGCAAACACAAGAACTGAACCAAATCACAGTATCGGATATTTGCAGTTTGGCCGGGCTGAACCGTTCCACTTTTACGCCAACTATGTGGATATTTATGAATTGGCAGATGTGGTGCGGGAGAGCTTAGAACAGAGTGTCAGGGAATTATACCATGATGAGGTTGAAAACAGCTTTAACAGCAACGATTATTTGAAGCTGTTCCGACATATAGCCGAAAATCAACTATTCTATAAGACCTACTTTAAACTTGGATACGATAATCAGATTAAAATCATAACTTATGACACAAAACTGGCAGCGAATCATTTTGATAACCGTTTGATTCCCTATCATATAGAGTTCTTTAAAGGTGGATTTAATTCTATCGTGAAGATGTGGCTGGCAGGAGGATGTAAAGAAACTCCAGAGGAAATGAACGAGATCATCCAAAGTGAATACAGAGGACGCACCGAATACTTCGATAAATAATGAAAACCATGCTGCCACCTATTTTGAGGCTGCAGCACGGTTTTCTGATATTCTGTTACTACCTGTATAACGGAGAGAAATCCTGAATACATTTGGTCATCTTTGGAGAATGGAGCAGCCCGAACGGTATTATATAATTCCATTCTACAGGAAGTATCATGCGTAACTCATGGTTTTGTAATGTTTCCTTATGAGCAACGGCCTCTTTATCGATTAGCATATTTGCGGAATGCTTTCATTCCCCATATTCTTTTGCCATTTCCATAGCCATATCAGTCCAGACTGTGGCCCTGCCGATATCCCCAAACAGAGTTTCTGCATCCCGGAGTGCATACACCATATGGCATTTTTTTGCTGTTTCCATATCTCCGCGCATTTGTGTCCGCAAACGTTCCTCATCCGCATGACCGATTAAATCCACCACATTCGGCTTCCAGCAAAGCACAAAACGATCCCCCAGTTTTTCAGCAGCAGTTTTAAGACTGCTTGCAAAAGGAACAGATACCGCCCTGATCCGCGGAATATATTTTTGTATGATATCCCACTTTGCATCATTATTTTCACAGCAGCCGTAGGCGTTTAATCCAAACATGTCTGCCAGCGGAGCCTGGAACTTCAGCACAAACTCCTCCAGCATCTCAGGTGATATCAGGGTAAATTCCTGAGCCATCGAATATCCCCACACGTCTTTTAATGTGATATGCTGCCCGTCGCATCTTTTTGACGGAAGCTCATCTGTGTACCCGAGCCCATTGGAGCCGAGCGGTGTATTCGTCAGCTTAATAAAACCATTGTTATTCAGATTCACAAGCCCAAGCTTCTCATAGTTACGGAGATATCGCATACATCCTTCCTGCAGAAACGCCATAGCCTCTTTCGTGAACTCTGGCTCGTCATACAAATCATAAAATACCGTTCCCAGGCCCCGCAGTTCACACCACAGATCAATCAGACTGTGGCCCCACCCCAGAACCTGTGACTCTGTCGACGCATAAAAGGGTTCTCCCAGGACAACGTCCATGCTGTCTTTGAACACTTCCCTTACGTAATCATACTGCTTTTTCGTCTCCGCCTCATCATATTCAAAATCCGGAAACTGAAGTTTCTTCAAATCACCAGTTTTCAGAATACACGGTGTGAATTTTGCCGAGTGATCCGGGCGTGAATCATATGGCCTGATCCGCCCCTCTATCCAGTCTTTTCTGTGCAGCACATATGGAACATATATTTTGTTATCTATAATTTCATCATCTCGAAGATATTGTGACCGGTAGATTTGCTTTTTCAGAAATCTTTCATAATAACGAAAGAACGGATTTTGAATTTCCAGGCTTTTACGTGAAATTATTTCATCCCATCCCGCTTCCGCAATCGTACACAGGATCAGAGGGCGTGTTTTTTGCAATGTATTCTTTTTTTTCCACAGATTTTCTTTTTCCAGCCATTTCGGATCCTGTGCGATTTCCGAAACCTGTTTTCCAAGATGATAAAGCAGCGTTATCTCTCTTTTACTCAAACATCGTTCCATTCCATCACCCTCTCCCCTGTTTTTATGACTTCCGGTTTTTCAGGCGGTCCAGGAGAACAGCGATCACAATAATCATCCCTTTTACAATCTGCTGCCAGTATGTATTGATTCCGAGCAGATCCATGCCATTATTGATAATACCGATGACAAGTGCTCCGCAGACAGTTCCCCATATCGTGCCAATTCCTCCCGAGAGGCTGACCCCTCCGATGACGGAAGAAGCCACCGCATCCATCTCATATCCAACACCGAGATTGGGCTGTCCCGATGATATTCTGGCCGACATCAGAATTCCGGCCACTGCGGCCAATACACCGGCAATGGCATATACGCCGAGTTTTACTGCGAATACATTGATGCCGGAGATCTTTGCCGCCTGTTCATTGCCTCCAAGCGCCATCACATGCCGGCCAAACGGCGTGTTATTCAGCAGCAGGTACATGACAACAGCCAGAACGGCAAGGATGACGATCGGCACCGGTATCCCCAGAATATATCCGGCCCCCAGAAACAGATAGGAATCACTCAGATCATTGATCGGTCTTCCATTGCTGAACAGCAATGCCACGCCACGACCTGATGTCATCAGCCCCAGCGTCGCGATAAAGGGCGGAATATCCATCCGGGCGATCAGGAATCCATTGATGCAGCCGCAGACGAGTCCTGTCAATATGCCTGCCAGCACCGGAACAATCAGCGGATACTGACCCGGATGTGCCAATGCAGCCGTAAAAACTGAAACCATTCCCACAACGGATCCTGCAGACAGATCAATTCCTCCAGTTATGATCACAAATGTAGAGCCGAATGCCATAATCGCGATAAAGCTGATCTGCCGCACTACATTGATCATGTTTTTAGGAGTTAAAAAGTTCGGGGTCAGAACCGATACCACAACAACCATCAACACCAGTATCAGTAATATTCCATATTTATTATATAATTCTTTTATATTATCTCTGCTCAACATTTGCTTTCCCCCTCCGTTTACTCTGAAGTGCCGGTTGCCATCTGAAGTACTTTTTCCTGCGTAGCCTCATCTCTGCCAATCACTCCTGTCAGTTTCCCCTCATGCATTACCAGTATCCTGTCACTCATCCCCAGTATCTCCGGCATTTCTGAGGAAATCATGATCACACATTTTCCCTGAACGGCAAGGTTTGAGATAAATCTGTGGATGTCAGACTTTGCCCCCACATCAATTCCTCTCGTCGGCTCATCCAGAATTACGATATCCGGTTCTGTCAGCAACCACCTGGACACCAGTACCTTCTGCTGATTGCCTCCGCTCAATTTTTCGACCGCCTGCTTAAGACTGGGCGTTTTCAGTGAAAACTTATCTTTCTGTTCATTACATGCGCTGATAATCTTTTTGTTATCCAGAAATGGTCCTTTCAGATAACGTTTCACGCTCGGCATGATCATGTTGTCCTTGACAGACAGCGGCAGATATAAGCCGTTCCCTTTCCTGTCCTCTGTCAGCAAGGCCATCTTATTTCTGATGGCATCCCCCGGGCTTTTGATCGTCACCGTTTTCCCGTTGATTTCAATCTCCCCACTGTGCAGAGGGCGATATCCAAAAACTGCCTCCATCACCTCTGTCCTTCCCGCTCCGACAAGTCCGGCCATACCCAGTATCTCGCCTTGATAGGCTTCAAAGCTGATATTGTGAAACTCACCTTTTCTTGTCAGATTTCTGACAGCTAAGGCGACATCGCCCCGCTTTGATTCCATCTTTGGAAAAATCTCTGTGATTTGCCTGCCCACCATCATCGTTATCAGTTCATCCTGTGTCACCTCCTGGATACTCCTGGTTCCGATAAGTTTTCCATCGCGCATCACAGTGACCTCATCTGTGATCCTGAATATCTCATCCATTTTATGAGAAATAAAGATGAAGGTAACGCCCTTGTCTCTTAACTTTTCCACAATCCGAAAGAGATGTTCACATTCTTTTTCTGTGATCGATGAAGTCGGCTCATCCATGATAATCAATTTGGAATGATACGAGATGGCTTTTGCTATTTCCAACATCTGTTTTTTCGCCACCGTAAGATTTTTAACAGCTTCGTCCGGCCTGATATTGTCGATATCCAGGCCCTGAAGCAGATCCCGTGTATCATTTATCATTTTCTTTTTGTCAAGAAAACAGGAACATTTTCTCGGCTCTCTTCCGATAAAGATATTTTCCGCTACACTCATATATGGAATCGGGTTCAGTTCCTGATAAATCATGGAGATTCCCAGTTCCATCACCTGCTTCATATTGTGCGCCTTCAGCGGTTTTCCATCAAATATGATGTCTCCGCCGTCTGCCCTGTACAATCCGATCAATATTTTCATCAGGGTAGACTTGCCGGCACCATTTTCACCCATCAGGGCATGGACGGTCCCTTTTCTGACTTTTAACGTGATACGGTCCAATGCATGAACCCCTGGAAATCTCTTATCAATATCTCTCATCTCCAAGATATATCCACTCATATTACGCCCCCTTCCCACAGCCGCCTGTCTGTAATTATTCTCATTTTCCTAGTTCATCCCATTGAACTCATCGACCGCGCGGAACATGGCAGCCAAATTTTCCGGTGGAGTCCCCGGCTGTACATTATGAATGGCATTAAACACATAGCCTCCTCCCGGCGAAAAGATTTCCAGCCGTCTTAATACCTGCTCTCTGACTTCATCCGTCGTTCCGAACGGGAGCACCTTCTGTGTATCAACACCGCCTCCCCAGAATACAATGTCTTTTCCGAACTCATTTTTCAGATAAACCGGATCCATACCGGCCGCCGAACACTGTACCGGATTCAGACAGTCGAACTCCGCTTCGATCAGAAGCGGGATGATCGGCGCATTGGATCCGCATGAATGCTTTAATGTTTTCCAGCCCAGATTCTCATGAATCCACTGGTTTAATCTTTTATAATAAGGAATAAAGACATCCTTCACACTTTCGTAAGAGTAAAATAATCCCCTCTGCATTCCAAAGTCGGTTCCACATATCAGAACTGCATCAATATTTTCCACCGTTTTTTGATCCAGCTTCTTTAGATTTTCAATAGCCATATCGACTTCATAGTCAAAAATTGATTTTATGTACTCTGGATCTGAAACGACGGACATCATCCACTCCGTCGTATCCCGGAGCCCTCTCGGATGTTTTTCCCAGGGTTCGACAACTCTCACTACATCCCCGAGAGCCGTTCCCTCGAATGCGGCAATCACATACCTGCCGCTTTTGCGGGCTGCTGCTGCCTTTTCTTCATAATGATCACAAAGCTCCTGCGTAAATGGCTGAAACTCTGTGAGATTATCTTTCAGATCAAATTCCCCGTTCTCGGGATCTTCCTGCCTGGAAAGCAGGTCAAAATAAAACCCGTTTGGCGGCATATGACCGCTTGGCGGTACGGTAACATCATTTTGGGGATACAGATAATACCCTCCGTTTCCATCATCTACCGCCTGAAACCCTTCACCGACGAGCACCTCCGTCCCGTCCGGCATTCTCCACTCTTTCCAGTTTTCATTGCGGTATCCGAACAGCGTATCCGGTCCCTCAACACCGCAGGTATCGATTTTCAGCAAATCAAGCAGATCTTCTTCCATGATCCCGATCATCATAAACGGATCCACTACTTTTACCAGACGCTTTTCCAGCCCATAATAATCTCTTAATTTTGCAATGCAGCTGACATGCATTGTTGTACAGGAGGCGCCCCCAAAGTCAAGCGCCACCCGGTCCGGATCTTTATGGTTCACTGCACAGTTTACTCGTTCTCTTGAAGTCATGTAATATTCCCCCCTACATATATTCGTCTACGTTTTTGGCATCAACCGGTTCAAAATCAATATTGACCTCCTGGTCACTCTCGGCTCCATTTTTGACTTTCTCATAGATAATCTCGCATGCTTTATACCCCTGGTCATGGCCATTCTGGAATACTGTAAAATCCATTTTTCCTTCTTTGATAAACTTACAGGCATCTGCCTGTGCATCGATTCCACAGATTACAATATCGTCCCTTTCATTTTCCTCACATACAATAGCCGCCCCGATTGCCATCTCATCATTGTTGCAAATGATTGCATTAATGCCCTTCCCAACATCAGACTGCAGCCAGTTCTCTACTTTTGCAACTGCCTCATCACGCATCCAGTCCGCCTGCTGCTGATCAATAATACTGATATTCGGATACTTTTCTTTTAAAGTGTCAATATTTCCGTCGGTTCTTGCCACTGATACCTCAAGACCGGGATCACCAACCAAGATTGCCACATTTCCTTCCCCGTTCAGAGCCTCCCCGACAAATTCCGCCTGCAGCTGTCCCGCATAATAATTATCACTTCCGACATAAGCATAATAGTCACTGGTGATCGTTCCGTTTACAGTAACTAAAGGCACGCCGGCCTCCTCACAGAGTTTTGTGATCGGTTCACAGGAACTGCTGTCAACCGGCTTTATAATGATTCCGTCAGCTCCCTGAGAAATAAAGTTTTCAACTGCTGCAATCTGAGTCGGTATGTCAAAATTCGCATCAGAAATCATCACTTTGCAGTCCTCGAAATCATCATCGAATTCAGTAACTGCGTCAGCGATATTTGCCATAAAGTCACTCACATAATCGAACGCGCATCCGATCACAATCTCACCGTCTTTTTCTTCTGTCAAGGATGCATCTTCTGAACTGCCCTCATTCGTATCAGAAGCCAGATCCGTATCTTTCGTTCCATTATCCATGGAGCATCCTCCAAAAATTCCTGCCCCTCCAACAACCAGAGCCAAAAGTAAACTTAATCTACGCTTTTTCATGTTCAAAACCTCCCAAATGTCAATACATTGTTATCTGCATCATTCTCAGTGATCACCTTTGATAAGTTCATCTTAGTTCATTGAATCGATATTTTCAATATCTTTTTTTATTTTCATCAATTTACCTCATAAATTTGACTGATTTTTGTGTATTTTATCCATTCTTTTCAGAATTAGCATCCTGTATTTATTGGCAATGCCTACCATATTACGGATATTTTTGCTTATACATTATATGACTTTTGTTTTTAAATCTCTCTCTTCTTTATTTGAATCGATATTTTATAATTTTATTGTTTTTCACCTGTATCCACTGTATAATGAACATATGCTCAGAACCGTCTCAAGAACGGACATCCTGTACTTTATAAATTAAGGAGAACTCGATATTATGGCAGCCATAAAAGACGTTGCAAAATTGGCAAATGTTGCCGTCGGCACTGTCTCCCGGTACTTGAACAATCCGGACAGTCTGACGCCAGCCTACAGAGAACGTGTCAAAGAAGCGATCGAAGCATTGAATTATCAGCCCAGCAGACTGGCTCAGGCTATGAGAACCAAACGAACCAACATGATCGCACTGGTCGTCCCGGAAATGCAGAACCAGTTTTACATCGAACTGTACAACGCGATTCGCATTTCGTGCTATGAGCAGGCCTACATTCCCATTATGTATACAATGGAGGCCGGCCCCAAGATGCTGTCCCATCTGTTTACCGGCAATGGTGCCGCACAGATCGACGGAATCATCCTGGCTTTCATGGATGACCCCATTGCCGCACAGCTTATCGATAGCAATGACCATAAAACCCCTTTTATCTTAATGAGCTGTAATGCCAGCAGATCCTCTTCCAGCATCAGTACGATCATCTCCGACGTGTACAGCGGCGGATATGAAGCGGCAAAATATATCCTGAAACAGGGGCATACAAAAATAGCGTATATCGGGCACACTGATAATTCTGTCAATCTTGATGAAAAGATTGCCGGAACCAGAAAAGCATTCGACGAATTTGGCGTTCCCTTTCTGGAACAGTATTTTTATAAAGGTCCTTCTCTCTACTCGACCGGATACAATATCGCAAACCGCCTGATGCGCAAAGATGAGCCTCCCACCGCGATCATCGCCGCCAATGATATGATTGCCGTAGGCGTGATCAAATATCTTCAGGAATATCATTACCGCATCCCTGAGGATATTTCCGTTATGGGTTATGACGGAATAAAACTGGGTGCAGTATGTACGCCTTCTATAACAACAGTTGAGCAGCCGATCGAAGCCATGGCCGAGGCTGCCGTGAATGTACTGCTGCATAAGATCAACCATCCAAATGCATCCGATACCCAGACGGTATTTAAACCCAAACTGACTATACGCCAGTCTACAGATCCCAATGCACCGTCCACACTTAATATCTGAAACCGGTGTTGTCCAGTGGTGTCACGGCTGCGCTATTGACAAATGAATGGATCCTCTCTATTATGGTGAGCACAAAATTTGAGAGGCAGCACAAAAGATTGGATATGTGGCCGTAGACAATGTTATGTCTACGGTCTTTTGCTGTCTGTCATTGAACTATGTCTTTGACATGGGGTATGAAAAGGCAGAGGGCTGCGCCTGTGGGCGCCAGCTTCCTCTGCTTTATTTTCAGCCTGCAAATAAAAAGTCAAAGCTAAATTGAAGAACTTTGAAAATTGGGTATCAAAAGAAGACCAGCACATCGTGCTGGTCAATACAAAGAAGAGTATAAAGATTATTCGGGTTTAGGAAGTGGATGTCCCAAAAACTAATAAGCTGAATCCCCGCAAACCCTGTGAGGGCCTCTTTCATCTTTTTTTCCATTTCAGCAAAAACGCCGAATTCGTGATCACCACCACTGAACCTGCATTGTGAACCAGTGCACCGACTACCGGATTCAATATCCCGGCGATCGCCAAAACAATCGCAATAAAGTTCAGGGACAATGAAAAAGTAAGGTTGCACTTGATTGTAATCATCATCCGCTTTGCAAGATAAAACAGATAGGGGATCTCCCTGATGTCATCATTGACAAGTACGATATCCGATGCATCCACCGCGATATCACTTCCCACGCCGCCCATGGCGATTCCAACGCACGCTTTCTTCAGCGCCGGCGCATCATTGACGCCATCTCCGATCATGCACACTTGCTTTTTCTTTTCCTGACACGTATCAATCCACAGGAGCTTATCCTGTGGAAGGCAATTTGCCTTAATTTCATCGATATGCAGCTGTCTCCCAATATGCCTTGCCGCGTTGTCATTATCTCCGGTCAGAAGAACCGGCGTAACTCCCGCCTGCTTCACATTCAGAATGGTCTGTGCCGCATTATCTCTGATCGTATCCGCCAGCGCGAGAAAACCGGCCAGCGTCCCGTTGACCGCGAGCAAAATCACGGTACATCCTTCATCCAGATACTGCTTCATTTTATTTGCGGCAAAATCAGAAACCACGACCCGGCTCTCTGTCAGAAATTCCAGATTTCCGGCAATGATTATCTCTTTGCCTCTCACCGCCTTTACACCACGTCCCGGAAGCATCTCAAACTGCTGAGGCTGCGGAATATCTGCCTTCATTTCTTCCTGAAAACAACGGACAATCGCTTTCCCCAGAGGATGTTCAGAACGAAGTTCCGCACATGCCGCATACCGGTAGATGTCACGTTCCGCAATTCCTTCCTGGAAACTGTGAACGGCTGCTACCTGAGGTGTTCCATAAGTTAATGTCCCCGTTTTATCAAACGTTACATATCCCGTTGATGCCAGCCTCTCTAATGCATCGCCTTCCCGCACCAGAAAACCGTGACGCGTCGCATTTCCGATAGCCGCCATAATAGCGGTGGGTGTTGCAAGTACCATCGCACATGGGCAAAAAACAACCAGAATCGTAACTGCTCGGATAATCTCTCCAGATATCATCCAGGTAAGCGCAGCGGCAGTCAGTGCGATAGCTACAATCCAGGTCGCCCAGCGGTCCGCAATACTCACGATCTTCGCCTTTCCCGCATCCGCTGACTGCACAAGCCGTATCATACGCTGAATTGAGCTGTCTTCCTCAGCTTTTGTCGCTTCCATATCAAAAGCTCCGAACTGATTGACGGTACCACTCGCAACTTCGTCCCCGGCTTCTTTGTCAACGGGCAGTGATTCTCCTGTCATAACTGCCTGATTGACAGACGTATGCCCGGATTTGATGATTCCGTCAACCGGAATCGTTTCCCCGGGCAATACCCGGAGTCTGTCACCTACGCGCACCTTTTCAGCCGGGATTATCTCTTCCCGGTTTCTGATCACTCTGCGGGCTGTGCGCGGAGTTAAATGTACAAGCTTTTCAATTCCCGCACGGGCTCTGGCTACTGTCAAATCCTCCAGCAGCGCTCCGAGCTGCATGATAAATGCAACCTCGCCCGCTGCAAAATCTTCCCCGATGATAACCGAAGCGATCAAAGCGATAGAAACCAGAACATCCGCCTTGATATCAAATGATGTCACCAGACCGATCACCGCCTCTAAAACGATCGGAATCCCACATAAAATAATGGCAATCCAGGCCATATCAAATGAGAATGGAGTAAACTTAACGATACTTGCGAGTAATGCCGCTGCTGACACCAATAGGCAGATAACATCTTTTTTGATGCCTCCCCACTCTAACAGTTCCTCTAATTTGTTCATGTGATCCCCCTCCATATACCCATACATGTATATGCACATTATACCCATAGGGGTATACGGTTGTCAAGAGGATAAACAAAAACAGCCTCACATGACTCAGGCTTCGTAAGCTTTATCATGTGAGGCTGTTTTATCTTTTGTATTTAAGCAAGTATTTCTTCCAGATCCTTTTCCGGTGTTGTAATCGGTCCTATCTGGAACTGCTCCACAAGGAAATTCAACACATTCGGGGATACAAACGCGGGAAGTGTCGGGCCCAGTTTAATATTCCTGATTCCCAGGTGAAGCAGGGTCAGCAGAATACAGACTGCTTTCTGCTCATACCACGAGAGTATCATTGAAAGCGGAAGTTCGTTGACTCCACAGTTAAACGCTTCCGCAAGTGCAACTGCGACTTTGATCGCACTGTACGCGTCATTGCACTGTCCCATATCCATCAGACGCGGCAGGCCTCCGATTGTACCAAGATCCAGATCATTGAACCTGTACTTGCCGCACGCCAATGTCAGCACCACCGTATCTGCCGGTGTCTGGCGAACAAACTCTGTATAATAATTCCGTCCCGGACGGGCACCGTCACATCCGCCCACCAGGAAAAAATGTTTGATGGCACCACTTTTTACTGCCTCGACCACCTGATCTGCAACCCCCAGCACCGTGCCGTGCGCAAAACCAGTCATGACAGTTTTTCCGCCGTTGATGCCGGTAAATTCTCTGTCTTCGGCAAATCCGCCCAATTCCAGTGCTTTTTCGATCACCGGCGTAAAGTCCTTATCGTCTCCGATATGAACCATCTCCGGATACGATACCATCTCCGTCGTAAATACCCGGTCTGCGTAGCTGTCTTTCACCGGCATCAGACAGTTTGTTGTAAACAGGATCGGTGCCGGCAGATCTGCAAATTCTTTCTGCTGATTCTGCCATGCCGTTCCAAAATTCCCTTTCAGATGAGAATACTTCTTGAGTTCCGGATAAGCATGCGCCGGAAGCATCTCTCCATGCGTATAAATATTAATCCCTTTACCTTCCGTCTGCTCCAGCAGAAGCTTCAGATCATAGAGATCATGTCCCGTGATCACAATAAAAGGTCCTCTTTCCACAGACATCGATACCTGGGTCGGAGATGGTGTGCCGAAGGTCTCTGTATTCGCACGGTCCAGCATTTCCATACAGCTTAAATTTACTTTTCCTGTCTCAAGTACGATCGGAAGAAGCTCATCCATCCCCCAATCCTCACCGACAGCAGACAGCGCACGATAAAAGAATCTGTTGACTTCCTCATCTTTGCAGCCCAGCACTGCTGCATGGTAAGCATAGGCTGCAACTCCCCGGATTCCAAAAAGGATCAGCGATTTCAGCGATCTGATATCCTCATTTTCATTCCACAGACGGGACATATCATAATTCTCCGTGTTTTGACACTGTGAAACACATCCGCCGCAGCCCGGCATCCGCAAGGATTTTTCCCCATTTGCCCGAACAATCAGACTGCGAATGCTGTCATCATCAAAATTTACATTGGTAAGCGTGGCAAACAGGCCTTCTATTATAATACGATCTGTATGGTCAGTCCTGGCACTATCTGGACAGACACGGGCCAGTCCGATCAGCGCACCGGTCAGCTCATCCTGCAATTTTGCAGTTTCTGCAGATTTGCCGCAGACCCCTGCATTTCCGGTACAGCCGGAACATCCTGCTGTTTGCTCACACTGAAAACAAAACATTTTTTGACTCATAGTAGAATCTCCTCTCTTCTTATCCTGTAATTGATATTTATCCTAAGACACGTCCATTCTTAGAAATGGTAACTGTCTGCCATGGAATACGTTTTTCACTGTTCTTCAGAGCTGTCATTGCCGCATGTTCCATTTTGCTGCAGCACGGGACTTCCATCCGGACAACCGTCACACTCCTGATATCATTCAGCCGGATGATATCCGTCAGTTTTTCACTGTAGTCGCCGTCATCCAGTTTCGGACATCCCACCAGTGTCACTCTGCCGCGCATAAACTCCTGATGAAAATTTCCATAGGCATACGCTGTACAGTCGGCCGCGATCAACAGATCTGCTCCATCAAGATAAGGGGCATTGACAGCCACCAGCTTTATCTGTACCGGCCATTGTCTCAACTGAGATGCTGCGCGCGCATCCTGAACCGGCATCCCTTTTTTCTTCAGATTGGCCGCGACAGCTTCTTTGTCATAATCAGCCGCCTCACGCTCTACGAAATGGATGGCATCGACCGGGCAGGTAGGCAGACAGTCTCCCAGTCCGTCACAATAATCATCCCGAAGCAGCTTTGCTTTACCGTTAACCATCCCTATCGCACCCTCATGACAGGCTTTTGCACACAGGCCGCATCCATTGCATCTATCTTCATCTATCTGGATAATTCTTCGAACCATTTTGTTTTCCTCCTGTCTGTTATCTTGACTTTATGGGTACATTATAATAGAATCATTCCAACAAGTATGTTGTTCTAACAACAAAGGAGCAAAAAATGGATTATATTTTTTTATCAAAAACGTTACTGTTCCGGGGAGATTCTCCGGAAGAAATCGAAATCATGTTAAACTGCCTGGGCTGCGAACGGAAAACGTTTAAGAGAGGTGAGATCATCTATCATGCCGGTGACATTATTCAGGCTCTCGGCATTGTCATGGCGGGACGGGCACAGATTGAAAACGATGATCTTTGGGGGAATAAGAGTGTACTGGACAGCCTTGGACCTGGACAGGTCTTTGCAGAGACGTATGCCTGTGTCCCGGGCGAACCGCTGATGGTGAGTGTGGTCGCAACCGAAGCGTCTGAGATCTTGTTTTTGAATATCGGGCGGGTACTGAAGACCTGCCCTAACGCCTGCCAGCACCACAGCAAACTGGTCAGCAATCTGCTCACCATCTCTGCCCAGAAAAACCTGAATCTGTCCCGGCGGATCTTCCACACTTCTTCGAAATCCATACGCGGAAGACTGATGTCCTATCTGTCATTTCAGGCTGCACGGCAGGGATGTTATGAATTTACCATACCATTTAACCGCCAGCAGCTTGCAGACTATCTGAGTGTCGACCGCAGCGCCATGTCAAATGAACTGGGAAAGATGCAAAGGGAGGGACTGCTCACAGTTGACAAGAACCATTTTCATTTAACAAAAGATTTATATTGATTTCTTGTAAACCGTGCGAAAGATAAGTCTTGCCAACGGACCGACGAGCAATAGCTGAAGCGGCATAGCCATCACAAAATTCCTGCAGTAAGCAACAAGGTAGTTCGGTAAGAATTGTGCGGTAAATCCATACCCCTTTACGGTTCCCAGAATACTCGCCAGGGCTACCTGCAGTAGCACGGTAAATACCTGTATCGCTAAAATGATGACAATCGGCCGGTCACCGGGTTGTACCACCCGAAAAGCGAAATACCTGGCTGCACGTGAAGAAATAAAGTATGCGCATAAGAAAATTATAATAAATTCCATCCACATGCCTTTTAGCGCCGTCAAAAATCTCCTGTTTACAAATTCACCTCCTGTCAGTATGATGTTATACAATGTCATCACATACACCATCATCCAAGCCGTAATAACGGTAAAAACAATCGACTGACTTCTTGTCTTTGGCATTTTCATTTCCTCCTGTCTCAATTTTTTAAATAGAAAACAAAAAAGACAACAAACGCTGCTTAACCGTCCGACATTGGTTAAGCGACATTTATTGTCTTTTCAACTTCTATTTTTTAACACTTTCATTTTAACAGACACAGCAATCGTTTTCAAGATTTTTATTAATTGATCGCCATCTCTTTTACTCTTGCCAAGGCTTTGCTGACAGACGGAATCATCAGGATTATGACCGTCAATATTCCCTCCGCAAAAATATATGCCCCATTATAGACGAGTGAATACGGCAGTGCACCCCAGCCGGCCCATGCATATTCTCCGAAAAACAGCCATCCGGAAAGAACCGAAAATACGTAGCGTCCCAGGATCCCTATGATATAGCCTTTCAGAAGTCCCCGTTTGGACTTTGCAAAGATTCCGGAAAGCCCCAAAGCCCCAAAGGCAAGCAGATAGTCTACAATGACCTGTATCGGGAACAGAATGTATGGACCCAGCAGAAACTGCAGCACTCCGTAAGCTACAGCACTTAATAGTCCCGCACCCACTCCATAGAAATATCCCGGCAGACAGATAACTAGCATACTGCAAAGCGTCACTGCGCCGCCAAAAGGAAACTCATAAACTTTCAGCATAGACAGAACGGACGCCAGTGCAACCGACATGGCACAGAATACCAGCTGTCTGGTATTCATACTTTTTCTTTTTCCTCTGCCCGCAACAGACGAAGCTACGATCAGTAATAGCGCCAGCAATATTCCAACGGCTGCGTATCCTCCGGACGTGAGGGCATAGCCGTCCTCCGTGGCATTCACAAAAAATGACATAAAAAAACCTCCTTAAGCAGAATTCAGGAGGACTACTGATAATATTACTGCTTCCTTACGCCGGTATAATCCGGATCAAGTAGTGAGGGTCAACACAGATGGTTCTCTCAGCCCGAAGGCTCCCCTAGCTGAATGCTGTATTTTATTCTTTAACAATTATAACATTGGACGCAGAAATGTCAAGAGCGGACCTACTTGCAGCACAGAGTTCATTCACTTTTGCAGCGACCCCTGTGTTAAAATAATAACTGCAATTCCTTTCTTTGACATTTCAACAATCATATCGACTGCAAAAACATCCGAAATTTTCCCTGCTTTCCGGAAAAGAATTAGAAACTGACGGAATTCTTCTTTTTCTTCTAAAGATAAGTAAAGATTTCCCATTGTATTTTCTGAATTACATTCAATTCTTTTATGGAAAAAGAAGGACGTACATTCTCTGAGCGCAAACACATTTTCGGCGAGCGTCAGGGTTTTGATAAACGAAGAACGTTCATTGATCAGTGTATAACTGGCTTTATACGCTCCCGTCTCACCGCTGCTGCTGACCAGAGTTCCTTCATAATACAGAAACCCGGAATCAAAATTTAAATGCGAATAAAGACAAAATAAAGAAAAGGTGTATTATCTTAATGCCCTTGTTGATTTTGTCTGTTTTTCACGATAATCCATGTTATTTTTTATCTATAATTATTATATTGAATTTAAAAACACATAATTTTTGCGAAAATTACGGGAGAAATTTCATGGAGACAGAAATGATTTAGAATTGGGGATATCTTCCAAAGAACGGGCAGCTATTGAACTTCTTTTTTTTCTGTGATATTTTTTAGATGGAAAGGGGGATTTTACATGAGAATACCACAGCGCGGGCTGGAGCCCGGCGTTCTTCCGCAATCTAAAAATTTTTTCTTTGTCTCTCCACTCACTGAACAGGAGTGTAATTTATTTTATTACATCCCCTGGTGCGGCCATTTTTTCTGCACGGAAAAATATTATCACAAGAGAGAGCAGTATCCTTACTGTATCTTAATGTATATCCAGCAAGGAATGTTTCATATTGAATACCGCAGCTGCACTTTCGATGCCCAGGCGGGCGATGTTATACTGCTGGATTTATCAGAGCCTCACTGTTACTCTGCATATGACGGACTTGAATTTCTCTACCTGCATTTCAGCGGAGCAAATTCCAAAGAATTGTGCCGGTATTATCTGAGCAAGTCATCACCTTTGATCCGATCCAAAAAGAATCAGCTGATCCGTAATTTTCTTGCCAATACCATTGCATTTTATGACATGAACAAATATGAGAGCATTATTGATACGTCAATGCGTGTGTATAAATGTATTCAGCTGCTTTTCGCCAACGATGAGATGTATGCTTCAGAAAGCAATGCCTCTGTTGAGACAGCGCTGTTATACATCCATGAACATATGAAAGAGAAACTTGCGCTTCAGGATCTCGCCGATCTGGTCCATTTAAGCCCCTATTATTTTTCGCACCTGTTTAAAAAAGAAACTGGCCTCTCCCCCATCGAGTACGTGATCAATGTCCGTATGAATCAGGCGAAGCTGCTGCTGATTACAACAAATAAGTCGGTCACTGATATCGCATTTGAAGTCGGATACTTAAGCGGTGCCAGCTTTACGAATGTCTTTACGGACAAGATCGGCTGTTCTCCAAAACAGTTCCGTAAACTGATGTGCTGAACGTGTAGAATTTTTTAACCCAAGAAACACAGCCGGGAGTACAGGCAGTGTACTCCCGGCTGTGCAGTTTTCTTATTTCAGTGTGTCTACATTATCAGGCGTGATGACCTGGACTTCCGTATATACATTTTCTTCAACAGTCTCACCATTAACAAGTGCAAGCGCCGTATCAAACGCAAGTGCCGCCCATTCCTGGGTAGGATAACGCAGGGTCGCACATAGCTTGCCATCTTTGATGGCCTGTACGTCGTCCGCCTCACAGTCAAAATCATAGACATCAATGTTATCTGCCATCCCCATATCCTCGATTGCCTGAATGGCGCCCATGCCCATGGTACTGCTGACCGCCCACACAATGGAAACGTCCGGATTGGCCGTCAGGATATTCTGCATTACATCGTAGGCCTGATTTTTATCCCAGTCAGCGGGCTGTGATGCCACAACTTCAAAGTCGTCTGTCAGTGCCTGTTTAAACCCTTCTACACGTTCTGTGGATGCTACGATTCCCGACATTCCTTCAATGATTGCAACTTTTCCGGGCTGTGAATTCTTCACACAGTACTCACCCACCTGTTTTGCTGCTTCCGTGGAATTAAGGCCCACATAGGAATCTATGTGTCCGCCCAGCGCTTCCAGATCATCCATATCGACCGTGTCATTGAACAGGACAACCGGGATGCCGGCATCATTCGCCTTTTTAATAGATGAATTCAGCGCCGCATTGTCGGAACAGTCGATAATAATCGCATCCACACCCTTAATTATACTGTCTTCCATCAGCTGCACTTCTCCCTCGATGTCAGCCTGTCCTCCGGCAGGCGCCAAATAATTGATATTCACGCCGAGCTCTTTTGCTCTGGCTTCCGCACCTTCCTTGGCATCTGTAAAAAACTGGTTTTCCAGAGATTTCACAATAAACGCTATGGTAATGTCCCCGGCTTCCTTTGCTTCCCCTTCATCCGCTTTTGTGCCCTCCTGACCGCCTGTGCCGCCGGAAGTTTCTTGGGCCTCTTTGCCCGCACACCCCGCCATGGTTGCCAACATTCCCACTGTCAATAAGACTGCCAATACTTTTTTCATCCTTTTCTCTCCTTTCGTCTCACATTCCTTTTTCATTTCCGCATGGTTCTATCACAGATGGCTCCGCCATGTTATGATCGTTTTGTCTTGCCGATAGCTTTGTTCTTAAAGGTATCTACCAGTACTGCTACAATGACGATAATTCCAGTCACCACCTGCTGCAGATACGACGATACATTCAAAAGATTCAGTCCATTTTTGATCACCCCGATGATCATCGCTCCCATCAGCGTCCCCCAGATGCTTCCCACGCCCCCGGTGAGGCTGATTCCTCCGATGACACTGGATGCGACAGCATCAAGCTCATATCCTTCCCCGGCTGTGGGCACAGCAGAATTTAGCTTGGCTGTCATGACGATAGCGGCAACCGCTGCCGTGACACCGGACAGCACATACGCCAGGATCTTGTAGCGGTCCACATTGACGCCGGACAGTCTGGTCGCCTCCTCATTTCCTCCGATGGAATAAATAAACCGGCCAAATTTCCGATACCGCAGCAGATAAAATACGATCAGATAAAGTGCGATCATCAGCACAATCTGTACCGGAATCGTCGTTCCGGGAACAGTGGCAACTCCGATACTCCGAAAGAACGGCTTGAATCCACTGACTGTTCTGCCCTGAGCGATTGTCAGATCCAGCCCCCTTGCCACCTGCATGATTCCAAGCGTCGCAATCATTGGCTGAAGCTTACATTTTGCGATTAAAAATCCGTTCACCGCTCCGCACACTGCCCCGATCAAAAGCCCGACTGCAATGGCAAGTCCTGAATTCAGATTTCCTTCCACCATCATCTTTGCCATCACAATACCCGACAGAGCAATGATCGAGCCGACGGACAGATCGATACCTCCCGTGAGAATGACCACAGTCATACCGATGGCAACGATTGCATTGACCGTAACCTGCTGCATGACATTGATCAGGTTCGCAGATTTTAAAAATGCAGGTGACAGAATGGACAATACGATCAGCAGCACAAGCAGTACGATGAATGTCGCAATATTATTCAGGTTGACTTTAAACTTTTTCATTTTCCTTCTCCCTCCTTATGGCTGATCCGCCGAGCCCGTTGCATATTTGATGATTTTCTCTTCGGTCACTCCCTGTATCTCCTCCCGTTCAATACAGCCTGTGATCCTGCCCTCATGCATCACGTAAAGCCTGTCACTGATGCCCATGCACTCCGTCAGTTCCGACGATACCATAATGACTGCTTTCTTCTCCTGTTTTAACGCATTCATGATCTTATAGATCTCCACCTTGGAGCCGACATCGATTCCCCTTGTCGGTTCATCAAAGATCATGACGGAGGATTCTGAATTCAGCCATTTTGCAATGACCACTTTCTGCTGATTGCCGCCGCTTAGATTTTTTACAACCTGTCTGAGGGAAGGCGTCTTGACATTAACCCGCTGTATCAGCGCCTGATTATTTTTCGATTCCTTTTTCAGGCTGATGCCAAACCGGTTCATAATCTTCGGCAGGTTTGTGATCGAGATATTGGCATTCAGGTCAAACTCAAGAACCAGCCCCTGATGTTTTCTGTCCTCTGTGAGAAGTGCAATGCCGCTGCTCTTTGCCTGTTTACAGCTATGGATATCTTTTTTCTTGCCATCAATGTATATCTCGCCGCTGTCAATCGCATCTGCGCCAAACACTGCCCGCATCAGTTCTGTGCGTCCGGCTCCCATCAGTCCGTAAAATCCGGTAATTTCCCCGGCCCTGGCATAAAAGGAAAGATCTTTTAACACCGTTCCCTGTCTGATCGATTTCACCTCCAGACGCTTTTCACCGGGCGCTGTCTCGATTCTTGGATAGTAATCCTGAAGCTCGCGCCCAACCATCAGCGCTATGATTTCATCAATCGACGTCTCTTCCCGCTTCTTTGTTGTGATATACTTTCCGTCGCGGAAGATGGTGATTCGGTCACTGATTTTCATAATTTCTTCCATTCTGTGTGAAATATAGACGATCGCCACCCCTTTTTTCTTTAATCCGTCGATCATGGAAAACAGGTTGTCCACCTCTTTTTCCGTCAGCGCCGAAGTGGGTTCATCCATAATGATGATATCCGATGCAAATGACAAAGCCTTTGCGATCTCAACCATCTGCATCTGTCCCACACTTAAATTGCTCACCAATTCCTTTTCTGAGATATCAGCTCCGATGGAATCCAGAAGTTTTCTGGCCTCCTTCATCATCTTTTTCCAGTCTACGCTTCCGGTCTTCGTAACCGGCCGCTGCGACATAAAAATGTTTTCAGCCACCGTGAGGTTCCGAAGAAGGTTCATCTCCTGAAAGATCATGCTGATTCCCCGTCTCTTCTGTTCCTGAATATCACGGCATGAAATTTCTTCGCCTTTGTAAATGACTTTACCGGAATAGTCAGTATTAATGCCGGCAAGAATTTTCATGATGGTCGATTTTCCGGCCCCGTTTTCCCCCAACAGAACATGAACCTCTCCGCGGTCCAGATCAAACCGTGCATGATCCAGCGCTAAAACTCCAGGAAACTGGATGGAGATATCTTCCATTTCCAAAATACGTTTCTGCATTTCTCTCTCATCTCCTTTTTGGGTCTATGCTTCTCCCCTGGCTTCCTTGACAGCTTTCATAAAGGCCAGTACATTTTCAACCGGCACATTATTCATTACCTCCTGCGACGGAGCGATGATCAGTCCCCCGCCTTTTCCGAGAATATCAATGGTCCGCAGTGTTTCGTCATAAACATTTTCCGCGGTATCAAACGTCAGAAGCTGCTGAGTATCGACACCGCCATAGAACGTCAGGTCCTTTCCAAACTCCTTTTTCAAATAACTGATATCCATACAGGTCTGCACCGGCTCCAGCACATCCAGTCCCGCATCAATCAGATGTGGAATAAACGGTGTAATCTTACCGCAGGAATGCATCTGTACCGGAAGCCCTGCATCTTTAAACACGCGGAACACCTTCCGGATTCGTGGCAGGAAATATTTCACGAACATTTCCTCCGATACAAAGGTACTGATCTGTGTGCCAAGATCATCCCCGTAATGTCCGATCGGAAAGCCTCTCTTCACCGTCTCTTTGGCAATCTCCACTTTATACTCACAGATCACATCCATCAGCCGGCACGCCTTTTCTGGTTCCACTGCCAGAAGATACATAAACTGTTCAATTTCTGTAAGCTGATACGCCTTTTCCCAAATGCCGTTATAACCGCTTAATTCCACCAGAAAATCATCGCCGTATTTTTTCAGATCTTCTTCAGCGATAGAAAACAGCATATCCATATCGGAAATGTCCGGAGCTTTATAGTCAGAGATCAGTGAGTCGTCTTCATCACACCCCTGCAGCGGATGCCGATAGTTAAAATAGCCGCCGTCATTGACGTTGTACTGCATTCCCCAGAGATCATAGATCATACCCTCCTCCCCGGGCACCTCCAGATAACGTCCGGCGTCCCTGGCAACTTTCATCCGGTGCGGATCCAGTTTATCGATCTGAACAATATCATCGAGCACTCCCGTAAATTTGATATGGTTGCCCAGATAAACATCGACTTCCTCCTCTGTCAGCCCCAGATATTCTGCAACTTCCATTTTTTTGGCTCTGGATGCAAACGTGCACTGGCTTGGAAGATACGTTGTGTTTTTTTTGCTGATGACCTCCAGCACCAATTGTGATTTTGTCATATTTTTTCTCCTTTCACATATCACTTTTTATCATATTTATGTTGTATTGCGCTATAATTATTTGAATATTCCATATATTAATATGATTTTTATAAATATTTGTTTATTTCTTTTTATTTTTTACATTTTATCATTAACTGTACAAAAATGACCATACACATTTTTGCTTTAAACTTCATCGATATTGCTGTATAGCCACGGATAACGCAAAAAATCATAAGATACTACCATAGTTTTTAAAAATAAACATAAAAAAGCAAGACATCCTGATTGCAATCAAGTGTCTTGCTTTATTTTGTTTGTTACACTTTTTTAATCTCCTCGTAAAAAAAGGTTTGTCAGAATCATCAAAAAGCCGTATCGCAACCATTGGCTGTGATACGGCCTTCATTATATCCTAGATTTCTACCCACACATTGCCTTGTCTGTTGCTCTCTACACAGGCTTTCACAAACCGAAGTCCCTTTACGCCATCCGCTACCGTCGGATATGTGTAAGTCTCCGGCTCCCGTTCTTCCAGACGTGCCGTCAGATGCTCGCAGAACGCATGGTAGAGATTTCCGAATGCTTCAAAATATCCTTCCGGATGACCCGCTGCGATTCGGCTGATGCGGCGGCTTTCCGGGTACATATAGTCCCTGTTGGCCGACATGATCTGGGTCGGCTGGTTAACTTTGGTATATTTCAGGATGCCCGGGTTTTCATGGCACCATTCCAGAGATCCTTTCGTTCCAAAGACACGGATCTTGACGCCGCACTCATAACCGGCCGCTATCTGAGATGCCCAGAGTGTTCCTGTGATCTGCTCTCCAAAGTCCAAAAGGACTGTGGTATTGGTCTCCAGCTGAAGATGTCTCGGATATGTGTCAAACCGCGCCAGTACGCGCTTGATCTCCAGGCCTGTCATCTGCACGATGAGCTGCTCCAGATGTGTTCCGATATCCGCTGTACACAGAGACTCTCCGGAAATTTCCGGGTCCAGACGCCACATCGCCTGATCAGAATTATCACTGTTGAACGCTGAGATCACCCAGTCCTGCGGATATTCCGTCACCACATGCAGAATCTCTCCGATCTCTCCGTTCTGAATCATCTCCCGCGCCTGGCGGATCACTCCGTACGCCGTATATGTATATGTCAGACCAAACAGCAGATTACGCTCTTTTGCAATCTTTTCAAGCTCAATGCCCTGCTCCAGATTGAATGCAAGCGGCTTATCACACATCACATGGATACCGTGCTCCATAAAACATTTGGCGATCTCATAATGGCTGACATTCGGTGTGGTGATTGATACAAACTGGATACCGTCTTCACGTTTTGACTCTGCTTCCGCCATTTCTTTGTAATCACGATAAATTCTTTCTTCATCGTAAATATGCCATTTTCTTCCCGTCGCCAGATTCTTTTCCTGATTTCTGGAAAAGCATCCGCATTTCAGCACTGCCATATCATCCATCAGCGCCCCCTGACGATGTACGTTTCCAATAAACGACCCGAGCGCACCTCCAACAATACCAAATCTAAGTTCCATCTCAGTTCTCCTCTCTGTCACACTGTGACTTTCTCAACCTTTTCCATTTTCTGACTCTTGGCTGATTTTGCTGCCGCCTTGGCGATCAGCACGGACTGCAGCCCGTCAATCCCGGATACCACAGGCTGTGTCCGGTTCACAACCGCCCGGGCAAATTCACGAAGTTCTGTAAAATAGGCCCCCTCATAACGTTCGATAAAATGCCACGGCATCTTATCCCCGCAGGACCCTTCATTATGGTAATAGACAACATTGGACTCCAGCTCATTACTGTCCATCAGGCAGCCTTTGGATCCCAATATTTCAATCCGCTGATCATGTCCGAATCCGGAACGTCTGCTGTTGTCAATCACCCCGATTGCTCCATTTTCAAACTTCAGGGTCACAACCGCACTGTCCACATCCCCATAAGCTTCGATCCCGGGATTGCACAGGGCCGCTCCCGACGCAAAGACTTCCCTCACCTCACTGCCCACGACAAAGCGCGCCATGTCAAAATCATGGATCATCATATCCACATAAATTCCTCCGGAATCTTTAATATAGCTCATGGGAGGCAGATCAGGATCACGCGATGTGATCTTCAGCATCTCAACATTCCCGATCTTACCTTCTGCAACCATTTTCTGAAGCTTTCCGTGATTTCTGTCAAACCGTCTCATAAATCCTACCTGAAGGATAACCCCTGCTTTCTGTACTGCGCGAAGCGCTTCTAAAATACGTTCCACATTGTGATCGATCGGTTTCTCACAGAAAATGTCTTTTCCTGCATTTGCTGCACGGATAATAAAATCTGAATGTGTTTCTGTGATGGAACAGATTACCACGGCATCAATGTCAGGATTCGAAAACACATCTTCTGGATCCTTTGAACACCTCGGTACTCCTGTTTCTCTCATTTCCTGTTCCAGGCTTTCCGTCAGAAATGGATCAACCCCCATCACCACTTCAAACTCTTTCATTGTCAGAATATTTCTCGCATGCATCTTTCCAATGCGGCCAAGCCCCAGGATACCAACACGTATCTTGTTTGCCATTTCAGTCCTCCTGTCATAATATTAGTTTTTGCTTCTCCGAGTGTACACACTGTACAATCTAACTATACCGATATTTCTGCACAATGTAAATAATCATTCTTTCTCAGTTTTTTAGCATTCTTGCTTATTATTTTATGTTCCTGAACAATTATTTTTCAGACAAAAAGACCATATGCCGGAAATCCTGCCGCCATATGGTCTTACTGCTCGTTTACCTCACTGCGTGATCAGTACCACTTAATAATTCTCTGCTTTCAGCTGAAAATAAGCCTTCGGATGTGCACATACCGGACAAACTTCCGGTGCCTCTTTGCCAAAATGAATATGTCCGCAGTTGGAGCACTGCCACACCATATCGCCGTCTCTTGAGAATACAAGACCTCCGTCAATATTGGCAAGCAGTTTGCGGTATCTTTCTTCATGTTCTTTCTCAACCGCAGCTACGCCTTCAAATAAGTCCGCAATCTGATCGAAGCCTTCTTCTTTGGCTTCTTTTGCAAAAGTTGCATACATATCGGTCCATTCGTAATTTTCGCCTGCTGCTGCGTCTTTCAGATTTTCTGTTGTTGGTCCGACTTTACCGCCATGAAGCAGTTTAAACCAGATTTTTGCATGTTCCTTTTCGTTATTTGCAGTCTCCTCGAAGATTGAAGCGATCTGCACATAGCCGTCTTTTTTAGCCTGTGATGCATAATATCTGTACTTGTTGGTGGCCTGTGATTCCCCTGCAAATGCGGTCTGCAGATTTGCCTCTGTTTTGCTTCCTTTTAATTCTGCCATAATATGTAATACTCCTTTCTTATGTTAAAAATCTGCCGGTACGGTTTTAAACCGCACCAGCATTTTATGTTACCTTTTTAAATTTATCAGCTCCCACTTTACAAACCGGGCATACGTAATCCTCCGGCAGGCTTTCCCCTTCGTAGATGTATCCGCATACCTGACAGACATATCTGGATACCTGTTTTTCTTCCGTTTCTTCCTCGTTTTCCTGCAGATAAGTCGGTGCATTCTTAGGACTTTTCCCTTTGATCACATTGTGGTAATATGCATATGTCATCGCCTTTCGTCCCTCTTTTAACAGATCTGCATCGAGCACTTCTCCAAGAAATACGGTGTGCGTTGATGTCTCCATCTTATCAACCACCTTGCATACAACATAACCACAGGAATCTGCGACAACCGGGGCACCTTCTTTCATCTCATGTGCAACATCCTGAAATTTGTCAGTGTCCCTGCCTGAATGGAATCCGAACGTACCGATGATGGATGGTTCAGAATCTTCCGCCAGAATTGAAAATGAAAAAATTCCACTTTTCTCGATGCACTGCTGCGTATAATTGTCATGATTCATGCTGACTGCAACAGTTGCCGGAGACGAAGTGATCTGCATCACACTGTTTGCAATACATCCCGTGGGACGATCCCCGTCCATTGTTCCAATCGCGTAAACACCATAGGACATATCTCTGAAAATATTAGTATTCAATTCTCTTTCTCCTCTTTTTCAACACTTTTTAAACTTTTTGCTTTAGATTTCCGACATCCATAGTATACCATTTTATTCCACTTAATGCAATGTCTTTTTCTTATCATTACCACTGATCTACAATTTTATACCGTACCATTAGTCAAAAAAGACGGTGCCATCTATGGTCATTCCCATAAACAGTACCGTCCGATTTTTCAGATTTCCGTCAGTCCCCGCCGCTGCATATATGCGATCACATCTTTCACCTGGTGCAGCTGCCAGACATCTCTGTTTGGAATCTCGGTATCAAAATAATCCTCAAATGCACAGACAATATTCATGATATCAAAAGAATTCAGTCCCAGATCCTGTACAAAATCCGTGTCATAGGTAAGTTTATCCTTACCGGTCACCTCAAAGACAATATTTTTAATAAACTCCAGCATTTTCACTCACTCCTTAAACCAGATGTCTCTTTATTTTCTGAGACGCAGTTTTAGAAAATTCCTGCTCGCGGATATTTATCATCTGTATCTGCTGATAAAGAGGAAGCTGCGCATTAATCTTGTTAATCTCTGTCTGAAGCTGTTCTAAGATCTCATACGATGAAAGCCCTTCGGCCCGAACAGGTTCCGGGTAGATGCTTGCCGCCAGTTTTACGTCATCCGCCGAAGCTCCGCTGGCAGCTCCGTAGACCAGAACATCCTTTACCAGAGGTATATTGCCGATTTTCTCCTCCAGTTTCTCAGGAGATACTTTTTTACCGTTTTTAAATACAATCAGATTTTTCTTCCGTCCGGTAATATACAAAAATCCTTCTTTATCAAGATATCCCAGATCCCCTGTTTTAAACCACTCACCTTCCATGACTTCATCCGTGAGTTCCTGTGCATTATAATAACCGTTCATCACGCCTACTCCGCGTACCCAGATCTCTTCGTCTACAATCTTTACCTCTGTTTCCGGCAGAACATATCCCACAGAATCCAGCTGGTAAGAATAATTACTGTTGACGGATACCAGCGGGGAACACTCTGTGATGCCGTATCCCTGCAGAACGGTAACGCCAAGGAGCTGAAATTCTTCCGCGATCTCTTTGCTCAGATGTGCCCCTCCGCAGATAATAATATGCAGACTTCCTACACACTTCTCCCTTATTTCTTCGAGAATCTCATTCTGCTTTGTAATCCCAAGCTTCCTGTAGATACCCTGTATTTTCAGCAGTTTTTTCAGACCTTTTGCCTTACCTTCTTTTTCTGCGTTCAACCACATCTGATTGTGAATCGCTTCCACCATAAGCGGCACAGTCAGCATGGAATCCGGCCGTGACAAGTGAAGATCACGCATTGCCGTTCTCAGATTTCCATTGATGAACAGATGAGCTCCGCGCACCATGGTTGCCAGTACGGCACACGTCATCCCGTACGTATGGTAAAACGGGAGTGAAGTATAGACACGTTCTTCCGCCGATACATATACGCTGGAGGAACTCGCATTGTGCAGGACTGCCTGATGGCTGAGCATCACCGGTTTTGAGATGCTGGTCGTCCCTGACGTAAACACAATTGCTGCGGTCTGCCGCGGTGTAATCGCAGGATAACTGCCTTCAGGCAGCCCCATTCCCTCCTGACAGAGCCGAAGTACCGTTTCTGTATCGTCCGTACTCCTGTCACCGAGCAGCGCAAACAGACGTATTTTTGATTTTTCTTTTGGCATATCCCTGCAGACCGGCATACATGGTTCCGAAGCGAACACCGCATCGACGTCTGCCATCTCAAGCATCTGCCAGACACTCTCATCCGACTGCTCCGCATCGATGCATACAGCTGTTCCGCCGCAGGATGCTGCCGCCAGATAAGTCACAATCCAGCTGTAGCTGTTTTCTCCCATAATCGCAATATGGCAGCCTGCAAGCCCACGATCACACAGCACATTTCGAAGAGCGAGCACATCCTTTGTAAGCTCATTAAACGTTTTATTCTTTTCTTCCTGCTTCCTGGTAAACCATGTGACAGCTGGAAGATCACGGAAATTATCCGCGATACCGGTTATAAATGCATCAAAAGTGTCATAATATGTACGCCTATTTAATGGAAATTTTTTCATAATTTATAACCTCTCTTCTTTCACTACATACTCTTCATAAAATTTATCTTCTCCGCATTCTGCACAAAGCTGTAAGAATGCTTCCACAACTTCCGGCGCAAACTGTATTCCGCTGCCTTTTTTTAATTCCTCTGTCGCCTGTCCAAGTGTCATATTGCTCCGGTACTGCCGATGGGAGGTCATCGCATCAAATGAATCCGCCACGGCAATGATCTTCGATTCCAAAGGAATCTCATCTCCTTTCAGACCGTCCGGATAACCGGTACCGTCTATGCGTTCGTGGTGCGCATGTACAATCGGAACAATATCTGAGAACAATGTGATTGCCGCAAGAATTTTGGCTCCTTTATCCGAATGCTTCTTGATATCTGCGTACTCTTCAAAGCTGAGCTTTTCCGGTTTCAGAAGAACACGGTCTGATATTCCAACCTTCCCGATATCATGAAACAGTCCTGCCAGCTTGACCCGTTCCATAAACTTCTTATCTTTTCCCATCTGCCCTGCAAGCGCCTCTGCCAGGTGTGATACCCGGTCGGAATGTCCCCTCGTGTAGATATCCCGCTCATCGACGATGGTACGCATTGCACTGATAATCTCCATATAACTGTCATTCAGCTGTGAATATGCCCTGGTCAGTTCCTTATTCTGCTCACTGACAAGCAAGTGAAGCTGATTGTTGTGGAGTGCCGAAGAAATCTGGCGCGCAAAGATCTCCATCAGCTGTACCTGTACGTATTCCGGTTTTTTCCTAAAGCCGGCTCCCAGGATACCAATTGTCTGATGTTTCTCATTTTCAACCGCCGCCAACAAAAAGGTATCCTTCTGCAGCGTCAGTTTCCCGTCAAATACAGCATCCCGGATCAGTTCCTCGATTTTTTCATGCGAAATATCCCCCATTGTTTTCTGTACGTTTGCCTCTATGATTTTATACGGCATTTCATTCAGCACAATAAAACTGCTGTTTGCCTGAAAGATCCGCATTGCCGCTCCCAGAATGCTCTCAAATACAGACTGTGTCGTATCAAGATCGTAAATCTCGGGCAGTACATCCATCATCAGGGAGAGACCGTTTTTATAGTTCTGTATCGTTCTCATCTGCAATATCGATTTTACACAGGATTCCACCAGAAGTTCCAGCTGATCGAAACGATCACTTTTTTCATAATATCCCTGGATTTCCAGCTCACGGATCGTCTTAATCGGAGGCGCCATGCTCTTGTGCCCCGTCAAAAGAATAATGTAAATATCGCGGTTAAACGATCTGATCTGTTCTACAACCTGATCGCCGCAAATGGGGGACATCAGAAAATCCAGCAGAAGTATATCATACGTTCCATCCCGCACACGCTCAATCGCATGATATGGATCATTTTCAACATCTACATCATATCCGGAGCGTTGAAAATAGGCCTGCAAAGTAGATGTCATAATCACATCGTCGTCAAGTGTTAGAATTGAAATGTTTTTATGTACGGTACGTTTACTGTGCCTCATCTTTCATGCCCCCTCTTATGTCCTCATCGTCACTGGCTTTCCCCGTGTCAAAAGGTATGGTAAATCCCACAATAGAGCCGCTGCCCGGGTTATCCTCTACCTATATGGAACCGCCGAATTTCCCCCGGACTACAGCATCGGATATATACAGCCCAAGTCCGGTCCCAAGCGCTCCTTTGCTTGTCACCATCTCCTTAAACAGTCTCTGCCTGACTCCCGGTGCAAAACCTGTCCCCGTATCTTTGACAAATATTTTCAGCTGTTCCGTATCCCCTTCCACTCCGATTGTGATATCGCCGCCCCCTACCTGTTTCTGCGCATAAGCTGCGTTAGACAACAGATTGTTCAGCACCTGTACCAGATTATTGATATCTCCCCGGATGGAATAGATCTGGTTGTCGTTTTCATACACGACCCGGCAGTTGCTGGAGGCCAGCTCATGCCGCATCAGCAACATACTCCTTTTAATCAGGTCCTCAGTCGTGAATGACACGTCCTCCGAGGCATTGACACTGGCCGCCTGTCCTTTGATCGCAGTAATAATATCTGACATATACGATGATGACTCTCTCATTTTGTCAAACCAGTCTGCCATCTCGCCGTAAATCTCCCGGTAATCCTCCGCTGTCACATGCGGATCATCCAGGCTCTCCAGACACTCATCCACCAGTGTTTCCACTGCTGATATACACCCCGAAATACTCATGATGGGTGTCTTTAGATTGTGCGCCAGTCCCCCGATCATCTGACCAAGAGATGCCAGCCGTTCCTGTTCCATCATTCTTGCCTGGCTGTCCTGCACCTGCTGCATACTCTTCTTCAGCTGCGTGACATCTTTAAAAATCGCAACGAAACCAGACAATTTTTCTTTAATATAGAGAGCAGTCACATCCACAACGTAATAGATCTTATTCACCCCGTTATCGCGTTTTACCGTCATCGCCTGTTCATAAGAAATATTGGAACCGCCATTTCTGCACGATTCAATGCCCGTCATCAGATTGTATATGGCAGTCTTTTTAAATACATCTTCTTCTTTTACACAGTCTTTCAGATATCTGTTCTCCACAATTCCGTAACGCGAAGCCAGCATCCGCTCGAACGGCTGATTGTAGCTGATAACCACCCCCTGATCACTGAGTACCAGATAACAGTCCGATATCCAGTCCAGCACTCTCTGCGCGGCGATCGGTTTAATATCCAGAATATGCAGCTGGTAGATGGCAATGCCATTCAGCACGATTGTCGGTATAAAACTAAGCGGTGTTGCAGCGATTGACATATTTGATGTCGTTGTGGCCAAAATGCTCACAAGTAAAGGGCAGGCACAGCCGCAGGAAAACATCATGCACTGCATCAGATACAGCTTGCTCCGGTTATGAAATGCAAAATTTATCATCAGTATCAGACTGGCGATCTGACACAGCCAGCTGTACAGTCCCGTAACCGCGATATAAGGTCCGAACACAATCTCACTGCGTATCACAGAAAACACCTGGTACTGCAGGTGATGAAGAGGATTCGTACACACGACAATGCTGGTGAGTGTCGGTACCGCAAACAGCCACCAAGCGCGCTTTGGCATCTGTTCCCATCCTTTTACGAAGATCAACGCAATACACAGGCAAAATGCAGGCATAAAAGCCCCCATGATATTTGTCCACGCATCCCAGAAGATCAATGCCTGTTTATTGTCCGGTTCCGTCATTTTCATACCGATCAGTGCGATCACGCACAGCCCATAGGAGCCTGCCAGCATCAGATAAAACTTATGGATCAGCTGAAGGTTTTTCACCTTGTAACTCCATATGAAGAATATGATAATGGCTATCAGAGCCGTTATAAAAATTGTAGCTGAAAAATCTGATATCATTTCCCTCTCCCTCACCTTTAATCGTCAAAAACTCCGGCAAGCCCAAACAGCAGTTTTTCAAATGAAGGAATCATTTCTGTAAATCCTGCATCTGCAAGCTCCTGTTGTGTCTTTGTACACTCCAATCGGATTACGCTTTTTGAGAGTTTCATACGGTTCCAGAAATCCATCAGCGGAGCCAGTATCTCCCTGTTTCTTTCATTCATACGAGCTGTCAGAATCTGGTCAAACTCTCCGTCCAGGACAACTGACAGTTCCGGCACCAGCACCTGTGCCGTCTGCTGCATGGTGGGCGGAGAACTGTTCACCAGATGGCATGCCGTCATCTTCATCTGACCAAGTGCCAGAACGGCTCTCACGCACCAGTCCACCGGAGTCAGATCAACCGGCAGACGCTTCATCGACTCTGGTATACATCCCAGTTCCCGCACTGCTCTCATCAGGAGGAATGCGGCATTACTTTTGGGATTTCGCTGAAAGACACCGTCTCCCGATCGGTTTACGATCCTGCCAAGCCTGTACACCCTGGCATGCAGTCCCTCTTCCACTGCCTTGTATACCTCTGCCTCCGCCAGAAATTTGCTCTTAATGTAAAGATTATCTTCCCAGTTCTGGCCAATATCAAAGTCTCGCTCCGTAAAAACAGTCTCCTGGTCCGGGCAGTCTTTCAGATACTCTCCGCTGATACTTGCAGTAGACATATGATGAAGCACCGCACCTGAACTTCTTGCCAGCTCAATGACTGTCTTCGTTCCCCCCACATTTCTTTTCAGAAATTCCGTCTCATCGGCTGCATAATGCCGCACGTCTGCAGCACAGTGATAAATTGTGCCAATGAAATCCGCAAGATTTAAAAATGCTTCTTCTGTCATACCGAAATATGGCTGCTCCAGATCCCCAAAGATAACTCTGATCCGGCTTCCCGCCCGTGAGACGAAACCCGCCCCAAAATACCAGGTCAGAGCTGCAGACAGCCGTTTTTTATCGTTCCCTCTTACCAGGCACAGTACCTGAGATTCTCCGCTGTTAATCAGCTCATACAACAGATGTGCCCCGAAAAATCCGGTTGCCCCCGTAACAAACACCGCTTTTTTTCCGTGATCAGGCAGGATCCCGGCATCCGGAACTTCAGCCGGATAACATAACGCTTCCTTTTGCGCTGCAGCCCGATATGCCCCCTGAAGCATCTCTGCCTGACCGTGGGCTGTCGGATTCTCATAGAATTGAGCCATCGTCATCTCCAGTCCCTCATTAAAATAACGGCTCAGCACATTCAATGCTCCCAGAGAGGTCCCACCCTGTTCAAAAAATGACTGTTTGGCAGACAGACTGCTGCACCCCAGGACTTCTTTCCATATTTCAAGCAATTTGTCCGTCATCCTGTCATGCTCTCCCGGTTGTGCGGTTTCTCCACAACTCACCGGCTCATCTCTCATCCTCTGTTTCAATGTCAGAATATCAACTTTTCCATTCGCTGTGACCGGGAGTTTGTCTGCGGTGCGGATACTGGAAGGTACCATATAAGCCGGCAGGCAACCGCGAAGCCAGCTCTCCATCTTCTTCACCGAATGATCCTCACCTGCTGCCGGCACATAATATGCGCAGAGCTGTGACGATCCGTCCGGTTTCTCTGCCGGAAAAACAACAGCGGAATCCGTCAGTTCAGATTCCAGCATGGCATTGGAAACCTCTGTGAGTTCCACCCTCTGCCCGTTGATTTTCACCTGGTCGTCACACCTGCCCAGAAACTCAATGTTCCCATCCGCGCGCAGCCGTCCCATATCACCACTTTTATACATTTTCTGACCGGAAAAATAAGGATCGGGAAAAAATGCCTGTTCCGTCAGTTCCGGCCTGCCAGCGTACCCCTCAGATATCCCCTCTCCTGCCAGATACAATTCTCCGCATGCTGTCGGCAGCACCGGATTCTTTTCTTTATCCAGAATATAAACACGGCAGTTTGGAAGAGGCCTGCCAATGGTGACCGGATCTCCCGGACGGATTTCTGCCATTGTCGTACATACTGTCGCCTCAGTCGGCCCATACATATTGACCAGCCTTCCGTCTGAGCATTCGCGAAATGTCTCAGCAAACCCTGGTGCGAGACTTTCTCCCCCGGCAATCACCAGCTTCAGCTCCTTTGCGGCTTCGCGGAATGCTTTGTTTCCGAAACAAAGCGCAAGCCTGGAAGCTGTCATCTGAAGGAACTGGACCTGACCACATTTTACCAGATCCGCCAGCTTCCATGGGAGCAGCATCTCCTCTTCATCCGCAAGGACGACGGGATTTCCCATCGCAAGCGGGAACAGGCTCTCCACAATAAAAATGTCAAACATAATATTTGCGGTGCAGAGGACAGCTCCGCTGATATCTCTCATCACATGTTTCATATCCTGATACAGATTGGATATGCTCCTGTGGCGGATCATGACACCTTTGGGACGCCCCGTGGAACCTGATGTATAGAGAACATGGATCAGATCTTCTCCCGTCACCGGTACACAAATCTCCCCGATATTCCCTTCAAATCCATCGGCATCAAGGCATACCATTCCCGGCACCTCTCCCAGTATTTCCATACTTTTTTTGTCGCACAGAATTTTTTTGATCCCGGCAGTCTCCGCCATATAGCCGATCCTTTTTTGCGGCAGGGTTGGCTGCATCGGAACATACGCGCCTCCCGCCATCAAGATTCCCAGCATCCCGGCAATCAGTTTTGGTGTCCTTGAAAACGCAAGACCGACACGCTCTCCTTTTTCCACACCGGCGTTTAAAAGCCCCGATGCGATCTGTTCTGCCTGATCTGTCAGCTGTTCATATGTCATTGTTTTTCCATGCCATATCACAGCGGTATGATCCGGCTGAATCCTGGCCATCCCCTGGATCATCAGGTGTATCGGCAGATTAACAAAGGGCTGGAGCTGGTAATTCGGCAGTTCCAGAAGTGAGATCCTGTCATTTGCCTTCAGCAGCGGCAGTTCCCTGATTTGCCTTGCTTTCCCTTTCACAAAACCTTCAACAATACTTTCCATACACCTGCCGTACAGCGCGATGGTTTCTTCCTGAAAGTAAGAAGATGCATATTCAAAATGGAGCTCATACTGCTCCTGTTCTTGCACCAGTTCAATAAACAGCTCTGTTTTTGTTGTTCCCGTATGGATCGGCAGATACGCTGCTTCTCCTCCCGCGAGAATCAGTTGTCCGGCATCAAATGGCCGCATGGAAAAAGCGGCCTGATAAAGCGGATTGCCGGAAAAGGTTCTGGGCAGATTCAGCGCGGAAATAATATCTTCAAGAGAGCAGTTCTGATGTTCCAGCATATGGTTGACTTCGTCCTTTACCCCTTGAAGGTACTGTATCGGATGCAGCTCTTTATGTGGAGTCAGCTGCAGCGGCAGCGTGTTGATAAATGGTCCGCAGATTTCCCTCAGCTGTCTGTGCAGTCTCATGGAAACCGGAGTCCCAATGATCATCTCCTGTTTTCCGGAAACAGCCGAGAGTAATATCCCATAAGCCCCCAGAAACAGCATATACGGTGAAATGCCCTGCACAGCACAGAATTCACTGCATTGCTTTGCAAGACCTCTCTGGATACGGTGAACAAAGTATCCCCCCTTAAAATCAAATGTCTTGAGCCGCGGGAAATCCGTCGGCGGCAGCAGCTGTTCTGGCAGCGGTGTCAAGTGTTCCTTCCAATACATTTTATCTGCATCCCGGCTGTCATCATTTACAGTCGACATCGCATATGCATAATCCAGATAGCTTAACTCACACACTTTTTGTTCTCCGCCCTGGTAATATCGTTCCAGACGAGAAGTCATAAGCGGTGTGCTCATTCCATCTCCAATGATATGATGAACATCGATCAGCAGGAGGTTCTCTCCTTTGCCGTTTTTCCATATGCCGGCTCTCAAAAGCGGCGCATGTGACATTTCAAACGGTGCAACAAAAGAACGGCTTACTTCAGATATATCTGTGCCGGCAAGTCTTTGGAGTGAAAATTCCACCGTATCCCTCACGTGTGCAAAAATTCCGTCCTGCTCCTGCACAAATGCCGTACGGAATATGGGATCCTCTGCGATCAGCTGCCGAAAGGCACGTTCCAGCCGCGTCTCATCCACATCTTTTTGAAGGCGGAACGCCCCCGGCATATGGTAGGATAATCCGCCTTCATCCATGCACGACTGCACATAGATCCCCTGCTGGATCGGCGAGAGCGGATAACGCTCCTGCAAAGGTGCCGGTCCCAGATGGTCGTGCACCCTGTGGTTTGACGCTATGTTATGTTCTTCTTTTCCAATATACTGTGCCAGTCTTCTTGCCGTACGGCAGGCATACAGATCAGACACACGGAGCAGCTGTCCCGTCTGTTCTTCGAGTTCCCCCAACACTTCCATTGCATTCAGCGAATTCCCGCCGTACAGAAAATAATCGCTGTCAGCTTTGATTTCCGGATGCTCCAATACCCTGGCAAAAACGGAAGTAATCTGTCTGACCAACGGACTTTCCTGTTCATACTCCATACTTGCAGCCGAGGCCGGCAGCGGAAGGCTGCCCTCATCTACTTTTCCACTGGAAAGCAGCGGCAGTCTCTCCATCTTGATAACCACTGCAGGTATCATATATCTCGGCAGATACGAAGCTGCAAACGTCAAGAGTTCCACTTCCGGAATTTCATAGTCAGCACAGTAGTAGGCCGCCAGCACCATCTGGCCGTTCAGCTCACAGACTTTTGCCGCAGCTTCTTTCACCCCCGGGTAGGATGCAAGGCAGTCAGCAACCTCCTGTGGCTCTACTCTGAGTCCGCGCAGTTTAACCTGTCGGTCAAACCTGCCGGCCAGCAGGATTTCCCCATCCTGTGTCCAGCAGGCCGCATCGCCCGTGGCATACATTGTCTCCCCTGTCTCAAAAGGATTTGCAATGAATTTTTCTCTGGTCAGCTGTTCATCCTTTCGGTATCCTCTGCCAACACACATGCCGCCGATATACAATTCCCCGTATACTCCGGCAGGAAGCGGATTCATCCACGGATCCAGCACGTACATTCTGCAGTTCTGCATCGGTTTTCCAATGGTAATCGCGGCAGCCTTTGTAAGCTCCTTGACGGTAACGCCCACTGTCGTCTCTGAAGGACCATACTGGTTATAGATCCGGGCATGTGTGCAGGTATTCAGCTGTTTCAGCAGTTCTCCGTGAAAAGCCTCTCCGCCGCACACAATACTCTCCATCGTCCGCAAGGCCCGGCCGAAGGAAGGTTCTTTTAAAAATGCACTCAGACGTGACGGTGTAATGGAAAGGAACCCAACTGCATACCCCCGGATCAGTTCCGCAAGTCTGCGCGGGGATTCCTGTTCTATATCTTTTGGAAGAACCACCGTGCGTCCATTGAGCAATGCCGCCGTACTTTCAATCGTAAATGCGTCAAAACCAGTGTTGCATACGGACAGCACAGCACCTCTTCCATAAATCGGCGCCATGGCACGACAGAAATTCAACAGGCTTTTCTGCGTAATCTCCACTCCTTTGGGCTCTCCTGTGCTCCCTGATGTGTACACGATATACGCAAGATCTTCCATGGATGCTCTTTTGCTTGGCACAGGCTGGTTCATGGCTTTGATCTCATCCGCAAAAATCACCGGAATTTCTGCTTCACCGATGCTCAGCCGTTCATATAAACTTCTCTTCGTCACCACAACACCGGCACCACTGTTCTCCAGTATCACCCGTATGCGGCCCGCAGGGAGTTCCGTGGACAACAACAGATACGCATTTCCGGAATGCAAAACTCCTGTCAGCGCTGTAAACAGAGAAAAGTCCCGTGGAAGAAGGAGAGCCGCAACCCCCAGGTCATCCTTAAATATTTTCTGCAGCTGCGCGGAAAGAGCTGCACCCTGATGATCCAGTTCCTCATAAGTCATCCGTTCGCCATCGCAGATGACCGCTGCACGTCCGGGATAATCCCTGACATTTTTACGGAACACGTCATACAGGCATATTTCTTCCAGCATTCTGTCTGTACGGTTGAACGTATAAAGTACGCGCTCCCGCTCTTCTCTTGACAAAACAGCAAGCTGATAGATTGGTTTTTGGGGATTTCCCAGTGCTTCCTGGAGAATATTCTCCAGGTTCTCATGAAGCCTGTAAATTTCTTCTTCTGAAAACAGCTGCGTCAGATAATCATAATCCACTGCATACTGCCGCTGGTCTTCCATATTGCTCAGATGAATACAAAGCTGCTCTGCCTGATATCCGCTGTAATGCCATCTTCCCTGAAAAGTAACCGAAGCATCCATGCTTTCATATACTTTGCTGTCCTGATAAGAAAGTGCAATATGAAACAGTCTGCCATTTTCCCTGCCATAGCCGTCCGCCAGCTGCACAATATGAGAAAACGGGAATCGCTGATGACGAAGCAGTTCATACCACTGGTCCATCAGCGCATCGTTGAACTGGTCAAGATTCCAGTCATCGTTGATCTCATTATAAAACGGCAGTGTATTGACAAACATTCCTGTACTTTTTTTGTAGATAAAATTAGTCCGGTTTACGATCGGTGTACCAATCGTAAATCGGACTGCTCCTCCGATTCTACGGAAATAGATCGCAAGCGCCATATAGAACACTGCAAAAGGTGCAACACGGTTTTTTATACAGTATGAATAAATTGCATGATTTAATGTCTGCGGAAGCTGAAAACTAAGCCTTCGCCCTGCCGGGCTGACCACAGCGCTTTTTACAGACTTGATGACCGATGGTTCTCCCGATTGTCTGACAACCTGTTCCCAGTACTCTCTGTCGCGGCCGTATGCCCTGGACTTCAGATATTTTTCCTCTTCTTCCACATACTGCCGGTAATCGGGCGCCTGTTCAATCTGAGGTTCTTTCCCTGCCAGCAGTTCCAGATAATACTGCGCAATGCGGTTGCACAGCAGCATCTGTGACCAGCCGTCTGATATCATATGATGAACCTTAATCAACACTCCGCCTTCATTTTCTCCTGAACGAAACAAAATAAAACGATATAAAGGCATATCAAGCAGAGGGAGTGCTTCCCGGCTCACCGTAGCTTCCCAGCTTTCAATACCTTTCTGATTTGTATGTGTAAAGTCATATACCGCAAAAACCTGTTCCCGGTAAGGAACGTGATACTGGACCGGCAGATCATCCTGAATCGTCAACTGTGTGCGCAGAGATATATCAGATTTCAGAACCATCTGAATACTCCTCTGCAAAAGCACAAAGTCTATTCGTCCCTGAATACGGACTGTGGTACTGATATTGTTGATTGATGTTCCTTCAAACGTGCGCTCCAGATTCCAGATATTCTGCTGGCTTTGTGATAGTGGAAATCCCAGAATCTTTTCTTCACTCACTGATTGCCCCGCCCTTTTCTTCTGTCCATTATTTGATGCCTTATCCCTTTGCCGGATAAGCCCATATACTTATAGTTATACCTTTTTTTCATTATAAAATCAATAAAATTGTCACAACTTGTCGTTGTTTTCCACAAAGCACCATTCATTGTTCAATTTTATGTCTTCTCTCTCAATTTCGCGTCCATTGTCTCCATTTCACGATTTTTTTATTTCTCCGTTCTCATCCGTTTCCCCCTGTTTGTTCCTGCAAATGCCATCAAAGAAACTCTGCAAAGGTATAGGCAAGCAATGCCCCCTGGCAAATCAGGAGAAAGGGAACAAGCACGGTAAATCTTTTATGCCTTGTCTTGTGACGCAACCCATATATCCCCAGAAGCGCACCGGCTGATCCGCCGATCACCGCCAGCAAAAGGAGTGTTCGCTCTTTCACCCGCCACACTCCAAGGCGCGCACGGCGTTTGTCCACGCCATAGATAATAAACGTTATCATATTTATTATCAACAGATAAACTGCCAGATATCGAATCATCCTATCCAACCTTTCATTTTTATAATTAATTCACTTGTCGATTATAGCAGCAGCTGTTAAAATACTTAAAGAGGAGGGAACAGCCTTGTACTATTTTATTATTAATCCAAAATCCCGTTCTGACCAGGGTGCCCGGATCTGGGATCAGGTGGAACAGCAGCTGCAGAAACGCCATGTTGTATACCAGGCGTTTTTTACGAAATACCGCGGTCACGCCAGAAAGCTGGCCCACATTCTGTCCGGTACACTGACACAGGATGATATCCTCGCTGCGGTCGGAGGCGATGGAACGATCAATGAGATCGTAAGCGGGCTGACCCATCCCGAACAGGTAACATTCGGATATATCCCCACCGGTTCAGGCAATGATTTTGCGCGCGGCATGGGACTGCCAAAAGATGTCCCCACTGCCCTGCAGGCAATCCTGAAACCTGAGATGATCCGAAAAATGGATATCGGTGTCTGTCATGCATCGGGAAAAGAGCGCCGCTTTGTGATCAGCAGCGGTATTGGCTTTGACGCTGGTATCTGTCACGAAGCCCTGGCCTCTCCGATTAAAAATTATCTGAACAGATTTGGACTTGGAAAACTTACATATGCTTTCATCGCAATGAAACACCTGCTGTTTTTTCAGCGATTTGATCTTACGCTGACCCTGGACAGCGGACGCAGCGCTTCGTTCCATAATGTCTGGTTTCTGACCGCAATGAATCTAAAGTATGAGGGCGGAGGTTTCAAATTTTGTCCTCATGCAAGATCTGCGGACGGCTGTCTGGATCTTATGGTGGTCTCCAATATCTCAAGGCTTAAAGTGCTGCTTATGCTGCCAAGTGCATTCTTCGGTAAGCACACACATATAAAAGGTGTCCGCTTTTTAAAATGCCGCAGCGCTCATATCAGTACAAACATCAAACGCCCGGTTCATCTGGACGGCGAATCCGGAGGGATCCTGGATACGTTTGATATCAGTTGTGCCCGGCAGCAGCTGAATGTCATTATCAAATAACCCGGAGGCGGTACTGCCATGTCATTACCTTTGATTATTTTGCTATTGGCTATATTTGTTCTTTTGATACTTCTATACGCTTTGATGCCCCGCACCGCCCTGCATCAACAGTGCGGAGAGTTTTGCGGACTGTTGTACGCACACCGGGGGTTGTGGTCCCAGGAGGATGGTGTTCCGGAAAACTCTATGACCGCTTTTTCACGTGCTGTGAAGGCTGGTTTTGCCATCGAACTTGACGTGCAGCTGACAAAGGATCACAAAGCTGTCATCTTTCACGACAGTTCATTGAAACGTATGTGCAGCACAGACGGTAAACTTCGCGACTATACCCTCGCACAGTTAAAATCGATGCGTCTGGCAGACAGTAACGAGACGATCCCTGAATTCGCCGAAGTACTCAAACTGGTGGCGGGTCAGGTTCCTCTTCTCATAGAGCTGAAGTCCTACCATACCAACACAGACGTCTGCAAGGTTGTCACCACCCTGCTTTTGGACTACAAAGGAAAATACTGCATCGAATCTTTCAGTCCATTCATTCTGCACTGGTACCGGAAGAATCAGCCGGACACTGTCCGCGGTCAGCTGTCCTGCCGTTTTGGTCCGGATGAGGAACCTCCCAGGCCTCTGCTGTTTTTAAGTGAGCACCTGATGTTCAACTGGTATGGACGCCCGGATTTTATCGCATATGAGTTTCATCGCGGTTCACATCTTTTTGCCCTGAAATTTTTACGCAAATGCTTTGGCACTCCGGCATTTGCCTGGACCATTCATTCAGAAAATACACTAAAGAAAAGCCGGAAGTATTTTGACTCCGTCATTTTCGACCGCTTCATCCCGGACTGCCCAACACAAAAACTAACATCTAAGGAGTGATTTTCTTGCGTCTGATCCGCAAATACAAACACGGCTTTGCCATATTAATTTTCGGTATCATCTATATGATCTGTTTCGGTGTTCTGGAAAAGAGACCCGTTGAGAATCTTCATATTATCTATGCCCCGCTGAACGATCTGATTCCTTTTTGCGAATACTTTATCGTTCCGTACATTTTCTGGTTTGTCTACATGTTTGTGGCTATTTTATTTTTTATTTTTATCAACCAGGACAAGCGTGAATATTATCAGATGTTTTTCAGCCTTGCCGTTGGCATGACGCTGTTTCTGATCGTCTCTTACGTATATCCCAACGGCCTGAATATCAGGCCTGCAGATTTTGCCAACGATAACATTTTCACTGATGTTGTACAGCTGCTTTACAGACATGACACACCTACCAATGTACTGCCCAGTATCCATGTCTATAACTCACTGTGTATCCATCTGGCACTTGCAAATTCAAAAATGCTGCAGCAGGACCGCTGGCTAAAATGGGCATCCCTGATTCTGACGCTCGCCATCATTGCCTCAACACTCTTCCTGAAACAGCATTCTCTGATTGACGTGATTACCGGAGTCATCCTTTGTATGATCACATACTTTATTTTCTACAAGAGCAGTCTTGTATCACGGCTTCCTAGTTGAAGCCGTAGATACGCTGCACAATCTTATAGGCCGTTATCGAGAACCTGCGGCCCCCTTCTCCCGGAAGATTCATCGTTCTTCCAAGCAGCCCGTAACGTAATTTAAAATAGATCTTGCCATCTGCCGCTTTCAGGTATCTCCATAGCTCACTCTTCTTTTCCAGATTTTCATCCGTCCCTGACCGCAGCAAAATGACTGACGAGACCGTCATAATGATGGACAGCGAATGCATCATGTAGCTCCGTGCATGTTTGTCCAGAGACTTCTGCTGCGCCATACAGTCAATCATCATCCGGTTGACCAGCAGCTGCTGATCGACTCTCTTTATCATCACGGACTCATTCACCGACTGGTCAACTCTTCCAATAAAATAACGGTAAAAATTCACATCGGCATAATACATACGTTTCACATAAGGAAACGGTATAAATGCGACGAGGTTGTCCACATAGAAGGTGTGTTTTGGAAGCTTCAGTCCACATTCACGCAGCAGCTCCGTCCGATAGATCAGGGAATGCATCAGCAGGTAATGACTCTTGCCCAGCGGCTTTACTTCATCCCAGCCAAAAATCTTTCCCTGCGGCAATGCATTTGGATAACGCATGACCCTTTTATGCTTTGCGCCAACCTTCTCATAGACGTAATTGCTGATCAGCATATCCAACGTCTCCGGTCCCCCAAGACACTCCTTTAATATTTCCAGTATCGTTTTATAAGCAGATTCACTCACCCAGTCATCGCTGTCGACCACTTTAAAATACAGCCCCTTAGCATTGGCAAGTCCCGTGTTGACCGCCTCTCCGTGGCCCCCGTTTTCCTGATGGATTACTTTTATGATTGTGGGATATTTTCTGGCATATTCATCAGCAATTTGGGGTGTATCATCTGTAGAGCCATCGTCCACAATGACGATTTCTACCTCATCTCCTCCTTTCAGCAATGATTCAATGCAAGTGCTCATATACTCCTGTGAGTTATAGCAGGGCACTGCCACTGTCAACAGTTTCATAGTTCTCCTCCTGTATATTTGTCCTGTCCCAGACGCATATTCATATAGGCTGCATACGCACCAAATGCGGCCGGCACTGGATATTTTTCTTCTGCGTGACGGATATCGACGAACATCATATCATTTTTTTCATTGCCTTCCAGTGCGGCAACCTTTACGACGTATCCAATCATCCGCCATTCCACATGGGAAAATATATGTTTGGATTGTTCAAGCGGAAGGATTCGAAGCGTGGTCAGCTGATATTCATTCATCCTCTCCAAAACTTGTTGTTCATCCAGATGTCCTTCAAAATTTACAAGCTCATACAAACCCGCCAAAAGCCCTTTCGGCGAACGTTTTCGTATAGCAACCTTATCTCCATCCTGAATAATCAGCACTGTCTTCTCTTCAATCCGCCGTTCTTTTATTTTCTTTCTGACCGGAATCTCATCCAGACGGTCATGGATCCGTGCGCCGCAGAGATCTGCAAGCGGGCATTGCTCACATTTCGGTATTCCATTCGGCACACATACTGTAGCACCGAGTTCCATCAACGCCTGATTGAACTCGCCCGGTACATCTTTTGGCATAATTTCGAGAAGCTGCGCCCGAATCCTGTTTTTCACCTTTTGCTTCAGGATATCTTCTTCATTTTCAATCACACGTGAAATGACTCTCAGAACATTTCCGTCAACCGCCGGAACCGGGATGTTGAAGGCAATCGAAGCGACTGCTCCGGCCGTATAATCACCGATCCCCGGAAGCCCCAGCAATTCTTCGTAGTCGGCAGGCAGTTTTCCGTCATAGCGCTCTGCAACTTTCTGTGCCGCCTTTTGTATATTCCGGACCCGGTTATAGTATCCAAGTCCCTCCCAGAGTTTTAACAGCTTCGCTTCGTCACAGCATGCTACATCTTCTACCGTGGGAAGCGCTGTAATAAAACGCTGGAAATACGGCTTAACCGCCTCTACTCTGGTTTGCTGCAGCATAATTTCCGAAATCCATATATAATATGGATTTTTCTGTTCCCTCCATGGAAGAACCCGTTTATTTTTCTGATACCAGTCAAGCAGCGGCCTGACGATATCCTCCAGTTTCTCTTCATATACATTCTCTTTCACAACTACTCTCCGTCTTCTTCTGTTTGGAACGCTTTGCGTTCTCATTATAACATGGAGATTATGAAAAAGAAAATAAAGATTGCAATTTCCAGTGATTCTCTATAAAATTAAATCCAGAATGGGAGGAAATAAATTATGACTGACAGCATTATACTGGATGTAGACGGAACCCTCTGGGATTCCACAGAAATTGTCGCACAGGCCTGGAACGAGGTCCTGGTCAAACATACATCTCTGAAGCTTACGATTACATCCGACTCTCTGAAATCTGTATTCGGCAGGACACTTCCCGAAATTGCCCGCATTATCTTTCCAGAGGAAGCGCCTGAGCGTCAGCTTGAACTGATCGACATGTGCTGCAGACACGAACATGAGCTGCTGAAAAAATACGGCGCACCGCTTTACCCTGCCTGGCCGCAGGTTCTCAAAGTGTTGTCCACCCGCTATCCGCTGTTTCTTGTCAGCAACTGTGAGGCTGGATATATCGAAACATTTCTGGAGTGCACTGGTTTTGGATGCTATTTCAAAGATCACTTATGTCCGGGTGATACCGGAAATGCCAAGGCTGATAATATTCGTGAAATCATACGCAGACACGACTTAAAGTCCCCTGCCTATGTCGGCGATACAGCCGGAGATTATGCGGCAGTTAAAGAGGCAGACAGGCACATCGTCTTCGTATTTGCTTCCTATGGATTTGGTCGGGTTGAAAATCCGGATTACACGATTCACAGTCCCCTGGACTTAACCCATCTGTTTTGATGTTATAGGAGGAGCAACAATGTCACAGACCACAAAAAAGGCGCTGGCTGCATCACTCAGGAAACTTCTGTCGCAGAAACCGCTTGACAAGATCACCGTCACAGACATTGCCGAAGACTGTGAGGTAAACCGTCAGACGTTTTACTACCATTTTCAGGATATCTATGATCTGCTCGACTGGTTTTTCCTGAATGAAGCCTCAGATGCCCTGGCCGGGAAAAAAACATATGATACGTGGCAGCAGGGTTTTCTGCAGATTTTCGAGTATGTGCTTGAAAACCGCATCCTGATCAATCACGTATATCATTCCATCAGCAGAGAACAAGTGGAGCGCTACTTGTACGAGGTCACCTATCATCTCCTGATCGATGTGGTGGAGGAGCAGTCCACCGGTATTTTAGTTCGTGAAGAGGATAAAAAATTCATTGCTGATTTCTACAAATATGCATTTGTGGGACTCATGCTTGACTGGATCCGCACGGGAATGAAAGAAAGCCCCAGGATTATCCTCGAGAGGCTCGGAACCCTGATTCAGGGCGATATTTCAGCTGCACTCGAACGGTTCAGCACCAATGCCAGAAATTGATTTCGACATTTATCATAATTTGTATGAATTTACGACATTAACGCCGCGGTGTCCTGTTTTTTGACACAGCGGCGTTAATGTCTGTCGTAATCCTCTGTGCGCTGTTGTATGATACATTCATCAACAAGAACGGAGGTCTGTCAGATGTATTATTCAAACGGTAATTATGAAGCATTCGCCCATCCGGTAAAACCTGAGGGCGTCGATAAAAAAAGTGCCTATCTAATAGGAAGCGGTCTCGCCTCACTTGCTGCCGCATGCTTTCTGGTCCGCGACGGACAGATGAAGGGGGAGCACATTCATATTCTGGAGGAACTTTCTCTTCCCGGCGGTGCGTGTGACGGTATCAATGATCCGCAGAAAGGATTTATCATCCGCGGCGGACGTGAAATGGAGAATCACTTCGAATGTCTGTGGGATTTATTCCGCTCCATCCCTTCTATTGAGACAGAAGGTATATCGGTACTTGATGAATACTATTGGCTGAACAAACGTGATCCCAACTGCTCTCTGGTACGTGCAACCGTAAACCGCGGAGAAGATGCGCACACTGACGGGAAATTTGCACTGTCTGAAAAAGCGTCCATGGAAATTATCCAATTATTCATGACAAGAGACGAAGACCTCTATGACAAAACAATCAACGATGTCTTCGATGAGGAATTCTACGCATCCAATTTCTGGCTGTACTGGCAGACAATGTTTGCTTTTGAAAAATGGCACAGTGCATTGGAAATGAAACTGTATATTCAGCGGTTCATCCATCACATCGGAGGGCTGCCGGATTTCTCTGCACTAAAATTCACGAAATACAACCAATATGAATCATTGATTCTGCCGATGATCCATTACCTCGAGGAACACGGCGTACAGTTCCAATATGATACGCGGGTTACAAATGTTCTGTTCGATTTCAAAGACGGCAAAAAGATCGCGTCCAGGATTATGTGTATTCATAAGGGAACCGAGGAATGTATTGACCTGATCGAAGATGACCTTGTGTTCGTTACCAACGGCAGCTGTACCGAAAATTCTGCCCTGGGTGACCATGACCATGCGCCTGTGATGAATACGGAAAATGGCGGCTGCTGGGAACTCTGGCGAAAAATTGCCAGCCAGGATCCTTCCTTTGGAAATCCCGATAAGTTCTGCACCGATACAGAAGCAACAAACTGGGAAAGCGCCACGATCACCACACTTGATGCAAAAATACCGGAATACATCCAAAAGATATGCAAACGCGATCCATTTTCCGGCAAAGTTGTGACCGGCGGTATTATCACTGTCAAAGATTCCTCCTGGCTTATGAGCTATACACTGAACAGGCAGCCTCATTTCAAGGAACAGCCAAAGGATCAGCTTGTTGTCTGGGTTTACGGTCTCTACACCGATGTTCCCGGAGATTTCATCAAAAAGCCGATGCGTGAGTGCACCGGTTACGAGATCACTCAGGAATGGCTCTACCATCTCGGTGTGCCCACCGAAGATATTCCTGCACTTGCCAGAGCATCCGCCCGGTGCATCCCCTGTATGATGCCATATATCACCGCATTTTTCATGCCGCGCACAAAGGGAGACCGGCCGAAAGTCGTTCCGGACGGCTGCACCAACTTTGCGTTTATCGGTCAGTTTGCTGACACTGTGCGGGACACTGTATTTACAACAGAGTACTCCGTCCGTACCGCCATGGAAGCTGTCTACACACTGTTGGATATCGACCGCGGCGTTCCGGAAGTATTTAACTCCTGCTATGATATCCGTGTTTTGCTTGATTCCACCTCTAAAATGATGGACGGCAAAAAGCTGACGGATCTTTCGCTTCCATTCGGCGCACATTTTGTAGAGCGGAAACTGCGGAAAAAAATATCCGGTACAGTTATCGAAGAACTTTTGGAGCGGTATCATTTGATTTAAAGAAAAAAATCCCAGTATCTGGGATTTTTTTCTTATGCCTCTCCTATCCGCTCTCCCATCTTCACAATGGTCTCATAACCTTTCTGCGTATTGCAGATCAGCCGCTCATCAATCTGAACCCCGCCTTTCTGAAACAGAAGAATCACTGTGGAACCACCGAACTCAAACCTGCCTTTTTCCTGTCCGCGCTTCACCGGACCCTCTCCGTGATAGTTTGTAATACGGCCGACCATCATTGCCCCAACCTCCATCATAAGCACCGTTTTAAAGTGCCGGCTTTTCAGCAGTGAATATTCTCTGGTATTCTCTTTATAGATCGGCAGCACATCGTTGGCCACAGGATTTACGGTGTGAAAAACGCCTGGAATCCGACAGTTTTTTGATTTATCCCCATCGTCAATATAACAGTAGCGATGATAATCGTCGACTGAGAGCCGAAAGACGCAGGCCCAGCCTCCATCATACCGCTTTGCCAGCTTTTCTGACCGCAGCAGAGATTCTACCGTATAATCGGTATGTTTGATACAGAATCTGATCTTGTCACCGTCCGGGACAATCGGATATACACTCAGCTTTCCGTCACATGGACTCACCAGCGTACATTTTGTGCCCTCCAACGGGCGGTATCCCGGTTTCATTTTTCTGACAAAGAAATCGTTGTAGGAATGATAATTCTGTTCCTGATAACACGACATATCTATTTGATTCTTTTTAACAAACGGCAGGATCAGTAATCTGGACCACGGCTGTTCAAGTAACCACCCGCCCGCTTTTGAGACCTTCGGATGTACCAGGAGCTTTAGAATGCTCCTCCCGGTGCGGTGAGAATAGAGCCAGCTCAACAGTCTGTCCTGCCCCGTTTCTTCGATTTTCACTTTGCCGTTTCTGTCAATATAATTCATTTTTATTTTCCTCACGTCCCACTATGCAGGAAATTTTCTGCACAGCAATGGTCCTCCTGTATGGAGCCTGACTCTGTAGTTGGTAAAGATAATCATGATCAGTACTGCAATCCCCACCACTGATACCAGAATTGCAAGTGTACTGTTTTTCGGCTTTCTAAGCCTGAAGTTAACTACAAACATAATTCCCACACTGAGAAGTGCCAAATGCAGGCATATCCGAAATACCCCGTCCGGTACAAAAAACTGGATCATAAATACCAGCGGCAGGACAACCGCCATGGAAGTAATCGGAAGACCACGGTAAAATTTTTCTCCGCCTTCCGTCACCAGTGCACCCTTCATCTCCATTACATTGAAATATGCAAGTCTGACGACAGAGTTCACACAATAAAGGATGATAATCACAATGCCAACTGGTCCGCGTACCCCAAGTAAATAGCAGATCAAAGCAGGAAATGCTCCGAAACAGACAACGTCACACAGCGAGTCAATCTGGATGCCAAACGACTTCTCATCTTCCGTCCGGTCTTTCTTGGAACGGGCAATCTTCCCATCAAACATATCACATAAACCAGAGATTGCCAGACAGAGAATCGCGGTCTTAAACCTCCCATGGATGGCCTGCGTCATCCCAAATACAGACACTGCCAGGCTTATGTATGTTAACACTACCGTATAATTATAAAATCCTATCATTTTTTTCTTTTTCCCCAATCGCGTTTTATCTTAAGTCTCCCGCCCAATCGTCATATGAGCAAATAACGTCATCCCGGCACTGAGCATAAGCTGCACGTAGTAAGCAATTCCCCGGCTCAGAACCATTCCCGGCAGTAAAAATCCTGCCGTAAATAATGTTTTAAAAATAATCAGAAACAGGTTCTCACTGATCCCCATACCTCCCGGCAAAGGCAGCATATCCACCGAGACGGATATCACAGCCTGCAGCATAACGACATCATAAATATGTGCTCCATGAAGTCCCAGCGCCTTATAGACAAACCAGGTTACAAAAAACAAGGCAAATCTTTGCAGAAATGTAATGACCAGCACATTGACAATTACCTTCATATGGCTTCTCAGATATGATGCCGTTTCATTGTATTGGTCCATGGAAGTTTCCATCCGCTTCGTCCGCTCCGGTTTCTGCTTCAGAATATGAATACGCTCCAGCACACTCAGACATTTCATGACAATATTTTTCGCAAGAGCCGGGTGGAAGGCCAGGACCGACATGGCAATACAGCAAAAGACATTCAATGCCACTCCCAGATAAAAAACCGGCAAAATCCCTTCCAGATACTTATGCACAAATCCTCTCTGAAAGAACGCCACAAAAAGCCCTACACCTACCAGCACTAATTTGTAAGTTATGGTTACGATCATCAAAACCAGAGTGGAAACCGGGACCGGTATTTTATGTTTCCGCATATAGTAGATCTGCATAGGTTGTCCGCCGCTTGCAGACGGCGTGATGGCACTGAAAAAGAAGCCCACACAGGAATACTGAAAGCAGGTCCATTTCTTCTCGTGGATGTCCAGTGTCCCAAACAAGTAGTGGATAATAATGGACTCTCCCCAGATAAAAAACACAACGCCAAATACTCCGGGGATCAGATACCAGGGATTCACCCGCATGATTTCCTTTATCACTTCATGAAGGTCTTCCCCTTTGAATACGCTGTAAATGGTCAGACAAAATACAAGCAGGAGAAATACGGTATTGATCATCTTTTTCTGTCTGCCTGTCACGATTCACCTTCCTTTCCACAGGCTCTTCTCTGTCTGTCGTAATGTTTTTGGCAAATCATATCAAATATCTTCTGTGGGTATCGGTAAATCTGAGTCCGAAATGCCAGCCAGTAAGTTCCCTCGGCAATTAAAATCCCGCCAAGTACATCCACAATATAGTGCTGTTTTGTCAGCTGAGTAGAGATAAAGACCGCAACTGCAAACAGACAGGAAAAGATCCGGTAGATGCGGGGTACGTTCTTTTGCCCGCGGATTCCAATGTAGCAGAACCAGCTCACCAGACAATGAATGGACGGAAACAGCCTGGTTGGCTGATCAACATTATATATTGTCTGAAGAACAGTTACCCAAAATCCGTTCCCCGTCAGATCAGGCCTTACATTTGTCGTCGGCAATATAAGATAAATAAGGCCGCATATGAGCCTGGACATCATATCTGCCGTCACAAACCGCATACAATGTTCCTTCCCCTGCCTCGCGATTATAAGGTAATTCACAATCCAGAAGAGGTAACATCCGACATAAATCGCAGCAAACTCAGGAACTACCGGCACTGCCCTGTCGATGGGAAGGGTAAGATCATAATGCTTGCGTCCCTCTGTCAGAACGTTGACTCCCAGATAAACAATAAAGTTCACCGCCACGCAGGACGCCAGAGGCAGTATCGCATATGACGGTAAGATTAATTTTTTTGTCTTGATGTTTTCCATGATGACTTCCCCTTAGTTGTTTATGGACTATTATAGCAAACTTTTTATCAGTTGTATTGTTTATCTTACTTTCTTAATGAAATCCTAATAATTTCTTTAGCATTGATCCATATTCTGAATAATCTTCATAATGCTGCCGGCAGTTTATCCCCAAATTTTTCAAAAAAACCGATTCTCGTTTGCCCCGAGGGTATAAGGCAGTAAAATGAAAGAAGATAGTGTAACCCGGATTGAAGGGGGGTACACCGTTTTCTATTAAGCGGGAATTTGGCAGGGTGCCTGCGGCAGAGTGCGTATCTGTTCTGCCATTTGCAGACTCTCCTGCTCGGAGGGTAAGCTCACTAACCCTACCGCTGTAAAGTAGATGTCTATCTTTACTGACTTTCTGGCGTGTTTCTTTTCCGGACTGTGCACCTCAATTCGCTGAATCAGCTTGTTGACAATGGTCGGCGTAAGCTCCTTCATATCGGTAAATTCCCGTAACCCCTGCAAAAGCAGCCGCATATCCACAGACTTCTGTTCCATCTCGGATAGCTGCTTTTCTTCCTCTTTGACCTTTTCCAGCAGTTCCTTTTGCTCAGCTTCATACTCCGCCGCCATTCTTGTATAGCGCTCGTCCGAAAGCTTCCCAATCACATTGTCCTCATAGATTCGGCTGAACAGCCTGTCTAAATCGGCAATCCGTTTCCTGCTGCTTTCGATGGAAAACTTCAATTCCTGCTGCCGCTTCTTCTGAAAATCCCCGCATTTCTGCTTCTGCATAAAGAGGAATACCGATTCGTAGCGGCGCACAAAATCCGCCAAATCTGCAACCGTTTCTTTCACAATCGCTCCTAACACAATATCCCGGATAAAATGGATGGAACAGGTTCCTCTGCCGTCCTTGTAGTTCGCGCAGCGGAAAAACTCCTGATTGCGTTTGAGCGACTTTGCGGCACAGAAATGCAGCTTTGATTTGCAGTCCGCACAGAAGAGAAGAACCGAAAACAAGCTTTTCCTGTTCGTTTTCGTCGGCCTCCTTTTATTCTTCCGTAACTCCTGTACCCTCAGCCATACATTCTCATCAATGATCGCCTCCTGCGTATGGGGGATGATCTGGTATTCCTCTTTCGGGTTCTCAATCACTTTGTGCACCTTGTAGCTGACGGTAGTGGATTTCCCGTTGACAGAGCAGCCTGTGTACTGCCGGTTTCCCAAAATGTGTTCAATGGTGTTCTCCCGCCAGCCGTAAATGTTTGCAGGCATAGGATTGCTTGTCTTTCGCCCAATCGAGTGAAAATATGCCGTCGGAGTCAATACCTTTTCCTTTTCAAGCTGCCGTGCTATCTTCGACGGGCCTTTCCCCGCAAGGCACAGCGCATAGATTTTCCTGACCGTCTGTGCCGCAGGCTCGTCGATATACCATTGCTCTTTGTCTCCCTCTATCTTTTTGTAGCCGTAGGCAACAATAGAGGAAACCGTCTGCCCTGCGAGGCTTTCAGCTCGTTGACCGCACGGATTTTCTTGGAAGTCTGCGCCGCATACTACTCGTTGAAAATGCTGTAAAAGGGCAGCATTTCCATTCCTTCGCCTGTCGTGGAATTGATGTTTTCCTGTATGGCGATAAAGGTAATACCCAGGGAAGGATAGACCACCTGCGTCAATCTGCCCATCTCGACCTGCTCCCGTCCGAAACGGGAAACGTCCTTTACAATGATTGTCCCAACCTCTCCGTTTTCCGCCATCCTCTGCATGTGCTGAAAATCCGGCCTTTGAAACGTGGTTCCGAAAATCCCGTCGTC
>CAZUNG010000004.1:0-286224 GCA_964621905.1 uncultured Ruminococcus sp. | reverse complement strand
AAACAACGCGTCGGCAAATAAAACGCCATTTAACAGAATTCGAAAAACATACAGTTTTCGAATTCTGTTTTTTGTATTGACATATCGGTATTGTGTTGTTATAATTCTGCTAAAGAAGTGGTAATACCACCGAACCACAGCGCCACCGAACCATAATGAGAAAGCGTGTGAAAAGAAAGGAGATTGATTTGTGGAAAAGAAAAAAGACATGTTAATTCTGGAACGTGCCGGTGAGGATGAAAAATCTTATTTGAATGCGGTTACGCCGCCGGTTTTTATGAATTCTCTGCATGTGTTTGACACGTTTGAAGAGTATCATAACGTGGATGTTTTTGAAAAAAATCAGTTTTTTTACGGAAGATCCTCAAATCCCACGACCAGTATTGCAGAAGAAAAAATTGCAGAACTTGAGCATGGATCAAGAGCTGTTATGTTTTCCAGCGGAATGGCGGCAGCTTCATCGGCGATTCTCGCAGTTTGCGAGGCGGGCAGTCACATCATCTGTATGAAAGATGTTTATCAGCCGGTCAAACGGTTCCTCAATTCTTACTGTATCCCGAGACTTCATATGGAAGTCACTTATCTGAAGGGCACAGATCTGGATGAGATGGAGGCTGCAATCAGGGAGAATACGGCACTGATTATTCTGGAAAGTCCGGCGACCTTTGTATTTACCGTTGTGGACCTGCGTGCTGTTGCAGAACTGGCAAAGCGGCATCATGTGGCGACTTATATTGACAATACATACTGTACCCCGCTGTTTCAAAAACCGTTGGATTACGGGATTGATATCGTGATGCACACACTGACCAAGTATCTGGGAGGGCATAGTGATCTGATGGGCGGTGTGCTGGTTTCCAGAGATGAAGCTCTGATGCGAAGGATCATGGGGCAGCAGCGGGAATGGCTGGGAGGTGTGATCGGACCGATGGAAGCGTGGCTGGTTATCCGCGGAATGCGGACACTGGATGTCAGAATGCAGAGGCATCAGGAGACTGCTCAGGCAGTTGCAGAATTTCTGGAATCACATCCTAAAGTAAAAAAAGTCTATTATCCCGGATTAAAATCACATCCGCAGCATGAACTGATACGGAGGCAGCAGACAGGGAGCTCGGGGCTTATGAGCCTGGAACTGGATGCAGAACCAAAAGCTGCCCTGAAGTTTGTAGACTCGCTGAAGCTGTTCCGAAAGGGATGCTCCTGGGGGGGATTTGAAAGCCTGGCCATGGTGCCTTTATATTATGTGGAACAAGAGGAACTGGATTTTCTGAATATTGAAAGGGGGTTAATCCGCATGCACTGTGGGCTGGAAGGAACGGAAAATCTATTGGAAGATCTGCAGCAGGCTTTGGATCTTATTGAGATTTGAGAATGATAGTAAGGAGGCGGCAAAACATATGAAAAAAGGTATGAAAAAAGCAGCGGCATGGATTTTGGCAGGGGTATTTGGTATCGGATTGTTATCCGGATGCGGAAAAGGCGACAGTCAGAGTGAAACGGGAAAAAGTTCGGAACAAGAGGAGAAAGTTACTTTGCGTTTTCTGGATACTTCCCCCAGTGATGTCCGCCAGGCATATTTTGAGGACGTATTTTCGAGGATACAAGAAGATCTTGGAATTGAGATTACGTATGAGAGTACTCCGCTGGAGGATGCAGCAAATAAAATTATGGTCATGGCAACGTCCAATTCACTGCCGGATATTGTGACGACACAGGACAATTGGCTTGGACAGTTTACATCTGCCGGGTGGATTCTGCCGCTGAATGAATATCTCAGCGGACAGGAAGACAAGTTTGCGGATACGGTAACCAAGATCGTGTGGGCAAATCAAAAAGAGATGTACGGCAACATCTATACGGTGCCGGACGGAATGATGGCAAAAGGCATCTATATCCGTAAAGACTGGTGTGAAGAGGCTGGCATCGACCTGGAAGATTTAAAAGACTGGACGTATGATGATTATTTTGAGGTGATCAAGAAGCTGACAAATGCGGACAAAAAGCAGTATGGTATGACATATCGCGGGACACGCGGAGCATTTGATGTTATTATGACATATCTTCAGGGATTTACCGGAGGACGTACGTACGATGAGGAAGGAAACTGCCTGCTGAATTCAGACGAGTGTGTACAGGCTTTTGAAAAATTCACCGGCATGTATAAAGAGGGATATGCCCCGGAAGAATCGATTAACTGGGGATTTGTAGAGATGGTGGACAATTTCTGCGGAGGTCTTACAGGCACTTTAAATAATGATTCGGAAGTTGTCGTGTCCTGTCAGAATAACATGGATGACGCCGAGTGGACAGTGCTGCCGATACCGTACAGTACAAAAGATGGGAAAATCTATAATACAGTCAATGCACCGTACTCCTACACGATTTCAAAAGACTGCAAAAATCAGGAAGCTGCATGGGAGGTCATTGAATATTTGTCACAGCCGGAAAACAATATCGAATACTGCAAGCAGGTAGGCATGATCCCTGTGATGAAGGAAGTGGGAGATGATCCGTTATATGGAGAAGACGGCGTCTATGCCGCATTCGTGGAGCAGCTGAACAATCCAAAGATGGTGGTTCCTACTGGGTATGGACCGTTTGACAGTACAGATTTGCAGCAGGGACCACTTTACGAAGAGATCCAGAAGTATCTGCTGGGAGAACAGGATGCGAAGACGGCGCTGGATACGATCTGCGGGCTGCTGGAAGAGCGGATGAAAACATATCTTGAAGAAAATGAAGGTGCGGTTGTGGACACACCAAAGACGATGCAGTAACTGTACAGGTAGGTGATTGTTAATCATACAGCTTCCTTTTATAGGAAGCTGTATCTGCTAAAGGAGGTTTTTAAATGGTGCAAAAAAGCAAACAGAGGGCACCGGCGGCTCCGGGCAAGCGGAATCATACGAAAAGAATGATGGAACCATACGCCCTTTTGATGCCGGTATTGATTCTGCTGCTCATTATTTTTGCAGTTCCCCTGGTAAACAGTTTTATCATGGCGTTCCAGCAATATAAACTGGGTTCACCGGATATTCATTTTAACGGACTGGATAACTTTAAAAAATTATTTGGGGACGATGATTTGGGGCTTATTCTAAAGAATACGCTGATTTATGTGTTCTGTTCTGTGGCAGGGCAGTTTTTCCTGGGAATGATACTGGCCTTGGCGCTCTGGAAAAGATTCAGAGGTCGGGGAATCTATCAGTCCATCGTATTCCTGCCATGGGCATTTTCAGCATTTGTGGTGGGACTGATGTTCCGGTGGTCATTCAACGGAGAATACGGAGTTGTCAACGATATATTGATGAAGCTCGGAATCATTGACAAGAACATTGCATGGCTTGGGACTCCGGGATATTCTCTGTTCGTTGTTGTACTGGCTATGATATGGATCGGTGTTCCTTTTTTTGCGATTATGATTCTGGCAGCGCTGCAGTCGATTCCTGCGGATGTGTATGAAGCGGCGAGCATTGACGGGGCCGGTGCCGTGAAAAAATTTTTTCAGATTACCGTACCGTATATCAAACCGACGATTATTATGACGCTGTTGCTGCGGACCATCTGGATTTTGAACTCATTTGACCTGATTGTGGTGATTACGAACGGCGGACCGGCAAATTATTCGATGACGCTGCCGGCTTACATGTATACAAGAGCTTTTTCGGGGTATGACTTTGGATTCGCATCGGCAATCGGAGTATTGCTGATGACAGCGCTCATGCTCTATACGCTGGTCTTTCTGAAGGTAACAAATTACGAGGAGGGAATGTAGATGAGCAGTAAACAAAAAAAATGTGCAGTCACCATTTTACGGGTGTTTATCTTAAGTTTCTTTCTCCTGTTTGTCATGCTTCCGATCTACTGGATGGCGATTACATCCTTTAAACCGCATGAGGAGATTATCAATACGCAGCTGGTCACTTATTTTCCGCAGACCTTTACGCTTCAGAATTACCGGGATTTGTTTAAAATATTCAGCTATGGCGACTTCCTTAGAAACAGTGTGATACTGTCTGTATCGACAGCGGTTGCGGTAACGATTCTTTCCATTTTCGGAGGTTATGGACTGGCACGCTACCGGTTCCGGGGGAAAACGCCGATGCTGCTGTTTTTCCTGATCACGCAGATGGTGCCGGGGATTCTGGTGATTATACCTCTTTATACGGTCTATGCGAAGATAGGGATCATCGCAAACGTACCTCATTTGGGCTTGTGGATTTTCTACGTGATCACCAATCTGCCGTTCTGTGTCATTACCATGAGGAGCTTTTTTGAAGGAATTCCGTATTCGCTCGAGGAGGCTGCGATGGTTGACGGATGCTCCAGAATGAAAAGCCTATGGAAAGTTATCCTTCCGGTCATGTTCCCGGGAATCGTGGCAGTGTTTGTCTTTGCCTTTATCGGTGCATGGAATGAACTGATTGCCGGGATTATTTTCACGAGTGAGCCGACGGCGTGGACGATACCGGTAGGGCTTAAGAGTCTGATCGGTAAAAATAATGTAAAATGGGGAGCGATGATGGCGGGCGGTATGCTCGCGCTGATTCCGACGGCATTAATGTTTATGATTGTGCAAAAATATGTGGTTGAAGGGCTGACAGCGGGATCGGTGAAAGAGTGATGTCCGCAAAATCTGTGAAATGGAGGAGCAGTATGGCTAAGGTTTCATTACAAAATATCAAGAAAATATATGGAAAAGATGTTGTGGCAGTCCATGACTTTAATCTGGAGATCGCAGATAAAGAGTTTATCGTCCTGGTCGGACCGTCCGGCTGTGGAAAATCTACAACGCTGCGCATGGTTGCAGGACTGGAAGAGATCAGCGGCGGCGAACTCTATATCGGGGATACCATGGTGAATGAGTACGCACCGAAAGACCGGGACATTGCCATGGTTTTTCAAAATTATGCGCTGTATCCGCACATGACGGTATACGAGAATATGGCATTTGCTCTGAAGCTGCGGAAAGAAAAAAAGACGGACATTGACAGAAAGGTCCGGGAGGCTGCCGAAATTCTGGGAATCACGGAGTTTCTGAAGCGCAAGCCCAAAGCACTTTCCGGTGGGCAGAGACAGCGGGTGGCGATCGGGCGTGCGATCGTAAGAGAACCCAGAGTTTTTTTGATGGATGAGCCGCTCTCAAATCTGGATACAAAGCTCAGAAACCAAATGAGGGCCGAGATTATGAAACTGCGGCAGAAGATTGATACGACATTCCTGTATGTCACACACGACCAGACGGAGGCGATGACGCTGGGGGACCGTATCGTCATCATGAAGGACGGATTTATTCAGCAGATCGGTACGCCTCAGGAAGTATTTAATCACCCCAGAAATCTTTTTGTGGCAGGATTTATTGGCAGTCCGCAGATGAATTTTGCAGAAGGAAAATTAGAAAAGCTGGGAGAACAGTATGTTCTGGAAATGTTTCGGACCAGGATCCTGCTCCCGAACGAAATTGCAGGGTCGCTTGCGGCAAAGGGGGTCGGATCCCAAAGCGTTACCGTGGGAATCCGCCCGGAACATGTCAAGCTGGTGAAAGAAGGGGTGGAAGAAAGTATCGCCGGAATATCGGATGTATGGGAAATGATGGGGAGTGAGGTACACATCCATTTGACTGTGGGCGAAAAAGAGTTTATCATTAGGGTACCGGTGACAGAACTGCCGGCACAATATCAGAACATGATGGCGTATGGCCGAACCTTGAATTTTCAGATGAATAAAAAGCTGCTGCATCTGTTCGCGGCCGACACAGGAGAAAATCTTTTGTAGGACATGAAATTCTTGTTAAATATGGCGTAAATTGGTATAATGATAACAGTTTATTTTATTCTTGTATAGAAGATAAGTGTTCCGGGGGATGTGACGGAAATCCAGGGAGATGAAAGGGATATTACTATGAAAAACAATACTGTTCAGATCGGGCCGGTATCGAAAGATCTGCTCTATATTAAAGTGGCGGATGCGATTTTCGATTATGCAAAAGCGAATCAGCTGCAGGCCGGGGACAAACTGCCGTCAGAGCGGGAACTGGCAAAAATGTTTCAGACGGGACGCAATTCTGTTCGGGAAGCCATGCGTGTGCTGGAGAACCGCGGAATGATTGAAGTAAAAACAGGGCTTGGGACTTTTCTGAAAGAGCCGCCGGAAGAAAATGTTTCTGTACAGTTGAAACTGATGAAGAAAAATCTCTTTGAATTCCAGGAACTGAAAGTGACGTTGGAACACATGGCTGTCAGAAAGGCAATTCAGTCAGAGAACCTGAAAGGAAAACAGGAATTGCTGAAGCTGGCGCAGGAAATGATGGGACTGTATGATCAGAACCGCTATGATGATGATCTGGATCATGAGTTCCATATGAAACTCATGGAACTGGCTGAAAACCAGACGGTTGCGCAGATTGTCAATACGCTCCGTATCGGAATTTTTCAGGACTATTGGAATGAACTGGAGTACGATCCTTATCACTGGGTAAAAACGGTGCCGGACCATCTGGTACTGGCAAATGCCATTATGGATAAGGATGAGGAAAAGGCGGTCATGGCGGTTGACGCCATTGACGGGGCATCAACTGCGGTGATGAAGGAAGCGGGGATGCGAAAAAGATCAGAGCAGGAAAAAGCATGAGCTATTGAAACAGCTGATTTTGCGGAAGCGCAGCTTCCCCAAAATCAGCTGTTTTTTACTGGATTCCTTTTCTGTTCTCCGATATGACCAGCCCTGCCAAAGTCAGGACGGCTCCGACTCCGGCGACTGCAGTCAGCCTTTCGTGTAATACGATCACTGCGGTAACAATCGTGATCACCGGGACGAGATAAATATAGATGCTTGTCTTAACTGCACCGAGACAGCGGACGGCGTAATTCCATGTGACGAAGCACAGGGCAGATGCTCCGACACCGAGATAAAGCAGATTAAGAACACAGACCGGGTCTTTGAAAGAGGAAACTGACGGACTGAATCCAAACAGGAAAAGTGCCGGTACCATGAATAACAGACCATAAAAAAAGGTGCGCCTTGTCGCCTGGATAGTGTTGTAGCCAAAGCTGCTGATCCTTTTTGAGAGCAGTGAGTACGCGGCCCATACAATGGCGGCACAAAGTGCCAGAAGGTCACCTTTGGGGTTGAACTGAAACGTTCCTGCTTCATTTACGTTGATCAGCACGATGCCGGCCACGGCCACGACAAACCCCAGAAAAAACCGTTTTTTCAGGCGTTCTCCGTTTGAAAAAAGATGTGTGAGGATTGCCACAAAAAAAGGAGACACGGAAACGATAATGCCAACATTAGAAGCCAGGGTATATGTCAGTGCAATATTTTCCAGCAGGTAATAAAGGCAGACACCGCAAAGTCCTGCACAGGCAAACGTAAATTCCTGGCGCGGGTTCTTAAGGCGCAGACGGCGGGGACTGACAATGCACAGGACCGCAGTTCCGAGCAGAAAACGGCAGAACAAAATCTCGACCGGGGTGAAATCTTTCAGCAGGACTTTTGTTGAGATAAATGTCGTTCCCCAGATTAAAATTGTCAGGAACGCACACAGATGGCCCGCCGCTGTTTTATTTTGTTTCATGTGGTACCTCCGCTGTAAAGATTCTCTGGTACTGTTTCGGTGTCAGACCAATAAAATTCCGAAAAAAATTGGTAAAATGACTCTGGTCGGAAAAACCTGCTTTTGCCGCAGCATCAATCACCGGAGTACCTGTCTCCAGAAGTTTTTTTGCCTGATTGATGCGCACGGTCTGCAGATAACGGTAAGGTGAAATCCCCATCTGCCGGGTAAATGAGCGCAGCAGATAGGATTTGCTCAGACCTGCAAATCTGGAAAGATCATCCAGACAGATTTCCTGCCCGTAGGACTGCTCTATCAATTTACAGATTTGCACAATCCAGGAATCAGGCTGAGGGATATTCGCATTCTCGAAGGTTTCAGAGTACTCTTTCATTATCTGTTCCAGCAAAAAGAAAAAAGCCTCTTCCTTTTCAAACGCTGTCCGATGTTCTGTCACCGCTGTATAAAGGCTGTTGACAGCCCCCGCGGCATCACTCTGCGGAATAACCGTGCTGGTGAAATGCAAAGTATAGGGTGCTCCGGTGATATCATTTGCGGCTCTTATCATGACTTCCGGGGGGATGTTAAGTGCTCTGTAATCAAGAGGTTCTCCGTTTACAGGTTCACAAAAATGTTTATCCAGAGGATTAAAAAGTACGAGGTCGCCTTTTTCAAGACCATACTCCTGGTGGTTACATTTGAGATGCCGGGCACCGCGCTCGACATATCCGATGACGTAACATTCATGAAAATGAGTGGGGAATTTCTGAACGATTCCTTTTAATTGATACGCTTCAATCTGAAGCGTCTGATCATAACAGATCTGACGCTGTTCCTGATTCTGCTTCATAGTAGCTTACTCCTTTGCTCTTTGTCTATCTTAATATAACCGCCGGTGTATTTCTTGCAAGATATGACCTTTCGTGCCCAAGAATAAAACAAGAGATTCCCAAGAAACATACGGAAACCTCTTGCCGTTTAGGTGTTGATGACCCTTGTGCAGAATTTTGACAGATTTTCTTCACTGCTGGAAATCAACAAGATAGAGATGTCAAGTTCCTGCAGGTTCTCAAGCAGTCTCCCAAAATGATATTCAGACAGGTTGTCGTAAACACTGTAGGGGTCGCTGAAGATAAATACTCTGGGCTGCAGACATAGCCATTTTGCAATTTCTACCATGAACTGATCGTGAACATTCATATTTTTCAGATTGCGTTTGGTACCGTAATCCCTGATGAGATAGTCGGCATGGATGGACGCCAAAGCAGTGCAGACCATATGGTCACGGATCCGTTTGTTCAGAAACCCTCCAACATTGTACATTGGTTTATTCAAAAGCAGCGCAACGTTATCAAAGATGTTCATTTGCGGAAAAATTCTCTGGTGTCCAATCGCAGATGAGATAAAGGCGATCTGGTTTTTTGTATGGAAGTTCGGATGATATTTCACTCCGTCAAGTATCAGTGATCCTGCTTTGGGTGATTTCCCCTCGGAGAGGGTATTCATGAACGACGATAAAATATGGTCACTGTCACAAAAACCCAGGATTTCTCCCTGATACAATGAAAAGCTGTATCTTCTGGAGGGGTAGTCAGCGTTTGAAATGTCCATACATTCTAATACTTTTTTTCGGTTATCGGTATTCAGTGCCAGACGTTTCAGCTGTGTATTCATAAAATCACCATCCGGAATCACAGGTGGTATGGTGGATAATTTGGAAAGCTGTGTGACGACCCCGTTTTTGATAATGGCAAACCGGTCAAAATTTTGAAAAACCGGATTCCACTTGTTCGAGAACCATAACAGTGATACCCCTTTTTCTTTCAAAATGCTTACGATCCGCTGGAGCTTTTTCGTCTCTTTTGGCTGGTAAAAGACAAAAGAAGGGGTATTCAGTACAATGATTTTGGCACCGCTCGTATAAGCGTGTAATATAGAAAGGATATAAATATCGGGAAAAGGAAGGGTGCCGACAATTGTCGTGGGTTTGATATAGCCCAGTGAAAAACGGTCTAAAAGATCTTCTGTAGCGGCATGAATCGCACGGGTGTCCAGAAATTTCAGTTTGTTATAGAAGGAAGGAGATGTCATATACAGATTATGAGCAACATTCATAGAGCCAACCAGCTGTTTTTCATCTGCGACATAGATACCGGCATTGCGGGCCTGTTCCAGGGTGTTTAAAGTTTTTGGAAAATCATGAAGATAGAGATACCCCTGGTCCGCCGCCATGCTGCCCTGTAAAAAATCAAGAAGAAAATTTTTTGTGTCAATATCTTCAGTCAGTATGCACATTGCCTCCCGGGAATAAAGCGTAAACGAAATATCATTGATGATTGTATTGTCGACTGCCCGGCCAATATGGGTCAGGCGCATAACTTCATATCGCATGGAATCTTACTCCTGGTTCTGAAAATAAGGAAGGGATATCTGAAATTCCGATCCCTTTCCAAGTGTACTGTACGCCACGACACCGAAGGAATCCCCGTATAAAAGCTTGATCCGTGAATTAACATTCGTCAGTGCAATTCCGCTTCCCGTCTTTTTGTCTTTGACAGTATATACAGAGTCGGACTCATTTTTTGCAAGCTTTTGATTTAGGGTTCGAAGTTGTTCCGGAGCCATGCCGCCGCCATTATCAGAAATACTGATGATCAGGCGGGACTGTGTGTTGTAAATATTTAACGTAATGACAAAATCCTTTGTGAGGCCTTTGATGCCATGCTTGATTGCATTTTCGATAAAAGGCTGGATGATCAGTTTTGGTATCCGGTAGTTCATGATCTGAAGATCCGGCGCTATATTCTGCATAAATACAATGTGCTGGTTGATCCGGTACTCCTGTATTTTGATGTAATCATGCAGGGTACTCAGTTCCTGCCTAAGGGTAACCAGTTCATTTTTTTGACTGATCATGTAGCGAAACAGACGGGACAGCACTTCCACCATATCTGAGGTCAGGGGAGCGTCTTCCATCACTGCATAGCCACGAATCGTATCGAGTGTATTATATAAGAAGTGCGGGTTGATCTGGCTCTGCATGGCATCCAGCTCCGCCTGTTTTTGAAGCAGACGGTTCGAATATTCTTTTTCGAGCGAGGAATCAATCAGGTCCAGGATGATATTGAGTGAGGATACGTAAGTTGTCATCTTGTCAGCGTCAATCAGAGAATACTTTTTTTTGATATTTTCAATTTTCAGTGCAGCAGTAATGACCGTATGGTAATAGCGGATCCAGTAAGAGACTGTGAATACAGCAAAAACCAACAGGCCGATCAGCACCCACAGAATAATCATCGTGTGCTGCCTTGCGGATTTGGCCGGGGCTTTGATCATCAGAACAGCGGAAACCAGGAAAAAAATCCATAAAAATGCCATAAATGCAATATTTTTTATAAATTCAGAATAATACTGTGTGTTACAGAACAGTCTGATGTTGTTTTTGTAATTGTTATATTTCTCACGCATTTTATCATCAACCTTTATATCTATTAGTTTGCATAAATTTTACGATATTCTTTCGGGGTCACCCCGACTTGTTCTTTAAACAGCTTACTAAAATAACGTTTATCCTGATATCCGACAGCGTTGGCGATCTCTGCGATATTGTAGCGCACATCATGCAGCAGTTCTTTCGCTTTTTCGATGCGCACTGAGGTCAGATAGGAGCTGAAGGGCTCCCCAACTTCCTTTTTAAACAGGACGCCAAAGTAGGTTGGTGCGAGATAAACCTGTTCGGCAACGTCTTCCAGCTTTATGTTTTCACTGTAATGCTCCTGAATGTACGTCTTTGCTGTCTGGACCTGGCGGTTCTCCTGAGAGTTCATTTCGCTGTTCAGGGGAAGTAATTCCCGAATAAAAGAAACCGTAAACAAAATCAGTTCTTTTAAAGTAAAATACTGTTCGATTGCATCGCAATACTGCAGATAAGTATCTGCCAGATTGACAGAGATGATCTTATGCTGATGAAAATCAGACAGAAGAGAAGACAGAACATCGCAGAAGGTATCCAGCAGTAAATGCGGACAGGTACGGCAGCTTGCTGCAGCGTCTTTCAGTGCTGTTTTCAGCAGTGTTTCCAGTTTTTTGGAATCGCGGATCTCGATACAGGACCGGATGGCGCCAAATTCGGAACTGGATAAGGTGAAATCCGGTTTTGTATTATTCAGCAGAAGTTCTTTGGCAAATAAAACGTGCTGGGGTCCTTTGATGATGCGGGCATTCAGAGCCTTTTGCGCAGTGTTCAGTGAATACGGAAGATTTTGAATCCTGGGAGCTGTGACCCCGCAGCTGATGGTCAGCTGCAGTCCTTCATAGGCAGCGAGATAAGAAGACAGATCTTCTCTGATCGCAGCAATTGACCCGAGGATGCGGCTTTCCTGGTCCGGCTCATAGTTCAGCAGAAAAATAAACTGATTGTTTTTATTGTAGACTTCCATATCGATACAGAGCTCTTTCATTTCCGTCTGGAAATTTCTCATCAATTGTTCGATGATTACATTTTGAGTGGCGAGGTTCAGTGCGAGAATTCCGTCAATCAAAGCAATGCCCATCAAAAAAGGTGCACCGGATGAGAAAGAAAAAGCATATTCTTCATTGATCTGATCGGTATCCAGTTCTGCCGGGTGTTCTTTGTCATACAGAATATCCATGATGAAAGAACGGCGTATCTTCTGGGTCTGAAGATGGGTGTCGATCCCCAGCTTTTGTATCTGATAATCAATCTGTAAGGAGGATGCAATCTTGAGGATTGTTTTCTCCAGAACGTCATTTAATTCTGCCTGATTGATAGGCTTTAGCAAATAATCTTCAACCCCCATCTTGATGGCGGAGAGCGCATAATTAAAGTAGGTAAGACCGCTGATGATGATAAAATGCACCCCCAGTTTCTCAGCCTTTGTCTTTTCAATCAGCTCTAACCCGTTCATAACAGGCATGGAAATATCGGTAATCACAATATCCGGATTTTCAGACACAATCATCTCATAAGCGATCTGGCCATTTAAAGCAAATCCAATGAACTCCAAATTCAAACGTTCAAAGTCAATCAGGTTTTTAATCAGGTTAGCAATAGCGATCTCATCCTCGGCTATCATGATACGAATGGTGTTCATTCCCCTATCCTCTTTCTGTATAGTAAAGTCGTCAATGTGTATGGAAATACATGGAAAAATACCGCGTTTCTATGCAGGTGTGACAAATCTATGATTTGGTGTGACAAATAAAAGGTAATTAACAAAAAGTATTTCGTCATTTTTTAGTATATGATATTGTTCACTTGTAAGCAAGAAGTAATTTAAATTATCGGTGAAAGGGAGGAGACAATGGAAAGAGAGTGTGTAAGGAGGTGCAACCGTGGATGAAAAAAATAAATACGTCCTGGAGCTGAAAAACATATCAAAAGAGTTCCCGGGTGTCAAAGCTTTGGATCGGGTAAATTTAAAATTAAAGCCCGGAAGTGTGCATGCTCTGTGTGGTGAGAATGGTGCCGGAAAATCTACACTGATGAAAATCATTAACGGTATATACAAAATGGATGAGGGAGAAATCTGGTACAAGGGTGAACAGATTATTCCCAAAAATCCAAAAGAAATGCTGGAAATGGGAATTGCAACCATTCATCAGGAGTTAAGCCCGCTTCCGAATATGACGATTGCTGAAAACATCTTCTTAGGACGTGAACCGCTTGACTCATTCAAGATGGTGGACTGGAAAAGGCTGTGGTCGGATACACAGAAGCTGCTTGATGAGTTTGGTTTCCACTATGACCCGAAAGGATACATGAGAGATCTCACGGTATCCGACATCGCGCTGATTGAGATCGTAAAGGCAATTTCACGTGATGCAGCGGTTGTTATCATGGATGAGCCGACTTCATCCATTACTGATTCAGAAGTACATATTTTATTTGAAAATATTGAACGCCTGAAAAAGACGGGTGTTGGTATCATCTATATTTCTCACAAGCTGGATGAAATTTTTGAAATCTGTGACGAAGTAACCATTTTCCGGGACGGACAGTGGGTTCATAGCTGTGAGATCGGAGAGATTGATAAAAATGGAATTATCAAACAGATGGTAGGGCGTGAGATTACAGAGCAGTTTCCTAAGGTACCCGCACCGATTGGTGAACCGGTACTGGAGCTTAAGAACTTTACAGGCGGAAGATTTAAGAATGTTAATTTTAAGATTCATGCCGGTGAGATTGTGGGATTTGCAGGACTGGTGGGGGCCGGAAGAAGTGAATTGTTCCGCGCTGTCTTCGGACTTGATCCGGTAGAATCCGGTGAAATGATGCTGGAAGGGAAGAAAGTTAACTTTAAAAATTCACAGCAGGCAATTGATGCCGGTGTGCTGATGGCCAGCGAAGACAGAAAGAAGGAAGGCGTTGTCCTTTGCCGTTCCATTCGTGAGAATATTACACTTGCCAGCTTGAAGGGAATAGAGAATAAAGGCTTCCTCAGCATGAAAAAAGAAAAGCAGAATGTTGATGAGATGGTAAATGCATTGTCGATCAAACTGTCAACGCCCGAAGCCCCTGTTTCATCTTTATCAGGTGGAAATCAGCAGAAGGTGGTTCTGGCAAAATGGCTTCTGAGAGCTCCGAAAGTTTTGATTCTGGACGAGCCGACCAGAGGTATCGATGTTGGAGCGAAATACGAAATCTACAAACTGATGTGTGAATTGGCCGGCAAGGGAGTCGCAATCATCATGATTTCGTCGGAAATGCCGGAAATTATGGGTATGAGTGATCGCATCGCAGTTATGTCCCAGGGATATCTGACAGGTGAACTGCCGATAGCTGAGGCAACGCAGGAAAAAATAATGGAGAACGCAATGAAAGGATTCGAGCAATGACAAATACAAAAACAAATAAAAAGTGGAGCGTGGCTGAGATCTACAGCCGGTTCGGTATATTTATCATTTTAGTTATAGCAGTCATCATTGCATCATTTTTAAGTGATGCATTCCTGACAACGCGAAATCTGAGCAACATTATCCGCCAGAATGCAGTTATCATGATTATCGCATTTGGTTCGCAGATGGTACTGATCACAGGCGGCTGTGATCTTTCACCTGGATCTGTCTGTGCATTGTCCGGTGTAATTTCCACAATGGTTATGGTAAGCACGGGAAATCCTGTCATTTCACTTATCGTTGGTATTATCATCGGTGCATTTTGCGGATTTATCAACGGTCTGGTAATTACATCCTGTGAAATTCCGGACTTTATCATGACGCTGGCATCCCAGTTTATCTGTCGTGGTGCCGTGCTGGCATTGACAGAGGCACAGCCGATCGCGGGATTTGATGCAAGTTATACGGTATTTGGACAGGGATATGTTGGACCGGTACCGGTTCCTACCATTATATTAGTATTAGTACTGATTTTCTACTGGATTTTGATGAACCGCCGTCGTTTTGGACGTTATGTATATGCGGTAGGCGGCAATACAGATGCCGCAAGAGCATCCGGTATCAATACGAAGAAAGTAAAAACCCAGGCATATCTGTTCGCAGGAGCAGCGGCAGGACTTGCAGGTGTTATCCTGATGAGCCGTATGAATTCCGGTCAGCCAAATGGCGGTGAGCAGTATGAGTTTGATGCAATTACAGCAGCGATCATCGGTGGTACTTCCATGAACGGTGGTACTGGTAAAGTATACGGTGTTGTTGTCGGTGCACTGTTCGTCGGAGTGCTGCTCAATATCATGACACAGATGGATGTTTCTGCATACTGGCAGAAAATTGTAAAAGGCCTGATTATCGCACTGGCAGTTATCATTGACGTGCAGGTGCGCAAAACAAGAAAGGCTTAACACTTAATGGTTTCAATTGAATGCAAAACATAAAAAAGGAGAGAAAAGGATGAAGAAAAAAATGGTGAAACGCTTATTGGCAATGCTGACAGTATCTGTGCTTTGCGTTGGTATGCTTGCAGGATGCGGCGGGAAAAAAGAGGCAAGTACGAGCAGCAGCGAGACAGCTTCGGAGGAAGGCGGTTCCGATGAAAGCGGATCTGACGAAACTGAAAAAGGCGGGGACTATGTGTACCGCGTTGGTTTTGTGAACATTGACAACGCAGATAACTGCTGCTATCCGGCGATGCAGAAATTCGTGGAATACGTGGAAAGCGATGAATTTGCAAAATCTGTTGGTGCGGACAAGGTAGAAGCAATCACAGCTGACTCTGCAAAGGATATTGAGAAACAGACAACAAACGTTGAGACATTGCTGAGCAAAGGTGTCGATATGATGTTCATCATCGGTGTTGATACACAGGGGAATACAACGGCTGTCAATGCCTGCAATGAAGAAGGTATTCCGGTATTTATGGTGGGAACTGAGGCTTCCGGCGGTGAGTGGAAATTCATCGGATTTGATGAAAAAGCGCTTGGCGAAGGACAGGGCAAATGGTGTGCAGAAAATCTTCCGGAAAATGCAAATATCTGCTACCTGCAGGGAACGCCAGGACGTGAAGCGACACTTCTCCGTGAAGAAGGCTTTATGAATGGAATCTCATCCCGGGATGATCTGACAGTTCTTTCCTCACAGACAGGTGAATTTGAGACTGCTGCTGCAATGCAGGTAACAGAAGACTGGATTCAGACTTACGGCGATAAGATTAACTGTATCGTAGGCGCTGACGGTAAAATGATCGTAGGTGCGGTAGAAGCGCTGAAGGCCGCCGGCATGGACAAAGATGTTACAACCGTAGGTGTTGTCAGTGTCGAAGATGACGGTTATCTGGTTAAGAGCGGCGAACAGAAATATGCAATCTTTGTAAGTTGGCCAAGTATCGGTACACTGTGCGGAGAGATTGCGGAGAAAGTTTATAAAGGAGAAGAAATTCCGGAGCGTACAAACATTGAGATGTCAGATATGACTCAGGATAATTACGAAGAACTGATTGCAACAACAAAATAGAATCAACCTCCCAAACAGGCATCCCCATTAACGGGGATGCCTGTTTTAATTTTCTGTATTTCGGTAGTCGATCATATCCAGTAAAATATTCCGGCAGGTCTCAAAGTCTTTGTTTTCAATCGCATGGCACAGATTCCAGTGGTCTTCAATGGAGGCGATATCATCTGCAGATGTCAGATGGATCAGACGGCGGTGGCCAAGGGTCAGAGTATATTCACGGATTGCTTCTTTGGCAGTGGAGTATGCGTAGATCAGCAGTTCGTTGTGAGACATTTTACACATCTGGCTGTGAAGTTCGATGTCACTGTTATTTAGGATTTCAAGAAGCGTTTTCCGGCGCAGCGAATCATGGGGTGCAGAGACATAGGCGATGACTTTCTCTTCAAAATCTTTGCAGCAGGAACGCAGATTTTGAATTTCATCAGGGGTGGCACGCTTGACAGCCAGCCGTGCACATTCAACCTCAATCATGGAGCGAAATTCGGCAACATCATCGAGAAGTTCCGGAGTCATATAAAACTCAGAGATTGTCTGCAGGTGTTTTTCAAAATCAAAAGAACAGACGTAAGTTCCATCTCCGACTTTTGTCTGAAGAACTCCCAGCGTGTTTAATTTCTGCAGTGCCATTCGCACGGTGAAGCGATTAACTCCAAAAGCATCTGCCATCTCGCTTTCTGAAGGGATTTTTTGCCCTTTTTGCCAGATTTCCTGAGCAATCAGTGACTTCATCTCTTCACATACCAGATCAGGAGCAGACGGTTTTTTTATTTTTAAGTTTTTGCTTAACTCTGCCATATCAGATGACTCCTTATCGTTTTTTCTTAAATTATAAACGTAATTAATAGAAAACGTCAAGGTTAGTGATTGGTTTAGCCGTCCACATATGGTATAATTCATTTGTTGAACAAGTGATGTAAAGATGACAGGAGGGGATGAAATGCTGAATGTCAGAACGATAGACCGGCTGCTGGTAATTGAAAAATATGGAAGTATCGCAAAGGCTGCTGATATATTGCACGTATCCAGATCAGCGCTTGTACAGCAGATAAAACAGATTGAAACAGAATTAGGATTTGAGATTTTTTTTAGAGATCATAAAGGCGTGTCCGTCACTGAAGCGGGAAAGTATTTTCTGGAAGAAAGCCAGATGCTTCTGAAAGAATATGAGAAGATATTGAATCAGTGCAGGAGCAGTCAGACCGGTGAAAAAGAAAGAATCGTGATCGGATCTATGCCGAACATGAAGACGATCCTGTTATCAGATGTCTGCAGGGAGTTTAAACAGTCTCATCCGAATGTAGAGATTGTATTTCGTGAGTATGCTCCGGGAGAATACTTTCAGGAATTCCAGAGGGGCAGTTTTGACATCTGTGTAGAGTATATGATGAACTATTATTTTCAGGATAACGTAGATGTTTTGTTTACGAATCTGCTGGAAACCCGTTATTCCTGTGCCGTGCTGTCGGACCACCGGCTCGCGGACCGGAAACTGATCCGTTTTGAGGATCTCAGAGGAGAAAGGCTTCTGATTTATCAGCGGGGAATTGCAAGGAGTGAGGACCGTCTGCGTGATTATGTGCTACGCAATGAACCGGAAATTATGTTGGCAGATATTGTTAATTATGACAGTATGCTCCATCTGAAGTGTGATATGGAAAAATCGGTTTTACTGATTTACGGCGGATATGAGGACAGTTTTCCTGAATTTGAGATTATTCCAACAGACTGGGAATTCCCTGTTGAATTGGGAATCGGTTATCATCGGGAATGCCGTTTTGTGGTACAGGAATTTGTAAAAACAGCAAAACAACTCATGCGGTAAGATTTATGCAAACCAGAATGCATCGAAGCATTCTGGTTTTTTTGTGCAAAAGTGACAATAAAAAGTGTGAATATTTTGCATGTAAGTATTTGATAAACAAATGCTAAGAAAATTCAATCTTCTCAAAAGGTGATAGAAAGTGTAAGCTAAATACATGTAGAGTTGTTGAACAAGTGAATGGATGGAGACTTGAGGAAAGGGTAACGAGATGGCAAACGTATGTGAGATTATCATGCTGCTCTGTTTTGGAGCATCATGGCCGATTAATTTCAGAAAAGCATTTTTGGCAAAGACAACAAAGGGAGTCAGCCTGACGTTTCTGTGCTTGATTGAAATCGGATATGGATGTGGAATGGCGGCAAAGATTTTAAGTGACAATATCAATTATGTGTTGTTCTTTTATATCCTGAATCTGATCGTTGTGGCGGCAAACATTGTACTTTACTTTGTAAATAAGAGAAGGGAACAGATCGCAGATGACAGGAATTCTCAATACGTTGGCTGAATTGATAAAAGATCATGTTTGGATAGCACCGCTTCTGGCCCTGACAGCCGGAGTGCTCACCTCTTTCACACCCTGCTCTTTGTCGAGCGTCCCGGTTGCAGTCGCATATATTGGAAGTTCTGCCGGCGGCAATCGCGGAAAAGCACTGAGATTTTCTCTAACCATGGCACTGGGAATGGCTCTGACTTTTGGGGTTTTCGGAACGCTGGCTTCTGCGATTGGTCATTTGCTCCATGAAGCAGGCATGTGGTGGCATCTGCTGCTTGGGGTGCTTATGATTTTGATGACTCTGCAGTTGTGGGGCGTCATATCGGTCATTCCTCACAGTCATGAAAGGGGAACGGCAAAAAAGGGATATATTGGAGCTTTCACCGCGGGAATTTTAAGCGGAGTATTTGCCTCCCACTGTGCTACACCGGTGATGATCACCCTGCTGGCGCTTGTGGCGGAATCTGGAAATACCGGATGGGGAATTTTTTTACTGGCACTGTATGCGGCTGGGCACAGTTTACTGACTGTTGCGGCGGGATGCGGGTATAGTATCGTGGACCGATGGATCCACGATCCCAAATATGAAAAAATCAGTAAAAGGCTGCGTATGTTACTGGGAATTATAATCGGTTTACTGGGTATGATGATGATCGGTTTTGCATTTTTACCCGATTAACGATAGATATGAGAACTCAGGTAATGAGACATGAGAGTCCAATGGTACTAAGTCAATAGGCTGAGACGAGAAATTTTCAGCTGAAATCAGCCTATTTGACCACATTTAAAGGTGAAATGGGTGCACTAACCAGGGCCCTGGCCGTGATGCTTTTCAAAAACAGGGCCGAATGTGTCGGCGAGTCAAGCCCGCTAACGGATATGCTTGTTGACCTCATGGAACTTGAGGCCATAGTAGCGCTTAAACTCGGAGTCGCATCTTCTCACAGAGTTCGCAGCTTCCAGCAGATAATAACGAAGGAAACGGTTGCCGGACTTAGTCCTGCGCCAAGCCGGAGCACTTGAGAAACAGGTAATTAGCGAAGCGATTCTTCTCTCTGGTAAGGTTCTGTACGGCGTGGAGGTTTAGAACTTGCCCCTGCCGACCTGACAGCATTATATCACGGGCATCTCGAAGCCTCTTAACCAATATTGGAGTGCTTATGCAGGGCACTTAAAATCTCTGCAAATCTTAGTATACGAGGAGGTTCCAAATGACACTGGTAAAAAAATTCATGGAGGATGCGGAGAAAAAGGGGTTTTTTATTCTGGCGGCACAGGTGCGGAAGGATGGAGAAATCGCAGATGAGTGGACCCGGTTTGAGGCAAAGCCAAGGTTTGAACTGTATTCTGTCGGAAAAACATTTATTGGTGCGGCGGCGGGGCTGGCATTGGAGGAAGGGCTGATCGCGCTCGATGAACGGGTGATGGACAGCTTTCCGGAGGCCAGCTATGATATTACCAACGAGAATGCCATCAATATTACGGTCAGGGATTTGCTGGAGATGCGGTCTGGATTGAGCGAAACCATGTTCTGGCGGGATGGCTATGAGAGGAAACATGTTCATGACTGGGTGCGGTTCTTCTATACAGACGGAAAATTTGATCATGAACCAGGATCTGCCTTTCTGTACAATAATGCGAACCCCTATATTCTCGGATGCCTGATTGAGAAAAAGTGCGGTCAGAATATGAGAGAGTATCTTCGTTATCGTCTGTTTGAACCGATCGGAATCCATAATGTGGAATGGACCAGCTGTCCGATGGGGCACACGATCGCAGCAAATGCATTGCAGCTTAATATTGATGAGGTTGGCCGTTTTGGGCAGCTGCTGGTCAATGGCGGTGAATGCAACGGAAAACGGATTCTTACGGAAGAATATGTAAAAGAGATGATGACCTCCTATTCCACAACAGGAGAGTTCATCCCAAGTGATCCTCCGGTTCCGGCAGGATACGGATATCTGACATGGATTGATCCGGTCAATCACGCGTCTTATATGTGGGGGATTTTCGGGCAGTACTGTGTGATGCTTCCAGAAAAAAATGCGGTAGTCAGCGTGATTTCTCTTGAAAAATCCGATGGCGGATCCAATGGCGTTTATACCACATCACCGCTTCGAAAGCTGATCTGGGAAGCTCTGGTAACACAGATTTAAAATCGGTAGTTGTTAACATTACACTATATAATTTAAGGAGGTAACACCTATGAGTACTAACAAAGACATTAAAATCTGTATCAACCCTCATTTTGATGCTGTTTCTCTCTGGATCGGTTCCTGGGGCGGCGAGGATTCTCCCTGTGATATCTCACGTGGTGTGCATGGAGCAAAGCGTGGCGTACCGCGTCTGGTAGAGCTGTTTGACCGCTGCAAAATTCCGGTAACCTGGGGTGTAACCGGTCATTCAATGGAAAGCTTTCCGAAAGCAGCAGGCATGATCTGTGACCGTGTGAACAATGCCGGTGATGAAATTGCAATTCACGGTTATGTTCATGAAAATCCGCTGGCTATGACGAGACAGCAGGAGGCAGATGTTCTTGACCGCACCATCAGTGCCATCGAAAGAATATCCGGCAAGAAGCCAGTCGGCTATATGGCTCCGTGGTGGGAGTTGAGTAAAAATACGGTAGAACTTCTGTTTGAGCGGGGCATTACCTATGACAGCAGCCTGATGGAGGATGATTACTGGCCGTATTACGTACGTGTCGGCGACAGCTGGACAAAGATCAATTATAATGGACCCGCAGAAGACTGGATGAAGCCATGGGTTCCCGGCAAAGAAGTAGACCTTGTTGAACTGCCCTGCAGCTGGCATCTGGATGATGCACCGCCGATGATGTTTGTAAAAGCATCTTCCAACAGTCATGGGTGGGTTACCGGAAGTGCGCTTGGAGAAATCTGGCAGGACCAGTTTGACTGGGTGTATCGTCATTATGATTATGCGGTTATCAATATCTGTATTCATCCGGATGTTTCCGGCTGTAAACCGCACGTTCTCATGATGCTGGAGCGTCTGATCGATCATATGAGACGTCATGACGGCGTAAGCTTTTGTACAATGGAAGATGCAGCGGCAGATTACCGCAGACGTGTTCCATTCGGGACCAAGGATGATCTGGGGGTTGTCAGCGGTCTTCACGTATAATGGAAACGAAATAAAGCTGTCTACTTGCGACTGTAAAGCTGCACCTTTATGGGGCAGCTTTACTGCATGAAAGGTCAGGAGGGATGATGATGTGTGCAGCATGTGGTGTGCTGAATGGAGGCGCCGACTGGTTGGACCGTGCCGGGAATCCAGATGGAATCGGGACCGGCGATGAAGTCACAAGAACCGGTGAACGGGCCAATCTGGTGCGGATGGTAAATATACTGTTGTCTCCGGGCAGGACGAAATTAAGGGATTTTTATACAAAGCTCACCATCCAGGGGCCAACCGGGCAGTCAAAGGTGGTGGATGATCTTGCTCACGTCTGGATGGCGGCGGATCTGATTGGCATGTGTCCGGTAGATCCGCTGGATGAGGATTATCTGGAAGCAATACAACAGTTGAAGGAGTGAGCAAAATGGATGACAGGATTCCGGTTACGGTAGTAACAGGGTTTTTAGGAAGTGGAAAAACCACACTTTTACAACGGCTGCTGAGCTGTGAGGGCGGAGCAGGAGTTGCAGTGATCGTCAATGAATTGGGTGAGGTATCACTGGATCATCTCTTTGTGCAGAAACTGACGGAAAGTACAATCGTACTGAAAAACGGATGTATTTGCTGTACCCTGAGGGAAGATCTTCAGACCGGACTGCGGGAGCTGATCGATAACCGCGACCGCGGAATGATCGCCCCTTTTGAGCGGGTGGTCATTGAGACTACCGGACTGGCGGACCCCACGCCCATTGCCATGACACTGGACGGGGATCTGCTGCTGAAGAGACAGGTTCGTCTTGCCAATATCATTGCAACGATCGATGCCATGTTTGGAGCCCAGCAGCTTTGCGAACATGAGGAAAGTATGCGTCAGGCGGCCATTGCGGACCGTCTGGTGCTCACGAAGACGGATATTGCAACGGCGGAGGAGATTGCGTGTACCCGTGAAAAGATCCATGCAGTTAATCCGATGGCGATGGTGCTGGATGCCAACAGCTCAAAATCTCTGTGGACGCAGCTGTTTGATATCGATCCCTTTGATCCGGAGACGAAGTCCTCGGAAGTGCAGCACTGGCTAAAACGTCTGCCGAGGATTGAAGTTCTGAAGTCCAGCCGTTCAGCAGGCCGGTATCAGGAAAAGGGCGGAAACAGAAAAAATATCATGATCCGCGGGTATCATAAGGACAAAAATGAGGAGGCGGGCGAGATTTGGACATTTGCCATTCGCACTGAGAAGCCGCTGAACTGGACTGCATTTGCCATCTGGCTTTCTGCACTGCTGCATCGCCATGGAAAAGAGATTCTGCGGATTAAAGGACTGCTGAATGTTCCCGGGGCGCTGGGACCGGTCGTGCTGAACGCGGTACAGAGTCATATTACTCCGCCAATGCATCTGAAAGAATGGCCGGATGAGGATCATACGTCGCGTATCGTCTTTATCGTACAGGGACTTTCCCCTGGTTTGATACAAAAATCACTGGACTGTTTTCTTTCCGTATTGGAATAGAAACGTAATATTGGGAGGGATAGAATGGAAAAAATTAAAAAACTTACTCCGATTGCACTATTTGTAGGTCTTCAGGCGTGTTCTGTGCAGTTCCTGGATATTTTATTCCATGGAATATTTCCGCCGGCTGCCAATTTAGGATTTTTAGCTATCGTGTTTCTTGCATGGCCTACATATTTTATGTCAGGCTGCAACATCAAAGGCGGAATTAAATCATTTGTCGCGTTTATTGTCGGTATTGTAGCCGGAATCATCATTTTTGTGATGGGAGGATTGTTTGGAGCGCTCGGAGCCTTTGCATCAGTGCCGGCTGTTTTCATTGTCGCATGGCTGTTATTTTATTATGAGCTGCTGCCAGGGGTGTTCAATCATCTGGCAGCCTGTTATATTTCCTGTGGTACCTTTTTCCTGTTTATGAATTACGTTCCTGGAGCCACCTTTGTAAACTGTTTGATTACAGAAATGGTTTACCTGACACTGGGTCTGATTTATGGATGGATGACGATTGCTTTCAGAGGCTGGGTCGAAGGAAAGCAAAAGAGTAAAGGAGCGTAAAGATGAGTAGTTTCCCTTATATTGAAATCGAAGGAACTTCCTATGAAATCGGTTATCAGGAAGGCAAAAATTTCCGTGAGCAGATCCAGGGAAGTATTGAATGTTATAAAAAAATGTTTATGGATTATTCAGATCTGAAATGGAGCAGGGCAAAGGAACTTTCCAGAAAGTTTATCGATGTGATCAGGGACTATCATGCAGACTATCTGGAAGAAATCCGCGGGGTGGCAGATGGTTCCGGTTTCGGGTTTGAAGATATTTTAGCACTGAACTGCCGCAGTGAGATTGTGTTTGTGGGAAAGGAGTTCGATAAACAGGACGGGGGGTGCACCTCTATCGGCATTACCCGTGACCGTGCGATGAACGGCGAGGCACTCTGTGCCCACAACTGGGACTGGAAAACCAGTCAGAGAGCCAATATGGTTATGATGAAAATTCATCAGAAAAACGGAAAACCAACGATCTTTATGGTGACGGAGGCTGGAATTATCGGAAAAACCGGTTTTAACAGTGCGGGCCTGAATGTTTATCTGAATGCCTTATCCACGGACCAGGCGCCCAGCGGACTTCCGCTGCACATTGCCATGCGGGCGATCATGGACTGTGAGACATTGGCAGAGGCGCTGACTGAGGTTACCCGGATGCCTCTGGGCTGCTGCGCGAACTTTATGCTGGGGCATAAAAACGGGGAGTGTGTTGATGTAGAGATTGAAAACGAAGATTTTGATGTTCTGTATCCGGAAGATGGAATCATCGTACATACGAACCATTTTCTGAGTCCCAGGCTGCCGATCCTGCCGAGAAAAGATACCACAAAGTATAAGCTGACAGACAGCTTTGTCAGGCTTGGAAGGGCTGATAAACTGCTGCGGAGAATGGGTAACTATATCAGTGCGGATCATGTCAAAGAAGTTTTGACGGATCACGTGGAGTTTCCAAATTCTATTTGCCGCCATGACAACTCTAAGGTTCCTGAGGGGTTGCGGATGGGAACGGTATTCTCCATGATCGTAAATCTGACAACGGGAGACATTTATTTTTGTCAAGGAAATCCGTGCGAAAATGAATATGAGCATTATCATATCTAAACTGCTGCTTTGTGTTAATCTCCTAAAAGCCGTCCGCTGGTAAGTGGGCGGCTTTTAGATTGAAAAAAGTCCCTCTTTACTTTTGGAATATTTACCCGTATAGTAAAAATTACCTGAAGTAAGAAGGGAGGCTGAAAGGATATGAAAGTGACATTGGAACAGGTGGCAAAGTATGCCGGAGTGTCAAGAGGAACCGTTGACCGTGTCGTTAACAACAGGGGAAATGTCAGACCGGATGTGGAGCAACGCGTTCGCGAAGCGCTGAAGGTCTTGAACTATGAACGAAATAAAATTGCGAGTGCCCTTGCATACAGTAAAAATGAAAAAAAAGTATGTGCAGTGTTTCAAAAAACAAATTCTGAAGATTATAACGCCAAGATTATGAAGGGCATTAACGATGCCAAAAAAGAGCTGAAGGATTTTGGAATTGCAGTCGAAGTTGCGATGTGCAGTACATCCGATGCGGAAGAATTTTTACAAAAAATAGATACAATGATTCAGGAGGGAGTCTGTGGATTTGCAGTCAAAGCGCCAAGCCTTTCTGAAATATCGGACAAGATTAACAGTCTGGTAAAGAGGGGTATTCCGGTCATTACCTTTAATTCGGATATTCCGGAGAGTCAGAGGACCTGTTTTGTAGGACAGGATCTTTATCAAAGCGGGAGAGTTGCGGGAAATATCATGGCAAGTCTCATAAGGCCGGGAGAAAAAATCGTAATTGGCTGTGGGATTCCTCAGTATCATGCACATCAGGAGCGTGTTGACGGATTTGTCTATGAATTGAAAAAGCGGGGATTTCAGGAAGATCAGTGGAAGGTATTCCACACCCACCAGAATTATGGTGTCACCTATCAATGCCTGGAAGAAATTTTTCAGGAAGAAGAGAATATTCGGGGGATTTATATGTCGGTGGAGCCGAATGAAGCCTGCGGTGCTTTTTTGGAAACGCATTCACTTCGGCATCGGCCATTTGTTGTCTGTCATGATACGGCACCGGAGACGATTGAATACCTGAAAAAAGGAGTTTTTGACTATATCATTGATCAGGATGTCTACATGCAGAGCTATTATTCACTGTCTCTGCTGCGGGATGCGTTCCGCTACGGGACGTGTGAGCCCAGGAAAATACTGGATGTCAACATATATAATGAAGCCTGCTTTGAGTAAAAATACCAAAAAATAAAGGGGATTTATGGATAATACGGCAAAGTACACAAAAACCATTGACAGGACAGACGATTTCAGTTAATATAAAGTTATCATAACTGTGCGCGCGAACAACTGTGTTATTACAGAATTGCTGCAAACAGTTTTTAAAAACTCATAACTGTGCGCGCGAACAACTGCGGGTAAACGATGTAAGATCATATAACGTTGAAGGAGGGGGGGATCTGAATCAGATATTACGTATTGGGACGGTGACCAGTGCAGCCACGCGTATAATGGCAATGAGACAAGGAATAATAAAAGTAAAAGAGCAGGAGGAACGATCGGGATGAAAAGGAATATGGGAAAAAGAGTATTGGCAGTGATTGCGGCAGCTATGTTTGGTATTGGCGCGCTGGCCGGATGCGGAGGGAACAGCGGCGGCAGTGCAAAAAGTGGCGACGGTGAAACGAAACAGCAGAGCAGTTCTGATTCAGGCGAGGCAAACGAAACAGAGGGAGAATATGTCTATCGTGTGGGATTTGTGAATATCGATAACGGCGATACCGCGTGCTATCCGGCGATGCAGAAATTTATCGAATACGTGGAAAGCGATGAATTCGCAAAATCAGTGGGCGCAGACAAAGTGGAAGCGCTGACCGCTGATTCTGCGAAAGATATCGAAAAACAGACGACAAATGTTGAGACTCTTTTAAGCAAAGGCGTCGATATGATGTTTATCATCGGCGTTGATACAGAAGGAAATACAACTTCAGTGAAGGCTTGTAATGAGGAGGGAATCCCGGTATTCATGGTTGGTACTGAGGCATCCGGAGGCGAATGGAAGTTTGTCGGATTTGACGAAGTTGAGCTGGGGAAAAGACAGGGCGAGTGGTGTGCAGAAAATCTGCCGGAAAACTCGAATATCTGTTACCTGCAGGGAACACCGGGGCGTGAGGCATCCGTACAGCGTGAAGAAGGTTTTATGCAGGGAATCGAATCGCGTGACGACCTGACAGTCCTTTCTTCTCAGACAGGAGATTTTGATGCGGCGACAGCAATGCAGGTGACAGAAGACTGGATTCAGACGCATGGTGAAAAAATTAATTGTATCGTTTCTGCAAACAGCACAATGATTGCCGGTGCAATTGAAGCACTGAAAGCTGCCAAGATGAATGAGGATGTTACATCCGTCGGCGTCGTACATCTGGGAGCGGAAGATGGATATCCGATCCAGGACGGCGATGAGGATTACGCAATTTTCGTGAGCTGGCCAAGCATTGGTACACTGTGCGGCGAGATTGCCGAGCGAGTATACAAAGGTGAAGAAATTGATGAAAGAACAAACATTGAACTGGAAGATATGACGGCTGAAAACTTTGATGAGATTGTCGCAGCGCAATAGCAGATTGATAAAGGTGCCTCTGAAGATTTTCAGAGACACCTTTTCTCTATTTGAAAGGGAAAGAATCTGGGTGTATAATAGATGAAATAACTGACAGGAGGACAAATGAATGAAAACAATTATGTTTTTTGGCGATTCCCTTACCTGGGGATATGATGCGGTCTCAACAGGAAGATTTCCTGCGGATGTACGTTTTACGGGGCTTATCAGTCAGAGATTTCTGGACTGCCGTATTATAGAGGAAGGATTAAAGGGCCGCACGAATGCACTCGACGACTGTCTGGAACTGGACAGGAACGGAAGCAAAGTGCTGCCAATGCTTTTGTGTACACATGATCCAATCGATATTTTTGTGATTATGCTTGGCACGAATGACACAAAACGGAAGTTCAGAAACTCGGCGATTGAGATTGCCAAAGCTCTGGAACGGAATATCAGGACGGTACAGTCACCGCAGATGTGGGACGGGAGGAAAGTCCCGAAGATTTTGATTGTCTGCCCTCCGGGCGTTACCACAGATTATGTGGGGGATGCGATGGAAGGATACTTTGATGAGGAATCGGTGAAAGTATCCGGACAGCTGGACAAAGAATACCGGAAAGTGGCGGAAACGTTTGGATGCGAATATCTGAATGCAATGAAAGTTACAGGACCGTGCAAAGAAGACGGGGTTCACCTGGACAAAGAAGGTCACAGGAAACTTGCGGATGCGTTGGAAGTTAAACTAAGACAAATGTAAAACGCAGCCAGGAATGGATTGCACATAACTCATGTAAGGGCGAACGTCCGATGATTCATCTGGAAATTGATAACTTTACACAGGAAGTTTTATTCCCGCAGATGCAGTGTGAGGATCCGATGGCCCGCAGAATTGAAGAACGTCTGCTTCACAATTTTTATAACATGCAGGTTCTTGATGATGATAAGGTAGTTGCACCGTATTTCGGCGTATGGTGGGATCTGGACCTGAAACCGTGGGGATTTGACGTACAGAAAGAGGTGGCGTCTGACGGCGGTCTGGGACAGCATTTCACGGAACAGGTGGAAGAGCTCGGCGAAGAGATTGACAAATTTAAGCCGTCAGAGTTTAAGATTAAAGTTGATGAGACGAATGAGTACTTTAAAGCAGCAGAGGACGCATTCGGCGATATCCTCCCCGTAAAACATGTCGGGAAATCTCTGACATGCTGGCTGACACAGGATCTTGTACATATTATGGGGATGCAGAATATGTGCTATGCACTGTATGATTATCCGGACGAATTCGTTCAGGTTCTGAGTCAGCTTGCAGATGATTACCTGAAATTCTTTGAAGAGTGGCGGGACAGCGGACTTCTCTATCCGACTTCAGGATATGAAGAATGTAACCAGGGTTCCATCTGCCTGACCGATGAACTGCCGTCCGAAGGACCGGTAGATCTCAATCAGATCTGGTTGCATATGGATTCTCAGGAGACGATCAATGTGTCCCAGGAAATGTTTGAATCGATGGTATGGGATTCTTATAAAAAAGTTGCTGACCGCTTTGGTCTGGTATCTTTTGGATGCTGCGACCCGCTGGAGCGTCTGTGGCCATGCCTGAGCCAGCTGAAGAACCTGAGAAAAGCTTCTATTTCTCCGTGGACGAACGAAGAGTTCATGGGTGAGGTGCTGGCAGGAAGAAAAACCATCTATCAGAGAAAACCAAGCCCGAATTATATCGGCGTTTCAGAAGTTCTGGATGAAGACGCATGGCGTGCACATATTACAAAAACACTGAAATGTGCAAAAGACTGTACGGTTGAACTTACGATCCGTGATGCCTATACCATCCACAATAACGTGGATAAGGCGAAACGCTGTGTAGAGATTATGAAAGAGTGTATTGCAGATAACTGGAATGCATAACATATATGGCTGTGCCATATACTTAATTTTATAAAAAGAACGATCTGCTTATACTGGAGCTGTACGCTCCCGGCAGACCGTTCTTTTTGTGCTGCAGCAGAAGTTCTGCTCTTTTCTATTTCCTTCTCCGGGGGATAAAGGCATTCTGAATGGCATCTTCCTCAAGGTCCTGACCGATGACGATGAACAGTCCCTTTTTGACATTGGATGACCGGATATAGAAACCGTCCAGGGAACAGTTGATCTCGTACCAGTTGCCGTCTGTGTCGGCGATATGCCCTTTAATGCGGAGAATATTTCCGTATACCGGGTCGGAAAGCAGCTTTTGCATACGTTCTTTCAGGTCGCGCTCATCTGCGCAGAGGTGTGCCATGACTCTCGCTGTAAAGACGCGGCCATGCTGCATGAATTCACGCTCATGCTCAATCAGCTGGTAGCCGCAGGATATAAAGGATTCAAAATCTTCATCTGTGAGATCGTCCCAGTTTTTGCGGCAGACATCATCACCGAAGATGCGGCTGCTGCCGCGGTCTGAAATGATCTGATTCAGCTTTTTCAGAGTTGCGTCCTGGACGGCCTGATCTGCCGTCTGCGTTTTGCTCATGATCAGTTTGCCGGTACACAGAAGCTGAGAAAACATGATATACTGTGCTTCCTCAGAGAGTTTATCGTCGAAACGGGCGTCCGCGATCGTCAGAATGCTTCCGATCTGGCAGCAGTCTTTCACGGGTTCTGTCAGCATGATCTCAAAAAATTCATCGACATCGTAGATACCGGATGGCTCGACCAGAATGCGGTCATAGCCCTCAGCCGACATATCGAGCAGCATATTCTGAAATGCAACTTTGGCAGTGCAGCACATGCATCCGCCGGACAGCTGGGTGATGTCACATGCTTCATCCTTCAGTATAATAGAATCCACGCTCACATTGCCGAATTCATTTTCGATGATATTGATTTTCTGGCCCTTCTTAATAAAATAATCGGCATACTTTTTAATAAATGTAGTTTTTCCGGCTCCCAGAAAGCCGGTGATTAAATCCACCTTGACCATTTTGCTACCTCATACTTTCTTGTCTGATGTTGGTTGTTCTGCTGTCTGTCTTGGTATTTTTTTGAAATACCGGGGAGGATATCCCATTACTTTTTTGAATACCCTTGTAAAATAATTCGAGTCGATAATGCCGACTTTGGCAGCGGCTTCCGAGATGGGAAGATCCTCGCTTTGCAGGTATTCAAGAGCTTTGATCACACGGATTCTGTTCAGATAATCAAGGGGTGCCAGTCCGGTGACTTCTTTGAATATATTCCTGAAGTAGCTCTCAGAGAGCGAAGAAGCGGCGGCAATATCACTGACGGTCAGTGACTCCGGATAATGATTTTCCAGAAAAATCAGAGAGTCAATGATCATCTGCTTCTTTCGCTCCGGCTGCTTTGGAAGTCTTTGCGGCTGATTGTTTTTCGCACGTTTGAATATGACGAGTATCATCTGAAGAATGGCAGATTTCATATATTCTGAATCATATTCAAGGTTCAGGTGTTCTTCATGAATTCTTACAAGAAGAGATTCAACGTCCATAGCCTCTGCAGGTGCCAGATGCAGGACCCCCTGTTTCGTCATATTATCAGTGACCAGGAGCGGCTCCTCCAGGATTGCGTCGCTGCGAAGCGTGATTGTGGACAGCAGGCTGTCCCACTGATTTTTGATATCCTCCAGACCAAATGGGATTTCGGACTGCTGGAAGGTACCGGTTTTTACATATTCGGAAAACTGTCCGAGACGCTCCGGAAAAAAGTAGCAATTGGTGATTGCAGAATTTGAATCCAGAGAATACCCATGCTCTTCGTCAGGTGGAATCAAAAAAACATCACCTGCAATCAAAGGGACTTCAACTCCGCGGAATTTATGAATGCAGGTTCCGCGGTTCACGAGTGTAAATTCATAATGGTGGTGCATGTGAAGTTCCACTTCCTCCGGATTCTGATACTGCTCAAAAGCGACAGCTATTGAAGAAGTATCAGAGGAAGGAAAGTCATAATAAATTCCCATATCGAGGCCCTCCTTTGGGTTTTATTTTACCTCACCCAAGCATAAATGTAAAGTGTAAAAAGTTGATATGTGCTAAAAAATAACTTCTTTGTTCTCACGATAACACATGATGAATGGTACACTAAAACCATCAAAGCAACAATGTGGGAAATGAAAAATATTGGAGGATTGACGGCATGAGAATTGACAAAGGATACTGGGGAAACTGGATTACAGAAGGATGGCCGATTGAGGAAGTGAAGGTTTCAGAAAAGGACAGGGAAATTCTGCGCAGTCTGGCAAAAGAATTCCGGGCCTTATGTGAAAGACCGCAGGAGGAAGAAAAAATCAGGCTGTGGAAAGACCACAATGATCTGAAGGCGACAAGACCACTGATCCTGGTTGATATGGAAAATGGCTGGAACGAAGCGGTGAGGTTTGACAGAGATATCAAATGTGAGGGGTACATGGCACAGGACTGGGAGATGTGGTTCCGAAAAGAAATCTTCTGGGCGACACAGCTGAAAGATGATAAACCACTGACTCCGGTATTTTATCTTCCTCACAGAGCTGTCAATACGGAATGGGGGATCGGAGAGAATAAGACGGAGATTGACAAAGATGACAAAAATAAAGCATATTCCTGGGTGGCTACGATGAAGGATATGGCTGATGAGGAATTTGAGGAGCTTGATGTGGAAACATGCATCGAAGACCCTGTAGTTATCGTAGAGGAAAAAGCTACGAATGCAGCGTTCGAACTGGCAAAGGAAATTTTTGACGGCATTGTGGAAGTAAAAATGCGTACGTGGTGGTTCTGGTCTTCACATATTGCGCTGGCTTACGCAAATTTCCGTGGGCTGGACGGTCTGATGTACGACTTTTATGATTTCCCGGAGAAGGTACATGAGATTTTTGCAAAACTGACAAACGGATATATCAAGAAACTTCGCTTTCTGGAAGATCAGAATCTTCTGTATGACAATACCGACAATACATTTGTAGGTTCCGGAGGGCTCGGTCTGACGGACAGCCTGTACAACCCTGCTGAGCCAGTGACGCTAAAGGCGATGTGGGGGCTTTGTGAGGCTCAGGAGTGCGGTGACATTTCTCCGGAGATGTTTAAAGAGTTCATCTATCCGTATCACAAACAGGTCGCAGAACTCTTTGGACTGACGTGCTACGCGTGCTGTGAAGGTATCGATACGAAATGGGACTGGATCAGCAAACTGCCGAATATGCGCCGGGTATCCGTGTCTCAGTGGTCTGATATGGCGAAAATGGCGGAATACCTGAAGGATGATTTCGTATATTCCTATAAGGCAAATTCAGCACATGTGACAGTTCCGGATATGAATGAGGAAGTAATCCGCACAGAACTTCGCAGAATGTATGAGAAAACCAAAGAAAATCAGAACCATGTGGAGGTTGTGCTCAAAGATCTGCATACGATCAGCAATAAACCAGAACAGGTAATCCGCTGGGTAGAGATTGCCCGTGAGGAGCTGGAGCGCGCATATTAAAGATACCTATGAAAAAAATTAATTTGTGCTATCTTTTTGTTGAAATGTGATGTTGCGATGAAAAAAAGCATGGTATAATATGCCTAACACAATGGCAGAAGTGTCGTTTGTTTTAAGAAAAACATGTAAAAGAAAGGAAACAAAAACATGAGTGATGTATTAAGAGTTGGGGTTGTCGGAACCGGCGCCATCGGAAGAACACACATCGAGAGGATCAACAATACCCTGCAGGGGGCAACCGTTGTTGCGTGCTCAGATGTTAATGTAGAATTTGGAAAAAGCGTTGCTGAAAAATATGGCTGTAAATTCTACGAGGACGGGGAACAAATGATCGCGTCTGATGAGGTAGATGCAGTTGTCGTAACGACCATCGATGAATTTCATGAGAAATACGTAACAGCTGCAGTCAAAGCTGGTAAATTTGTTCTGTGTGAAAAACCTCTGGCGCCGAAAGCAGATGCATGCAAACGCATTATGGAAGCAGAGATGGCAGGCGGAAGACATCTGGTCCAGGTCGGATTCATGAGACGTTATGACCCGGGATATAATCAGCTGAAATCACTGCTGAATTCCGGCAAATACGGCGACGCACTGATGGTACACTGCTGTCACAGAAATGCAACCTGCCCGGATTATACAACAACGGCGATGTCCGTTGAAAATACGATGATCCATGAGATCGATGTCATGAGATGGCTGCTCGGTGAAGAATATGATGAGGTTGAAGTTGTATTTCCGAAAGCATCCAGAAAGTCAACAGAGATTTTAAGAGATCCGCAGATCATGTACCTGACCACGAAATCAGGTGTCAGAATCGATGTGGAAGCATTCGTTAAATGTGGTTACGGATACGATATCAAATGTGAAGTCTGCTGTGAAGACGGAACACTGAACCTGCCGGAACCGGCAAATGCCATGGTCAGAACAGAAGCAGCGCGTGTGACTCCGATCTGCAAAGACTGGTCTGAGCGTTTTATTGATGCTTACAACATTGAATTCCAGGCCTGGATCAATGCATGCAAAGAAAACAGAGTAGACGGACCTACATCCTGGGATGGGTATGTAGGACAGGTGACAGCTTCGACAGCATCTATCGCAAGAGATACCCAGACAAAGCAGAAGATTGTGATTGAAGAATGCCCGGAATTCTATAAAAAATAATCGTTGTTTCCTACATAATATGGAGGTAGAAGGATCATGTATTTATCAATCTGTACAGGTGTATACGGGGATTTTTCATACCCGGAGATGCTTGATAAAGTAAAAGCGCACGGCTTAAACCATGTGGAATTATGTGTCGGCGGATGGGGTCCGAACCCGCATGGATATGCGTCAGATCTTCTTGCTGATGAAGATAAATTAAAAGCTTTCAAAGAAGAGCTGGACAAACGCGGAATGGAGATTTCTGCATTTAACTGTTCCGGCAACCCGCTTGCACCGGGACCGATGGGGGAAAAGCACAGCAAAAGTGCATATGATACCGTGACTTTAGCAGGAAAACTCGGTGTTAAGACAATCGTTATGATGTCCGGACTTCCGGCAGGGGCGCCTGGAGATCAAACACCGAACTGGGTGGTTGCAACACAGTCTGTTCCTCCGGATGACCCATATCTGGAAGAGACTGTACGTTACCAGTGGGAAGAGGTAGCGATCCCGTGGTGGAAAGAATTTGTAAAACATGCAGATGCGAACGGCGTTAAAATTGCCCTGGAAGAATTCCCGGGACAGCTGGTATATAATGTCAGCACGTTATTCAAACTGCGTGAAGCTGTGGGACCGACAATCGGAATGAACCTTGACCCATCACATCTGCTGATCATGGGTGCGGACCCCATTGCCTCTGCGAGAGCACTGGGAGATGCGATTTACTATGTACACGGAAAAGATGCACGTATCGAGCGCGGGCTGTGTGACGTGGACGGACTTCTGGACAACCGTCATGTGGAAGACGTGGCAGAGCGTACCTGGAATTATGTGGCTGTCGGATGCGGTCAGGACCTTAAATGGTGGAAAGAGTTCTTCTCGGTACTGAGCATGGTAGGATACAAGGGTGTGGTATCTCTTGAGATGGAAGACCTTACGATGTCTGTTGAGGCAGGCGTTGTAACATCGATCGATGCACTGGATGCAACCATCAGCAAATAAAAACAGATAAAGCAATAATGAATGTTTTATGCTTCCTGAAAATGTGATATAATGAGTGTTAGTGAGGAAAACGTGCCCGCACGTTTGACGAACGGCGAATGACGATCATGAATCAAAGAGTCATGATAGAATGAGCGTTAGTAAAAGAAAGCAATTCAAAAAGGAGAGCAAAGAGAATGAAGATAGCATTTGATGTTGACGTTTTGGCAAAACAAATGGATATCAACCGCATGGTGCATCAGGTTGCAGACTGGGGATACAAATATATTGAACAGTCTCCGCATCCGCGCATCAATCCATTTTATAAACACCCGCTTTTCTCAGAGGAGTGCGAAGCCGAGTACCGGCAGGCGCTCAAAGAAACAGGAGTTGAGATTTCTTCTTTTATCGTTGTTTACCGCTGGTCGGGACCGACGGAGGAGCAGAGACAGTTTGCAGTTGCAAACTGGAAGAAGATCATTGAAATTGCCGTTAATATGGGCGTTACAGTTATCAATACGGAGCTGTCCGGCGATCCGAACCAGCAGGAAATCTGCAATGGCATGTGGTTTAAATCTATGGAAGAGCTGCTGCCGTTGTTTGAAAAAGAGGGTATCCGTGTTGAGATTCAGTCCCATCCGTATGACTTCTGTGAACTGAATAACGAAACGTGTGATATGGTCAAGTCTTTCCGCTCGAGGAATCTGGGATACGTATACTCTTCACCGCATGGATTTTTCTATGACGAGGGTAAGGGCGATGTACGTTCCATGCTTCAGTATGCCGGTGACGAACTGACGCACGTGTTGTTTGCAGACACATACAATCAGACTTTGGATTGCCGCTACATTGCAAATCCGCCATGGCTGAATGGCCGCGGAAAAGCAGATGTCACGATTCATCAGCATTTGGCGATGGGGGAAGGAGATGTCGATTTTGACGGTATCTTTGAGACGCTGCGAGATATGGATTTTGCAAATAAACAGCTGAAAACAAATGCACCGAAGGTTGGCGGTGACAATATCGCCTGCGTATCGATGTTTGGATTTCCGGAGAAGATGGACAAACAGGCGCCGGAAGCAAGAGAGCGGATTGAAAAAGAACTGCTGGGCAGATAATACGTTAAGGACTGCTGTGTTCAAAATGAATACAGCAGTTTTTTGCGTCTGAAAAACGGACGGATTTCCTAAAGGATGCGTAAAAGAAGTATAAAAGTTGTATAAAATATACATTGTGGATTTCGGATTGTGATAGTATAATATTGTAGTGTTATGTGAAACGAATGGAAGGAGTGCACGATGAGAAGAAAGATAATGAGCACCGCCCTGGTATTTGTTTTATGTACCGGCATTTTTACGGGATGCAATCCTTTTCCGCTTCGGGAAGAGGCGAAAGTGACTCAGCCCAAAACTCCGGGACAGTTGGAAGATGAAGCAGAGAAGGCCCAGGCAGATGAGGATGACAGCGATGTGATCGCCCCTGACGAAACGCCGGATGGCACGGTCATGTACTGCAGTTCTGCGGTTAATGTACGGACGATGCCGAGCACACAGGGATCTGTGATCGGTGAGCTGACTGCAGGGCAGAAAGTTACAGTTACCGGAAAAGAAGATGGTTGGTATGAAATTGTATTTGAAGGCGGAAGCGCCTACGTATACAAGGATTATCTCACAGATACAAAACAGGATGAAGAATGAGAGGGATGAAAGTTATGTTGGAGAATAAAGTTGCGCTTGTGACAGGCGCCAGCAGAGGAATTGGACGTGCCATTGCAGTCAAACTGGCTGCAATGGGAGCCTATGTGATTGTCAATTACCATAGCGCAAAAGAGAAGGCAGAAGAAGTCGTACAGGAAATTATCGCGAATGGCGGGCAGGCCGAGAGCTATGGCTGTGATGTCGCTGACTTTACGGCCGTAGGCGGCATGATTCAGAATCTGTTAGAAAAACACGGACATATGGATATTCTGGTCAATAATGCCGGTATCACGAGGGACCAGTTTATCGGAAAGATCAGCGAAGCGGATTATGATCTGGTCATGAACACAAACTGTAAGAGCTGTTTTAATACCATGCATCACCTGGCTGCACATTTTCTGGAAAGAAAAAGCGGACGTGTGATCAATCTGACCTCCACATCCGGAGTGCTCGGCAATGTGGCACAGGCTAACTATGCGGCATCCAAGGCAGGCATTATCGGTCTGACCAAAACTATGGGAAGGGAATGGGCCAGCCGCGGGATTACTGTAAATGCAATCGCCCCGGGCTTTATCAAGACGGATATGACGGATGTGCTTTCCGACAAGATCAAAGAGAAGACCATTGCCAGAATTCCCATGCAGCGCATAGGTGCACCGGAGGATGTTGCCAACATGACGGCTTTCTTTGCTTCGGATGAGGCCGGATACATAACGGGGCAGATCATCTGCGTGGATGGAGGTATGGCCATCTAGGGCTGATGAATATGCTTTTTTCTAACAAAGATCTGAGAAAATTAATTATTCCGTTGATTATCGAACAGATTCTGGCGATTACTGTCGGAATGGTCGATACAGTGATGGTATCTATGGCCGGAGAAGCAGCAATCTCCGGCGTTTCTCTTGTAGATATGATTGTCAATCTGATGATCAATATATTTGCTGCCCTGGCAACAGGAGGAGCGGTCATTGTCTCACAGTATCTCGGAAAACAAAAAAAAGAGACTGCCTGTGAAGCGGCCAACCAGCTGCTGCTGATTTCACTGGTAATCTCCGCTGTCATCATGGCGGCCATGCTGGTTTTCAGACGGCCTGTTCTGAGTTTGATTTACGGAGATATTGAACCGGATGTTATGCGGAATGCGCTGACGTATTTGATTTACATTTCCATCGGCTTTCCATTTCTGGCTCTGTTTAATTCATGTGCGGCACTGTTTCGTTCTATGGGAAACTCCAGGATTTCCATGCAGGCAGCGCTTATTATGAATATTATCAATGTGGCCGGGGACACTTTGTTGATTTACGGGCTTCATATGGGGGCGGCCGGAGCAGCGATCGCCTCAACATTTTCCAGATTCTGTGCGGCCGTTATTCTGCTGTACTGCGCACGCAGTCAGAAAAACGAAGTGTATATCAGAATCCGTCATGTTTTTCGGGCAAATCCGGTACTGATCAAAAAAATACTGTATATCGGTATACCGAGCGGTATTGAAAACGGACTGTTTCAGCTGGGAAGAGTGCTGGTGGTCAGTATCATCGCAGGGTTTGGAACGGCGCAGATTGCCGCAAATGCAGTGGCAAATAATCTGGACGCCCTTGGCGTTATCGCCGGTTTGTCTATTAATCTGGGGGTTATTACGGTGATCGGACGCTGCATGGGAGCCGGGGACAGCCGGCAGGCAGCTTTTTATATGAAAAAATTACTGAAAATCACATATTTACTTACGCTCTGTACGAATATCGTACTGCTTGGAGGACTTCCGTGGATTCTGAATATCTATTCCCTGTCACCGGAAGCGTATCACTATGCCTTCATTCTGGTGTGGATTCACAACGTGGCGGGAACACTGATCTGGCCGCTGTCCTTTATGGTGCCCAATGCACTGCGGGCTGCAGGCGATGTGAAGTATACCATGTTTATTTCCATCTTTTCGATGGTGGTATTCCGGCTGGTGGCGAGTGTGATACTTGGCAGCTATCTGAAGTGGGGAGCGATCGGGGTCTGGATTGCCATGGTCCTTGACTGGTCTTTCAGGACGATCATGTTTGGGATTCGCTATAAAAAAGGAAAATGGAAGAGAATGAGGATAGTCTGAGGTGTATGTTATTTTCAAATAAAGATCTTAAAAAGCTGATCATTCCCCTGATTGTGGAGCAGATTCTGTCTGTGGCGGTGGGGATGGTTGATACGACAATGGTTTCTCTTGCAGGTGAGGCGGCGATTTCCGGTGTATCACTCGTTGATATGGTTGTGAATCTCTTAAACAGCATCTTTGCGGCTCTGGCAACAGGGGGAGCAGTCATTGTCTCGCAGTATATTGGAAAGAAAAAGCGGGAGACGGCATGTGAAGCAGCCAACCAGCTGCTGCTCATCGCACTGGTGATTTCCGTTGTGATCATGGCGGTGATGCTGATCTTTAAAAGGCCGCTGATCGGGCTGATCTATGGAGATATCGCAGACGATGTCATGCAGAATGCACTGACATATCTCATCTACACTGCACTGGGATTTCCATTCCTGGCGATTTTCAACTGCTGTGCCGCGTTATTCCGATCCATGGGGAACTCCAAGATTTCCATGCAGGCGGCGTTTTTGATGAATGCCGTCAATATTATCGGCGATACTCTGCTGATCTACGGACTGCACATGGGAGCTGCGGGAGCCGCGATTGCATCGACGATTTCCAGAATATTTGCTGCAGGAATCCTGCTGTATCAGGTGCGCAGCACCGAAAATATGATTTATATCCGGATTGCATCTGTAATGAAACCGGCGCCGAAACTGATGAAGAAGATCTTGTATATAGCTGTCCCGAGCGGTGTTGAGAATGGCCTGTTTCAGCTCGGCCGTGTACTGGTCGTCAGTATCATCGCGGGGTTTGGCACAGCTCAGATTGCTGCCAATGCGGTGGCCAATAATCTGGACAATCTCGGTCTACTGCCGGGTCACGCGATCAATCTGGCGGTGATTACCGTGATCGGAAGGTGCATGGGGGCTGGAGACAGTGCGCAGGCACAGTATTACCTGAAGAAGCTGCTGAAGATCACCTATGCCATGCTTGCCTGTCTGAATGTTGTGCTGCTTGCGTGTCTGCCCTGGATCCTGAATGTCTATTCGCTCTCGGAGGAGGCATACCACTGCGCGTTTGTTCTGGTGTGGATCCATGACGGAGTCGGCACCTTTCTGTGGCCGCTGTCGTTTACGGTCGCGCATGCGCTGCGGGCTTCCGGTGATGTGAAATATACGATGTTTATTTCTATTTTTTCGATGGTCACGTTCCGTCTGGTATTCAGCGTGATACTGGGACAGTATCTGGGCTGGGGAGCGATCGGTGTCTGGGTGGCCATGGTGGTTGACTGGGTGTTCCGGACAGCTGCATTTGGTGTGCGTTACAAAAAGGGAAAATGGAAACAGATACGGATGGTCTGAGAATCCGGTATTTACGAATGCTGTGGTCTGTTGTAAAATGAAAAAAAGACAACAGGAGGTAGCGATATGGTAAGAAAACCGAAGGTGGAAGTAAAAGAAGGACTGCGCGGCGGAAACGGAAGTGTAGAATTTCATCATCTTGTCTCGGAGGAAGAGCTGAACGGTCACGGCAGAATGTATGCGATGCTGCGGGTGATGCCGCACAGCAGTATCGGCCGTCATCAGCACGTGGGAAATACGGAGCCGTATTATATTTTAAGCGGCCATGGCGTATTTGAGGACAATGACGGAACCAGGACAGAAGTTGGGCCGGGTGATGTCTGTGTGATCAATTTTAATGAATCACATTCCATTGAAAATGATTCGGACGAGCCGCTGGATCTGATGGCCCTGATTTATTATGAATAAAAAGACAGAACTGCCATACTGTATGACCAATGCGGTATGGCAGTTCTTTTGATATGGGAAACACTTGTCACAACAACAACTGTTCTGCCCTCAGGCGGATTGCCTCCGGTTCTTCCCTGGCAGAGGTACAGTATGAATAACAGTAGCGCGAGGTATGATTATGATAACAGAAGCAGTCCCGAAAATGGTGATTCTTGACCGCCTGCGAAAAGTCCAGAAGCCGCAGTTCTTCGGATAATCCGGTTCCGCGGTATTTGATGTAACATTCTTTTAGGACCCAGAATGTGGTAAATGCAATATCAGGTGAAGCGCTCTCTGTGATTGCAGAAATCTCGGACTCACACATGACGCGCTGCATAACTTTTGCATAGGAAGTTTCGATTTCCTGGATATCGGCACCGACCGGCGAATCGGAAACGGCACAGAGTGCGCCTTCGCGGCAGTGTGATATGCTGAAATGTATCCTGGGATATTTTTTCAGACAGGGTTTCCCGTGGGGGCCATAATCGAATGTAACGGCTTCGTCAATGCCATATTTCTGTTTCAGAGCATGGCGCAGCAAAAGATATGCAATGATTCCGAGATCCCGGTCACGTGCAAAACGATAGCTGCTGATTTTCTTCAGGCGTTGTTCGGGGAGGTATGGATAGGTCTCCATACGGACAGCATCTGTAAACGTCTGTAACTCATCGAAAAGATAGATCATTGTGCCAGATTTTCCTTCCATTTTCCGCTGAAATAAAACCATATGATCAGAAGAAGCGAGCCTGCCGATGCGATCGGTGCACCGATGCCGACTCCCGCAATTCCGAGCCCGAAGACGGTTGAGATCAGGATGCATGCAGGTATCCGAAGCAGCAGGGCGGACATCATACTGTTGATCAGTGAGAAGGTCGTGTGACCGGATGCGATATACAGACCGTTGATGCAGAAACAGAACGGAACAATCAGGTAATCCAGTGCGAACGGCCGTATATAGGTGATACCGTATGCGATCATGTCGGGGTTATGATCAAACATCGACAAAATCTGAGCGGGAAAAAGTTCCGCCAGCACAAAAATGACAAAACTGACAGCGGCTGCGATACCGGTTCCGATCTTACAGGCTTTCAGTGCGCGGTCCCAGCGGTTGGCTCCGATGTTCTGTGCGCACATGGTAGAGATGGAAGCTCCCATCGCAACTGCAGGCATAATGGCGAATCCGTTGAATTTGGAGACGACGCCTACAGCGGCAGAAGCCTCCACACCGCCGATGACATTGGCGAGTGTCGTAATGATCATAAAGGAAAAGCCGGTAATGCCGTTCTGCACTGCACTTGGAAGACCAATCTGGAAAATCTTCGCCAGACTGAAACGGTCTATTCTGAAAGAGGATGGTCTGAAATCAAAGATAAAATTGTTCCGTATCAGGTAGACCATACACAGGACCATGCTGAGTGCCTGTGAGAAGACTGTGGCGACGGCAGCGCCGAATGCACCGAGATGGAAGACGCCGACCAGCAGAAGGTCCATCACAATATTTGTAATGCATGCGATCAGTACGAAATAAAAAGGGCGTTTGCTGTCACCCATACCGCGCAGGATCGCGCTGAATGCATTATATCCGAAGATAAAGAGGATACCGCTGACAGTTACCGTCAGATAACGGTTTGCCTCCGGAAAAGATTCCGCGGGTGTCTGCATCAGACGAAGCAGCGGAATTTTTAAAAGCAGCATAGCCGCGGTGATGATGACGGCTCCAATCAGCAGAGTGGTCATCAGCGTTGCGGTTACCTTCTTCATGTTCTCACGTTTGTTCGCCCCGAGATACTGTGCAATCAGAACAGTACCTCCGGTACAGAGCCCTACGATGATGTTGGTAAGGACAAACGTGATCTGTCCTCCGATATTGACTCCGGACAGGCTGTTTGTGCCGCTGAAGTTTCCGACAATCAGCATATCAGCGACATTGTAGAGTGACTGTATGAGATTGGACACAAGAAACGGAAGGGAAAATTTGATCAGCTGCGTGGCGACATTCCCCTCTGACAGGTTAGTTTCGAATTTACTCATTGGTAGCGTTCCTCCCCATTAAAAATTCTGTATTACCTATAATAATAGAAGTGACGCTGTATTGTGTCAAGAAATATAAAAAGTTGATTGACAAAGCAAAGACCAGAGAGTATCATATTTCAGAACGATAAATCTTATAGGAGGGGCAAGTGATGAAGAATATCAAGAAATTTGTTAGTCTTGCTTTAATTGCTGCGTTAACTGTTTCAAGTCTCGCAGCATGTGGAAAAAAGGAATCATCTGACAGTAAAGAAGATGCCAAAGCTGAAAGTGGTTCCGTGATCAAAATCGGTGCAATCGGGCCAACGACAGGCGGTGCTGCCGTATATGGACAGGCTGTTAAAAACGGTGCAGAAATGGCTGTCAAGGAGATCAATGAAGCCGGTGGAATCAATGGCACACAGATTGAACTGAACTTTCAGGATGATGAGCATGATGCCGAGAAAGCGGTGAATGCCTACAATACGCTGAAAGACTGGGGAATGCAGGCACTGCTCGGCGCCGTAACATCTGTACCGTGTATCGCAGTGGCGGAAGAGTCACAGAAAGACAATATCTTCCAGCTGACACCATCAGGTACAGCTGTGGAATGTGTGCAGTATGACAATGCGTTCCGTGTGTGTTTCTCTGACCCGAATCAGGGTGTAGCTTCTGCAAAATATATTGCAGATAACCAGCTGGCTACCAAGATTGCTGTTATCTATGACAGCTCTGATACGTACTCTTCAGGAATCTATCAGGCATTTGTAGCGGAAGCCAAGACACAGGGGCTGGAGATTGTGGCAGCGGAAGCATTTACGGCCGACAACAAGACAGATTTCTCTGTACAGATTAAGAAAGCAAAAGATTCCGGCGCTGAACTGGTATTCCTGCCATTCTACTATCAGGAAGCATCTCTGGTACTGAAACAGGCGAAGAGCATGAGCTTCAGCCCGATTTTCTTCAGCTGTGACGGATTAGACGGAATCCTTGACGTGGAAGGATTTGACGCATCCCTGGCAGAGGGAGCAATGTTCCTGGCACCGTTCTGCGCAACTTCAGAGGATGAGACGATCAAGACATTTGTGACAGCATTTGAAGAGGCGTACGGTGAAAAGCCTAACCAGTTTGCTGCGGATGCTTATGATGGCGTCTACATCATGAAAGAGGCAATGGAAAAAGCGGAAGTGACTGCTGATATGAGCGCATCTGATATCTGTGATGCAGTGAAAGCAGTGATGACGGAGATCACATTCAGCGGTGTGACAGCAAAAGAGATGGCATGGACAGCTGACGGTGAGCCGGAAAAAGCTCCGATGGTACTTCAGATTGAAAATGGAGAATACAAAGAGCTGTAATTTGACGGATGATAACGGCGGTATGCAGATGCCGTGCTAAAAATATGTACAGAAACTCTCGGCAGAGAGTTGTCTGTACATATTTTTTTTACAAATTTACAGTAAATACAACAACTGTCTTGTCAGATGTAATGACGCATGCTATAATGAACAGCAATATGTCAAGGAGGAACTGATGATGAGTCAGATGATTGAGGAAATACGGGCATTGAAGCAGCAGAAAGATGCTGTGATCTTAGCCCACTATTATGTGAATGATGAAGTACAGGAGCTTGCGGATTATATAGGGGATTCTTATTATCTGGCAAAGCTTGCGACAGAGGTGTCACAGAAGACTATCGTATTCTGCGGTGTTTCTTTCATGGGCGAGAGTGCAAAGATCCTGAATCCGGAAAAGACAGTGCTGATGCCGGATGCGGCGGCCGACTGCCCGATGGCACATATGGCAGATATTGATAAGATAAAGAAAGTGAAAGAAGAGTATGAGGATGTAGCGGTTGTCTGTTACGTTAATTCAACGGCGGAACTGAAAGCACATTCCGATGTTTGTGTGACCTCATCCAATGCGCTGAAGATTGTAAAAGCACTTCCGAACCGACGGATCTATTTTATACCGGATGAGAATCTGGGACGGTATATCGCATCAAAAGTTCCGGAGAAAGAATTCATTTTCAATGACGGTTTTTGCCATGTACATACCAGCATTTCACTGGAGAATGTGAAAAAAGCAAAAGAGGCCAAACCGGAAGCGAAAGTTCTCGTCCATCCGGAGTGTAAACTGGAGATTCTGAATGAGGCGGACTACATTGGGAGTACATCTGGCATTATCGACTATGCGACGAAGAGCGATGCCAAAGAATTTATCATATGCACTGAGATGGGGGTTCTTTACGAACTGAAACAGAAAAATTCGGATAAAAAATTTTATTCCGTCGGACATCGCCAGTACTGCCCGAATATGAAGAAAATTTCCCCGGAGAAGGTGCTTCATGTTCTGAAAACAGGGGAGAATGAAGTTGTGCTTGAGGAAACCATGCGTGTGAAATCAAATGAACCGCTGGTGCGTATGCTTCAGCTGGCCAGATAAAGAAGGTAAGGAAAATGAAAAAGAAAACAGATGTACTAATTGTAGGAACCGGTGTCGGAGGACTGTTCTGTGCGCTGAATCTTCCAAAGCAGAAAGAAATTCTGATGATCACAAAAGATGAGGTTGAAAACAGTGATTCTTATCTGGCGCAGGGCGGAATCTGCATGCTCAGAAATGAGTCTGATTATGACAGTTATTACGAGGACACAATGCGGGCAGGCCATTACAAGAACCGGAAAGAATCAGTGGATATTATGATCCGTTCTTCACAGGAGATTATCCGTGATCTGATCAGTTATGGCGTGGATTTTGCAAAAGAAAACGGGGAACTGGCATTTACAAGGGAAGGCGGCCATTCCAGACCGAGAATTTTGTTCCATGAGGACATCACGGGAGAAGAGATCACAAAAAAATTACTGACAGAAGTCAAAAAACGCGGCAATATCACGATACTGGAGCATGTTACGATGATAGACCTTGTCTGTCGGGACAATATCTGTTATGGTGCAGTGTGCAGGATGCCGGACGGCGAACAGATGGTGGTGGAGGCGAGAGAGACAGTACTTGCCTGCGGCGGTGTGGGGGGGCTTTATGAACACTCAACCAATTTTCCGCATCTGACAGGGGATGGACTTGCCATTGCCATCAAAAATGGGATTGAGCTGGAAAATATTGATTATGTACAGATTCATCCCACGACCTTGTATTCCAAGAAGCCCGGCCGGAGATTTTTGATCTCAGAGTCCGTGAGAGGGGAAGGCGCCGTTCTGTACGATGCACATCATCAGAGGTTTGTCGATGAACTGCTTCCAAGAGATCTGCTCACAGCGGCGATCCGCAGGCAGATGGAAAAGGACGGTACCCCGTATGTCTGGCTGTCCATGGAAAAAATTCCGGAAGAGGAAATCAGATCACATTTTCCAAATATATATAAACGCTGCCTGGAAGAAGGGTATGATGTGACGAAAGAGTGTATCCCGGTGGTGCCGGCGCAGCACTACTTTATGGGCGGAATTCATGTAGACCAATACAGCAGAACTTCGATGGAGCAGTTGTATGCTGTGGGAGAGACAAGCTGCAACGGAGTTCACGGGGCAAACAGGCTTGCCAGCAATTCACTGCTTGAAAGTCTTGTGTTTGCCAAACGCGCAGCGGGACAGATCCGGGAACGGATTGCAGACGCAAAAGTTAACAACGAAATCTGTGATACGGTTAATCTGGGGCAGTATTCAGATTATGAAATGATCAGAGAAAAATATCGGGAAGCGATCATCAAGGAGACAGAAAGGATGAAAAAGGAACATGAACAATCCAATCACAATGAAGCTAAATGTGGATGATTTGATTTTACAGGCGCTGAAAGAGGATATCACATCGGAGGATATCACGACAAATGCGGTTATGAGAAAACCATGCCTCGGTCAGGTGGACCTGATCTGCAAACAGGATGGGATCGTGGCAGGTATGGGTGTCTTTGCAAGAGTTTTCGAGCTGCTGGATGATACGGTGAAAATTGAAGCTTTCGTAACAGACGGTGATGCTGTAACAAACGGTACAAAGATGGCGGTGGTCACAGGCGATATCCGCGTGCTGCTGTCCGGTGAGCGTACGGCACTCAACTACCTGCAGCGAATGTCGGGGATCGCTACCTACACGCATTCCATCGCGGTGCTGCTAAAAGGGAGTAAGACAAAGCTTCTGGATACCAGAAAGACAACGCCCAATATGAGAATTTTTGAAAAGTATGCAGTAAAAGTGGGGGGAGGCTGCAATCACCGCTACAATCTCTCCGATGGGATTCTGCTCAAAGACAATCATATCGGTGCGGCTGGAAGTGTGAAAAAAGCAATTGAAATGGCCAAAGAGTATGCTCCGTTTGTGCGGAAGATCGAAGTGGAAGTTGAAAATCTGGATATGGTCAGGGAGGCGGCGGATGCCGGTGCGGATATTATCATGCTGGATAATATGACGCCGGAGATGATGAAGGAAGCAATCGCACTGATCAAAGGGCGTGCGCAGACAGAGTGTTCCGGAAATGTGACAAAAGAAAATATCGAAAAGTATCTGTCGGTTGGTGTTGATTTTATCTCGAGCGGTGCTTTGACGCATTCTGCTCCGATTATGGATATTTCCCTGAAAAATCTGCATGCAGTTTAAATTTAAAGGTGATTGCTTATGAAGGGTGAGGCAAGACGAAAGGAAATATTAAATTACATCCAAGGCAGCCCAGTTCCAGTATCAGGAAGCAGACTGTCAGAAGCGTTTCATGTCAGCAGGCAGGTGATTGTGCAGGATATTGCACTTTTGCGGGCGGCCAATCAGGATATCGTATCGACGAACAGAGGATATGTGCTGAACGTATGGAGACGTGCGCAGCGTATCTTTAAAGTCTGCCACACAGATGATGAGATTATAGATGAGCTCTATACGATCGTGGATTTGGGCGGACGGGTAGCTGATGTTTTTGTGAACCACAAGGTCTACGGTCAGCTGAGGGCTGACATGGTGATTAATTCCAGAAGAGATGTGGAAGAGTTTATGGAGGGAATCCGTATGGGAAAATCAAGCCCGCTGAAAAATATCACTTCTGGATATCATTACCACACAGTAACTGCGGATTCTGAGGATATACTAAACCTGATAGAAAATGCTTTGGATATGAAGGGATATCTGGTACAATAGCAGGATATCAGACAATGGCTGTCTCAAAAAAAGAGGCAGCCATTGTCGCTTCATACAAAAGTTCCAGAAAACATAGGGTTTTCCTTGAAAATTTGTCAGCTGGGGTGGTATAATAAAGCATTATGAAAATTATACGACAGAGGGGTGTGCTATGAGCTTTTTATCTTACTTGATCAATGGCATTAGCCTGGGCAGCGTCTATGCGATTATTGCCCTTGGTTACACCATGGTATACGGAATTGCAAAGATGCTGAACTTTGCGCATGGTGATGTAATAATGGTAGGCGGTTATGTGGTTCTGCTGGCAACAACGAACATGGGTCTTTCGCCTATTATAGGAATTTTAATTGCAATTGTATTCTGTACCGTGCTCGGTGTGACAATCGAGCGTGTTGCGTACCGGCCGCTCAGAAACGCCGCATCGCCGCTGGCGGTGCTGATCACTGCGATCGGTGTCAGTTACCTGCTGCAGAATGTTGCGCTCCTGATCTTCGGGGCCAATACAAAATCTTTTAAGTCTGTTGTGACAATACCGGCCATTTCACTGGCTGACGGTGCGCTGCTCATAACAGGCGAGACAATTGTTACGATCGTCTCATGTATCGTCATCATGATTGTACTGACATTATTTATCAGAAAATCCAAATCCGGCCAGGCTATGCTGGCAGTATCAGAGGACAAAGGTGCAGCTCAGCTGATGGGAATCAATGTCAACAAGACAATTGCCCTGACATTTGCGATCGGCTCAGGGCTTGCAGCGCTGGCCGGAGTTTTACTCTGTTCTGCATACCCTTCGCTGTCTCCCTATACTGGCGCCATGCCGGGTATCAAAGCATTTGTGGCTGCGGTATTCGGTGGAATCGGATCGATCCCGGGTGCCATGATTGGAGGTATCCTCCTGGGTATTATTGAAATTTTAGGAAAGGCATACATTTCATCGCAGCTTGCAGATGCGATTGTTTTTGCCGTGCTGATTATTGTGCTGCTCGTGAAACCCACCGGTATTCTGGGCAAAAATATTCAGGAGAAAGTGTAGGTGAAAGCGATGTTGAAGAAGATGAATAAGACAACAAAAAACAATATGATAACGTATGGTATTGTCATTGCGGCATTTATCATCGTTCAGATTCTGGTTTCAGCGGGAAGTATTTCAAGCCTGATGCAGGGGCTTTTGGTTCCGCTGTGTGTTTATGTAATTCTGGCACTTTCTCTCAACCTGACAGTAGGGATACTCGGAGAACTGAGCCTTGGCCATGCCGGATTTATGTGCATCGGCGCTTTTTCGAGCGCATTCTTTTCAAAATGTATGGTGGGAATCATTCCTTCTGCGGGACTCCGCTTTTTCCTGGCACTGCTGATTGGTGCAGTGCTTGCCGGAATTTTCGGTATTTTGATCGGTATCCCGGTTCTCAGGCTGAAAGGAGATTATCTGGCGATCGTCACACTTGCATTCGGTGAGATCATTAAAAATGTCATCAATGTTTTTTTTATTGGAAAAGACAGCAATGGTTTTCATTTTTCCATGAAAGATGCCGTGGCGCTTAACATGGAACCCGACGGTGTGGTCATCGTCAATGGTCCGCAGGGAATCACGGGAACGCCGAAGGACTCCACATTTCTGATCGGCATTGTATTAATCCTGATTACACTTGTGATTATCCTGAATATGGTAAACTCAAGAGATGGCCGTGCAATCATGGCGATTCGCGACAACCGGATCGCAGCGGAATCGATTGGAATCAATATTACGAAATATAAACTGATGGCTTTTTCTGTCTCGGCGGCGCTGGCAGGTGCTGCAGGTGTTCTCTATGCACACAACCTGTCTACGCTGACGGCACTGCCAAAAAACTTCGGATATAATATGTCCATTATGGTTCTGGTATTCGTGGTGCTTGGCGGCATCGGAAATATGAGGGGTTCCATGATTGCGGCTGTGATCCTGACGCTGCTTCCGGAACTTCTGAGAGGGCTTTCTGATTACCGTATGCTGATCTATGCCGTTGTCCTGATCCTTATGATGCTCTTTAACTGGGCTCCGAAATCTATTGAGTGGCGGGAAAAACATTCGCTCAGAAGAATGACTGCGAAAAAGAAGACGGCGAAGGAGGCTGAGTAAGATGGCATTATTAGAAGTAAAAAATCTGGGGATCTCCTTTGGCGGTCTGCGTGCTGTCAACGCAGTGGATATGAAAATTGAGAAAGGGCAGCTGTACGGTCTGATCGGTCCGAACGGGGCCGGGAAAACAACATTTTTTAATCTGCTGACCGGCGTGTACAAACCGGATGAAGGAATTGTAAGGCTTGACGGGAAGGATATCACCGGAAAAAAGACGATTGATATCAATAAGGCGGGAATAGCCCGGACATTCCAGAATATTCGTCTGTTTAAAGATCTTCCGGTTCTCGACAATGTAAAAGTAGGACTTCACAACCATCACCACTATTCGACGATAGAGGGGATTCTGCGTCTGCCGAGATACCGCAGGGTTGAAGAAGAGATGAATGAAAAAGCGATGGAGCTTTTGAGCGTATTCGGGCTGGAACAGGAGGCTGGATATCTGGCCGCCAACCTTCCCTACGGAAAACAGAGAAAGCTGGAAATTGCGCGGGCGCTTGCGACGGATCCTCAGCTGATTCTGCTGGATGAGCCGGCAGCGGGCATGAACCCGAATGAGACCAGCGAGCTGATGGAGACCATACAATTTGTCAGAAAAAAATTTGATATGACCATTCTGCTCATTGAACACGATATGAAACTGGTATCCGGCATCTGCGAGGCGCTGACCGTACTGAACTTTGGCGAAGTTCTGGCACAGGGAGAGACGAGTGAGGTACTGAATAATCCGGAAGTTATCACGGCATATCTGGGAGAATAGGAGGAGAAAAGAATGGCAATGCTTGAAGTAAAGGACCTGGAAGTATTTTACGGCATGATTCAGGCGATCAAGGGTGTCTCCTTCGAGGTAAATGAAGGCGAGGTGATCGCACTGATCGGAGCCAACGGGGCTGGAAAGACGACAATTCTTCATACGATTACCGGACTGCTGTCTCCGAAAAATGGCTCTGTCACGTTTGAGGGGCAGGACATTACCAGGACACCGGCACATAAAATCGTAGGACTTGGCATGGCACATGTTCCGGAAGGCCGCCGGGTGTTTGCTCAGCTGAGTGTATATGAGAATCTGCGGATGGGAGCTTATACCAGGAATGACAAACAGGAGATAGATGAGACGCTGGAGATGGTCTATAAACGTTTTCCGCGTCTGGAGGAACGAAGAAACCAGCTGGCAGGTACACTGTCGGGAGGAGAACAGCAGATGCTCGCTATGGGCCGCGCACTGATGTCCCATCCGAAGATCATCGTGATGGATGAACCGTCCATGGGTCTGTCACCGATTCTGGTCAACGAGATTTTTGACATTATCCAGGAAGTGAGTGCGGGAAATACAACGGTACTTTTGGTTGAACAGAATGCAAAAAAGGCACTGTCGATCGCAGACCGTGCATATGTGCTGGAGACTGGAAATATTGTTCTGAGCGGAAATGCAAAAGATTTGATAAATGACGATTCCATTAAAAAAGCATATCTGGGCGAATAGGCAAGGGGGAAAACTGGTATGGAAAATGTAGTAATCACAATTGCCAGACAGTATGGAAGCGGAGGCAAGACCGTCGGTGAGATGCTGGCGAAGGAGCTGGGGATCCACTGTTATAACCGGGAAATTCTTCGGATGGCATCTGAAGACAGCGGGATTTCGGAGAAGCTGTTCGGGAAGGTTGATGAGAGACTGGATATCGGGCTGCTTCAGAAACTGACAACGAAAGTTTACAGCGGAGACCTGATTAATCCGGAATGTGATGGGTTCGTTTCCAATGATAACCTGTTTAACTACCAGGCGAAGATTATCAAACAGCTTGCGCGGCAGGAGTCCTGCGTGATCATCGGACGCTGTGCAGATTTTGTGCTCCGCAATTTTGACAATGTTGCAAGTGTATTTGTCCATGCGGACCGGGAATTTTGTTTCGACCGGGCAATGGAGAGAAACAGTATGACAAAGAGAGAGATGGAGCGGTATATATCCAAAGTGGATAAATACAGGGGTGATTTTTACCATCACTATACGGGGCGCGACTGGACAGATGCAAGAAACTACGATCTTTGCATCAACAGCGGAAAGCTGGGATTTGAAAAATGTGTGCAAGAGATCAAGAGTTATTTAAAAATCAGATTTGAAGAATAGAGAAGAGAAGGGGACGCTGCGATACGCAAAGCTTCCCCTTTTTAGGGTAAATACGGGGAGACATGATGAATACTCTTTGGATTGTGATGCCGGCATATAATGAGTCGGAAAATATTGAATCAGTCGTACAGCAGTGGTATCCGGTGATTGACCGCATTCAAAATGGCAGCCGTCTGCTTGTTATAGACGACGGGAGCACGGACAATACATATGAGATACTGCTGAAGATGAAAGAGCAGCATCCATATCTTAAGACAGTGCAAAAAAAGAACGGAGGCCATGGAGCAGCGGTGCTCTTTGGATATCGTTATGCGATTTTTTCAGACGGATTCAGACGGCCAGACACTTCCGTCTGAATTCGGACAGATGTGGAAAGAACGCGCGTCTGCGGGCCTGCTGCTTGGCTGCAGAAAGCACCGCCAGGATGGAATCTCAAGAAAGATTGTAACAAAGACACTGCGCATGGTGGTGCTGCTTAATTTTCATGTATGGATGAAGGATATCAATACACCATTTCGTCTGATGAGGGCAGATGAGCTGAAGGAAATTCTGCACAGTATCCCAAAAGATTATCATCTGGCAAATGTGATGGTCAGTGTTCTGTATAAAAAAAGAGGTAAGACCGTCCGGTACTATCCGATTACATTTCGGAAACGCCAGGGCGGGGTCAATTCTATCAACATTCCCAAAATCATTGCCATGGGACGCCGGGCAACAGCTGAATTTCATACGATGCGAAGGAGGATATGATGGGTACGTGTCTGATTTGGTGGCTGATGCTGTTGGTGGTGGGCGTGGGATTTATGCCGCTGACAGCAATTTTGTTTAAAAATTACCGTGACTGCGGGTGGATTTTTTCCAAGGTTCTGGGAGTAGCACTGCCGGGATATTTTGTGTGGCTGCTTGGCAGCACCGGTTTATTTGAATTTACGACAACATTCTGTGTCATTGTCGTACTTGTGGGGATTGGTCTGAATATCGCCATGTTCTGGTATCGTCTGAAAAAGGGCAAATCCGTGTTCTGGATCACAAGGGAAAACGGGAAACTGATCATCTGTGAAGAATTGTTATTTCTGCTGCTGTTTTTGCTGTGGACATATCTGGCAGGTTTTCATCCGGCTGCTCAGGGGACGGAAAAGTTCATGGACTATGGATTTATGGCGAGCATGATGCGCAGCACAAAGATACCGGCTCCTGATATCTGGTACTCCGGAGAACCCCTCAATTACTATTACGGCGGACAATATTTTGCCGTGTTCCTGACCAGAATTACAGTTACCCGGATACAGGAAACATATAACGTGATGCGTACTATGGTTGCAGCATTTGCGTTTATGATGCCGTTTGCTATTGTAAGGCAGCTGTGGGAAGACAGGGCTTCCAAGGCGGGCCAAAAAAAGCGTACAGGTGCGGCAGTGCCTGTGGGAGTTCTGGCGGGAGCAGCCGTATCTTTTGCGGGAAATATGCATTATGTATTGGCAGGGCCGCTTCTGCGTTTTTTCAGAAAGTTTCTGGGACACGACAGCGACTATACCTATTGGTTTTCAAATTCGACACGCTATATTGGTTATTACCCGAAGGGGAGTGACCGTACCATCCATGAATATCCGGCGTACTCTTTTATACTTGGGGACCTGCATGCCCATGTTGTGAACCTGATGTTTGTACTGTGTCTTGTGGGGATCATCTATGCTTTTATGAAATCTCCGGTTCAGCTGCGAAAGACGAAGCAAAAAGACCCGCTGTTTCAGCAGCTGGTCCAGTCCCTGAAAAATCCGTATTACGTCATGTTTGGAGCCTTCCTGGGACTGTTTCATTTTACAAATTACTGGGACTTTCCAATTTATTTTGTGGTGATCATGGCTGTTGTCGTGTACCGCAATCTGCGGGAAGGACAATTTTCTCCGGGATATACGATTGGACGCAGTATGCTGCACAGTATTTGGATGCTGCTGATCTCGGAGCTGACAGCACTGCCGTTTGCGCTGCAGTTTGAGAGTATGGTGTCGGGGATTGCACTGGCGAAGAATCACAGTTCGATCAAACAACTGTTGGTTGTGTGGGGATTTCCGGTAATTCTGTGTACCGTTTTTGTGGTCTGGACGCTGATTGGCAATGCCAGAAAGACAGAGTACCGGGGAAGATTCCGAAATCTGCTGGAAAAGACGCATCCTTCGGATCTGTTTGTGGCGGGGCTGGCGCTCTGTGCCATCGGACTGGTGCTGATTCCGGAACTCGTATATGTGCGGGACATTTATGAAGAAAACTCTGCAAGGGCGAATACGATGTTTAAACTGACGTATCAGGCATTTACGCTGTTTGGAATCAGCATGGCCTATATTCTGGCAAGATTTCTTTTGAACCGGTCACGCACCCTGTATGTGACAGGAATCCTCGGGTGTATCTGTATGTTTTCAACAATTGGATATTTTGGCACTGCGGTCTCTGACTGGTTCGGGGATGTGCTCGATCGGTCGGGATTCCAGGGGCTGGATGCGACAGCATATCTGACGGAAGAGTATCCATCGGATGCAGAGGCCATTGCATGGCTGAATGAAAATGTGGATAACAGTCCGGTTATCGTTGAGGCGTGTGGAGACAGCTATTCTGAATACCAGAGAGTGTCAGCCATGACCGGGCTGCCCTGTGTACTTGGCTGGTATGTACATGAATGGCTGTGGAGAAATGATACCGATGATCTCAATCAAAGAAGAAGTGATGTAGAGCTCATCTATACTTCCAAAGACGAAGAAGAAGTGAGTGAGATGCTGGAGAAATATGATGTTTCTTATGTTTATGTCGGAGATCTGGAACGCGAAAAGTATGGCGAGATCAATGATTCCCTGCTGAAAGCGGCGGGAGAGGTTGTTTTTGAAAGAAATGATACGTATATCGTTGCAATTTCATGATGATTTCTATATAATGATCAAAGAATCTGCATGCAGAAAAAGGAGAAGAATCCGATGTTAAAAGGAAAAACAGTGTTGCTTGGTGTATCCGGAGGGATCGCGGCCTATAAGAGTGCTGCTCTTGCCAGTGCACTTGTGAAGCAGCATGCAAATGTTCATGTGATCATGACACAGAATGCTATTCATTTTATTAATCCGGTCACATTTGAGACGCTGACGGGCAATAAATGCCTGACCGATACATTTGATCGAAATTTCCAGCACAATGTGGAGCATGTCGCGATTGCAAAACAGGCGGATGTGATGATGATCGCCCCGGCTACTGCCGATGTGATCGGAAAGCTTGCACATGGTATAGCGGATGACATGCTGACAACAACGGCGCTTGCCTGCCGCCGCAAAAAGATTGTTGCGCCTGCGATGAACACAGCCATGTATGAAAATCCGGTCGTGCGCGACAATATGCGTACACTCAGACAGTATGGGTTTGAGGTGATACCGTCGGCATCGGGAAGACTTGCCTGCGGGGATACAGGAGACGGAAAGATGCCGGAGCCGGAGGTGCTGATAGAGTATATTGAGCGGGAGACCGCTTTTAAAAAAGATATGCGGGGGAAACGGCTGCTGGTGACAGCCGGCCCGACGCAGGAGGCGATGGACCCGGTGCGCTATATAACGAATCATTCTTCCGGGAAAATGGGGTATGCAGTTGCCAGAATTGCAATGCTTAGAGGTGCCGAAGTGACGCTCGTCAGCGGAAGGACGAGTCTTACACCTCCGCCTTTTGTAAAACTGATCAATGTCATCAGTGCGCAGGAGATGTTTGACGCGGTGACGGCTGAATTTCCAAATCAGGATATCGTGATCAAAGCGGCAGCAGTGGCAGATTACCGTCCGCGTCAGGTCAGCGGTGAGAAAATGAAGAAAAAAGATGGGAATCTTTCCATCGAGCTGGAACGGACACAGGACATTATAAAATATCTTGGAGAGCATAAGAAGCCCTATCAGTTTCTGTGTGGATTCTCCATGGAAACGGAGGACGTAATTGGTAATTCCAGGGACAAGCTTGCAAAAAAGCATCTGGACATGATTGTAGCGAACAATCTAAGAGAACCCGGAGCTGGATTTGAAGCGAATACCAATGTGGTGACCCTGATTACACAGGATGAGGAAATCTCTCTAGACTTGATGAGCAAAGAAGAGGTTGCCGTTCACATCCTGGATAAAATTATGAGTAACCCGTAAATTCCCGAAAGGCACATGTATTGTATCCTTAAAGAACAAGGAACAGTAACAGGAGGAAAAAAATGAATAACACATCAACAGCAACGAGCTCAAAAACGAAGGGAATGGCACAGGTGGCACTTTTCGCTGCACTGATTCTGGTCATGGCCTTCACACCGTTTTTAGGCTACATTCCGCTCGGCTTTACGCGGGCAACCATCATCCACATCCCGGTTATTATCGGATCGCTGATGCTGGGACCGAAAAAAGGGGCAGCACTTGGATTTGTATTTGGACTGACGAGTTTTATAAACAATACAATCAATCCGTCGGTGACCTCCTTTGTATTCACACCGTTTTACTCTCTGGGTGAATACAGCGGCGGAATCGGCAGTCTGATCATCTGTTTTGTACCGCGAATCCTTGTGGGAGTCGTGCCGTTTTTTGTCTACCGCCTCGTTATGAAGCTGACCAAAAAGCAGACGAATGGCACCTCTATTTTGGGGCTGGCACTTGCAGGGCTGTCCGGTGCACTGACCAATACACTTCTGGTCATGAACATGATCTACCTGTTTTTCGGGGACAGTTATGCGGCAGCAAGCGGGATTGCGGCAAATGCGGTGTACTCGGCCATCACAGCCATCATCACCGTTAATGGAATTCCGGAGGCGATTGTGGCAGCTGTTATCGTGGCATTGGTGGGAAAAGTGCTGATGAATACGAAAGTGATGAAAAATATAGGAGTATAATATGATTTTAGCCATTGATATCGGTAATACAAATATTGTGGTCGGATGTGTGGATGAGGAACAGACATTTTTTGTGGAACGGCTCTCCACTGTGCGGACAAAGACAGAACTGGAATATGCAATCGACATAAAAGTGGTTCTCGATCTCTACGGGATTGAGTATGACAAAATCCAGGGAGGGATCATCTCTTCCGTTGTTCCACAGATCACGAATATCATGCGGATCGCCACAGAGAAAATTCTCCGCAGAAAAGTGCTGGTGGTGGGACCTGGGATTAAGACGGGGCTGAATATTCTGATGGATAATCCGGCGCAGCTGGGCAGTGATCTGGTGGCAGATTCCGTAGCCGCTATCAATGAATATCCGGCACCTCTGATTGTCTTTGACATGGGGACAGCGACGACGGTATGTGTCATTGATGAACACCGCAATTATATCGGTGGAATGATCCTTCCGGGTGTGCTCGTATCGCTTGATTCGCTGACTTCCCATGCGGCGCAGCTTCAGGGAATCAGTCTGGAACCGCCGAAACAGATGATCGGCAAGAATACGATTGACTGTATGAAAAGTGGTGTGATCTACAGCAGTGCATCGATGGTGGACGGGCTGATCACAAGAATTGAGGATGAATTGGGGCATAAGGCGACGGCGATAGCCACCGGAGGTCTGGCGAAATCAATTATTCCTCACTGCAGAAGAGAAGTCATTATGGATGATGACCTTCTTCTGAAAGGTTTACTTATTATTTACAACAAAAATAAATAGAAGTTTTTGATACAGCGGGTGCTCTTGTCCCGCTGTTTTTTAATAATATTGCACACTCCGGAAAGTATGATTGACAGACGGATAGAAACATTGTAAGCTTAGATTAATCTCAACTAACTGAGAAAAAACACCGATAAGAGAGAGGACACAGAATGAAACTGATAGAGGGAGAGGTTGACATAAGCTATCGAGTGGAGCGGATGGATCTGCCGCAAAATGTTGATCGGCGTCTGGAGGCGCTTGGAATGACCGGAGGAACTAAAATTCTGGTTATGAATAAGAAGAAAAAGGGAGCGATGGTGATCAAGGTGCGGGGAACACGGTTTGCCATCGGAAAAAATATTGCGGAGCATATCGAAGTGAGGGAGGACAGCAGCGATGGACAATAAGATACGTGTAGGATTTATGGGAAATCCCAACTGCGGTAAGACGACGCTGTTCAATGCTTATACAGGTGCCAATCTGAAGGTTGCAAACTGGCCGGGAGTTACGGTGGAAAAAGTGGAAGGCTCGATGAAGTTCCAGGAATTTGACATCCAGCTGGTGGATTTGCCGGGAACTTACAGCCTGACTTCATATACAATGGAAGAAGTAGTGGCAAGGCAGTATGTACTCAGCGATGAGGTGGATGTGATCGTGGATGTGGCGGATGCATCATCGCTTGAGCGGAATCTCTATTTGACGTTGCAGCTGATCGAGCTTGGGAAGCCTGTCGTGCTGGCGCTGAACATGATGGACATTGTAGAAAAACGGGGGATGGAGATTGACCTTCACCGGCTGCCGGAGATGCTGGGAATCCCTGTGATTCCGGTATGTGCCCGCAAAAAGAAAGGGCTGGATATCCTGATGCATGCCGTTGTGCATCACAAGGATTTTGAAGAAAAACAGCCGCTGATCCATCATCACGATATTTCCACGGAACACAGACATCAGCACCACAATGAATTTGTTATGGTGTACAGCGACGAGATAGAAGATAAGATTGATGCAGTCAGAATCCGTCTGAAAGAAATGTATCCGGGAATTGAGAAGGCACGTTACTATGCGATCAAGCTTTTAGAATATGATGAGGAGACGCAAAAGACCTACCCCTTGGATCTGACAGATATTACGGATCAATGTTACGAATCGAAGATAATCAATGAAAAGTACGATTTTATTGAAGAAGTCATCCACGAGGTATTGGTGAACAAGGAGCAAAAAGAAGAGAGTACAGACAGGATCGACCGGCTGCTGACGCATCGGATCTGGGGATTCCCCATGTTCCTCTGTATTATGGCACTCGTATTCCTGCTGACCTTTACACTGGGAGACTGGCTGAAAGGATATATGGGGATCCTGCTGGATTTCGTGGCGGAGGAAGTAACAGTCGGTATGCATGCGGTCGGTGCCGCCGGATGGCTGGTTTCGCTGGTTGTGGATGGTATTATCTCAGGTGTCGGGGGAATTCTGACGTTTCTGCCGAACATTTTTATTTTGTTTCTGGCACTGGCATTTTTGGAGGACAGCGGATATATGGCGCGTGCGGCCTATGTGATGGACAGTCTGATGGGAAGGCTTGGGCTGTCCGGCAGGGCATTTATTCCGATGATTCTTGGATTTGGATGTACGGTTCCGGCTGTCATGGCATCGCGTACGCTGGAAAACCGGTCGGACCGTATGAAGACGATACTGATCACGCCGTTTATGTCCTGCAGTGCGAGACTTCCGGTCTACGTGCTGTTTTCTCAGATGTTCTTTGGAAATTATGCGATGATTGCCGCGTTTTCCATGTATGTACTGGGGCTTTTTGTGGCAATTCTGGTGGCGTTCGTATTACATATGCTTGACCGGAAAGAAGCGAAGAATAATCTGCTGATCGAACTGCCGGAATATAAGGCGCCGAGCGCACAGACCGTATGGATTTATGTGTGGGAAAAAATAAAAGATTATCTGACAAAGGCGGGGACGACAATTTTTATTGCCTCCATTGCGATGTGGTTTGTGCTGAATTTTGGTCCTCATGGCTTTGTCAGTGACATTACCCAGAGTTTCGGTTCCCTGATCGGGAAAGCGGTTGTCCCGGCTTTTGCACCGATCGGGCTTGGGTACTGGCAGATTATCGTGGCACTGATTGCCGGAATTTCCGCAAAAGAAGTTGTGGTGTCCAGCTGTTCTGTGCTGTTCGGTGTGGGAAATGCAACAAGCGCTGCAGGGATGGCCACACTGGCGGGCATTTTGGGAACGGCAGGATTCGGCATGCTGAATGCATACTGTATGATGACCTTCAGCCTGCTGTACATACCGTGTATCGCAACACTGGCGACCATCAAGAGGGAATCCGGAAGCTGGAAGATGACGTTTCTTACAGCCGGATTCCAGCTGTGTGTGGCGTGGATTGTCACATTTCTGATATATCAGGTGGGAAGTCTGTTTTAACTGCAAGGAGGTGACGGCAGATGGCTGAGATTATGATCATGGTAGTGATCGCCGGGTATGCAGCATGGGTGATCAAAAGGAAGATTAGGCGCTTTCGCCAGGGAAAATTCTGTGAATGTGACTGTGCAGGCTGCTCTGGAAGGGCGGGATGCAGAGGTAAAAGAGAATAAATATCCTTGCACAGTAGCTGCCGACGCGTTAGAATAAATGGTACAGTGATGGAACAAGATACGAAGAGAGGATAAAAGAATGGATTTAAAAAAAGAGACGATCTGTGTGCAGGGAGGATGGCAGCCGAAAAACGGAGAGCCGCGGGTACTGCCGATTTATCAGAGCACAACATTTAAGTATGAGACGAGTGAAGAGATGGGCAAATTGTTTGATCTGGAAAAAGACGGTTATTTTTATTCCAGACTTCAGAATCCCACCTGTGATGTGGTAGCAAAGAAAATCTGTGATCTGGAAGGCGGCGTGGCTGCCATGCTGACATCCTCCGGACAATCGGCAACACTGATGGCAGTGACGAATATCTGTGCGGCTGGCGATCATGTGATCTGTGCAGCAAAAGTGTATGGAGGGACCTCCAACCTTCTGACTGTGACATTAAAGCGTTTCGGGATTGAAGTGACACTTGTGGACCAGGATGATGACAGGGAGACACTGGAGAAAGCGTTTCGTCCGAACACCAGGGCGGTGTTTGCAGAGACGATTTCCAATCCTGCGGGCGTAGTGCTGGATATCGATAAGTTTGTATCCCTGGCACATGGGCACGGGGTTCCAATGATCTGTGATAATACGTTTGCGACGCCAATCAACTGCCGTCCGTTTGCATTTGGAGTGGATATCGTCGTACATTCCACAACAAAATATATGGATGGCCATGCAATGGCAATGGGAGGATGTATCGTAGACAGCGGCAATTTCGACTGGGATGCTCATGCTGAGAAATATCCGGGTCTGACGACACCGGATGAATCATACCACGGGGTCATCTATACGCAGCGGTTTGGAAAGGAAGCCTTTATCAGAAAAGCTACCGCGCAGCTGATGCGGGATATGGGGGTATGCCAGTCTCCGCAGAACGCATTTCTGACAAATATTGGGCTGGAAACCCTGCATCTTCGAGTGCCGCGTCATTTTGAAAATGCGCGAAAGGTTGCAGAATTTCTGGAGAAACACGAAAAGGTTGCATGGGTGGAATTCTCTGGACTTGAGAGCAGCAGGTATTATGAACTTGCGCAGAAGTATATGCCGAATGGAACCTGCGGTGTGCTGAGCTTTGGACCAAAGGGAGGTAAAGAAGGCGCAATGCGTTTTACAAATGCGCTGAAGATGATTGCGATCGTGACACATGTGGCAGATGCCCGTTCCTGCGTACTGCATCCGGCCAGCCATACACACCGCCAGCTCAGCGATGAGCAGCTGATAGAGGCCGGGGTTCTTCCGGACCTGATCCGCCTGTCTGTCGGCATCGAGAATGTGGATGACATTATTGCGGATCTAAAGCAGGCACTTGAAGCAGTTTAACAGTAAGAGAAGAGGAGAACAGATATGAGGATTAAGGCAGAAGATACAATGGCGATGATTGTGGATTATCAGGAAAGTCTGATGAAGGTGATGTATCAGGGTGATGAGCTGGAGAAAAATGCATCGATTCTCATAAAGGGGCTGAAGGCATTGGGTATTCCGATGATGATCACGCAGCAGTATACAAAAGGACTCGGAAATTCTGTGCAGTCTGTCTATCAGGCGGCAGGAACTGAAGAATATTATGATAAGAAGACCTTCAGCTGCTGGAAGGATGATGTGATTTCTGATAAAGTGAAAAGTTTCGGAAAGAAAAACATTATCATATGCGGCATTGAGACTCATATCTGTGTGCTGCAGACATGTATTGACTTAAAGGAAAACGGATATCAGCCGATCCTGATCACGGACTGCGTCAGCTCCAGAAAAAAAAGTGACAAAGATACGGCAGTCAGCCGTGCCGTCCAGGAAGGGATTCTGGTCAGCACTTATGAGTCGATCCTGTTTGAACTTCTGGAAAAAGCAGGTTCCGATACCTTTAAGGCGATATCAAAACTGATTAAGTAAGAGAGGGCAGTGTGATGTTACAGATCAGAGAGATGTGTGACGGTGATGAGGAGGTTGTCCTGCCGCTGGTCCATGAATTTTATCACAGCGATGCGGTAGACCACACCGTGGATGACAGCGTGCTTCGCAGAACCTTTGCAGATGCAGTCAGAGAGCACTCACTGCTTCGGGGCGTGATGCTGCTGGACGGGCAGACGCCGGTTGGCTTTGCCTATATTACGAGCTTTTATGCGTGCGAGACGGGCGGCGTTACCGTGATGATAGAGGAGATTTATCTGAGTGAAGCATGCCGCGGAAAAGGGTATGGGACGCAGTTTTTTGAATGGCTGTTTAAGGAATACCCGGACGCAAAACGTTTCCGGCTGGAAGTGACGAAGAGTAATGAAGGTGCAGTACGGCTATATGAAAGGCTGGGATTTACTTTCATGAAATATGATCAGATGATAAAAGACAGATAACAGCCGGAGAGCTGCCGCCTGACAGAGTAAAGGCGGCGGCTCTTTTAGCTTTTGCAGAATATTATGCAATCCATGCGGTGGCACCCATCTTTGCGATGCAGCGCGCCGCCGTTTCATTCGCCAGGCGGCCGCATTCGTACAGCGGCTGTTTTTTTATCAGCCCGTACAGAAAGCCGGCTGCAAAATTATCACCGGCGCCCGTTGTATCCAGACATACGGCATCGGGGACGGCGGGGACGATGATGCGCTCGCGGCGGCTTTTGATCAGACAGCCCTGTTTTCCAAGTTTGATGACGGCGTGTTTGACTCCGCAGTCCAGAAAAACGTCGGCAGCGTCGTCCGGATCTTCTTTTTGTGTGACCATCTGTGCCTCCTTTAGATTTGGAAATACAAAATCCAGATAAGACAGCGCCTCGCGGATATCCTCGGTAGTCTCTTTGTTTTTGCATGTTGTCATATCGGCGCACAATGTCATACCACATTCCTTTGCTTTGGAAAAAATGCGCACCAGGTCATCATTCTGAAAGTAGGGGAAGACAAAAATGCTTGCAAAGCATAGCAGGGAACTCTCCGATAAGACAGAAAGGTCGATGTCCTCCGGTCTGAGCTGGCGCAGACCGCCGCTTCGGCTGGTGATAAAGCTGCGCTCACCGTTTTTTTCAATCAATACGATATTGATTCCCGTATCCATATCAGGATCCGTGACCATAGATGTCGTGTCAATGCTGTGCCGCCGGCAGTGATTCAGGATAAATTCACCTCCGGGATCGCGCCCGATTTTACTGATCAGCTTAATATCGGCCCCCAGATGAGATAAAACAGTTGCTTCGTTGATTGCATCGCCTCCAACCTGAAAAGCCAGCCGGTCGACAGGATGGGAACCTGTATCAAACACAGATGCATCGACAGGTCCTGCCGGTATATCAACGATCGAAGCACCGATAATAATAGCATCATATGGCATGATGTAACTCCTCCTTACATGTAGTTCTCTGTGATAAAGTGTTGATGTCAATAGAAACTGGTATCTCATTAAAATTATAACACAATTTCTATCGGTAAAATCTTGTATTTTTCGACATTTTATATATAATAAAATTAACAGACATGAGGGCAGGTGTAAGATGAACGGAAAATTGAAAAGAGCAGGCCGGACCGTATGGAGAAAAGTGAGGCAGATAGCGGCCGGTTTTGCGGAGGATGTGACGTCACATGTGCATTGTGCGGCAGAGCATAAGTGGAGAACGGCTGCAAACAGCGGTCTTTTTGTGGCGGCAATGATTCTTTTGTGTGCTTCGGTTGTGTATGCGAAAGGACACAGTTATTACGCACAGTCAAATTATGTGGCAGACAGTGAGGTTCAGGAGACCATCATACAGGAAAAAGAACCTGTGGACGAAGAACCGGTTGATGAAGAGCTTCAGGCCATTCAGGAGAACATCGAAAAGTATCGTTACGATGGAAATATCATGACGGAAGACAATGTCTATAACATACTGCTCATCGGGGTAGACCGGACGAAAAGTACGGAAAATGCAAATTCTGATTCTATGATATTATTGTCTGTGAATGATGAGAAAAAGCAGATCAGTATGGTTTCCCTGATGCGGGATACCTGCGTGGATATTCCGGGAATCGGATACCGGAAACTGAATGCTGCGTATGCAAACGGCGGAGGTCCGCTTCTTGTGGAGACGGTGACAGAAAATTTTAAAGTCAATGTAGACCGGTATATGGCGGTATCGTTTAAAGACATGATCGACATTATTGATGCGATCGGCAGTATTACACTTACGTTTACGGAAAAAGAAGCAGCCAACGCCAACCAGACGATGGAGCATATGTGCCAGAATATGAACATCGAGGACAGATATCCGGAATATATGATACCGGGAGAGGGAACCTATGAGTGTCAGGGAATACAGGCTGTCGCCTATGCCAGAATACGTAAGGTGGGGAATTCAGATTATCAGAGGACGGAGCGTCAGCGGGAAGTACTGACAAAGCTCACACAGAAAATCCGGCAGATGAGTATCGGGGAGATTGACAAGCTGGCGAACAGACTGCTTCCTCTGGTTACGCATAATATTCCTGAAAATGAATTCTGGGGACTTCTCGGAAAAGTACCCTCGATGCTTCATTATCAGCTGGTAAAGGACAGGATCCCGTATGACGGCATGTTTGTCTCGCAAAATGAAAAACTGGTCCCGGACTGGGAGGAGACGGTGGCAAAACTGCAGGAGATGCTCTACGATGCAAAAGCGCAGGAAGAGACTGGCGAAGCAGTACAGGAGACGGCGGAGGAATCCTAAAAAAAGATTGAGAATTTTCTGTAAAAGAGGTATACTTATGCGTAGGCAGGAGATCTTATTTTGCTTATGAAAAAACATTACAGTTAAAAGGAGAGGGTATTATGAAGGATCAAAAATGCGCATACTGTGTAGAGGGTGAGTTTTTGGCACCGTTCGGCCTTAAAATCTGCGAACTGGACAATGCACTGGTTTATCTTTTTAAAGAGCAGAGCCATAAAGGAAGATGTATCGTAGCAACCAAATCTCACGTTCCGGACATTACACAGCTGTCTGAAGAAGAGAGAAACGGATACTTTGCGGATATGGCAAAGGTAGTGGCTGCAATCCAGAAAGCATTCAGCCCGGATAAAGTCAATATTGGAGCTTACGGTGATACGGCAGGTCACACACACTTCCACCTGGTACCAAAATACAAAGATGGATTTGAATGGACACAGGTGTTTGCAATGAATCCTGAAAAAGTATTCTTAAGTGAGGAAGAGTACGAAGAAGTGATCAACAAAATCAAAGCAAATCTGTAAAAGATGAAGGACGGAGGGTTTCTTGTAAGCTCCCCGTCTTTTTGGAAGAAAGAGGTGTAAAGTATGACAACAGCATTGATAATAATTCTGGTGATCGTCGTCCTGCTTATATTGTGGCTGGTCGGCACTTATAATGGTTTTGTAAAGCTGAGAAATAAAACAGAAGAGGCATTTTCGGCAATGGACGTCTCGCTGAAAAAAAGATACGATCTGATTCCGAACTTTGTTGAGACGGTAAAAGGTTATGCAAAGCATGAATCGGAAACACTGGAGAAGGTGATTGCGGCCAGAAATATGGCGATGACATCCAGGACTCCGGAAGAGACAATTAAGAATGATAATGTACTGACTGGCACTTTAAAATCGTTGTTTGCGTTATCCGAAGGGTATCCGGACCTGAAAGCCAACCAGAATTTTCTGCAGCTCCAGGAACAGTTGTCCAGAGTGGAGGAAGAGATTGCAGGATCGAGGAGATATTACAACGGAGTCGTCAATAAGTACAACACAAAGACAGAAATGTTCCCTGGAAACCTGCTGGCAGGAATTTTTGGATTCCGCAGAAAGCCGCTGTATGAAGTGAATGAAGCTGCTGAGCGTGAGAGCGTAAAAGTTTCTTTTTGATTGAGAGGCGAATATGAAACGATTGAAACAGTTGATCGTCGTCGCTGTCTGGGTTGCCCTCATTCTGCTGTTTATGAATGCCGGCACTTTGTTTGCCGCATTTGGATCGGCAGCAGGAACAGATGGTGAAGTACAGAGCGTCCAGGAAGACGTTTACATGACGACAAACAGTTATGAAACAAGCATTGAAATACATGACGACAATTCTTACACAGTAAAAGAAAGCATTGATGTTGATTTTGTGACCCCGCGTCATGGAATTTACCGCTATATCCCGTACCGCGGCAGAATCATGACCGGCGCGCAGGACGGGAAGATTGATTATGTGCCTTACCGGGCGGAAATCGATCTTAAAGAGTCCAATACTCAGGCCGATGAATCAACGGAGAATGGAAATGTGGTGCTGCGCTTTGGAAGTGAAGATTCCATGGTGACGGACGCCGTATACCATTTCTCTTATGAGCTGAAGCCAAAGACGCAGTATGGATATACAGAAGCGTACTGCAATATCTTTCCGACCGGATGGCAGAATGCGATTCCCGCCGGCAGTACATTCACGGTCCATTTCCCGGGTGATTTTAACCACGAGATTCTTAAACTTTACTATGGAAGATTTGGGGAACAGAAAGATGCTTCGGAAATTGTAGAGTTTTCCTGGGATAACGATACGATGAAAGGGGTATTAAAAGAAGCACTTCCGGTTGGAAGCGGACTTACGTGCTATGCGCCGATGCAGGAGGGGTATTTTACAGAAGTCAGGGCGGCAGACAGAGAAGGCATCTATATATGGGGGACCGGCGTTGTCATGCTGGCGGTTATCGGTCTGCTTTTTGTTCTGTTTGGCAGGGATGAGAAGATATATCCATCCATTCAGTATGCACCTCCGGAAGGCCTGGACAGTGCAGCAGTGGGTTATATCATAGACGGCAGTGTTCAGGACAGGGATATCGTATCCCTGCTGGTATACTGGGCGGATAAAGGCTGCATGACAATAGAGGAAGGACCGAATGATGAACTGTCATTTACGAAGCGGAAAGACCTTCCCGCAGACGCCAGAAGTTATGAAAAAGATGTTTTTGACGGTATTTTCGGAAAACATGCGCCGGTTGGTGAGCGCAAAAAACTCTCCTCCCTGAAATACAAGTTTGCGCCTACCCTTCAGAAAGCGAAGCGTAAGGTGAAAAAAGAAATGAACAAAAAACAAAACGGGGGCGTCTATACCGGAAAGTCACAGGCGGCAAGAACGGCAGCACTGATTCTGTCTCCGCTTCCGTTTGGTATCTTTGCACTGGCGGTCAGCGTGTATTCTGCAGACGGCAGCGGTGTCATCAGTCTGATCTGTTGGCTGCTGTATCTGGCATCCGTGATTTATCTCTGCTATATGGTGGATAACTGGTACGCCAAAAAGGGAAGTTCTCAGAAAAGCGGTGTCATCACGGCGGCTGTATTATGCGGCGCAAGCCTGGTCATATTTGCGGCCAATTATGTGATTAAAGTACAGCACCACCTGACGTTTTCGTGGTATGTGCCGATGGCTGTCATTCTGGTGATCTCCGTACTGAATGCCATCCTTACGGCCTTTATGAAAAAAAGGACGAAGAAATGTGCTGAGAGAATGGGGTATCTGATTGGACTTCGGGATTTTATCGAGACAGCGGAACTGGAGCGGATGCAGGCGCTCGCACAGAATAATCCCAACTGGTTTTATCATATCATGCCTTACGCTTACGTCTTCGGCCTTTCCGAGGTCTGGGTGAAGAAATTTGAACAGATCGCGGTACCCGCTCCTGACTGGTACGTGAATACGACGGGCAGAATGGATGCGTTCGATTTCTATCTGTTCCACCGCTGTATGATGCATAATCTGCAGACAGTCTCGACAACAATGAGTGTTCCGAAACCGCAGAGCAGCAGCGGAGGATCCGGCGGATTCTCCGGAGGAGGTTTTGGAGGCGGCGGATTTTCCGGCGGCGGATTCGGCGGCGGTGGCGGCGGCAGCTGGTAGCGTTACTGTACTTGTTGGGGTAAGCGGATCTATACTTTTTTCTGGAGTTCATATTGAAAACGTGAATCGCAGCGGATATTTGAACGTTATTCGAAGTTATCTAAGAAGATTGTTCATCGGGTAATTTATAAAGCATCGTCTGACCACTAAAAAACAGCGGCCGGACGGTGCTTTTTTTATCACGATGATGTTGTTCCTGTATCAGGTCATATCATCCCGAAGTGCGTCAATGATATTTTCTTTTTTTATCTTACTGACGGCATAGAGCATGGTGATAAACACAGTTAAGAACACACAGAAGATGCTGATTCCAATACTGCCCCATGGAAAGATATAATTGACTTCGGCTCCTCCGATGAACATTCCCTTGTAAATCAGCCAGGAGAAGACTGCCGCTGTGGGGAGTCCGAAGAGCAGCGCTCTCATACCATAAAAAGCACACTCAAAATTCATCATCCTCTGGAAATCATGTGCCGACATCCCCACGGAGAGAAGCATGGCAAGTTCCCGCCTGCGCAGCTTAATATTCGTGGAAATTGTGTTGAACACGTTGGCAACCGCAATCAGCGAGATCATGATGACGAAAACATAGGTGAACACGTTGGCGATAAATATCATGCTGCGGTTTTCTTCAAGCATTTCAGCCGTATTGTACAGCGTGTATTCGGCGGCGATCCCTTCGCCCTGAATCATGTTTTCCATTTCTGCCACAGACCGGGAAGGATTCTCTGAACAAAAGGTCAGTCCTTTCATGGCCACCTGGGCATCGTCAAAGACAAACTTTTCTTTGAGAGAATAGGGTGCCATCACCATCAACGTGTATAGTTTTGTGTCAGAAGATCTTGAGGTGTCCGGAATGATATCCGGCGGTAAGGTTCTGACAAAGGTCATAGCTGCGTTTAGTCCCGGCTTTGCCAGCTCTTTGTCATCTGTTTCAGGAGTGATTTTGATATCCATGGACTGATTCCTGAACAGATCAGGCATATCTTCAATGCCGTCATATGAACTGTCTTTTGCGGGCGGCATGAGGGCAACCGCAATCAGCTTCGCATTTCTTCCGGTATACTCCTCCGTGGGCAAATCCAGGCTTTTGACGATGTCCAGATACGTACCGTCATCAAGAAACTGGAAATCCATCGACAGAGGGACTGTTTCATCCGAAGAAGATAAACCTGAGGCCTCCAGGTACTCGTCAGAGAGATCACTTGTCTTTACCTCGCAGGAATATGTCATGTCTGCCTGATAAGAGCTTTCGTAAACGCCTTCGGCGGTTTTCAGTTTATCATAGAGCAAAAGCATCTGACGGTCATCCATGTCCTGTACGGCCAAAGCAATGTCATAGGTAGTCGCTGCGGAAGCCTGCTTTGAAGCCTGTTTTAACGTTGTTCCAAATGCATTTCCTGAAACAAACAGCACGACGCTTAAAACGAGCGACAGTACGATACTGCGATAGCGTTTCTTGTTTCTTTTGAAATTTTTTAGCGCGAGGGTTCCTTCTAAGCCGCAGATACGCTGCGCCAGTTTGGAAGTTTTCATGTCTCCAATTTCGATTTTAACCTCGTTGGTCTGGCGGATACTCTCCATTACGGGCGTGTTTGCCGCTTTTCTTGCGGGAATGTAGGCAGAGATCATGATGGTGACCATACTGACCGTCGCCGCTGCAGCAATGGCGGGGACGGACCACGTCAAAGTCAAAGGTATATCGCTGTACATCAGATTCCGGAAATTCCCGGCCACAACAGAGATTACCAGACGCATGCTCCCTATGCCGGCGATAACGCCAACCGGTATACCGAGTACACTGATGCAGAGACCTTCAAACAGTACGGAGTTTCGCAGCTGTTTTGCAGTTGCTCCCACGGATGAGAGAATTCCGAACTGGCGTGTGCGCTCGTTCAGTGAGATGGTAAACGCATTATAGATCAGAAAAACCGAGCCAATCATGATGATGGCGACTACAATGCCGCCAACCGTATACAGGAGCATGTTGAAGGTATGATCATCCGAGACCCCCATAAAGCGAAGCACATTATCGTTTAAAGTATAAGCACCGTTTTCAGATATGCTGTCTGCGTAAGAACGGACGTTTCGGGGATTCCTGAGTGTGACAAATACGCTGAAACTCTCTGCGCTGCCTGTATCATCGGCCTTTGTGATTACGGTATATCCCGGCGCAGCGTATTCCTCAAAGGAGGGTCTTTGGCAGATCCCGACAACCGTGTATGTTTTCTCGGTTTGCGGAACAAAAGTTTCTGGCTGATATGGGTCATGCTGGCATAACTTCCTGCTATCAGCCATGCGGGCCCCGACTGCGAGCGTAAGGGTATCGCCCACTGCATATGCGACGCCGCCGTTTGCTGCAACACTTCCTGAAATAAGAACTTCTCCGCTGTTTTCGGGAAGTCTGCCGGAAAGCACATTGAGGGGCAGGGTATCAAAGGCATCCCCGGTAAAACCCGCGATGAAAAGATAAGGTTTGTCGGGATTTTTCCCGCCTTCAAGCACAGCATAGCCGATATCTTCAAATACTGCAGTGTCTGCGACTTCTTCATCCCGGGCACGTTCCTGTACAAAAGAAGAATCAACATCTGCAAATCCGACATGCCAGCTGCCGTATTTTGTGATTGATCCCTTAATCATATAATTCAGAAGAGAAACACCGAAAGTAGCGACCGCTGTAATCATAGCGGCGGATAAAATAACTCCGATCACCGTCACAATGGTTCGGGTGCGGCTTTTTTTCATGCTTTGCAGGGTGACTTTGTTGAAAATGTTCATCGCCGCACCCTCCCGTCACGCACTACTTTGCCGTCTGATATGCCGATGATGCGGTCAGCCTGCAGGGCGATGTTTTCATCATGAGTGACAACGATGAGGGTCTGATGGTATTTTTCATGACTCAATTTCAGCAGGTTGATAATTTCATGTCCGTTTCTGCTGTCCAGGCTTCCCGTTGGTTCATCGGCAAGCATAACTGCCGGCGCATTCATGAGCGCACGTCCGATGGACACACGCTGCTGCTGACCGCCTGAAAGCTGATTGGGCAGATGTGTTTTACGGTCCTCTAATCCGAGCAGTTCCAGGAGGTCATTCAGCCGTTCTTCATTGACTTTCCGCTTATCCATCAGGATGGGAAGCGTAATATTTTCCACCACGTTCAATGTGGGAATGAGGTTGTGAAACTGATAGATCAGACCCACCTGCCGCCTGCGGAAAATGGCAAGTTTTTCGTTGCTCCCCGCATATACGTCCTGACCGTCCAGATATACTGTTCCGCTTGTCGGCACATCCACACCTCCGATGATGTGAAGCAATGTGGATTTTCCGGAGCCTGAGGAGCCGATGATTGCAGTGAACTCACCTTTTTCAATGGTAAGAGAAACGTGGTCGAGGGCAGTCACCTGGTTTTCGCCTTTGCCGTAAATCTTGCATAAGTTTTCGATTTTTAAGAACTCCATTATGTGAGTCTCCTTTCTCATTATTGTTTAGAGTCTGGTTATGAACTTACCCATATAATAGAACTTTTAACTGACATCCCGGTGACTTTCAGGTGAGAGATTTGTCACTTTGGAAAACGAATGGCAAAAACTGCTCCGCCGTCCGGATGATTATTTGCTGTGATTGTGCCGGCCTGCCGTGTGATGATCATCTTGCACAGGGCCAGTCCAATTCCGTATCCTGCAGTGTCTGTATTTTTTCCGCGATAAAACCTTTCAAACAGACGTGGTAACTCTTCTTTCTCAAAACCCGCGCCGTTATCCCGGACGGAGATTTCGGTGAACAAAAGGGTATCTTCGCATAAAATTTCAATTTTTCCGTTATCACCTGCACTCTCCATACAGTTTTTAAGGATATTTTGGATTGCTTCCGAAAGCCAGCTGAAGTCACCCCAGATCACCGCATCTTTTGGCACGTCTGTTCTCAGTGCCACGTTGTGCAGCTCCATCGAAATCAGGAGCGGACGAAGAGCGGAGGATATGAGACGGTCAACGCTGATCTGCCCTCGCTGGAATTCCACAATGCCTGCATCCAGGCGGGATAATTTGAGCAGAGAGGTGAGCAGCCAGTCCATCTGCATGAACAATTCTTCTGTTTCCCGCATCAGTGATTTCCGTTCACTGTCATCAGAAGTATTTTCTATCAATGACAGAATCAGGTTTGCGGAAGTGAGAGGGGTACGGAGCTGGTGGGCAATGTCGGCCAGTGAATCGGCGAGGTGTTCTTTCTCTTTTCTCAGTGCATCATTCTGTTCCCGGATGCGCAGCGTCATTTTTGTGATTTCACTTTGCAGGATGGACAGTTCCCCCTCGTTTGATTCTCCGATGTACAGATGATCGGCATTATGAAGTACAAGATCGATTTGATCTGAAATCTGTGAAATGGTTCGATACCGGGCTTTGGTAAATGTGGCAAAGGCGGTTCCAAATGCAGCGGCAGTACAGACGGCAAGAATGCCGGCCGTCATATTGATGATAAAGCCCAGTATGACTGTGGCAGCGGTGATGAGAGTGAATAAAGCAGCAAACCGTTGAATCTCTTTATTTCGAAACATATCCGTCCCCCAGTCTGTAGCCTGTGCCTCGGACAGTCAGAATGATCTGCGGATTGGCGGGGGCATCTTCAATTTTTTCTCGCAGGCGCTTGATGTACACCGTCAGCGTGTTGTCATTGACAAATTCGCCGGCGGCGTCCCACAATTCGTCAAGCAGTCTGTTCCTTGTGATAATGCTCTTTGGATTGCTGATAAAAACCAGCAGCAGACGATACTCTAAAGCAGAGAGCAGAACCTCGCCGCCGTTTTTCCTGACAACGCCGCTTGAGGTATCCACATGAAGACCGCAGATTTCAAACACCGAACCCATCCGTCCGCTTTTTCGCAGTGCGGTTTTGATTCGGGCAATTAATTCGCGCGGACGAAAAGGTTTGGTGATATAATCATCAGCTCCCATGTTTAGTCCGGTGACAACACTCGCTTCGTCGCCGGAAGCCGTCAGAAAGATAACGGGAATATCTCCCGTTTCTTTAATCTGTGTGCAGACTGTAAAGCCATTTCCGTCCGGAAGAGAGATATCAACCAGTGCCAGATCAAATTGATGACTGGCAAGCGCGCTGAGAGCATCTTCCCGTGTAGGAGCATGGGTGACGGTAAAACCTTCGGAACGTAGTAAAAGTACAAGATTTCTGGCGATTGCCTTATCGTCTTCGACCAAAAATATATGTTTCATTCATTTTCCTTTCTTTTTCTGATGCACAGCCATGTATCATACTTCTATGGCTTCATTATATTTCTTTTGACAGAAACATACAAGAGGATACCCTTTTACTTCTGTCCGTGTGGGAGGATTAAAAAAATACCCCCGGTTGCCGGGGGATTACACTTTATGCGTTAATTATTATTATCTTTTTCAAGATGATGATACAGTATTGCGATGAATTCTCCCACGGCCGGACATTGATCCAGATGGTAACCCGCGATGCTGTGCAGCAGATCCCTGTTTCCATAATTCCAGCATGCCATAACGACTGTGCGCAGTGCCCGTTCCACACTGCTTCGGGTTTTGCAAAAATGTTTTGCGACATCTCCGTACAGCCATTTCCAGACAAAGAGAATATAATTCTCGTCTTCCAGGCACAGCACCAGAGCATACCGCAGGTATTGGTAACCGATGTAGGTTGCCCTGATGCCAAGGGAATGAATAAGTTCAGTAATTTGTTTCATAACGCATCTCCTTTGATCTTTTCTCGCTCTTATTTTAAATCAGTACATTTAAAAATTAAAAATGCCGTATAAAATAGACAGTATTTGACATAATTTTACATTTTGTGAGCGCGTAAAAAATTATAAAGAATACGTAAAAGTATTGGGATAAATTTCAATACGTTGAGATGCTTTTCATGATTCTGTTGTAAATTTCCTGTTTGGAAGCCGGAGCAACTGGAAGTATCATCTGTTCAGCCTCTTTTTCGATCTCAGCAGCTTCCTGTAAAAATTCTTTGATAACGATATGGTAACGCCTGTTTTCTTTTTTCTTTCTTTGACGCAAGTTCAAGAAATCACCCCTTAAAAATTGTAACATAAGGCGATGCAAAATGATTATGGAAAATAAAGGTAATTTATAAGCATATTACGGAGTATGAGATTTGGCGTTAAATAACTTCAAAATAATAGGAGCTGGAAGAAATAAATCCTTGACATCATTTTGCAGGATTCATATAATAGAAAGGACGACAACGGCACAAATACGTTGTTTTTTTTTACTTTGTGATTAATGAGGATAAATTAAGGAGATACGAAAGATGGATTCACAGCTGTTATTAAAAAAGATGGGGGAAGTCTTAAGCGGCATTGACGCTGTTGTATGGGGACCTGTGATGCTGATTCTGCTGATCGGGACGGGTATTATCCTGACCGTACGGACCAGATTTCTGCCGGTACGAAATCTGGGATACGCACTGCGCAGTGTGCTGAGCAAAGAGGCCAGAACAAAGAAAGGAGAAGGCGACATCTCTCCGTTTTCTGCTCTGACAACAGCTCTTGCGGCTACGATCGGGACCGGAAACATCGTTGGTGTCGCGACAGCCATGGTTCTCGGAGGACCGGGTGCTCTGGTCTGGATGTGGATTTCCGCATTTTTTGGGATGGCGTCTAAATTTTCTGAATGCATGCTTTCAATCAAATATCGGGAGGTCAATGAAAACGGTGAGATGTCCGGCGGTCCGATGTATACGCTGCGTCATGCTTTTAAAAATAAAAAAATCGGGGCGGCACTTGGCTTTCTGTTTGCACTGTTTACGGTGCTGGCTTCGTTTGGCATCGGTAATCTGACACAGGCGAATTCTATTTCCTCCGCACTGCAGAACACATTCCAGGTTCCGGTTGTAATCAGCGGCGCTGTGATCACGGTTCTCGCACTGCTTATTATCGTGGGAGGAATCAAAAGTATATCAAAGGTATCACAGGTTGTTGTCCCGTGCATGGCAGTTTTTTATGTGATCGCCGGGGTTATTGTGATTCTGGTGAATATTAAACATGTACCATCCGGTGTGGCGCAGATTTTTACGATGGCTTTTAACCCGAAGGCGGCGGCAGGCGGAGTCGGCGGCGTAGTTGTCGCATCGGTGATGCAGTCCGTGCGCTGGGGAGTTGCACGGGGAGTGTTCTCCAATGAGGCGGGTCTAGGATCTGCAGCCATAACGGCAGCTGCCGCGACGACTGACAGCCCGGTAAAACAGGGATATATCAACATGACGGGAACTTTTTTTGATACCATTGTGGTATGTACGATCACCGGTCTTGCAATCGCAAGCTCCGGCGTGCTTGGAACAATTGATCCGGCCACCGGCCAGCTGATGACAGGGGCAGCGCTGACGATCGCTGCATTTTCATCCGCACTCGGCGATGTGGGAGGCGTGCTGGTGTGTATCGGGATCGCGCTGTTTGCATTTTCTACAATACTGGGCTGGGAGTATCACGGTGAGAAAGCATTCGAATATCTGGTGAAAAAACCGAAATACTGTCTGATTTACCGGATTGTATTTTCACTTGCCGTATATCTCGGTGCGACGACGACGCTGCAGATCGTCTGGGATTTTTCAGATATTGCAAACGGACTGATGGCGATACCGAATCTGATATGTCTGATCGCCATGAGCGGTGTTGTTGCCAGGGAAATGAAGGCATATCAAAAAGTAATAGAAAAAGAGAAACATGCCAGAAAGCAGGATGCTCTGTCAAATGAGGCGGAACGGTAAGTCTGAGTATTTAGGCGTAAAAGGTTGTGAAATTCACGAAGAATGGGTTTCACAACCTTCATTGTTTATGCTATAATAGGGGCTATGAATTGTAAAATTATTATTCAATATGACGGAACAAGATATGATGGATGGCAGAAGCAGACGAATACTGACAATACCATCCAGGGAAAGCTGGAAAAGATACTGACCAGAATGAGTGGTTATCCTGTCGAGGTTCATGGAGCAGGGAGGACGGACGCCGGCGTACATGCACTTGGGCAGACTGCAAATTTTCATCTGAAAGAACCGGCGGATCCTGCACAGGTCAGGACGTATTTGAATCGTTACCTGCCGGACGATATCGAGATTACCGATATCGCGGAAGTGCCGAAACGGTTCCACAGCAGGCTGAATGCTGATAATAAAACATACGTTTACCGTATTGGGACAGATGAATCCAAGTCAGTATTTAACAGGAAATACCGATATCATTACGGAGAACATCTGGACGTGGAGCTGATGGAACGGGCAGCGTCCTGCTGCATTGGCTCACATGATTTTAAAGGGTTTTGTGCAAACAAACGGATGAAGAAATCTACGGTGCGGACGCTGAACGCGATTACCTTTGAACAAAAGGAGCATGACCTTGAGATTGCGTATACCGGAAATGGTTTTCTGTATCATATGGTGAGGATTTTGACAGGGACACTGATAGAGATTGGCGGGGGCAAACGCCCGCCGGAAGATATAAAAAAGATACTGGAGGGAAAAGATCGTCAGTTGGCAGGGTTTACGGCTCCGGCGCTGGGGCTGACACTGCTGAAGGTGCGGTATGAAGAATAATATGTACGATTATCTGGTCGTCGGTGCGGGACTGTTTGGCTGTGTCTTTGCACATGAGGCAAAAAAGAAAGGATACCGCTGTCTTGTCATAGACAGACGGAATCATATTGCCGGAAATATATACACGGAGGAAGTGGACGGCATCGCTGTACACCGGTATGGAGCACACATTTTCCATACGTCAGATCGTGAAATCTGGGATTATGTGCAGCAGTTTGTGACGTTCAACCATTTTATCAATTCGCCGGTTGCAATCTACAAAAACGAAGTTTACAATCTGCCGTTTAATATGAATACATTCAGCCGAATGTGGAATATCAGGACACCGCAGCAGGCAAAGGAAAAGATTGCAGAACAGATCGCGCAGTTGTCGATCAAGGAACCGGAGAATCTGGAAGAGCAGGCGCTTTCACTTGTAGGGCGTGACGTCTATGAAAAGCTTATCAAAGGCTACACAGAAAAGCAGTGGGGACGGGATTGTAACAGTCTTCCTTCTTTTATTATCAGGCGGCTGCCGCTTCGTTTTACGTATGACAACAATTACTTTAATGACTGTTACCAGGGGATTCCAAAGGAAGGGTACACGGCGCTGGCCGCACGCCTTCTGGAGGGGACGGAAGTCCGTCTCAATACGGATTATAAGAGTATCGCAAATCCGTATGATATTGCACATAAGGTCGTCTATACAGGAATGATTGACGAATTTTTCGATTACCGTGAGGGAATATTGGAATACCGTTCACTCCGGTTTGAGGAAGAACGGCTGGCGTGTGAGAATTATCAGGGAAACGCAGTTGTAAATTACACGGAACGGGAGATTCCCTACACACGCATCATTGAACATAAGCATTTTAACTTTGGAACTCAGCCGTCCACGGTGATCACAAAAGAGTATCCGAAAGAATGGAAAAAGGGTGATGAGCCATATTATCCGATCAATGACGGGAAGAACAACCAGATATACGAGAAATACAGGAAACGGGCATCTTTGGAAGAACGTTTGATTTTCGGCGGAAGGCTGGGGATGTACCAATACTACGACATGGATAAAGTGATCGCTGCTGCATTGGAGACGGCGAGACGTGAGTTTAGATAGGAGACAGAGCAGATGGATTTAGCAAAAGTACAGGAACAAAAGCAAATGAGGACACAGGCGGAAGAAAAGAAGGAAGTGCAGGAGATCAAGTGGCCGGATGATTATTACCGTGCGACGGATGCTGACAAGCGCAAACGTCTGCTGGAATATGCCATTGGACAGGGACTGGAGCCTGAGAAGAACAAAATCCGCATGGAGCTGTGGGAAAAGCGCTATGGTGTAAAGGCGGGGGTAGATCAATTCCTGGCGGCATGGATCAATCTCATCTATTATTCTAATATCGTAAAAGGAAAACGGATTGCGAGATGGCACAGAAAAGAGATCGACAAACTCATTGGCAGCATGTGTTTTGATATCGTGGAACGGGACGGGGAAGCGGCGGAAGAGCTTTTGTATCTGGAATTTTATCATATGCTGGATTTCTATATGGACATCTGTCAGACGGATAAAAAATATACAGGAATTATTCTGGGGCTGGGAACAATGAGCCAGGATCGGGTTGTTCAGAAAATAGCGACGGAGTTCTACCGTGTGGCTTACTGTGTACCGGATATGATTAAAAATATGAAAGAGTATGAGATTGTAAGAAGGGCTGTGCTTGACTGCTTTGCCGCCAAGTTTCCCAATAACGCCCGGGCAATTGAGGATCTGGTCAGAAGCGAAGAGGATCTTGGGTGAGACAGATCCACAAGAAAAAGGACTGCTGAAGATAGCAGTCCTTTTTCACTGTCTACAGGTCAAGTTTCATATCTCCGTATTTGATCCATCCCTTCCTGCGCATCAGTTCAGAGATCAGCAAAGTTAATGCGGCGGGGAGCAGAATCTGTATGATCAGAATTTTAAACAGAACAAGCGCCGGGCTTTCTGCGGCAGTCATAACCTGCCACGTCATAATCTGTCCGACCAGTCCGGCTGTTCCCATACCAGAACCGGTTGCGTTGCTGGTCATGCCGAATACGAGCGTTCCGATGGGACCGAGGATCGCACTGGAAAGAATCGCCGGAATCCAGATGACTGGTTTTTTCATAATATTGGGAACCTGGAGCATCGATGTCCCGAGTCCCTGTGCCAGAAGACCGCCGAGTTTGTTTTCGCGGTAACTGGCTACGGCAAACCCCACCATATTGCAGCAGCACCCGATCGTGGCGGCGCCGGCAGCCAGCCCGGACAGATCCAGAATGATGCCGAGCGCGGCGGAGCTGATCGGCAGTGTCAGGACCATTCCCATGATCACGGATACGATGATTCCCATCAGAAGCGGCTGCTGCTCGGTTCCCCAGTTGACAAGGCTGCCAAGCCATACCATAAAGGAGGAGATTGGCGGGCCAACCAGGAGGCCGGCTGCTGAACCGGTTACGATGGTGACGAATGGTGTGACGAGAATGTCAACTTTCGTCTTTCCGGAGACAAGATGTCCCAGCGTGATGCCGACCATAGCGGCGATAAATGCGCCGAGAGGCTCACCGGGTCCGGCCAGAACAACGGCTCCGTCTGCCATCAGGCTTCCGGCGAGCAGCTTGGATGCAAATCCGCCGACCATACCTGCAGTGGCGGCTGAAAGTGTGACGAGCGGACTTTCTTTAAATTTCAGCGCAACACCGACGCCGATTCCTGCCCCTGTCACAGCGGCAGCCATCTTTCCGATCAGGAAAAGCAGCTCACCGAATGTTCCTCCGATTAAAGATCCAATCTGCTGAATGATCGTTCCAATGATCAGCGTAGCAAAAAGACCGAAGGCCATACCGCTTAAACCTTCGATAAAAATATGATTAAAAATCTGTTTTAATTTTTTCATTTGTTCCCCCTCAGTTTCTGGTTATGACGGATAGACAAGCCGGTCAGGTTTGATGTCTGTCAGCACTTCCAGATAGCGGCGGGCCCAGTACTTTGCCATATCCAGATTCATGTCCAGATAATTTCCGCAGTCCCTGGCACAGGCTCCGGGAATGTCACCTTCAAAATCTCTGACAAATGTAAAGGTCTCGATCAGCAGCGGGATAATATCTGCGGAATCATAATCTCCCGTCAGCAGCAGATAGAAACCGGTACGGCAGCCCATCGGTCCCACATAGACGATTTTCGGGCCGTACGTTTCATGATTTCTGAGATATGTGGCAGCAATGTGTTCCAGTGCGTGCACTTCTGCTGTGTTCATCACCGGTTCCTCATTGGGGGAGGTGATACGCAGATCAAAAGTGGTGACCACTTCGGAACCAATGTGATCCTTTCGGGATACGTATACGCCTGGCTGCAGCTTGTTATGATCAATTGAAAAGCTGGGTATTTTTTTCATGAGTCTTTCTCCTTTTTTCTGTGTGATAAGTTCTGTCTTATTATATAGGGAAAATGATTCATTTTCAAGCGGGGGCTTGCTTGACTTTCCCATTTTGTGGTGATAAACTTAACAAAATAAGAAAACTTATAGAAAAACAGAGGTATTCGGACATGATAAATGATAAAAAAGTGTTGTTCAGCGGTATGCAGGCAACCGGAAATCTGACATTGGGCAATTATCTAGGCGCGCTGAAAAACTGGGTTACACTGAGCGATGAATACGAATGTTTCTACAGTGTGGTAGACATGCATTCCATTACCGTTCGTCAGGATCCCGCAGTTCTCAGAAAAAGGGCGCGTGCACTGCTGACATTATATATTGCGGCGGGACTGGATCCAAAGAAAAATTGTATCTATTATCAGTCACACGTATCCGGCCATGCAGAGCTTTCGTGGATCTTAAACTGTTTTACGTATATGGGAGAGCTTAACCGCATGACACAGTTTAAAGATAAATCAGCAAAACACGCGGACAATATCAATGCCGGATTGTTTACCTATCCGGTCCTTATGGCAGCGGATATCCTTCTTTACCAGGCAGATGTCGTTCCCGTGGGCATCGATCAGATGCAGCATCTTGAGATCACAAGGGATATTGCGATGCGTTTCAATAATATTTATGGAGATGTCTTTACGATCCCGGAGGCGTATATTGGCAAGGTGGGCGCAAAGATTATGAGCCTTCAGGATCCGGAAAAGAAAATGTCAAAATCCGATGAAAATCCGAACGGCAGTATTTATCTTATGGACGATCCGGATACCATCATCAGAAAATGTAAACGCGCGGTGACGGATTCCGAAGCATGTGTTGCGTATCGCCCAGAGCAGCCCGGCGTAAAGAATCTGATCGATATCTACTGTGCGTGCACCGGCAGAACGCCGGATGAAGCGGTGAAAGCGTTTGACGGAAAAGGCTACGGCGATTTTAAGATGGCAGTAGGCGAAGCAGTGGTAAGTATATTGAAACCCTTGCAGGATGAAGTACATCGTCTGGAGAAGGATAAGACATATATAGATTCCGTTATCAAGGAGAACGCGGAAAAAGCGAATTATTATGCAACAAAAACACTGCGGAAGGTACAGCGCAAAATAGGCTTTCCGGACCGTATCCGGTAAAATAAAAAAAGCAGGAATCGGTGAAAAACCCGGCAATGTCAAGATGATGATCTGACATTGCCGGATTCTTTTTTTCAACATTATAATAGGTAGGTTTATGATCAAAAAAGACGAAATTTTATAGCATTCTACAAAATTTCTACCTATTAGAATATAGAAACAATAAAAAAATGTAGTTGTCAGATTGATGATCAGGGCAAAAGCAGACAAAATAGACAGAAAAAAGTGAATAAATGATGAAATAACATATAATATAGACAAAGAAAGTGAAAAACAGAGTCAAATTAAAATAAAATTTTTAATATTGACGTTGTAAAAGAACGGAGTTATAGTGTATTAAATTCATTTCAGATTAAGAAAGGAGAGCATTTAACAGTATAAAGGAAAGGAAGTGAGGGTTATGGATCATCTGGCATCATCGCTGCTGGAGGAGCTGAATTGTGATACGGTATTTACAATTCCTGTTTTCGGCGGGATTCCGGTTAAGGAATCTGTAGTGGTGACCTGGATCATCATGGCGGTGGTACTGGCGCTGTGTCTGGTGCTTGTCAGAGACCTGAGAGTTCACAATCCCGGCAGGAAACAGCTGGTTCTGGAATCGTTTGTCAGCTGGATTGTCAGGTTTTTTGAGGACATTCTCGGGAAAAACGGCAAACGGTATGTCCCTTATCTGGTCACCGTCATTGTCTATCTGGGGATCAGCAATGTCATCGGTTTGTTCGGGATGAAGCCACCGACCAAAGATCTGAATGTGACCGCTGCTTTGTCAGTCATGAGTATCGTTCTGATTGAATATGCGGGTATTCACAAAAAAGGTTTTAAGGGATGGGGCAAAAGTTTTGCCCAGCCGATCGCAATCATAGCACCGATCAATGTGCTGGAGATATTCATCCGGCCGCTGTCACTTTGTATGCGGCTTTTCGGTAATATCCTGGGTGGATTTGTCGTAATGGAACTGCTGAAGCAGCTTTTGCCTGTGGGATTGCCGATACCGTTCAGTTTTTATTTTGATATTTTTGATGGTTTTATTCAGGCATATGTATTTGTATTTTTAACGGCCTTGTTTATCAAGGAAGAAATTGAAGATTAGAAAAAAGGAGTGGTTTAATATGTCAACAACGTTAATCGCAATCGGAGCAGGAATCGCAGTTTTAACAGGTGTAGGTGCAGGTGTGGGGATCGGAATCGCCACATCAAAAGCAACAGATGCAATTGCAAGACAGCCGGAAGCAGAGGGTAAGATCAGCAAAGCACTTCTGCTTGGATGTGCACTTGCAGAGGCGACCGCCATCTATGGTTTTGTTATCGCGCTGCTGATTATCTTATTCTTAAAATAAATTGAAAGGCAGGTGAGGCAGATGCTAAGCCTTGACATTTATAACGTTATTTTTACAGTTATCAATCTGATGATCCTCTTTTTAATCCTGAGGAAGTTTCTGATTAAACCGGTTACGGCCATTATGGAAAAACGGGATCATGAAATTAAAAATAATCTGGAGGCCGCAGACCATGCCAATCAGGCGGCGAACCAGCTGAAAGAAGAGTATGAGGTATCTTTGCGTCATGCATATGAGACTTCTGAGGAAATTGTGAAAAAGGCGCAGGACACGGCCAAAGAGGAAGCAGAGCGGATTGTTCGGGAAGCCAACGAGAAAGCGGGGAAAATCGTGGAGGAAGCGAACCGCTCCATTGAGATGAGCAGGGAAAAAGCGATGGAAGATATGCGTTCTCAGATTGCGTCTCTTGCGATGACTGCAGCGGTCAAAATGCTCAGCGAACAGAGCAGGGAAGAAAATGACCGTATGCTCTACGATTCATTTCTAACAAAAGCGGGTGATGCCAATGACACAAACAGCCATTAATTATGCCAGAGTTCTCTATGAGCTTTCGATACCACAGGAAAAAGTGGAAGACGCACAGAGACTGCTGGAGGAAGAACCGCTTGTCTTAACAGCATTGAAAAGCCCGGTTGTCACAAAGAAAGAAAAATACAGGGTAATCGATCGGATTTTTCCGAACGAGTTACATAGCTTTCTGAAAGTGTTGTGCAGTTACGAAAGAGCCGGTGATCTTGATGATATTTTCCGGGAATACAGAAAATATATGCATCAGCAGACGAAGGTGGTGGATGCGGTGATTGAGTATGTCACACCGCCTGAAGAACTGCAGCAGGAAAGAATCCGTGCCTTTCTGAAAAAGAAATATCACGCAGAACAGGCGGCGCTCAATATGATAAAGAAACCGGAACTGATCGGTGGATTTGTTCTGCGTGTAAATAATGAGGAATATGACTGGAGCCTTAAAGGCAGACTTCAGCAATTAGAACAAAAACTGACCCGGAGGTGAAAAGAGTGGGTGCATTTAGTTCAGATGAAATCATATCGATTTTAAAAAGCGAAATTGAGAATTTTGAAATAAACGAAGAAGCTTCGGAGACGGGCACAGTCATCTGGGTCGGCGACGGCATTGCGACAATTTACGGTCTGGATCATGTGATGTATGGAGAAATCGTTATCTTTGAAAACGGTTTGAAAGGTATGGTTCAGGACATCAAAAGAAATGAGACGGGTTGCATTTTGTTCGGCAAAGAGACTGGAATCCGTGAGGGGACAAAAGTCAGACGTACGAAGCGCAAAGCAGGTATCCCGGTAGGCAAGGGCTATATCGGACGTATTGTCGACGCTCTGGGCGCTCCGATTGACGGCAAAGGAGAGATTTCGTCAGAGGACTACCGTCCGATAGAGAATGAGGCACCGGGAATTATTGACAGAAAATCTGTCGATGTCCCGCTGGAAACTGGGATTCTGGCGATTGATTCCATGTTTCCGATCGGACGGGGGCAGAGAGAGCTGATCATCGGCGACAGGCAGACGGGAAAAACATCCATTGCGATTGACACGATCCTGAACCAGAAAGGAAAAGATGTGGTCTGCATTTATACGGCGATTGGCCAGAAAGCATCGACGGTGGCGAAAGTCGTCAACACGCTTCAGAAGAACGATGCAATGGACTATTCGGTTGTCGTATCGGCAACAGCCAGCGACTGTGCTTCACTTCAGTATATTGCTCCGTATTCAGCAACTGCACTTGCAGAATACTTTATGTATCAGGGGAAAGATGTTTTGATTGTCTATGATGATCTGTCAAAACATGCGGTTGCGTACCGGGCACTGTCGCTTCTTCTGGGCAGATCTCCGGGCAGGGAGGCTTACCCGGGCGATGTCTTTTATCTGCATTCCAGACTTCTGGAACGTTCCAGCCGGCTGAGTGATGAAAAAGGCGGCGGTTCGATCACGGCACTTCCGATTATCGAAACACAGGCGGGAGATGTATCGGCATATATTCCGACAAATGTTATTTCCATCACGGACGGTCAGATTTTCCTGGAAAGTGATCTGTTTTTTGCCGGTATGCGCCCGGCAGTCAACGTAGGACTGTCCGTGTCACGTGTCGGCGGTGCAGCCCAGACGAAAGCGATGAAAAAAGCGGCGGGCAGTGTCCGCATTGATCTGGCACAGTACCGTGAGATGGAGATCTTTACGCAGTTCAGCTCAGATCTTGATCCGGCGACAACAGAGCAGCTGAAGTATGGAAGCGGACTGATGCAGCTGCTGAAGCAGCCCCTATGCCAGCCGATGAACCTGTCTGATCAGGTGATCACGCTTTGCGCGGCGACAGGGAAGGTGATGCTTGATGTGGAGGCGAAAAAAATCAAACAGTTTCAGGCTGACATGCTGTCCTTTTTTGCAAATATGCATCCGGAGGTCGCGAAGGAGATCAATGAAACAAAGACTCTGACAGATGAGATGGCGGCAAGGATTGCAGAGATTGCCAATGAATTTAAGAACAGGTGATGACATATGGCGAATACGAGAGAAATACAAAGCAGAATGAGAAGCATTCAGGATACCATGAAAATCACGAATGCGATGTATATGATTTCTTCGGCCAAGATCAAGAAGGCAAAAAAACGCCTGGAGGAAACGGAACCGTACTTTTATACCATGCAGTCGACCGTCCACCGTCTGATGCGTCATATCGGCGATGTGGAACATATCTATCTTGAAAGCGGACGGGAGAAAGAACCTGCCGGGAAAAAGGTCGGATATATTGTGATCACTGCGGATAAAGGGATGGCCGGGTCTTACAATCATAATATTGTGAAGCTTGCAGAGGAGCGTATGAAGGAAACACCTGATCATATGCTCTTTGTACTGGGACAGCTGGGACGGAAATATTTTGAGCGCAAGGGAATCAATATCGATATGACCTTCCGTTACACGGTTCAAAAACCGACGATGCACCGTGCCCGCGTGGTCACTGAGAAGATGATTGACCTTTACCGGAAGAAAGAACTGGATGAGATCCAGCTGATCTTTACAAGAATGACGGGGGGTGTACAGTTTGAAAATGAGGTGATTCAGCTGCTTCCGATGAAGCGGATCACCATCAGTGAAGTGCCGGTGGATGTACACATGGAAGAAGTTTTGTTTCTGCCGTCTGCAGGGCAGGTGCTGGAACATATTGTACCAAACTATCTTGCTGGGATCTTATATGGTGCACTTGTGGAATCCTATTCCTGCGAGCAGAATGCACGTATGATGGCCATGCAGGCGGCAACTGACAGCGCCAAAGATATGCTCAAAGATCTTTCCATCGAGTATAACAGAGTCCGCCAGGCGGCTATCACACAGGAGATCACAGAGGTATGCAGCGGCGCAAGGGCACAGCAGTCGAAATAAAATTGATAAAGAGTGGGAAGTGGATAGAATGAAAAAAGGTAAAATTGTGCAGGTTATGGGACCTGTAGTGGACGTGGAATTTGAAGACAATGACCTGCCGGATATCAAAGACGCCCTTGAAGTCGACAATGACGGAAGACGGTGTGTGATGGAAGTAGCGCAGCATATCGGCAATCATACCGTCCGCTGCATCATGCTTGCCGCCAGTGAAGGACTTCGTAGAGACATGGAAGTTCTTGCCACCGGGAGCGGGGTAAAGGTGCCGGTGGGAATGGAAACTCTGGGCAGACTGTTCAACGTTTTGGGGGATATCATTGACGGCGGTGAGGAAATACCTGACGGCGAGAGACGATGGGTGATTCACAGGGATCCTCCGAGCTTTGAAGATCAAAGTCCTGTTGTTGAGGTATTAGAGACGGGGATTAAAGTCATCGATCTTCTGGCACCTTATGCAAAGGGCGGAAAAATTGGTCTGTTTGGAGGCGCTGGTGTTGGAAAAACGGTTCTGATCCAGGAACTTATCCATAATATTGCAACGGAACACGGTGGATATTCGATTTTCACCGGTGTCGGAGAACGTTCTCGTGAAGGAAATGACCTCTGGTCAGAAATGAAAGAGTCGGGTGTTCTGGATAAAACAGCTCTCGTGTTCGGACAGATGAATGAGCCTCCGGGAGCACGTATGCGTGTCGCGGAGACGGGTCTTACGATGGCGGAGTATTTCCGTGATCAGGAACACCAAAATGTGCTGTTGTTTATTGACAATATTTTTCGGTTTGTTCAGGCGGGGTCGGAAGTCTCTGCACTGCTGGGACGTATGCCGTCTGCAGTCGGTTATCAGCCGACGCTGGCAAATGAAATGGGAGAGCTTCAGGAACGCATCGCATCGACAAAGGAAGGCTCCGTTACTTCGGTACAGGCGGTATATGTGCCGGCGGATGACCTCACAGACCCGGCGCCTGCGACCACATTTGCACATCTGGACGCAACTACGGTACTTTCCAGAAAAATTGTAGAGCAGGGTATTTATCCGGCAGTGGATCCGCTGGAGTCTACCTCCAGGATTCTGGAAGCAGATGTCGTGGGTGAGGAACATTATGAGATTGCCAGGAAAGTACAGGAATTTCTTCAGAAATATAAAGAGCTGCAGGATATTATTGGAATTCTGGGAATGGAGGAACTCTCGGAAGAAGATAAACTGACAGTATACCGTGCACGTAAAATCCAGAAGTTCCTGTCACAGCCGTTCCACGTGGCCGAAAATTTTACAGGTGTTCCCGGTAAGTATGTTCCGATCACTGAGACAATCCGCGGATTTCGCATGATCGTGGAGGGGGAAATGGATGAATATCCGGAAACAGCATTTTTCAATGTCGGGACAATTGATGAAGTGATTGAGAAAGCAGAAAAAGAATCTTCTGGTGATCAGAAGGTCGGTGCATAGCGGGAGAGTGATTCCATGAGTACATTTAGAGTCTCCATTATAGCGACAAATAAAGTGTTTTATGAGGGGATGGTGAATATTCTGATCCTGCCGGCTATGGATGGCGAAGCCGCTGTCATGGCGCATCATGAAGATATGGTGATGGCGGTGGTTGCCGGTGAGATGCGCTTTCAGACAGAGGACGGAAACTGGACAAATGTAGTTGTCGGCACCGGGTTTGTTCAGATGATCAATAATCGTGCACTGGTGCTGGTGGACTCCGCTGAGCGCCCGGAAGATATCGATATCCTGAGAGCCAGAGAGGCCAAAGAACGGGCACAGGAACAGCTTCGTCAGAGGCAGAGTCTGATTGAGTATTATCATACCCAGGCATCTCTTGCAAGGGCAATGTCCAGGCTGAAAGCGGCCAGCAAACATAAATAGAAAAAATGAAAAAGCAGAAGAGCCAGACGGCAGGTTCTTCTGCTTTTTGTCTCGTGGGAAAGAAGGTCTGATGCCGGATCGGGCTGGAGATAAAAATGATCGCTATCAAAAATGAAAATAAAAAGATGAAAAATACCGCGTAATTTCATCTTTTTGTTCACAGAAAAAACACAGCGATATTCCAAAATGGAATGAAAAAAACTTGCATTCTGGGACAAATTGGAATAGTATATAACTAATAATGTATCATCGTGTGCATTGTTAAAGCATTCATTGAAATGCTTGAAGAGCAGTATATTGAAACTGGAAAGGATAAGTGAATCGACATGCACAAAAAAAGAATATATAGGGCACTGGCGATTGCGATCTCGGTAAGCCTGATTTTGCCGTTTTCGTCTCTTGTAGGAGCTGAGGCAGAGGATGTTTCGGGGACAAGTCCGCCAGTGGTGACGGAGGAACCGACGGAAGAACCGACGGAAGAACCGACAGAAGAACCGACGCCGGAACCGACGGAAGAGCCGACGCCGGAACCGACGGAAGAACCGACAGAAGAACCGACGCCGACACCGACGCCAACGCCGGAAGAGACGCCGACACCGACACCGCCGGAAGAGACGCCGACACCGACGCCAACACCAGAAGAAACGCCGACACCGACGCCAACACCAGAAGAAACGCCGACACCGGAACCGGACGATGAACCGGACCCGACGCCGACACCGAGCCCTTATAATTCTAATGAAGAACTGATCGCATCACAGGATATTATCGTGCCGCCGATCATCGTAGATACTTTCCGTTTCACAACGGTTGATAAAGTATATGCGATCTGTCAGGCGGACGAGATGAATATCTATGAAGAAAAAAGCGAAGATGCCCGTGTCGTTGGAACCATGCAAAAAGACGGACTCTGCTTTATTCTGAAAGAGGAAGGCGCTGACAGCGAGTGGATTTATATTGAATCCGGAGTAGTCAGAGGCTTTGTGAAAAAGACTGATCTGATGACGGGTGACAAGGCGGATGCGTTTGTCAGCGAAAAGAAGGAAGAGAACCTTATTCTTGCAGAATCCTTAATTGATCCGCTTGAGAACGCTGCGCTTACGTATACCAAAACAACAGTTCGTGAGACGGTTGTTTCCAAGGAATATGCGCTGGTCACGGGTGAAGATATCAATATCCGTGAAGAGATGAATACAGATTCCCGTATCATAGGGGTACTCCCGAAAGACGGACTGTGTTTCATTCTTGCGGATGATCTGGATGGATGGGCTTTCGTAGAGTCAGACAATGTCAGAGGCTTTGTGAAAAAAGAACTGCTTATTGTCGGAAATGATGCGAAGAGCCAGGTTGCAGCTTCAGGGGGGTGGACAGAAGAACAGGAACAGGGGTTTCAGGAAACACTGAAGGCATACCGTGAAGCCGATAAAGCTCTGGATGAGAATGAATCCAGCCAGGACAGAACGGATGAGAAGACACAGGAGCTCAATCAGATCTATGCGGAGGCGAAAGAAGCCAGAAAAGAAGCGATCGAATCCAAAAAGACGGCACTTTCAGCAGGTGAGGAGAATTATGCGCTGGCGGAGGAGAAAATTGCTCCGGCTGACAATAAGGCCTGCTATTATACGCTGACTTCCGTAAAAGATGCAAGTGTTTCAAGTGTTATCGGAACATCAATGGTTGAATTTGCAAAACAGTTCCTTGGAAATCCCTACGTATGGGGGGGAACAAGCCTGACGAACGGTGCGGACTGTTCCGGATTTGTTCAGCAGATATATGCGCATTTCGGATATTCACTGCCGAGAACGTCGAGAGAACAGGCGCAGTACGGAACACAGATACCGATTTCGGAAGCACAGCCTGGAGACTTGATCTTCTATGCGAATAATGGTACCGTCTATCATGTTGTAATGTATATGGGCAACGGACAGGTCATACATGCAAGCTCCAGCACAACCGGAATTATTACTTCAGGAATCAACTATAATAATGCTGTCTGGGCGACAAGACTTATATCTGAAAGTGATGAAGACAAGATTGAGGCTGTGAATGCAAAGGCTCAGAGTTACAGTGCTTCTTACACACTGGCAACGGGTGATCAGTATGGAGAACTGCTTGGCAACTTTAAGCTGACGGCATACTGCAACTGCTCTATCTGCTGCGGAAAATGGTCAGGCGGTCCTACGGCAAGCGGAACGGCTCCAACTGAGGGCAGAACCGTGGCTATGGCTGGTGTGCCGTTTGGAACGAAGCTGATCATCAATGGAAAAATCTATACGGTGGAAGACAGAGGTACCCCGTATGGTCATGTGGATATTTACATGAATGATCATGATGAGTGCAACCAGTTTGGCGTTCAGTACGCGCAGACCTATTTACTGAAATAACGAAACAGAGACGATTTGCGAAAGAGGCCGGAAATACGGCCTCTTTTTTGTTAGGATGGTAAAAGTGAAAGCGGATTTAAAAAATATAAAAGATTTATTGCCATTCTCCCCTGAATTAGGTATAATGTAAAAGACCAAGATTTTTAGAATTATGCTATATAAAAATCATGAAACAAAAGAAAGGATGGTATTATTATGGCATTAGTTACAACAACAGAAATGTTTAAGAAAGCTTATGATGGCGGTTACGCTATAGGCGCTTTCAACGTAAACAACATGGAGATCGTTCAGGGTATTACGGAAGCAGCAGGGGAACTGAATTCTCCATTGATCCTGCAGGTTTCAGCAGGGGCAAGAAAATATGCGAATCACACATACCTGGTAAAATTAGTTGAGGCAGCTCTGATTGAAAATGATATCCCGATTGCACTTCATCTTGATCACGGTGCAGATTTTGAAATCTGTAAATCCTGTATCGACGGCGGATTTACCTCTGTTATGATCGATGGTTCTCATCATTCTTTCGATGAGAATATTGAAGTCACAAAGAAAGTTGTTGAATATGCACATTCCAAAGGTGTGGTAGTTGAAGGGGAACTGGGACAGCTGGCAGGTGTAGAAGATGACGTTAATGTATCTGCAGAAGATGCCAAATATACACATCCTGATGAAGTAGAAGAATTTGTAGACCGTACAGGCGTTGATTCTCTGGCAATTGCTATTGGGACAAGCCACGGTGCGTTTAAGTTCAAACCGGGACAGAAACCGCTGCTTCGTTTTGACATCCTGGAAGAGATCACAAAACGTCTCCCGAACTTCCCGATCGTTCTTCACGGTGCATCAAGCGTTTCTCAGGAATATGTTAAGATTATTCAGGAGAATGGCGGAAATCTGGCAGATGCTATCGGTATTCCGGAAGATATGCTGCGTCAGGCTGCAAGAAGTGCAGTATGTAAAATCAACATCGACTCGGATCTTCGTCTTGCCATGACTGCCGGTGTCAGACAGGTTCTGTGGAACAAGCCGGAAGCATTTGACCCGAGAGAATATCTGAAGGTGGGACGCCAGAATGTAAAAGACGTTGTTGCTCATAAGATTACAGAGGTTCTGGGAAGCAACGGAAAAGCCTGAGATTATAAATGAACAGGTACCGGTACAGCCGTATACAATGGCTGTACCGGCTTTTTAATTTACGATATACCAAAAACAGAAGGGGGGAAGGGGATTTTTCATGATTTTCCTTGACTTTGGCTATAAATTGAGATAAATTTATTTTTATGTAACGGTATCGGAGTACGGATGCTGTATAGGATAGATAAATGCTGTTAGGAAACCGGAGGAGAATATCATGAAAAAAGTAGTGAAATTTGGAGGAAGTTCGCTGGCCAGTGCAGAACAGTTTCAAAAGGTCGGCAATATCATCCACGCAGATAAAGACAGGAGATATGTGGTGCCGTCGGCACCGGGAAAACGCTTTTCTGAAGACATCAAAGTGACCGATATGCTGTACGATTGTTACCATGCGGCAGAGAGCGGAAAAGACTTTTCAAAAAAACTGCAGAAAATAAAGGCCCGCTATCAGGAGATTATCAGCGGTTTAAAACTGGAATTGTCGCTGGATGAAGAGTTTGATCTGATCGCACGGAACTTTAAAGAGCAGGCGGGAGAAGATTATGCAGCGTCCAGGGGAGAATATCTGAATGGTATTGTGATGGCCAATTATCTGAATATGGAATTTATCGATGCTGCGGAAGTGATTTTTTTTGATGAAAACGGAAATTTTGATGAGGAAAAAACGGATAAATGCCTTTCAGAACGTCTGGAGGATGTTGAGTATGCGGTGATCCCGGGATTTTACGGGAAACGGGCAGACGGCGTGATCAATACGTTTTCCCGCGGAGGTTCGGATATTACCGGTTCCATCGTGGCCAAAGCTGTGAGAGCTGATCTTTATGAAAACTGGACAGATGTCTCCGGTTTTCTTGTGACAGACCCGCGTATTATTCCGAATCCGGAAACAATCGGTACCATTACTTATAAGGAGCTGAGAGAACTTTCTTACATGGGAGCGACAGTTCTGCATGAAGATGCTATCTTTCCGCTCAGGAGTGCCGGAATTCCGATTAACATCCGCAATACAAACCGGCCTCAGGATAACGGTACCATGATCGTAGAGAGCACCTGCAGCAAGCCGAAATATACGATTACCGGAATTGCCGGCAAAAAAGGCTTTGCCTCCATTAATATCGAAAAAGATATGATGAACTCCGAAATCGGATTTGGGAGAAAAGTGCTCCAAGTATTTGAGGAGAGCGGAATCAGTTTTGAACATGTGCCTTCCGGAATCGATACCATGACGGTGTATGTGCACCAGGATGAGTTTCAGGAAAAAGAGCAGAGTATAATCGCCGGACTGCACCGCGCTGTACAGCCGGATACGATTGAACTGGAATCAGATCTTGCACTGATTGCCGTGGTAGGAAGAGGAATGAAGCGCAACCGGGGGACTGCCGGAAGAATCTTCTCTGCGTTGGCACACGCTCATGTGAACGTTAAGATGATTGATCAGGGATCGAGTGAATTGAATATCATCATCGGTGTGGAAAACCGTGATTTTGAAGCTGCAATCAAGGCGATATATGATATCTTTGTGACGGTATGTATCTAAAAGAAATCACAGAGGGCGGGGAGTTCACCCGCCCTTTTTTCAATTAATACTACCCAAACAGAAAAAAAGTTGATATAATGGGAAATATAAAAAGTACAAGGAGTATCCCTATGAAAAGAGTGTTACTGAAATTAAGCGGAGAGGCTTTGGCCGGGGATAAAAAAACCGGATTTGATGAAGCCACTGTGACGAAGGTCGCCAAACAGGTTAAGGTGCTGTGTGATGAAGGCATTAAAGTCGGAATTGTGATTGGCGGTGGTAATTTCTGGCGAGGAAGAAGCAGTGAGAATATCGACCGCACGAAGGCAGACCAGATCGGGATGCTGGCGACAGTGATGAATTGTATTTATGTTTCCGAGATTTTCCGCTCACAGGGTATGCAAACTTCGGTCCTGACACCTTTTGAGTGCGGTTCATTTACAAAATTGTTTTCAAAAGACCGGGTGAATAAATACTTTGACCACAACATGATCGTATTTTTCGCAGGGGGAACCGGGCATCCGTATTTTTCCACTGACACAGCGACCGTGCTGCGTGCAGTAGAGATTGAGGCAGATACAATTCTGCTGGCAAAAGCGGTGGATGGTGTCTATGACAGTGACCCGAAAGATAACCCGAACGCTGTGAAATACGATGAAGTGAGCATTCAGGAAGTGATTGACAAGAAACTGGCGGTTGTGGATATGGCAGCTTCGATTCTCTGTATGGAGAATAAGATGCCTATGATCGTCTTTGGATTAAATGAAACAGACAGCATTGTAAATGCCGCACACGGAATTATCACCGGAACGAATGTGACGGTTTAGAGAAAAGCGCAGGAGGAAAAAAGACATGGATGAGAGAATTCAGGTATATGAAACAAAGATGGGAAAAACATTGTCCAATCTGGAAGGAGAGCTCGGTACGATTCGTGCGGGACGCGCAAACCCGCATGTACTGGACAGAATCTTGGTAGACTATTATGGAACCCCGACTCCGATCCAGCAGGTTGCCAACGTGACGGTGCCTGAAGCCAGGATGATCCAGATTCAGCCATGGGAAGCGAATATGGTAAAAGTGATAGAAAAGGCAATCATGACCTCCGACCTTGGAATCAATCCGACCAATGATGGAAAACTGATTCGTCTGGTGTTCCCGGAACTCACAGAAGAGCGCAGGAAAGATCTGGTGAAGGATGTCAAGAAAAAAGGAGAAGCGGCCAAAGTTGCGGTCCGCAATATCCGCCGGGATGCCAATGATGCGATGAAGAAACTTGCGAAGCAGGATGTTTCCGAAGATGAAATCAAAGAGCTGGAAGAAAAAGTTCAGAAGATGACGGACAAATATATTAAGGAAATCGATGGAGCAATCGAAGTAAAATCCAAAGAAATTCTAACGGTATAAAAAGGTGAGGGGCACCGCAGCATGGAAAGGATCCGTGGTCAGGTGTCCTTTTTACGTAATATAAAAACAATGAGAGGAGACGTATCGCATGAATGTGCCGAATCATATAGCGATTATTCTGGACGGAAACGGCAGATGGGCTAAAAAAAGAGGAATGCCCCGCAGCTATGGACATGTAAAGGGATGTGAGAATCTTGAGACGATCTGTGAGATTGCAAAGGAGCTGGGGGTAACATATCTGACGGTCTACGCATTTTCTACAGAAAACTGGAAACGCTCAAAAGAAGAGGTGGATGGTTTGATGCGGCTGTTCCGGAATTACCTGAAAAAATGCCTGAAAATATCCAGAAAAAATGATATGCGAGTTCGTGTCATCGGCGACTGTACGGCGTTTGACCAGGATATCCAGGACAGTATCGTAAGACTTGAGGAGTTTTCCAAAGATTTTCAGACACTTCATTTTCAGATTGCACTCAACTATGGCAGCAGGGATGAGATACTGCGGGCAGTGAACCATATGCTGCTGGACCAGAGAGAAGGGCGGCTTCACGGGGAGATAACGGAAACGGTATTTTCCGACTATCTGGATACGGCAGGGATTCCTGACCCCGACCTCATGATCAGAACCAGCGGAGAACAGCGCCTTTCAAATTATCTGCTCTGGCAGATGGCTTATACGGAGTTTTATTTTACGGATGTCCCATGGCCGGACTTCAATAAAGCAGAATTAATACGGGCAATCGAAAAATATAATGATAGAGACAGAAGATACGGCGGTGTGAAGGAGGAGTCCACATGTTCAAAACAAGACTGATCAGCGGCATTGTTCTGGTGCTGGCAGCGCTTCTTACAATTTCAGGAGGAGGGCTTGTATTGTTTGTCACGCTGCTGGGAGTTTCTGTCATTGGCATGGATGAACTGATGCGTGCCATGAAGGTGCGCACTGAGAAATTCAATCTTTTGGAATTCACCAGCTGTCTGGCGGTTATCGGTTATTATCTGGTTCTGTATTTTGGGCAGGAGGTATATCTGCTGCCGGCGCTGCTTGCCGGACTGGTGCTGAATATGTTTGTCTATGTGTTCACATATCCCAAATACCATGCGAATCAGGTCATGGCGGCCTTTTTTTCCGTCGTTTACGTGGGTGTCATGTTGTCTTTCATCTATCAGACCAGAATGATGGAAGAAGGAGTTTTCCTGGTGTGGCTGATTTTTATCTGCTCCTGGGGATGCGATACGTGTGCCTACTGTGTTGGCATGCTGATCGGCAGGCATAAGATGGCGCCTGTTTTAAGTCCGAAGAAATCCGTGGAAGGGGCAATCGGAGGCGTTGTTGGAGCAGCTCTTCTGGGAACAGTTTATGCAGTCATTGTCAAGACGAGTATTTTGGAGTACGCAGTGATCTGCGCTGCAGGAGCACTGATTTCAATGATCGGGGATCTTGCGGCGTCTGCGATCAAAAGAAATCAGGAGATTAAAGATTACGGAACACTCATACCCGGACATGGCGGTATTATGGATCGGTTTGACAGTGTGATTTTTACGGCGCCTGTAATTTACTGCCTGGCGCAGCTTCTGATCAGATAAAGGAGTGATATGATGAAAAAAATTGCAGTCCTGGGCTCTACGGGATCGATTGGCACGCAGACGCTTGAGGTTGTCCGGGAGCACCAGGATATTGAAGTGGTAGGACTGAGCGCGGGAAGAAACACTGATTTGCTGGAGCGGCAGATCCGTGAATTTAAACCCAGGATTGCAGCTGTTATGGATGAGAAAGCTGCAGACAGTCTCCGGATTGCTACGGCTGATCTGCCGGTTAAGATTCTCTCTGGCATGGAAGGACTGACTGCACTGGCTGAGATGGAAGAGGCCGAACTTCTGGTGACGGCTGTCGTGGGGATGATCGGACTGAGACCGACGGTTGCTGCGATTCGTGCGGGAAAGGATATTGCACTGGCAAATAAGGAGACGCTGGTGACGGCGGGACATCTGATCATGCCTCTTGCAAGGGAGCAAAATGTGTGCATTCTTCCGGTTGACAGCGAGCACAGTGCTGTCTTTCAGGCGCTTCACGGGGAGAACAAAGCAGAGGTGAGCCGTCTTTTGATCACGGCCTCCGGAGGTCCATTCCGCAATAAAACCAGAGAAGAGCTGGAGCATGTGCAGGTGGAGGACGCACTGCGTCATCCGAACTGGGCGATGGGCCAGAAGATTACCATAGATTCGGCGACGCTGGTGAACAAAGGACTGGAAGTGATAGAAGCCAGATGGCTGTTCGACATGCAGCCTGAGGATATTCAGGTGGTTGTTCAGCCTCAGAGTATTATTCACTCTATGGTAGAATTTCAGGATGGCGCGGTGATGGCACAGCTTGGGACACCGGATATGAAAATACCGATCCAGTATGCGCTCTATTATCCCAGCAGGCGCAGTCTGCCCGGGGAGCGGCTGGATTTTTGGAAGCTCAGTGAAATCACGTTTGAAAAACCCGATACCCGTGTGTTCCGGGGTCTTCCGCTTGCAATGCGTGCGCTGCAGCAGGGGGGGACGATGGCGACGGTATTTAATGCGGCGAATGAACGTGCAGTCGCGAAATTTTTACAGCGTCGGATTCGTTTTTTGGATATTTATGAAATTATCGAAGAAGCTATGAACAGACATCAGGCGGCGGTACATCCAGATATCGGGGAAATCCTCGCAGCAGAACAAACGACTTACGAATGGATTGAAAGCAGGTGGTAATATTAAGATTCTCATAGCGATCGTGATTTTCAGTATTCTGATATTGTTTCACGAACTGGGCCATTTTTTACTGGCTAAGAAAAATAAAATTGTGGTGGAGGAGTTTTCACTGGGGATGGGGCCCCGCATTTTTAGTTTCGGAAAAGGTACTACGCGGTATTCTCTGAAGTTACTCCCGTTTGGCGGTTCCTGTATGATGAAAGGTGAGGACGGAGAGGATGAAGGAGAAGGCTCTTTCAATCATGCACCGGTCTGGGGCCGGATCAGTGTTGTGGTGGCCGGACCGGTCTTTAATTTTATCCTGGCATTTGTCCTGGCGGTTATTGTGATCGGGATTGTCGGATATGATCCGGCTGAAATTATTGGATTTCCGGAAGGATCTCCCGCTCAGGAAGCAGGACTTCTGGAAGGCGACATTATCAAGGAGATCAATGGCAGCAACATTGATGTCGGACGCGAGATCTATAATTATGTGACGTTCAAAGGTCTGAAAAACGAGCCTGTGACATTGAAAGTTGAGCGGGACGGTCAGGAGACGGAGATCTCTTATCAGCCATATCACCAGACGCGTTATATGCTTGGCTTTAACTACGTAGCAGATACCACGCCTGCCCAGGTGACTTCCATTACGCTGAATCTTCCGCTTCATAAGGCGGGAATGCAGGCGGGTGATGTCATTACTTCGGTTGATAAAACGGCGGTAGCTGACGGGGAGGAACTGGCGGCATATTTTGAAGAACATCCGCTGACGGATGAGCCGGTAACACTGACATATGAACGTGATGGAAAAGAGAAGCGTGCAGAAGTCACTCCGGTTAAACATACCAATGTCAGTCTTGGGTTTTACTACAATACCGCACGGGAGAAAACGAATGTGCCCGGCGTCATCAAATACGGAGCGGTGGAGGTGAAGTACTGGATCAAGACTACAGTACAAAGTCTGGGAATGCTGGTCACGGGAAAGGTGACAGTGAATGATATGTCCGGCCCGGTCGGGGTAGTGAACGTCATCGGAGATACGTATGAAGACAGCAAATCAGAAGGGACGCTGATTACCTGGCTGAGTATGTTCAATATTATGATCCTGCTGTCGGCTAACCTGGGAATCATGAATCTGCTGCCGATTCCGGCACTCGATGGAGGTCGTCTGGTTTTTCTGGTCATAGAGGCGATCCGCGGGAAAGGAATCCGTAGGGAAACAGAAGGAATGATCCACTTTGTGGGACTGATGCTGCTGCTGGCCTTAATGGTTTATGTGACATTTCATGATATAACGAGATTATTCTAATGAAAAGAGGTTGTGATATGGAAGATTTAAAAGAACTGCAGATAAAATGCGAAGAGCAGGAAGCGACATATCAGTTTTCATCCTTTTCCAGAGATGACGCCTGGCTTCTGGGGGGGATGCTGATCGATGCTGCAAAAGGATATGACGGAGGTGTAGCTGTCGGAATCGTCCTGAACGGACTGAAGGTATTTCAATTTGTGACAGAAGGTGCAACAAGGCATAATACGCAGTGGCTGGACCGCAAAGTAAACCTTGTCACACAGTTTCATAAATCATCCCTGCACGTCTATGCAGACTTTGAATTAAAAGGCATTACTCTGGAGGGGGAACGTCTTGATCCAATGGAATTTGCGATGTGCGGCGGAGGATTTCCGCTTACAGTGAAAGGTGTTGGCGTTGTAGGGGCAATCGCCGTATCTGGACTTCCACATCTGGAAGACCATCAGGTGATCATCGATGCACTGCAGAGATGGTTTTCGCTGAGAAAATGATAAAAAGAGCCTGAGAGCAGTTTAAACTGCGCTCGGGCTCAAATAATATCTGCCGTGTTGGCGATGTTTAATTCAGCTCTGCAATGCGGGTGACGCCTACAAAGATTTCCTGAATCTTATACCAGGTTGCATAATCCACAATTCCTGTTATGGGGAGCCGGAAGATCCGCTGGAACGCTTCCACCGCTGCCTGCGTGTTTTCTCCATAAATACCGTCGATGATCACAGGCGGTATGGCGGTATAGACTTCCCCGATTGTGTTCAGCTGTTCCTGCATCTGCACGACTTTGTCTCCGCTTGCTCCGATGGTCAGATTGTATCCGGGCCAGGAGGAGGGGACTCCTGAGACTTCTTCTGCTGTATTAATGTACATGTCTTCCCCATAAAAATACCGGATGATGTCGATCGTCGAGTATCCCTGATCTCCAAGATATTTGGAACCCCACTGGCTCATCGCGTTTGGACACTGAACCCGCTGGCCATCACAGTACTGTGTCAGTATCGGCTGACGGACATTTGGTCTTGAGAGATAGTTGGCAAACACTTCGTCAACAATAGAAGCGACGTCATCAAAGATATTCCTGCCGTAGATCCATTTGTGGTCAAATGCGGTGGATGAGGTAATCGTAAAATCATAACCTTTATTGCGGTACCATTCTGTATATACCCGGTTCAGAGTAAAGGACATAATGGCGAGCACATTGGCGCGTATGGTGTCGGCGGGCCATGTCGCATAAATCTCACTGCAGGCAACATTTTTAATGTAGTCCCGATAACGGACATAGTAATTCTGAGCAGTCGGGTCGTCGGGAGCTCCATCGTGTACAACCACGAATTCGGGAACAACAACGCGGCTGAGTACGATCTCGCCTGTTTCATCCATCGGTTTTACCTCGTCCTCCGGTATTTTTGGCGGGTAATCTCCGAAAAGAGTGTGTGCAGGGATCACGATCAGCCGGTAGTCATCTGTATGCTGTGAGGGCTGCATGCGCACGGGCTGGACCGATACGACATCCGGGAGAAGTTCCGTACCGCTGATTTCAACCGGTTCATATCCTTCGGCGCGGATCGTCAGATTGTATTCTGAATAGGGCTGGTTTGGCTGTGGTTCCAGGCTGTATTCCAGCGGGGGCGTCGGGAGTTCCAGAACGGGGGTCTGGCCGAGGTTATCGGTTTGTACTTCTTCAACGACTTTATCGGGCTCTCCTGTATAAGCGATAGAAATGGTAGCGTTTGCGATCGGGCGGTTTTGAAGCGCAGCATTGACGGTGATCCGTAGTCCGCCTCTGGACAGGGACTCCTGCTGCATGGCCTGCATCGAGGGAAAGTTCATATTTGCCTCCATAGTTAACCGTTGGTTTAGTATATGCAAAATGAGGCTCTTCTGTCAGGAGAATTTTGATATTTTCAAAAGTAACAGACAGAAAAACCCTGTATTCAATTTGAATACAGGGTTTTGTACTGCGGGAGATGGGACTTGAACCCACACGATCATACAACCACTAGATCCTTAGTCTAGCCTGTCTGCCAATTCCAGCACTCCCGCTTATTTGATTTTCAGCGTCTATCTCTCAAGCGCCAACAGTGAAAATTATAAATGATATTGTGTCATTTGTCAATAACTTTTGTGATATTTTTTTACTTTTTTATCCATCATTTGGTATGGATGGGACCGCCGTGTCAGGCGGCCCCGAAGTTAATACTTACATTACGTTGTTCCAGAACTCCTGCATGGTCTCTGCAGAGCGGTTCAGTGCAGCTTTTTCATAGTCTTCCATGTTGATATTTACAACCTGTTTAATACCGTCTTCATTGACAATACATGGAACGCTGATTGCAACACCTTCCCAGTCACCGAACTCTTCACCAAGTACATGGGATACCGCGAGTACGGCATGTTCATTTTTAACAATTGCCTCTACGATTCTGGAAGTAGCCATCGCCACACCATTGTAAGTCGCTCCCTTTTCTGCGATAATCTCAGCTCCGGAATCTTTTGCTTCCATAGAAATTGCTTTATAGTCGAGCTTGATTCCAAGCTGGCTTGTGAATCCTGTCAGGGAAATACCGCCGATCCGGACACGGCTCCATAAGGAAACCTGGCTGTCTCCGTGCTCACCGAGTACATATGCGCAGACATCGCTGATGCTGACGCCACATTCTCTGGCGATCAGGTAACGAAGACGGGCAGTGTCAAGAGAAGTTCCGGTTCCGATAACCCGGGAAGCCGGAAGTCCGGTTTCTTTCTGAATTGCCATGGTAAGGATATCTACCGGATTGGATACAACCAGAAGAAGCGGATTATCCGCGTATTCCATGATACTTCTTGCGATACTTGTAGCGATGGATATATTTGTCTTAGCCAGCTCCAGACGTGTCTGGCCAGGCTTTCTGCCCACGCCGGCTGCGATAATGATCAGGTTTGCATCGGCACATTCTTCATATCCGCCGGAACGCACAGTGATCTGATCATAAAATGCAGTACCGTGAGCGATATCCAGAGCACTTCCCTGTGCACGTTTTTCATTCAGGTCGATCAGAACGATTTCGTTTGCAAGTTCGCGGATCATCAATGTGTAGGCGATTGTTTCACCTACGTTGCCAGCGCCAATAACTACTATTTTGTCTTTTCTCGTTTTTGCCATTTTTGTTTATTCCCTTTCTGATGTTGTTTGTTTCATGTTGTGGGTAATCTCATGTGCCTATCCAACAAAAAAGTACGAAATTTCTCTATTTTTCAAAGAAATCCAAATATTTAAAATACATACACATGTGCATTATTTATATTTTGAAGGCATTTTTTGTTAAAAAAAGCACAATATCGTACAATTCGTGTTTTATTATAACGTAAAAAGTAGAGAAATACAATCGGAACTTTGCCTTCCTGAAGAATCCGAAAGAAATTACCATAAATGCGGTTATAAAAAATTATGGATTTTTTTGAAATATCGCAGTATACTCAAGGATAGCATAAAATTGTGAGGAGTGAACAAACATGAAATATCTTCGGCAGATTCTGATCATTGGCAGTGTCACTTTTGCCGGCGAGATGCTGCATATACTGATACCGCTTCCGGTGCCTGCCAGTGTATATGGTATGGCGCTTTTATTTCTGTGTCTGTGCCTGCGCGTGGTAAAAGAAGAACAGATTGCAGAGACGGCCGAGTGGCTGCTGGCTGTTATGCCGGTGATGTTTATCGGTCCGGGGGTCGGCATCATCGATCATTATACCAGTATCTCAGACAGTATCCTGCCGTTTGCGGCAGTTGTTTTGCTGACAACGGTGCTTGTCATGGGAATCACAGGGGCCACTGTCCAGGGCGTGATGATTTTGATGCAGAGACGGAGGAAAAGGCGATGAGCAATGTATTTACGGATTCGGTGTATTTTGGTTTTTTTTTGAGCCTGATCACCTATTTCGCGGGAGTAAAGATCAAACAAAAATGTAAACTCAGTATTTTTAATCCGCTGTTGACAGCGATCATGATCATAATTGTGTTCCTTTGCGTGACGCATATCCCTTATGAGGACTTTAACAGGGGAGCTGATTACCTGACGTATCTGCTTACACCGGCGACCGTCTGTCTTGCTCTTCCGCTGTACCGTCAGATACGCATTATCAAAGAATACTGGCTCGCAGTTACCTGTGGGCTGATCGCAGGGTGTGCGGCGACGATGCTTCTGGTGGTTGGAATGTGCAGTTTGCTGCAGATTGATGAAACACTGTGCCGCTCATTACTGCCCAAATCCATTACAACAGCGATTGCGATCGGAATTTCGGAAGAGATCGGGGGACTGTCACCGGTGACAGTAGCCGCAGTGATTGTCACCGGAGTCGTGGGAGCGATAGTGTCAAACCTGGTATTTCGGCTGTTTCATATAAAGAATCCGGTTGCGCAGGGACTTGCCCTCGGTGCATCTGCGCATGCGATTGGAACGACGAAAGCATTGGAGCTGGGAGAGATTCAGGGAGCCATGAGTTCACTGGCCATTGTTATGAGTGGTATTCTGACGGTAATCACGGCGCCGGCTGTAGCGGGCATGCTCGGAACATAAATAAGACATCTTATATGCAGATGCTGTCAATCAATGAAACTTTGTATTCAACTTCCTGAGAAAATAAAAAGGAAATCGCGGATTCACGCAGAATAATACTAATAGAAGACATTTTGTCATTTGTGATGGAGGGCTGCGATGACGATACGGGAGATCTTTGAAGAAAAAGAATACAAAGAATTAAGCGCCTATGCATCTCACAGCAGAGAGTCGAGAGGGCGTGAACGGCCGGAGGCTGAATGCGATATTCGGACAGTTTATCAAAGAGACCGCGACCGGATTCTGCATTCGAAAGCGTTCCGCAGGCTGAAAGATAAGACGCAGGTGTTTCTTGCGCCCCAGGGGGATCATTACCGGACTCGTTTGACTCATACGCTGGAAGTCTCCCAGACAGCCAGAACGATTGCAAAGGCGCTGGAACTGAACGAAGATCTGGTAGAGGCAATCGCACTTGGCCATGATCTGGGACATACACCATTCGGCCATGCGGGGGAGGCCGCGCTTGACGCGGTGTGTCCGGAAGGATTTGCGCATTTTCGTCAGAGCGTCCGGGTGGTGGAGCTTCTGGAAAAAGAAGGAAAAGGACTGAATCTGACCTGGGAAGTACGTGACGGCATTCTGAATCACAGAACGGCGGGGGAACCCCACACTCTGGAAGGGCAGGTGGTAAGGCTGTGTGACAAGATTTCTTATATTCATCATGATATGGATGATGCGGAACGGGCGGGGATCATCAGTGAAGACAACATTCCCATTACGATTCGGGTTGTTCTTGGAGGTTCCACCAGGGAACGGCTGAATTCACTCATTCATGATATTGTGATCAACAGCTATGGCAAAGACCGGATCATGATGTCGCCGGACACAGAGGATGCCATGAAGACGCTGCGTTCTCTGATGTTTACCTATGTGTACCGAAGCCCGGTGGCGAAAAAAGAAGAGGAAAAGGCAAAACGTATGCTGACGGAACTGTATCTGTATTATCGGGAACATCCGATGAGTATGTCGGGGGAATATCAGGATCTGATTTTGCAGGGCGAGCCGACGGAACGAGTTGTATGTGATTACATATCCGGTATGTCCGATCAGTATTCGATCGATAAATTTCAGGAAATCTTTGTGCCGCACGGCTGGGATGTAGAATAACAGGCAGGAGAGACTATGCGCTATTCAGAAGATTTAATTGAAGAAATTCGGCTGAGAAATGACATCGTAGATGTGATTTCCGGCTATGTGAAACTGACTCGCAAGGGAAGTTCCTATTTTGGCCTCTGCCCGTTTCATAATGAAAAGTCCCCTTCATTTTCGGTCAGTCCGGACAAACAGATGTATTACTGTTTCGGATGCGGGGCGGGAGGAAATGTCTATACTTTTATCATGGAATACGAAAATTTCTCCTTTACAGAGGCGGTGAAGTTTCTGGCCGAACGCGCAGGAGTACAGCTCCCTGTTCAGGAGTATTCAAAAGAAGCAAAAGAGCAGGCGGATTTAAAGACGCAGCTGCTCTTGATACATAAACTGGCAGCAAAGTTCTACTTCTATCAGCTGAAGGATAAAGCAGGGGAACAGGCTTATCATTATCTGAGAGGACGGGAGTTGTCAGATGAAACCATCGTAAAGTTTGGACTCGGTTACTCTGCAAAATTCAGTGATTCCCTGTACCGGTATATCAAGGGTAAGGGGTATACGGATGATGTCCTCAGCAAATCGGGGCTTTTTCAGGCCGATGAAAAAAGAGGAATGTACGATAAATTCTGGAATCGTGTGATGTTTCCGATTATGGATATCAGCAGCAGAGTCATTGGTTTTGGCGGCCGTGTGATGGGAGACGGAAAACCCAAATACCTGAACTCACCGGAAACAATCATTTTTGATAAAAGCAGGAACCTGTACGGGTTGAATATCGCAAGGACAGCGAGAAAGAAAAATATTATCGTCTGTGAAGGGTATATGGATGTCATCGCCATGCATCAGGCCGGGTTTCAAAATGCAGTGGCTTCGCTTGGGACTGCGCTGACGGCGCAGCAGGCAAATCTGATCAAACGTTATGCGGATGAAGTACTGCTGCTGTATGACAGTGATGAGGCGGGGCAAAAGGCAGCGCTCCGTGCGATTCCCCTTCTGAGGGCAGCCGGGGTGTCAGCAAAGGTCATTGATCTGTCTCCGCACAAAGATCCGGATGAATTTATTAAGGAGGCCGGTGCGCAGGCATTTCAGGAACGCCTGGAAAACGGGAAGAACGGCTTTATGTTTCAGGTTATGATCAGCAGCAGAGCGTTCGATATGAAAGACCCCCAGGGGCAGTCTGATTTTTTTCACAGTGTTGCAAAGATGCTGCTGGAGTTTGAGGATGAGATTGAACGGAGTACTTATCTGCAGGCTGTTGCCGGGGAATATCAGGTGAAACCGGATATGCTGCAGCGTCTGGTTGGCAGGCTGGCACTGCAGGGGACAGGGGTTACCCGGACGGAAGCGCCGAAATCCGGACAGCACAGAAAACAGGAGAAAGAAAACGGATACGAACTTTCCCAGAAACTGCTGCTGACCTGGCTGGTCACCTATCCCGGAATATTCAGGGAAGTCATGGAATGGATTTCACCGGAGGATTTTACAACTCCGCTGTACCATACGGTGGCTGGAATGTTGTATGAACAGTATCAGAACGGGGAAGTCAATCCGGCGAGACTGCTGAATGCTTTTTCGGACAGTGAAGAACAAAAATCTGTGGCTGCCGTGTTCAATGCGAGATTTCCACTGCAGGATGACGCGCAGCGCAGCCAGGCACTCGGGGATGTGATCTGCCGGATGATGGAGAACAGCATTGCTTACCGGACAGAACACCTGGATCCTGCAGATATGAAGGGCCTGATGAAAATCATGGAAGATAAGAAAAAGCTGGAGGACTTGAAAGGGAGGAAAGTGCAGCTGCATATTTCTTTTGATTAAGGATAAAATATAAACAAGCTATGGAAGGATGGAAAACCAATGGAAATGGATATCGCGAAATTTAACGAGAAACTGGCAGAGCTTTTAGCACAGGGAAGAAAGAAAAAAAACATTCTGGAGTATCAGGAAATCAGTGATTGTCTTCAGGATATGCCATTGGATGCAGAACAGATGGATAAAGTGTTCGATTATCTTGAGAACAACGGGATTGATGTACTTCGCATGGTGGAGCCGGAGAAAGAGCCGGATGTTCTCCTGTTGTCGGACGACGATGAGATCAACCTGGAGGAAGAGGAAGAAGTCGATGTGGAAAATATTGACCTGACGGTTCCGGAAGGCATCAGCATCGAAGATCCGGTACGTATGTACTTAAAAGAAATCGGAAAAGTTCCGCTTCTTTCGGCTGAGGAAGAAATCGAACTGGCGAGAAGAATGGAAGAAGGGGACGAAGATGCGAAAAAACGTCTGGCTGAAGCCAATCTGCGTCTTGTTGTCAGCATTGCAAAGCGGTATGTAGGACGAGGTATGCTTTTCCTGGATCTGATTCAGGAGGGGAATCTGGGACTTATCAAGGCTGTTGAGAAGTTTGACTACAGAAAAGGATATAAATTCAGTACGTATGCTACCTGGTGGATTCGCCAGGCCATTACAAGGGCAATCGCGGATCAGGCCAGAACCATCCGAATCCCGGTGCATATGGTGGAGACGATCAATAAGCTGATTCGCGTGTCCAGACAGCTGCTGCAGGAACTTGGACGGGAACCTACCCCGGAAGAAATCGCGGAAGAGATGAGCATGTCCGTGGAACGTGTCCGTGAGATTCTTAAGATTTCACAGGAACCCGTATCACTGGAAACACCGATCGGTGAAGAAGAAGACAGTCATCTGGGAGACTTTATTCAGGATGACAACGTTCCGGTGCCGGCAGATGCGGCCGCTTTTACCCTGCTGAAAGAGCAGCTGGTTGAAGTTCTCGGCACATTGACTGAGAGAGAACAGAAGGTACTCAGACTGCGGTTCGGTCTTGACGACGGCAGAGCCAGGACACTGGAAGAGGTTGGAAAAGAGTTTAATGTAACGAGGGAACGTATCCGTCAGATTGAGGCAAAGGCACTGCGTAAGCTTCGCCATCCGAGCCGTAGCCGGAAGCTGAAGGATTATTTGGATTAAGACAGGTGCAAAATATGCAGTTATCAAAAAGATTGTCAGCGATCGCACGGCTGGTCACAAAAGGAAGCCGTCTGGCTGATGTCGGCTGCGACCACGGCTATATTCCGATCGCACTGACAGAGGCGGGAGTCATTCCCGGAGCGATTGCGATGGACGTCAACGAAGGACCGCTTGAGCGGGCCAGGCAGAATATCTCACAATCGGCTGCAGCACCGTACATAGAAACAAGACTGTCAGACGGGCTTACGGCACTTCGTCCGGGGGAGGCAGATGCACTGCTGATCGCCGGCATGGGGGGCTGTCTGACCATTGATATCCTGAATGCGGGGATCGGGACTGTGCGTTCCATGAAAGAGCTGATACTTCAGCCGCAGTCTGATATTGATAGGGTTCGCCGTTTCCTTGCGGAGAACGGGTTCCTGATCATTCAGGAAGATATGGTCTGTGAGGATGGAAAATATTATCAGATGATGAAGGCTGTTTTGGGAAATATGGAATATGAACGGGACATTTTTTTCCTCTACGGCAGACTGCTGCTGGAAAAAAGACATCCTGTCCTGCAGGAATACCTGAAAAAGAAATTGCATAACAATGAAAAGATCCTTGCGCGGATTCAGGAACAGGGACAGTTGAAACCGGAAACAAGAACAGCCGAAATCAGACAGGAGATGCAGAAGATTTTTTCTGCTTTGGAATACTATGATATGTAAAGAGATTATAAAAGTATTGGAAGCAAACTGGCCGCCGGAGTATGCGCTGGACTGGGATAATGTCGGACTGCTCGTGGGCAGGGAAGAAAAAAAAGTATCACGTATTTATGTGACGCTGGATGTCACTGACACCGCCCTTGCACAGGCGCAGGATTGGGGAGCAGATCTGATTGTATCGCACCACCCGCTGATTTTTTCGGCGGTGAAACAGATCAACAACCGTACATTTCTTGGCAGGAGAATTCTAAGGCTTGCTGCCGGTGATACCGCTTACTATGCGATGCACACGAATTTTGACGTGACGGGAATGGCGCAGCTGAACCAGGCCAGTCTGAATCTGAAAGAAACCTCAGTGCTGATGGTTACCTGCAGGGAAGAAAACCAGGAAGAGGGAATCGGCCGGGTAGGATTACTTCCGGAGGAAATGACGCTCGGCAGGTTTGCAGAATATGTGAAAGAGAAACTTCATCTCCCCCAGGTTCTGGTATACGGTGAACAGGACCGCGTGATAAGAACCGCGGCAATATCCGGCGGTTCCGGGAAAAGCGTCGTGAAACCGGCCGTTGCCGCCGGTGCACAGGTGCTTGTGACGGGGGATATTGATTACCATACGGGGATCGATGCAGTTGCAGAAGGGCTGGCAGTGGTTGATGCCGGACATTATGGAACGGAAGCCGTATTCATCCCTTATATGACGGAGCAGCTTCAGCGGCTGTTTCCGGAACTGGAGGTACGCGGTGCAGATATTGTGCCGCCGTTTGTGGCAGTATAGTGCAGGAGGCCTGTGAATATGGACAGAAAAATGTATCAGGTAACAATGGGGGGGATTACCGGGGAATTTCCGGAGGGCATGCCTTACGGAAATATTGTGGAGGCGCTGCAGCCTGACACACAGTACCCCGTGATGCTGGTGATGGCGAACGGGCGGCTGCGGGAGCTGCATAAAACGCTGAAGGAAAATTGCGAACTCATTCCTGTTACGACCGCAGATAACATCGGACATAAAACATACAAACGAAGCATGACGCTTTTGATGTTAAAAGCAGTCTATCACGTGGCGGGGTATGAGAACATCCGAAAAGTGGTGATCCATTATTCTGTCAGCGACGGGTATTATTACACGATACAGGGCAATGTTCAGGTTACGCCTGAGTTCCTGGAGAAAGTGGAACGTCATATGCACAGGATTGTGGAGGAGAAACTGCCCATTATCAAGAGAAGTGTGGATCTTGGAGAAGCCTCCCGGATTTTTCATAAACACGGGATGTATGAAAAAGAGCAGCTGTTTCGCTTTCGCAGAGTCTCAAGGGTAAACATCTACAGTCTGGACGGATTTGAAGACTATTATTATGGCTTTATGGCATGGCACACCGGTTATCTCAAATATTTTAAGCTCATACCATATGATGAGGGCGTTGTGCTTCAGATGCCGAAGCAGTCAAAACCGGATGAGGTGCCGGAGTTTAAGCCGTCTCCAAAAGTATTTGCCATTCAGAAAGATTCAGAAAAATGGGGCGAGATGCTGAAAGTCGATATGGTCGGCGCGCTTAACAACTATATCAGCAAAAATGGAATACAGAAACTGATGCTGATCGGTGAGGCACTGCAGGAGGGAAAAATATCTGCGATTGCCGAGAAGATCAGCAGCCGCAGGGACGTGAAATTTATTATGATTGCCGGACCTTCATCGTCGGGCAAAACAACATTTTCACAGCGTCTGTCGATCCAGCTGGCAGCGCACGGTATGAATCCGCATACGATCGCAGTGGATAATTACTTCAAAAACCGTGAGGAAACTCCGCTCGATGAGTTTGGAAATAAAAACTATGAATGTCTGGAGGCTGTGGATGTCGACGGGTTCAACCGGGATATGACAGCACTGCTCCGGGGAAATACAGTAGAAATACCCAGGTTTAATTTTGTGGACGGCCGACGTGAATATAAAGGTGATTACATGCAGCTGGGGCCGGATGATGTGCTGGTCATCGAAGGAATTCATGGCCTGAACGATAAGCTGAGCTATGCATTGCCGAAAATAAACAAGTTTAAAATTTACATCAGCGCACTGACGCAGCTGAATGTGGATGAACACAACCGTATTCCGACAACAGACGGAAGACTGCTGCGCAGGATTGTCAGAGACAACAGAACGCGCGGAACTTCTGCCCAGGAGACGATTGCGATGTGGGACTCTGTAAGACGGGGAGAAGAGCAGAATATCTTTCCGTTCCAGGAAGAAGCGGATATTATCTATAACTCGGCACTGATCTATGAACTTGCTGTACTAAAGCTGTATGCGGAACCGCTGCTCTTTCAGATCCGGCCGGGATGCCCGGAATATTATGAGGCGGTCAGGCTGTTGAAGTTCCTGGATTATTTTGTCGGGGTACCGGGGGAAGATATCCCGAGAAATTCCATTCTGCGGGAATTTATCGGCGGAAGTTGTTTTTTGGTATAGAAGGCTTGAAATTTGCGGCGGTCTGCCAGTGGTGTGTGCCACTGACAGGCTGCCTTTTTTATGCGCGCCTTACGGGGAAGCGCGAGGCGATAAAACGGGAATCACGTTGCCGTCTGAAAACGGCTGCGCAATTCATTCTCAGCCTCATCCAGTGAATGATAACCGTATTGAGAGACGGTATGTTCCAGAATTTGCTGATTGAGGTTCAATCCTTTTTGCAGTACTTCCTCTACGTGTCTGGCATAGAGTACGAGTGTCTTTTCTGAATAAGACAGCAATTCGCCCCACAGATAAGTTTCAAAGGAAGTGCCATGGGGACTGTCTTCACGGGTATGGATTGCCCTTCCCTGGTGAGCGAGATAAGGCCACCGGTCGGCAATCTCCTCCTGCCAGCCGGTCTGAATGTGACAGACAGATTCGGCCAGGCAGCGTTTTGCTTCATCAGGCGGAGGCAGCAGATGACGAATTTTGTCATATTCAGCCGGGCAGGTACGTTCCATCATGTAACCGTATTTCTCGCTAAACGGATTCCGGCCGGCAGCCTTCGCTTCCAGCAGATCATCGTGATAGCTGCTCAGGAGCTCCTGAGGCCAGGACAGCAGCTGGCTGGATCTCATAATCTGAAAGGTAGACCAGTTGTCCTGACACGAAGCCCGTCCGCCGATGTTCTGTACCTGATCGAACAATTCCCACTCTGTACGAATAATGGATGATATGGATTCTGTTTTTTTATCTGGTTCCATGGCGCCTCCTGAAAAAAGTCATAAAAACGCAATCTACAGTACGATGTCCAATAGGAAAATAAAAGTTGCCTATAATGCGATTTTATTATACAATATTATTTATGTTATTGCAATGCTGTCGCTTGAATTTAATGGGAAATCAGGGAATATCAGAAGCGATGGAGAGAAATGATTAAATATAGAAATTACACAATAGGAAAACTGCCTTTGGATTACAGCAGAAAAAGAGGTTATGAAAGAACAAATGCCGGAAAAACAAATAAGAAGGATATCAGAATGGGATGCAAAGGAGTTCTATCATCAGCTGGGTACGCAGTACCGGACACATGATATGAAACAGATCGAGCAGTTTCTTGTGGGATGTGCCGGGCAGCTGGAGGGAGAACAGAAGAATCCGGTTCTGTGCTGTATGGTTTATAATGAGATGGGCTCCTTTTACCGGGGAACCAGCCGTTATCAGGAGTCGCTTGTGGCTTTTCAAAAGTCTCAGGAGCTTATCCTTGAACTAAAGGGCCGGAACACCGCGGAATATGCTGCGTCTGTCAATAATATGGCAGGAACCTGCCGCTTGATGGGAGCGTTTGAACAGGCTGTTTCCCTTTTTCAGGAGGCATTAAACATCCATGAGATGCTGGGGGATCTGCAGTCTTATGCTTATGCGAGTGTGCATAACAATTTATCACTGGTTTATCAGGAAACAGGCCGGCTGGATCTGGCAGTCATACATCTGGAGACGGCGCTGCCGCTGATTGAGAATATGCCTGAGCACGGCCATGAACTGGCGGTGACGGAAACAAATCTGGGAATCCTGTATCATCGTATGGGAAAGACATGGAAAGCGCAGATGTGTATTGGGAGAGCACTGCAGATCTTTGAGGGACTGGACGATGAGAAAAATGTACATTACGCGGCTGCACTGAATATGCTGGGAACTTTTCACTATGAATCCGGTCAGTATGAGAAAGCAGCGGACGCCTATGAAAAAGCGGCAAAATACACGGAGCGTTTCTTTGGGAAAAATAAAGAATACGAAACAGCCTGCCGGAATCTTTCCCGTGTCCGCGTGAAGCTGGGAAAGGAGCCGGTGATATGAATGGTTTGGAATTGTCCAGGGCCTATTATGAAACATGTGGAAGAGAATTGCTGAAGCAGCGGTTTCCGAAACTGTTTGACCGGATGACCATCGGGCTGGCAGGCGAAGGCTCCGAGTGCTTTGGATTTGATGATCTGTATTCCGAAGATCATGACTTTGGACCGTCTTTTTGCATCTGGCTGGACGGCGCTGATTATTTGAGATACGGGCGGGAGGTGCAGCGGGTCTACGACTGTCTGCCGGGAACATTCGCGGGATATCCGGCCAGAAAAGTGACAAGCCACGGCGAGGGAAGAGTGGGTGTTTTGTGCACCCAGACCTGGTACGGGAAATACACTGGGTACCCGGGGGGACCAGTGGAATTGGAAGACTGGCTGCGCGTGCCGGAATCCAGTCTGGCAACGGCTGTGAACGGAGCGGTTTTTGAAGATCCGGGGGGGAGCTTTACAAAGATACGAAAACGTCTGCTCTATGAGTGCCCGGAGGACATCCGCATCAAAAAGATCACAGTGAGAGCAGCCGCCATGGCGCAGGCGGGTCAGTACAATTATATGCGCTGCTGGAAGAGGGAAGACAGAATCGCGGCACTTCTGGCACTGTCTGAATTCATAAGGTCCGGTCTTTCAATGATCTATCTTTTGAACCGGACGTATGCACCCTATTACAAATGGATGTACCGGGGAATCAAAGAACTGCCGGTTCTCTCCAGAGCCTATGATCTTTTTGGAAAGCTGGCGCAGGCGCAGGGCGGAGAAGAGACAGCGCGTATGATTGAGAGAATCTGCCTGATCGTGGCGGCAGAGTTGAGAAGACAAGAACTGTCAGAAGAAAAGGATTCTTTTCTGGATGCCCATTGTGAGCCGATGCTGGACCGGATAAAAGAACAAAGAATCAGAAATATGCCGATTGCTGTCCGGTGATACAATTTCTAAACCGTATGATAAGAGAGAATGGACAAAATGAAAAAATCGTGCTAAAATAAATCGTTGTTGGTAAGTAGAATAAATGATCGCGGCTGACAAATACCGAAAGGTGTCAGGTGAGGAAAGTCCGGGCTTCAGAGGGCAGGATGCCGGATAACGTCCGGTGGAGGTGACTCCAAGGCCAGTGCAACAGAAATATACCGCCTGCAGCTGCAGGTAAGGGTGGAAGGGCAGTGTAAGAGACTACCGCCTGTCTGGTAACAGACAGGGCACATGTAAACCCCATCCGAAGCAAGACCGAACAAAAAGCAATGTGGCTGCCCGTCACGCTTTTAGGTGGGTCGCTTGAGGCTGCTGGCAACAGCAGCATTAGACAGATGATCATTCACGACATAACCCGGCTTATCGTTCTGCTTACCACACGAAAGGGAAAACAGATCATGAGACAGATCATATTAGCGTCAAAATCGCCCAGAAGAAAAGAACTGCTGGAGCAGATGGGCATGACATTTGCAATTGTTCCGGCATGTGGTGAGGAGCGGATTCATACAGAAGATCCGGCAGAGGCTGTAAAGGAGCTTTCACTTCAGAAGGCAAAGGAAATCGGAGAAAAGGAAACCGGTGATGTACTGATTATCGGTGCCGATACGATTGTTGTCCATGAAGGGCATATTCTCGGGAAACCGACAGATTCACAGGATGCCGTTTCGATGCTTACGATGCTGCAGGGCAGGACCCACAGCGTTTTTACAGGAGTGTCATTGCTGTGCGGACCGTATGACAGCCGGAGTGCCGTTACCTTTGCAGAGGAGACAAAAGTTACCTTCTATCCAATGTCAAAGGATGAGATTGCATGGTATGTCAGAACGAAAGAGCCGCTCGATAAAGCGGGAGCTTATGGAATTCAGGGACTTGCGGCTGTGTTTGTCCGCTGTATTGAAGGAGACTACCAGAATGTGGTCGGTCTTCCTGTGGCAAGAATTTATCAGGAAATGAGACAGAGGGGCTGGATAGATGCAGATCGTACCGTATGAACATAAAGCACAGTATTATGAGACAGACAAGATGGGAATTATCCATCACTCCAATTATATCCGGTGGTTTGAAGAGGCCCGGATTGATTTTATGGAACAGGCAGGCATTCCTTACCACAGTCTGGAAGAAGACGGCCTGATGGTTCCGGTGCTGGAAGTGGAATGCCAGTATAAAAATATGACCAGATTCGGAGAGACGGTATGCATAGAGACACGGCCGATTGCCTATAACGGGATTCGCATGCGGATTGGTTATACGATAACAGAAAAAGAAAGCGGGCAGATTCGATGCACCGGGGAGACGGCACATTGTTTTCTGGATCGGGAGGGCCGGCCGGTGTTTTTGAAAAAGGGATGTCCCAGGTGGCATGAACGTTTTTTGAAAATGCTGAATGAAAATGAATAAGAACAGCTGTACTGATGAGAGCGTTCATCTGTACAGCTGTTCTTTTATCGTCACTTTTTACGGCGGTCGCCTTCATATTTTTCTTCACAGTATTTGCAGCGGTAGATTTCTCGTTCCGGATCGGTTAGTATGAAAATATGCTTCAGTTCCTGTTCGATCGATGTGATGCAGCGTGGATTTCTGCATTTGATCACATCTTTAATCTGTTTGGGAAGTGACAGTTCCCGTTTTTCACTGATACTCCCGTCTTTGATGATATTGACGGTGATGTTGTGGTCAATGAATCCAAGAATATCAAGATCCAGCATATCGACCGGGCATTCCACTTTGATGATGTCTTTTTTGCCCATTTTGCTGCTTCTGGCATTTTTGATAATCGCAACGCAGCAGTCCAGTTTGTCCAGCTGCAGATCATGGTAAATCGTCATACTTTTCCCGGCTTTGATGTGATCGAGCACAAAGCCCTCGTTGATTGCGCCGACATTTAACATGGTTTCACCTCCAATAATGTAAGAATCAGTGCCATTCTGACATAAACTCCGTACTGCACCTGACGGAAGTAGGCCGCTCTCGGATCACTGTCAACTTCAGTGGAAATCTCATTGACACGAGGAAGCGGATGGAGCACCAGCATATCTTCGGGTGCCAGAGCCATCTTGGCTTTGTCAAGGATATAGAAGTCCTTCATACGAACGTAATCTTCTTCGTTAAAGAATCGTTCTCTCTGGACACGGGTCATGTACAGAAGATCAAGTTCCGGAAGTGCATCTTCCAGACGGATGACTTCTTTATATTCTTTCTGGTTGCGTTCCAGCACGTCTTCTCGGATATAATCGGGAACACGAAGCTCTTCCGGTGAGATCAAAACAAATTTTACTCCGGTATAGCGTACAAGGGCTTCGATCAAAGAATGGACAGTACGTCCGAATTTCAGGTCGCCGCAAAGGCCGATGGTCAGATTATCAAGGCGTCCTTTTAAGGAGCGGATGGTTAAAAGATCGGTGAGTGTCTGGGTCGGGTGCTGATGACCGCCGTCACCTGCATTGATGACCGGAATGGAAGATACCATAGATGCCACGAGAGGTGCTCCTTCTTTGGGGTGGCGCATGGCGCAGATATCAGCATAACAGGATACCATGCGGATGGTATCTGAAACGCTTTCCCCTTTCGTAGCAGAACTGGAACTGGCACTGGAGAAACCAAGTACCTTGCCGCCAAGATTCATCATGGCCGCTTCAAAACTCAGACGTGTGCGTGTACTGGGTTCATAAAATAGTGTAGCAATGCGTTTCCCATCACAGATGTGTTCATATTTTTCCGGATTTTTTTCAATGTCATTTGCAAGATCGAGCAGACGATCCAATTCTTCCACGGAAAAATCCAGCGGACTCATTAAATGTCTCATAAATGCCTCCTTCTATGGATAATGTTTTCCCACAATCCTCTGCATCCCATCATATAATAAAACACTGTCGATTTCAAGCGCAAACTTCCTTGTAATCCTTCAGCTGTTGTAATATAATTATTTTTAACTGATAAGGAGTGGATTATGGATTATAAAGAGGCAAGGGCTTACATAGACGACGCATGGAAATATGCCGGGGATATGGGCCTTTCTAACATGGAAAATTTACTGGAAAGACTGGGACATCCCGAGGATGATCTGGAATTTATCCACATCGCCGGGACAAACGGCAAGGGCTCTGTAGCGGCGTACATTGCAACGGTACTGCAGTGTGCCGGATACCGGGTGGGGCGATATGTTTCACCAACCATCTATTCTTACAGAGAGCGGATTCAGATGAATGAGACGTATATCAGTAAAGAGGATTTTACTGCTTATATGGAACAGCTGATACCCGTTATGCAGCAGATGACAGCGGAGGGACTGATGCATCCCACGCCGTTTGAGATTGAGACTGTTCTTTCTTTTTTGTATTTCAGGGATAAACAATGTGATATTGTGGTGCTGGAATGCGGCATGGGGGGCGCGACAGATGCAACGAATGTGATCCGGACGACAAAAATGGCGGTTCTTACTTCTATCAGCCTGGATCACCTCGGCATACTGGGGAATAATCTGCTGGAGATCGCGATGAATAAAGCCGGCATTATCAAGCCGGGAGCGATCGTGGTAATGGGGAAGCAGGAGTCTGAGGTGGAGGATGCCATCTGGGCAATCTGTATGGAAAAAGGGAATCCGTTTATTACAGCAAAGCCCGGGGAGGCTGTTGTCCGGGATGTGACGGTGGAGCATCAGACCTTCCGTTACCATGGGAGCGAGATTACGATTTCACTTGCGGGAAGTCCTCAGATTGAAAATGCGGTGCTTGCACTTGAATGTATTCAGGCACTTCGTCAGCTGGGATTTACTGTCACAAACGCGGAAATAGAAGAAGGATTTTTAAAGACACGCTGGGAAGGAAGATTTACGGTGCTGTCCCAAAATCCATATGTTATCGTAGACGGGGCGCATAATCCGGATGCCGCGCGCAAACTTCGGCAGTCGATTCAGACATATTTTCCGCACAAACGCCTGATTTTTATCATGGGAATATTTCGGGATAAGGATTACCATCAGATAGCCGAAATAATGGCCGGGATGGCAGACTGCATTTTCACGGTCACGCCTCCGGATCCGGCGCGGGCGCTGCCGGCAGAAGAATTTGCAAAAGTCATCCGTGAATTTAATCCGAAAGTGACAGCGTGCACTTCACTGAAGGAGGCGGTTGGCAGGAGTTTTGTTGCGGCAAATTCCGAGGATGTGATTCTCTCGTTTGGGTCGCTTTCATTTGTGGGGGAAGTGACAAGCCTGGTGCGGGAGAGAACAGGAGATACGAAAAAGGGAGATACCAGATGATAAATTTACAGGAGATACGGGAACAGATTGATGAAATAGATGATGAGATTCTCAAGCTGTTTGAACAGAGAATGCATTTAACGGGAGAAGTAGCCCAGTTTAAGATTGTGACCGGCAAGCAGGTTTTTGATAAAGAGCGGGAACTTCAGAAACTGAAGGTTCTGAAAGAAAAGGCTTCGGATCCATTTAATGCCAAAGGTGTGCAGGAACTGTTTCAGCAGATTATGTCCATCAGCAGGAAACGGCAGTATCAGCTGCTGACAGAACATGGTGTGGAGGTGAAAAGCGATTTCCGCGAGGTCTGGAAGCTTCCGGTGGAACAGGCGAAGGTTGTCTTTCAGGGGGTAGAAGGCGCCTACAGTTTTGCTGCAACACAAACGTATTTTGGAGATTCTGTAGACAGCTTTCATGTGGAGACATGGCGGGATGCGATGGATGCCATCGCTGAAGGAAAAGCAGATTATGCCGTATTGCCGATTGAAAATTCAACTGCGGGGATCGTGACGGATATCTATGATCTGCTGGTAGAGTATCAGCACAACATCGTTGCGCAGCAGATCATTCGTGCAGAACATGTGCTCATGGGAGTGCCGGGGAGCAGCATCGCGGATATCCGCACGGTGTATTCTCACCCTCAGGCGCTTAGACAGTGCAGAAAATATCTGGATGAACATCCGGGATGGAGGGAGGCAGAGCTTCTCAATACAGCGGTTGCGGCGAAAAAAGTCAGGGAAGATGCGGATATCAGCCAGGCTGCCATCGCGAGCCGGCAGGCGGCGGAATACTTCGGGCTTGAGATCCTGAATGATAAGGTTTTCTACAGTGATACGAACTCAACACGGTTCATCATCGTATCCGGAAAGAAAATCTATACGTCTGATGCCGATAAGATCAGTATCTGTTTTGAACTGCCGCATGAGAGTGGTACGCTTTATAATATTCTGGCACATTTCATCTATAATGATCTTAATATGACCAAGATAGAATCACGGCCGCTCCCCATGAAGAACTGGGAATACCGTTTCTTTGTGGATTTTGAGGGCAATCTGAATGACAGCGCCGTAAAGAATGCGCTGCGGGGGATTGAGCAGGAAGCGAGTGCGCTGCGGGTGTTTGGAAATTATCGATAAAAGAGAAAGAAGGAGATAACGTGACCAGAATCGAGGAGTGTATCTTATACCGGGACTTTGAACAGGGAGAGATACTTGAAAGTGTGACAAGAATTATTCAGGCGATACAGAATAAAGATAAGACGGAAAATTTTCGTTTCCTGTATTATCAATGCTTAAACGGGCTTGTGGAGATGGCAGGGGCATACGGTTTTTCGGGGAATCTCTGGCATGATTACCTGACATACCTGCTTGTAAATAAAGAAAATGCGTTCAGTACTGCATGTGAGATTGTGGGACGTGTGGAAGGCAGCGTCAATCAGATGGCCAAACATGATTTTGTACGTTTTAAAGAATTGTATGATTTTGACCTGACGGTGTTTGATGAAGTGTTTCAGTCAAATGACAGCGCCGTCATCTGCAATTATCAAAACACAGGAGCTGATGAAAACAGGAAGCTGTTCAACAAACGGGTCCGCGACCGCATCTGCACATTGAGTCAGCGGCTGGAAGTCTGTGAAGACGTGGAAGAGTTTATGGATGATATGGTCAGTTTCTATCAGGATTTTGGCGTTGGAAAACTCGGGCTTCACAAAGCTTTTCGGATCGACCACGTGAAAGATGAGGTGGAGATTGTACCGATCACCAACATTGCACATGTGCAGTTGTCTGACCTCGTCGGATATGAGATCGCGAAAAAGAAGCTGATTGATAATACGGAAGCCTTCGTGAAAGGGAAAAAAGCCAACAACTGTCTGCTGTTTGGTGATGCGGGAACCGGAAAATCATCCAGCATAAAAGGAATTCTGAACCAGTATTATGACCAGGGGCTGAGGATTATCGAGGTTTATAAGCACCAGTTCCAGGACCTGAACGCTGTGATCGCACAGATCAAGAACCGAAATTATAAATTTATCATTTATATGGATGATTTATCCTTTGAAGACTTTGAAATTGAGTATAAATATCTGAAGGCTGTGATCGAGGGCGGTCTGGAAAAGAAGCCCGACAATATCCTGATCTACGCGACGTCAAACAGACGTCATCTTGTCCGCGAAAAATTCAGCGACAAGGAAGAGCGCCGGGATGATCTGCATTCATCCGATACCGTACAGGAAAAGCTGTCTCTGGTATCAAGATTCGGCGTATCGATCTTCTTTAGCGCACCGGATAAGAAGGAATTCCAGAATATCGTAAAAACACTGGCTGAGCGGTATCATGTCAGTATGCCTGAGGACGAACTTTTGCTGGAAGCAAATAAATGGGAACTCAGTCACGGAGGACTCTCGGGGAGAACTGCTCAGCAGTTTATCGATTATCTGCTCGGACAGCAGGCGTAGCCGCAGGGCAGTACCAAATGGAGGAAAGTATATGCAGTTCACTATGTTTGCAACAATTGAAGTTGGATCTTACAGTGTGAACCTTAATGTGTTTGAGCTCTCCCGAAAAGGGGGCATCAAATCGATCGATCATGTAACACACCGCATTGAGCTCGGAAAAGTAACGTACGCAGAGGGCAGGGTATCGGCCGGACTGGTCGATGAATTGTGTGTGATCATTAAGGATATGACACAGATCATGGCGGGATATCGGATCGGGGATTACAGGGCCGTTGCGACGAGTGCTATCCGGGAGGCCAAGAATTCCATGATCGTTCTGGAAACTATTTTTCAGAGAACGGGAATCCGCATCAATATTTTAAGTAACTCAGAGCAGCGTTTCCTGGGGTACAAAGGGATCGCCTCGAAGGGAGATGCGTTTCAGAAAATCATTGAAAAAGGGACGGCAATCCTGGATGTCAGCGGCGGCAGCATTCAGATATCACTGTTTGATAAGGACAATCTGATCACCACACAAAATGTAAAACTTGGAAGCCTGCGCGTGAGAGAGCGCCTTGCGGTTGTGGAAAACGAGACGGCGCATTATGAAATGCTGGTTGAGGAATTAATTCGAAATGAAATCGCAAGTTTCATGAAACTTCATCTGAAGGACCGGAAGATCAGCAATGTCATACTGATCGGAAACAACTTTACAGATTCCATCCTGTACAACCGCGAGGGAGTGAATTCCAAAGTGCTGACACAGGAAGAATATATGGAGTGGTACCGGATGATTATCGGACATTCCCCCATTGAACTCGCCGTCAAACTGGGAATACCGCTGGAATACGCATCTTTAATGATTCCAACGGCTATCATCAACAAACGGCTGATTCAGGAAATGGGTGCGCAGAGCATCTGGATCCCCGGTATCCGTCTGGCAGACGGTGTTGCGTATGATTATGGAGAGAAAACGAAGATCATCAAATCGGATCATAATTTCGACAATGACATTGTTATGGCGGCCAGAAACATCGGCAGGAGATATGCTGTGAGCAAGAATCACACGCAGCTGATGTCCAGAATGGCACGTACAATCTGCAGCGCGATGAAGCGCATACACGGTCTGACAGAACGGGAACAGCTTCTTTTGGATGTTGCAGTCCAGATCCATGACTGCGGAAAATACATCAGCCTGAGCAATGTGGCAGAGTGTTCTTTTAACATTATTATGTCCACGGAGATCATCGGGCTTTCACACCGTGAGCGGCAGATGATCGCACTGACGGTCAGATACAATACGCTGCCGTTTGATGACTATACAGCGATGAACAGAATTGCAGATCTGGGAGAAAGCGACTATATCCGGGTTGCGAAGCTGACCGCCATCTTACGGCTTGTCAATGCGCTGGATCGGAGCCATATGCAGAAGATTGATACGATGAAGGCATCCATTCGAGAGAATGAGCTGATTCTGACAATAGACACGAAAAAAGATTTTATACTGGAGCGGGGACTGATACAGGACAAACTGGACTTTTTTGAAGAAGTCTACAGTATACGGCCCGTAATCAAGGTAAAAAAAACAATATAGGAGGGGTGTTGATGGACTATTCACAATGGAGTAAACCGGAGTATTACAGAAACCGTGAATTAAGCTGGATCGGGTTTAATGAACGTGTCTTAAGTGAGGCGAGGGACAGAAACATTCCGCTTTTTGAGCGTCTGAAGTTCCTGAGTATCACAGCCTCCAATCTGGATGAATTTTTTATGATCCGTGTGGCCTCCCTGAAAGATATGGTACATGCGGACTATACGAAGCCGGATATTGCGGGACTTTCGCCGAAAGAACAGCTAAAAGAATTAAGCCCAAAGACACATGAGCTTGTTCAGGCACAGTATAATACGTACAACCGTTCTCTGATACCGGCACTCAGTAATATCGGCGTCAATGTGGTCAACTCCCATGAACAGCTGAGTAAAGTACAGGCGGCTTATGTGGATACGTATTTTGAGGAAAATGTCTATCCGGTATTGACGCCGATGGCGATGGATTCTTCACGGCCATTTCCGCTGGTGAGAAATAAGACATTGAATCTCGGGGCGCTGATCAGAAAAAAAGACACAAAGAAGAATAAAGAGGCGCTGGAATTTGCAACTGTCCAGGTGCCGTCGGTGCTGCCCCGAATCATTGCGCTTCCTGACGGAAAGAATGGAGAACGCTGCATTATTCTGCTGGAAGAGGTAATTGAGCGTAATATTGGCAAATTGTTTCTCAGCTACGATGTCGTTTGTACTTATCCATACCGGATCATGCGGAATGCAGACTTGACGATTGATGAAGATGAAGCGGCAGATCTTCTAAAAGAAATCCAGAAACAGCTGAAAAAAAGGCAGTGGGGAGAAGTGATTCGTCTCGAGGTGCAGGAAGGGATTGACAAGCGGCTGCTTGAGATTCTGGAAAAAGAGTTTGCGATCAAAGAAGAAGATGTATTTCATATCAACGGACCGCTTGACCTTACGTTTCTGATGAAAATGTACGGGATGAAGGGATACGACGATTTTAAAACACCTCCCTATATTCCCGCTGCGGTCTGCGCACTTCAAAATGATGATGATATTTTTACGAATATCAGGAAAGGTGATATTCTGCTGCATCACCCGTATATGAGCTTTGAGCCTGTCGTCGATTTTGTCAGGCAGGCTGCAAGGGACCCGGAAGTGCTGGCGATCAAGCAGACGCTCTACCGTGTCAGCGGCAATTCTCCGATCATCGCGGCTCTGGCACAGGCAGCTGAGAATGGAAAACAGGTGACGGTACTTGTGGAGCTGAAGGCGCGCTTTGACGAGGAGAATAATATTGTCTGGGCGAAGATGCTGGAGAAGGCCGGATGTCATGTCATTTATGGGTTGCTTGGGCTGAAAACACACAGTAAGATTACTTTGGTCGTAAGGCGGGAGGAGAGCGGAATCCGCAGATATGTCCATCTGGGAACCGGAAATTATAATGACTCTACCGCGAAACTTTATACGGACTGTGGTATTTTAACTTGTAATGCCAGGATTGGCGAAGACGCAACGGCGGTTTTCAATATGCTGTCCGGCTATTCAGAGCCAGGCAGCTGGAATAAGCTGGTGGTTGCACCTCTCTGGATGCGGGACCGTTTTCTGCATCTGATTGAGATGGAGGCAAAGCATGCAAGAAAAGGAGAAAAGGCGCACATTATTGCAAAGGTCAATTCACTGTGTGACCGCGATATCATTGCCGCACTGTACGCGGCTTCCGCTGCGGGTGTAACCATTGACCTGATTGTACGGGGAATCTGCAGCCTGAAAGTCGGAATTCCCGGGGTCAGTGAAAATATTACCGTACATTCGATCGTGGGAAATTTCCTGGAACATGCCCGGATCTTTTACTTCTACAGTAATGGGCAGGAGGAGATTTATATGGGCAGCGCGGACTGGATGCCGCGGAATCTGGATAAACGCGTAGAAATCAGTTTCCCGGTTGAAGATCCCAGGCTGAAGGAGGAAGTGAAGCATATACTGGACCTTCAGCTGAAAGATAATGTGAAAGCACACATTCTGCAGCCGGACGGAAGCTATGAAAAAATTGATAAGCGGGGAAAAGTGCTGATTAACTCACAGCGATGTTTCTGTGAAGAGGCCACGGCAAATGCGAAAAAGCCGCAGACCTCAGGCGATCAGAGAGTATTCACCCCGGCAGAATCCGCGGGAGAATAAATCATAAGATAATTACAAAAAGAAAATAATATAAGGATATTGACAAACTGTCAGAGTTGAGTTACATTGTTGGTAGCGAATCTGACGGTCTAAAAAGAGCCCGTATTTCGGGCTCTTTTTTGAAATAAAGACGGATTCTGCCGGGGGTGTTACTATGAAGGATATTAAAAAGAAAGGGACAGGTGAAAACGATGAATCTGATTGCAGAAGTTGAACGACAAGTATTAAAGAATCTGACAGGCGACAAGGCCGCCGACGGTTATGCGGCGGATTCTAAAAGCAGATTATATCAAAATGATTCCATAAATGCCGGGATGAGAGACACCCATAAAAATGGTGTACAAAACCACAGACAGTAGTGCTGTGTACATTCAAGTCCTCTGCAGATTCTTCCATATTTCATAAGGGATCGAAAGATTTCCGCGGCCAACTCCGATTTCAATTCCGGGCTTGTTGGCGCCGTGATAGTCAGAACCGCCGGTGATGTTCAGCGTGTATTTTCTCGCCAGGCGCTTCATATTGCTCTCGTCCACCCAACGGTTGGCAGAGTAGATGGCTTCTATGGCGTCGAGACCGGAATTTTTCAATTTTCTGACAAGCAGATCCAGTTCATCCTCCTTCATATGATACAGCAGCGGATGGGCAAGTGCCGCATATCCGCCTCCTTCGTGGATCAGCTGTACCGCCTGGAAAGGTGTCACTTTTTCGCGCGGAATAAAACACGGGGCATCGTCTCCAAGATATCGTTCAAAAGCATCCGGGATATCTTTTGCATAGCCGTGTTCGAACAGAAAACGGGCAAAGTGGGCCCGCGTCCAGACAGAGTCCGGATATTCCTCCAGCATTTGCTTTCGGCTGACGGCGATACCACAGCTTTGCAGGGCACGAATCATTTTTTCATTTCTCACATCACGGGAATCCAGAAACTGCTGCAGAGATTCCGTGAAATGATGATTACTGATATCAATTCCAAGTCCCAGGATGTGGACATCCCGATCCTGATAATTTGTTGAAAACTCAATTCCCGGTATCAGCTCGATACCATATTCCCGTGCTTTTTTTTCTGCCCGTTCCATTCCTTTTACTGTGTCGTGATCCGTGAGCGCAAAGGCGCACAGACCATGTTCGTAAGCGTAAGTGACAAGCTCTTCCGGACTTAATGTTCCGTCGGAACAGTTGGAGTGCACGTGCAGGTCGATTCGTTTTTCCATGAAAGATTCTCCTTTGAATACTGTTACCGTCATTATAGCAGATGAGTGCGGAAGGTCAAGGACGCGAAAAGTGGTTGCATACAGTAAACACTGCGTTATATAATTTATAAAACAGCTCAGAAAATGTAAAATAAGGAGGCAGCATGGGGATAAAAATAGAATGTGTGGCGCTTGATTTGGACCGGACGACGCTGAATGTGCGCGGAGAGTTAAGCGCGGGAAACCGGCGGGCGATCGAACAGGCGGTCGAAGCGGGGATTCATGTGGTGATCGCGAGCGGCCGGGCGTACTCGACATTGCCGAAAGAAGTGACAGAAATCGAAGGAATCGAGTACGCAGTTACTTCAAACGGGGCATCGGTCTATCGGATTTCTGATCATACCTGCCTGCGGCAGTATAAGCTTTCGGCTGCCTCGGCAGAGACGATTCTGAAACTGTCAGCAGATGAGACGGTGACTTATGAAGCCTTCATCGACGGTGAAGCGTATGCGGACCGTGATTTTATCGAACATCCTGAGAAATACGGAACGTCACCGCAGGCAGTTGCGTATGTGAGGAGTACAAGGCATCTGGAACAGGATATTGTACTATTTATGAAAAGGCATATAACGGAGCTTGACAGTATGGATATCGTTGTGAAGGATGAAGGAATGAAACGGCGGATATGGGAGCAGATCGAGGCTGCAGATCAGGAAGTTTACATTACATCTTCCGTACAGCAGCTGATTGAGATCTCGCATCGGGACGCAGGCAAGCATTCCGGTCTTCGATTTGTGACAGAGCGCCTTGGGATTCCAAGAGATCACGTGGCAGCTTTTGGGGACGGAGACAATGATGTTGACATGCTCAGATTTGCCGGATACGGGATCGCGGTAGCAAATGCATCCGGGAAATGCCGGGAAGCGGCATACCGTGTGACGCGACATCATAATGAAGACGGCGTGGCATATGGCCTGCGGGAAATCCTGGGGTGCATACCGGCCGAGGAACGATAACAAACAGGAGTAAAAAGATGGGGGAAAGAAAAAAAGCAGGACTTTTTGAAAATATGGTGATCAATCTCGGCATGAACTTTGCAGAGCTTCCGGAGCTGCTGGAATTTACGGCAGATGAAAAAAAGTCGGGTCAGATACCGCTTCGTCTGCAGATTCTGGCGGAAGGGTTCGCGGCGGGCTGGGATGCCGGTCAGGTAAATGAGAAACTTCTGGGTCAGGACTGTGAAGCGCTGTATGCAAGAAGTTTTTATGAGGCAAGTCTGATTTTTGCATTTGATCGTCATATGGCGTACGGTGACTGGAAAAAACTTTTTGAAGAGTGCAAAACATACTGTAATATGGCTGATACCGCGAAACAAAACGTCTTTCAGGGCGGAAAGATCACACTGCGGCAGCTGAAACAGTATGTAAACGGAGAATCCTCAGACAGTCTTCAGACAGAGATGCTGACAAGGTGGATGGAGCAGGAACTCCGCACCAAAGAAAAGCCGGAGGAGTTTCATGCCTTTATGAAGGAGAACCTGAAAAAGTTTTCAGCAGTCCGGGAGAAAGCCAGGTATTATTTTTGTAAGTATCTTTATTTTTACATACAGGATAAATGCGATGCGTATTACCGCAGCTGCGAAAAAGCCGAACATGCCCGAAGACAGTATGGAAATGCGCTGGAAAAAGAAGAGCGCGGAGTTCTGGAACGATTTGCTCTGGAGGAACTGAATTTCCTGAAGCCTTTGACAAAACTTAAAAAAGATGCGGAAAAAGCCAAACATACGATGTCCCTTCAGGAGAAAAAAGACTATCTTGAGAATACTGCGCTCACGCCGGGCGGTATTTTTGATGAATTTAATTACTTTTATTTTGGCTATGTTTCTGCGGAGTGGGCGGAAGTACTGTTTGAATTGTACGGACCGTTTGCACAGTGGCCGCAGGAGATGAAAGTGAGAGTTGCCCATTCGATGGGGCTGTGCAGCGCCAAACCGGACTCGGAGGAGAAGCAGGAGGCGCTTCAAAGACTGGCAGCGATGGAACGGGAGCAGCTGGAACAGGAAAAAGCTCTGGATGCGGCATATCAAAGAAACGATAAGACGGCGAAGAAACTGTACCAGAGAGGGCGTTCGGGAGAAGATTATTTCCGTGAATTTATCACCGGATCGAGAGATATTAACCGGTCCACACTGATCAGTTTTCTGCTGTTTGTAAAGATGCGGATTGCACTGGATGAAGATCACCGGATCACCCTGAACCGCCTGAACCGGATCTTGCTCAACTGTGGATTTTCGCAGCTTCGTCCGGACAACGCATTTGATCAGTTTGTGATGCGTTTCCTGAAGGCAAAAGATCCGATGGAAGTATTGGAAGAAGAGGTGGAGAAGCAGGTGATACAGGGACAGGACTTCTATCTGTATAAAGTATACAAAGATGCCTACTGCCACCAGACAGAATTACTGGAATATCTGCTTTCATGAGGGTTAGTGAGGATAACACATGAACATAAAGGAGAAGCATTGTATCTTCTGCATGGAACGGCTGGAACCGGATCAGGAGAACTGTCCGGCATGCGGGAAAACCTCATGGGAATATGAGTGGAGAAAGAGCTGGCTCAGACCACAGACCCTGCTGCATAAACGGTATCTGTGCGGGACAGTGCTCGGACAGGGAGCAAATGGAATCACGTATCTTGGATTTGACATGGTACTCTCGCAGAAGGTAGCAGTCAAAGAATTTTTTGTACAGAGACTGGCCGTACGCACAGAAAAAGATCAGGAAACGGTGCCGATAACTGAAAAAGAAACGGAAGTGTTTGAGAAGGAAAAGCGTGCGTTTATCAAAGAGGCTGCACTTCTGGCGGGAAAATTTGACGTTCCGGGGATCTGTGCCGTGCGGGACTATTTTGAGGAAAATGGTACAGCGTATATTGTGGAGGAATATCTGCCGGGCAAGACACTGAAAGAATATCTGGAAAAACATCCGCATCACCGGCTGGATGCAGGTGAACTGAACCTTATGTTTCTGCCGGTATTTCGGGGACTGGCACAGCTGCACAGTGAGGGGATCCTCCATTGTGACATCAGTCCGGACAATCTGATGTTTGACGGAAGACAAACCTTGAGGCTGATTGATTTTGGAGCGGCCTGTCAGGGTATGCAGGCGGGAGCAGATGCGGTTCTGAAAGAAGGGTACGCGCCGCCGGAACAGTATCAAAATGGAGGCCTTCTGGGACCGTGGACAGACATTTATGCCCTTTGCGCTGTCCTGTATCAGGCTCTCGGAGGGAAAAAGCCCATGCCTGCGCCAATACGTTTGAAGACGGACAGCATGGAAGAACTATCAGATCTGGCTCCGGCTGCGGGACATATTGCCCGCGTGGTTATGCAGGGACTGACACTGGATATCAGAAAACGTTATTTCTGTATCGCTAACCTGATGGAAGGGATGCAGATGAAAACGGACGACGTCAAAGTACTGCTTGGCGCCACCCGGGCAAAATGGGGTGATATCTGGCTAAGTGCGACAGCTGAGCAGGCAGGCGATTTCCAGAGGCGAAAAAAGCGTCTGCTGACAGGACGCCTGCTGAGACGTACGGCAGTCACTTTGGCAGTTCTGTGTGGTGCGGTGGTTCTTGTTGCCGGCCTTTTGTGCGGATATGTAAAGACACATCCAAAACAGGTATTTGCCTGGCGCATCGAAAGAGCACAGGCATACGAACAGAAACACCCTGACTGTCGCAATATTGATAGGAATTCACCGGAATATTCCGCACTGTTACAGTTTGCAAAGAAGCATGCGGTAAAGGATGAGAATGATTTTTATACGGCATATGAGATCCCGAAGCAGGACGTGCTGGAAAAAAAGCTGGTCAGCAACGGAGAATGCAAATTTTATCTGGATAAAAATACGCTGAGGCAAATGGTGGATTATTATCTGGATACAGATCTGGAACAGAAATATGGGGAACAGATCACAAACTACAGCGGTTCGGTACAGGTTGACCGTGGAAAACTGGGTAAGATGAGAATCTGGTGTGCAGAGACTGCGACATATGGGTTTGATTCCAGGGGAGCAGAGGCACAGCTGAAAGTCCGATACGATGTGACAGATGAACGGATTTCCAAGGTGCAGCTGACGGCCATGGAGGAAGACTGCCGCATTATGCTGAGGCGGGTGCTGCCATGTCTTGTGCCGGAGACATATCTGACAGATAAGGAAATAGAAGATATCCTGACTGAGGCGGAGGAGACATTGGATGATTCTGACACGGTCAGTCTGAGGGATCATGCCAGGTATCAGCTGAGTGTGAGTAAGAAGCGGGTTTCTGAATTTGAAGAAGATCAGGGGATTTTTACTGTCACGATTGAGTCGGGCAGCGGGATGGATATCTTCTGGTGACGGAGGGAGATATGCAGGGTGAATTGGCAGAAGGGACTGTCTTAAATGGCAGATACCGGATAGGAGGCGTACTTGGCAGGGGCGGTTTCGGCATCACCTACCTTGCGCGGGATGAGCAACTCGGGCAGCGGGTAGTTGTGAAAGAATACTTCCCTGCCGCATCTGCCGAGCGCAATACAAACGCCCGGGATGGGAAAACTGTTATCACGGAGGGCACAGAAATGGCGGTCTACCGGGAGGGCAGAAAGCGTTTCCTTAAGGAGGCCAGAATTCTGGCGTCACTGTTTGAGGTGCCGGGGATCGTCAAAGTCTACGGATATTTTCAGGAAAATGAGACGGCGTACTGTGTGATGGAGTACGTATCTGGAATCAGCCTGCGTAAATTTCTGGAGCGCAATGAAGAGCCGATGGCGTTTGAAGCCGCATGGCAGCTGTTACACCCAGTTCTGCAGGCACTTGAGAGCGTTCATCGGAAGAAACTTCTGCACCGGGACTTTAATCCAGACAACCTGCTGGTACAGGAGGACGGCAGTCTGAAACTGCTTGATTTTGGTTCGGCCAGGCAGTTTTTCTATGGGAGGGACGCCGGACGGACGATGACGGTCCTGGTAAAAGATGGCTATGCGCCGCCGGAACAGTATCGCAGGAAAGGAAGCCAGGGACCATGGACAGATATTTATGCGGTATGTGCAACGCTCTATGAGATGGTGACCGGCTGTATCCCGCCAAATGCCCGGGAACGCCAGGTACGAGATGGACTGTATCCTCCCTCAGCGTACGGCGCGGAGATTACCCCGGGTCAGGAGGAGGCGCTGATGAAGGGACTTTCTCTGGAGGTCCGGCAGAGATTCCGGTCTCTGCATGAGCTCTGCGCTGCGATAGAGCCGCCGCCGGCGGAAAAAATGACCAGAAAGAAACGACGTGTGCTGCGGTGGATACTGGGGGCGGGTCTGGCAGCGGCGGCAGCTGTGACGGGCTGGTTTATGCTGCAGAGCGAGGGTGCAGAAGAGACGGTCTATGCTGGAAATTATACAAGGGGTTCCAGGGAATATGAGGCATTTATGAAATTTGTCAGAGAGCGCGCGGTGTCAACTGAGAAGGGAGAAAAGGGAACGGTCTATCATCTTGATGATACCGCAGTGCGGGAGTGGAACCAGCCGTCGAATTCCTATACGCTGTCTGCGACCATTGATCAATTTCTGGCTGAGGTCGGGAAACTGGGGTATGAACCCGAATACCATGCCACGAAAGATATGTTTACGGTGACACAGTTGCCCTATGGGGTGATTCAGACTTCCTTTGGGCGTAGAAAAGAGTTTTGGCTGCGGGACGGGCTGCGGCTGACCATCCTCTATGACCTGATCAGCAGCAGGATACAGACCCTCTATGTGTATGCGGCACACGGAAGCGGGCAGGATATCAGCGGACTTGCTGCGGATGCGGCGTTTATTCTGTCGGATGATATTGATAAGACGAGAGCGAAATTGATTGAATCATACAGGGAGACAGGGAATGAATATATGGAGAAAACTGCCGGAGGAAGTCCGGATGGCGTCGGCATGGGGTACGGTTATGCAGACTGTGAAATCATGCTGCTGCGGACACCGGAGGGTGATCTGGCGTATGCCTTTCTGAAAAAGGGGATTGACGGTGCCTCTTATCTTCCTCCGTATTACTGGCCATAAGGGAAAGCGCTCCATCCAAAAACAAATTTTCTGAAATACTCTTTATACTGAAGAAAGTTCCTAAAACTACGTATTCAATATAAGGAGGAAACAGACATGAAGAAACATGGAAAAGGCAGACTGCTGGGAATACTGGCGGCAGTAATGACAGTGATGCTCATCAATCCTTCAGCGGTATCGGCGGATATGGGGAATTATCACTTTGTCTCCATCGATGCGGGAGCTGTGGACCGTATCACCGTTAACGGAGTGACCGTTGAAGCACTTTACAAGCCGTACGGAGGCGGTTATGATTCAGACAGCACGTATTGTTGTGCGGCACTGGTACATCGTTTTTACAGTCAGGTATTTGGCAGGCAGGTCTCGAACCTGAACAGTACGACATCTGTTCCGAAGATCGATCAGGGTGACTTTGCGGAGACGACAGCACCGAAGACGGGAGATGTGCTGCGTGATAATTACAGTGTCCACTGGGCGCTTGTCAAAGAGGTAAACGGAGACACAGTGACGCTGATTCAGCAGAATGCATGGAATGGAAGTTATACGAAAGCCTGGGTTGGGGCCACAGTTCAGATCGGGGATCCCCGCTATACGTTTTTCTCGTGGAGCGGCAGTCAGCAGACGGAAGCTTCTGCGGCAGGAAATTACACGATTGAATACACGGATCAGAATATCTCACAGACGAATGCCGTGGTATATGCAAAAGTGAATAACCCAAACCGTATACAGGTGACGCAGGTTGGCTGCAGAATCTGGGACAGTCAGGGGACACTGCTGAAGGAATTTACGGAGAATTGCCAGAGACAGGAGAGCCGGTTTAATATGTGGTATGATATCAACGCAGAGCTGGGCGTGACACTGAATCCTGCCGCTACTTACAGCTATCAGTTCTTTGTGATGGAAAACGGCAGAGAATGTCCGGGCAAGGTACAGAAATTTACGACACAGCAGGGTCCGGCAAAAGAGACTGACTCCAAACGCTCCAGTAAACAGAGCATTTCGGACGGGATTCTGAAAATGCAGGAGAGTGTGAAGTATCATAAGAAATCACAGATGGAGGATGAAGTCGGGGTTCCGGCACAGATTTTAGACATGGCATACTGCTATAACATGGAGACGCTGTTTGAAAAAACGGGATGGATGACCTTCGAGATGCCTAAAGGCGATGATGTTACCGGCGTCAGATGGGAATATACGTATGGGAATGGCAGTGACGAGAATCTTCAGTACAGCGAGACATTTTATCGGGATGCGATAAAAATGGCAAAGAAAATTTTTGGAAAAGACGGCAGGGGATACTGCACCGGTCCGGATAACATGACGATGAGCTGGGATGGAAAGGCCAAAATTGAAAGAAATATGGTAAATGGAGTTCCTGCAGTCAGCATCTATGTCTATGAATAATACGGAAGGGCTGCCGGACAGATGAGGAAATAAGATGGAACACAACAGATGTATCTTTTGCATGGAGCAATTAAACAGTGAAGATGGACGATGCCCGGTCTGCAAAAGAATCCGGTGGGAATACCGCTGGGACCGGAAAAGTCTGCAGCCCTTTACGGTCCTGCAGGAAAAATATCTCGTCGGTGCGGTCTCGGAGGCATCTGCCTCCGGGACCCTTTATGCTGCATATGACCGGATTCTGGAGCAGAGACTGTCGGTACTGGAAATGCCGGCGGAGAATCCGGAGATATTTACCCAAAAAGCAGGACTTTTGTTTGGGAAATTTGATATTCCGGGACTTGCAGCGGTGAAGGACTTTTTTTTCCTGAATGACAAAGGATATCTGGTGATGGAAAGTCTGCGAAACGGCAGTCTGGAGAACGCCATGACAAATAAGCGTCCGGCGCAGACAACACCACAGGAGCTGCTGCAGCTGTTACGGCCGGTGATAGAGGCGGCGGTTTTTCTGCACAGCCTCGGAATCTTCCATGGACAGATCACAGCGGGATGTCTGCTGTGGACTGACAGCGGCACGCTGAAGTTGTCAGGGTTCTTGGCCAGGGAGAAGGCAGACGATGAAATTGCGGCACCGGAACAATGCAGGAATCCGGAACTTGCAGGACCATGGACGGATGTTTATCAGTTGTGCGCTGTCATATACCGGCTTCTGACCGGCAGAAAGGCTGCTTCAGCTCAGGAAAGGATGAAGAAAGACTCGCTGAAACCGATATCAGATTATATGCCGCTGTCTGCAGAAATGGAACAGATGGTGATGCAGGGATTGGAACTGGATGTACAGAAGCGCTTTTTTTGTCCGCAGGGACTGCTGGAGTGTCTGGGCATGGAGTCGGAGCAGACGAAAAAATGGATGGGAGCTGTGAGAAGTGAATGGGGCACGCTGTGGGTTAAGATCGCCACGGAAGGGGAATCGTATGCGGATGCAAAAAAAGAGAATAATATCAGCCGGAAGACCAGAAGAAAGTTTTTCATGATATTAACGGCATTTGTACTGTGTGCGGTCCTTGCGGGGTTCGGCATTTGGGTCTACTGCAGCACGCATACACAGGAGGTTATTGCGTATAAACTGAGGAGGGCAGAAGCATATGTGCATCAGCATCCTGATCATCAGCCGATTGATATTCACTCAGAGAATTATAAAGAACTGGTACGATTTGTGGAAGAAAACGGAAAAGAGACAGAATGGGAAGGCTGGTATGATCTGGACAAACGGACAGCGGTTCGCTGGAATCAGGCCAGCAACGCATATCCTAAATTTTATCTGGATAAGGATACGATGAAAGAAGCGTTCCGATATCATATGGATCTGGATGAAACATCATTTCGAAAAGAGACGGAGTACTATTCGGGCCGTGTAAAAATATCTGACGGTGCACTGCGGTCGATGAAAATCATGTGTCAGGAAACAGAAAGACATATTTATGAGGACAATGAATCATTTCAGATGGTATATGATGTGGTGGACATGCGTGTGTTTTCAGCGGCATACAGCGCCGGCAGAAACCGGGCGGCGGCATTTCTGACGGAAGTACTGCCGGATATCTGTCCGGAAACATTTCTGACGGAGGAGGAAGCATTCCAGCTGCTGAATAAAGTATCTGAGAAAGATTCCGTATCGGTGGATCTGAATGCGAAATGCCGCCTTATGATCACTCTTTATGATTCCGCGGACGGGATGAGATATTCGGTTCATTTGTCGGCCAGTCCGTGGATGATGTGAGAGGGGGAAAACAGTGAGGATGGAAGAGCAGGTAAACGGCCGTTACACAGTACTGCAGACCTTAAAGGCAGACGGACAAACAAGAGTACTGCTCGCGAGGGACGATATCCTGAGGCAAAGTGTTGTTTTATATGGATTTTCCTGCACCGCCGGCCCGCAAAGACTGGCGGTGACAGAACGAATCAGACTTCATGCAGCCTTGTCCGATACGGCTGCCATGATCAGGATACTGGATATCTTTGAGGATGAACACGGTGTGTGGGCAGTTGCGGAGCATGTGCGCGGAGTAACGATGCGCCAATATCAGGAGATTCAGCAGGAACCCCTGACTTTTGATAAGGCGTGGAACCTTTTGCGGCCTGTGGCTGATGCGGTATCTGTTGTCAATAAAAAAGGTCTGGATTTTGAGATCCTGGATCTGGATCATCTTCTGATCACGGAAGATCACAGAATAAAGATCAGGTCACAGCTGAAATCCCACCAATCCCGTGAAGATGCGGATTCCTGTGGGAATATCCGTGCAGTCTGTGCCATACTGTATGGGCTGACAATGCAGAAGGGTATGAATGACCGGCAGCAGGAGGCTTTGAAAAAAGGAATGCTTCCGGACAAAAACAGCAGGTACCGGGAGATGGACGAGCTGATCCGGGAACTGGAGGCAAAGGAACTGACAGAAAGCCGTATCCGGCGTATGCGCCGGGCTGGGATTGCGGCAGCTGTGATCGCCGTGCTTGCGCTGGCAGGCTGCATGTTCTGGAAATTTACAGAGGACAGGAAACCGAAAGAACAGGAGCTGGCCGGAAATTATGCGAGAGGATCACAGCGTTATCAGGAATTTACAACTTTTGTAAAGGATCATGCCGATCAGACGGAGGAGACAGATGAGGGGATTGTGTATACACTGGATGAGGAGTATGTCCTGCAGTGGAACAGACCCTGCAATCAGTTCCGGTTTTCCATACAGCCGGAAACTTTCATACAAAAAGTGAAAGACTGTGGCTACCAGCTGAAAACATTGGAAGAGAAAGAAAAAAATACGGTAGAGATTCAGACATACGGCGCTGTAATCACTGATTTTCGCAGTATCACCGAATACCAGATTACGGACGGTGTCATCTTATATGTTGCTGCTGATACTGTCAGTCAGGAGCTGCTGGCGGTGGCGCTGCAGCGTCAGCCGGACAGTGAGGCTTCACTTGCCGGGCCCGCCGGAGATATCGTCTGTCTGCTGTCTGAGGACTGTACCTGGACGCCGGAGGAGGCGAGCCGGGAACTGGAGGCAGGTGAGCAGAAGGCCCTGGATCTGAATAAAGATGATATCTCCGGACAGTATGCCTTTGCCTCCCGGGACTGCAGAGTCCGATATTACTGGGGGGAGGCCAGTCAGGTGACGGAGTATTCCTTTGTGCCGCAGAATGATTTTGCGGATTACTGGTGGCCGTGACCTCAGAAACAAATTTTCTTGTTTGAAGGTTACAATAGCAACTATAATGTGCAGAGGAGGCCGGATGTGCAGCTATGAATGAAAAAATACAGATGACAGAGCTGGTGTGCATTCTGGACAGAAGCGGTTCCATGTATGGAAAAGAGGCAGATACCATCGGCAGTTACAACCGGATGCTGAGTGAGCAGAGGCAGATTCCGGGGAAAGCATATATTACGACTGCACTTTTTGGAGATGACTGTGAGATGTTCTGCTGCCACGTTCCTGTCCGGTATGCCAGAGAACTGACAGAGCACGAATACTTTGTGAAGGGAAACACGGCATTGTTTGACGCCGTCGGAGAGGTGTTTTCGCTTGTGGATGAGTCTCTGTGTGATATGAATCCGATGTACGAGAAAAAGGTAGTGGTGTTTATCATAACTGACGGGGTGGAAAATGCCAGTGTCCGCCAGTCAGCTTCCATGGTCAGAAAGTTGATTGGCAAAAAAAAGGAGGAGGGGTGGAAAATCGTCTTTTTTGGTACAGAGCCTGAGGCGCTGCGGCAGGCGCAGGATGCGGGGATACTTAAAAAAGACACAGCCATGTACCGGGCTGACGGATACGGCATACGCAGAAGTTATGAACGGGCCGGACAGATTTTTACAGAAATACGAAGGTAACGCCGAGACTTGCCTTGTTTTCCATATCACGGGGTGCTATAATATAGCAAGAAAATTGTGATTGCAGGAGGGTACATATGAACCAGAAGAAGATTGCAGGCGAAAAAGCGGCAGAATATGTAAAAGACGGTATGGTAGTAGGTCTTGGAACAGGATCCACAGCGAAATTCATGGTGGACAAGGTTGGTGAGATGGTGAAAAATGGTCTGAAGATCCAGGCAGTTCCGACATCCAAAGCGACTGAGCAGCAGGCGAAAGAGTTGGGGATTCCGCTTCTTTCCATTGATGAGGTAGATCATATCGATCTGGATATTGACGGCGTGGACGAGATTGACAGTGAGTTCAATGCGACAAAAGGCGGCGGCGGCGCACTGTTTCGTGAGAAAGTTGTCGCTGATTTGGCAAAAGAAGTAATCTGGATTATGGACGAGAGCAAGCTGGTGGACAGTATCGGTGCATTTCCACTTCCGCTGGAAGTTCTTCCGTATGGATATCGGATTGTATTTAAGAAAATGGAAGATTACGGATACAATCCGAAGATGCGTATGAAAGATGATGAGCTGTTTGTGACCGACAATGGAAACTATATCATCGATCTGTGTATTGGAGCTCCGGCTGATATCGAAGAGATCCGTCAGAAAGTAAACAGTGTTGTCGGTGTACTGGAAACCGGACAGTTTCTGAAAATGTGCAAACGCATTATTGTTGGAACGGACGAAGGCGTGAAAGTCATCGAAGCGGAATAAGAAACAGACATTGAAAAACCAGAAAGTGTATATGCTTTTTGGTTTTTCTTTATATTGGATGGAGGATAGAAGATGTTAACTGCCATAAAGAACCGGTGCAGCATCCGAAATATAAACATATACCGGTATCAAAAACGGTGATAGAGGAGATTATAAACGCAGGGTGCCCTGCTCCGTCTTCAAAAAACAGACAGCCATGGAAATTTATCGTGATAACCGGAAATACCGAAAGGGATATGATTCTGAATGTGAGGAGAGGACTGGACCGGGAAAAAAGAAGCCCGCGGCTCCCGGAGAGTGCAGAGTTTCGTGAGGGCGCAGCTGACGTTGGATGCAGGACAGACGGAAAGGATGTATTGATTTAGTATATGGCGATGAATGGAGGAAGCGGATTTGTGCGGAAGGTATTACGTGGATGATGATACGGCAAGAGAAATTGAAAAAATCGTACAGAATGTGGAAAAAAGCCTGAAAAAAGAACCTGTCAGAGGAGAAATACGGCCATCTGCCATGGCGCCTGTAGTGTATCAGCAGGAACATTATCTGACAGCGGGGAAGATGTCCTGGGGATTCCCAAGATATCAGAAAAACGGACTTCTGATTAATGCCCGCGCGGAAACCATCACAGAGAGGCCGACGTTCAGGGACAGCGCCCTGCACAGAAGATGTGTGATTCCGGCGAACCATTACTATGAATGGAATACGGACAGAGAAAAAGTTTCTTTTTGGAGAAAAGATGCCCCGCTTCTCTATATGGCTGGAATCTACCAGCTGTTTCAGGGGCAGGCAAGATTTGTGGTGATCACCACCGGGGCGAATGATTCTGTACGGCATGTCCATGACCGGATGCCGCTGATACTGGAATCAGATGAACTGGAGCGCTGGGTGACGGATGATCAGGCTGTGGATTTCATCTTAAATAAAATACCGGTACGTTTGGAGCACCAGCAGGAATACAGACAGATGACGCTTGATTTATCGCAGGATTCTTAAATTTATGAGTGTTTATTCATTCTAAAAGAGTCACGGGTTGCCCGTGGCTCTTTTTTGGCACTGTGCGGTATTCTTGTTCTGGACTTTTTCGGCTTTGTAGACATGGGGTATTTACAGAGCACGGCGAAGACAGCGGCACGTAACAAAGGGAATACTCTGTAAATAATTTTTGAATATATGATTGAATCAGATATCAGGATGTGCTAGTATATTTACACGGCGTGTAGCAGAAAAGGTATTTAAAACTAGTACATGAATCGGAGGAGAACGCGGATTATATGGTGAATGACATGGTAAACACATTACTCGAAGTATATAAAGTGGAGGAGATTGCATATAGAGCAGGGGTTACCGCAGGGACAGTTACCAGGTGGGCGAAATGCAAAAGTTCCCCTCAGCCTGAACGAGAAGCGCTGATTAGAAAAATGTATTGCGATTATGAGAAAAAGAATAATCCGATCAATACTTCTATCGATAAATGTTTAAATTCTTTGCGAGAGATTTTCCATAAGACATCACGGTTTTCGTCCAGAAATGAGGCACTGGAAGAAATATCAAAATTGTTTTTCGCTCACATGATGTCAGTCATATCAGAAGAAAAGGGTATTACAAAACAGCTCTCGTATGATAAACAAAATGCTGCGAGAAACCTAAAAGAGTTTGTACACAGTGAATTTATGAAATATTGTCAAGAAGACAATCAATATGATATATCTTTTGAACTGAAAATCAAAGATGGTGAAAATCAATTAGCCGAGGAAATCATCTCTCTTTTTGATAAAGAATTATCAGGATTAATTATAAAAGAACAAATAGTGGGAACTGATATCATAAATGAGATATTTGGTAAATTTCTTGCCGATTCTTTTGTTGATGAAAAGCAGCTGGGACAATATTTGACCCCTCAAGAAATTGTAAATTTTGCAAATGAGTTACTGGCATGCGATTTAAATATAGATGATATCATGTCAGATGATTTTGGATATGTATTAGATCCTTCCTGTGGAGTGGGTTCATTTTTGACAGCATTTATTGATAAATATAGTTCCACGATCGCAGATATGAAGGAACAATCAGAGGTTATTCAGAAACTTGTCGAGGAAAAAATTGTCGGAATTGATAAAAGCGAACGCATGTTTAAATTAGCATTAATTAATCTTTCAATGTTTGGATATCAGCGAATGAAATTATATTTGAAAAATGCGCTGTCAATCCATGAGATTGACCTTCAGGAAAAAGTTTCAGTAATTATGACAAATCCGCCGTTTGGTGCAGAATTTCCAGTTGATGAGATTAGTGGATTCAAAATTGTTTCAGAATGGCTGGATAAAAAACCTAAAAAGGTTAATTCTGAATTATTATTTATAGAAAAGTATATTGAGTGGCTGAAGCCAGGTGGAAGACTGCTGTGCATAGTTCCGGATAGCATTTTAAATAATAAAGGTATATACGAGAGTTTAAGAAACGGAATTTTGAAAGAGATATCGATTCGGGCAGTTATTTCCTTACCATCAAATACGTTTGCTACAACGGGGACAGAAACAAAAACATCATTACTATATTTCGTAAAGGAACCTTATGATCCAGATAAAAAAACATATATGGCGATATGCAATAATAACGGATATGATGTAGTCTCTTCAGGGGCGCATAAAACCAAAAGGTACAATCATGAATCAGACCTTGCGCTGATTTTATCGGATTATAAAAATAAGGAAGAGTGCATTGGGCAATGGGTGAGTGGGGTAAATGATTATTCAAGATGGGACGCCACTTTTCATGCGACAATAACGAAAGAGATATCTGCTAAAATAGAATCCAAAGGGCTGATTCAGATAAAAGATGTTTCAACACTGATGAATGAAAGATTTAATCCAAAGAGGATGGAGAAGAACACTTTTTTTGATTACATTGAAATTTCTGATGTAGACGCAAATCAAATGAGGGCTTATGGGAAAAAAGTGTTATGTGATGAAGCGCCAAGCAGGGCTCGTAAGACAGTTCATACGAATGATATAATTGTCTCTACCGTAAGACCCGAAAGAGGTATTGTTGCAGTTATAGATGAAGAACAGGATGGGTTCGTATGTACAACAGGGTTTGCAGTGTTAAAATCTACAACAATTGATCCCATGGTATTGGCTTATTTAATTCAATCTGAATTTGTATCGATGCAAATAAGAAAATATGCAATGGGAATATCCTATCCGGTCATTGATGAAAAAGAACTGTTGGAGGTCTATTTGCCTATCAGTAAAAAGGATATGAAAAAGTATGATAAAGTGACGAAACAATTAAAGGAAAAAGAACGGGAACTATCCAGACTGAGAAAAGAATTTAAGGACAGAGTGCAGCAAGATATTATAGCCATGTAAAAAAGCAGCTTAGCATAAATACATGCTAAGCTGAAATGATTTTTAAATATCCCATACTCCGTGAATAGAATCAAACCATATTACATTATCGATATTACAAAGTGGATTCTGACTCACATATTCAGGATATTCGGTTGAATGAGGAAGTCCATGAACAGGATCATCGAGGTTAGAGACTGATTTGGCGAAAGCAAAATCCATTGCATTTCCAGTACGTAAAAACAGGCTTACAGCAAAAATATCTTGTGTTTCAAATTTGCAGCTGCTTGTAAGATAGTCTGCACTTTTACTGTGAATAAGCCGTGCATAACGTGTATCAGTGCCCCAGATGGACTTGACCTCGATTTTCTTTCTGACGCCGTTTTTTTCGAATTCAAAATCATAATTATAGTACGTCCCAAGATGTTTAGCACAATCTTCTGGCATACGGCTGACATGATATCCGGCATTTTTGGCTATCTCTGCAAGATTGTGTTCAACGAGTGCACTTAGTATCTTGGCTGAAGCTCCGTATTGGTCTATTTCCAGGCAGTCATTTATTGTTAATATCTGCAGCGCATTTTCTAAATCTGTTTTTGTCGAGTTTCCGGTATATATTTCTCCGTATGCAATACCATGTTTCCTGTCAACTTCAATGATTCTTCCTTTTGCAATTTCCTGCCAGATACCATTACCTTTTGCATATGAAGCAGGTACAAATTTACCAGTACGTCCCACTGTCATGAGTTCAGAGTAGGAATCGTCAATTTTGATTTCAAAAGAAGCGCGCCAATGCGATTGTCCTTGAACTTTAAAGACAGTTTTATCTATTTTGTGAATGGGAACTAACATGGGACATAAAATCTTTTGCAGTGAATCTGGTGTCATGCCGCGATATCTTTTGCATAATGCTATAAACATTTGCTCGTAGTTCATATTTATCCTCCTTAGTTACGAATTAAGTTATATTGTATCAAATAAAAACTGGTTTTACAATTTTGTTCACATAAATCCAGATACAAGTAAACGACGCCTATGTTATAATCTAAGGCAAAAGTAGATTATCGTTACAAGATGTACAACAGTTTCAATAAACAGCATAGAGACAACCAACAAAAACGGAGGATGTTATGACAGAACAGCAAAAAGCAGCGGCAGGTCTTTTGTATGATGCCAATTACGACGAAGAAATACTGTCGAAGAGGATGAATTGTAAAGATCTTTGTTTTCAATATAACCAGACATTACCATCCGATACAGAAAAAGGGCACCGGATCATGTCGCGGATACTGGGCAGGATTTCCGGAGAATATACGATTCTGGCCCCCTTCTGGTGCGATATGGGGGAAAACATTGAGATTGGGAAAAATTTTTATGCCAACCATAACTGTGTGATTCTGGACGGGGCGAAAGTCACGTTTGGTGACAATGTATTTATCGCACCGAATTGCTGCTTCTCGACGGCAAGCCACGCTCTGGACGTGGAGCAGAGAAACCGTGGTCTGGAAATTGCAAGGCCCATTACCGTCGGAGATAACGTCTGGTTTGGGGCGGGTGTCATGGTACTGCCGGGAGTAATCATCGGGCAGGATTCCATTATCGGTGCAGGAAGCGTGGTAAACAAGGATATACCGTCGGGGGTGATCGCCGTTGGAAATCCGTGCAGGGTACTTAGAAAGATAACACCGGAGGATGCAAACAGATATCGATAGACAAAAAGGAGAATATCATGATTAATATAATGAGATCGACTATCCGCCTCAATCGTATCAAAAACTTCCGGATATGAACTTTATGTACGGAGGGGCACAATGTTCTGGATCCCGGAACGGGGACCGGAGTTTTGCAGCGTAACCTGTATGTGTATGGCGCTCCATTTACCGGTACGGATATTTCAGAAAATCAGATTGAACAGGCGGGACAGAAATTGTAAAAAGGCGGAATGAGAAAGAAATTGAATTCTCATTCCGCATTTTTTATTTTATGTATAAAAAAATATGTATTGACATATACCATGGGAGGGTATATATTAAAAGTATAAAGTACCCCTAGGGGGTATGTGGAGGTGAACATATGAAAGAAGAAATATATGAGATTTCCGGAATGACGTGCGCTTCCTGCAGCAGTGCGGTGGAGCGTGTCACGAGAAAGCTGGAAGGAGTAAAAGAGAGTAATGTAAATCTGGCGACAAATCGTATGACCATTGTCTATGATGAGGCGCTGCTGAAACCGCAGGATATCATGGAACGCGTGGAACGGGCAGGTTTTGGTGCCCGTCTGGAACACAAAAAAGAAAAAGAGGAACTGAAAAAAGAGAAAGAGGAAGCAGCAGAGAGTCTGCACGCTATCAGGAGAAGGCTGATCACAGCGATTGTGCTGGCTGTACCGCTGCTGTATATCTCAATGGGACATATGATTCCCGTGGAGCTGCCGCTGCCGGAGTTTTTGCACATGCATATGCATCCGCTTAATTTTGCGCTGGCACAGCTGGTACTGACTACGGTTATCCTGATCTGCGGAAGAAAGTTTTATATTGTAGGCTTTAAAACACTGTTCAGAGGGCATCCCAATATGGATTCTCTTGTGGCGATCGGAACGGGAAGTGCGTATCTGTACAGCATTGTTATGACGGTCTCCATCCCTTTCAATCACAGTGCTGTAGAAAATCTGTATTATGAATCGGCGGCAGTTGTCGTCACATTGGTTATGCTGGGGAAATATCTGGAGAGCAGAAGCAAGGGCAAGACTTCAGAAGCCATCGAAAAGCTGATGGCACTTGCGCCGGATGTTGCGGTGGTGATGCGGGATGGAAAAGAAGAAGAGGTTGCCGTGGAAACCGTGCAAAAAGGAGAGATGATCCTGGTAAAACCGGGCAGCAAAGTGCCGCTGGACGGGGAGATCATACAGGGCATGACAAGTGTTGATGAATCCATGCTGACCGGAGAGAGTATCCCGGTGGAAAAAGGCGAAGGCGATGAGGTAATCGGCGGAAGCATGAATTACCAGGGAAGTATTCAGGTTCGTGTGACACATACAGGCAGTGACACAACCCTGGCCAGAATCATCAAACTGATGGAGGATGCACAGGGGAAAAAAGCACCGATCTCCAAACTGGCTGACACCGTTGCAGGATATTTTGTACCCGCTGTACTGGTGATTGCGGTGATCGCAGCGATTGCGTGGGCACTGACAGGCCATTCTGTGACGTTTGTGCTGACTGTGTTTGTATCTGTACTTGTCATTGCCTGCCCGTGTGCTCTGGGTCTTGCGACACCCACAGCGATCATGGTGGGAACCGGTAAAGGAGCCAGCTATGGAATTCTTGTAAAAAGCGGTGAGGCACTTGAGATGATGCACAAGGTGGATGCCGTTGTGCTGGATAAAACCGGGACGATCACAAAAGGGAAGCCTCAGGTGGTTGCTGTCATTACAAAGGATATGGATGAGGATGAGATGCTCACCATTGCCGCTTCCTGCGAACAGTCATCGGAACACCCGCTGGCAATGGCGATCGTAGAGGAAGGCAAAAAAAGAAACCTGCAGCTGACACGTCCGGAATATTTTGAAAGCCTGACCGGACGAGGACTCAAGGCTAAGCTTGGAGGGCAGACCGTTTATATCGGGAATGCCAGAATGGCAGAAGAACTGCAGGTAGCATTGGGCGAACTAAAAGAAAAAGCAGATGACATCGCGGACAAAGGCCAGACACCAATGTATGTGATCGTAAGAGATCGGTTGTGCGGCATCATCAGCGTTGCGGACACCATGAAGGAGAGCAGTCCGAAGGCGGTTGCAGAGCTCAGGGGGATCGGGCTTACAGTCTATATGCTGACGGGAGATAACTCGCGGACGGCAGAATATATCGGAAAACAGGCAGGAGTCAGTGAAGTTATCGCGGAGGTTCTTCCGCAGGATAAAGTTTCTGTCGTAGAGGGACTGCAAAAACAGGGAAAACGTGTTATGATGGTAGGAGATGGCATTAACGATGCACCGGTTCTTGCACAGGCTGATGTCGGGGCGGCGATCGGGAGCGGAAGTGATATCGCCATGGAATCCAGTGACATCGTGCTGATGAAATCGGATCTTGAGGATGTGTACCGTGCAATGAAACTGAGCCGTGCAACAATCCGCAACATCAAGGAGAATCTGTTTTGGGCATTTATCTTTAACAGCCTTGGAATTCCAGTTGCGGCAGGTGTTTTATATGCGTTCGGAGGTCCGCTTCTGAACCCCATATTTGCCGGCCTTGCGATGTCTTTTAGTTCGGTGTTCGTTGTAACCAACGCACTGCGGCTGAAACGGCTGAAATTATAAAAGCGGAGGAAGAACTATTGTCAGAACAAGAATGCTGCAGCTGTAAAACAAAAGTGCGCAGTGAGCAGGAGCACAAGGATCTGATCTCGCGCCTGAATCGGATTGAGGGTCAGGTGCGCGGGGTGAAAAATATGGTGGAAGATGACCGGTACTGTATCGATATCCTGACACAGGTATCAGCGATACAGTCAGCGCTGAACAGCTTTAACAGACTGCTGTTGTCCAGCCACATCAAGACGTGTGTGGTGGAGGATATCCGCAAGGGCAGCGATGATGTGGTCGATGAATTGTGTGCAGCAATACAAAAATTAATGAAATAAAAGGAGACAGAAAAGATGAGAGTATTAAAAGCGGAAGACATGCACTGTGAGAAATGCGTAGAGAGAATTACAAAATCCATGAACGCTGCCGGGCTGGACTTTAACGTATCCCTGGCGGATAAGACGGTGACAATCGACGGATGTGATCATTGCGTGGCGAAAGCAAAGGAAATTCTGGATGATCTGGGATTTGATGCAGAAGAAATAACAGAATAAGAAATACACAGCGGGAGGATAACATGGAAAAACTGACATTTGGAATGATTGGGGGAGGAAAGGGTTCCTTTATCGCGGACCTGCATTTAAAAGGAGCACTTTTCGATAATCTGGGAACACTGGCGGCCGGCTGTTTCTCAAGAAATTATCAGAAATCGCTGGATTTTGGTGCATCGATGGGGATTCAGGAAGAAAGGATCTATACGACATACCGGGAAATGGCGGAGGAAGAGGGAAAAAGAGAAGACAAGATTGATTTTGTGATCATTGCAGCGCCGAATAATGTACATTATGAGTGCGCGAAAGCATTTCTGGAGAATGGAATCCATGTTGTCTGCGATAAGCCGCTGACTCATTATTCCTGGGAGGCTGAAGAGCTGAAACGGATCGCAGAAGGCAAAGACCTGCTCTTCGGAGTGACATACGTCTACAGTATGTATCCGGGACCGCGCTTCATGCGGGAACTGATCGCACAGGGGAAAATCGGGAAAATCCGTCTCGTTAACGCTGAGTATCTGACTGACAATCTGGCAGTCAGCAACGATGAGCTGGGAGCAAATATGGCGTGGAGAATTGATCCGAAAGTTGCCGGTAGGTCAACGTGTGTCGGCGATATCGGGGTTCATGCACAGCAGCTGATTTCATCGGTGACGGGTCTTGAGATGAAAGAAGTCTGGGCAGATATGAATATAATCGGAGAGGACAGAGTGCTGGATACGAATGCTAATGTTATGGTTCGTTACAAAGGGGGGGCAAAAGGACAGATCTGGTGCTCTAATGTGGTGGTTGGAAATAATAACAACCTGAATATCGCTGTTTATGGCGAAAAGGGCTGCCTTCGCTGGTTTCAGGAAGATCCGGACGTTGTGATCCTTGGTGAACTGGGCGGGAAGGAGACACGGTACCGCATGGGGACGAGTTTCCGCAGCATCGGCTCCAGTGATATCTACCGCCTTCCGGCAGGAGTCGGTGAAGGATACTATGAGGCATTTGCAAATGTATACCGGGAATTTATGAATGCGCTGCTGAATAAGAAGAATGGGGATAGATACCAGGTCAGCTATCCGGATATCTGCTATGGGATTGAGAGCATTAAATTTGTAGAGGCCTGCCTGGAATCAAACGAAAACAGCCGGTGGGTGAAAATGTAATAATCTGATGTAACGATAAAGAGCTTATGGGTATAGTTAAGGTATTCATAAGCTCTTTTTACGGAACATTTTTATACGTTCATAAGATTCTTATAAAATATAGATAATGATTAAATATTCTGAAATATATTGCCTGAGAAGAAAAAATATTATATAATAAGTATAGTCAAAGAATTATCAAAGTATGGCAATAAAAGTGAGAATCTTACAGGATGAAGCGATATCAGCCGGCTTCGTCTGAAGATAAAAAGAAAGGGTGTGGAAAGTTTGAGCAGACTGATGATTTCAACGAAAAGTGCTGCACAGACAACAGTTGAGGGGCTTTACAGGGAGTTAGAGCGAAGAATCGTGGCAAGCCCTCCCGGACTGTGTCCTGTGGATATGGCGCTGGTGTTTCTGAAGATGTGTCATGCGCAGACCTGCGGAAAATGTGTTCCCTGCCGTATAGGTTTGGGACAGCTTGGCATACTTCTGGAACAGGTACTGGATGGAGAGGCGTGTATGGAGGATATTCCGCTGATAGAGAAGACGGCACGTACCATAATGGATACGGCCGACTGTGCGATCGGATACACAGCTGCTGAGATGGTAGTAAAGGGAATTACAGGATTCAGGGATGATTATGAAGAACATATCCGCCATGGAAAATGTCTCGCATCACTGGAACAGCCGGTTCCGTGTGTGGCGCTCTGTCCTGCGAGAGTGGATATTCCCGGATATATTGCACTTGTCGCTGAAGGGCGGCATGCGGATGCGGTCCGTCTTATCAGGAAAGACAACCCGTTCCCGACGGCCTGCGCCTTTGTCTGTGAACATCCCTGTGAGGCGAGATGCCGGAGAAATATGGTGGATACTTCCGTAAATATCAGAGGAATCAAACTTGCCGCGGTCGATAACGCCGGGCATGTGCCTGCGCCGGAATGTGCACCTTCCACCGGCAAACGGGTAGCAATCATCGGCGGAGGGCCAAGCGGTCTGAGCGCAGCGTATTATCTGCAGCTGATGGGCCACCAGACGACAGTATTTGAAATGCATAAACATCTCGGCGGAATGCTCTATTACGGAATACCGAGCTACCGGTTGCCAAGAGAGCGGCTTGATGAGGATATCAATACGATCCTGTCAACCGGAGTGGAGGTAAAGCTTGGAACATTTGTCGGTGACGGCAAGGACAAGGTGTCAATCAGTGATCTGCGGGAGATGTATGATGCCGTATATATTTCGATCGGAGCACACATTGATAAAAAAGTCGGTCTGGAGGGCGAGGACGCAGAAGGCGTGATCTCAGCGGTGGAGATGCTGGGTACGCTGGCTGACGGCAGAAGTATGGACTTTACGGGCAAACGGGTTGTTGTGATTGGCGGCGGAAATGTAGCGATGGACGTAACACGTTCTGCAATTCGCCTGGGAGCGGAGACTGTTACCGTCGTGTATCGCCGCAGACAGGCGGATATGACGGCTCTTCCGGAAGAGGTACAAAGTGCGGTTGCTGAGGGGGCACAGATACTGGAACTGCATGCACCTGTACGTATTGAAACGGATGAAAACAACAAGGTGACAGATCTGGTTGCCCAGCCAAAACTGATTGGACTGATAGGAAAAGATGGGCGGCCGAAACCGTCCAGAAGTGAGAAACCGGAAGTCAGTATCCCCTGTGATATTGTTATTGTGGCGATCGGTCAGGGCAGCGAGATCAATCATTTTGAAGAACGGGGAATTGCAATCAAGCACGGTGTCATTGCGGCGGAGAGCTGGAGTGCGGTGGAAAATGCACCGGGTGTATTTGCAGGAGGCGACTGTGTGACAGGACCCGCCACGGCGATAAGAGCGATTGCTGCTGGAAAAGTGGCCGCTGCCAATATTGACTCTTACCTGGGATTTGATCATACAATTTCTGCAGATGTTGAAATTCCGGCACCCAAGACCAAGGATTATTTCCCGTGCGGCAGGATCAATGTCAGGGAGAGAGAAGCATCGGAGCGGAAACGTGATTTTGAAGAAGTAGAGTGCAGCCTGACGCAGGAAGAAATCCGGCAGGAGTCAGCGAGGTGTCTGCGGTGTGATCATTTTGGATTTGGGATACTGAAAGGGGGCAGGGAGACCAGATGGTAACGATTACGATTAATGGAAAACAGATAGAGGTAGAAGAAGGAACAACCATATTAAATGCTGCGTCTGCTGCGGGAATGCCGGTTCCAAGTCTCTGCTATCTGGCAGAAATCAATGAGATTGGCGCCTGTCGTGTCTGCGTGGTTGAAGTAAAAGGGGTGGCCAGGCTGGTCACTGCATGCAACAATCTGGTGCAGAACGGCATGGAGATTTTAACCAATTCACCGCGTGTGCGTGAGGCGAGAAGAACAAATGTCGAGCTGATTCTTTCACAGCATAACAGCTCCTGCACAAGCTGTGTGCGCGGTGGAAACTGTTCTCTGCAAAGAATCGCAAATGATCTTGGTATCTATGCATCGGAATATACGAAAGTGATACCGAAAAAGCACTGGCCCGTAAGCTTTCCTCTGATCCGGGATTCCTCCCGCTGCATCAAGTGTATGCGCTGCCTGCAGATCTGTGATAAGGTACAGGATCTGCATATTTGGGACATTGCAAAGACTGGTTCCCGCGCGACGGTGGGGGTTTCTCATAACCTGCAGATTACGGAGGCGGACTGCGCGATCTGCGGACAATGTCTGACGCATTGCCCGACCGGCGCTCTGCGGGAGCGGGATGATACGCTGAAACTGCTTTCCGCACAGGGTGCTTTTGCGGATCCCGAGAAAGTTACGATCGTACAGGTAGCGCCTGCCGTTCGGGCTGCATGGGGCGAAGAACTTGGACTTACGCGCGAAGAGGCAACACCGAAACGTCTGGTTGCCGCGTTAAAAGCGCTGGGATTTGACTATGTATTTGACACGGATTTCGGCGCCGATCTGACGATCATGGAAGAGGGAAGTGAATTTTTGGAGCGGCTGAATCACCGGGAGGATTATCAGTTCCCGATGTTTACGTCATGCTGCCCTGGCTGGGTCAGATTCCTCAAATCCCAGTACCCTGAGATGACAGACCAGCTCTCAACCGCAAAGTCTCCGCATCAGATGCAGGGAGCGGTGACGAAAACATACATTGCTGAGAAATTTGGAATTGATGCAGATCAGATCTTTAATATTTCAATTATGCCGTGTATCGCCAAAAAACAGGAGGCGGATATCCCGAATATTAACGACAGCGGACATGGAAAAGACGTGGATCTGGTGCTGACAACAAGAGAAATTGCCCGCATGATCCGGGCAGACCATCTGGATGTGAAAAACCTTGCAGAAGAAGAGTTTGACGATCCGTTTGGGACAGGCAGCGGTGCAGGCGTGATCTTCGGGGCAACCGGAGGTGTCATGGAGGCGGCACTGAGAAGCTGTTATTTTCTTGTGACGGGTAATAATCCATATCCGGACGCGTTTTACATGGTGCGTGGGATGGATGGCTGGAAGGAAGCATGTTTTGACATCAATGGGCTTACACTTCATGTGGCGGTTGTGAGCGGGCTTGGAAATGCCAGAAAGCTGATCCGCGCGATACAAAATGGTGAAGTACAGTACGATTTTGTGGAAGTTATGGCCTGCCCCGGAGGCTGTGTGGGCGGCGGCGGTCAGCCGATCCATGACGGTGAGGAACTGGCGGAAGTGCGCGGAGAGAATCTGTATTTCCTTGACAGAACGAATGATTTGAGGTTCTCTCATGAAAATCCGAAAATTCTGCAGATCTATGAAGAATTCCTGGAGAAACCACTTTCTCATATGGCACATGAATTATTACATACCGATCATCACGGGTGGAACATGCCCGGGGAAGAAAAGACTGATTAGGCAGAGAGACGACAGGTCCGTTGCAGGCAAATGTGCCTGTACCGGACCTGTGAAAGCAGGAGATGAGTATGATCAGAAATATAATATTTGATATGGGAAATGTGCTGCTGAATTATGATCCCCAACTTCCGCTCGAAAAATTTGTAGAGACAGAAGCGGACAGAGCGGTCATATTAAAAGAGCTGTTTCAGGGACCGGAGTGGATCGAAGGTGATCTTGGATATATTACCGTGGATGAAAAGTACCAGAGGATAAAGGCGAGGGTGCCCGAAAGGCTGCATAAGGCGCTTTGGGATTGTGTTCACCGTTGGCATGAGACGATGGAGCCGGTTGCGGGAGCGCCGGAGTTTGTGAAATATGTGCAGCAGAAGGGATATCATACCTACGTCCTGTCCAATGCCAGCAGCGAATTCTATCTTTATTTTCCCAGGTGTTATGACATGAAGTCATTTCAGGGAGTCGTCGTCTCTGCGGATCTGCATATGGTCAAGCCAGATGCCGGAATTTATCAGTACCTGCTGCAGACATACGGACTTAACCCGGAAGAATCTTTGTTCATCGATGACCGAAAGGAGAACGTCGAGGCGGCACAGAGGCTGGGTGTCGGGGGAGTTGTTTTTGACGGCGAATTCGGCAGAATTGAGCGGGAGTATCATCTGTAAAAATCCTTACATACAGGTTTGCCAGGAGGTTTGTAAAAAATAATTGAAAAAAATTGTAAAAAGTACTTGCAAAATACCGGAAAGTGCGATATTATAATTGAGCACGTTGCAGTAAGGTCTGTTGGTCAAGCGGTTAAGACGCCGCCCTCTCACGGCGGAAACAGGGGTTCGATTCCCCTACAGACTGTTAGTTGCTTTTTCGATAACAATCCTGGGAAAATCCGTAAAATCTATGTAGCTTAAGTCTTAATTAGCAAAGTGTACAATGATAAAAGGAAACATAGTAACTATTTTAAGGCGAGGCTATAGCATTTAAAGCAAAAATTAACTTTAAAATCCATATTTAAGCACATCAGATACTGGTATGTTTAAATATGGATTTTTTTGCTTAAAAGTACCCTCGCTCTGTTCTTAAAAGGCTTAAACATGAAATTAAAACGTTTCACTAAATTATTTTGGGAATTCCTGCTCCTGGCTCTGTTGTTCCGAAAGATCGCCCATGCTATAGTGGCAGCAACAAATAACAAGGAGGAAAAATAATGTACGGACAGGAGTTTAAATTTTTTGATCTTTTGGACATTTTCAAAAACAGACAGGAAGTTGAGGGGACAGGCGAGTGTGTAGATGTTTATGACTACACAGATTTTAACATGCGTTGGATTGAGCCGCCGATTCCCATCTACTATGTTTCCACACTCGATGAGTACGGTAACTCTAATGTGGCGCCGATTTCTCTCGGAACCTGCTGCTGGGGAGAGCATCCTTGGGGAAGACATTACTACACGCTGGGTGTACAGCATACCCGAAATACCAACCGTAATCTGAAACTGAATAAGGAATGTGTTATCAGCTATGCAAACGCAAGACAATTAAGGGAAAGTACCATTGCTTGCTGTCCACTTCCATATGGTATCAGCGAAATGGATGTTGCTAAGTTTACCCCACTTCCATCAAAGAAGGTTAAACCGGCCGGCATCAAAGAGTGTATCTCTAATATGGAAGCGCGTGTTATCGATCAAGTGGAAGTTTCCAATACAACAATTTTTGTTGTTGAGATCGTTGGTATGAGCGTTGACAAGGAAGCACTTGATCGTGACAGACATAGCAAATATCAGTTGGGTATTGGCGGAACGGACCTCGTATTTGAGATGTCTCTGACGGGAAGCCCGGCGCGTATGAACTACGGTCTGATTGATCAGAACAAAATTCTGCCTTGCCCAAGTACTATCGGCGATGAAAACGAGTGGAAGGGCTCCTTTGAATCCTGGATGATTTCCGAACTTCACAGAGGTCGTATTACAAAGAAAGAGTATAAGAAACTCTTGCTTCTCAACAAGAGTTGGATTCGCAATTCTGATCCTGCTGCAAATGGAGAAGTTAAGAAAGAATTGACAGAGCTGCTTAGAGAGATGATCTGGCGCCCAATCAAGGATAATGATTATGTACGCAAAAATGATGTACAGGCCAGAAAAGAACATAACTATGTGCGTAATTCTGTTGGTTATTATGACTTCACACATGAGCTTATGGAAGTTACCGGAAAAGATGCAGCGAAGTTCCTTGACCGTATGATGGTTGGAGGTGTCAGCAAAATTAAGGCAACACAGGCTAAGTACATGACTATGCTGAACAAGGACGGCATCATCATCGACGATGTTATCGTATTTCGTCCGGAGGAAGACAAGTACTGGGTATCTACGCTGAAGATTGACAAGATGTTTATCTGGTTTGACAAAAACAAACAGGATGAGGATGTATCCTACAGAGAAATCACCAGTGACAAAACAATGTACTCCGTACAGGGACCAAATTCTCGCAAAGTACTGAATGCGATGCTTGAGAAGGATATTACTGACCAGAAGTTCTATACAATCTGTGACAATGCAATCGATGGCCATCCAGTTAAGATTGCCCGTTGTGGTTATACCGGTGAGCTTGGATACGAGATCTACTGTGATCCGGATAATGAGCTGTTGGTAGAGAACAAGCTCGAAGAGTGCGGAAAAGAGTACAATATTCAACGCATCACTACAGATGTCATCATAACTAGCCTTCCTAAGGAAAAGGGTTATGTTCTGATGAGTGATCTGGAGAGACTGAATCCGCTTGAGGCAGGATTTGACTGGACGATCGATTGGAGCAAGGACTTCATCGGCAAGGATATACTTGAGAAAATCAAGACAGAAGGCGGTCCTAAGAGAACGATGATGGGATTCATGATTGATGATCCGAAAGCAGCTCTCCAGTTTGAATGTAAAGTGTTAAAAGATGCAAAGAAAATCGGTCGCATTACTTGCTATACCTACGGATACACGGTAGAGAAGGTGATTGGCTACTGCCTGATTGATATTGACGCTGCAAAACCAGGTGATACTGTCAACATCCATGGTTATAAGGCAACTCTGACTGATCGCGTATTCTATGATCCTGAGAACACAAGAATCATACGGTAGACCTTTTTCGGAATGTTTGCAAATTAAAAGCAGCTGGGATCGAAACGCAGTTCTTTACTGCCATTATTTTAACGAACTTTGGACACTGGAACAGAATGTAAGGAGTGCGGCTGGTCTTTTAGAGCATTTATTATGAGTTAAGCCAGGTAAACGGAAAAATAAAAAATTCTGTGTGATTGAGAAATGAACTGCTCCCTTTTGGGTGGACAAGTAAAATAGTAAAACTTGTTTTCCTGAAAGGGGGCATTTTTATTGGGAAGAGTTTATCTATTCGTTTTTCAGCGTTTGTAGAACGTGTAACCGTCACCGCAGGCGGGCGATCTCAGGGGCTTGGGTACTTGTCACCAACAAGCATTTTTGCGCTAAGATATATTGATGTTGCTTCCTTTCTCCGCTATAATAAAGGAAAGTTATATCGGGAGGACCTCAAAATGGAGCTACGAGTGTTAAACTATTTTTTAATGGTAGCCAGAGAAGAAAATATCACAAAGGCAGCACAGCTTTTACATCTTACTCAGCCAACCCTTTCCCGCCAGCTTATGCAGCTTGAAGAAGAATTGGGTGTGAAACTGTTTCACCGAAGCAGGCACAGCATTATCCTGACAGAGGAAGGAATGCTGCTGAAACGTCGAGCGCAGGAGTTGGTTTCACTCTCCGAAAAGACAGTGCAGGAGCTGTCCCGCAAAGATGCTGTCCTCTCCGGGGAAATTGCCATTGGGTGCGGCGAAACAAAAAGTATGTCCGATCTTTCTGAACAGATGGTGGCATTTCGGGCGCAATATCCACTTGTTCAATTTCAAATTCACAGTGCCACGGCGGATGACATCAAGGAGCAGATTGAAAAAGGAATTTTGGATATGGGGCTTTTGTGCGAGCCTGTTGATATTGGAAAATATGAGTTTATTCGTATGCCCCGGAAAGAAAAGTGGGGGATTCTGGTGCCGACAGATTCTCCGCTGGCAGAGAAAAAGTTTGTGACACCGGAAGATTTGGTGGCTGTTCCTCTTTTGATTTCCCGACGCGAATCGGTAAAAAACGAGCTTTCCAACTGGTTCGGAGATTATTATGACCAGCTTCAAATTGTGGCGACCTTTAATTTGATTATCAACGCTGCAACAATGGTAAAATGTCATGCCGGAGCTGTCCTGTGTTTTGACTTAGGGCTTGCTTACGACGGGGTACGGTACATTCCGCTTTCTCCTCCTTTGGAGACCGGCTCTGTATTGGTCTGGAAAAAGAATCAGGTTCTGTCACCCACCATATCTTATTTTATCAAACAGATAAAAAATGCGTTTTGAGCATCTTTCAAGATGTAATATAGGTATTGGACATTTATAAATGAGGACATTAAAATGTAGGTATCCCGATAAGGGGTACCTACATTTTTTTCAAATTCGTTGCGTGAGGAAAAGGAGCTGCACAATGACAATCCATGAGGCAAGTGAAAAATATAAGATTCCCATAGAGATTCTCCATGAATATGAATGCTGGGGATTATGCGGGAGCGTGAAAAAGGTTATGGGCGGCTGGCATTATGATGACCGGGATTTGGAACATCTCAGTTTGATTATGACGTTGCACGACATTGGTTTTACAAGCGAAGAAGTCGAAACCTATATGCGCCTTCTATTGGAAGGAGCAGACACAGAAGTCAGATGCCTGCAAATGTTGAACCAAAAGAGAAACCAGACGCTTGATGAAATCCATTTCAAAGAGAAGCAGATGGATCATCTTGACTATCTCAGGCATAAAATTCAGAAAAAGCAAAAAGAGGAGGCAGACAGATGAAAGAGATGAAAAGAGAAAAATTTGAACAGACCAATATATTTGGGAAAGGGTTTCCCAATGATGCGTATGCACAATATTTTACAGGGAATTCGTTCTTGAATCCCCTGACAAATCCGCAGGAGTGCCCGGTGTTTCTGGCAAATGTGACCTTTGAACCGGAATGCCGCAATAACTGGCACATTCATCATGCGGATAAAGGCGGCGGACAGCTTTTAATCTGTACGGCTGGCGAAGGCTGGTATCAGGAAGAAGGAAAGGCCGCCGTCAGTCTGATACCGGGTACTGTCATTACAATTCCCCCGGAAGTAAAGCACTGGCACGGTGCAAAAGCGGATTCTTGGTTCAGCCACATTGCAGTTGAAGTACCCGGCGAGAACACCAGCAACGAATGGTGCGGGCCGATATCCGATGATGAATATGCAAAATTAAAATAAGGAGCAGATGCCTTTGCAAAAGGCGCCGCAGAAGCAAAAAATCAGGTGCCTGCTATCCGAAGTGTCATCCGGCAGGTACTGTGTCTGGCGGCGGTGTGGATTGTGCCGGAGTGATCAAAGGTCATGCTTCTCTGGAGAAAGTTTTTGAGATGGGTAAAACTGTCTAAGAAAGAAGGAATATTTATGAGCAAAAGTATCGTTATATTTTATACATGGTCTGGTCATACAAGAAAAATGGCGGAAATCATTGCCGACCTGACAGGCGCTGACCTGCTGGAAATTGAGCCTGTTACGCCGTATTCCCAGAGTTATAACGTCGTTGTCAATCAGGCGAAGGAAAGGGTATCTTCCTGCAATCAAGCCGGTAGAATGTGATTTATCGCTGTATGATGTGGTTTACATCGGTACGCCGATCTGGTGGGGGACGATGGCTCCGCCTCTGGCAGCCTGTCTGAGCAGCCAGAATTTTGGCAGGAAAACAGTCATGCCGTTCAGTACCCACGGTGGCGGCGGCAAAGGTCATTCTGACCGTGATATGAAAAAGGTGTGTGCAGGAGCCGATGTAAAACCGATGTATACCGCTTATGAAGGCGGCGGTGCGGCAGCCAAGAAAGAAATGGTTGCATGGATTCAAAACAATCTGAAATAATTTAGGGAGGACAATACAATGAAAAGAATTTCTGCTCTTATGACTGCCTGTCTGCTATTGTTTTCTTTGACAGCTTGCGGCAGCAATTCCAAAACTGAGGCGACTTCCGAACCTGTCTCAGAATCCCCGAAGTATTCTGAAGAAGAGACCTCTGCACCAGCAGAGACTGGAACAAAGGGGCTTGTTGTTTACTTCTCATGGTCAGGCAATACCGAAATGGTCGCACAGGAAATTGCCAACCAAACCGGAGCCGATATATTTGAAATTATTCCTCAGACACCTTACAGCGATGACTACGATACGGTTGTAGACCTTGCGCAGCAGGAGCAGAGTGATAATGCCCGTCCGGCAATTTCCGGCAGCATTGAAAACCTTGCGGATTATGATGTGATTTATGTAGGCTATCCAAACTGGTGGGGAGATATGCCGATGATTCTGTACGCCTTTTTTGACAGCTATGACCTTGCGGGTAAAACCGTTGCTCCCTTCTGTACCAGCGGCGGAAGCGGTCTGTCCAATACGGTATCAGAAATCCAGTCGTTGGAACCGGATGCAACAGTAACAGAGGGACTTCATATCGGAGAGAGTTCTGCGGATGCCCCTGCCGCAGTTGTTGCAGATTGGCTTCAAGCAATAGAGCAGGAAGGATAATCAGATAATTCTTTTACTGGGAAGAAATGGAGAACGCTTTATGAAGTATGCAAAACTTGGAAATACAGAAATAGAGGTATCAAAACTGTGTGTCGGCTGTATGAGCTTCGGAAAAGCCGGAACGATGCACGACTGGACTCTGGACGAAGAGCAAAGCGAAACTGTTATAAAACATGCGCTGGATTTGGGCATCAATTTTTTTGACACTGCCAATGGCTATTCAGCGGGCACCAGTGAAGAATACCTTGGACGGGCAATAAAAAAGAACATCGCAAGAGACAAGGTAGTTCTCGCATCGAAGGTGTATTTTAATGAGGGGCGGCTTTCAAAAAAAGCAATTATGCGTGAAATTGAAGGAACCCTTACCCGCCTTGCCACAGACTATCTCGACTTGTATCTCATTCACAGATTTGACTACGATACACCGATTGAGGAAACGATGGAGGCGCTGCACAGTCTGGTAACAGCCGGAAAAGTTCGGGCAATTGGTGCTTCTGCGATGTATGGTTATCAATTCCACAATATGCAGCTTGCTGCAAACAAACATGGTTGGACGCAGTTTTCCACTATGGAGAACCACTACAATCTGCTTTACAGAGAAGATGAACGAGAGCTGATTCCTGTTTGCCGGCAAATGAATGTCTCACTTATGCCATACAGCCCCCTTGCAGGCGGACATTTGGCGAGAAACACCTGGCAGTCCGATACCCTTCGTGGAAAAACTGACCGTGTGGCAAAGGGAAAATATGACCACATGGAGGGACAAGATATTCTAATCGTAAAACGTGTAGAAGAGCTTGCAAAAAAATATGGCTGTACAATGTCTCAGATTGCCATTGCATGGCAGTGGGCAAAAGGTGTTACTTCTCCGATCATCGGTGCAACAAAAGAAAAGTATCTTGATGATGCAGCCGGTGCATTTGACGTAAAGCTAACAGAGAAGGACATGGAGTCTCTTGAGGAATTATATGTGCCGCATCCGATTGTAGGTGCGGTTGATAAAAATCCAGAGCAGGGTGTTATACTGCTGGATGCGAAAAAGTAAAGATATTACGATGATTCCCGGACGGGATGACAATGTAAAAAAGGAGATTGCGCTGAAGGTACAGCACTTTCTCTCGGAAGAAGTGAACATTGATGAAAAATTTGTATCTGTCTCCATTGAGGATGTGGCAATGGAGGGCTGGAGCAAACACATGGAGGGGCTTTCGGACAAAGTCATGTTCGTAAAGCCTGGCGTATAAGGAGGACAATTTTATGAACCAAGCAGAAATCAACGGGCTTGATCCCGAATTCGCAGAAATCGCCAACCGTTTTCTCTACTCAGATGTGATGTGCCGTGGAGTTCTTACCGATGTGCAAAGGACTTTGGTAACGCTTACCGCTTTAACGGCAACGCAGACCTGGAAAGCCATTTCCAAATATTCACGGTCAGCGCTTGATATGGGCGCAAGCCCGGAAGAAATCAAAGAGACTCTGTACCAATGTGCTCCCTATATCGGAATCGAAAAGGTACAGGGTGCCTTGGATGAAGTCAATCAGGCTTTCCAGGCTGCCGGAATTGACTGTCCCCTCCCGAAGCAGGGCAACGTCACAGAAGATACCCGTTTTGAGAAAGGACTTGCCGTTCAGCAGGAAATTTTCGGAGAGGAAAACATCAACAGTATGCGTGCCGCTGGGCCTGCGGAGCTGAAACATATCCAGGACTATCTGTCCGCTTACTGCTTTGGAGATTTCTATACCAGAGGCACTCTTGACCTCAAAATGCGGGAGCTGATTACCTTCTGCGCCATCTGCTCCCTGGGCGGCTGCGAACCTCAGGCGAAAGCTCATGCCGGGGCAAATCTAAGCGTGGGAAATACCCGTGAAATGCTGATTGATGCCATTACTCAGTGCCTGCCGTTTATTGGCTTTCCCCGAACCTTGAATGCGATTGCATGTATCGATCAGGTCTGTTAGGCGGTGGCTCGGATGAAACCAAAAGCAATGTTAAAATTACTTACGGATATTCTGATGACATTGTCTTTGCTGATCCTCATGGGATTTCAATTCTGGGGCGACGAGGTTCATGAGTGGGTCGGGGTCGGACTATTGGCATTGTTCCTTCTCCACCATATTCTGAATGGTCGCTGGCACAGGAATTTATTCAAAAGAAAATAGACAAGTCTGCGTATCTGCGGAACCATGATAACGATACTTCTGCTTGCGGTGATGCTTCTTCTGGCATACAGCGGTGTTGTGTTGTCCCGATATGTATTTGCTTCCCTTGAAATCAGCGGCGGGATGTCGATGGCAAGAAGAGTTCATATTCTGGCATCTTACTGGGGCTTCATCCTTATGAGTGCCCACCTGGGGCTGCATTGGAGCATGATTCTCGGAATAGCCAGAAAGCGCAGGAATAATAAGAATCAGATTTCTCTACTTGCACTGCCCTTGCTTGGAGATTTGGCAGCAGTCAATGGCGTGTATGTATTTTTCAAAAGGGGCTTTCTGAGCTATATGCTTCTAAAGTCAGAATTTGTATTTATGGATTACAGCGAACCGCCAATTTTGTTTTATCTGGATTATCTGGCACTGCTGGGACTGTTCATTTTTATCTTTCATTATGTTGGAAAATTTTTGCGAAAAAGCAGAATCTCCAAGAAACCGGAGATGACACGCTACTCTGTCTGATGAACTAACACTGACAGGTAGTGCTCCCGTCGAGTCAGATGAGGACGAATCGTCCCAGTCGGAAAACATGGAGGATTACGATGTGGTTTTCCCCGGCTTTCCTAAAATGCAGTATGGTATTTAGGTGTGTATAGAGTGCATACAGTGAGAAAAGATGGGAATATAGGTACAGAAGGCACAGATGATAGGAAAATATGTATATAGTGAATAGAGAAATTGTGAATGACCAGCATTGGAAGCAAATTCCGAGAGCGGGTCATTTTTAGTTAATCAAGTGTTAATATTTTGAGATGAAGGAAGATGCTTTCGTATGTATATTTCAGAGATATCGATAAATGAATATAAGTTTGGCATTAAAAGATCCTGAATTGCGATATATAGAAGATGCGGTATACATCAGTAATGATTGTGTTTTTCCGGTAGGGTGGACAGTAGAAACTTTGATGGAGCGACATCGTTCACAGCCCTACAACCCTAATATAGCCAATGGTTTTTTCGGGGCAGAATATGTGGAAACATGGGGACGAGGAATAGAAAAAATCTGCGAGACATGTAAAAAACATGGTGTTCCAATGCCGGGATCTTACGTTGTATAAGCGGGTACTGGAATGTGTCCAGCGGACGCTAACCGATGTTCGATTGTTTAAAGATGATTTTACACAGGAAATGCTGATGCAGGATGAAGCCAGCCGGAAAGCAGAACTTACGCAGAAACGGAAAGTCCTCTCCGGTGCACAGAAGCGCATGGAGGACATTTTTTGGTTATTTGCTGTTTTGATATATTTTTTTTGCGCAAACACCGGAAGTTATGATATACTACTGCACGATAACAGAAATTACGGGCGGAGGATCCTATGAACGTAAAATTGACAGCTATTGACCTGGACGGCACCCTGCTTCGGGATGACTGTACGGTCTCGAAGAATAATCTGGAAATGATACGCCGGGCTTTGGATGCAGGCCACTGCATTGTGCCAACGACGGGCAGAAGCTATGAAAACACCCGGCATGAAATATTTTATGACTTTGAAGACATCCCCTATTTTATCAATGCGAATGGAACCGTGGTGACGGATGGAAAGACGGGGGAAATTCTGTACATAAAAGGATTTCCGGCGGGGATTGCGTCAAAGATTTACCGTCTGTGCAAAAAGTATAAAACATATATTGAACCATACGCCGGCCGGAATGCGTATATGGAGACTGCCGGCATCCGGCATCTGTTTGCAAGCGGACTGCCGGAAGTGTACTGTACACAGCTGATGCGTTCTAATATTGAGTGTGAGGACTTGAGTGATTTGATGGAAGACCGGCGGGTGCCTGTCAGCAAATTTCATATCGTATGTGCTGATCCCGAAGAAAAAAGAAAACTCAGACAGGAATTGTCTGAGCTTCCCGGAATCTATCCGATATCTGTGGTGGAGCAGAATCTGGAGCTTGTGTATGGAAAACTGAGCAAGCGGGATGGTCTGTCGTTTCTGGCGGATCAGTTACATGTGCTTCCTTCAGAGGTGATGGCTCTTGGTGACAGCAATAATGATTATGAGATGATGGAGTGGGCCGGATACTCTGTTGCCATGGGAAATGCATCTCAGAGAATTAAAAATGTATCAAAATACGGAACAGATACGAATAATAAGGACGGAGTGGCAAACGCGCTGCAGAGATTTTTGAATTTATAAGAAACAGACCATTCATTCATCATAGAACATAAGCGATACGAGAGGAACAAAGACATGACGAAAAAATCAACGTATGATGCGAGCAGCATTTCTGTGCTGGAAGGACTTGAGGCAGTCCGAAAGCGGCCGGGCATGTATATCGGCAGTGTGTCCAGAAAAGGACTGAATCATCTGATCTATGAGATTGTGGACAATGCAGTAGATGAGCATCTGGCCGGCTTCTGTGATTTTATTCATGTGAGACTGGAGAAGGACGGTTCGTGTACGGTTTTGGATCATGGACGCGGTATTCCGGTCGGTATGCATGAAAAAGGAATGTCGGCCGAAAGACTGGTATTTACTACGCTTCATGCGGGCGGAAAGTTTGATGATTCAGCGTATAAGACGAGCGGAGGCCTTCACGGCGTGGGGTCTTCTGTGGTGAATGCATTATCGTCTTATCTGGATATTAAGATCAGCAGGGAAGGATATGTGCACCACGATCATTATGAACGGGGGATTCCCACAATCGAACTGGAAGACGGACTGCTCCCAAAACTTGAGAAAACAAAAGAGACGGGGACGTGTGTGAATTTTCTGCCGGATCCTGAGATCTTTGAGGTGACACGCTTTTCTGCGACGGAAGTAAAAAGCCGGATGCACGAGACAGCATATTTAAATCCAAAGCTGACCATTCTGTTTGAAGATTTGCGCCTGGACGCACCGGAAAGTGTGACGTTTCATGAGCCGGACGGTATCATTGGATTTGTAAAAGATCTGAACAAGAAAAAAGAGGTTCTCCACGAACCGGTGTATTTCAGGGGAGAGACTGAGGGCATCACGGTGGAATGTGCATTTCAGTATGTCAATGAGTTTCATGAAAATGTACTGGGATTCTGCAATAACATATACAATGCGGAGGGAGGTACCCATCTGACCGGATTTAAAACCATGTTTACAACGGTCATGAATACGTACGCGCGCGAACTGGGAATCTTAAAAGAAAAAGATGCCAATTTTACAGGGGCGGATATCCGAAACGGTATGACGGCAGTTGTGTCCATCAAGCATCCGTCACCGCGGTTTGAGGGGCAGACAAAGACCAAACTGGATAATCAGGATGCATCTAAGGCAACGGGGAAGGTTACCGGTGAGGAGATCGTACACTATTTTGACAGGAACCTGGAAACACTGAAACAGGTACTCTCCTGTGCGGAACGTTCCGCCAAGATTCGAAAAACCGAAGAAAAGGCCAAGACGAATATGCTCACCAGACAGAAGTATTCGTTTGACTCCAACGGGAAACTGGCAAACTGTGAAAAAAGAGATCCTTCCAAATGTGAAATTTTCATCGTCGAAGGTGATTCTGCGGGTGGATCCGCCAAAACGGCGAGAGACAGAAGCTTCCAGGCGATTCTGCCGATCCGTGGAAAGATCCTGAATGTAGAAAAAGCAAGCATAGACAAAGTGCTGGCGAATGCGGAGATCAAATCGATGATCAATGCGTTTGGCTGCGGCTTTTCAGAGGGCTACGGAAATGATTTTGATATTTCCAAACTGCGTTATGACAAGATCATCATCATGGCGGATGCCGATGTCGACGGCGCGCATATTTCCACGCTGCTGCTGACACTGTTCTACCGGTTTATGCCGGAGCTGGTCTATGAAGGCCACGTTTATATTGCAATGCCGCCGCTTTACAAGGCAATGCCGGCAAAAGGTGATGAGGAATATCTCTATGATGACAAAGCGCTGGAGCGGTACCGCAGGTCACATAAAGGGAGTTTTACTCTGCAGCGATATAAGGGTCTGGGCGAGATGGATGCCCAGCAGCTGTGGGAGACGACCCTGAATCCAGAGACCAGAATGCTCAGGCAGATTGAAATTGAAGATGCCCGCATGGCGTCTGAGGTGACGGAAGTACTGATGGGAACGGAAGTGCCGCCCAGGAAAGCATTTATCTATGAGCATGCGCGGGACGCCCAGCTGGATGTGTAGGAGGTAGTGTATGAGTGAAAAAGAACAGATTATAAAAACAGAGTATTCAGAAGTCATGCAGAAATCCTACATTGATTATGCGATGAGTGTCATCATAGCGAGAGCGCTGCCCGATATCAGGGACGGATTAAAACCGGTGCAGAGAAGGACATTGTATGATATGTATGAGCTGGGAATACGGTATGACAGACCTTACCGTAAATGTGCCCGTATCGTGGGAGATACCATGGGTAAGTATCATCCGCACGGGGACAGCTCCATCTATGAAGCGCTCGTCGTGATGGCGCAGGAGTTTAAAAAAGGACTGCCCCTGGTAGACGGACATGGAAATTTTGGCTCGATTGAGGGAGATGGTGCGGCAGCCATGCGTTATACGGAGGCGCGCCTGCAGAAGATTACGCAGGAAGTCTACTTAAGTGATATGGATAAAGATGTCGTCAACTTTGTGCCAAACTTTGATGAGACAGAAAAAGAACCGGAGGTTCTTCCGGTTCGGGTGCCGAATTTTCTGATCAACGGTGCGGATGGCATTGCAGTTGGTATGGCGACAAGTGTTCCGCCTCATAATCTGGGGGAAGTGATTGACGGCGTCAAAGCGTATATGAAGAATAATGACATCACAGTAAAGGGACTGATGCGGTATATCAAGGGACCGGACTTTCCGACAGGCGGGATCGTTGTCAACAAAGACGACCTGTACGCCATCTATGAAAAGGGCAGCGGAAAAGTCCGTCTCAGAGGCAAGGTGAGCGTCGAAAGCGGGAAAGGCGGAAAGCAGAGCCTTGTGATTACGGAGATTCCCTATACAATGGTCGGCGCCAATATCGGGAAATTCCTGAATGATGTGGCACAGCTTATTGAAACGAAAAAGACGACGGATATCGTGGATATTTCCAACCAGTCATCGAAAGAAGGAATCCGTATTGTACTGGAACTCAGAAGAGGTGCGGATGCAGACAATCTGACCAATATGCTTTATAAAAAGACACGCCTTGAGGATACATTCGGTGTGAATATGCTGGCGGTCGCAGACGGAAAACCTGAGACACTGAGTCTGAAAAAGGTGATCGAACACCATGTGGACTTTCAGTTTGAGGTGGCGACGAGAAAGTATCAGAATCTTCTTGCAAAAGAACTGGACAAAAAAGAAGTTCAGGAAGGACTGATCAAAGCGTGTGATGTGATCGACCTGATCATCGAAATCCTACGCGGCAGCAAGAATCAGAAACAGGTCAGAGATTGTCTGACGATGGGAATCACCGAAGGAATCCGTTTTAAGACAAAGACCTCCCAGAGAGAAGCCGCAAAGCTGCGGTTTACGGCAAGACAGGCGACGGCGATTCTGGAAATGCGTCTGTACAAGCTGATCGGACTGGAGATTGAGGCGCTGATGAAAGAGCATGATCTGACGCTTGCAAATATCGCGGTGTATGAAAACATCCTCAATAACTATGATGCCATGGCGGACGTGATTATCAAAGAACTGGACGTGGTCAAAAAGGAATACGGGCAGAGACGTAAAACAGTGATAGAAAATGCCCAGGAGGCAGTCTACGAGGAGAAGAAGATCGAAGAGATGGAAGTCTGTGTCCTGATGGACCGCTTCGGTTATATCAAGACCGTGGACAAAACGGTTTATGAGCGTAATCAGGAGGCGGCAGCCAAGGATTATCAGTATGCGTTCCTGTGCAGCAATACGGATAAACTGTGCATTTTTACGCAGCAGGGAAAAATGCATATGGTAAAGGTCATGGATCTTCCGTTTGGAAAATTCAGGGATAAGGGTGCGCCCATTGATAATTTCGGGAATTACAGTACGGCACAGGAGACGATGCTATATCTTGGGTGTCTTAATGAAATCAAAGGGCAGAAACTTTTATTTATCACGAAAAACGGTATGCTCAAACAGGTGGCAGGTTCTGAGTTTGATGCGGCCAAGCGTACAATTGCGGCCACAAAACTTGCGGACGGAGATGAGGTAGTCTTTGTACAGCCTGCCGATGCGATGGATTATGTAGTGCTGCAAAGCAGGGAGGGTTATTTCCTGCGGTTCTTAAAAGAAGAGGTGCCGGATAAGAAAAAGACGGCGATCGGAGTCCGCGGGATGCGCCTGGCGGATCAGGATCAGATTGAACATGGTTATCTGATCGAGAGCAGAATGGACTATACCATTACGTATCATGAAAAAGAAGTAACCCTGAACAAGCTGAAACTCGGCAAACGGGATACAAAAGGCATAAAGATCCGCGTTTAAAGAAACGCCTTGCATTTTATAATAAGAAGTGCTACAATAAAAAAGAATTAAATAAATTACTGAATGAGAGTGGGCTTGAGAAAGCCCGCTTTTTTACGATGTAAAGACCGTAAAGGAAATACAATCCAATAAGGCAGGGATGATGCATGAGTAAAAAGGAAAACTATGAACAGAAAGCAGAAGCGATGCTGGAGCCGATCGTCAGTGAAAAGGGATTTGAACTGGTGGATGTGGAGTACGTAAAAGAAGGGGGAACCTGGTATCTGAGGGCTTATATTGACAAAGAAGGCGGCATTACGATTGATGACTGCGAAACTGTCAGCAGAGCGTTCAGTGAAAGACTTGATCAGGAAGATTATATCGAAGATGCGTACATTATGGAGGTAAGTTCACCGGGGCTGGGCAGACCGTTGAAGAAAGAAAAAGACTATGCCAGAAGTATGGGAAAAGAGCTGGAGATAAGAACGTATCGGGCAATCGATAAACAAAAGGAATTCTACGGGATTTTGACCGCATATGATAATAACAGCGTGACTATTGAAATGGAGGATGGAAGTGAGAGGACATTTGCAAAAAATGAAATCGCATTGATTCGTCTGGCATTCGATTTTTAAATTAGGAGGAAAGTAGAAAAAATGAACACAGAGTTACTGGAAGCGCTAAACATTCTGGAACAGGAAAAAAACATCAGTAAGGATACTTTGCTGGAAGCGATTGAGCAGTCACTGATTCAGGCCTGTAAAAATCATTTTGGAAAAGCAGATAATGTAAAGGTGTATATTGATCCCGAGACTTGCAATTTCAGCGTATATGCTGAGAAGGAAGTCGTTGAAAAGGTCGAAGACCCTGTGATGGAAATCAGCCTGGCAAATGCAAAAATGGTTGATTCCAAATATGAACTCGGCGATATCGTCAATGTGGAGATCAAATCCAAAGAGTTCGGGCGCATTGCCACACAGAATGCCAAGAACGTTATCCTGCAGAAAATCAGGGAAGAAGAACGCAAGGTACTGTACAATGAATATTTCGAGAAAGAAAAAGATATTGTGACAGGTATTGTACAGCGCAACATGGGGAAAAACATCAGCATTAATCTCGGTAAAGTGGATGCCATGCTGAATGAATCCGAGCAGGTCAAAACAGAGCACTTCAAACCGACAGAACGAATCAAGGTATATGTACTGGAGGTAAGGGACACACCGAAAGGTCCAAAGATTCAGGTGTCCAGAACACATCCGGAACTTGTGAAACGTCTGTTTGAGTCAGAAGTGACAGAGGTAAGAGAAGGGATCGTGGAGATCAAAAGCATTGCAAGGGAGGCGGGATCGAGGACCAAGATCGCCGTATGGTCGAATGATACGGATGTTGATCCGGTAGGCGCCTGTGTCGGAATGAACGGAGCCAGAGTCAATGCGATCGTGGAGGAGCTGCGCGGTGAAAAGATCGATATCATCAATTGGGACGAAAACCCGGCGTTCCTGATCGAGAATGCATTGAGTCCTGCGAAGGTAATTTCGGTTATGGCGGATCCTGATGAGAAGGCAGCGAAAGTGATCGTGCCGGATTACCAGCTGTCGCTGGCGATTGGTAAAGAAGGACAGAATGCAAGACTTGCTGCGAGGCTGACCGGATTCAAGATCGATATCAAGAGCGAAACACAGGCCAGAGAAGCGGGTGATTTTGAAATCTTTGAAGAATATGACGAAGATGTGGAAGAATATGACGAAGATGTTGACGTAAATGAATATGAAGACGGTGAAAATGAGTACGAAGAATACAGCCAAAAAAATGAAAGTACCGATGCGTAAATGCATCGGATGTCAGGAAATGAAGAGCAAAAAAGATATGATGCGCATCCTGAAGACTACAGAAGATGAAATCGTTCTGGATACAACCGGAAAGAAAAACGGACGCGGAGCTTATCTGTGCTTTTCAAAGGAGTGCTTTGAAAAGGCAGTGAATAATAAGGGATTGGAACGTTCGTTAAAGATGGCCATTCCGACAGAAGTCTACGAAGCGCTTAAAAAGGAGCTGGATACGATTGAACAGAAATAAAGCAGTATCATTGATCGGCCTTGCAATGAAGGCCGGGAAAGTAGCAAGCGGAGAGTTCTCTACGGAAAAGGCAGTCAAAACCGGAAAAGCCAGGCTGGTGATTGTCGCTGACGAAGCGTCGGCGAACACGAAAAAAAAGTTTCAGAATATGTGTCTGTATTATAAAGTGCCCTGTTATCTCTTTGGAGAAAAGACAGAACTTGGAAAAGCGATTGGAAAGGAGTTTCGGGCATCATTAGCAATTCTGGATGAGAATCTGGGGCAGGCCATTGAACAGCAGCTAAATGCATAGGAAAGGCAGAAAGGTCAGGTGGTAGAGTGCCAAAAATCAGAGTACACGAAATTGCAAAAGAGCTAGGAAAAAGTAACAGAGAAGTCATGAACTTTTTATTAAGCCGCGGTGTGGAAGTAAAAAGTCATATGAGTTCTTTGGAGGAAGCGGAGGAAAAATTATTGCGAGATACATTTGATAAAAAAGAAGAAAATCAAAACAACAACGAAGGAAAACCCAAGAAAAAATCCAATATTATCCAGGTGTTCCGGCCACAGAATGCAACGACGCCGGAGGGGAAAAACTATGGAAAGAACCGTTCAGGAGCAAAATCCGGATCCGGTTCGGGCCGCCCCGCGCAGGGTTCAAAACCACAGCATCAGGGACAGCAGTCAGGACAGAGTCAGCAGCGCTCTGCTCAGAACAGTTCCGGTCAGGGCAGGTCAGAACAGAACCGTCAAAATTCTGGTCAGGGACAGCGGTATGCTTCCGGCAGCGCGCAGGGACAGCAGCGCCAGGGCCAAAGCAGCGGTCAGGGAAGACCGGGCCAGAACAGCCAGGGAAGATCCGGTCAGGGAAGACCGGGCCAGGGAGGTCAGGGAAGACCGGGCCAGAACACAAGACCGGGGCAGAGAAGTAATGACAGCCGCAGACCGCAGGGTGATAAGGACGGAAGAGATTTCCGCAAAGGGCCACAGGATGGACGCCGGAATACAACTGCACGGAAACCGCAGGGAGAGACAGGTGACGCACCGCTTGTACAGAAACCGTCCCGTGATGTGAGAAAAGATAAAGAGAAAGAGAAAGTAGCACAGCGTTCAGATAAATTTACAAATGACCGTCAGAAAGGCGGAAGCAAGCGCCCGAATCAGGGACGCCGTCAGCAGTCCAGAATCCCGAAAGCTCTTCAGAAACCGGTGCATCAGCAGCCGAAAGAGGAGAAGAAGGAAGAAATCAAGGAGATCATCCTTCCAGAGAAAATGACCATCCGCGAGCTTGCAGACAAGATGAAGATGCAGCCGTCTGTTATCGTAAAAAAACTGTTTTTACAGGGAATTATGGTAACGGTTAATCATGAGATTGACTTTGAAAAAGCGCAGGAAATTGCTCTGGAATACGATATCATAGCGGAACCGGAAGAGAAAGTTGATGTCATTGAAGAGCTTCTGAAAGAGGAAGAAGAAGATCAGAGCATGTTAACTTCAAGACCGCCGGTTGTCTGTGTTATGGGTCATGTTGACCACGGAAAAACATCACTTCTGGATGCAATCCGCAACACAAGAGTAACGGACAGAGAGGCGGGAGGTATCACACAGCATATTGGTGCGTATACGGTAGATGTTGACGGACAGCAGATCACTTTCCTGGACACACCGGGGCATGAAGCGTTCACTGCGATGCGTATGCGCGGTGCAAATGCGACAGACATAGCTATCCTGGTAGTGGCGGCGGACGACGGGGTGATGCCTCAGACGATTGAGGCGATCAACCATGCAAAGGCTGCGGGAGTTGAGATTATTGTAGCGATCAATAAAATTGACAAACCAAGTGCAAATGTAGAACGTGTAAAACAGGAATTGTCAGAATATGAACTGATCCCGGAGGATTGGGGAGGAAGCACGATCTTTGTTCCTGTATCAGCCCATACACAGGAGGGTATCAATGAACTTCTGGAGATGATTCTTCTGACGGCAGAAGTCTGTGAGCTGAAAGCCAACCCTAAGCGTAAAGCCAGAGGGCTTGTCATTGAAGCGAAACTTGACAAAGGAAAAGGACCGGTTGCCACAATCCTAGTGCAGAAAGGTACGCTGTATGTGGGAGATTTTATTGCAGCGGGTGCATGTTCCGGTAAAGTAAGGGCAATGATGGATGATAAGGGACGCAGAGTCAAAGAAGCCGGACCGTCGACACCTGTCGAAATCCTGGGACTTGGCGATGTGCCGAATGCAGGCGAGGTTCTCGTCGCGACAGAAAATGACAAAGAAGCCAAGAATTTTGCAGCAACCTTCGTATCCGAAAACAGAAACCGTCTTCTGGAAGAGACAAAGGCAAAAATGTCCCTGGATGATCTGTTCAGTCAGATCAAGGAAGGTAATTTAAAAGAGCTGGGAATCGTGGTAAAAGCCGATGTTCAGGGATCTGTGGAAGCAGTGAAGCAGAGCCTTACCAAGCTCTCCAACGACGAGGTCATTGTAAAAGTTGTGCATGGCGGCGTAGGTGCGGTCAACGAATCCGATGTCATGCTGGCATCGGCATCCAATGCGATTATCATTGGCTTTAACGTACGTCCGGATGCCACTGCCAAAGCGATTGCTGAGCAGGAGGGGGTTGACCTTCGGCTGTACCGCGTCATTTACCAGGCGATTGAAGATGTGGAAGCGGCGATGAAAGGTCTGCTGGATCCTGTCTTTGAAGAGAAGGTAATCGGCCATGCTGAAGTGCGCCAGATATTCAAGGCGTCCGGAATCGGAAATATTGCGGGAAGCTATGTCCTGGACGGTATTTTCCAGAGAGGCTGTTCCGTAAGGATTACCCGTGAAGGCACTCAGATCTTTGAAGGCAAGCTGGCATCCCTGAAACGCTTTAAGGACGATGTAAAAGAAGTAAAATCCGGTTATGAATGCGGACTTGTGTTTGAAGGATTCAATGAAATCCAGGAACTGGATCAGGTGGAAGCGTATACGATGGTCGAAGTACCGAGATAGGCTGGACACCGCGTAGGGAGTAGAAAATGAGAAAAAACAGCATAAAAAACACACGTATCAACGGTGAAGTGCAAAGAGAACTCAGTCTTATTATTCAGAAAGAGATCAAGGATCCCAGAATCCATATGATGACCTCTGTGACTGCAGTGGAGGTTGCACCGGATCTGAAAACGTGTAAAGCATATATCAGTGTGCTCGGAAATGAAGAAGAAAAGAATCATACGATTGCCGGTTTAAAGAGTGCGGAGGGGTATATCAGGAGACAGCTTGCAAAAAACCTGAACCTTAGAAACACTCCGCAGATCACATTTGTACTTGATACATCCATTGAGTACGGGGTAACGATGTCAAAGAAGATTTCTGATCTTCAGTCATCAAAACCGGCCTGTGAGGAAGAGGCTGATGAATAGTATTGAAGAAATTCTAAAAGGTGCCCAAAATGTCGCAATTGCAGGACACGTCAATCCCGATGGGGATTGCATCGGTTCCTGTATGGCGATGTACCTTTATCTGAAAGCAAATTATCCGGATAAAGAGGCAGATGTATATCTGGGAGAGATGCGACCTGTATTCGGGCATATTGAGGGACTTGAGATCGTCAAAAAAGCGGCAGAGACAGGCAAAATTTATGATCTGCTGCTGCTGTTTGACGTCAGCAGCGAAGACAGGATCGGAATTACAGGAGAATATCTGCAGACGGCTAAAAAAAGTGTATGTATCGATCACCATGTGACGAACCACGGACTGGCCGAGATTAATCACGTTGTGCCCAAGGCAAGTTCAACCTGTGAAGTATTGTTTGAACTGATGGATTCGGATAAGATTACGGTGCCTGTTGCAACGGCACTGTACACCGGAATCATTCATGATTCGGGAGTCTTTCAGTATACGAATACCTCCGGAAAAACAATGCGGATCGCGGGATGGCTGATGGACCAGGGGATTCCGTTCACAAAGATCATTGAGGATTCCTTCTATAAAAAGTCTTACGATCAAAACAGAATAATGGGACAGACCCTGATGCAGAGTCAATTACTGTTGGATGGGAAGTGCATCGCCGGTGTTGTGACAAAGAGAGATATGAAACAGTATGGTGCCGCGCCTCAGGATCTGGACGGGATCGTGAATCAGCTTCGTCTGACAGAGGGGGTGGAAGCAGCCGTCTTTTTGTATGCGTTGGACGCACAGCATTATAAAGTAAGTCTTCGGTCCAACGGCATCGTGGATGTCAGTGAAATTGCGGCTTCTTTTGAGGGAGGCGGTCATCGGATGGCAGCGGGCTGTACGCTGGAGGGCGAGCCGGAAACTATTATTGAAAAGATGGTAACCTACATCCGCCGGCAGCTGAAAGCGGAGAAAAAGAGAAAATGAATGGTATTATCAATATCTATAAAGAAGCGGGTTATACTTCTCATGATGTCGTGGCCAAAATGCGCGGCATCTTAAAGCAGAAGAAAATCGGACACACGGGCACACTCGATCCTGATGCGACCGGGGTACTTCCGGTATGCCTTGGCAAAGCGACAAAACTGTGCGATATGCTCACCGACGAGAACAAGACATATGAGACGGTCCTGCATCTTGGAATCACGACCGACACACAGGATATGAGCGGAACGGTATTAGAAACGCGCGAGGTCTGTGTAACAAAACAGGAGGCAGAGGAATGTATCGGATCCTTTGTCGGAGACTGTCTGCAGGTTCCTCCCATGTATTCCGCACTGAAAGTTAATGGAAAAAAACTATACGAGCTGGCCCGGGAGGGAAAGACGGTGGAGAGAAAAGCCAGACCGGTGCATTTTTATGAAATCCGTGTACTGCGTATGGAACTTCCTCAAATTACTCTGCGGGTTACCTGCTCAAAGGGAACATATATCCGGACCTTGTGCCACGACATCGGTAAAAAGCTGGGATGTGGCGGATGCATGGAGTCGCTGGTAAGGACCAGAGTCGGCCGGTTTGCCATTGAGGAGAGCATCACACTGGCAAAGCTGGAGGCACTGGTGTCTGAAAACAGAGCAGGGCTGGCAGTAGTGCCGATCGATGCCATGTTTGAACAGTATCTGCCGGTAAGGATCTCACAGTCTGCCATACAGCGTGTCAGTAACGGGAATCCATTTTCCGAAAAAGATCTGGAGGGATCTCTGAAAGATATCAGAGATGAGCAGTATGTTCGCGCATATGACGGGGAAGGTGCTTTTATAGGAATTTACCGCTATGATGGAACATCCCAAATATTCTGTCTGGTAAAAATGTTCAGAGACGGGAGCAGCGAAAGATGAAATATATAACCAGTTCACTTGACTTTGTTTTGAATAGGCGCAGCGCGATCACGCTTGGGAAATTCGACGGGCTCCACAGAGGGCACAGAAAACTGCTTAACTGTATAAAGAAATTTGGAGAAGATGGCTTTGAAACAGTCATCTTTACGTTTGATGTGTCGCCGGTTATGCGTCTGTCTGATCCGTCATTTAAGGTGATACTGACAAATGAGGAACGGCGCCATGTTGCAGAACAGGAAGGCGTGGAGTGTCTGATCGAGTGTCCCTTTGTGCCGGAAATTATGCATATGGACGCAAAGGATTTTGTGCGTGAAATCCTTGTAAATCAGATGAAGGCGGCTTACATTGCAGTTGGTCCGGATTTTCATTTTGGCTATAAGCGGCAGGGAACTCCGCAGCTGCTGGCTGAGATGGGAAGGCAGTATGGATTTTCCGTGGACATTGTTGAAAAAGAAATGGATGAAGGGAAAGAAATCAGCAGCACGTATATCCGCGAGGAGATTATAGCAGGAAATATAGAAACGGCGAACGGACTGCTGGGATATCCGTTTTTTATAGAGGGAGAAATCCTGCACGGCAATCACCTTGGACATACGATCGGTGTTCCGACGATCAACCAGCGGCCCTGTACACAGAAACTGCTGCCGCCGTTCGGGGTCTATGCGTCTGTGACAGAAATTGAGGGAATTCATTATTTTGGGATCAGCAATATCGGGATAAAACCAACAGTGGGGGACAGGTTTCCAGGTGTGGAAACGTATCTGTTCGACTGCGATGAACAGTTATACGGAAAACAAGCCTGTGTCAAACTTCACCACTTCCTGAGACCGGAGTTCAAATTTTCCTCACTTACGGAGCTGAAGCATCAGATCCGTCGGGATGAGGTACAGTGTCTGCAGTTTTTCAGGGATACTTATGGACAAACAGCTGAGTTTCCTTTATAGTTTGGTCATGAGGGGAATTTTAAGGAGAAGTACAGTATGAGAGAAGTATTAATGCTAGCGGGTGGATTGGGTTTTTTTCTGTACGGTATGAAAATGATGAGCGAAGGTCTGGAAAAGGCTGCCGGATCTAAGCTGCGCAGAATCCTGGAAGTATTTACAAAAAACCGTTTTGTCGGCGTGATTGTCGGTATCATTTTTACAGCTATTATACAGTCTTCGAATGCGACGACGGTTATGGTGGTCAGTTTTGTAAATTCGGGTCTGATGAATCTGGCTCAGGCTTCCGGTGTCATCATGGGTGCCAGTATCGGTACGACTATGACTGGTCAGCTGATTGCGTTTAATCTGTCAGATATTGCACCGCTGTTTGTCATCCTTGGCGTTGTCATGCTGATGTTTATTAAAAAGCCGATTGTCAACAAGTTCGGCGAAGTGTTCCTTGGATTTGGAATGTTGTTTATGGGGTTGTCGACAATGTCAGCGGCTCTTACGACAATTAAGGATGCCCCGGTGATTGTCAATACTCTGGGCTCTCTGTCGAATCCGTATCTGGCAGTACTGGTCGGGTATCTTGTGACAGCTGTCCTGCAGAGCAATTCCGCCACAGTCGGAATTCTGATGCTGCTGGCACAGGGAGGACTGCTGGATCTGCCGATCTGCCTGTATCTGATGATGGGAAGCAATATCGGATGTACAACCTCAGCACTGCTTGCAAGCCTCGGCGGCCGTAAGGACGCCAGGAGAACAGCTCTCATACATCTGTTCTATAACGTGGCAGGGATGCTGATTTTCTGTGTGATATTTATCTTTGCACTGAATCCGATCGTCGATTGGGTATTACATATTTCAGGTGGAAATATCAGCCGGGCGATTGCAAATGCCAATACAATCATGAAGATTGCCTGGGTGATTTTGATTTTCCCGATCATGCCATGGATTATTAAACTGACACATGTCGTAGTCAGAGGGAGGGACGAAGAAGGCGAAGATTTCGAACTCCTTTATATTGGGGACAAATCCATGTTCTCGCCGACGACAGCAGTTCTGGAGGCGACCAGAGAGCTGGAGCATATGGGGAATATGGCGATGACGAATCTCGTCCGTTCCATGAATGCGCTGATCACATTGGATGAAAAAGAGATTCAGACAGTGTATCGGGTGGAAAAAAATATTGATTATCTCAATCATGCAATCACGAATTATCTGGTGAATATCAACCAGATGACACTGCCGATTGACGATGCAAGAAGTATCGGCGGACTGTTCCACGTGGCAAATGATATTGAGCGTATCGGTGACCATGCGGAAAATATAGCGGAAGCTGCACTGATGGTCAGAGACGATCAGGTGACGTTCAGCAACGAAAGCAAAAAGGAACTCTCCGGGATGCTTGATATGGTGATGCAGATTATGACATATGCACTCGATATGTTCTCGAATAACAGCCAGGAACATCTGCAGGAGATTTTGGATCTTGAGAATCGGATTGATTTAAAAGAACGTGATCTTCAGCAGAGTCATGTGGAGCGGCTGACGAGAAATGCATGTACACCGGAAGCGGGCATGATCTTTTCCGACGTGGTTTCCGGGTTGGAACGAGTGGCTGATCATGCGACAAATATCGCGTTTTCGATCCTGGATGAAGAGCCGGAAGAGGACAAACGTGTGGAACAGGTACCATTTTAAAGGAAAGACTGGAAGATTTTGTCGAACGAATTCCGTTGTAGTATGATGAAAATGTGGTATACTTTCTATGTACAGCTGTAATAAAAATGTAACAATTCCGGTAATTGTTCAGGGCGAGGGGAATTCAGCTGTAAGAAACAGCGTCAAGTTTGCATGACCGCAGGCCATGCAGGAAGATAAGCCGTCCTGAATAGCTGCCAATTTCATAGGAGGTATTATGCACAAAAAGGCATGGATGCTGAGTGCGGCAGTTTTAACCGTCTGCACAGCGGCAGTTTCAGATCCTTTGTTTGCAAAGACGGCTTATGCACAGCCAGAGACTGCAGAGGTGTTTAATACGAATGAAAAAAACTATGGAGTGGTGAATGTAAACACCCATTTGAATGTACGGTCAGATAAAGGAACGGAATTTGATATCATTGGAATGCTGCCGGATCAGGCGGTCTGCTATATTCAATCGGAGGAAAATGGATGGGCGTTTATTTCCTCCGGCGAGGTAACCGGATATGTCTGTATGGAATATCTGTATACAGAGGATACTGCCTGGAGTCTGGTTCATGAGATGGGAGAAGAGAATATGCCCGTCGCGGTGTCAACCGTTCAGAACAAAGATGAATATGTGATGGAGCGGGAAGAAGCATTTGAGGAAACTCTGGCGGCTTCATCGTACGGAGGAAACTTAAAGGCAGATCAGCTGAGACAGGAAATTGTGGATTTTGCGGAACAGTTTGTCGGCAATCCCTATGTATGGGGAGGAACATCCCTGACAAACGGAGCAGACTGCTCGGGATTCGTACAGAGTGTGTATGCTCAGTTCGGAATATCACTTCCGAGAGTTTCAAAAGATCAGGCCCATGTCGGGACCAGAATTGACCTTTCTGAAGCCAGACCCGGAGATTTGATTTTTTATGCCCGTGACGGTGAAATCTATCACGTTGTGATGTATGCCGGGGACGGACAAGTTGTACATGCGAGCAGCAGTGAGACAGGCATTAAAATATCAGACATTTATTATGACAACGTGGACTGCGTCGTCAGTTTGCTGTGACAAAAAAAGTATTTACATCCGCATCCCGGTGTGCTATACTGAATGAGTGTGAAATCAGCCCGGATTCAGGAATTGGACTCTCCAACCATTGCTTAATCTGAGGCGTTTATTAAAATCAAGGAGGAAAAACATGATTTCTAAAGAAAAGAAACAGGCAATTATGAAGGAATATGCCAGAACACCTGGCGATACCGGTTCACCGGAAGTGCAGGTAGCAATTCTGACAGCAAGAATCCAGGAATTGACAGAGCATCTGAAAGAGCATCACAAAGACCATCATTCCAGAAGAGGACTTCTGAAAATGGTAGGTCAGAGAAGAGGTCTGCTGGATTACTTGAAGAAAACCGACATTGAAAGATACCGTAATTTGATTGAAAGATTAGGAATCAGAAAATAATAGGTTATAAAGGAGGGGGCGGATGATTTCCGCCCCGTTTCTGTAAATGAAAATATGACAAAACTGCGACTGTCCGAGACCACTGAAAAGCATATTCCGGGAAGTGTTCTTTTCAGTTGTTTCGGGTGAAGTTTTGTCAATAAGGTTATAAGGAGAAAAGAATATGTACAAAAGTTTTTCGATGGAATTGGCTGGCAGGACTCTGACCGTAGATATCGACAGAGTTGCAAAACAGGCAAACGGTGCAGCATTTATGCACTATGGGGACACGACAGTTCTTTCTACAGCCACTGCGTCTGACAAACCGAGAGAAGGGATTGACTTCTTTCCGCTCAGTGTAGAATATGAAGAGAAACAATATGCTGTCGGCAAAATCCCGGGCGGATTTAACAAAAGAGAAGGAAAAGCGAGTGAACATGCGACACTGACATCACGTGTCATTGACCGCCCGATGCGTCCGCTGTTTCCGAAAGATTACAGAAATGATGTAACGCTCAGCAATCTTGTCATGTCCGTAGATCCGGACTGTAATCCGGAGATTCCGGCGATGCTGGGCTCTGCAATTGCAACCTGTATCTCGGATATTCCGTTTGACGGACCGTGTGCAGCGACACAGATTGGTATGCTGGACGGAGAGTTCATCGTGAACCCGACACTTGGTCAGAAGGATATCTCTGATCTTCAGCTGACAGTCGCATCCACAAGGGACAAAGTTATCATGATCGAAGCCGGAGCAAATGAGGTTCCGGAGGCTGTGATGATCGATGCGATTTTCAAAGCACATGAGATCAACCAGGAGATCATTAAATTTATTGATCAGATTGTAGCTGAATGCGGCAAAGAAAAACATACTTATGAGAGCTGTGCGGTTCCGGAAGAACTGTTTGCAGCCATCAGGGAAATCATACCTCCGGCTGCAATGGAGGAAGCGGTATTTACTGACGAGAAGCAGGTAAGAGAAGAGAATATCCGGGAGATTAAAGACAAACTTACAGAGGCTTTTGCCGAGAATGAGGAATGGCTGGCAGTTCTTGATGAGGCCGTTTATCAGTATCAGAAGAAGACAGTCCGCAAGATGATCCTGAAAGATCATAAGCGGCCGGATGGAAGAGCGATCACAGAGATCCGTAAGCTGGCTGCTGAAATTGATCTGATTCCGAGAGTTCATGGTTCTGCGATGTTCACACGGGGACAGACACAGATCTGTACGGTTACGACGCTTGCACCGATGTCGGAGGCTCAGAGAATAGATGGACTTGATGAGTTTGAAACTTCAAAACGGTATATGCATCATTACAATTTTCCGTCCTATTCGGTAGGTGAAACAAAACCATCCAGAGGTCCGGGACGTCGTGAGATTGGCCATGGCGCGCTTGCTGAAAGAGCACTGGTGCCGGTACTTCCGTCCGTAGAAGAATTTCCATATGCAATCCGTACGGTATCCGAGACATTTGAATCGAACGGGTCCACATCACAGGCAAGTATCTGTGCATCCTCTATGTCTTTGATGGCGGCTGGAGTTCCGATTAAAAAACCGGTTGCCGGAATTTCCACCGGACTTGTGACTGGGGATACGGATGATGATTATCTGGTGCTGACAGACATTCAGGGGCTGGAAGATTTCTTTGGGGACATGGACTTCAAGGTTGCCGGAACACATGACGGTATCACGGCCATTCAGATGGACATCAAAATTCATGGTCTGACACGTCCGATCATAGAAGAAGCGATTGCGAAGACAAAAGAAGCGAGAGAATATATTCTGACAGATATCATGGAACCATGTATCGCAAAACCGAGGGAGAGTGTGGGACCTTACGCCCCGAAAATCATTCAGATTCAGATTGATCCCACAAAGATCGGTGATGTTGTAGGACAGCGCGGAAAGACGATCAATGCGATCATCGAAGAAACCGGCGTCAAAATCGACATCACGGACGACGGCTCAGTATCGATCTGCGGTGTTGAGCAGGGCGCAATGGATAAGGCACTTGAATATATCAAGATCATTACCACAGATTTTGAAGCCGGACAGATTTTTGTAGGAAAAGTGGTCAGCATTAAAGAATTTGGAGCGTTCCTTGAGTTTGCTCCAGGAAAAGAAGGCATGGTGCATATTTCCAAAATTGCCAAAGAGCGGATTAACCGCGTGGAAGATGTTCTGACACTCGGTGATGTTGTGAAGGTGGTCTGCCTTGGTAAAGACAAAATGGGCAGAATCAGCTTCAGCATCAAGGATGTTCCGGAAGAGGCAAAATAAACAATTTGAAATAAGAGACAGGGGGGATTGCATAGCTGCGATTCCCCTGTTTTAAACGGCAGAAGTTTATCTTTTTGAAATTAAGGAAGAGGGAGGATGCATGCGTTATCATAATATTACAAAAGATGATATGCTAAACGGTGACGGACTGCGCGTCGTTTTATGGGTAGCGGGATGTTCTCACTGCTGCAGGGAATGCCAGAATCCACAGACATGGGACCCAAACGGCGGGATTCTCTTTGATGAGTCTGCGAAACAAGAACTGTTTCAGCAGCTGGAGAAATCATACGTGTCAGGCATTACATTCAGCGGAGGTGATCCGCTGCACATCAACAATATCACAGAGATAACGGATCTTGCAAAGGAGATTCGCAGAAAATATCCGGATAAGACAATCTGGCTGTATACCGGAGGTCTTTGGGAATTTGTGAAGCATGAAGAAATTGTAAAATATCTGGATGTACTGGTGGATGGAGAATTTGAGACGGAATTGAAAAACACATCACTGAAATGGAAGGGCAGTTCCAATCAAAGAGTGATTGATGTAAAAAAATCACTGGATGCAGGGAACGTTGTGCTGCATACAACAGATTAACTTGGAGGATATCATGAAAAGAATTGCAGAATTTTGTAAAGTTAGCCTGAAACAGTTTACAGAGGGGTGGCAGGATACATTTCCTGAATCCACTGCAGAAGAAATACAGAGTGTATATGAAAATATAAAACTGCCGCGCAGAGCGACGGCAGGAAGCGCCGGCTACGACTTCTTCAGTCCTCTTTCTTTTACGTTAAATCCTGGGGAAACCGTCCGTATTCCCACGGGAATCCGCGTGAAAATGGAAAATGGGTGGGTGCTGAAATTATATCCGAGAAGCGGACTGGGATTCAAATACCGCCTGCAGCTGAATAATACGGTGGGTATCATTGACAGCGATTATTATGGTTCTGATAATGAGGGACACATCTTTGCCAAAATCACGAATGACTCCAATGAGGGAAAAGCGATTACAATGAAAACCGGAGAAGGTTTTATGCAGGGGATTTTTGTGGAATACGGGATTACCTGGGATGATGATGCGACGGAAGCGCGCAATGGAGGATTTGGAAGTACATCAGGAAATTAAAAAGTAATGAAAAAAGACCGCATACTGAGAAAGTTTCAGTCTGCGGTCTGTTAAATTCAAATTATAATTCTTCGCCGTCTACGATTTCATCATATTCTGCTTTATCAAGCAGTTCATCGAATGCATCGGCGGCAGCTTCGTATTCATCATCATCAATGATGTTGTCGAGCATCGGCTGGCCGCTTTCGTCCGCCGTGAAACGGTAAAGATAAACTTCTCCGTCGGTGTTCTGACCGTTTTCATCAAGCGGAAGCAGTGCAATATATTCCTTGTCCTCAACTTTGTATGTGGTCAGAACAGCGCATTCAATCGTACTGTCGTCATCCAGAGTCAGTGTGACGGTTGTGTCGCCCTGCTGGAACGAAGAATCACAATCAGAACCGCAGCAGTCACAATTTCCGCTGCAGACATCATCGTTTTGATTTCCCATGGATTATACCTCTTTCCTGTATTTTTTATAAGACTACTTTACCAGATAGCCGGCATAAAAGCAAATAATATTTCATCAATAGATATTGACGGATAGGAAACGCAGATTTATACTATATGCAGTGAATAAATGGGATACAGACTTTACCATCCCGGGGAGGACAGAACAATGGATATCAAATTTGAAAAACGTGAACAGTTAAAGGAGAAACCGGACCAGACAAAGCTGGGTTTCGGAAAATATATGACAGATTATATGTTTGTCATGGACTGGAATATAGAAAATGAATGGCATGATGCCAGGATTGTGCCGCATGCACCGATGCTTCTGGATCCTGCGTGTGTGGCGCTGCATTATGCGCAGGAGACATTTGAGGGAATGAAAGCATACCGGACAAAGAGCGGGAGGATTCAGCTGTTTCGTCCGGAGATGAATGCAAGACGTATGATTAATTCCAACAAGAGACTGTGTATGCCAGCGTTTCCGGAAGAAATGTTTGTGGAAGCGGTCAAGGAGCTGGTGCGTGTGGAGGCTGACTGGGTTCCGTCGGAACCGGAAACTTCACTGTATATCCGGCCGTTTATGTTTGCCACAGAATCTTCTCTGGGAGTGCATATGGCCAATGCCTATAAATTTGTTATCATCTGCACGCCGGTAGGAGCTTATTATGCGGAAGGCGTGAATCCGGTGCGCATCCTTGTGGAAGATGAGCTTGTGCGTGCTGTAAAGGGCGGAACCGGCTTTACAAAATGCGGCGGTAATTATGCAGCATCCATTCTTGGACAGGTGAAGGCGGAGGAACAGGGATGTGCGCAGGTACTCTGGCTTGACGGTGTGGAAAGAAAATATGTGGAAGAAGTCGGAACCATGAACATTATGTTCAAGATCAACGGGGAAATCTATACGGCACCGATTGAGGGAACGGTTCTTCCGGGAGTTACGAGAGACTCCATTATTCATATTCTGAAAGACTGGGGCTATCAAGTAAATGAGACGAGACTGTCTGTGGATGACCTGATGAAAGCGGGACATGAAGGAACGCTGGAAGAAGCTTTTGGAACAGGAACTGCAGCTGTTATTTCACCGGTTGGAGAATTCAGATACAAAGAGGACAAAGTGACGGTTAATGATTTTAAGACCGGAGAACTGACACAGAAATTGTATGATTATCTGACCGGAATTCAGTGGGGCGATGAAGAGGATAAGTATCACTGGACAGTAGAAGTTTGCTGATCGCACCGGAAGTGAAAAATGAGAAGAAACAGGGGGACACAGGGAGCGTGCGGTGTCTCCTTTTCTTATGAGATCTACCAGAGGCTGTGGTGGCAGAAAGGAGCGGGGCATTGAAAAGGAAATACAGCAGAGGGCAGGAAGAAACGCCGCTTGTGGATGCACTGAAAAAGTATCAGGAGAACAGACCTGCCTACTTTTGTATTCCGGGGCATCGCTTTGAACGCGGTGTGAGCAGGCGCTGGCTGTCTGAAGAGGAATGTGGATTTTTGCAGTACGATCTGACAGAGGCAACGGGACTTGATGACCTGCATCAGCCCTCCGGTGTGATTCTTAAGGCACAGACACTGATGGCTGAACTGTATGATGCAAGGAGAAGTTTTTTTCTGGTAAATGGGTCAACCTGCGGCAATGAGGCTATGATTCTCTCTGCTCTGCGGGAGGGAGAAAAAATCCTGGTTCCGCGCAATGTTCATAAATCCGTACTGGAGGGCATCATTTTAGCAGGGGCAAAGCCTGTCTACATGATGCCGGAATGGATGGACGGAGAGGGGATCTGCGGAGGTGTGTTATGGCAGAACGTAGAGAAGAAGCTAAGGGAACACCCCGATTGCAGGGCGGTATTTCTGGTCAGCCCTACGTATTATGGCATTACCAGTAATCTGAAGAAAATCGCAGATATCTGCCATGAAAATGAGACACTTCTTCTGGTGGATGAAGCGCATGGCGGCCATCTGTATTTTTCGGATCAGCTGCCGGAGGGGGCATTGACCGCAGGGGCCGACATGTGCGTGCAGAGTTTTCATAAAATCACCGGTGCCCTGACACAGAGTTCCGTGCTGCACATCGGTACGGGGAGAATCAATGAACGTCTTGTGGAACGAGCCCTGAAACTGGTACAGAGTACAAGCCCTTCTTATCTGCTGATGGCATCTCTCGATGCTGCACGCTATGAACTGGCGGTGCGCGGCAAAGCGATGATGGACAGAGCTTTGCGGCTGAGCCGTATGTTAAGAGAAGGAATCAGGCAGATTCCGGGTATGTCCTGCATGGATACCGGTATGATTGGCAGGTACGGAGTACAGGGAATAGACGGTACACGACTCGTCATCCGCTGTCGTAACTGCAGTGGTTATGAGCTGAAGCGCAGACTGATGGACAAACACCGGATTGAACTGGAGCTTGCCGATGAAAGAAATGTACTGGCGATCATAACCCATGCGAACACGGCGGAAGACATTGAGCGGTTTCTGGATGGACTTACAGAAATTGCACAGGAGGTCCTGCAATATGATTACCGGGAAGAAGGACTGTCCGGACTCCCTGAGGCAGAGATGGTGCTGACTCCCAGAGAAGCGTATTTTTCAGTGACGAGGTCAGTGCCATGGGAAATGGCCAGGGGAAAGATCGCTGGGGAGATGATCGCACCGTATCCGCCTGGGATTCCATTGGTATATCCGGGAGAACGCCTGAGTGATGCAGTGTGGGATACCGTGGATGGGTTTCGGCGCCGGGGGTGTCATTTTCATGGACCATCTGATGATTCTCTTTCGATGTTTGAAATAATTGAAAAATAATTCTAAGTGGTGATGTTTTTGTGGTATACTGTACCTAATTATTGATATCGGGGTCAAAGGTATTTTGGTCCCGTGATACCCGCGACTTGCTTCGCACAACATCCTGATATCAATCATATAGACAACATAGAAAATGGAGGTCCTCATGAAACTGATTTCTTGGAATGTTAACGGGCTCAGAGCTTGTGTGAATAAAGGATTTTTGGATGTTTTTAAGCAGCTTGACGGCGACATCTTCTGCATCCAGGAAAGTAAGCTGCAGGAAGGACAGATTGAACTGGAACTTCCGGGATACGGTCAGTACTGGAACTATGCAAAGAAAAAAGGTTACTCCGGAACAGCAGTGTTTGCGAAAGAAGAGCCTTTGTCGGTTTCTTATGGAATCGGGATAGAAGAACATGATCAGGAAGGGCGCGTCATCACACTGGAGTATGAGAAATACTATCTGGTGACTGTCTATACGCCGAATTCACAGAGCGAGCTGGCAAGGCTTTCCTACCGGATGGAGTGGGAGGAAGCGTTTTTAACATATCTGTCAGAGCTGAAAGAGAGAAAACCGGTTATCTTCTGCGGTGATTTAAATGTGGCGCATCAGGAGATTGATCTTAAGAATCCGAAGACGAATCGGAAAAATGCCGGTTTTACCGATGAAGAGCGGGAAAAATTTTCGATACTTCTGGAGCACGGATTTATCGACACGTTTCGTTATTTTTACCCTGAGAAAGAACAGGTGTATTCCTGGTGGTCCTACCGATTTAAAGCCAGAGAGAAGAATGCAGGATGGCGCATTGATTATTTCTGTGTATCAGAAGAATTGAAACAATACTTAAGAGATGCAAAAATTCACACGGATATCATGGGCTCAGACCATTGTCCGGTAGAACTGGATATTGAAATGTAAAGAACCTACAGAAAGGCGGAAAATGATTTGGCAAAAGCAGCGGAGGTAAAGAGGTTTGAGATACAAAAAGGATTGCCGCAGTTGATGGGTGCACAGCAATTCAATGACGGATATAATTTCTCAGTTGCCGTGGATGACTGCCAAGCGGCCAGTCTCCTTTTGTATCCCAAAGGAAGCAGCGAGATCTGGAAAGAGATTTTGCTGACTGAAGAATTTCGTACAGGTGGAATAGCTGCTGTCTGGATAAAACATTTGGGTGCAGATGACATAGAATACAATTACAGGATTGACGGAAAGATCATAACTGATCCGTGTGCAAAAGCGGTGACCGGGCGGTATGAGTTTGGAAACAGACTGCCGGAAGAACAGCGTCACAGTGTCAGGGGGATGCTGTCAAAGAGGCGTCCTTCGGAGATACCGGGAGTTTTTATACCATATCCAGATATGATTCTGTATAAACTTCATGTGCGCGGGTTTACATCTCAGCGGAATTCCCGTACGGTAAGTAAGGGGACATTTCAGGGACTCACAGAGAAGATCCCCTATCTGAAAGACCTGGGAGTGACATCGGTGGAATTGATGCCGGCGTACGATTTTATAGAGAACCGGGAGATAAGGGAAACGGTGGCATCGGAAAATGGTACTGCGGCAGTTCAGGCGCCGGCAGCGCGTGTCAATTACTGGGGATATACGGAAGGATACTATTTTACACCCAAAGCTGCTTTTTGTTCAGGCGGAGACTGCATTGCGGAATTTCAACACTGTGTGGATGAATTTCACAAAGCCGGTATGGAATGTCTGATGGAATTCTATTTTTCGGAGAAGACCAATCCGCTCATGATGATAGAGATTCTGCGCTACTGGAAATTGTTTTATCACATTGACGGATTTCATCTGGTCGGTGATCATATCCCGATTGAGATCATTGCAAAGGATGATTTGCTAAGGCATACGAAGATTTTATATCAGGGATTTCCCATCGACGATATCTGCCGCGGCAAAGCTCCGAAAATCCGTAATCTGGCTGAATACAATTCGGAATTTATGATCAGTGCACGCTGCTTTCTGAAAGGGGACGAAAACCAGGTCATGCGCTATATCTGCAGTAACCGGCGCAATCCCGCTGCATGCGGTATCATTAATTATATGGCATGTCAGGATGGGTTTACGCTCGCGGATACGGTTGCGTACAATGAAAAGCACAATGAGGAGAACGGTGAGGAAAACCGGGACGGCAGTGTTTATAATTTCAGCTGGAACTGCGGTGTTGAGGGACCGACGCGCAAGCTGAATGTGATGGAATTGAGAAAAAGGCAGATGAAAAATGCGGTACTCTTGCTCATGCTGAGCCAGGGTACGCCGATGATCTATGCAGGCGACGAAAGGTGCAATTCACAGGAAGGGAATAACAACGCCTACTGTCAGGACAATCCCATCGGATGGCTGGACTGGGGAAGAAACAAACGCTGTGAAGAGATGTGGACCTTTGTAAAAGAAGCCATTGCGTTTCGAAAGCACCATCCGGTTCTTCATATGGAACGGGAACCGCGGGATACGGATTACCTGTCACTTGGTTTTCCTGAAGTTTCTTACCACAGCAGCAGGGCATGGTTTTCTGAAATGGAGCCACAGAGCAGAAGCATCGGTATTTTGTACTGCGGCGAATACGCAGCGGATCAGGAGGGAAAACCGGACAGTTTTATCTACATTGCATGCAATATGCACTGGAATCCTTATACTTTTGCATTGCCGCACCTGCCGGAGCATAAAAAGTGGTATCTGGCTGTTGACACGGCTGATAAGAAGAGAGAAGGATTCTGCCATGATAAGGTGGAGGTTGAACCGGACGAGGAAAAAGGTTTCGTGGTATCTCCGCGGACAATTGTTGTATTACTGGGAAAATAGAATAAGGATGTCGTAATATGTATATCTGGAAGCATTTTAAAACAATCACGAAACATAAATTGCTGGTCATGAGATATTGTTTTCGCATCGGTCTTTATAAACAGGGGCTTTTTCATGACCTGTCGAAATATTCATGGACCGAATTCAGAGTGGGCTGCCGCTATTATCAGGGAAACAGAAGCCCTAATAATGCTGAGAGGGAGGCACTTGGATTGTCTACCTCCTGGATGCATCATAAAGGCCGCAACAAACATCACTATGAATACTGGGTGGACTATGGCGTGGACTGCGACACGGTGATTACGGGTATGCAGATGCCGCGAAAATACGTAGCGGAGATGATCATGGACCGTATCAGTGCGTGTAAGACGTATGCCGGAGATTCCTATACGGATAAAGCACCGCTGAACTATTATATCAGGAGTAAAAAGCGTCTCTGGTTTGTGCACAGTGAGACAAAAAAACAGATGGAGTTTCTGCTGCGAATGCTGGCAGAAAAAGGGGAGAGAAAAACCCTCCACTATATAAAATACAGATTTTTGAAAGAGGAGAGATGAACATGCAGTTCTCAGAGCGAATGGAGTTATTTGGGGAGAGCATCTTTACGACATTGGCGAAAAAGAAGGAAGAAAAAGAGAGCAGGGGAGAAACGGTGATTGATCTCAGTATTGGCACCCCGAATATTCCTCCTGCGCCCCATATCATAGATGCTCTGGCGGAAGCAGCGAAGGACGAGCGAAATTATGTCTATGCGATTAAAGACCTTGACGAGCTGCACAGGGCTGTTGCACAGTGGTATCAGAGGAGATATCAGGTGAAACTGGACCCGCAGTCAGAGATCGTCTCGCTTCTGGGTTCTCAGGAAGGTCTGGCACATATCAGTCTTTCCATTGTGGATCCGGGGGACATCGTACTCGTTCAGGATCCCTGCTATCCGATTTTTGGTGATGGACCGAGGATTGCCGGGGCCAGGCTTTCTTACATGCCGCTGAAAAAGGAACATGATTATCTGATTGACTTTGCCAGTATTGATCAGGAGACGGCCAGGGCAGCGAAACTGATGGTTGTGTCATACCCAAATAATCCGACTGCAGCGGTGGCGCCGGATTCTTTTTATGAGAAGCTGATCGCATTTGCCAGAAAATATGACATTATCATATTGCATGACAATGCTTACAGCGAACTGATATTTGATCATGATGCACAGGGAAAGAGCTTTTTGTCCTATCCGGGCGCAAAAGAAGTAGGTGTGGAATTTAATTCGCTGTCCAAAACATACGGACTGGCAGGGGCCCGCATCGGTTTCTGTGTCGGGAATGCACAGGTGGTGGGCCAGCTGACGAGATTGAAATCCAATATGGATTATGGAATGTTTCTGCCGGTGCAGAAAGCAGCAGTCGCTGCGATACTGGGAGACCAGAAGTGTGTCAGGATGACCAGGGAAGCGTATAAAAACCGCAGAGATCTTCTGTGTGATGGATTTTCATCGATTGGATGGAAGATGGAGAAAAGTCCGGCAACAATGTTTGTCTGGGCACAGATTCCCCCTAATTTTGCGTCTTCTCTTGAGTTTGTGGAGACATTGCTGGAAAAAGCCGGTGTTATGGTTACTCCGGGAAGTGCGTTTGGACCTTCCGGTGAAGGATTTGTCAGGATTGCGCTTGTTCAGGGCGAAGAGAAAATCAGGCAGGCCGTGCAGAGAGTGAAGGAGAGTAAAATATTGTGATTTGAACTGCGCGGAATCTGTGTACAGTGAAGGATAGTTGCAAAATATAAGCGGTCTGCGGGAGGTATCCTGCGGGCTGTTTTATCGTTGAAAGAAGCCAATAAAATAGGCAGTGAGAAAATGAAAGTGACGGATTATGATTGACAGTGACTGAAAAAGAAATTATGATAGGAAAAGAAGAAAAATCTGGAGTGATACGAGAAAGGGGGTGTGGGATTGATCTATACGTTAACGTGCAATCCGTCTCTGGACTATATTGTATCTGTGAAAAACTTTACGATCGGTGGTATGAACCGGACAGAAAATGAGCGGATCCTTCCGGGAGGCAAGGGCATCAATGTGTCAATCGTGCTGAACCATCTGGGGGTTTCCAGCACGGTGCTCGGATTTATCGCCGGATTTACCGGTGAGGAAATTCGTAAAAGGATCAGAGAAACGGGATGTAAAGAAGAACTGATATCTGTCAGACATGGCTGGTCACGGATTAATATGAAACTTCGTTCCTGTGTTGAAAGCGAAATCAATGGCCAGGGCCCCCCGATCGACAGGGATGCCATAGAAAGACTCTGGGCAAGACTGGAAATGCTGACAGAGGGGGACGTGCTGGTATTGGCGGGGAGTATCCCGGGCTCGGTGCCTGATACGATCTATCGAGATATCACCAAAAGAATGTCTGAAAAGAATGTGCTGGTCATCGTCGATGCAACGAAAAATCTTCTGGTAAATGTGCTGGAATATCATCCATTTTTAATCAAACCAAATCATTATGAACTGTCAGAAATTTTCCGGAAAGAGCTTCAATGTCCGGATGATATCGTGCGATGTGCGAAAACGCTTCAAAATCAGGGTGCCAGAAATGTGTTGGTGTCAATGGCTGAAGAAGGAGCGATTCTGGTCACCGAGACAAAAGAAGTCATCGTCTGTCCGGCGCCCAGAGGAAAGGTGGTAAATTCGGTGGGAGCGGGTGACTCCATGGTTGCGGGATTTCTGGCAAGTTACTTTTTGGACGGCGATTACAGGCGTGCACTGGAAATGGGGATTGCTGCGGGCAGCGCCAGTGCATTTTCAGAAGAACTGGCGACCAGAGAAGAGATGGAAGAGCTGCTGGCCGGGATAAACAAGACACTTGAGTAAGGAGAATAACTATGCTGATTGAAGACAGAATGGAAGAGATTGTAAGGCTGGTGGAAGAACGTGGGAGTATACAGGTTCAGGAATTGATAGAAATTCTCAACACATCGGAATCGACAATTCGCCGGGATTTGACCGTACTTGATAAAAGGGGGCTTCTGACAAAGGTTCATGGCGGTGCGATCGCGATCCGCAACAGCGGAATCCATACAGATTCTTTTGTGGAAATTCGTGAAGATATCAACCGGGAAGAAAAGGGCCTGATTGCACGGTACGCAGCGGCACTGGTACAGGCAAACGATCTGGTCTATCTGGATTCGGGGACAACGACCGGACAGATGATCGATTACCTGGTGCCTAATCATGCTGTCTTTGTGACAAATGCTGTGATGCATGCGAGAAAGCTGGCTTCCAAGGGATTTCACGTGTATCTGCCGGGCGGAGAATTCAAATCGGTGACTGAGGCAATTGTCGGAGAAGAAGCATTGGAAAGTCTTAAAAAATATAATTTTACCATAGGTTTTTTCGGAACGAACGGTGCAGATGCCGAGGCAGGCTTTACAACACCGGGGCTGAGGGAGGCAAAGGTTAAAGAATATGCCATGAAGCAGTGCAGGGAGCGCTACGTATTATGTGACAGTTCCAAGATTGCCAGGATATCCCCGGTGCGCTTTGCAGCATTTGAGGATGCCACGATTATTACGACGATGGTAAAAGAAGAGCCGTATCTGTCATGCGGAAATATCATTCAGGTGTCATCATAACCGCATCATGTCATGAATTCCGTCATATGTTTCCGGTACCAGAGGGGCATCATATTCCGCTGACAGCGTTTGTTCTCCCGGGGAGCAATGGAGATTGCCTGGAAAAAAGAAGTCCAGAGTGCGCTGTATTCATCCTGGATCTCTGTAAGGCGCAGTGTCTGAAACTCTTCCGGGGTCAGCTGTGTCATATAGTAAAGGCAGTCAGCGGGGTGAATAACAGCGCTTTTTCTGGTGTCATCGATGATCATCCAGTTTTCTGAAGGCATGCGGTCAGAAAAATTCTCTGCAAGCAGGGGAAGAACATTGCATTTTGGCTCGATATGACCGACCAGAGTGCCATTTTTGACACTGGAAAACCGGAGAAATTCCCGAAACAAATGTGCTTCATTTAAGACTTTGCGCTCGATCGCAAACAGCCGGGCGACAGCAGGTTCCTGCAGTCGTCCGGTGACGGAGGAGCCATAGTGAAAGCCGAGCAGTAAAAAACGGTAAATACAGTCCAGTTTGTTCTCCATCAGTGAGAGACTGGACCGGAAAACCATTCTGAAAACTTCATATGATATTTTACATTGAATAGACCGGATCACTTTTCTGGTCTTTTCTTCATCTGCATCCACATGACGGTAGTTCAAAAAGAGTTCCGTCTCATAGAGTGGTTCTGTCATCAGGCGGATATTGCGGTGCCCGAGTCCGCTGGCCCAGGCATCATAGATGCAGGTCATCATTGAGCTGAAATCATCAGCACATGTAAATACAGTCATCATATTCCCTCCACAGTCTGGGGATATGAGAGATTCATATCGTCAAAAAGTGACATTTGCCGGTAAGCAGGCGGATGAGCCAGTTCCCAGTTTGCTTTTTGCTCCATGCCGGTAAGCTGCCGGGTGATAAAGTTTTCCTCAATCGGTATGCGGTACATCATACTCCCGCCGCAGGTGATAAAGTACTGCGCACGCTTGAGGACAACACCGATCTTTTTCAAATGAGAGAAATCCAGATTTCCGTACCGGCGAGCGTTGACAATCCGCATGGCAGATTTATTGCCGATGCCCGGAATGCGAAGCAGAGTCTCATATGCGGCAGTGTTGACTTCCACCGGAAAGTGTTCCAGATGGCGAAGCGCCCACTCGCATTTGGGGTCCAGCTGCGGGTTGAAGTTGGGGCGTTCCGGACTCAGCAGCTCCTCTGCATGGAAACCGTAAAAGCGAAGGAGCCAGTCCGCCTGATAAAGACGGTGCTCCCGCAAAAGGGGAACGGCGGTGTCAGGAGGGGGAAGAAGACTGTCCTCATTGACAGGGATATACGCTGAGTAAAAAACACGTTTCAGGTCAAACCGCTGATAAAGATTCTGTGAAGTCTGCAGAAGCTGATAGTCATTTTCAGAGCTGGCTCCGATGATCATCTGAGTGCTCTGGCCGGCGGGTATAAATGCCGAGTTTTCGTCTTTCCCCTTACGCATGAACACAGACGGGGCACAGTTTGGGTCAAACTCACGTTTGGTTTCCAGCTGCTTTTGACCAAAGATACTTCCATTCAAATAGCGGTTGGCGTGGTGCCGTTCCATGGATGCCGTCTTACCGATGGCAAGGCGTGAGGCGGCAATTCCCTGCGCCATTTCTTTCATGGGATGAAAAATACTCTGAAAAGATTTGTGAGGGGCAAGTGTGTGCAGACTCTGCTCTGTCGGCAGCTCCATGTTAATGCTCATACGGTCAGCCAGAAATCCAATTTGAGTTAAAAGCTGTGTCGGGGCAGCCGGAATGGCTTTTACGTGGATGTACCCGTTAAAGTGATATGTCCGGCGCAGTAAAAGCAGTGTCTCATAAATCCGTTCCATGGTATACTCAGGACTTTTACAGACGCCGGAGCTCAGGAACAGGCCCTCGATATAGTTCCGCCGATAAAATTCCATTGTCAGCCGGCAGACCTCTTCCGGAGTAAATGTGGCCCTCGGCCGGTCATTAGAACGCCGGTTGATGCAGTACCGGCAGTCATAGACACATTCATTGCTGTATAAAATTTTCAAAAGAGAAATGCATCGGCCGTCTCCCGAAAAGCTGTGACAGATACCGGCGGCAAAAGAATTGCCGAGATATCCTGCCTTTCCCCGTCTGTCTGAACCGCTGGATGTACAGGCAACATCATATTTCGCGGCATCAGCCAAAATATTTAATTTTTCCTGCAAAGAAAAAGAATGCGCTGCTGTAAGCATATAACCTCCACAATTTTAAGAACAAATGTTCTGTTTCTTGGATTGTAACATATCGTCAAGATAAATGCAAGAACAAATGTTCTGTATATAAAATAAGAAAAAGATGGTACAATAGATGAAGAAGATAAGCTGATGAAGGAGGTTTTTGATGAAAAATATAACCAATATAACTATCGGAGGCGCTGACGGTCAGGTTATGCCGGCGCCTTCTGTGGATCTGTGGCTGAAGGAGGCAAAGGCTGATGAGAGCGCTCCTTACTGCGGCATGTATCTGATTCACAACGGGGTTGTGCGTCAGACATCCAGGGCAAAGGTCCGTATGGGTGAGGAGAACGCAAAACCTGTCACGGGTCTTTTGTTTTCCTGCGATGAGGAGAAGACGGCGGCAGCTGTGAGGGAGACTTACCAAATGCCGGGTATCCGCTATATCCGTGTATGGCTCAACAGCGGAGAGCTCTCTGTGGGAGATGACATGATGCAGGTGCTCATCGGCGGGGATATTCGCCCCCACGTTGTGGATGCACTGCAGTTTCTGGTCGGTCAGATCAAAGAGAAATGTGTAGCTGAGACAGAAGTTTTTTAAGATTCCGTATTTTACTCATAAGGAGCAGATGAAAAGTGGAAAAAGAAAGAAAGAAACGAGTGTCTGATTCTAAAATCGAAGTGATTTATCAGATAAGGCCGGAGCATCTAAACGGTGCGGGCCGGCTTTTCGGCGGCAGGCTGATGGAATGGATTGACGAAATAGCCGGACTGGTGGCAATACGTCACGCGCAGTCAAATGTAATCACAGCAGCTGTTGATAATCTGAAGTTCCTGCGCGGTGCATTTCAGGGGGACCTGGTTGTTCTAATTGGAAGAATCGCATATGTGGGCAGTACTTCAATGGAAATCCGGGTGGATACGTATGTTGAAAGTCTGGACGGAACCAGACAGTTAATTAATATCGCTCATCTCGTACTGGTGGCAGTAGATGAAGAGGGCCGCCCGAGAAAAGTGCCGGGACTGATTGTCGAGACGGAGTCCGAAAAAGCGGAATGGGAAGGCGGCCTAAAAAGAAAAGAGATGCGCAGACGACGTAAAGAGGAAGGATTTTAAGGCGGAGAAACATTACTAAAAATCTGATGATACACAAAACAGGAGAACAGACATGAAATTAGGATTAATTCTGGAAGGGGGGGCAAGCCGCACCTGTTTTTCAAACGGCGTGATGGATGTCCTGATGGATGAAAATATTCGGGTGGATTATATAATAGGAGCTTCGGCGGGAATTGCAAACGGTGTCTCTTATGCTTCCTGGCAGAGGGGCAGGGCACATGAGATCAGCAGGGATTATATGGTGGATCCGCGTTATATGGGAGCCCGCTATCTTTTTCAAAAAGATAACAAGAGCTATTATAATATAAAATTTGCATTTGATGAGGTGCCGAACCATTACGTACCTTATGACTATGAAGCACTGAAAAATTATACGGGAGAGGTAGTGGCCTGTGTGACGCGGCTGAAGACGGGACGGGCCGAGTATTTAAGGGTTACGGCAGAGGATCCCAAATGGAAGGTACTGCAGGCCAGCTGTGCGTTGCCGATATTGTTTCAGCCGGTAAAGATTGATGGAAAATATTATATGGACGGGGGGATTGCAGATTCGATTCCGCTGGAGCAGGCGATCCGTTCGGGATGTGATAAAAATATTGTTGTGCTGACAAGAGAACGCTCTTACGTAAAAGAGGAAGGCAGAACTACAAAACTGGCTGCCAACATCTACAGGAAGTATCCGCAGTTTGCGGAGGCGATCCTGACGAGGGCCGAGCGATACAACGCGAACAGACGAAAGGTTTTCGAGCTGGAGAAAGAGGGAAAGGCTTTTATTATTGAACCACGGAATGTCGGCGGGTTTAAACGGACAGAATCCAGCCCGGACAAACTTGAGGCATTGTATCAGCAGGGAGTCGACTGTGCGGAGGCGCGGATGGAACAGCTGCGGGAGTATCTTGAGAGACCGGCGGAGGGGGAAGCATGAAAAAGTATTTCCGCTTATTGAGCACAGCCATGAAAATGGAGGTGAAAGAGCATAAAAGTTCTTTCCTTGTGTATTTCATTCTTCGCATTTTAGTCGTGCTGAGTATGATCCGTCAGTTTTTGAACGGCAACTATGAAAACGTTTTTTTATGCCTGCTGACGCTGCTGCTTCTCGTCGTTCCAAGCTTTATCCAGGTGAAATTCAGGATTGAACTGCCGACTGCACTGGAGATCATTATTTTGCTGTTTATTTTTGCGGCAGAAATTCTGGGAGAAATACAGGAGTTTTATATAATGATCCCGTTTTGGGACACACTTTTACATACTCTGAACGGTTTTCTGGCAGCTGCCATCGGATTTTCACTGGTTGTTCTTTTAAATGACAACCAGAAACTGGTGTTTACCATGTCCCCTCTTTTTATTGCAGTTGTTGCATTTTGTTTTTCCATGACGATTGGTGTGATATGGGAATTTTTTGAGTGTGCAATGGATCTGTTTTTCCATCTGGATATGCAGAAGGATACGGTGCTTCATACGATCAGCAGCGTGATGCTGGATCCCGCAGGCGGTAATAAACCATACGTGATAAAAGATATTCACAGTATGGTGGTTAACGGGCAGGATCTTGGACTTAACGGATATCTGGATATTGGTCTTTTGGATACCATGAAGGATCTGTTTGTCAATTTTATCGGAGCTGTCGTCTTTTCTCTTCTTGGATTTTTTTACGTCAAGAACCGGGGAAAGGGAAGTATCCTGAGAAAGCTGATACCAAGCAGGAAAACCAGGGAACAGGATTATATGGAAGCAGCAAGGGAAGATTACAGAAAACAGGAAGAAGAAAAAGAAAGCAGGAGACAGGAACATGATGGATAAAATTATCAATGTGGCAATCGCCGTTATCTGCCTGATTGCAGCCGGACAGTGCGGAAAATATTCGGCAGCTGCATTTATGGGAAAAGGAAAAATACCGTTGAATGTATATTCGCTCGTGAAAGACGGACAGAAAAAGGATCTTTCAAAAATGAGCGATGAAGAGAGGAAGCGTTCTTACCGGACTGCCGCGTATGTTTTTCTGGGATTTACGCTGGCACTGATGTTGTTGTTTGTCGGCTTCATCATGGAGATGTTCCAAAGAAGCGGGGAATTATTGTTTCTGGCTGCCATTGTAATCGAGGTATTGGAGGTCATCCTGATCTTTGTGCTGATCCGTCGGCAGCAGTAAAAGTGTGCCCGGGCAACTAGTAAAAATGACCGAAATTTTCACGGGACGCAAAAATATGAGTTTTTCATTTTGTTCTGATTGACTGCGAATGTAAATTGGATTATAATATATTTGTAAAATATCACTTGAAAGGAAGTATATAAGATGGCAAAAAAAGTTAGAATCGGTATGTTAGGTGCCGGAAGAATCGGTAAACTTCACGCTACAAATCTGGTAAACGCTGTACCGGACGCTGAAGTTGTTATGATTGCAGATCCATTCATGAATGAAGCAACAGAAGAATGGGCAAAAGGACTTGGTGTAACAAATGTCACAAAAGATTCCGAAGCTGTATTTACAAACCCGGATGTTGATGCAGTATTTATCTGCTCATCAACAGATACACATGCTGAATTTATTGTAAAAGCTGCAGAAGCAGGAAAGCACATTTTCTGTGAAAAACCAATCGCAACTGATATCAAAGTGATTGAAGATGCACTTGCAGCAGTAGATAAAGCTGGTGTGAAACTGCAGGTTGGATTTGTTCGTCGTTTCGACCACAACCACAAAAAAGTAAGAGACACCGTTGCATCCGGTATGCTGGGCGCTCCAAGTATTGTTAAAGTTACATCACGTGACCCGGAAGCTCCTCCAATGGCATATGTTAAAGTATCCGGCGGTATCTTCATGGATATGATGATCCATGACTTTGATATGGTTCGTTACCTGTCCGGAAGCGAAGTTACAGAAGTAAGCGCTTACGGTACTGTAATGATTGATGAAGAATTCAAGAAATATGATGATGTTGATACTGCAATCGTTATGCTGAAATTTGAAAACGGTGCAATCGGTGTTATCGATAACAGCCGTGAAGCTCCGTACGGATATGACCAGAGAACAGAAGTTCACTGTGCAAAGGGCTGTGTACAGGTAGCTAACGACCTGAACGATACTTCCATGATCAGCACAGCTGACGGTGTGATCTGTGAAAAACCAACCTGGTTCTTCCTTGAAAGATATAACAATGCATTCATCGCTGAGACAAACGCCTTTGTGGATGCTGTACTGAACGACAAAGAAGTTCCGGTAGGCGGAATTGATGGTTTAATGCCGGTTAAGATCGCCAAAGCAGCTAAGATCTCTTTAGATGAAGGACGTCCGGTTAAAATTTCCGAGATCTAATTAGCCTATACATAATATGCGAAGACTGTGTACAAATTGTACGCAGTCTTTTTTTTGCTGTTGAATGTCTAAAAATTGTACTTGAATACATTCTTTTGAATTATTGCACAGTTTCCGTATAACAGGGCAAATAGATTGACACATCCTCCGGCTTATACTAAAATTAAATTGGGTGGGCAATACTTAAAACAGGAGGATATTGCAATGAAACTGAAGTTTGGAATGGTAGGGGGCGGAAACGGCGCATTTATTGGAAATGTGCACAGACATGGAGCTGTCATGGACGATCTGGCGGTGTTGACAGCAGGGTGTTTTACAAGGAATACCGAAAAAAATCTTATGACAGCCCGGGAATGGGGCGTGTCAGATGAGAGTCGTGTATACGCCGACTACCGCGAGATGGCGGAAAAGGAAAGTTTACGAAAAGACGGCATTGATTTTGTCTCTATCACGACGCCGAACGATACACACTATGAAATTGCGAAATGTTTTATGGAACATGGGATTCATATCATGTGTGATAAACCACTTGCGCTGACAGCGGCAGAAGGTGAAGAATTGGCTGAGCTTGCCAGGGATAAAGGATTGTTGTTCGGTGTCACGTATACCTATACCGGTTATGCAATGGTCCGCCAGGCCAGAGACCTGATTGATGCCGGTGAGATCGGAAATATTCTGACCATTGTCAGTGAATATCCGCAGGAATGGCTGCTGGTACAGATGGTCAGTGACCGGTCAGATCAGGCGACATGGCGGATGGATCCGGCGAGAAGCGGTCCTTCTGGCTGCTGTGCGGATATCGGAACGCACGTGGAGTGTCTGGTATCAAAGATGACAGGACTTAAGATCGACAGTGTGTTGGCGAGATTCGAACGCCTTCCGAAATCACAGGAGCTTCCGCTTGAAAACAACGTGCAGGTACTTGTGAATTATGAAGGCGGTGTATCCGGAATGATCTGGACGTCGCAGGTTGCGATCGGACATGAGACAGATCTGGCGATCCGCATTTTTGGTGATAAAGGTGCAATTGAATGGGAGCATAAGAATCCTGCGGCATTGAGAGTAACGCGAATCAATGAACCGCCGCAGCTTTACACCGCTACGCGGGATTATGTATCGGAGGCATGCCGTGATCTCTCAAGACTGCCGTCCGGACATCCGGAAGGATTTTTTGAAGCATTTGGAAATATTTACCGCGGTTTCTGTTCGCATCTGCTGCAGCTGAAGGAAGGACGCGATCCTGGAAGCTACCGTTATCCGACCGTCGAAGACGGAGTCCGGGGGATCAAATTTGTTGATGCATGCATCAAGAGCAACAGGGAAGGAAATGTCTGGACAAGTGTAGAATGATCAGTTACAGGCGGAGCATACCACATGCTCCGCCTGTTTGGCTCTCATATATTGAGTATTTGTTTTCATCATTGATATTACTGGATTTTAATTATCAATTATGTTAAAATAAATTTGGTTTAACATGATTATTACATATCAGGAAAAGGAGATGCAGCTATGAAAGACATTTCGATTACAGATTCCATCAGGTATATCGGTGTTGATGACAAAACACTGGATTTGTTTGAGAGCCAGTATCACATACCAAACGGAGTATCTTATAACTCCTATTTGATTTTGGATGAAAAAACAGCCGTTATGGATACCGTGGATGCGAGAGCAACCAAAGAATGGCTGGACAATCTGGAACGGGAACTTGTCGGACGTGATGTGGATTATCTGATCGTTTCTCATTTGGAACCGGACCATGCGGCGAATATTCAGCTGCTTGCTGAAAAATATCCAAACCTGAAACTGGTGGGCAATGCAAAGACATTTAAGATGATGTCCCAGTTTTTCACGTTGGATCTGTCTGGCCGCACCGTTGAGGTAAAAGAAGGAGATTCCTTAAGCCTAGGAAAACATGAGCTACATTTTGTAATGGCACCGATGGTGCATTGGCCTGAGGTTATGGTGGAATATGAGTCAACAGAAAAAATTCTGTTTTCTGCGGATGGTTTTGGAAAGTTTGGTGCGCTCGATGCAGAAGAGGACTGGACTTGTGAGGCCAGAAGATATTTTATCAATATTGTTGGAAAGTACGGAGCGCAGGTACAGGCTCTTTTGAAAAAAGCGGCAACACTTGACATTTCCATGATCTGCCCGCTGCATGGACCGATTCTGAAAGAAAACCTTGGCTATTACATAGAAAAATATGATATCTGGAGCAGCTACAGACCGGAGGACGAGGGTGTTCTGGTTGCCTATGCGTCAATTCATGGAAATACAGCAAAGGCTGCAAAGAAAATGGCTGAGGTATTAAAAGCACAGGGAGCAAAAAAAGTAGTCCTGACAGACCTGTCCCGCGATGATATGGCGGAAGCAGTGGAAGATGCTTTTCGGTATGACAGCCTGGTGCTTGCATGTGCTACTTATGATGGCGGTCTCTTCCCCTGCATGGAAGATTTTCTGGCACATCTGAAATCTAAAAATTATCAGAAACGCAGCGTTGGTCTGATGGAAAACGGTTCCTGGGCTCCGATGGCTGCAAAACATATGAAAGAAATGCTGAGTCAGCTGAAGGAACTGAACATCTGTGATCAGGTGGTGACAATACGCTCTACCATGAACGAAAAGAATATCACAGAGATGGAAGAACTGGCAAAACAGCTGCTTGGCTAAGTGAAAGAGGCGGGTAACCGCCTCATTTTCTTGTCAGTGGAGGAAAAGAATTCGAAAATGGGGTTAGATGAAAAAAAAGAAGTGCTGGAACTGGCAGATGCCATTTTAAGAAAATATTTTTGCGAAAGTGATGTCAGCTTTTTGATTTCACATTTTACAGATGATATCGTCTGGCTCGGAGGCGGAAAAGCGATGTCTGCACAGGGAAAAGAGGCCGTCGCATCTGTTTTCCTCGCAGGGGCAGATGAACTGATCCCCTGCCGTATGTGGGATGAAGAATATATTGCCGTACAGCAGGCCAGGGGATGCTGGCTGTGTGAGGGACAGAGCTGGGTAGAGTCCGTAGATTCCAGGTTTATGTTTCGCGAATTTCAGAGAATCACATTCATATTCCGCCGCGAAGAGCAGGAACTGAAGATTGCACATATCCATCATTCGGCGCCATATAGACAGGTTCAGGATGATGAACTGTTTCCTGTAAAAGATTCGGAGCGCCGGTACGAACAGCTGAAAAAGCTGGTATCTGACCAGGAACGGCAGATCGAACTGATGATGGGACAGCTGCCCGGAGGAATTCAGATCTGTTATTTTGATGAGAATTTTACAACAAAATGGATCAGCGATGGGCTGTGCCAGATGCTGGGTTTTCATTCGCAGGAAGAATACATGATAAAAGCCGGCTACTGCAAGGCATTTGTTGCAGAAGAAGATTATGAAACCATGTATCAGCAGGTGAAGAAAAGCATGGAACGGGGGGACTCCTACAGCGTTGAATATCGCATCCGGTGTGTGGACGGCAGTGTCCGCTGGGTGCTTGATGTCGGCAAGCAGTATCTAGACGGTGACAGGGAGACGGTGATCTGCTGCCTTGTCACGGACATCACAGAGCAGGTGAAACGTGAGAACCAGCTGAAAGCGACACATGAGGAATTAAAACGGCAGGCGTCATTTCTGCAGCATCTCTACAATACACTTCCATGCGGCATAATTCAGTTTTCCACGGAGAAGCCATACCGTGTCATCAACGCAAACCGGGCGGCCTGGGAGCTGTATGGATACACGGAGGAAGAATACTGGCGGGAGGCAAGAGATCCCTTTCGGTCTGTCAAACCGGAAGATTTTGAATGGGTATATGCATCCGTCGAACGAATTGCAGTCAATGGCGGTCTTCTGAATTACGAGCGTGAAGCGGTCAAAAAAGACGGGACAAAATGTTTTGTCGGCGTCGGTATGGAACGTGTTGTCAATGAAAAAGGGACCTCTGTGATTCAGGCCGTGTACAGTGATATTTCGGAAGCCTGGAGGTTCCGAAAAGAGCGGGAGCAGGAGCGCCTGATCGAAAACCGTTCGTTAAGGACGGCCATCCACACGGCATATCAGAGAATCAGTCAGGTGAATCTGACAAAAGGGACATACGAATATTTTGTTGATCAGGATTTTGTCATACCGGCCGGAGAAGGTGATGATTACGATCAGGAACACATCCGTCTCTCGCAGATGGTCCATGCTTCCCAGAGAGATGCTTATCAGGAGGTGTTTGAGAGAACAGCGCTGCTGGAGCGCATCCAAAAAGGGGAAAAGGAAACATTCCGTGAGATACAGCTGATGGGTGCGGACGGACAGTATCACTGGATATCGGTTCATGTGATCCATGTTGAAAATCCTTACAATGATGATGTTCTTGAGGTGACACTTTTTAGAGTCCTGGACGAGCAGAGAGCAGAAAAAGTCAGACAGGAACAGCTGCTGCGGGAAGCACTGGCATCGGCGGAGGCGGCAAACCAGGCGAAATCTGATTTTCTGTCCAGAATGAGTCATGATATCCGGACACCGATGAATGCAATTATCGGAATGAGTACACTGGGCAAGCTGAAGCTTGATCAAAAAGAAAGCGTACAGAACTGTTTTCATAAAATAGATATGTCGACCAGGTATCTGCTGTCGCTCATCAATGATGTGCTGGATATGTCCAAGATTGAAAATGGAAAAATGTTTCTCAGCAAAGAAGCATTTCGTCTGGATGAGCTGATTGAGCAGATCACTGCCATTATTTATCCGCAGGCGCTGGAACAAAAGATTGAATATGAGGTTTATCACCGGGAACAGATTGAACAATGCTACATTTCAGATGAGCTGCGTGTGAAACAGATTTTGATGAATCTGTTGTCGAATGCACTGAAGTTCACGAAAAAAGGCGGAAAAGTATCACTGCTGCTCCGAGAAAAGAGCCGTTCCAATGGCTATGCATTTGTAGAATTTGTCGTGGAAGACAACGGAATCGGCATGTCGGAAGAATTCCAGCAGAGGATCTGCAGACCGTTTGAACAGGAGAATCCAGGAGTTGCCCGGAATAAGGCGGGGAGCGGACTTGGGCTTTCGATTGTCTACAACCTGGTTCAGCTGATGGGCGGAACCATGACAATTGAGAGCGAAAAGCAAAAAGGAAGCAGATTTACTGTCGTGCTTCCCATGGGACTTACAGAAATCGATGTTGATGCGGAGGAGGAGCGGAGGTCGCGGGAATTGCTGAATGGCCTGAGCGTCCTGGTTGTCGATGACGATGCGATTGTCGGGGAACAGACAGCCGCGATTATGAAAAATATTGGAGCACATTCCGTCTGGGTGGATTCCGGGATGAAAGCTGTGCGGGAAGTGAAAAAAGCGCTGGAGCATCAGAAAGTGTTTGATGTAGCGCTGATAGACTGGAAAATGCCGGAGATGGATGGGATTGAGACAACGAGAGAAATCCGTACACTTGTCGGAGAAGACACGACGATCATTATCATTACGGCATATGACTGGAGCACCATTGAACAGGAAGCGAGAGCAGCGGGGGCTAATTACTTTATCTCAAAACCTGTGTTTCAGTCTACGGTCTGTGATACCTTCCGGAAGCTTAAACTCAGGACGGATGTAACAGTAAGTGCACAGAGCCAGAAAGTAAGAAAGGGTTTAAGACTGCTTCTCGTGGAAGATAATGAATTGAATATGGAGATTGCACAGTCACTGCTGGAGTTTTATGGATTCCTTGTTGATACGTCTGAAAATGGGAAAGAGGCAGTGGATACTTTTGAAAGTGCTGAAACCGGGACATATGCGGCGATTCTGATGGATATCAGGATGCCCGTCATGGATGGTCTGGAGGCCGCCCGGCAGATACGCCGGATGCAGAAAAAAGGAGGGGATAGTATTCCCATGATAGCCATGTCCGCGAACGCGTTTGAAGAGGACAAACAGATCGCTGCGGAAGTCGGATTTGACGATTATCTGGTCAAACCGATAGACATTGACCAGGTGATAGAAGCACTGGGGCGTATTATTTAATAAATTCCTAAATTTTATTCAATTTTATAAACAGCTTAAATTCAAGGAAAATCCCGAAAAACGTTGATTTTGCGCTGTTTTGCATGTGTCTCTTAATGCGTTTTAAAATGTGATACAGTGTTAAAATACGGTATAGTTAGTCACAAATTGGTAACAATCTCAATTTTCTCAATTTCAGCCCGTAAGTCATCAACAGATCGGTGACCGTAAACGGCATTCGTAAGATCACCACCAAACGAATGACCAAGCATCCGTTTACGGTCATTTTCATTAACCTTATATTTTTCGCATAACATTGAAAAGGTATGTCTGCAATCATGTGGTGTATGATCCATGTTATATTCTGACAATACTCTTTTCATATCTGTGCGAAACCTATTTGTATTTTCCATAAGACAGCCTTCGCGTTCTATGCGTCGTTCTACCAGACTAAGAATTCCGGAGTGTATGGGGACTATTCTGTCTTTGCTCGTCCTGGTTTTTACACCTCCCTGAAAATACTGCTCTTCAAAATTGACTTTAAGTGTTTTATATGCGCTGATTCGATATCCGGAGTAGCACATGATTAACACCATTTCAATTATTGGGTTGTCTTGATGCTGCCATAGAGTGGAGATTTCATTTTCTGAAAATGGTACTCCATGTTCATCGTCATTGGGTATATTTATTTTTAATGATGAAGAATAGTCTCGATCAACGTATTCATATGTTACCGCGTATTCATATAATTGATGCAATAGCGTCACAATAAGTTCCTTGCTAGAATGCTTTAACGGGCAATTATCAATTACCTGTTGCAAATCAGCATGTTTGAGGGTTGAAAACTGACAATCATGAATGGCGGCACAGTTATTAAAAGCTGCTCTCGTTGCTGCTTTTGTTGCCTTGGAATATTCACGGCTTTTATCACGTTCAAATTTATAAGAATAGAAATTATTGTAGACTTCGGCGAATGTAGGTAAATTAAGCGGTTGGCTGTCAGGCTCTTTGATTCGGTTATAATCTGCAAGTATCTTTTGAGCAAGGTCGTCAAGATTGCTCGTATTTGCTATTTCCAGCGACTTTTCCATACCGGGGGTATATGTACCTGCTTTGAACGCCGTAAGTACCGTAAAACCCTTAATCCACGTGTCTACGTAGCAGATTGCTGGCGGGCGCATAGGCGAGCCGTTAAGCTTGAACTTTTTCGTTGGTGGATGGACGGCGTAAGGGTTGCGACGGTTTTTCCCCAGGTATCGGATGCTGCCGTAACCGTTCGGGAGTTTTGGGTATTTTTTTCTTTTTGCCATAGTATCATCCTCCTTAAAAAATGGTATAAAAAATACACCTATACAGGTGCGGAAGAGATATGGTACAATATATGTGTTCGCAATATGTACCGACCCTTGGGTCTGTATAGTATTATTTGCCGTCCCTGGTTGCCGCCAGGGGCGGTTTTTTAATTGTAACAATCAGGACATGGAATGTATCCTTTTTCCTCTGCTTCTTCAACAGAGACGTGATGCCGTTTTATGTTTGAATTAACTCTTAGGTAATAGCATTCTTGATCAGTGTGATAGTATGATCCGCGGTCGCGTATGTAAACTGTCTTTTCGACTTCCGTCAAATTTTCATGCTGATCTTTTGAAATAAAGTTATCGGAACCATTTTTATAAACCAATACAAAAATTAAAATCAATATTACCAAGGCGATTGAAAGTAATCCGATAAAGACTTTCTTGGCTGTATTTGAAGACTCTTCATCATTGTCGTTTTCCAGATCATAATATTTATTCATTGGAGTTCTTGTAGTTTGGTTAGTTGTATTTGCTATAGTATTTGCGTCTGAATTTTCTGATTTAAAAGCCAGTTTCTTCATCATGACATAATTTATTAATGACCATATCATTGCTGGATCAGGTCTTGCATTTGTACCATCTAAAAAGTGAAGCAAGGTCCATATAGAGAATACCGTGACTCCATTTAATATTACTATGATTATTATAGCTCTTTTTCTAAACTTAATGCCAATTGCCGTAAGAACGGCAGGAACAATCATATAAGAAAACATCGTTATGATTATTCTCAAAATGATATCTATAACCTCATAACCTTCCATAAAATCCCCCTAATTTTTTTTGATTCTTAACTCAATGAGTTCTTTTGGATAACCCGTACAAGAGCAGAACTGCTCCTTTGTAAAACCAGTAAATTCATTTAGCATATCATTATCAATCAATAAGTGTGCAGCAAAACGATTAGCCTCATTCTCAATCCCGGAAGTCAGTAATAGCGTTTTATTTCTTATAAATGCACAGTTTTCATTGCGGTGAAGTAACGCGTGCCCCAGTTCGTGTGCAAGAACGACTTTGAAAAACGGACTATCAACAGGAATTTTGTCATTGATAAATATCCAACGCTTACGCTTCAGGAGTTTGTAATTACCTGCAATTTCTCCCAGCGGAACGATCAGTATTGCTATCCCAGCAAAACGGGCGATTGTAAGGGGGTCCCGGCTGCCCGTTAATCTTTCGTAATATCTAATCAATCTCTGTATTTTTTCTTCAGTTTTTCCCAAGCAAGACCACCTACTTTTTGTTTTTAAAAGGGTTGTATTTAATCTTATTTTCCTTTTTAGTTTCTGTTAAAGCGTGCTCGATGGCATTTTCTAAAAGGATGAGAGACTTTTCGTCTATTTCAACCCCATTGTAATAGAGTGGACCATCTTCACCGCTCCGAATTTCATCCATTATACGATTCAAGTCCTTCGCGATATCTCTTTTATCTTTTGCTGTTAATTCAGGTTTTTTGTCCTCACTCTCTTTTCCTGTCATTAAATAATCGATAGTTACATCAAAATAATCAGCTATTTTCTGTAGCGTCGTAATGGATGGGGTATTTCGACCAGATTTCCAGTTGCTTAATGAAGTTTGGGTCACACCGGTTTCTTTTGATACTTTGTAAGCAGTTACGCCGCGTTTTTGTAAGAGATGCTCGAAAACATCATACATTTTTTGTACTCCTTTCACAAAAATAGCATACTTTCGCAAAAGTAAGTAAAAACGCTTGACTAATTTCGATTGCTGGTGTATAGTTTAATTACGCAAACGAAAGTAGCGTCTTAAAAATACTTTCGACATGTGATGCTTAATATATAAAATGTGGTAGTTTTATAATTGAAAGTATATCACATATCGAAAGTAAAATCAATAATACTAATAAAGAAAGGTGGTGCAAAAATGTACAAAAAATTCGCTGAGTTATTGGTCAAACACAACAAAACTTCTTATCAAGTTTCTAAGGAAAGTGGGGTTACACAGACCGTACTCGCAAACTGGAAAGCTGGAAGAAACAAGCCAAATGTAGATAATTTAAAAAAAATTGCCGCTTATTTCGAAGTTCCCATTGAATATTTCCTTGAAGAATAGTATAGCTGAACGAATGTTCTGCATCAATGGAAAATAACGGAAAGGAGATAGCGAAATGAGTGAGCGAGTAAGAACAAAAGATGCTGCAAAAGAAATTGGTATATGCGTTCAAGCTCTGCGAGAATACATGAAGCATGGCATATGGGACTTAGGGGAAGTGATACCACCGCAAAAAGGTGGCAGCAGTCATCATGAATATCTAATCTTCCGGTCAAAGCTTGATCGCTTTCTGGGAAAGGAGGTTAAGAGTTGATTAATAAGATAGCAACCGGACTGATGGCAACTGGTACATTCTTATTTTTGGCTGGTGGCGCGTCGCTGGACAGTCCGAACTGGATTATCGGACTTATTACGACATTCGGTGGGTTGGGTATCGGTTGCATTGGATACGCCCTAAAGGACTTGGGAGCGTTCGACGAAAATGACCCCGGGAGCGGCAACTCCCAGAGTCAAAAATAAAATAATATATCACGCCTTTATTGTAACAGGCGGGAAAGGAATTGTAAATGGATGATCTTATTACTGACAACATTCCTTTTGCTTATTATATGGCAAATACTTTTAAAAATAGCGCGGTGGAAATTGAAGACCTTCATTCCGTAGCACTGATCGGGCTGGTAAAAGCAGCAAAGCAATGGGATCCCAAAAGGGGTGCTAAGTTCACAACCTATGCCGGCATTGTTATCAAATATGAAATACTGCAGCTCTTAAGAAAGGAAAACAAGCGTCTTTCGCATATCGCCTGCTCACTCCAGGATGAAACGGTGGAGGGGTTGACATTAGGGGATATGATTCCGGATACAAAGCGATTTGAAGATTCCAGCATAAGCAAAATATCCTTAGGAGAACAACTGTATCGATTATCCGACACGGATAAAAAAGTATGGCGCATGAGGGCACGAGAAATGACCCAAAGGGAAATTGGTGTCCGGTTAGGTGTCAGTCAGGTAGGAGTCAGCAGGAGCCTGAAAAGAATACGTAAGAAAGTAACAATCTAATATTTTTAATTATAAGGAGGCAGTCAATGTATATTAATGTAAGATTTGACAACACACAGGAAATGATGGATTTTTGCAGGATGATGGGAGAACTGGCCCTGTCTGATGGCGGACAGGCGATCGCCGCAGCTGCTGCAGCCGAGATGGTAACACAGCCAGTATCAGAGCAGCAGGCAGAGACACCAACAGCACCCGTAGAGCCGCAACCCACGCCGGTACAGCAGCCAGCAACGGTACAGGCATCAGTCACTGTTCCAACAGCACCGGCGCCGCAACCAGCCCCTCAGCAGCCGGTATCCCAGCAGGTGCCGACAAGTGCAGCGACATACACCCTGGATGACCTGGCACGCGCAGCCATGACACTGATGGACGCAGGCCGACAGGCAGAGCTGCAGCAGCTTCTCGTAACGTTCGGCGTGGAGGCGCTCCCGAGTTTGCCGCCGGCACAGTACGGTGCGTTTGCGACGGCGCTGCGGGAGAAAGGAGCGCAGATCTGATGGGAGGACACAAGGAGAGGCAGCACGCGTTATTGAGCGCGTCCAGCGCCCATCGGTGGCTGTACTGCACCCCCAGCGCAAGGCTGGAGGAGCAGTTCCCGGACACGGCATCGGAGAGCGCGGCAGAAGGGACGCTGGCCCATGAGCTTGCGGAACTGAAACTGCGGCATTATTTTCAGACGACAGATTTCAGCCGGCAGAAATATACTCGTGCTGTGAATAAGATGAAAAAGCAGGAGCTGTGGCAGGATGAGATGGACCGGTATACCGAGGATTATCTGGACTACATAAAGTCCTGTGCAATGGGTTTTCCCTCTGTCCCATCCGTGGCGATCGAAAAACAGGTGGACTATGGATCATACGCGCAGGAGGGCTTCGGGACTGCGGACTGTATCCTGATCAGCGGCGGTACCTTGCAGGTGACTGACTTTAAATATGGGAAAGGCGTTCCGATAAGCGCAGAAGGAAACCCACAGCTGTCCCTGTATGCGTTGGGCGCCTACGAAGCGTATAAGCTGCTATATCCCATTGAAACGATCAAGCTGTCTGTCGTGCAGCCGAGGCTTGACAGTATCTCGGAATGGGAGACGTCGATCAAAGAACTGCTGGCGTTCGGGGCCTTTGTGAGAGAGAAGGCGGCCCTTGCATGGAAAGGTGAGGGGAAATATTCGCCGGGAGAAAAGACCTGTCGTTTCTGCCGGGCAAAGGCGCAGTGCCGCGCAAGGTCCGACCACAACGTCAAGCAGGCGTTCCCGATCGGGGAGCTCCCCCCGCTGATCAGCAATGAAGAGGCCGGAAGCCGGCTGCTGGCGCTGGAAGACGTCGTGAAGTATCAAAAAGATCTGCAGGAATGGGCGTTGCGCGAATGCCTGGCAGGGAAAGAAGTTCCTGGCTGGAAAGCCGTGGAGGGACGGGGTTCCCGCGACTGGGCGGATATGGAGCAGGCGTTTGCAGTTCTGCAGGAGAACCAGATCCCGAAAGCGATGTTGTATGAAGAAAAACCGCTGACCCTTGCGCAAGTGGAAAAGGTTGTCGGGAAAAAGGAATTTACTGAGATCGTCGGTGACCTGGTGGTGAAGAATCCGGGAAAACCGACCCTGGTAAAAGAGTCCGATAAAAGAGATGCAATTACAAATAAAATAACCGCCGAAGAGGCGTTCAAGGAGATAGATGAATCATGAGCTATGCAGGAGACCATGTACTTGGATTTACCCCAACTTATCCAGACGGGACACCCCGGGAGTGGAGTTCGGATAAATATGTGGATGAAATGATACTGGATGACTGGAGAAATCGTCAGAACAAAATGAAAGAGAGGAAAAATAACATGAATGAAGTAACCAACGTAACAACCGGAGAGGTAAGACTGTCCTATGCACATCTGTTCAAGCCATACGCGGCCATGCAGGGCCAGGAGGAAAAATACAGCTGTACGATCCTGGTGCCAAAATCTGATGTAGACACCATGAACCGGATCAATGCGGCGATTGAGGCGGCAAAGCAAAAAGGGATTTCTGACAAATGGAACGGACAGTGCCCGCCGATTGTTCCGACGCCGGTGTACGACGGGGACGGCGTGCGTCCTTCTGACGGCATGGCGTTTGGTCCGGAGTGTAAGGGGCACTGGGTCTTTACGGCCAGCGCAAAGGCAGACTATCCGCCGGAAGTCGTGGACAGCAACCGGAACCCCATCATCAACCAGTCTGAAGTATACAGCGGGATCTATGCCTATGTAAATGTGACTTTCTACCCGTATGCATTCGGCGGCAAAAAGGGGATCGGATGCGGACTCGGGCCGGTGATGAAACTCAGGGACGGGGAACCACTGGGCGGTGGCCGTGTGTCCGCATCGCAGGCATTTGGCGCGCCTCAGCCGGGAGCAGCGTCCGCAGCAGCGCCGGCAACACCAGGGGCGGCAGGATATCCGGGTTATACACAGCCGGCGCCGGGGTACACTAATGCGCCGCAGGGGATGCCATCCGGAGGAATCAACCCGATTACCGGGCAGCCATATTAAACAGGAGAGAGGGGGTGATCCCCTCTCTGATCATCAGGAGGGGACGACACGATGAAAAAACAGCATCTGAGTATTGACATTGAGACAAGGTCCAGCGTGGATATCGGAAAAGCCGGACTCTATAAATACGCCCAGTCCGATGATTTTGAGGTACTGCTGTTCGCATATCAGAGCGGCAATCTTCCGGTACAGATCGTGGATCTTGCCCAGGGAGAGGAAATACCGGAGCGTGTGCTGAATGCGCTGAAAAACCCGAATGTAGTCAAACATGCCTATAACGCGGCCTTTGAGTGGTACTGCTTAAACCAGGCGGGGATTGAGACCCCGCTCGAGCAGTGGCGCTGCACGATGGTACATGGGCTGTACTGCGGGTATACGGCGGGGCTTGACGCAACCGGGAAAGCCATCGGCCTGCCGCAGGATAAGCAGAAGCTGTCTGTCGGAAAAGCACTGATCCGATATTTCTGTGTGCCCTGCAAGCCCACAAAGAGCAATGGCGGCCGGGAATGGAACCTGCCGAAGCACGCTCCCGAAAAGTGGGAACTGTTTAAAGATTACTGTAAACAAGACGTTGTGACCGAACATGAGATCCTGCGCCGGCTGAACCTGTTCCCAATGCCGGAAGACGAGATCAGGCTCTGGCAGATGGATGTGCGGATGAATGCATTTGGGGTCCGGGTGGATACCGGGCTGATCAAAGGCGCCCTTGCCATTGACACGGAAAGTACACAGCATCTGACGGATGAGGCCATACGGTTAACCGGCCTTGCAAATCCGAATAGCCCTGCACAGTTGCTTGCGTGGCTGAAAGATCATGGGACAGAGCTTGCCAACCTGCAGAAGGCGACCGTAGAGGAGACACTGCAGCGGGAAAACCTTGACGCAGAGGTACGCCGGGTCTTGGAGATCCGGCAGCAGCTGGGGAAGACATCCATCAAAAAATACGTGGCCATGTACACTGCCAAGGGAGCGGACGGCCGGGTACGGGGTCTGACCCAATATTACGGCGCCAACCGTACCGGGAGATGGGCAGGTCGTATGGTACAGATGCAGAACCTGCCGCGCAACTACTTAAAAACACTGGATTATGCCAGAAACCTTGTGAAAGCACAGAACTATGACGGCGTAAAGATGTTATATGGGAATGTGCCGGACACGCTGTCGCAGCTGATCCGGACTGCATTTATTCCATCACCGGGGCACAAGCTTGTGGTCGCAGATTTCTCCGCGATCGAAGCGCGCGTGATTGCCTGGCTTGCGGGGGAGCAGTGGGTCAATGAGGTATTCGCCACCCACGGGAAGATCTATGAGGCGACTGCTTCCCAGATGTTTCATGTGCCTGTGGAGCGGATCACAAAGGAAAACCCGGAGTATAGCCTGCGGCAGAAGGGGAAAGTGGCGACGCTGGCCCTTGGCTATCAGGGGGGCACTAACGCGCTGATCGCGATGGGCGCCCTGGACATGGGACTCACGGAAGAAGAACTTCCGGATATCGTACAGCGATGGAGGGGGGCAAACCGAAGGATCTGTGACCTGTGGTATGCGGTCGAGCAGGCAGCGCTCACGGTAATGCAGACGGCGCAGCCACAGGCGATTTATGGACTGATCTTCGCCCTGGAAGGGGACATGGTATACGGACAATGCTTCCTTACAATACAACTTCCAAGCGGCCGGAAGCTTTACTACCCAAAGCCGTTTTTACAGGAGAACCAGTTTGGCAAGACGGCGGTCCATTATTACACCGTAGGGCAGAACACCAGGAAATGGGAAGTGACGTCCACCTACGGCGGCAAGATGACGGAAAACATCGTCCAGGCGATCGCCCGCGACTGTCTGGCGGAAACCCTGAAACGGATTGATGCCAAAGGGCTGCGGGTGGTGTTCCACGTGCACGACGAGGTAATCATTGACGCACCGGTGGACGTAACCGTGGAAGAGATCTGCGATCTGATGGGGGATCCCATTCCCTGGGCGCCGGGTCTGATCCTAAAAGGCGCCGGATTTGAAAGTGACTATTATATGAAGGACTAAGGAGGGCAGGCATGCAACATAACAGAAAGCTGATGATCAGCACGGCGGGAAGCCGCAAGGCCACGCACTGGCCGAAAAGCTCGATCCTGTGGTCTGAATTTGTCGAAAAACTGAAAACGCCGGTGCGGAGCAGCGAGACGATGGAGCAGTATCTCGCGATGCCAAAGTCACAACAGGCGGAGTTAAAGGACGTTGGCGGCTTTGTCGGCGGGACCTTTGCAAACGACCGCAGGAAGGCTGCCTACGTGGAGGGCAGGGATCTGGCGACGCTGGACCTGGACAATATCCCCGCCGGGCAGACGGAGGATATCCTGCGCCGGGTGGCCGGCCTGGGATGTGCTGCGGCCGTGTACAGCACGCGGAAACATGCGGGGTATGCCCCACGGCTTCGGGTGGTCATCCCGTTTGATACGGCGGCTTCGGCAGATGAATATGAGCCGGCGGCGAGAAAGCTTGCATCCCTGATCGGCATCGAATTCTGCGACCCGACGACGTTCGAGGCAACCCGGCTGATGTACTGGCCGAGCTGCTGCAGTGATGGCGAATTTGTATATGAGGTTTATGACCAGCCGTTCTGCAGCCTGCAGGGGCTGCTCGCCATGTATGGAGATTGGACGGATGTGGCACAGTGGCCGCAGGTACCGGGCAGTGAAGCGATTGAACGCAGGCGATTGGCCAAACAGGAAGACCCGACAACAAAACGGGGCGTGATCGGTGCTTTCTGCCGGACCTATACCATTACCCAGGCGATGGATCAGTTTATTCCGGGTATGTATGAAGCGACGGATGTGCCGGGAAGGTACACCTACGCAGAGGGGACGACGCAGGGTGGGGCGATCGTGTATGACGGAGACCTGTTTTTATACTCCCATCATGCGACGGATCCCTGCTCCGGTCTGTTGGTCAACGCCTTTGACCTGGTGCGCCTGCATAAGTACGGGGACCGGGACGTGGAGGCAAAAGAAGGAACACCGGTGAATAAGCTGCCGTCCTTTGTAGCCATGAGCCGACTTGCGCTGGATGACCCGGGGGTATCCGGATTGATCGCGAAAGAACGGCATGAGCAGGCACAGGAAGCGTTTGCATATCCTGAGAATTCCAAATCAGAGGAGGATCTGTCCTGGATAAGCAGCCTGTCCGTGGATGGAAACGGAAACTATCAAAAAACGGTGAACAATGCCATTATTGTGTTGCAGAATGATCCTTTGCTGAAGGGAAAAATCGTTACGGATGAGTTCGCAAACAGGGGATTGGTGCTGGACTCCCTTCCGTGGAATGCAGATACGGGAAAACGCCAGTGGGGTGAAGCTGACGATGCTGGGTTCTTCTGGTACATGGAGACATATTACCATATGACAACACAAGACAGGCTGGACAAGGCCCTGACGATCATCGGGGACCAAAACAAGATCAATGATGTGAAGCGGTATCTGCAAGGACTGACCTGGGACGGCAACAAACGCATAGAACGACTGCTGCCAGATTACCTGGGGGCGGAAGACAACCTGTATACAAGGGCTGTTATGAGGAAGTTTTTGTGCGCTGCGGTAGCAAGGGCGGTTGTGGGCGGTGTTAAATTTGATTACATGCCGATCCTCACAGGACCGCAGGGGCTTGGGAAAAGTACGTTTCTTGCTATGCTGGGAAAAGAGTGGTTTTCTGACAGCCTGACCACTTTTGAAGGAAAAGAAGCGGCGGAACTCATTCAAGGTACTTGGATCAACGAGATCAGCGAGCTGACGGCTATGACAAAGCAGGAGACGAGTGCGGTCAAGCAGTTTTTAAGTAAGGTAGAGGATATCTATCGTGCGGCATACGGTCGCCGGACGGAGCGATATCCACGGCGATGTGTATTTTGTGGTACCAGTAATGATACTGAGTTTTTAAAAGACGCGACAGGAAACCGGCGTTTCTGGCCAGTTGATGTTGGACTTATAGCGGCGTCAAAATCAGTTTGGCGTGATTTGCCCGATGAAGTTGATCAAATATGGGCGGAAGCATACATCTATTGGCAATTGGGCGAGCCTTTATATTTGTCGAAAGAGCTGGAAGCTTTGGCCACGGAGCAGCAGGAAAGACACCGTGAGTCTTCGGAAAAAGAGGGGATGATCAAGGACTTTTTAGAAAAGGAGATTCCGGAGGACTGGGAGTCCTACAACCTTATGCAGCGCAGGCAGTTTTGGAATGGCTCGATGCCATTGCCAGAGGGCAAAACACTCATAAGGCGGGATAAAGTGTGCGCGATGGAGATATGGGCGGAGTGCCTTAATGGAGATCCAAGGTTTATGAAACGGGCGGATAGCATGGAAATCAACGGAATCTTGGCGGCGATGCCAGGATGGAAGAAAAATAAATCTAAGAGGCGGTATGGACCTCACGGAGTATTATCCGGATTTGAAAGTGTTTTTTAGGTGTTGCCAAAGCATAGGCAACGTTGCGGGATTTAACGGCAACGCAACGGCAACGGCAACGCGGGGGCTGTTGCCGAAGTTGCCATTAAAAACGACTGTCAACACGACTATGGCAACGCTGAAATCACTGTAAAATCAAGGGTTATTATAGTATGTTGCCATTGTTGCCATAAATTATAGGTAATATAAAAAATAGGTAGTATAGGTAATAACGTATATCGCCTAACACGCCTATATAGCGTAGTACATACACGCGTATAGGGAGGGCAACAATCATCACAGAGGAGGGAAACTATATGTTGGAGAAAGAGATCGAAAAGATCCTGGTGACCGAAGTGAAGAAACTGGGCGGCCGGGCGTATAAGTGGGTAAGCCCCGGCAACGACGGGGTGCCAGACCGGATTGTGATTCTCCCACACCAGACACCGATATTCGTGGAGCTGAAAACGGAAACAGGAAAACTGAGTCCGTTACAACAGGTGCAGATCGACAGGCTGCGGGACCTGGGACAGAAGTACAGAGTCCTGTACGGGATTGAACAGGTGTGGGAATTTCTGGAAGAGTGCCGGATAAAAATATGGGGGTGCTAATCCATGAAATTTAAGATTTATGATCTGGATGTTGAGCAACTGAGAAATCTAAACGACATTGTTTCATCAGTGAAAAGGTCTATCACCACAGCGAATAAACTATTAAGTAATAAGCAGTATGAAACCATTAAGGAACTTGGTCAAAAGTCAGTTGATGAAATATCTTCTAAGAAAGAATATAAACGAAGTGGGGTAGGAATATTCCATTCTATAGGAAAACTTCTTAATATGGATATGCTTGATTCGTATTCGTATTTTTCTCAACTTGGTGACTCGTCTAAAACGGTATATGATTCGCTAAGGGAGGGCTTTAATCAACGAGTGTGGAAGATAAAAGAAGCTCAAGATTACATGAGCAATGCATTAAAGGGACTAGACGTTAAAAGCTGGACAGGAGAACGTGCAAATATTCACACTATAAAAGTTGGTTCTGAAAACTTCAGGCTTACCACAGGTCAGATCATGACACTGTATTGTTTGAATAAGAGAAAACAAGCAAAAGATCATATTTATAAGGGAGGAATTAAACTTGCAGATTTCAAAAGCGGAAGTAAGACTGTATCTCAAAACCGCATTCTGCATTTGAGTGAAATTAATATCAATAAAATCACGTCACTACTTACCAATGAGCAAATAGAAATTGCGGATAAAATGCAGAAATTTCTTTCGGAGAACTGTTCTGGATGGGGAAATGAAGTGTCAATGAAGCAATGGGGATATAAAAAATTCACTGAAGATAATTATTTCCCTATAAAGTCTTATAATAATTATCTCCGCAGCAGTGACAATACCGAAAATCAGTCATCTCTTTATGCAATAAAAAATCTTGGCATGACAAAAAGTACTGTTAAAGGTGCGAATAATGCCATTGTGGTGGGCGATATATTTGACGTATTTACAGAGCACGTTACAAACATGGCTGACTATAACGCTTTTACTATTCCTCTTTCAGATGCAATGAAATGGTATAATTTTAAAACAGTTAAGCAGGAAAACAACCATCTTATTGCAAAAAGTGTAAAAGAAAGCATTGAGAAATCATATGGCCCAGAAGCGAAAGAATATTTCATTTCGCTTATAAAGGACATAAACGGTGTTTCAAACAAAGATGGATCATCAGACATTGCAAATAAGTTTCTCTCTAATTATAAAGCTGCGTCTGTGGGAGCAAACATCAGGGTTGCCATTCAGCAGCCTACGGCTTATGTTCGAGCTATGGCTGTCATGGAGCCTAAATATCTGACTCAAGCAGTTTTTAAAAAGTCTGCTATGCAGAAGGTAAAAGATCATAGTGCGATTGCATTGTGGAAAAGCTGGGGATATTATGAGACGCTGATCGGAAAATCAATGAAAGAAGTTATTACCGGTCAAACAAGTCGTCTTGAGAAACTGAAAGATAAATCTATGTCACTTGCGCAGCTTGGAGATGATGTTACCTGGGGCGTTCTCTGGAACGCGTGTGAACTTGAAGTCAAAGACAAGAATAACGGGATACATACGAATTCAAGTGAATTCTATAAGCTGGTTTCAAAACGCTTTGATGAGGTAATAGATCGTACACAGGTTGTAGATACAGCACTTCACAGAAGTAAATTTATGAAAAGTGATGGGTTGGCTAAACTTGAATCTGCGTTTATGGCAGAACCGACAAAAAGCTTTAATATGATACGGAATGCATGGGTTGATTATAAGATTCATGGAAAGGGAAAGAAAAATCTTATTAGAGCCACTACAGCGTACGTTACAACAGGCATACTCGTTTCTGCTGCTGCAGCAGTAATGGATGCTTTTCGAAGTAGGGATGAAGGAGAATGGGTTGAAAAGTATATTGAAGGCTTGAAAACAAATATGGTGGACAACCTTAATCCATTTAATATGATTCCATATTTAAAAAATATCTCATCATGGGCTGATGGCTTTGATTCTTCGAGAATGGATATTGGCGGATATAACTCTTTGTTTAAAAGCTTCGTGCAGATAGGAAAAATGATACAAGAGCCACAAAAGTATAAACCATACAATGTTGTGAGGAGTATGGCACGCGGTCTTTCTCAAGTAACGGGAATTCCAATGTACAATATATGGAGAGATTTAGAGTCGTTATATAATGAGGTGACCGGATCAAACTTCGGAGCACCTGTGTCTATGAGCAAATACGCAGGCGTTAAATCTGCTCTTTCCTCGGGAGATTCTGAAAAAGCACAAGAAGAAATTAACGAGGTGTATCACGCAAAAATAAACGACGGTAAATCCAGCAAAGAAGCAAGAGCGGAAATTAAACGGATCTTGACAACAGAATACAAACCACAATATGAAACTGGTAGTAGCGAAGAGAAACGTAAAATATCAGACATGCTCAAAAAGATAAAAGTGAACGGAAAATCTATTTATGAATCTGAGGATTTTGACCGCTGGAATGAAAAGAAATAGTAAAACAGCCCTCTGAAATAGGGGGCTGTAAGCTTGTTAAAAGGTTATTTTGGGGGCTTAAGCAATGTTTGCGTTATACACTCGTTAGTCACAAAAACATCTTTAAATCCTTTAAATACGTTATCCAAAGTTAATAAATTCTTAATCCTTTTATAAGAGAGAATTCCTTGTATCGTGATATTCCTGTGGTATACTGGATGGGTAAATGAATAAATGAGGAGTTCTTATCAAATGGAACAATATTATATGCAAGGGTCATCTCACAGAAGAAATGTGCTGCAGTATCTTGAAGAATCTGCTGCTAATAATCCGGATAAGACAGCGGTCGAAGACGACAAGTGTTCACTGACTTACCGGCAGCTGTTAATACAAAGTCAGCAGATTGGGACGGCACTGGCAGCACGCAGCAATGAGCACCGACAGCCGATCGCTGTTTTTATGGATAAATCGGCAGCGGTGCTCACTGTGTTTTTTGGAGTTGTGTACAGCGGAAACTTTTATGTGATGCTGGACAGCCGGCAGCCGGCGGCACGCATCCGCCAGATCCTGGATACCTTGGGACATCCCTTTGTGATCACGGATGCAAAGCACAGAAAAGCACTGGAAAAGATCACCCTGGATGAGCAGGTCCTGTATCTCGAAGAGTTGTCAGATACCGCTGCATGTCCGGATATTCTTGAAAATGTGCGCAGGCAGAGCACAGATTTGGATCCGCTGTACTGCATTTTTACTTCCGGGTCCACCGGAGTCCCCAAGGGGGTGCTGGTCGGGCACAGGTCTGTACTTGATTTTATCGATGCGTTTACGGAGACGTTCGGATTTACAGGAGAGGATGTGTTCGGATGCCAGGCGCCGCTGGATTTTGATGTTTCTGTAAAGGATATTTACACGACCATGAAGACCGGGGCGACACTGGAATTAATTCCAAAACAGTATTTTTCCTTTCCGACGAAGCTGTTGGATTTTCTGGATGAGAGACGGGTGACAACGCTGGTCTGGGCAGTTTCTGCGCTTTGCATTATCACGACACTGAAAGGGTTTGATTATAAGATACCGAAGAAGGTGAATAAAGTACTTTTCAGCGGAGAAGTAATGCCGGTGACACATCTGAATCAGTGGCGGAAGGCACTGCCGGATGCGGTGTTTGTCAATCTGTACGGTCCGACAGAAATCACATGCAATTGTACGTACTATCAGGTAGAACGGGATTTTGAAGCTGGTGAGAACCTGCCGATCGGTCAGCCGTTTGCAAATGAAATCGTGCTGCTTCTGGACGATAACGACCAGTTGGTGACAGAACCGTATGAAAAAGGTGAACTCTGTGTGGCGGGCACGGCACTGGCTCTTGGTTATTACGGTAATCCTGAGCAGACGGCAAAAGCATTTGTGAGAAATCCACGGAATGCTGCGTATCCTCAGATAATCTACCGGACAGGGGATCTGGCATTTTATAACAGGGAAGGTGAACTTTGCTTTGCATCCAGGAAAGATTTTCAGATCAAACATATGGGACACAGAATCGAACTGGGAGAGATCGAGACGGCCATGGAAAAGGCAGAAGGAATCGAAAGAGCCTGTGTCATCTATCTGGAAGAAGTGAATAAGATCGGGGCATGCTATGTGGGAGGAGCTGAGGTAAAAGCACTAATCAAAGAGCTGCGGCAGCAGCTCCCGGCATTTATGATACCGAACCTGTTTGAAAAGGTCAGTCAGATGCCTTTGACGAAAAATGGGAAAATAGACCGAAAGGAACTTCGGAAGCGGCTGGAGGTGATGGAATGACGCATCAGATGCTGATCAGAAAAATTGCAGCGGAATGCGGGACGCCGTTCTATCTTTTTGACCTTGATCAGGTCAGAAGCAGGATTGCGGATGTGAAGGCGATTCTGGGAGAGCGGGCCGGGATCTGCTATGCCATGAAGGCAAATCCATTTCTGGTACGTGCAGTACATTCCTGTGCTGACGGATTTGAGGTCTGTTCTCCCGGGGAACTGCGTATCTGTGAGCGCCTGAGGATCCCCATGAAGAAAGTTGTGCTCTCAGGCGTCTACAAAGAAAAAAAAGATATCGAAGCCGTGATGGCCAGATGGAACGGGAGTAATACCTTTACGGCGGAATCGCTGCAGCAGCTTCTGCTGCTTGAGGAGTGTGCTCAAAAACTGGGATTGTTCATAAAAGTTCTGCTGCGCATAACCAGTGGAAACCAGTTCGGAATGGATGAGGAGCTGATAAGAGAGTTGATTACAACGCGGAATCGGTTTTCTCATGTCAGCATAGAAGGAATTCAGTTTTATTCGGGTACGCAGAAGCAGAAGCTTGGCAGGATGAAAACAGAACTCTTATATCTGGATGAACTTCTGGCGGATTTAGAAGAACAGTACGGGTACCGCGCGGGCCATCTGGAATATGGACCGGGATTTTTCATTCCATATTTTCAGAAAGACGAACAGGCGGATCCCCAAGAAATGCTTGCAGAGTTTGCTGTGATTTTGAACAGCATGAAATTTCGTGGGAAGATTACTCTTGAGATGGGAAGATTTCTGGCGGCGGAGTGCGGAGTGTATGTGACTTCTATCGTAGATATGAAGCAGAACAAAGGTCAGAACTACTGTATCGTAGACGGCGGAATCCACCATCTGAATTATTATGGACAGTCAATGGCTATGAAACTGCCCTTTTTTGAGCATCTGCGTGAAAACTGCGGAGGAGAAGAGGCACTTTATCATATCTGCGGATCACTTTGTACAGTGGGGGATGTTCTGGTAAAACAGCTTCCGCTTACGGGGGTCAAGCCGGGAGATCTGCTGGTATTTCAACGGACGGGAGCGTATTCCGTGACGGAAGGAATTCATCTTTTCCTGAGCAGGGATCTTCCGAAGATATTTTTCTATTCCGAACAAAATGGTGTCAGACTCGTGCGCGGGGATGATCCGACAGATGGGATCAATTCAGAAAAAGAAGGAGAAACAGTATGGAAAAAGTTTTAGAAATTTTAGAGGAGATACAGCCTGGAGAGGACTATGAAAATTGTACGACATTGATCGATGACGGAATTCTGGAATCTTTTGCGATTCTTTCCATCGTCAGTGAACTGGAGGATGAATTCAATATCTCTGTTACACCGGCCGATATCATTCCGGAAAACTTTAATTCAGCACAGGCACTCTGGAATATGGTAGTAAGATTACAGGAAGAAAGTTAGAGGATTAGGCGATGTCACTCATCTCACTGCAGTTTTTAGTTTTTACTGCAATAGCAGTTGCCGGATACTATCTGATCCCGAAACGGGTTCAGTGGCAGTGGCTGCTGGCGTTCAGTTATATCTACTATCTGTCCGCGGGAGTGAAGCTTGTTGTTTTCCTGTTGTTTTCAACCATTACGACATACCTGGCGGCCGGCAGAATGTATACACTCGGCCAGGGGGAAACAGATAAAAAACAGACCCGCGGCCGGAAACGCAGGGTTCTTGTTCTTACGCTGTTTTTGAATTTCGGCATGCTGGGGGTTCTGAAATATACGAATTTTGCGATTGGCAATGTCAACACATTGTTTCATACGGATTTTCAGTTTATGAATCTGCTGCTGCCGCTTGGCATTTCTTTTTATACGTTTCAGTCCATGGGCTATCTGCTGGATGTGTACTGGGGAAAATGCGAGCCGGAGAAGAATCCATTTAAATTTGCACTTTTTGTATCTTTTTTTCCACAGATTCTGCAGGGACCGATCAGCCGTTTTTCCGCGTTGTCAAAAGAGCTGTTTGCAGAACATGCTTTTGACATGCAGCGGACACAGGAAGCGCTTCTTCGGATTCTCTGGGGATTTTTCAAGAAAATTGTCATTGCTGACAATGCAGCGATGTTTGTGGACGTGATATTCGGGAATTATCAGACGTACAGCGGCATGGCCATTCTTGGGGTTCTCGGCTATACGGTGCAGCTATACGGAGATTTTTCTGGCGGAATGGATGTTGTCATCGGAATAGCGTCCCTGTTTGGAATACGCCTGGAAGAGAATTTCAAGAGACCATTTTTTGCGGTTTCTATCACTGATTTCTGGCACCGGTGGCATATTACACTGGGTACCTGGATGAAAGATTATATTTTTTATCCGGTTTCACTTTCCAAATGGATGGGACGTTTTACGAAACGGGCAAAAAAAATATTTGGAAAAAGTATTGGAAGAACGCTGCCCATCTGCCTGGCAAATATCATTGTCTTTCTGGTGGTCGGTATCTGGCATGGCGCTGCGTGGAAATTTATCGCCTACGGCTTGTACAATGGTTTGATTATTGCATTCAGCGGGCTGATGGCAGGTAATTACAGGAAGTGGAAGAAAGCCTGTCATATTCGGAATGATTCGCGGTGGTTTCATGTCTTTCAGATTCTGCGGACATTTCTTCTGGTCAATATCAGCTGGTTTTTTGACAGGGGAAGTGATCTCTCGCAGGCGTTTGGGATGATGAAAAATGCGGTGACCAGATTTGATGTGTCTCCGCTGTTTCAGCCTGGATTTCTGGCGCTTGCCGACGGAAAGCCCCAGGCATGTCTGATTTTTCTGGGAATTGTTCTGGCCGGCTGTGTGCTGCTTTTTATTGTGAGTTTACGCGAGGAATGCCAGGTAAATGTTGCCGCCGAGGTGCTAAAGAGCCCGTGTGTCGTACGTTTTGGCGTCGTCCTGGTACTGCTTTTGTCACTTCCGCTGCTGGGAGCAGATCCATCGATGGCAGGAGGGTTTATCTATGCGCAATTTTAAAAAGATTCTTTTTCCGGTGATCCTGCTGGCTGTCTGCATTGCGGTCAACAGCGTGCTGAATTACCTTCTGATTCCCAACAATTACGTGCGCATTGACATTCACAACATGACAACAAAGAAGTACGACGATGTATTTCTGGGAACTTCCCATGGGTTTGCGGGAATCGACCCGGGGATCATTGATTCCGTGACCAAAAGAAAGAGTATCAATTTATGCCGGGGCGGGGAATACACGAGAGATTCTTATTATATGCTGAAGCTGTTATGTGAACATCATACCCCGGAGCGTGTGATCTATGAGTTTGATCCCAGCTATTGGACAGTCAAGGATACACAGCAGGCGGATTTTACCCTGATTTACAGGGAGATGCCGTTGTCGATGGCGAAAGCGGAATACTTCTTTGCGAAGGCGATGGAAGCGGATTTTCGTTTTGCGTTGTTTCCGTGGTTTGCATATCGGAAGCAGGTACTGAATATTCGCGGAGTTGTAGATGGAAAGCAGACGGAAGATTATAAAACATATGGCGTACAGGCGTTTGATACGGCGGGACAGGCCTTTCAGTCCAATGGTTTCATGTATCGCAGGCGAACAGAAGAGGCAAAGCGGAAGCTGGACTATGAACCGTGGTCTCTGACGCATATGGAGAAAAATTCTCTGAAGTATTTTGCGAAGCTGGCAAAGTACTGCAGGGCTAAAGATATTGAGCTTGTTGCGATAACGACACCGATCCCGGATGTTACGTATAAAGATTATCAGTCTCTGTATGACAATGCATTTCAGTATTTCCGTCAGCTGACGGAACAGTTTGACGTCACGTATTACAATTTTAACGAACCCGGTATGACAAATGAGGCGTGGACACTGGATGACTTTGCGGATTATGAAGGTCATATGTATGGGGACCGTGCCGAAGTTTTCAGCAGAGAACTGGCGGACATACTGATATAAAAACGGCGAAGAGCAGAGAGCAACTGCTTTTTCGCCTGTTTTTATGCCATCTGCCCTGAAAAACCGGGTTGCGGTAAAAAGTAATTTTATGGTATACTGGCAACGTAAGAAAGCGGGGATTTCCGCACTTTTTGCGAGTTGATGAGTATTAGGTGATTGGAGGCTATCAATGAACATACAAAAACAGTATGAAATGAAATTAACGACGGCAGAGGAAGCTGTGAAAGCAGTGAAATCCGGTGACTGGGTAGACTATGCGTGGAGTACCGCAACTCCGGTTGCACTCGATGCAGCGTTGGCGAAACGGGCAGATGAGCTTTACGATGTCAAAGTAAGAGGAGGCATTTTGCTCCAGGTTCCGGAAATTTTTAAAGTGGAAAATGTAAAAGAGCATTTTTCATGGAATTCCTGGCATATGACGGGGATAGAAAGAAAAGCGATCGCTCAGGGATTTGCGTACTATGGACCGATCCGCTATTCTGAACTTCCACGTTATTACTATGATATGGACTGTAAGCCTGATGTGGCAATGATACAGGTTGCCCCAATGGATATCCATGGATTTTTTAATTTTGGGCTGAGTGCATCTCATCTGAAGGCAGTCTGTGAGACAGCTAAAATCGTGATCGTGGAAGTAAATGAGAATATGCCTGTCGCTTACGGTGATGAGACAAGCTGTGTCCATATCACAGATGTAGATATGATCGTACACGGTGAAAATCCTCTGGTGCCGGAACTCGGCGGCAGTCAGGCACCGATGACAGACGTTGACAAAAAAGTTGCAGAGTATATTCTGGAAGAAATCTCTGACGGATCATGCCTTCAGCTTGGAATCGGCGGTATGCCGAATGCAGTGGGCAAGCTGATCGCGGAATCGGATCTGAAGGATCTCGGTGTCCATACGGAAATGTACGTGGATGCTTATGTGGAAATGGCAAAGGCCGGTAAGATCAACGGCAGAAAGAAAAATATCCATACAGGAAAACAGGTGTATGCGTTCGCCGCCGGCAGCAGAGAGCTGTACGATTATATTGACAACAATCCGGAGATGTACAGCGCATCTGTTGGATACGTCAATGATGTGCGGACGGTGTCTGCGCTGGATCATTTCATGTCCATTAACAATGCGGTCAATATCGATCTGTTTGGACAGGTCAATGCGGAATCTGCCGGTGTCAAGCATATCAGCGGTGCGGGTGGCCAGCTGGATTTCGTTCTGGGCGCATACCTGTCCAAAGGAGGTAAAAGCTTTATCTGCTGCTCTTCAACATTTAAAGACAAGAGCGGAAAGCTCCAGTCCAGAATCCTTCCGATCCTGGATCCCGGTTCTATCGTGACAGATACAAGAACCAATACGCATTTCCTCGTCACAGAATACGGAAAGGTAAACTTAAAAGGACTTTCCACATGGCAGAGATGTGAGGCCGTAATCTCGATTGCTCATCCTGATTTCCGCGACCAGCTGATTCAGGATGCGGAAAAGATGAAGATCTGGAAAGCGAGCAATAAACGTTAGGAATTGTATGATATGTGGTAGCTGTCAGGGCGGGTTATCTTTCTGCAGTCCGCCTGACCTGAACAGCTGCCATATTTTATCGTATTTGCACAATTATACGTTTACAAATTACAGCAAATACGATAAAATATTAACATAGTAAATGTTTTAAAATTCCTATAAGAGGAGGATGACAACAATGAAAAAGGTAAGTATTATCACAGCGGAAGAAGCTGCGCTCAAGGTTCAGGACGGCGATACAATCGCGACTGGCGGTTTCGTAAGCTGTGCGTGTCCGGAGGCGCTGTCCACAGCGCTTGAAAAACGTTTCCTGGAAACGGGACATCCGAAGGATCTGACACTGTTCTTTGCAGCCGGACAGGGACATCGCGATGGCACCGGAGGAGACCATTACGGACATGAAGGCATGGTAAAGCGCGTTATCGGCGGACACTGGGACCGTGCGCCCAAACTGGGCGAGCTGGCCCTGAATAATAAAATCGAGGCTTATAACCTGCCGCAGGGTGTTATCTCCCATATGTATCGTGATATCGCAGCACATAATATCGGCACGATCACACACGTTGGACTGTATACGTTTGCTGATCCCCGAAATGAAGGCGGAAAGCTGAATGATTGTACGAAAGAAGACATTGTTAAGCTTGTCAATATCGACGGCGAAGAACGTCTGCTCTATAAAGGATTTCCGATTAATGTGGTATTCCTGCGCGGTTCCTACTGTGATGAGTACGGAAACTGTACAGTACATAGAGAAATCGGGCCGCTTGACGTTACGGCGATGGCTCAGGCATGTAAAAATTCTGGCGGCAAGGTGATCGTTCAGGTTGAGAAAATCGTACAGGGCGGATCTCTGGATCCGAAGCTCGTAGCAATCCCGGGCATTTATGTGGATTCTGTCGTAGTCGGGACAGATGAAGAGAACATGCAGTGTCTCGGTATGCCGTATGACGGAGCGCTGACCGGCGAATTCCGTATCCCGGTTGATGCGATTCCTCCGATCCCGATGGATGCGAAAAAGATTATCGCACGTCGTGCAGCGATGGAACTTCCGAAAGACGCTATCGTAAATCTGGGTACCGGTGCACCGGAAAAAATCGCCAACGTTGCTGCGGAGGAAGGTATCTCCAACACGATGACGCTGACTGTGGAGGCCGGTTCGATCGCAGGTGTTCCGTATGGCGGGACACAGTTTGGAGCAGCGGCAAACTCCATGTCGATTCTGCCGCATAATGTACAGTTCGACTTCTATCAGGGAGGCGGGCTTGATATTGCATTCCTGGGACTGGCAGAGACCGCACCGAACGGGGATCTGAATGTATCGAAATTTGGAACACGTCTTGCAGGTGCAGGCGGATTTATTGATATCACGCAGAACGCAAAAAGCGTTGTATACTGCGGTACAATGACAGCAAAAGGCCTGAAGACAGAGTGTAAAGACGGCAAGCTGGTAATTGTACAGGAAGGTGCAAAGAAAAAATTTGTAAAACAGGTTGAGCAGATTACATTTTCCGGTGATTATGCAAATAAAGTAAAACAGCCGGTTCTGTATATTACGGAACGCTGTGTATTTGAACTTCGTCCGGAAGGGGTTACGCTGATTGAGATCGCACCCGGCATTGACCTTCAGACACAGGTTCTGGATCAGATGGAATTCAAACCACAGATCGCGGACGACCTGAAACTGATGGATGAGAGAATTTTCCGTGAGGAACTGATGGGTCTTGCAGAAGAAGCATAAAGGATGAAACAGAGGGAGAGCACTTTTTAAGTGCTCTTCTTTTCGCATTATTCGACATGATTTTTCTATTAACTTTCTAAAAGAATTGTGAAGTGTGTGAAAAGTATTTACCGGATGGCGTGCTGGTGCTATACTGAGACACGGGAATGGAAATCATATCGGGGTGTTCATATGCACCCTGGAGCAAAGAGGGTTAGGAAGTTATGAAAAAATTATTCAATACCAGAAAGAAGAAAATCATACTGGTGATTCTGCTCGCTGCTGTAGTACTGCTCGGAATTTACTTTGGATTCAGCCTGTTTTTTCAGTCACATTTTCTGTTTGGGACAACCATTAACGGGTTAGGCTGTTCTGGAAAAAATACACAACAGGTGAAAGAGGAGCTGCAGGATCATATTATGGAATATGAACTGACACTGAAAGAGCGGGATGACCAGACAGAGGTAATCAGCGCTGAGCAGATCGGACTGGAATATGTGGATGATAACGGTGTGGAACAGCTCCTTGAAGAGCAGAACCCATACTCATGGATCACATCTCTGATCCGGAGGAATGCTTATCAGGTATCTGCAAATACCAGGTACGATGAAAGCACGGTCGATGGGATTGTGGACAGTCTTAAATGCTTTCAGGAAGAGAATCTGACTGCACCGTCCGATGCTGTCATAGAAGAGACAGATGAAGGATTTGTGATTACACCGGAAGTACAGGGGAATACACTTAGAAAGGATGAGGTAAAACAGGCTGTGATCGATGCGATCAACAGCGGACAGACGGAACTGGATCTGGAGGCACTTGATTTATATGAAAAACCGTCAGTCCTCAGCACGGATGAAGCGCTGAACGCAGAGCTTCAGCAGCTGAACACAATTACGGCAGCTCAGATTACGTATGATTTTGTGGACAGCCAGTTCACGGTTGACCGGTCGGTGATCAAAGACTGGCTGGTCAAAGATGAAAGCGGAAATTACGTGCTGGATCAGGAACAGGCAGCGGCGTGGGTAAAGCATATGGCATATGAGACGGATACGTTTGGGCTGGAACATACATTCCAGACGTCTCTTGGACCAACTATCACACTGGCCGCCGGCGGTGACTATGGCTGGGTGATAAACAAGGAGGAGACAACCCGGCAGCTGATCGACAATATCAATGCGGGGACACAGGGAAATCTGGAGCCGGCATATCTCTACACTGCCATGGACCGCTCGTCAAATGATATCGGCGGTACGTATGTTGAGGTATGTATCTCGGAGCAGAAGATGTGGTGTTATAAAGATGGGCAGCTTGTGACAGAGACACCGGTGGTAACGGGAAACAATGCAACCGGTCATGATACACCGTCCGGAAGTGTATGGGCGATCGATGCCAAGAAGAAAGATGCACATTTCAAGCAGTTCAATGTTGATGTGACATTCTGGCTTCCGTTTAATGGAGGCGTGGGCATCCATGACGCCAGCTGGCGTTCTTCTTCAGAGTATGTGCCTTCTACATACCTGTCAGACGGTTCTCATGGCTGTGTGAATACTCCGTATGACGCAGCTGAACAAATCTTTAATACTGTGGATATCGGTTATCCGGTAATCGTGTACTACAGTACTGATCAGGTAGTTGGTCCTCAGCCGACACAGGAAAATACAATCGGGTGAGAACGGCAGAATCAAAAAAGGGTATCTTCCCTATTTGCTGGGAAGATACCCTTTTTTTCAGAGGTAGGAGATTATCGGTTGTCAGTTCCTATGATTTCCCCGCACGCAATTTTAGATCCGGAGTCACCGGCGGGCTGTGAGCGGAAGTCATCCGGCATATCATGCACGACAATTGTGTGGCCGATGATTTCCTCCGGTACAAAACGATTGGTATAAAACATCGTCAGTGCGTAACCATTGTTGCCGAACAGAGGAGGAAGATCTCCTGCGTGTTCCGGATGGGGGCAGGAGTCCGGGTTATAGTGCAGTCCTGTATCTGCAAAGGGATCCTCGGCGTTTCCGGTACAGGTATCTCCCGTATGAATGTGAAAGCCGAAAATTCTTTCAGCGCACTTGCCTTCCTCAAACGGAAGACCGGCGACATCGGCGATCACGAAGGTTCCGTCCCAGAGCGGGTAAAAATAGACGGTTCCCTGGATGCCCTGGTAAGACTCACTTCCTGCTAAAGGGGCATAGGCTTCCAGCGGCATATCCATAAGTGTCGAAAAGATTTCTTTGATTGGCATTTCCATAGGCATCAGCAGTCCTTACAGCTGCATTTTGCAGGCATATCAAAACTCGGGTTAAATGCATAGAAGTTGTTGGAATCCAATTCTTCCTGCACAGAGCGGAGTGCTTCGCCGAATCTCTGGTAATGCACGATCTCACGGGCACGAAGGAATTTGATCGGATCAGCGACTTCCGGGCAATCTTTTGCCAGACGCAGAATATTGTCATAAGTTGAGCGTGCCTTCTGTTCTGCAGCCATGTCTTCATGAAGATCAGTGATCGGATCACCCTTACACTGGAATTCACACGCATTGAATGGGATACCGCCGGCAGCCTGTGGCCAGAGTGCCAGTGTGTGGTCGACATAGTATTTGTCAAATCCTGATTTTTGGATTTCTTCCATCGATAAGTCACAAGTCAGCTGGTAAATGATGGTTCCTACCATCTCCAGATGTGCCAGTTCTTCTGTACCGACTGAAGCATCGGAAATGGTCCGCTATCTTTTCAGGCAGATGGTAAAGGCCGCGCCGCCGCCTGGCGTATCACTGACCTGGATGGTTCCATGATGGGCGGTGACAATTTCTCTGGCGATGCACAGACCGAGTCCGAAATGCTCTTTTTGCGTGCGTGAGGAATCTCCCCGGTAAAACCGGTCAAAAATATGCTGCTTTGCGTCATCCGGGATACCGGGTCCATTGTCGGTGACATTGAGAATAAATGTATTATTCTGATATTGCAGTCCCAGTCTTACGAATCCTCGGGCATGTCCATATCCAATTGCATTGGTGATCAGAATGCCGAGAACCTGTGAAATGCGTTCTCCGTCGCAAAGACATGGGGGAAGCATCTGTTCCGGAAGATCTACAGACAGAGCGATCTGTTTCGCGTCGGCCATGGGTTTGAATGCCTCGTAAACATTCAGCAGTAAAGTGTCCAGTTCATGCTTTTCCAAAGAGAACGACCAGGTATGATTGTCAGAGCGGGCAAGGGTCAGCATATCCGAAATCAGACGGGAGAGCCGTGTGCCCTCTTTTTCTACCGTGTCCACAAAACGGGACTGTTCAGACGGGGGAGCACATTTCCAGGCAGAAATGCAGGACAGAATGACAGATACCGGTGTTCTCAGTTCATGGGAGGCCGCTGCGATGAAAGCAGCCTGCTGTTCCTGTGATTTCTGAATCGGCAGCAGCAGACGCTTCGTGAAATGCCAGCAAAAGAAAAATAAAACAAGGATTCCGCCCAGATCAATCAGCAGAAAACGAATCCGCTGAAAAAAAAGCTGACGGAATACGGCATCAGCAGAAAACAGGACCACAGCCGTCAGATTTCCCGGGGTATATTTGATATTCGCATAGCAGACGTAATAATGTTCCCCCGGATCTGAGAGATAGGTGAATTCTTTATGGGAAGATGTATACACGGTATCCGGCTGAACAGAACTTATGATGTCCCTGCAGTTTTTCAGAATGTCATTTACCAATGAACGTTCCTTGTCCGTCAGAATATGGGCAGTATAATCCAGAGGAGTACCGTTGTCGTAGAGAGCCAGCAGATAACGGCCATTTGCGCTGACTTTGGAAAGCCATTCATAAGAGATGGTGTTTTGCTGTTCAAAGTTGGAAATCAGAGTGTTCATTTCCCCGGAAAATGATAAAAAGCTGTTGTTTTTCAATGTTTTTTCAGACGTGTACAGGTAGCTGACTGTCATCACAATCAGTATCAGTGCCGTAATCCCGGAGAAGAGCAACGTCAGATTTCGGTGAACTTTTCGATACATTTGATTCATCCCTCCAGCTGATAGCCGATGCCGCGGATGGTTTTGACGGTTACGGCGGATGCAACTTGTTTTAAGCGTCTTCGTATAAAATACATATAATTATCCAGGTTTCCCTCCTCGACATCGGCATCCGGGCCCCATACTCTGGTGAGCAGTGTCATACGGGGAAGAATCTGTGCTGAATTTCTCAGCAGTACCTCAAACATGGCGCCTTCTTTTTTGGACAGTGTACAGCTGCCATCAGGTCCGGTCAGAATATTTTCCGTCACAGAATATGTGAGGTCCCCAAAAGTCAGCGTTTCGACTTCCTGACATTTTTGCGGCCGCCTGCTGATACAGCGCATGCGTGCCAGCAGCTCTTCGAATGCAAATGGTTTCACAAGGTAGTCATCGGCGCCTGTATTCAGGCCGTCAATCTTATCTTCCAGTTCTCCCAATGCTGTCAGGAAGATAACGGGCGTTGAACTGCCGGATGCGCGCAGTTTTTTTAAAATCGTCAGACCATCCATATGTGGAAGCATACGGTCTAACAGGATCAGATCATAAATATTTTGTTTGATATAGTAAAAAGCATCATCCCCGTCCTGACAGGTATCAACCAGATAACCTGCGTCTTTTAACTGATATTCAAGGGAAAAGCACAGTTCCTGATCATCTTCAATCAGCAGAATTCTCATAATTACCCTCCGTTCTTTTATGTAAGATTCATTGTATCACAGAAATCTTTATTTATTCTCTAATTTTTAGAGAATGGTTAGAGAAAGCTGTGTTATATTTGTGGCACCAACAGGAAAGGATTGAAAAGTATGAAGACAAAGAAAATACAGCGGCACCGCGTTCTTATTGCAGGAATACTGGCAGTGGTATTGACAGGCTGCAGCAAAGCGGGAAACGAACAAAAGACAGATACTGGAAATCTGAGCGGCAGCGCTGAGAATACGGCAGATGCGAAAGGGAGATATGTCGAAACACAGCTTGAAACTCCGGAAGGTTTTTCAGGTCTGGGCTGTATCGGTAGCCTGTCGGACGGCCGTCTGATTCTGATTGACAAGGGGGAGGGAACAAAAAGCAGTTCGGAAGACGGAGGCAAAACGTGGGACACGGAAACCCTGGAACAACTGAAAAGTCTGACCGATCAGGATGCGGATATTACCGGAACGGCAGTCGCAGCGGATGGAGGAATCTTTATATCCTATATTTTGTGGGAAGAATCGAATGATGCGAAAACGTATCCTGAAAAGTATATCTACCTGGATGCGGACGGTACTGTCTATGAGACGGAACTTGGCCTGGAGGATTATAAAACCTGTGTGATGAGCTCTGTGATTACTGACGACGGCGGAGTGTTTGTCATCACAAACAGCTATGATATCTATAAACTGGATATCAAACAGCAGAAATACGAACTGCTGTTCACGCCGGATGATGCGAAGGATATAGGTCTCTATGCATGCGGAAGTTCGCTGGTGGTGCAGGATGGACAAAAAGCTTACGTTTATGATCTGAAAAGCGGTGAGCTGACCACATCGGATGAGGTACTGAACTCTTTTATCAAAGAGCAGACGGAGCAGAAGGCGGGCACTGTGATAGGTGCTTCCGACGACAAAGACGGAACCCAGACATTATACCTTGCGGCGGCCGGAGGAATTTACGGCCACGTGCTGGGAGGAAACGTAATGGAACAGCTGGCAGACGGGGCACTGACGAATCTCGGAGATCCATCAAAAGCTCCTGCATGGATGGGCAGGAATGATGACGGTTCATTTCTGATTCTTTACCAGGACGGTTCCCTGTATTCTTACGTGTATGACCCGGATATTTCAGCTGTTCCGGAACAATTGCTCACAATATACAGTCTGTATGACAATGAGACGGTCCGCCAGGCGATCAGCTGCTACCGGTCGGAAAATCCGGACACGTTTATCCGCCTGGAAATCGGGGTGAGTGAGAAGAACGGCGTGACGGCGGGTGATGCTGTCAAGAACCTGAATACGCAGCTGCTTGCGGGAAAAGGACCGGATATGATGCTGCTGGATGGAATGCCGGCGGATTCCTATATTGAAAAGGGGATGCTGCTGGATCTGCGTGATTTTGTATCTGAACTAAAGGGAAGTTACTTTGAAGGGATTTTAAAAGGATATCAGTCCGATGAGGGGACTTTCATCCTGCCATTCAGGTACGAGGTGCCGCTTTTGACCGGCAGTGCATCCTGGCTCTCCACAATTTCAGATTTGACAAGTCTTGCGGATACCGCGGAGACGATCGCCGAGTCTCCGGAAACCGAGGAAACAGTTTTGGGATCATACACTGCGGCAGAGCTTTTGGAAAAGCTGTATATCACATCGGCCGGTGCATGGACTTCGGAAGACGGGACGATCAATGAGGACAGTCTGGCGCAATTCCTGACGCAGGCCAAACGGATCTATGAGGCTGATATAAAAAATATGGATGAAAAGGAACTTGCAGATCATCAGAAGATGTGTGACGAATTTCTTTCATACTACCAGGATGAGCAGAAGGTGAAAGATAATCTGCTGAGCAATGGACCTCAGTCTGGATGGCAGATAGAAAGAAGACAGATACTGACTGCAGGACTGCTGGGCAGCATGTCTGATATGAATTCTGTACTGGCGGTTAACCGGAGGGTGGAGGGGTTTACTTACCGGTCATTTGACGGACAGTCTGCCAATGTATTTTCTCCGTCCGGCATCATCGGTGTCAGTGTGAATTCTAAAAACCAGGAGCTTGCCATGTCATGGATGAAAACACTTTTTGGCACAGAGGTACAGAGCAAAGATTTAGGGGATGGCTTCCCGGTCAACGCAGATGCCTATGAAGGCTTTGCCACGAATCCCAATCCGCAGTCTACGGAGATTACAGGATTTACAGACCGGGATGGAAATGAAATGTGGCTTGAGATAGTCTGGCCGGATGACGCTGAGAAGAGACAGTTCAGAGAGCTGATCGAGACACTTAACGTACCGGCTGTCACGGATGACAGTCTGAAGGAAGAGATCATAACCATCGGTGCACAGGCTCTGACAGGAGAGAAAGAGATTGAAAATTGTACTGCGGAAATTGTTCAGAAAATTTCGATTCATTTACAGGAGTAAGGTATGGTTTTTGCTTCCTAGTCTGGCGGGAGTGGCTGTCTTTGTACTGATACCGTTTGCGGATGTGGGAAAGCGTTCGTTTCAGACCGCAGTGACCGGAAGATTCTGCGGGACTGCAAATTACAGGGAGATCTTTACAAATCAGGCGTTCCTGCTTGCGGTTAAGAATACCCTGAAATTTGTGGCCGTCGGACTTCCCCTGCTGCTCCTCATTTCGCTGGCAATCTCTCTGGGACTCAATCAATGTAAACGGACCAGAGGGCTGAAGTCAGTATATCTGCTGCCGATGGCGGTCCCTACGGCAGCGGTGGTCCTGATCTGGAAAATGATGTTCCACGTCAACGGACTGCTTAATACAGAGCTTGCATCCCTTGGAATCCACGCAGTGGACTGGCTGGGAAGCAATGCATCGTTCTGGGTACTGATCATCAGTTATCTGTGGAAGAACATGGGATATACGGTTATACTCTGGCTGGCGGGACTGCACAATGTACCCGAGGAATTAAAGGAAGCGGCAAGAGTGGACGGTGCATCGGAGCTAAAATGCTTTTTCTATGTGGTGCTGCCCGGGCTGAAGCCAATGCTTTATACCATCACGGTGCTGTCCTTTTTAAATTCATTTAAAGTATTCCGGGAGGCCTACCTGGTGGCAGGGGCTTATCCACAGTCCAATATGTACCTTTTGCAGCATATCTTCAACAACTGGTTTACGAATCTGGAGATTGATAAAATGGCGGCGGCGGCAGTCTGTATCACAGTCGTATTCGTTGTTTTTGTACTGCTGCTGCAGCACTTCTGGGAGAAGCAGGAGGATTGAGATGAAAAAGATATGTTGGAATCTGGGGCTGATACTGTCAGCCGGGATCATCTGCATGCCCGTGATTCTCACGGTCCTGGGATCCCTGAAAAGCGGAAATGAACTGACAGAAAGTCTGGCACCGGTGTTAAATGGGGCCGGCGGTATGATAGAGTGGAAGCTGTTTCCTCTTTATCCGACGCTGATTCATTTTGTAAAACTGCTGATCTGGACACCGGATTTTTTTACGGTGTTCTGGAACTCTGTGAAGATCGTCGGGGCGATTCTCACAGGACAGCTGGTGTTTGCAGTTCCTGCAGCATGGGCGTTTGCAGCATTTCGATTTAAAGGCAGAAAGCTGTTGTTTACACTTTACGTGATTTTAATGCTGCTTCCGTTTCAGGTGACGATGCTGCCTACCTATCTGGTACTGGATGATATGAATCTGATGAACACCCATGCGGCTGTGATCCTGCCCGCGGTTTTTTCTACCTTTCCGGTATTTCTCATATACCGCAGCTTTACTGCAATACCGAGAGAACTGATCGAGGCCGCGAAGATTGACGGCGCCGGGGAGCTGGCAGTTTTTCTGAAGGTCGGGATTCCCCTTGGCTCTCCCGGGATCTTGTCAGCAGTGGTTCTGGGATTTTTGGAGTACTGGAATATGATGGAGCAGCCGCTGGCATTTTTACAGGATAAAACACGGTGGCCGCTTTCTCTGTATCTGCCGGAAGTAGGAACCGGGCAGGCCGGGATTTCACTTGCAGCATCCGTAATTGCGCTGATACCGGCGGTGTTTGTGTTTATCATTGGGCAGGATTATCTGGAACAGGGAATCATTTCATCGGGAATCAAAGAATGAGAGAAGATATGAAAATATTGAGATGGAATACGTCAGAAAAAAGAAGAAAAAAAGCCCTCTGGTGTTTTGCCGCATTCTTGATGAGCATGCTGCTGTGTACGCTCGTTTCGCGCGGTATCTATGCCTGGCAGATGCCGAGAGTAGAGACAGGATGTGCCCAGCAGAAAAGCATCTCACACTCAGTCACTGCCGACGGCAGAATCGAGGCGGACAGCGGAAAACCGGTGGTTGTGGAGGAGGGGATACGGATAGCGGAAATCTGTGTCAGTGTTGGTGAAAAGATTCAGCGGGGTACGGTACTGCTTCGGCTCGATACGGAGGATCTGAAAAAGCTGAGCGAGAAGATCACTGCCCAGATTGCGGTGGAGCAGCAGAAGCTTTTGGCACAGAAAGCTGAAAAAGAAGAGGAGGATCAGACCTTGCAGGCTGCCAGACAACGCGCCGAGGAGGATCTTTTGAATGCAGCTGCGGTTCAGGACGCCGCGGTTGACAGGGCCTGGCAGGAGTACAGTGATGCAGAGAATGAGCTGTCTGCTTACCCTTCCTGGGAGAGTTACCAGGAGGCGAATGAGGATGCCGACAGCGCCGCATGGGAACAGGGAATCAAACAGCTGGAGGATGCACTGTCACAGAAAGAGACCGCTTTGTATAACGCAGAACAGGAGCGCGATAAAGCCGTTTTACAGGCCAGCCGGGCGTTAGAAGATGCCCGGAATAAAGCGCCGGCGGATAAAAGTGGAATAACAGAAGCAGAACAGACGATTGCACAGCTTGAAAAGAAACTGGAAACGTACCAGAATCTGCAGAAAAGGGATGGTCAGATCGTGAGCAGCGCGGCGGGAAATGTCGACAAAGTCTGTGTATCAGCAGGTGACCGGACGACGGACAGTGCAGCGGTGATTCTGGCGGACGGATCCGGCGGATGGAATTTTAAGGCAGTACTTACAAAGGAGCAGGCAGATGATGTGAAAACAGGGAGCACAGTTACCCTGAATTTTCAAAATGACAGATTGAAAAAAGAAGACTGTGAAGTGACTGCTGTGACGCAGATGGAGGACGGCAGCTATGAGGCAGTTGTGTCAGTGGAAGACGAGAACCTGTCTCTCGGTGAGAGCGGCAGAATGGAACTGACGAAACAGGCCGGTCCGTACCCGTGCTGTATCCCGCTTTCTGCCCTGTATGCAGATAATGATAAGAATTATGTTCTGCTGATACGGGAGACTGAGACGATTCTGGGAACAGAGCTCAGTGTCGTCAGACAGGAAGTGACAGTCAGAGACAAAAATGAGGGCAGTGCTGCACTTGAGGATGGTTCCCTGGGAGCGAACGACCAGTTCGTTGTATTTTCCAGCAAGGAGATATCTTCAGGGGATAAGGTACGCCTGATGGAGGCGGAAGATGAGTAGAAGAAAAAAGATTCTGATCTCCCTCCTGCTGGCGGCTGCCGCGTGCCTGGCGGCATTTGGGTTTTGCGTGATTCAAAAAGCTGCCGCGCAGTCGGGGATTGTCAAATGGGAACTGAAGAACGCTGCAGTGTACGATGAAAATATGCAGTCGAGCCTTATGCAGATGCACAAAGAGGGACTGGATGTTGTCTTCTGGCAGGAAAACAAGACGCAGACGGTGACAAATCCTGACTACAACAGAAGTATTGATGTAAAGACAATCGGAATTGCAGGAGACTGCTCCATCCTGTTTTTGAACAGCAACGGACTGCTGTCAGGGGAGACGGGATACTGTATACTGGGAAAAAAAACGGCATGGCAGCTTTTTGGGAGTGCCAAGGTGGCAGGCAGGCGTGTAGTGATTAACGAAAAAACCTATCAGATTGCCGGAATTGAATATCAGGAAAAGGAGCTGTGCGTCTATGAATTGACACCGGATACAGAACAGGAGGTGTCTTTTGCTGCCATGCAGTATGAAAAACGGGCTCAAAAAGATATGGGGAAACGCAGGCTGGAAACGCTTAACAATCTGACACTGCTTGCCGGGGGATAAAGAGGGGAGTTTTATGGCATCCATAGAATTAAAAAATGTAAAAAAAGTATATCCGAATGGATATGAAGCGGTCAGGAACTTCAGCCTGGAAATCAAAGATCAGGAGTTTATCATTTTTGTAGGTCCTTCCGGATGCGGAAAATCCACGACACTGCGTATGATCGCCGGACTGGAGACGATCACGGACGGTGAAATCGTGATCGATGGAAAAAGGGTGAATGATGAGGAGCCTAAGGACAGGGACATTGCTATGGTATTCCAGAACTATGCACTGTACCCGCATATGACGGTGTATGATAATATGGCTTTTTCACTCAAAATGCGTAAAATTCCGAAAGCAGCCATCGATCAGTCTGTCCGCAGTGCGGCAAAGATCCTGGATCTTGAAGAACTTCTGGACAGAAAACCCAAAGCACTGTCCGGAGGGCAGAGACAGCGTGTGGCAATGGGCCGTGCGATTGTAAGGGATCCCAAGGTGTTTTTGATGGATGAACCGCTTTCCAACCTGGATGCAAAACTGAGGGTTCAGATGCGGCTGGAAATTGCAAAACTTCATAACCGTCTAAAAGCTACGATCATCTATGTGACACATGACCAGACGGAGGCGATGACACTCGGAACGAAAATCGTTGTGATGAAAGACGGTGATATTATGCAGGTGGATACGCCAAAGAACCTTTATGAGTGTCCCAGAAATCTTTTTGTGGCCGGTTTTATTGGGTCTCAGCAGATGAATTTTTTGAGAGGAACTGTTCTGGAACAGACAGGCCGTATGGTGTTTCTGTCCGGTGACCGGACGTTTGAGATTCCGCTTAGGAAGGCAAAACGGTTAAAAAAGAGCGGGTATACGGACAAAGAAGTCATTATGGGACTTCGCTCAGAAGATATTACGGTTGCGGCCTGGAGTGCAGAGGGGGACGGCCGTGTACTGGCGGCTGAGGTAAAAGCCTATGAGCTGCTGGGAGCGGAAGCCTGCCTGTATACAGAATATGCCGGAAACAGCCTGGCCTGTCGTGTCAGACCGGATATGCCGGTTAAGAGAGGAGATATGATAACGCTTACATTCGATATGAATAACGCGCATTTTTTCGATGCGGACACAGAACTGAATATCATGATATCAGACGCCTGACGTGGATACGCGCTCTCTGTTATATGGAAAAGCCTTCGGCACATATAGTGTAACAGAGGGAGGTGCAAAGAATGCAGCACAGGGAATTTGTCTATACCGGTGAACCGTTCCCAAAACTGGACGATCCAGAGTATGCAGCATTTCTTACGGAGGTTCAAAAAGCGATCCTGTGGTCTCTGGAAAAAAGAAAACTGCTGACTCCCACGCAGCGGGAGCAATGTCAGGCCGAGCTTGAAGATCCGTTTAGCCGGCTGCGCGGCCTGAACAAGAACAGCCGTCTGTGAGGTGGTTATCCGTGTACGATTATGAACGCTTAAACGAAGAGCGAAAGACAGCCGGTGAAAAAAAGAGGGTGGCTGCCTACTGCAGGGTGTCGACGGACAGTGATGATCAGGCCAATTCTTTTGTGGCCCAGCAGAGGTATTTCAGACAGTATATCGAGAACAACCCGGACTGGGAGTTGTACGGCATTTTTGCCGATGAGGGGATCTCCGGGACGAATACGAAGAAACGCCGGGCGTTTAACCGGATGATCACGTGTGCCAAAAACGGGGAGTTTGATCTGATTATCACAAAAGAGATCTCCCGGTTTGCGAGAAATACACTTGACAGCATATATTTTACACGTGATTTAAAGAAACACGGCGTTGCCGTTATTTTTTTGAATGACAATATCAATACCCTCGACGGAGATGCCGAACTTCGGCTGGCCATTCTGTCATCCATTGCACAGGAAGAGAGCCGGCGGACGTCAGAACGGGTAAAATGGGGACAGAAACGCCGGATGGAGCAGGGGGTTGTATTCGGAAGGAGTATGCTGGGATATGAGGTTCGCAACGGCAGCATCGCGGTCGATGAGGAAGGGGCCAAAATTGTACAGCTTATCTTTTATAAATATGTAGAAGAAGGAAAAGGAACTCATGTGATTGCACGTGAGCTGCGGGAATGCGGTATTTTGCCTATGTACGCCTCAAAATGGCAGAATTCCGTGATTCTGCGTATTCTGAGAAATGAAAAATATTGTGGGGATCTGATTCAGAAAAAGACTTATACGCCGGATTTTTTGTCCCATGAAAAGAAATACAACCGCGGTCAGGAGGAATTCGTGATCATCAGAGATCATCACGAGCCGATCATCTCCAGAGAAATCTTTGAGGCGGCTAACCATATCCTGGACAGTCGTTCACTTTCACAGAAAGGAAAGGCAAAGCACAGCCGCCGATACCTCTTCTCCGGGAAAATAAAATGTGGGTGCTGCAGCGCCAGTTATACTGCCCGCAGTAAAAACAGAAAGGATGGAAGCCGGTATCAGGTATGGCGATGCCTGGAAGCCGTTCAAAACGGGGCACCGCACATCGATGCTGCCGGGAATCAAACTGGCTGTAAGGCGACCGGTATCCGAAACGAGGATCTCATCCATATCATGTTTCTTGTATGTCAAGATCTGGACTATGACAAAAAAAAGATGACGGACACTGTTCTTGCAGTGATCCGCAGGGAAACTGAGAATGAGACAGCAAAACTTAAGAAGATCGAGGAGGCTGTCAGTGAGATAACTGGCGGTATGGAATATGAAGACGAATTCTATCGGCAGATTCTGGACCGGATGGTGGTGATTGATAAAAATCACATTGATGTTTATCTGAAAGAGCTGCCCGTGAAAATGAGTTACTCTCTTGCGTTTTAGACAGGCTTGTGGTATCTTCAGTATAATGAGAAGATAGCAGAAAGGATTGTCCGAGAGGCAAAAGAAAGATGTACAATATATTAAACCATTATCTAAGCACGAACCAGATTGTAATGCTGGGGATACTGCTTACATTTACCCTTACATTTGTGGCACTGAAATACCCACTTTCGTTTCTGCCGAGTGATCAGGGCCGGGCGTTTGCCGTAAATGGGAGTCTGTCGAAAGGAAAGATCCGGGGTGTCGGACTGACTTTTGTAATCTGTTTTATTGTCAGCAGTTTTCTTTTTATGCCGCTGAACCGGGAATATATCATTTATCTGATACTGCTTGCGTGTATCATGCTGAGCGGATATCTGGATGATGCGTCTGACAAACCGTGGAGTGATTACAAAAAAGGCCTGATCGATCTGATCGTCTCGGTCGTCACGATTCTGACTTTTTTAAATTACAATTCAACGGCAATTTATATAGGTACAATGGAGATCATAATTCCCAGGGCAGTCTATATCATCCTTGGAATTGTTTTGTTCTGGATTTCCATCAATGTCACGAACTGTTCAGATGGTGTCGACGGATTGTGTGCAAGTCTCTGCTGTGTGGCGATTTTGTCATTTAGCCTGATCTTTCGTGAGACACTGGGAAATTATGTGATCGCTGATTTCCTTTTCACGGCAGTTTTGTTTGCATACCTTTACTTTAATACTTCACCAAGCAGTATGCTGATGGGGGATGCCGGCTCCAGGGCTCTTGGATTTTATCTGGCTGTCATAGCTCTGAAATCCCAGCATCCGTTTAGCTATCTGCTTCTGGCGGGAATGTTGATTATCGATGGCGGTCTTGGGCTGGTTAAAATTTTTCTGAAAAGATTTTTGAAAATTTCCATATTAAAAAATACGCGTACCCCGATTCATGACCATATGAGGATCAAATTTAAATGGTCGGACACCCAGGTTGTTGTGCGGTTCCTGATTATACAGGTGCTGTTGGGGCTGGCTGCTTTTCTGATTGTTTCGCAGTGACATAAGCTTTGCTGTCAGACGGCCGGATGGTTTACCATCCGGCTTTTTCTGTCTCATCCGGAAAACAGATATATCTTTCAATACAGATTGTGATACAATAAAAGAAAATTTACGATTGAGAAAAACGATATGAACAAAAGAGACAAAAAGAAACGATTTAGCACAGTATTTGCAGTGATCACTGCATGCATGTTGCTGGCGGCAAGCGCAGGAATGCTGATTCTGGCGTCTGCGGTTCCCGGTCTGGCCAGATGGTATGCGGTACATATCTATCAGGGACTGGTTTCCGTATTTGGAAGGATTTTTGGGATTTTTCCATTTTCGGTTTCGGAAATCGGTCTGTATCTGCTGCTGGTGGTTCTGGCGGTATCCCTTATACATATCGCGGTAACGATGATTCACAGAAAGGACAGAAAGCGTAGACTGTTTGGATGGCTTTCACGGGCATTGCTTGTGGGTGCGGTTCTCTTGTTCGTTTATACGGTTAACTGCGGTGTGAATTATAAAAGAGCCTCATTTTCCTCGACAGCGGGGATCTCTGCCGTCGGCGGCACAGTGGAAGAGCTGGAGATGGTATGCAGCCGGATGACGGAAAAGGTCAATGCATTCTGCACTCTGGTCACAAGAAATGCACAGGGAGAGATGATACTGCAGTCAGACGAAAGAGACGAAGCAGTATGTGCCATGGAAAAGCTGGGGGAAGAATATGAGATGCTAAGAGGATATTACCCGCAGCCTAAAAGGCTGCTGAATTCAGAGATTCTTTCCTATCTGGGTTTAAGCGGCATCTATTCTCCGTTTACCCTGGAAGCAAATTATAATGGAGATATGCCGGACTATAATATTCCGTTTACCGCCTGCCACGAGCTATCCCATCTGAGAGGGTTTATGCAGGAGGAAGAGGCCAATTTTATTGCATTTCTGGCGTGCAGTACCTCGGATCGCATAGATTTTCAGTATAGTGGATACCTTATGGGGTGGATATACAGTATGAATGAACTTGGCAGTGCCGATGCACAGCGCTGGGGCAGGTTAAGAAGCAGGCTCGCACCGGAAGTGGAGTTGGACCTGAAAGCCAACCGTGTATTTTGGGATGCTTATGACGGCACAACAGCGAAACTGTCCAATCATATCAATGATCTTTATCTGAAGGCAAACGGACAGGCAGAGGGAGTACAGAGCTATAACATGATGGTAGATCTCATGATTGCATATTACCGGGAATCAGAGTCTGCAAAATAATGCTTTTTAGAAAATTATGGCATTTACATTTATGGCATGAGAACGTATAGTATTAGTTGACAAGAAAAAATGAGGGATACGGGAGAAAAGAAAATGCTGGAAAAAATATTTAAACTAAAAGAGCATCATACAGATGTAAAGACTGAGATTATTGCCGGAATCACTACCTTCATGACGATGGCATATATACTGGCGGTCCATCCAAATATGCTGGCGGCGGCGGGGATGGACAAGGGAGCAGTCTTTACAGCGACAGCCCTGGCATCGGTGGTAGGTACCTTGTGTATGGCGGCATTCGCCAATTATCCGTTCGTGCTGGCACCCGGAATGGGATTGAATGCCTATTTTGTCTATACGGTTGTAGGGCAGATGGGATACCCATGGCAGGCGGCGCTGGCGGCAGTATTTATAGAAGGTATCATATTTATCCTGCTCACATGCATTAACGTGCGCGAGGCGATATTTAATGCGATACCCACCAGTATGAGACATGCAATCAGCGTGGGGATCGGTCTGTTTATTGCTTTTGTAGGGCTGCAGAATGCAAATATTGTAATTGGCAGCAGTACACTTCTGTCGCTCTTTTCACTGGATAATTTTCAGAAAATGAATGACGGTGCCGGTTCTTTCCAGGATGTGGGAATCTGTGTTCTGCTGGCTGTGATCGGAGTTCTGATCACAGGAGTTCTGGTTGCAAAAAAGATGAAGGGTAATATTCTCTGGGGAATTTTGATCACATGGGGCCTTGGGATCATCTGTCAGCTGACAGGACTTTATGTTCCAAACCCTGAATTGGAGTTGTATTCTTTGATACCGGATTTCAGTGCCGGCTTTTCCGTTCCGAGTATAGCGCCGGTTTTCGGAAAATTAAATTTTACCGCTATTCCGCTGGCGGATCTGGCGATTATTGTATTTGTACTGCTTTTCATGGATCTGTTTGATACACTGGGAACTCTGATCGGTGTTTCTGCAAAAGCAAATATGCTGGATAAAGACGGAAAGCTTCCGAAGATCAAAGGGGCACTGATGGCGGATGCGGTGGCGACGACAGCCGGTGCCGTTCTCGGAACGTCTACAGTTACAACATTTATGGAGAGTACTTCCGGTATTGCGGAAGGGGGAAGGACAGGACTGACGTCAGTCACGGCTGCGATTCTGTTTGGCGCGGCGCTGCTGATTTCACCGATCTTTCTGGCAATTCCGTCATTTGCGACGGCGCCTGCACTGATCATGGTTGGCTTCTATATGATGAGCAATGTCGGCCTGATTGATTTCAAAGATCCGGGAGAAGGGATTCCGGCATTTATCGCAATCGGTGCCATGTCGTTTTTCTACAGCATCTCAGAAGGGATTGTTATGGCAGTGATCTCATACGTGGTGATTAATCTGCTGTCCGGAAAGGCGAAAGAAAAGAAAATAAGTGTGACGATGTATATTCTGGCGGGCCTGTTTGTCCTGCGGTATTTCCTGATATAAAAGGAACATTACCGGTGCTGAGATACCGATATCGGTCAGCATCCCCATGCAGACACGGTTTGGCATGGTATAGCGCTGGGACAGATACCGCATGGAAGCTGCCAGCTCTCCGTCCGGACCACCGGATGGCAGAGTATTATGGAATGGGATCATTCGGCCATACATTCCAGAAATGATTTCCATGCTTCGGGATGCGCGGAATAATAGGTGCTCATTCGGAGGCTTAAGTTCTGGCAGAGATGATTTCGGATCTCAGACGCCTTTGGACTGGCCGCAGTATCGAGAAGCAGAGATTTATCAGCCGAGAGTATTACCCGGGAAGGTAATGCTCCCGGCATTTTTTTGTCTGTCATAAAAATCCCCTGACCGTTCATTTGTACCATTTTATTCAGGATAGCCTGCCCCTGCTCTTAAATATTGCGGGGCATGAATATAATGGTTAAGAAAGAAACATCAATCTGACGGAGGTATACTTTTATGAAGACAGGGGCTGCCTACATCCGGGTATCGACCGAAGAACAGCTGGAATTTTCACCGGACAGTCAGATAAAGAAAATTAAAGAGTACGCCGTCGGGCATGACATTCTGCTGCCGGAAAAATTTATCTTTCTGGATGAAGGGATCAGCGGGAGGAATGCTGAAAAGCGGCCGGCCTTTATGAAGATGATCGGAACGGCGAAGATGAAACCAAAGCCGTTTGACGTAATCCTGCTCTGGAAGTTTTCCAGGTTTGCGCGAAGCCGGCAGGACAGTATTCTCTATAAATCAATGCTGCGCAAGGAGTGTGGGATTGATGTTGTATCAATCACAGAACAGTTGTCAGATGATCCGACTTCGATTCTCATTGAAGCTTTGCTGGAGGCGATGGATGAATACTATTCCATTAATCTGGCGCAGGAAGTGAAGCGGGGGATGAATGAGAAATTTTCCAGAGGAGGTGTCGTATCCGTACCTCCGTTTGGCTATCGGATGGGCGAAGAGCATTTTGAAATCGATGACGAAAAGGCACCGGTTGTCCGCATGATTTTTCGGGATTTTTTACATGGAATGCCATACCGCCGGATTGTCACAAAACTGAACGAAATGGGGCTCCGCACGAACCGGGGAAATCATTTTGAGAACCGGACGGTGGAATATATCCTTACGAATCCCGTATATACGGGAAAGCTTCGCCGCAGTATCGAAGGAGGAGAAAAAACTGACCGTTTTTATCAGGGAAAGCAGGTGGTGACCGTGGATGCCTGCCATACACCGATCGTGACAGAGGATGTATTTGCCGAGGTGCAAAAGAAGGTTGCCGCCCTGAAAAAAAACGGACGAACGAAGAAATGCGGTGCTTCAAAAGATTATATGCTGCACGGACTGGTACACTGCAGCGCCTGTGGAGGAACGCTGACGCAGGCAGTGCGGGGTAAGGCGTTGCAGTGTCATCGATATGCCTGTGGAAAGTGCAGCCAGAGTCATTATATCACGCTGGATAAACTAAATCAGGCGGTCCTTGACAAGATGGAATCTGATCTGGGGGAAGAAGAACTTGTAATTAAAATTGTCCAGTCAGAAAAGACTGATACAAAAGCAGTCTGCATATCTTTGCTGGATATGGAATGCAAACGCATGGAACGTGTGAAAACAGCGTATGAAACAGGAGTTGACACGCTAAAAGAATACAGCCGGAAAAAACAGGAGATTTCAGAACGAGTGGTTGTACTGAAGCGGGAGATAGAACAGGCAGAGCAGACAAAACAGCAGTCCGTTACGCACTTTAAAGAACAGCTGAAAAATATTCTGCCAAAACTAAAATCTGTCACATTGTGCGAAACAGATAAGAATGAACTGCTCAGTGCGATTGTGGCCAAAATTGTGTATAACAGAACAGACAATACAATTCAGATTTTTTATGAGATATAAAACAGCACTTCCAGCGGCGTCACCATACCTCTGTAAGTGCTGTTTTCGTATAAAAGGAAAGATTATAAATAGCGGGATGGCAGCAGGGACTGCAGTTCGCTCAGGCGGTCCGCTGCCATTTCCGGAGTGTCAATCAGTGGAAATGGGATGTCAAGACGCTCATATTTCTCCAGACAAAGCTTTCGAAATGGGAGCAGTTCCACTTTCTCAACATTATCATAATCTGTAAGAAAGCTGATTAAATCATGGATATCTTCCGGTGTGTCATTGAGTCCCGGAACAACCACGCGGCGGATCCACAGCGGGATTTTCATGCTGCGTGTCAGATCCAGAAATTGTAAAACCTGTTCAAAATCCCCCCGACAGTATCTCCGGTAATCATCTGCAGTCAGAAACTTTACATCAGCCAGTACCAGATCCGTATAGGAGAGCACCTTTTTGGCGGAGGACAGACTGCCGATTCCGCTGGTATCGAGTGCTGTGTGAAAACCTTCCTCTTTCAGAAGCCGGAACAGCTCTTCCGTAAATTCCGGCTGTGACAGCGGCTCTCCTCCTGTGACGGTTACGCCTCCATTTTTCAGATACGGCCGGTAGCGCAGGATTTTTTTTAAAACTTCGCGGGGGCTTGTGGAAAATCCACCTTCAAACTCCCAGGTATCCGGGTTGTGACAATAAACACAGCGCAGCGGACAACCCTGCAGAAATACGACATAACGAAGTCCGGGACCGTCAACAGCGCCCATGGACTGGAAGGAATGGATGCAACCGGCCGTTTCCATCACATGGCCTCGTGGAAGGTACGGGAGATAACCTCCCGCTGCTGCTCGCGGCTGAGTTTATAAAAGTTCACAGCATATCCGGATACGCGGATCGTCAGATTCGGATATTTTTCCGGATTGTTATATGCGTCGATCAGTGTTTCACGGTTCATGACATTGACATTCAGGTGATGAGCCATCTGGCCAAAGTAACCATCGAGGATCGAGACCAGATTGTCATACCGTTCGTCTTCCGATTTTCCAAGTGCCTGCGGAATGATGGAGAATGTGTTGGAAATCCCATCTTTACAATAACGGTAGGAGAGCTTGGCTACGGAATTGAGCGCGGCAAGCGCACCATTTTTCTCGCGGCCGTGCATCGGGTTGGCTCCCGGAGCAAATGGCTCGCCGCTCTTACGACCGTCAGGTGTGGAACCTGTTTTTTTGCCGTAAACCACATTGGATGTGATGGTCAGGATGGACAGAGTATGTTCCGCTTCGCGGTACAGCGGAGTCTTCTGAAGTTCACGGAAGAACAGTTCGACCTGCTCGCAGGCAATGTTGTCAACACGGTCATCATCATTTCCAAACGCAGGATATTCACCTTCAATTTCAAAATCTGTGATCAGACCGGTATTTTCATCGCGGATACATTTTACTCTGGAATATTTGATCGCGGACAGTGAGTCGGCCAGAACACTCATACCTGCAACGCCAAAGGACATATAGCGGTGTACCTTAGTGTCATGCAGAGCCATCTGGGTCTTTTCGTATGCATACTTATCATGCATGTAGTGGATAACGTTCATGGTGTTGGCGTACATTTTGGCAACCCAGGGACGATAGATATCAAGCAGTTCAAGTACTCTGTCATATTCCAGATATTCTCCCTGGTACGGTTCATGCACAGGACCCAGCTGCATATTTTGCTTTTCGTCTTTGCCGCCGTTGAGTGCCATCATCAGCATTTTTGCCAGATTGGCACGCGCACCGAAGAACTGCATTTCTTTGCCGATACGCATTGCAGATACACAGCATGCGATGGCATAGTCATCGCCAAACTGCGGCCGCATCAGATCATCATTCTCATACTGCAGAGCGTCCGTGTCACAGGACACTTTGGCACAGAATTTCTTGAAGGCCTCTGGAAGGTCTTTGGACCAGAGTACGGTCAGGTTCGGTTCAGCGGCCGTCTTCAGGTTGTACAGGGTATGCATCATACGGAACGTGTTTTTGGTAACCAGAGTGCGGCCGTCTTCGCCGGTGCCGCCAAGTGCTTCCGTGATCCACATCGGATCGCCGCCGAACAGTTCGTTGTAATCCGGGGTGCGCAGATGACGCGCCATGCGCAGTTTCATCACGAAGTCGTCCATCAGCTCCTGTGCCTGTGCTTCTGTGAGTGTTCCCGCAGCCATATCGCGCTCAAAGTATATATCAAGGAATGTGGAAACGCGTCCGAGACTCATTGCGGCACCGTTCTGTTCTTTGATCGAGCCCAGATATCCAAAATACAGCCACTGGACAGCTTCCCGTGCATTGGAGGCCGGCTTAGTAATATCAAAACCGTAGAGTGCAGCCATATCACGAAGTTTTCCAAGAAAGTTGATCTGCTGATATAATTCCTCCAGCTGGCGGATATGGTCAACGTCCATCAGTTCCAGGCTCAGGGCATCCTTATCCTTGCTCTTCTCCTCGATCAGACGGTCAATGCCGTAAAGAGCGACACGGCGATAATCACCGATGATACGTCCGCGCCCGTAAGCATCCGGCAGTCCGGTGATCAGTCCGCAGTGGCGTGCGGCTTTTGTCTCTTTGTTGTAGACACGGAATACACCGTCATTGTGGGTGGTTCGGTATTGAAATTCATCTTCTACTTTTTGAGACAGTTCATAGCCGTAAGCTTTGCAGGCATCACGTGTCATGCGCAGGCCGCCGAACGGATTTACGCCCCTCTTCAACGGGCGGTCTGTCTGAAGACCGACAATCAGCTCATTTTCTTTGTCCAGGTAGCCGGGTTTATAGTTCAAAAGAGATGTGACAGTCTGTGTGTCGATATCCAGAACGCCGCCGAATTCACGCTCCAGAGATAACAGGTTCTCAAATTTGTGCAGCAGTTTTTCTGTACGCTCTGTAGCTGGTGAAAGGAAAGCGTCATCTCCCTCATAAGGGGTGTAATTTTTCTGGATAAAATCACGCACATCGATGTTTTCCTGCCAATTACCCGGTTTAAAACTGTTCCATTGTGTAAACATTACTGATATCCTCCTGTTTTCTGTGTGAGGCATCTTTTTTCCATTAAAAAAGGACAACATCAAGGAAAAAAGATGCTGCCCAGACGGTCGGCTGTTTGATAGTACTTCATTCCCCTGTGGTAACCCACTTATCCGTCAGTAATGAAGACCCTGTTTACTTTATGATGCGAGTATAACACCGCAGTATAAAAATAGTCAAGAATATTTTTAAAAATCATAATATTTTCTTAAAAAGAAAAGATTGGTAATCATATCTCAAAACCGTCCGGACCTCCGAACTGACTGATAATCGCCTGCGCAAGGCTGGCATCGGTGGCGGTAATATTTACCGGATATTGAAGTCGTTTCTCATAGTTCCACATAGATCAGCGGCAGCCTCCTTTCTTTTCCCATGGCCATGGCTGGGACACCCACAGCCAGGAACAGCTTTTCTGCTCGTCTGCAGTATCAATCGTGAGCGGCCCGTAACATCTGGCATATTCCGTCATGGCGTCTTTTCGCATCCGGACATATTCACGGTAACATTCAAGCGCCTGCTCATCGTCCGGATGGCTGTCAAGATACAGGATGAGGTCATTGACAGCAAAACTGGTTTCATTGATCCACTGCATCAGCTGTGCGCGGGAAGGCGTTTTTGCATTCATCGGCAGCCACCTCTCTTTCCGCAGAATGGTTTGCAGAGTTCCGGGAAAATAGTTCCCATTTTTAGACCTTTGCAGGGTTCGAAGGTGGTTTTGAATTTCTGGCTGGCGACAAAGGCCATTCCAACAGGGAGCTGATCTGCAATTGCATAGATGTCGGAAGTGGAATGACACGAAGTATCTTTATAGCAGGTGCAATCTCTGTCCGGACGTTCCGGGCGGACAGGACTGCACGTTTGAGAAGGCCTCTGACAGCGACCGCGGCAATCGTTGCGGTTCATAGCATATCGATCCATATCATGATAGTCCTTTCATAAATTTCATTTATTATATGGTATGATGTGAGAAATAAAATGTGCATTTGGCATATTGTGCACGTAAAAGATAGCCTTGCACATCTATGAAAGCTGGGATACAATGTAAACAACAAGTAAAAGTGAGGGGAAAACGAACATTGAGTAATACAGAATTGATTATGCTTGGAACCGGGAATGCGATGGTGACCAGGTGTTATAATACATGTTTTGCGCTCAGAAATCAGGAGGAATATCTGCTGGTAGATGCCGGAGGAGGAAACGGCATACTGGCACAGATGGAAAAGGCCGGGATTCCTTTTGAAAAGGTACATGCCATGTTTGTCTCACATGGACATACCGATCATGTGCTCGGTGTGATATGGGTTGTGCGCAAAATTTCAGCGATGATGAAAAACGATACCTATACAGGAGATTTTGTGATATACTGTCATGCTCAGCTGGCGGAAATGATTCGCAGTTTCTGCGTACAGCTGCTGCCCGGAACGTTTACCCGGCTGTTTGATGAACGGATATGGATCACAGTGGTAGAAGAGGGGCAGGAAGAACAGGCCGCAGGTTTTAAGCTGCGTTTTTTTGACATTGATTCCACGAAGAAAAAACAATTTGGTTTTTGTGCAGAGCTTCCGGACGGGAAGAAGCTGGTATATCTGGGAGATGAACCGTTTAATGAACGGAATCGTACGTATGCCGGGGGCGGGGACTGGCTGATGAGTGAGGCGTTCTGCCTCGATGAGGAAAAAGACAAGTTTAAACCGTATGAAAAACATCACAGTACCGCACGTGATGCGGGGAGGACAGCACAGGAACTGGGAGTGCAGAACCTGATTTTATACCATACGGAGGACAGTGACCTGAAGCACAGAAAAGAACGCTACACGAGAGAAGCAGGCACATATTTTAAGAAAGCGATATTCGTACCGGATGATCTGGAGAGAATTTTGTTGTGCTGACAGAATTGAGACTTGAAAAGGATGCGAGATACTGATGAGAACTTTCTTGAAAGATGTATTCAGAATATGGAAGATAAACGGGGTCAGCCTGTTTCTGTTCGAACTTATCTATCGGATTGCCGCGAGTGCAGCCATTATGAACCTGACGGAGTTATTTATCAGTATCTCTTTGAAACAGCAGAAATTCAGTTACCTGACAGCAGAGAATTATGTGGCGTTTATCTCGAATCCGCTGACACTCGTACTGCTGGCTGTTATTTTGCTCTGTATGGCGTTTATGGTTCTGCTGGAAGTATCAGCTGTGTTCTGGTGTATCCAGTGCTCGATGCTTCAGGAGAAGACTTATGTGCCGGGGATTATAAAAAATGGATTCAGAAACAGTTTTCTGTTCATTCGCTCTCATCCCATTTTCTGGAGCCTGTATATGTTGGGGACCATGCCGTTTCTCGGACTGCATTTTATCATATGGGAGATTGCCAATGTAAAAATCCTGGAATTTACAGTGCTTCAGATCTACAAGCTGTTTCCGAAAACATGGCTGCTGGTGCTGCTCTGTGTGGCGATTGTGGCAGGATCAGTCATTATCACATTTTCACTTCCGTACTGTATTACAGAAAACCGAAGGATACGGCTGGGGATCCGGATGGCTGCGGTCCGCCTGAAACGTCACTTTGGAAAGAGTGTGGCGGGCGTTGTGCTCATGCAGCTGCTTGTGCTTGCTGTAACGCTGGCGGCCTATCTGCTGGCAGCAGCTCTGATTGTCGCTGTAATCATGATTTTTATGAGACCGTCTTACCGGGTCAGCGGAGTATTGACTTACGGTAACGGAGCGAAGAGCATCATTGGATTATTTGCCGGGTCAGCAGGTGTGATCTTTGGATTGATCGCGGTCGGGGGAATTTATTTTCCGAGGCGCGGCAGACAGTATCTGAAGCGGATATCCCAAAAAAGCAGAGGAACATATCGTGTATTCCGCCGGAGAACGGTAACCTATCTCGTCACAGCGCTGCTGATTGCAGCTGAAGCCGGAGGCATTCTCTATATGAATCTGGCCCGCGGAAATGTCAACAATGTGGTGCTTAGTTCATTCAGTGTGACGGCACACCGTGGAGGTGCGCTTATGGCACCTGAGAACACGATGAGCGCGATGGAATATGCAGTGGAATCTTTGTCCGACTATGCGGAGATTGATGTCCAGGAGACAAAAGATGATCTCCTGGTACTTCTGCATGACAATAATCTGAAGAGGACAACCGGATTAAATGCCAATATCTGGGAGCTTACTTATCAGGAGGTGGCACAGCTTGACGCGGGCGTGAGGTTTAACAAACGGTTTCTGGGAGAAAAAGTGCCGACACTCGATGAAATCATAAAATACAGCAAGGGAAAGATCCGTCTGAATATTGAGGTGAAGAGCAACGGTCACAATCAGAATATTGTCAGTAAGGTGATAAAGTGTATCGAAGACAATGGGTTTGAAGATCAGTGTATTTTGACTTCGATGAACTATGGGTTCTTAAAACAGGCAAAAGAACTCAACCCCAAGATAAAAACAGGCTATATTATGACGATGACTTACGGGAGCATCAAAGATATCGAGTGTGCGGATCTTTTCAGTGTGAAGCATACGTATGTCACCCGGTGGTTCGTAAAAGAAGCGCATGCCTGCGGAAAAGAAGTTTATGCATGGACCGTAAATTATCCGGGCGATGTCAAGCGTATGATCACCTATGGAACTGACGGTGTCATCACGGATGATCCTGCTTTGGTTCACAGAATTTACCTGGGGGAAGAAGATAAGAAGACGGGATTCTGGGGGCTTATGAAGTATGCCATAAAATAAAAGTTTTTTTATTGGCCATTTAATGGTATAATGATGAATTGAATGGTAGGAACTGTGAATGAAAGAAACGAGGTAATCTATGCGCAAAGCAATTGCTGGATTTATCAAAAAGATGCGTGAGAAAGCAGACTATTATGATTATAACCTGCTGGCGGTCGTGATTTTGCTGATCTGTTTTGGACTGGTTATGCTGTACAGCACCAGCGCCTATGAAGCAAATACGAAATTTGGCGATGATATGTATTATTTCAGAAGACAGGCAATCATCAGCCTGGCATCTGTGATGGTTGCAGTCATTATATCACGGATTGATTATCATATATTGATCAAATTATCAGGATTTATTTTTGTGCTGGCATTTATCTTGATGGCACTTGTAAAATCACCGCTTGGAGTTACCGTTAACGGAGCCAGACGCTGGCTGAAAATCGGAATCCAGTTTCAGCCGTCTGAGATTGCCAAAATTGCGGTGATCGCATATTTGCCCGTGGTGATCATCAGTATGGGACGAAAGGCAAAATCATTGAAGGCGGTGGCCGTTTTGCTCTTTCTGGGAGCACTGCAGGCAGGCGGAGCATATATTCTGACGGATAACTTGAGTACTGGTCTGATCATCGGAGGAATCACGGTCATTCTGATTTTCATTTCCCATCCGAAAACAGCGCCGTTCCTCGCAACAGCCGGCGTTGGCGCCGGCATACTGGCGATTTTTATCGGTTATCTGGCAGCTACGATTGACAACAGCCAGAGTTTCCGTATCCGGCGAGTGCTGGCATGGCTGCGCCCGGAAGAATACGCTGCGGACGGCGGTTACCAGGTAATGCAGGCACTCTATGCAATTGGTTCCGGCGGACTCTTCGGAAAGGGGCTTGGGAATAGTGCGCAGAAACTGGGAACCATACCGGAAGCGCAGAATGATATGATTTTTTCAATCGTCTGTGAAGAACTCGGGATTTTCGGGGGGGTTATGCTGCTCCTGCTGTTTGCCTATCTGCTTTACCGGCTGTTTTTTATCGCACAGAATGCGCGGGATCTGTACGGATCCCTGATTGTCACGGGGATTTTTGTGCATATTGCGCTGCAGGTTATTTTGAATATCTGTGTTGTGATCAATGTCATTCCCACAACCGGAATTACGCTTCCGTTCATCAGTTACGGGGGAACTTCCGTACTGTTTTTGATGGCGGAAATGGGAATTGCCCTCAGTGTATCCAGAGGAATCAGATTTCAGGAAAAAAACAGGTAAAAAAAATACCGCCCGGATTTTTAAAAATGGGTTGACAAATAATCAAAATCTAGCTATGCTTTGACCATAATCTAGTAATTTTTAATGAGTATAAAGGAGAGCGGGATATGTTTGAGAAAATGAGAGAAATTATTGCAGAGCAATTAAATTGTGATGCCAATACAATTTTTGCAGATACATCGTTTAAAGATGATTTGGGGGCTGATTCACTGGATTTGTTTGAACTGGTGATGGCGTTAGAGGAAGAATATTCCATTGAGATACCATCGGAGGATCTGACGGATCTGCTGACTGTCGGCGATGTAGTCGAATATTTGAAGACAAAAGGTGTGGAAGAATAATCCACGCCTTTCTTAAAGCTTAAAAACTGTTGACGAGGAGAAGTGGAAGATATGACAAAAGTAAAAACGCGGTTTGCCCCCAGCCCTACGGGGAAAATGCATGTGGGCAATCTCCGCACAGCACTGTATGCTTATCTGATCGCAAAGCATGAGGGCGGAGATTTCATGCTCAGAATCGAGGACACAGATCAGGAACGTTTCCAGGAAGGAGCACTGGACATCATTTACCGGACGCTTGAACATACCGGACTCATCCCGGATGAGGGACCGGGCAGAGAGAAAGAATGCGGTCCTTACGTTCAGAGTGAACGCAATGCTCAGGGGATTTATCTGAAATATGCGAAACAACTGATCGCCCAGGGAGATGCGTACTATTGTTTTTGCGATAAAGAGCGGCTGGAGTCTCTGAAGACGAACGTATCGGATAAAGATATCGTTGTGTATGATAAACACTGCCTGCATCTGACGCCGGAAGAGGTTCAGGAAAATCTTGACAAAGGGATGCCGTATGTGATCCGCATCAATATGCCGACGGAAGGGACTACGACATTCCATGATGAGATTTATGGAAATATTACAGTTCCGAATCAAGAGCTCGATGATATGATCCTGATTAAGTCCGATGGCTATCCAACGTACAACTTTGCAAATGTTGTGGATGATCATCTGATGGGCATCACCCATGTTGTGAGAGGAAATGAATACCTTTCATCTGCGCCGAAGTATAATCGTCTGTATGAGGCTTTCGGCTGGGATGTGCCGGTCTATGTGCACTGTCCGCTGATTACCAATGAAGAGCATCAGAAGCTGAGTAAGCGCAGCGGCCATTCGTCCTATGAAGATCTGATCGCACAGGGATTTCTGAGCGGGGCTGTCATCAACTATGTTGCTCTTTTGGGGTGGAGTCCTCAGGAAAACCGGGAGATTTACTCTCTGGAAGAACTGGTGGAAGCTTTTGATTACCGCCATATGAGCAAATCACCTGCGGTATTCGATGTGGTAAAACTGAAATGGATGAATGGCGAGTATATTAAGCAGATGGATGAGGAGGACTTTTATGAAAAGGCGCTTCCCTATCTAAAGGAAGTCATCACGAAAGATCTTGATCTGAAAAAGATTGCAGCTATGGTGAAGACAAGAATTGAGATATTTCCGGATATCAAAGAACTGATTGATTTCTTTGAGGAAGTGCCGGACTATGATATTTCCATGTACACACATAAAAAATCAAAAACAAACCAGGAGACATCACTGGCCGTTTTAAAAGAAGTACTGCCGCTTCTGGAAGCCCAGGATGACTACAGCAATGATGCGCTTTATGCAAGACTGTCGGAGTATGTCAAAGACAGGGAATATAAAAATGCATTTGTCATGTGGCCGATCCGAACAGCCGTTTCTGGTAAACAGATGACTCCCGCAGGTGCGACGGAGATCATGGAAGTACTCGGGAAAGAGGAAACATTGAGACGCATTCAGGCTGCTGTCGAGAAGCTGAGTATATGACATACAATCAGGAACAGTTGGAGGCTGTTCAACATACGAAAGGTCCTTTGCTGGTTCTGGCGGGACCGGGATCAGGAAAGACTGCCGTGATCACGGCAAGGACTGCATACCTGACAGAGCAGTATAAAGTGTCTCCTTCTTCTATACTGGTAGTGACTTTTACGAAAGCCGCTGCCGGGCAGATGAAGGAGCGCTTTTTGCATATGCAGGGGATTACCTGTACCAGGGTACAGTTCGGCACGTTTCATGGGATTTTCTTTGGCATTCTCAAACAGGCGTACGGCCTGAACGGACGCAATATCATAAGTGAGGAAGAAAAAAAGAAAATTTTGAGAGAGCTTCTCACATCCAGCGGCATGGAAGTGGAGGATGAAAGAGAGGTGCTGGAACTTCTGCAGCGGGAAATCAGTATGGTGAAGACCGAGCAGATGCCTTTGGATCACTTTTATTCCGGGAGCTGTCCGGAAGAGACATTCCGGCGGATCTACCGGAGGTACCATGAGATACTCTGCGGGAAAAAACTGCTTGATTTCGATGATCTGATGGTATACTGTTATGAGTTGTTCGTGAAGCGGCCGGATATCTTAAAAAAATGGCAGGAACATTTTCAGTATATCCAGATTGATGAATTTCAGGATATCAATATGCTTCAGTACCGGATCATCAGAATGCTTGCTGCGCCGCAGAATAATCTGTTTGCGGTGGGAGACGACGATCAGTCAGTCTATCGTTTTCGCGGAGCGAAACCGGAGATGATGTTTCGATTTCAGCAAGATTACCCTTCTGGAAAAATCATAATTCTTCATCAGAATTACCGCTGCAGCGCATCGATTGTCAACTGCTCACAGAAACTGATCCGTCATAACACAGCCCGGTTTGAAAAACAGCTGACCACTTCAAATGCTCCCGGGAAAGCTGTGGAACTGCGTACATTTGCGGATGAGAAAGCGGAATCAGACTATCTGCTGGAAAGCATTTTAAAACTGGTTCAAAACGGAGAATCCTGTGACAATATTGCAGTGTTGTTCCGGACGAATATCGGGAGCCGGCCGACGGTTTCCAGGCTGATGGAGTATAATCTTCCGTTTGTTGTAAAAGACGGTCTGCCCAATCTCTTTGAACACTGGATTGCCGTTCAGATTTTGGCGTATCTGCGGATATCCAAAGGCGGAAGACGGCGCAGTGATTTTCTTCAGATTGCAAATAAACCGAACCGGTATATTTCACGGGAGGCACTGTACGAGAGCGAAGTTTCTTTTGAACATCTGTACCAGTTCTATGAAGAGAAAGAATGGATGTGCCAGAGAATTGAAAAGCTGGAAGATGATCTGAAGATTCTGGCCGGCATGCCGCCATTTGCAGCGATCAATTATATTCGTTGTGGAATTGGATACCAGGAATACTTAAAGGAATACGCACAGTTTCGGAAGATGAAGCCGGAGGAACTGTTCGATGTACTGGATGAACTTCAGCAGAGTGCGCGGGAGTATCGGACTTTTGAAGAGTGGTGTTCCTATATTCAGGATTATACGGTTGAGCTCAAAAAGCAAAAACATAAGAAACAGGAAGGCGGCATCACAATTTCGACACTGCACGGTGCAAAGGGTCTGGAATACCCGCATGTCTTTATTTTGGATATCAATGAGGGGACGATCCCTTACCATAAAGCTGTGCTTCCGGAAGAGATCGAAGAAGAGCGCAGACTCCTGTACGTGGGAATGACAAGAGCAGCTCAGACGCTTCATCTTTTTAATATCAAAAACAGGTATGAAAAAAAACAGGAGCCTTCCAGATTTTTGGAAGAGGTGATGGGGGAAAGCGGAAAGTGCGTTACACAATAACCAATCTTTATGCAGTGAAATTGCCGGGACAGTTGGATCATGGCAGCCGAAATCTGGAACACAGAGCCGGGGCGGCTCTTCTTAAGTACGGACTCAGGGAAATGTTTGGGATTGAGCTGCATGCAGAACTGGTAGAACGGGGACCGGCAGGCAAACCCAGTCTGGCGAATTACCCCAAAATACATTATAATATCAGTCATTCCGGTGATTATGCCGTATGTGCAATCGGACCTGAACCGCTGGGGATTGACCTGGAACGCCGCCGGGTGGTTGATTATGAACGTCTCGCAAAGAAAGCATTTTCTGCAAAGGAACAGGACGAATTGGCAGGCTGTTCTGATCCGCAGGCGTTTTTCTTTGACCGGTGGGTGGAAAAGGAGAGTTACCTGAAGTGGAAAGGTACCGGCATCACACGTGATATGGGGAAAATTGACCTGACGGACGGCTGGTGCTGCCATGTTTGGCTGGAAGACGGCTACAGCAGCGCTGTCTGGGCAAAGAAGCCGCTGAAACTAAAACTATGCAGAATAGATTTTTATGATCTGTTTGAAGATGACAGGATGCAGTGATACTGCGTCCTGTTTTTTATTCTAAATCAGGATTCGCTTCATATATTTATTTTAAGAGGTGAACAAGATGAGAAGAGATGAGGTTTTAAAGTTATTTTCAGGAGAAATACGTAAAGTGCTTGGAAAAATAGAGCTGAAATTTGAATTCCTGCAGGAAATCAGGCTGCGGATCAATGCACCGCTTGCGATCAATTACCGTGATACAGAATATTTTATCGGCAGAGACGGAGCACTTTGCGGGAATCTGGAACAAGCTTATCGCGTCACATCGCAGGATGTGAAAGAGACGATGGAATATGTGTCGGGATATTCGCTTTATGCATATGAGGAAGAGATTCGTCAGGGATATTTGACGATCCAGGGCGGTCATCGGGTGGGAATTGCAGGAAAAACGGTAATTGACGGAAATAAGGTAAAAAGCATCAAATATATTTCCTTTGTCAATATCCGCTTTTCTCATCAGGTGAAAGGGTGTGCAACGGAGATCCTGCCGTATGTCTCGGATGACCGTGGGATCCACCATACATTGATCATATCTCCTCCGCGCTGTGGGAAAACAACAATTTTAAGAGATTTAATCCGGCAGCTGTCGGATGGAAGCCGGGAACGTCCTGGATGTACCGTTGGTGTTGTGGACGAGCGTTCGGAGATTGGCGGATGCTATCTGGGAATTCCGCAGAATGATATCGGGATCCGTACAGACGTACTGGATGGATGCCCAAAAGCGGAAGGGATGATGATGCTCGTACGCTCTATGTCACCTGCCATCATCGCAGTCGATGAAATTGGAAGCTATGAGGATATTCATGCTATTGAGACGGTCATCAATTGTGGGTGTAAGCTTCTTGCAACCGTACATGGAAGTTCGGTGGATGATATCAAACGGAAACCACTGCTGGAAAGACTGGTAAATGAAAAGGTGTTTGAGAGATACATAGTTCTCCAGAATCAAAAAAAAGCGGGTGAGGTACAGTCAATTTTCGATGAACGGGGAACGTGTCTTTATCGGAGGAATCAAGCCCTATGATAAAAATGATAGGTATTGCGGCGGTTGTTTTTTCATGCTGCAGTCTGGGACTGTTAAAGAGTGCGGAAATGAAAAAACGGCTGCTTTTGCTCCGGGAGTGGCAGCGCCTTGTGATGCTTTTGGAACATGAGATCACGTTCAATGTGACACTGCCCGAAGCGCTCCGCACGGTTGGGAGCAGGGCAAAAGAACCATTTTCCGGTTTTCTGAAGAGTTTGTGTGAACAGCTGGATTCTTATATGGGACATTCTTTTTCAGAGATTTTTGTGTGGGAGGCCCAAAAGCATCTGAGCAACAGCAGCCTGAACGCCTCTGATATCCGTGAGCTATGCCAGTTGGCTGATATGATGGGAAGTGCTTCAAAACAGATGCAGAGGCAAATTCTGGAACATTATCTGCAGGAGCTCGCACTTACGATCCATAATCTGCAGATTCAGCTGCCGGAAAAGCAGAAGCTGTTTCGAAGCCTTGGGATTCTGGGCGGGGCATTTCTGGGCATTTTATTGCTGTGATAAAGGAGGAGGAATGTGGAAGTCAGTATTATTTTTAAGATCGGAGCAGTGGGGATCCTTGTATCTGTGCTGAGTCAGGTGCTGAAACACAGCGGAAGGGACGAGCAGGCATTTTTGACAAGTCTTGCAGGACTGATCATCGTGCTGTTCTGGATCATCCCCTATATCAATGAGCTGTTCGACAGTGTCCGACAATTGTTTTCACTATAGCGGAGGGATAAGTTATGGATATCATCAAAATTTCTATTCTGGGGTTTGCCGGAATGATTCTCGGAATCCTTCTGAAGGAGTGCAAGCCGGAATATTCTTTTTATATCAGTTTCGCGTGCGGTTTGTGCATCCTGCTGCTTGCGACATCCAAGGTATCTTATCTGGTGGAATCTCTGCAGAAGATTCAGGGTAATCTTCCTGTTGATGCGTCTTATCTCAATATACTGCTGAAAATGATCGGGCTTACGTATATCGGCCAGTTTTCATCCAGCCTGTGCAGAGATGCCGGATACAGCGCCATCGCATCGCAGATTGAAATATTTTGTAAATTGTCATTGATGGTGATCTCCATGCCTGTCCTTTTGACGCTCCTGGATGTGATTCAGGGATTTCTGGCATGAAGAAGTGCAATCAGAGAAGAAGTATCTGTCTGCTGATCCCGATCAGTGTCTGGTTTATGATACTCATACTGCTCCCGGTCACCTGCTGTGCATCAGCGGCCGGAAGCAGTGACGGTCAGCCGGCAGCCGGCAAATCATATGAGGATGAACTGCTTGATGATATTGATACCAAACAGATGCAGGAGATCATGGACGAGCTTTTAGAGGACAGCAGTTTTTCTTTCCTGGATGCGATGAAAGAACTGCTGAAAGGGGAGACCCCTTTTAGCATGGAGTGGTTTGGGGAGATAGTAAAAGAGAGCCTGTTCTCAGAGTTCGAGCAGGGACGCAGCGTGATGGGACAGGTTCTGCTTCTGGCCTTTGCCGGGGCCGTTCTGACGAGCTTTGTGCATATATTTGACAACGAAAAAATGGGGGATATCTGTTTTTATCTTGTTTACCTTCTCGTGTTTGTATTGCTGCTGAAAGCTTTTGGAACACTGAGTGAAGGCCTGCATACAACGCTTGAAGGCATCGTCAGTTTTATGCAGGCGCTGGCTCCGTCTTATTATATTGCGATTACGGCGGCCGCCGGTGTGACGTCAGCGACCGTATTTTATCAGATCATACTGATTGTGATATTCTGTGTAGAGTATCTTCTGGTATATATGATGATACCGGCGATACACATCTATGTGCTGCTGGAATTCATCAATCTGCTGACGAAAGAAGAGATGCTCTCCAGAATCTCAGAGCTGTTAAAATCTGCGATTCTGTGGGCACAGAAAAGCATGCTGACGGTCATCGTCGGGATGCAGATCATACAGAGTCTGGTGGCACCGGCGGTTGATTCTTTGAAACGTTCCGTTCTCGGAAAAACAGTCAGCGTGATTCCAGGAGTGGGAAATGCTGTGAATGCGGTTACGGAAATCATCTTTGGTTCCGCTGTTCTGATCAGGAACTGTTTCGGTGTGACGGCCCTGATCGTATTAATTGTATGCTCCATTGCGCCGGTCATCCGGCTTGGATTTAATGCCATTATTTATAAATTTATCGGTGCGGTTATCCAGCCGATCTGTGATTCCCGCCTGGTGGGCTGCTTTCACGCGATGGGAGAAGGGTGCGGACTGCTGCTGAAGGTGTTGTTTACAACGCAGGTTATGTTTCTGCTGACAATCGTCATTCTGGCAAATTCGCTGCAGTGAAAGAGGGATTATCATGACTGAAACCATCTACAGCTGGATGAGAAATCTGGTATGCTATTATCTTGTATATTCGATTGTTATGAATATTGTGCCGCAAAAACAATATCAGATGTATATCAAAAATTTTATGGGAATGCTTTTGGTAGTTATGATTCTGACACCGGTACTTCAGTTTTTTCATTCTGACAGAGATCTCAAGGAATTTTTTCAGACAGAGGAGATGAGAGCAGCCTGGGAAGAGGCAAGGCGTACTGACGTGGTATTTACTCAGGAAAGTGATGAGTATCTTTTATATGCGTGCCGGGAAGAAATCACAGAGCAGATCAAAGAGATGTTGGGAGAGTACGGTCTGTATCCTGCGGACATTGAGGTGACATTAAAACAGGGGGAGATGATTGAGGTGGAGAATATTCGTATACAGGCAGTATCACAGGGGGAGAGCGGCCGTATTACAGTCGGAGAGGTTGAAGTCAGTCCGGAAGATGAAACGCAGGATCCGGCCGCAGAGGAGATCCGAAAGCGCTTGACAGATGTATATCAGATAGATGCTGCGCATATAAGTATTAGTATAGGGTGAATGGTGAAAGGATGAAAGAGCGGATTAGGACCCGGATAAAGGAGATGAAAAAAGAACAGATCCTGGTATTTGTATTAATTCTGGGGTTGCTGATTGTTGTGCTTCTGCCGACAAAGAAGACGAAAGTATCAAAGTCGGAGGAAGAAACAACTACGCCGTTGCAGCAGGAAGAAGTTCAGGAAGAGACGATTCAGAGACAGCTGGAACGCCAGCTTGTGGAAACCCTGCAGCAGGTAGAAGGCGTGGGTACGGTTACCGCCGCAATCACACTTGAGACGACGGGCAAGAAGATCGTTGAAAAGGATACACCCGCTAATGATTCCATGACGTCGCAGGAAGACAGCCAGGGAGGAAAACAGGATTCGAAAAACAGCAGTTCAGAAGAAGCAACGGTATATCAAAAGGACGGAGATGGGAATCAGACGCCGTATGTTGTTTCAGAGACGACACCTGAGATCCGGGGAGTCGTCGTCGTGGCACAGGGGGGAAATGATCCGGTGATTGTACAGCAAATTCAGGAAGCAGTCATGGCATTATTTCACGTAGATGCACATAAAATAAAAGTGATGAAAATGAAGTGAAGGAGAATGTCGTTGAAAAAAAAGATATTCAAAAAAAATCAGATCATTATTACAGCGTTGGCGGTTATGATAGCGGTCGCCGGATATATTAATTATTCGGACTCGCGTCTGAAAACACAAAGTGCGAAAAGTTCGGACAACAGTGAAAAAACAGAGGAGACAGCCGATATCGGGGACATTACAGAGGAAATCGAAAGTCTCGATTATGACCTGACGGATGAGATTGCGGAAGCAGCGGAAAAAGAAAATGCAGACGCTGACTCTGCAGATGTTGATTCCACAGATGCCGATTCTGAAGATGCGTCGGCCCAGACACCGGGCGAGGCAGTGCTGACCGGAGCATCTACATACGTGGCGCAGGCTAAAATCAGCCGGGAACAGGTACGTTCTCAGAATAAAGAAACACTGCTTGAAATCATCAATAATGAAGAATTGTCTGAAGAAGAAAAGCAGGCGGCCGTAGAGAGCATGGTGACAATGACTGACCGGATCGAGAAAGAGGCGGCAGCGGAAACACTGCTTGAAGCGAAGGGCTTTGAAAATGTAGTGGTTAATCTGAACGGAGATACGGCGGACGTCATGGTTCCTACGGCAGATCTGGAGTCATCTCAGCTGGCTCAGATTGAAGATGCTGTCAAGAGAAAGACCGGTGTGGAACCGCAGAACATTGTAATCACGCCGATGGATGAGACTGTGGCTGAATAGACGCAAAGCCGCTGCTCTCGCAGATGAATCAATATTTCATCTGTGGGGCAGCGGCTTCCTTTTTGTTTTGCGGCGGACAGTGTTTTTTGAGTTCATACCGGGGGGATATGGTTGATTCAATAATAAACTTGCCGTAAAACCGCGTGAACAGCACAGGATAAAAAAGCAAATTAATATCCCCGGTACCGGCTTGTATCCGGCTGTCAATCTGATAATATTAAATTACAAATAATGTCACGTTAGAATTCACTCATTGAAAGATACTGAATGGTGGCGCAACATCCCGGTAGAAAAGTAGTTATGGAGGAAAGCTGTAACTGCTTTTTTATTTCATGCGGGGATCACAGAAGGGAGAAAATGATGGTAGTAAATGTTCTGCTGTATGACAGCTTTGAAGCAATGGATGCGTTTGTTCCGGTCAGCATTTTAGGAAAACTTCCGGAACACTTTTATATGAATTATCTTTCCGTATCAGGAGGAGTGATTAACAGCTCACAGAATGTCAAAGTCTGGACGGAGCCTCTGGAAGAAAATGCGGGGGGAGATATTCTGCTGATTCCGGGAGGAAAAGGGGCAAAACGTCTGATTCTGCAGGAACAGGATACGCAAAGACTCATAAAAGAAGCTGCAGGTGCGGCGGGAACAGTCATGATGGCAGGGAGCGGCTCGGCAGTCCTCGCGCAGACGGGAGAATTATACCACAGGACGGTTGCTGAGTTTGCGGGCAGTGATAACTGGAAACGGATGTTTACAGCTGGAATATACTGGACGCGTGACTGCAGCTGGATTTCTGATGGGAAATACTATTCCTGCCGCAGTTCAGCAGATGTCTCTGAGATGGTACTCGGAATGATCTGTGATTTGGTTGATGTGGATGACGCGAAGAGAGCTGCAGAAGCACTGGGTCTGCAATGGTCGGAATTTGATAATGCAGGACGGTAAAATACCTGGAAATAACCGGTCGGATCCTAAGTGAGAGCCTTGACACTGTCTGAGTGATATAATACAATGAATGACGTGTGAATTAAGAACGATTTAGGAACGATCAGGAGGTTATTTCGTGGCTGATTATACGAAAGAAATAGAAAAAAGGCGGACCTTCGCCATTATTTCCCACCCCGATGCGGGAAAAACAACGCTGACAGAGAAATTCCTGCTCTATGGCGGAGCGATCAATCTGGCAGGGTCAGTAAAGGGAAAAGCGACGGCGCGCCATGCAGTGTCTGACTGGATGGAGATAGAAAAAGAGCGTGGAATCTCAGTGACATCTTCTGTGCTGCAGTTTAATTATGACGGATACTGCATAAATATTCTGGATACACCGGGGCATCAGGATTTCTCTGAAGATACTTACCGGACGTTGATGGCGGCGGATTCCGCTGTGATGGTCATCGACGGTTCCAAAGGAGTTGAGGCACAGACGAGAAAACTGTTCAAGGTCTGTGTGATGCGCCATATTCCGATTTTTACATTCATCAATAAGATGGACCGCGATGCGAATGATACATTCGATCTGCTGGATGAGATAGAAAAAGAGCTTGGGATCGCAACCTGTCCCGTCAACTGGCCAATCGGTTCCGGAAAGTCTTTTAAGGGGGTTTATGACCGGGACACGGGGAAAGTGCTGACCTTTTCTGACACGATGAAGGGGACGAAAGAGGGGACAGAGGAGGAAATCGCAGCGGATGATCCTCGTCTTGACGAGATTCTCGATCCGGGACAGAAAGACCAGCTTCTGGAAGAGATTGAGCTTTTAGATGGAGCCAGCGCTGAATTCGATATGGAAAAAGTCAGTAAAGGGGAGCTCTCGCCGGTATTCTTTGGATCGGCACTTACGAATTTTGGAGTAGAGACATTTCTTCGCCATTTCCTGAAGATGACTTCCCCGCCTCTGCCAAGAAAAGCGGATGTCGGAATCGTAGATCCGATGAAGGAGCCGTTCTCAGCCTTTGTGTTTAAAATCCAGGCGAATATGAATAAAGCGCACCGCGACAGAATTGCTTTTATGCGGATCTGTTCGGGCAAATTTGATGCATCTGAAGAGGTCTGTCATGTGCAGGGAGACAGAAAAATGCGTCTGTCGCAGCCGCAGCAGATGATGGCGCAGGACCGTCATATAGTTGAGGAAGCGTATGCGGGGGACATCATCGGTGTATTTGATCCCGGCATTTTTTCAATTGGCGATACGGTGTGCAGTCCGGCCAAAAGATTTGCTTTTGAGGGGATTCCCACTTTTGCACCGGAGCATTTTGCCAGAGTCCGCCAGGTGGACACGATGAAGAGAAAGCAGTTCATCAAAGGAATTAATCAGATTGCACAGGAAGGCGCCATACAGATTTTTCAGGAATTTAATACGGGAATGGAAGAAATCATCGTCGGTGTGGTCGGGGTACTGCAGTTTGATGTGCTCAAATACCGTCTGGAAAATGAATATAAGGTGGATATTCGTCTGGAAACCCTTCCGTATGAACATATCCGCTGGATAGAGAATCAAGATGAAATCGATCTGGCAAAACTCATCGGAACTTCCGATATGAAAAAGGTCAGAGACCTGAAAGGAAATCCGCTGCTGCTGTTTGTCAATGCATGGAGCGTGGGCATGACATTGGACAGGAATGAAAATCTTAAACTTTCGGAATTCGGAAAGAATTAAAAACCCCTTTTATTTTTCAGACGATTTTGTTATAATATTGAAAAAGGATGAGCTGCAGGAGGTTTCGCTATGGCAGAAAATAAAAATGAGAGCAGAGATGCTTATACGCTTTATGATGACAGTAAGATCGGGACGGTTCAGATCGCAGATGAGGTAGTAGCCATCATTGCCGGTTTGGCGGCGACGGAAGTGGAAGGCGTCAATTCCATGGCCGGAAATATTACGAATGAACTTGTGGGTAAACTGGGTATGAAGAACCTGTCAAAGGGGGTCAAAGTCAATGTGTCTGACGGGGTTGTCGGCGTTGATCTGAACCTGAATATTAAATATGGTTATGGAATTCCGGAAGTCTGCCGAAAAGTGCAGGACAAAGTAAAATCCGCAATTGAAAATATGACAGGACTAAGTGTATCGGATATTAATATTGGCATTGCAGGCGTGAACCTTGAAAATATAGAATGAGAGATCAAGAGGATAAGGGGGATCTGTAAAGATCCCCCTTTTTCAACATGGTGTGTTTGCTGACTTTTGAAGTGGAGGAGAAGATGGGACGAAGAGAACTGCGGGAAAATATTTTTAAGCTGCTTTTTTTAAGCGCATTTAACCAGGAGGAGGAGATGCCCCGCCAACTGGAACTGTATTTTGACAATTTTGAAAATTTACTGGAAAAGGACCAGATCTATATGGAACACAAATTTCATCTGATTACAGAAAAACTGGATGAAATTGATGAGCTTTTGAATGATAAATCATCCGGCTGGAAAACTTCCAGAATGAGTAAAGTGGATTTAACGATTCTTCGGCTGGCGGTATATGAGATCCGATTTGATGAGGAGGTTCCGACTGGAGTTGCCATCAACGAGGCGGTTGAACTCGCCAAGCGTTTCGGACAGGATGAATCAGCATCATTTGTTAACGGAATTCTCGGAGCGGTCGCACAGGAGTAGTGTATGGGACAGAGTATTTATTCTGTAAAGCAGGTCAATACTTATATTAAAAATATGTTTACACAGGATTTTCTGCTGTCTAAAATGGCAGTCAGAGGTGAAGTCAGCAACTGTAAATACCATACATCCGGACATATTTATTTTTCGCTGAAGGATGAAAATGCGGCAATTGCCTGTGTCATGTTTGCGGGACAGCGAAAGGGCCTGGCATTCCGAATGAAGGATGGAGATCAGGTTGTCGTAAAAGGCAGTGTCAATGTCTATGAACGTGACGGGAAATATCAGGTCTATGCGCAGGAGATCACACGGGAGGGCGCGGGGATTCTGTATGAACGCTATCTGGCCCTGAAAAAAGAGCTGGAGGAGATGGGAATGTTTGCACCCGATTACAAGCAGCCCATACCAGCCGGCATACGGACGCTTGGGGTGGTTACCGCCCCGACAGGGGCTGCGGTCCGGGATATACTAAGCGTTGCAAAACGAAGGAATCCTGGGATATCGATTATTCTGTACCCGGCGCTGGTGCAGGGAGAGGGTGCAAAGGAGAGTATCATACGCGGCATTCGTGCTCTGGATGCTTATGGAGTGGATACGCTGATCGTCGGGAGAGGCGGAGGCTCCATCGAAGACCTCTGGGCATTTAACGAAGAGGATGTGGCCAGGGCTATTTTTGAATGTTCTGTCCCTGTGATTTCTGCGGTAGGACATGAGACGGATGTCACAATCGCTGATTACGTGGCTGATATGCGGGCGCCTACCCCCTCCGCGGCGGCAGAGCTTGCAGTTGATGATATGCGCGCAGTGACTGCGCGGATGATGGAGTATAGGAAACGCCTTACGATTCATATGGCAGGGAGGATTTCGCTGGTAAATCAGCGCCTGCTCAGGCTGAAAACGCAGTTTGGCTATCTCAGCCCTCATCAGCAGATCATTGAGAAACGCCAGTTCCTGGCTGACGCGGAAGAGAAACTGCGCCGTGCGATGAAACAGCGGATATCAGACAAGCGCCATCTTCTGCAGATTCAGATACAGAGGCTGAAGGGACTGTCACCGCTTGATAAACTGAATCAGGGTTTTTCCTATGTGGAAGACAGGGAAGGCAACGCATTGACCAGCGTATCGCAGGTCAGATCGGGTGATCTGCTGAAAATTCATGTCAGTGACGGCTATATTCGGGCGGATGTGACAGAGGTATCGGAGGACAGTGAGAATGCAGAAAAAAGACAAAACAGAGAAGACTCTTGAAGAGTCATTTGAGATATTGGATGGTATTGTAGCAAAATTGGAATCGGGGAAACTGTCGCTGGAAGATTCTTTTGGCATGTACCAGGCAGGAATGGAACTGCTGAAGGAATGCAGCAAGAAAGTGGATCTCGTAGAAAAAAAGGTACTGCAGATGGATGCAGAGGGTGAACTTCGTGAATTTTAGAGACAGGCTGGAAAAACTGACAGAGGAGGCGCAGGAAATGATCTTTCGGTACCTTCCGGAAGAACGGGGATATACCAGGCAGATTGCGCAGGCGGTTAATTACAATATGAAGGCGCCGGGAAAAAAACTGCGGCCGATTCTGATGCGGGAGGTTTCCCGTATGTATGATGGCAGAGATGAAGTGGTGGGACCATTTATGGCGGCGATGGAGATGATACATACGCATTCCCTGATCCACGATGATCTGCCTGCTCTTGATAATGATGACTACCGAAGAGGCCGGAAGACGACACATGTGGTATACGGTGAAGCTATGGCCGTACTCTGCGGCGATGTCCTGCTCAACTATGCATATGAGACGGCGCTGCAGGTCGTTCAGATCCCTGGAGCCGAAGTGCAGGCGGCCAGTGCACTTGAGATTCTGGCGCGCAAGACGGGAATTCGCGGAATGCTTGGAGGACAGAGTGTCGATGTGCTGAATGAGGGCAAGCCGGTTTCGGAAGAGATGCTGCGGTATATCTATGAGAACAAAACTTCAGCATTAATCGAGGCATCCATGATGATCGGAGCGGTTCTTGCGGGGGCACCGGATGATGAGACAGCCCGTCTGGAAGAAGCCGGACGTTATATCGGACTGGCCTTTCAGATTCAGGACGATATCCTGGATGTGACGGGAACACAGGAAGAACTGGGAAAACCACTGCACAGTGATGAGAAAAATGAAAAAACAACGTATGTGACATTGGCAGGATTAAAAGCTGCCGGAGAAGAAGTGGCCAGACTGTCACGAAAAGCCAAGGAACTGCTGGAAGAAAACGGGAAAGAATGCGGGTTTCTGATAGAATTGATTGATTATTTGGTAACCCGTACAAAGTAGAAGGTTGCGATATGGTATTAGAAAAAATAAAGAAACCAAACGATGTGAAAAAACTGAATCAAGAAGAGCTGGAGATACTGGCGGCGGAGATCCGGGAGTTTCTGATCACTAATCTGAGCAGGACGGGAGGGCATCTGGCCTCCAACCTTGGCGTGGTGGAGCTGACGATTGCCCTTCATCTTGTTCTGAACCTGCCTGAGGATAAGCTGATATGGGATGTCGGTCATCAGTGTTACACACATAAGATTCTGACCGGGCGGACGGACGGCTTTTTAGAACTTCGCAAAGCCGGAGGAATGAGTGGATTTCCCAAACGGTGTGAGAGCGACTGTGATTCTTTTGATACCGGGCACAGTTCAACCTCCATCTCTGCGGGACTTGGATATGTGCGTTCCCGGGATCTGCTGGGCGAGTCCTACCGCGTGATGTCCGTGATCGGTGACGGAGCACTCACCGGCGGGATGGCGTATGAGGCGCTGAATAATGTGGCAGAGCTGAAAAAGAATTTTATTATTATTCTGAATGATAACAATATGTCAATTTCAGATAATGTCGGCGGCATGTCCCGTTATCTTGGGAATATACGAACGGCGGAATCTTATACCGAATTGAAGATGAATGTGACAAACACACTGAAACGGCTGCCCAAAATCGGTGACAGTATGGTAAATGCCATTCACAGGACGAAGAATGGGATTAAACAGTTTATCATACCGGGGATGCTGTTTGAGAATATGGGTCTGACATATCTCGGGCCGGTGGACGGCCATAATATCCGCCAGATGGTAAAACTTCTGCAGGAGGCACTTCGCGTGGAAGGTCCGGTGATTGTGCATGTTCTGACGAAAAAGGGAAAAGGGTATGAACCGGCGGTGCGCCATCCGGCACGTTTCCATGGCACGGCGCCGTTTGAGATTGAAACGGGGATTCCTGTCAGGCGTTCCGGAAAGGCAGCGTATTCGGATATCTTTTCCACAGTGATGAGAAAATTCGGTGACCGGGACGAGAAAGTAGTGGCAGTTACCGCTGCAATGCCGACAGGAACCGGCCTGAAGCGGTTTGCACACATGTTTCCTGAGCGTTTCTTTGATGTCGGAATTGCAGAAGAGCATGCGGTCACATTTGCAGCAGGGCTTGCGCTTGGAGGTCTGAAGCCTGTGTTTGCCGTATACTCATCGTTTTTACAAAGGGCCTTTGACCAGGTGCTCCATGATGTCTGTATGCAAAAGCTTCATGTGGTATTTGCCATTGACAGAGCCGGCCTCGTGGGAAGTGACGGTGAAACTCATCATGGCTGTTTCGACCTGTCATATCTGTCAGTGATGCCGAATATGACGGTGATGGCACCGAAAAACAAATGGGAACTCTCCGATATGATGAAATTTGCCGTGAATTTTGACGGGCCTGTGGCACTGCGCTATCCGAAAGGCGATGCGTATGAAGGATTTCAGGACAACAGAGAACCGATTGTGCACGGGAAATCAGAAGTCCTGCAGTGGGGGAAAGAGGTTGCTCTTCTGGCTGTCGGCAGTATGGTGAAAACAGCATATGAGGTGACGAAACGCCTGAAAGAAAGAGGTGTGAAGGTGACGCTTGTCAATGTAAGATTTGTAAAGCCGTTGGATGATGCACTGCTGGAAAAACTGGCCGATACACATAAACGGATGGTTACCCTGGAGGAAAATGTCGTGACCGGAGGGTTCGGACAGCAGGTGAGTGCATGGTTTCATGAGCATCACCGGGAGATCGCAGTGGATGTTGTCGCGATACCGGATCAGTTTGTCGGGCATGGGAGTGTGGAGCAGCAGTTAAAGGAGCTGGGGATGGATGAAGAAACCATTGTAAAAAGGATTCTGGAATCCTGAAATTGGAGGAATATGAAAGAACGATTGGATATTCTGGTGGTGAAAAGAGGCTTTGCGCCATCCAGAGAAAAGGCAAAAGCTGTCATTATGTCTGGCAATGTATTTGTGGACGGACAGAGAGAAGATAAAGCGGGAGCCATGTTCCCGGACAGCGTGGATATTACGGTAAAGGAGCATGTACTTCCTTATGTCAGCCGCGGAGGGCTGAAGCTGGAGAAAGCAATGAAATCTTTTGGCGTTGAGCTGGAGGGCAAAGTCTGTATGGATGTCGGATCATCCACAGGGGGATTTACAGACTGTATGCTGCAAAACGGAGCGAAGAAGGTTTATGCCATTGATGTCGGACATGGGCAGCTGGACTGGAAGCTGCGTCAGGATGAACGTGTCGTGTGTATGGAACGGACGAATATCCGGTATGTGGTGCCGGAGGATATCGGAGAGCCGGCACAGTTCGCATCCATCGATGTATCGTTTATCTCTCTTTTAAAGGTCCTTCTGCCTGTGAAAGATCTTCTGACGGAGGACGGCCAGATTGTCTGCCTGATCAAACCTCAGTTTGAGGCAGGGAGAGAAAAAGTTGGAAAAAAGGGTGTTGTCAGAGATCCCAAAGTGCATCGGGAAGTGATCAAACGGGTGGCAGACTATGCAGAAAGTATTTCGTTTACAGTGTATCACCTGGATTTTTCACCGATTAAAGGACCGGAAGGAAATATTGAATATCTGATGCATCTTAAGAAGCCTTTGGAGGGAACCCGGTTGCCGGATATGGATATTGATATTGAATCTGTAGTTGAAAAAGCACACGCAAGTCTGGATAAAGGGGTTTGATATGGATTGTTTTTATATCATTACAAACAGTGTCAAAGATAAAGAACTTCTGGTGACACATAAAATCTCCAATTATCTGAAAGAACATGGAAAATCCTGTGTAATACAGCAGTCAGATCACGGGCATAATGACGGCTCGTTTCATTACACGGACGCCAGCCAGATTCCGGAAAATGCGGACTGTGTCATCGTACTCGGAGGAGACGGCACACTTCTTCAGGCGGCCAGGGATGTGGTGGACAGGCAGCTGCCTCTGTTTGGAATCAACCTCGGAACGCTTGGGTATCTGGCAGAAATTGACCAGTATTCGATCTATCCTGCATTGGATCATCTGATGGGAGACAATTATGAGATCGAACGCAGGATGATGCTGTGCGGAAGCGTTTATCACAATGGAGAGCTGCTGGAACAGGACATCGCCCTGAATGATATTGTGATCAGCCGTGAACGCTCTTTATGTGTGGTTAAATTTCACAATTATGTCAATGATGAATTCTTAAATTCTTATAATGCGGACGGCATTATCATAGCAACGCCTACCGGATCGACAGGATACAGCCTTTCGGCCGGAGGGCCGATCATTTCACCGGATGCGTCCATGATCCTGATGACGCCGCTGGCACCGCATACCCTGAACACGAGAAGTATTGTCTTTTCTGACAATGACAAGATCACGGTCGAGATCGGACCGGGCAGAGACGAGACCATTGAGCGCGGCATGGCTGCGTTTGACGGGGACACGACGGTACCGATGGTGACTGGGGATCGTATCGTGATTGAAAAATCGACGAAAGACACCCGTATTATCAAAATTAATAATGTCAGTTTCCTTGAAACATTACGTAAGAAGATGAATAACAGTTAACTTGAACCATTGGCTATGATTTTCGGCAGGAGGGAATACGAATGAAGATTGCCAGGCATACTCAGATAATAAAGCTGATTAATCAGTATGACATTGAAACACAGGAAGAACTGGCGGAGCGGCTGAACGAGAGCGGATTTCGCGTGACACAGGCGACGGTATCCAGAGATATCAGGGAATTAAGGCTGACGAAAATTGCTTTGGAAAACGGACATTCAAAATATGCGGTTTTCCAGAACCATGATAAAGAACTTGCAACAAAATATATTCATGTCCTTAAGACTGCATTTGTATCCATGGATCTGGCACAGAATATTCTTGTGATCAAGACGGTTTCCGGGATGGCCATGGCGGCGGCGGCGGCTCTGGACGAGATGCAGTGGAATGAGATTGTCGGGTGTATTGCAGGAGACAATACGATTATGTGTGCGATCCGGAGCGCGGATGAAGCACTTCTTGTTATGGATAAGCTGAAAAAGATGCTGGGCAGTATTCTCTGAGAGAATCCGGGAGGTAGTCATGTTAACCAATTTACATGTAAAGAATATTGCATTGATTGATGAAGTGGAAGTGGAGTTTGAGCGGGGGCTTAATATTTTCACCGGTGAAACAGGAGCCGGAAAATCAATCCTGCTTGGTTCCGTCAATCTGGCACTCGGAAAAAGAATGGCAAGTGAGAGCATTGGTAAATTTGGGGAATCTGCGCTGGTGGAGCTGATCTTTACAGTAGACAATCCGAGAATTGCCGGGGAGCTGCGAAAGCTTTCCATCGCCCCGGAAGACGGCCAGGTGATACTTAGCAGAAAAATTATGGAAGGCCGCAGTATCAGCAGGATTAACGGTGAGACGTGTACAGTAAGCCAGATGAAGGCGGCGGCATCACTGCTGCTTGATATTCATGGACAGCATGAGCACCAGTCGCTTTTGTATCCGGAAAAGCAGCTTCAGATTCTGGATGAATTTGCCGGTGAAGATGTCAGGGATCAAAAGCAGAAGGTCGAAGAAAGTTACCATGTATATCAGAAGATATCCAGAGAACTGAAAGACTGCAGTATGGATGAAGAACAGCGGCTAAGAGAGATTTCGTTTCTGGAATTTGAGATTGGTGAAATTGAAGACGCGGGAATCCGGCCAGGGGAAGATGAAGAGCTGGAATGCCTGTACCGAAAACTTTCTAATTCCAGAAAAATTGCTGATACGCTTCAGGAAGTACATGAACTGGGGGGATATGACAATCCTGCATCGGCAGGTGAGCTGACAGGGCGCATGGTGAGAGAACTGTCCGCGCTCAGTGAGTTTGATGAGGATCTCTCGCGTATGTATTCCCAGGCGCTTGATATTGAAGGAATGCTCAATGATCTGAACAGGGATATCTCCGTGTATCTTGAAGATATGACATTCTCTGAGGAAACATTTGCGCAGACGGAGGCTCGCCTGGATGAGATTAATCATCTGAAGGGAAAATACGGGGACCGTTTAGAAAAAATTTTGAGTTATCAAAAAGAGCAGCAGAATAAACTGGAAGAACTGCTCAACCTGGAGGAACGGAAAGCCAGACTCGCCAAAGAGCAGGCTTCATCACGTGATAAATTAGAAAAACTATGCGGACAGCTGACCAAACTTAGAAAAAATGCGGCCAAGGAGCTGGCGAAAAAAATTATCAGCTCACTGAAGGAACTCAATTTTCTGCAGGTGGAATTTGAGATTGCCTTTGAAAAACTGTATGATTTTTCGAAAAACGGATACGATAAGATTGAATTTTTAATTTCAACAAATCCAGGGGAAGCAAAACAGGCGCTTTCCAGAGTGGTATCCGGGGGAGAACTGTCGCGTATTATGCTTGCGGTAAAAACTCTGATGGCTGACAAGGATGATACGGAAGTATTGATTTTTGATGAGATTGATTCCGGAATCAGCGGACGCACCGCGCAGAAGGTTGCTGAAAAAATGGCGGAAATTTCCCAAAAAAGACAGGTATTGTGTATTACCCATCTGCCTCAGATCGCAGCGATGTCGGATGTCCATTTTGAAATTGAAAAAGATGTACAGGATATAATTACCGTAACACAGATTAAGAAGCTTGATGAAGAAGGATCCATCCATGAGATTGCCCGCATGCTGGGCGGAAGCAGGATCACACCGAGCGTTCTGTCCAATGCCTGTGAGATGAAAGAATTGGCACAGGTACATAAAAATACAAGACTGAAAAATTAAAATCATCGCATACTAAAAAAGGATATACAACAGTATATCCTTTTTTGCAGCTTTTAAAAGAAAAGGATGTGATGAAGTGAACAGCAGTCAGAAATATAGAAGATTTTTGTGGGTAATGCTTAGCCTGTCCCTGTTGTTGTGCGCCGGTTACTTCTATTATATGGTGCGGTCATCCATACCGGATGAGATCAGCGTCTATGAGGGTCATGAGGAACAGCTGGATGAAGTATTTCCATCGGCATTTGTCACATATGATGATAGCCTGGAAGTTTTAGGCAGTGATTCATACAGAATCACCTGTCGGTTATTTGGAGTACTCCCGGTTAAAACGGTAACAGTGCAGAATGTTGCACAGCGTACGGTTAGTGTCAGCGGAGATACGATTGGTCTGTATATGGAGACAGACGGTGTGCTGATCATTGACACAGGGGAAGTAGATGCACAGGACGCCATGCTGAATGAACCGGCTAAAAATATAGCAAAGTCTGGGGACTACATTATGGAAGTGAATGGAAAGAAACTGGAAGATAAGCAGGAGCTGATGCAGATGGTGGAAGAGAGCCAGGGAGAAGAAATGCAGCTGCTGGTGAAAAGAGGTGAAGAAGAGATCATTCTGGCAATCCAGCCGGTTTTGACGACCGACGGTTCCTACAAACTGGGAATCTGGGTACGGGACAATATTCAGGGCATCGGAACTCTGACATATATGGAGGAAGATGGTACGTACGGAGCTCTTGGACACGGCATCAGCGACATGGATACCGGAGAACTGCTGAACCTGGAACAAGGTGAGCTGTACACTGCCCGGATTCTGTCGATCTCCAAAGGTGTCAAGGGAAATCCCGGGGAACTGAAGGGAGTCATCACGTATCAGGAGGAAGAAAAGCTTGGAGATATTACAGAAAACCAGGTGAACGGCATCAGTGGTACCTTGAATGACAATGGGAGACAGCGTCTGTCCCTGACTCCGACAGAAATTGGCTTAAAGCAGGAAATCCAGGAAGGGCCGGCGAGTATTTTCAGTAATATTGACGGTACTGTGCAGGAATACGGAATTGAAATCTCAGATATTGATTACAATGAAAAGAACACAAACAAAAGCTTTGTGATTCATGTGACAGACCAGCGTCTGCTCGGAGCGACCGGAGGAATCGTACAGGGAATGAGCGGGAGTCCGATTTTACAAAATGGGAAGCTGGTGGGAGCGGTGACCCATGTGTTTATCAAAGATCCTTCCAGGGGATTTGGTATTTTTATTGAAAATATGCTAAAAGACTGATTTTCAGCATTTTATATGAAAATCCGATAATTCCCATCTTTAGAAGTCAAAACAGGAGTCTATTTTCCAGCGTCTGGCTTTTTTCGGCAATTCTTTCATGGAAAGTGTCGAACGAAACTTACCAAATTATGGCAGTTTAACTTGATTTGATAAGGAAACATCTCTATAATTGAGTCATGGCAGAGAAAAAAAGTATCTGTTAGGGGCGCCCTGCCGAGAAAAGTAAATGTGCAGGAGGAGAAATATGGAAAAGTTAAATATTGCCATTGCGGATGATAATGAGCGGATCGTGAATCTGCTTGGGGAGATCATCAAAGAGGACAACGATCTGGAGCTGGTAGGTCAGGCAGACAATGGAAATGACATCTATAATATCATCAAAGAAAAAGAACCGGATGTGGTATTATTGGATATTATTATGCCGAAGGTGGATGGTCTTACTGTAATGGAGAAAGTGAACCAGGATCATTCAATGAAAAAGCATCCTGCTTTTATTGTGGTATCCGCTGTTGGGCAGGAGAGAATCACTGAAGATGCATTTAATCTGGGTGCATACTATTATATTATGAAACCGTTTGACAATGATATGATCATCAATCGGATCAAACACGTAAGAAATCAGGCGATAAGCAGAATCCGTGATATCAGAAAAATGAATACCTGTGATAACAAGAGCGAATACATGGAAAAGAATCTGGAAGTGGATGTGACGAATATTATCCATGAGATTGGGGTTCCGGCACATATCAAAGGATATCAGTATCTGAGAGATGCCATTATCATGTCCGTACAGGATATGGATATGCTGAATTCCATCACAAAGATCCTGTATCCGACAATTGCCAAAAAACATCAGACGACGCCAAGCCGTGTCGAGCGTGCCATCCGTCACGCGATCGAAGTCGCATGGAGCAGAGGAAAGATGGATACGATCGATGAACTGTTTGGATACACAGTAAGCACAGGAAAAGGGAAACCGACAAATTCCGAATTTATAGCATTAATTGCCGATAAAATCAGACTGGAATACAAAAATATTTAGCATAATCGTATATTAAGCTTTCCTTAATATTGAAAATACGATATAATATTTATAGAATGTCGCATCTAATATTAGGGAGGTTCTAACATGAAAAATGTATTGTTCGTTGCGTCGGAAGCTGTACCGTTTATAAAAACAGGAGGACTTGCGGATGTTGTAGGTTCCCTGCCTAAATATTTTGATAAAGAGAATTTTGATGTCCGGGTTATTATACCAAAGTATGCCTGTATGAAAGAAGAGTACAAAGGAACGCTAAAATTTGTTACCAGCTTTTATATGGACCTGAACTGGAGACAACAGTATGTTGGCATTCTGGAGACAGAGTACGAAGGAATCAAATTCTATGTTATCGATAATGAAGAACATTTCAGCGGGGATAAACCTTATGCCGGAATGCCATGGGATCTGGAGAAATATGCATTTTTTTCCAAAGCAGCTCTGTCCATGCTTCCCGTGATTGGTTTCCGCCCGGACATTATTCATTGCCATGACTGGCAGACGGGGCTTGTGCCGGTCTATCTGAAAGAGCGTTTTCAGGGAAATGATTTCTATTGGGGTATAAAATCGGTTATGACAATACATAACCTGAAATTTCAGGGTGTATGGGATCTTAGAACGGTTAAGAATATTACCGGCCTTTCGGATTACTATTTTACTCCGGATAAACTGGAGCATAACCGCGATGCAAATTATTTAAAGGGCGGGATCGTTTATGCAGATGCCATCACAACAGTTAGTGAGACATATGCAGAAGAGATAAAGATGCCATTTTACGGCGAAGGGCTGGATGGTCTTATGAGGGCCAGAAGCAACAGCCTGAGAGGGATTGTCAACGGTATTGACTACGAGGAATATAATCCGGAGACAGACCCGTCGATTTTTAAGCATTACCACGCAAAGAATTTCAGAAAAGAAAAGATAAAAAATAAAACAGCCTTGCAGGAAGAACTGGGTCTGGAAATAAATCCTAAAGTTATGATGATCGGAATGTGTTCACGCCTTACGGATCAGAAAGGACTGGACCTCGTATCTTTTGTAATGGATGAGTTATGTCAGGATGCAATACAACTGGTGGTCCTCGGGACCGGAGATGCCCAGTATGAAAATATGTTCCGCCATTTTGCATGGAAGTATGGCAAGAAAGTTTCGGCAAATATCTATTATTCGGAACCGATGTCACATAAAGTCTATGCGTCAAGCGATGCATTTTTGATGCCGTCGCTGTTTGAACCGTGTGGTTTAAGCCAATTGATGAGCCTTCGTTACGGCACAGTACCGATTGTTCGGGAAACAGGAGGATTGAAGGATACTGTTTTGCCGTATAACGAATTTGAGAGCACCGGAACAGGATTCAGTTTTATGAATTACAATGCGAATGAAATGTTGGATACGATTCGCTACGCAGAACGTATTTACTATGATAAAAAGAGGGAGTGGAATAAAATAATTGACCGGGGGATGGCACAAGACTTTTCTTGGAATCATTCGGCAGCAAAATATGAAGAAATGTATCATTGGCTGGCACCGTAAGTGTCAATGAGTGGACCGCATCAGAGATGATGCGGTTTTTCTTATGTTAATACTAATCATGAAACAGTATGACTTCGCTTGCAGGCAGTGCCTTTGTTTAGTATACTGGAATCAGCATTCAAATCTCATGATTTTTCAATTCCCGAAATATCCCATCAAACAAAATGATATTGACAAAACATAAAATATGTACTACTATATGAACAAGGAGCGAACATAAGTTCGCATTATAACTGGAGGTAAACATGGTAAAAGAAGATAAATTGAAAGCGCTGGACGCGGCACTCGTACAGATTGAAAAAAACTACGGGAAAGGCGCGGTGATGAAACTTGGAGATTCCGGTATCAATATGAACGTGGAGACGATACCGACAGGTTCGCTGAGCCTTGATGTCGCACTGGGACTGGGAGGCATACCGAAGGGACGTGTGGTGGAGATCTATGGACCGGAATCCAGCGGTAAGACTACCGTTGCGCTTCATATGGTTGCGGAAGTGCAAAAGAGGGGCGGTATTGCCGGTTTTATCGATGCTGAACATGCACTTGACCCGGTATATGCGAAAAATATTGGGGTTGATATCGACAACCTTTACATTTCTCAGCCGGACAGTGGTGAGCAGGCTCTTGAGATCACGGAGACGATGGTGCGTTCAGGTGCAGTGGACATTGTGATTGTGGACTCTGTGGCAGCACTTGTACCGAGAGCAGAGATCGACGGTGAGATGGGAGACTCTCATGTCGGACTTCAGGCGCGTCTGATGTCACAGGCACTCAGAAAGCTTACCTCTGTGATCGGAAAGTCGGGGTGTGTTGTGATCTTTATCAACCAGCTGCGGGAGAAGGTGGGCGTGATGTACGGAAGTCCGGAAGTCACAACAGGCGGACGTGCATTGAAATTTTATTCATCGATCCGGATGGATGTGCGCCGGATAGAGGCGATCAAACAAAGCGGCGAGGTGATCGGGAACCGGACACGTATCAAAGTGGTAAAGAATAAGATTGCTCCGCCTTTTAAAGAGGCAGAGTTTGACATTATGTTCGGAAAAGGAATCTCCAAGGAGGCGGATATTCTGGAACTGGCATCCAACAGCGGTGTGATTCAGAAGAGCGGTGCATGGTTCGCGTACCAGAATGCAAAGATCGGGCAGGGGCGTGAGAATGCAAAAACTTACCTGACGGAACATCCGGAGATTATGGAAGAGGTGGAGCAGAAGGTCAGAGAACACTACGGTCTGAACGGTTCCGGAAATTCAGAAAAATCATCCGAACCCAAAACAGCAGAATCCGGAGCTGAGACAGAATGACCGTTACAGATATCATACCGGTGACGAAACAGAAATGCCGTGTTGAAATTGAGGGACAGCTTACTTTTAATCTGTATAAAAGCGAGCTGTCTCGTTATGGTATTGTCTGTGGGGAAGAGCTGCCAGAACAGGTATATTCAGAAATCATGGATGAGGTGCTGCTGCTTCGCGCCAAACGATATGCAATGAATCTTCTGGTAAAGATGGACAGAACCGAACAGGAAATCAGAGAAAAGCTGAAAAAGAGCGGATATCCGCCGGAAGTGTCACAGAAAGCCATTGATTACGTGAAGTCTTTTGGCTACATCGATGATGAACGGTACGCCGTCTATTACTTTGAACGGTATAAGGAAAGTTTAAGTGTCAGACAGATTTCATGGAAACTGAGCCAGAAAGGCGTCGATGCCCGGTTGATTGAGAGAGCCATGCAGCAGGCGGATACGACGGATCACGAACAGGTGATCCGCGCACTGGTGGAAAAGCGTTTGAGAAACAAAGAGGACGTAACAGAGAAGGACATCAGGAAGCTGGAAGCTTATTTGGCGCGGCGCGGTTTTTACGGTGAAGAGATCTGGAACGTTTTAAAAGAGTACAGAAGTCAGGCAGAGGAAAAAACGATGGAATAAATCAGCCGCTGTGCTTGACATAATTACCAAAATAATATAAAATTGAAGTGTTGTATTTGTACAATGAAAACTAAATAAGGAGGTGCTCCTGTGGGAACAATTATTATCAGTGTAATTGTTGCTATAGTAATCACGCTGCTTATTGCGGTTCCTATTACTTGCAAGGTTGCGGTTTCCAACAAGGTAAGACAAGATGCCGAAAAAGTTGGTACAGCAGAAGAAAAGGCAAGAAGCATAATAGATGAGGCATTAAAAACGGCTGAGACTAAAAAACGCGAAGCCCTTTTGGAAGCGAAGGAAGAATCTCTCAGAACTAAAAATGAACTGGAGAAAGAAACCAAAGAACGAAGAGCCGAACTGCAAAAGTATGAAAAGCGCGTCCTGTCAAAAGAGGAATCTGTTGACAGAAAATCCGATGCACTTGAACGGCGTGAAGCAGAATACGCAAACAAAGAAGAGCAATTAAGAAAGAAAGAAAAGAAAGTCGACGAATTACATGCACAGGGAGTACAGGAGCTGGAACGAATTTCAGGTCTTACCTCCGAACAGGCAAAAGATTATCTTTTAAAAGCTGTTGAAGATGAAGTGAAAATTGACACGGCCAAGCTCTACAAAGAACTGGAGAGCAAGGCAAAAGAAGAAGCCAACAGAAAAGCGAAGGACTATGTGGTAACAGCGATTCAGAAATGTGCTGTTGATCATGTGGCCGAATCTACGATATCAGTAGTTCAGCTCCCGAACGATGAGATGAAGGGTCGGATCATCGGAAGGGAAGGACGTAATATCCGTACACTGGAAACGTTGACAGGTATTGATCTGATCATTGATGATACTCCGGAAGCGGTTGTATTGTCAGGCTTTGACCCGATCAGACGAGAAGTTGCGCGTATTGCGCTGGAAAAATTGATAGTTGATGGCCGTATCCATCCTGCAAGAATCGAAGAAATGGTTGAAAAAGCCCGCAAAGAGGTAGAGACCATGATTCGTGAGGAAGGAGAAGCTGCTACCCTGGAAGTGGGAGTTCATGGGATCCATCCGGAACTGATTCGCTTACTGGGAAGAATGCGGTTCCGTTCAAGTTATGGACAGAATGCATTGAAGCATTCCATTGAAGTCGCTCAGCTCGCAGGGCTGCTCGCGGCAGAAGTTGGGACGGACATACGTACTGCAAAACGTGCAGGGTTATTACATGACATAGGAAAATCCATCGACCATGAAGTGGAAGGTTCCCATATTCAGATTGGTGTTGATTTATGTAGAAAATACAAAGAATCCTCGCTTATTATCAATGCAGTGGAAGCACATCACGGCGATGTGGAGCCGGAATCATTGATAGCATGTCTCGTTCAGGCTGCAGACGCAATCTCAGCAGCAAGACCGGGAGCGAGAAGGGAAACATTGGAAACATATACCAACAGATTGAAACAGCTTGAAGATATCACAAACTCCTTCAAAGGGGTTGACAAGTCTTTTGCCATTCAGGCGGGACGAGAAGTTCGGGTAATGGTATTGCCGGATCACGTGAATGATACGGATATGGTATTGCTTGCCAGAGATATTTCAAAACAGATTGAGTCTGAGCTGGAATATCCGGGACAGATCAAAGTGAATGTAATAAGAGAAAGTCGCGTTGTCGACTACGCGAAATAAGTTTCAGGCAATTTTAGAAAAGAGCCAAAAACACTTATAAACTGTATGTTAAAGTTTAAAAGTGTTTCAGGCTCTTTTTAATTTCTTGATTTTCATGTAAATGTTACATTTGAAGTGAAATAATCTTATGTTGTTTTTATATAGCGAAAGAGATAACACAAAAATCATGTTGAGACAAACATCTGGAATTGACCCTACGGAATAGGAAACGATCTATATTTATTATGTCATTATCGTTTAAAGAGGTATCAATTTGACGATTCACCCCAACCTTGTATTCTGTTATCGTAAAAATTATGAGATATTGACTTCGTAATTATATGCTATCATGCCGTGAATAAATTGTTAATAGCCTTTGCAAAACGAAAAATTTCTGAAAAAATATTTATATTTTAGAGTGCAGACGCATATCCGAGCTTCACACTGTACATCGCAATGGATTGTAATTGATGCGTCACTTGTTCATCAGTTGTATCTGATAATCATAAAAATGAAATCCATAAATAGAATATTATAAATGCATAGAACGAAATCGGAGAATGATTATGAAGTGTGCGGATTCAATGCAGCCGGCAGCTGACAAATGGGAAATCCCGCGGTATTCAGAACAGCAGATTAATGATGCAGGTAACGTGATGAGAGACAGGAATTCAGCATTAAAGGCCAGGCAGGATGCTTTGCAGATTGTAAATAACTGGCGCTTCAGCCACGCTCATCCGCTGAAGGAAATAACAGACAGTCTGATACGGGATAACAAAGATGCCACTGTGGAGCGACGGCTGAAACGATTGGAATCTATCGTAGAGAAACTAAAAAGGTTTCCGGATACACGGCTTTATCAAATGGATGATCTGGGTGCATGCAGAGTCATTGCAGACTCTGTTTGGGATGTCTATGACGCTGTTATCAGATATAAAGATGTCTGTACAGCTCATGTACTGGTAAGTGAGGATGATTATATTCGATATCCGAAAGCTTCCGGCTACCGCGCTTACCATATGGTCTATCAGTACCGCGGCGAAAAGAAGGGTGTCTGCGATGATCACATGTTGATTGAGATTCAATTCAGAACAAAATTGCAGCATATATGGGCAACGGCTGTTGAGACGATGGGAATCTGCACGAAATCTAAAACAAAGACCGGTGAAAATGCTGATGCAGAAGTCCTGCGATTTTTTGTGTTGTTGTCCTCTGTATTTGCCAGGATGGAAAGTGTGCCGATATGTCCGGGGACACCGGATCATTATGAACAGCTTATCGATGAGATAAAAGAGATTGACGAAAGATTAAATATCCTATCCGGATTAGAAGCAAGGTCAGTCTCTGAGAATTATGCAGGTACGGCAGAGTTTGTGAAACTGATGAGAAAAATTTTAGCGTAACCTTCTGATTTCAGTATTTACTTGATATCATCAGATAAAAATAAAAAAATTGCTTGACGGATGAGAACTGATACCGTATCCTAGAGGCATGTTTCTTAATCTTTTTAATAGTTTACGTAAAATAGTGCTGCCCGTTGTAGTACTATTTTATTGTCCGGAGATACAGCAGTTTTCTAAATATGATATTTGTTTGGTATAATGTTTCAAAGATACCTTTGAAATATAGGAATAAACGAACACATTTGTCAGTAAGTATTGACAGAACCGCGTGATTTGTTGTAAATTGTAAACATAAATTAAATAAAAGTATACGGTTGTCATTTTTATAGAAAATGACATTAAATGGGAAGCCGGTGAAAATCCGGCGCAGTCACTTCTACTGTAATGCAGACGACGAAACGATGATGTTTCAGAGGATAGAGCGAAGCCAGAAGACCGACCGTAGGCATGAAAGACATATTCTTATGGGGGATGGCTTTGTTTTGCGGTGCACGTATACAAAAGATTCATATACTACAGCTGACAGTCAAGCTTTTTCGCATAGAATGCGAAGAAGCTTATTTTTTTGCCTGATCAGCTGTAAAAAGTGTTTTAAAAGGAGGAAGTAAATGAAAATGAAAAAAATCATGACAGCAATACTTGCTGCCGCAATGCTGATGCCTGTGAGTGCTGCAGCGGACGTAGGATATGATGGATATGTATATTTTTCTGCAGAACGCCTGACAATCGGACAGGGACTGGTCCAAAAACCCGCAAAGATTGGATTTTTTGAAGGCGAAACGATCGCAGATATCACAGAACGTGCACTGGAGGGTATGACGATCAGCAGGGGGTCTGTTGAGGGAATGGATTACTATCTCCAGGGGCTCAGAGATGGAGGTGAGCCTGCCGGCTGGAATCAGGATATGATTCCAAAGCAGATTATGGATGCGATTAAAAAATCTGAAGGTGCGGAAGGCGAGGTAGACCGCGTATATTTATGTGGAAGAGAAAACCCGGAGCTATTGGAAGAATTTGATTATACGAACAAATCCGGTTGGGTATATGCACAGAATCATGTGGGGATACCGCTTGGAGCCAGCAGGATGGAGGTGGCAGACGGAGATGTCATACGGCTTAGTTTTACCATCTATGGATATGGAGCAGATGTTTTCGATAATTCCCAGTGGGGATCAGGAAAACTGTATGATCTGGCAAATAAAGATCAGCTGGTTTTAACTCTTGCCGAATATGAGGGAGATACTGAGGCTGCGGTCTATAAAGGTGCCATGACTGTTATGGAAGACTGGGATGCCGCACAGGGGACAGTCGATATGGTCACGGAAGCGCTGGCGGCGGGCGGAGAACTGGAACCTGTTGTGGGAGATGTGAACGGAGATTTTTCGGTGGACAGGCAGGATGCAAATCTGGTTCTCAAATACATTGTCGGTAAAACAGAATTGACGGAGGATCAGTTTCTGGCAGCAGATGTAAATGGAGACGCAGCTGTCAATGTACTGGATGCAAAGCTGATGCTGGACATGGGTGCCGGATTACAGTAAATAAAATATAGAATCATGAGATACGGTTGCCATTTTAACGAAATGTGCATGAAAAGGGAAGCCGGTGCAAGTCCGGCGCAGTCACCTCTACTGTAACGCAGACGATAAAGCGAAAACCATTGGCAGATATGCCGAGAAGGTGCTTTTGAGGATGAAGCGAAGCCAGGAGACCTGCCGTATTGACGAAAGTTTCTGGGATGAGGAAATAACTTGATTGATGGTGAGAACTCTTTCGTGGAAACATGAAAGAGTTTTTATAATTAAGAAGGAGGAAAAGAATATGAGGCATATAAAACGATTCCTGGCGATGCTGCTGTCGGTATTGATGTTTGTAAGCTCAATACCAGTGACTGCTTTTGCAGATTCGCAGACAGAAACAGATCTGCAGGAACAAAAGCCGCCGGGACTGAGCCTGGAGACAGAACTCTCAGAGGATGGCCAAACGGTAACTGCAATGATTAAGGCGGGGGCATATACGAATGCATCTGCACTGCAGTTTGATCTTCATTTTGACGCGGCAAAAGTGTCGGTCACTGAGGAAAATGTTACACTTGGCGGACTCGCGCAGAGCATGGAATGCTTATTATCCGTTAATGACGGATATCTTTCTGTAGCAGGAGCAGTCAGTTCAGAGGAGACAAAGACAAGTACCGAAGAAGAGACAATTCTGACCGCTGAATTTACCGTTCTGGAAGGAGCGGCGGATGATCTGCTGTTTTCTTTATCTGATCTGGTATATCAGGGAGAAGAAGGAATATTTCAGAATGCTGATTCACAGTTTGGTACAACATTGAGTTCTGCTGTGACGATTCCGGAACCTGCCAGGGAGTATATGGTAACTGCATTACCGGCGGAAAACGGAAATGTGACTGTTTCTGCAGAAAGTGCAGCAGAAGGAACGGAAGTGGGACTGACGGTCAATCCTGACCCCGAGTACCGGGTCCGTTCTCTCAAAGTTACCTATCAGGACAGTGACGGTACAAAAGAAGTTGCTGTGACTGAGAGCAATACCTTCATTATGCCGGCGGCAGACGTGACGGTGGAAGCTGTATTTGAAGGAGACAGCCGTCTTCTTTCCCTGGAGATTTCAGAGGAGAACGGCGGGATCAACAGTTACACACTGAATCCAGAGTTTGATAAGGCAGGACTGGAGTATGAACTGACAATCCCTGACTATCTTAGTTATGCTTATATCAGGGTCCAGAATAAGAATGTGCAGGATAAAATCATCGCCAAATATCCAACCACTTTTGGATTCAGCTATAAAACGATGACACCTGACAACTGGGAGTACACACAGATTGGCATAAAAAATCTGCTGACACTCAAAGTAGGACCGGATGTATCCGTAAGTACATTTGACAGCTCCGTCTATCCGGATGTCACAACCTATGCGGTAAAGATAACCCGGAGTGCAACACTCACCGATCTGGCGATGGATGGTACGGTGAGTCCTTCGAAGTTTGACCGGTCGAAGACGGATTATACGGCGGTTATCCCGGGGGATGCGGGGACGTTTAAGGTAACGCCAAAATGGAACACCAGCGGTTATTCGGTTGAGTCAGGGGATCTGGCCAGCGATAAACCGGGGGAAGTGCTGGAATTCCCGGTGTCATGGGACTCTGAAGGGAAAATGGAGATTCCTGTGACCGTCAAGGCGGAGGGAAAACTTCCGACCACTTATAACATCACAGTGTTTGCTGAAAAGCACGAGGATGTTCCGGCTATCAATGCGAATCCTGAGGGCGGTCAAAGTTATATTGACACAGCTGCTGCAGATAAGGTGACACCTTTGACGGTAAAGGCAAGTGCCAACGGCACCTTATCCTACCAATGGTATCAAAATACAGTGGACAGCAATGAAAATGGTCAGATCATAACTGGTGCTGCAGAGGATACTTATATTCCTGAGATAACAGCAACGGATAAGAC